>CAWBXA010000025.1:0-134065 GCA_963792695.1 uncultured Verrucomicrobiae bacterium | reverse complement strand
CAAACAGTTCAGCCAACGAGAGGCTCAAGCCGGGCACGCTGGCGCTCGTCAGTACTTCATTTCCACCGGCGACACGCATCTCGCGATAGCGGCCAGCTTGCGGGCGCTGGTGCACTTCGACCGTCCGCGTCCGCGGCAGCACAATCCACAAGCAGAGGCGGGACGGGTAGTAAACGGCGGCCAAACGCGGCTCACTCTCGATGTCCGGCCCTACGACAGGATCGCCCTGGCCACTTCACCGTGTACGTCCGTCAGCCGGAAATCGCGACCCTGGAAGCGGAAGGTGAGCCGCTTGTGGTCGATGCCGCAGAGGTGGAGCATCGTGGCGTGCAGGTCGTGGACATGCGACGACTGTCCTCGACGGCGCGGTAGCCGAGTTCGTCGGTCGCGCCGTAGGTCACGCCCGCCCTTGATGCCGCCGCCGGCCATCCAGATGGAGAAGGCGTTAGGATGTGGTGATCGCGGCCGGTCCCCTGGCCCATCGGCGTGCGGCCGAATTCGCCGCCCCAGATGATCAGCGTGTCGTCGAGCATGCCGCGCTGCTTGAGGTCCTTGACCAGCGCGGCGCTCGGCTTGTCGACGTCCGCCGCGGCGATCGGGCATGTCCTTCTCGATGTCGCCGTGATGATCCCAGGCGCGGTGATAGAGCTGGATGAAGCGGACGCCGCGCTCGGCCAGCCGTCGCGCCAGCAGGCAATTCGAGGCGAAGCTGCCGTCGCCGGGCTGCTTGCACGCCGTAGAGGCGAGCGTCGGCTGCGCTTTCCTGCGAAAGGTCCGTGAGATCGGGCACGGAGCTCTGCATGCGGAAGGCGAGTTCGTATTGCGCGATGCGTGTCTGAATCTCGGGGTCCGCGCGATCCGTCGGCGAGCATGCCATTGAGCTGATTAACCTCCTCGACGACCTGCCGCTGCGTGCTCTGGCAGACGCCTTCGGGATTGCCGACATAGTGAACCGCATCGCCCTTTGACTGGAATTGGATGCCCTGGAATTTGCTCGGCAAGAACCCGGCAGACCACTGGCGCGCGGAGACCGGCTGCGCGCCCCGGCTTTGCCTGGCGGAAGTGAGAACGATGAAACCGGGCAGGTTGTCGGTCTCGGCGCCGAGGCCGTAGAGCAGCCACGAGCCCATGCTGGGCCGGCCCTTGACGGCGAGCCCGGTGTTCATGAAGGCGTGCGCCGGATCGTGATTGATCTGCTCGGTCTGCATCGAGCGGACGATGCAGATCTCGTCGGCGATCGCCGCGATGTGCGGGAAGAGGTCGGAGATCTCCTGGCCCGATTGCGCCATGCTTCTTGAACTCGGCGAAGGGGCCGCGCGCCTTGAGCTCGGCGCCCTGCAGCTGCGCGAGCTGCTGCCCCTTGGTGAAGGACTCGGGGAACGGCCTGGCCGTCGAGCCGCTTCAGCTCGCGGCTTCCAGTCGAAGGCTCTCGAACTGCGAAGGTCCGCCGGCCATGCAGAGGTGGATGACCCGCTTCGGCCTTGACGGGAAATGCGGCGGATTGATGACGCCATGCCAGCGGTCATGGCTGGCCGGGCTGCGTTCGCCGGCGAAGGCACCCGCGGATCGAGCAGGCCGGCCAGCGCCAGGCCGCCGAGGCCGTAGGCGGAGCGGCTCGAGGAAGGTGCGGCGGCTTGATTTCCCTGCCGTGAATGCCAGCGGGATCGAAGGAGCGGATTCATCATAAAGTTCAGTAGCGGGTGATGGTTTCGTGAAGATTGAGCACGACGCGGCAGACGCTGGTCCAGGCGGCCAGCTCAGGCTGGATCGGCGTTGCTGCTGGCACCGGCGCGAGCCCGACCTGGAGCAGCTTGTCCGCGTCGTCGGCGTCTGCCCGTAGTACTCCCGCTGCATCCGCCAAGGAAGTCGAGCAGCGAATCCGTTCCGCGTCCTTGGTCGGACGGGCCAGCGCTTCCTGATAAAGCGCGTCGAGCAGGCGCTCCGAGTCGGTCGGCGTGCCGACAGCAGCTTCGCCGCCAAGCACGCGCGCCGCCTCGACGAAGGTGGGATCGTTGAGCAGCGTGAGCGCCTGCTGCGGGGTGTTGGCGACGGTGCGCGACCGCGGTGCATTCCTCCCGGGACGGGGCGTCGAAGTTGGCGAGCATCGGATGCAGGAAGGTCCGCTGCCAGTGCGTGTAGACGCCGCGGCGATACTGCGCGGTCGTCGACGTCGGCGACGTAGTCGCGGTCGGGGAACTGCAGATTCGCGTAGTAGCCGGCGGGCTGATAGGGATGGCACTGCGGCCCGCCGATGTCCGGGTTGAGCAGGCCGGCGATCGCCAGGGCGTTGTCCCGCACGAACTCCGCCTCGAGCCGGCGCGGGATTCTGGCTGGCGAGCAGGCGGTTGTTCGGGTCGATCTCGCGCAGTTCGGGCGCGCAGTTGCGCGCTCCTGCCGATAGGTCGCGCGACATCACAATGCAGCTTGACCATGTGCTTCACGTCCCAGCCGCTCTCGCGGAACTCGACCGCCAGCCAGTCGAGCAACTCAGGATGCGTTGGCCATTCGCCTTGCGCGCCAAGGTCATCCACAGTGGCGCTCAGCCCTGTGCCGAAACACTGCTTCCATAGGCGATTCATGAAGACGCGCGCAGTGAGCGGATTGTCCGGGGAGACGATCCAGCGGGCGAGATCGAGTCGCGTGAGCCGCTGGCCCGGCTCGACAGCGGTTGGAGAGAGAAAGTGCGGCAGTCCGGGCTCGAGCAACTCGCCCGTGTCATCCTGCCAATTCCCGCGATGCAGCAATCGGATCGGGAGCGGCTGCGGCAGGGCTTCGGTTACCAGCACCTGCGCCTGTCCGTGGCGACATTCGGCGATCTCTCGTTCCAACCGCTCGACGGCGGGAAAGGCCTTCAGGTCCGTGCCCGTGCTGCGGAGCCAGGCGGCCTGCACAACTGGCGCGGATGCAAAATCGTCCCGCGTAAGTGCTGCCAGGAGCGCCGGATCGATCTCTGGGAGCCGCAGATCGTCGGGAGCCAGCGGCGAAACCGAAAGGCGCACACAAGCGAGATTCACTCCTTCGAGTACGATGTGCACTTCATCGCCCGCCGAAAGCGCGGCCGGACTTTCCAGCAACCAGACGGCGGTGTTGGCCTCCTGCAAGTGCGCGGGAGAGAGCGCCCAACCGGCCTTCAAACCGTTGATTATAGCGCCGCCTGCATAGCGGGGTTGCTCGTAGTTGGCTTCGCCAAGGCGAAAGGAAAGCGGCTGCGGCTTTTGCCCGGCGCGCTGGAGGATTGCTTCCACTTTCAGCGATTCCGGCTTGCCGCCCGCCGCGAGAATGGAGCCGCCTCGCGCCGGGGACGGAAGCAATTCCACCCGCAAGGCCGCCATCAGGGGCGCACGCGGCTGAAGGATGGCGGTGATCTTCTGCGGCGACTTCGAGGCCAAGGTGATGCGCCGGCTGGCGTCCACCTCAAAGAGCGCGGCCGGCTTCGCCTCCGCCGCGGCTGCCGGAGCTTCAGACGCGGCGTCTGTCGGTTCCTGATTTTTCTGAGTCTCCTGCGTCGCTGGATCTGGCGACGCCACCTTTGGCTGTTCTGCGCTGAAGAGACTTTCTGGATTTCCGCCTTCCGGTTTGAAGCTTTTTTTTTGGCGGGCTTGGGTGCGACGACCGCGTCTAGGGTCACGTTCGGCTCAGGTACCTCCCACCCTGAGTGAGATTCGGCGAGGAACGCTTCCAACTGCGCCCGCCACGCGGCAAGTCCCGATGGGTGCGCATCTCGCCTGGCAGCCTCCCCCGCCGCTGCCGATATCTGCTCGCGCAGCTTGGCGATGCGCTCCTGGAGCGCGGTGCTGTTTACGGAAATCTCCGGTGGGAAGGGATAGTCATTGTTGAAGCCCTTCAGATCGGGATTGGGCGTATATCCGTAGTCGGCGTAAACCCCCCATTGCTTCACGTCGGCGAAGAAGGCCTCCATGCTGTAGAAGTCCTTCGCGGTGAACGGATCGAACTTATGGTCATGGCATTCCGCGCAGCCAAGCGTCGAACCGAGCCACGCGCCGGAGACCGTTCGCACACGGTCCGCCGCGTACTTGGCAAGATACTCTTTCGGTTGCGCGCCGCCTTCGCGCGTCATCATGTTGAGCCGATTGAAGCAGGTCGCCACCCGCTGCTCTGCTGTCGGGTGCGGCAGCAGGTCGCCGGCGATTTGCTCAATGGTGAATTGATCGAACGGCTTGTTGCGATTGAAAGATTCGATGACGTAGTCGCGGTACGGAAAGACATTCACATTCTGGTCGCCGTGATAACCGACCGTATCGGCATAGCGCACCACATCGAGCCAAGGCACCGCCATGCGTTCGCCGAAATGCGGGGAGGCGAGCAGGCGATCCACCACGCGTTCGTAAGCCTCTGGCGCGGCGTCGTTCATAAAGGCCCGCACCTCCTCGGGCGTCGGCGGCAGGCCGGTGAGGTCAAGCGAAAGCCGGCGCAGGAGAGTGGGGCGATCCGCTTCCCGCGAGGGCGCCACCCCTTGGCTGGCGAGCACCTGGCAGATGAAAGCGTCCACCGGATGCGCGCTCGTATGGCCCGTCATCACCGGAAGAGCGGGCCGTTTTGGGAGAATGTACGACCAGTGCGGCTGGTACTCGGCGCCTTCGGCGATCCAGCGCCGCAGCGTCTCCTTCTGCGCCGCCGTGAGTTTCTTGTGCGAATCGAGCGGCGGCATGATCTCCTCGGGATCAGTGCTGACGACGCGCGCGATGAGTTCGCTCTTCTCCGGCTGTCCTGGCACAAAGGCTTCCTTGTCGAGCGCCGACTCTCGCTGATCGAGCCGCATCTTCGCCTTGCGTACCCCTTTGTCCGGTCCGTGGCAGGCGAAACAGTTCTCCGATAGGATGGGCCGTACCTCGCGATTGAAATCGACTTTGCCCGGGGCAGCCAAGCAGGTCACTGTCAGGCAGAGCAGTGCGCCGAAAGGAGCCAGCCGAGAAGGCAGGGTTGGGTAACGGAGCAGCATGGGAGGGGGAAAGGCACCCGTTGGGTCGTGGTCTCGCACGCTCCCTGAGGGGGAGTGAGATCATCGCGCATTGTGGCGATTTGTCCAATCGCCGGAGCCGTAGACCGGATGCGAAGTATTCTCTTCTTACCGCCAAGCTGGGGTGGGGGGGCAAGTGCACAAATCTGCACACCCCAGCGGCGCTCTTGCCGGGAAAGGTCCGTTCCCCCCTGCAGCGGGGTTGTTCCGCGCTCCACTGACTGGTTGGGTCACTTCTCCCACTGGACCGACACGCGGTGCGCTGGCTCCGAGCAGGAGCATCGGGACCCAACGCCCGCTTACGGAATGGCGACCTTTACGTCGGCGCTCGCGCGGAGGGCTTCCAGCATCTTGCTGACTTCCTCCTGCTTCTTCTGTCGCTGGAGGAAGGCGAGCAGTTGCGGCTTCACTTGCTCGAGCGACATGGTCTCGGCGTCTTTGCGGTCGGTAAGCTTAATGATGTGATAGCCAAACTTGCTGCGCACTGGATCAGAAATATCGCCCTTCTTCATCCCGAAGGCTGCGTCCGCGAACTCGGGCACCATCTTATCCTTGGTAAAAAAGTCGAGGTCGCCGCCAGTCTCCTTGGAGCCCGGATCTTCGGAAGCTTCCTTGGCGACTTTAGCGAAGTCTTCACCCTTTTTCACGCGGGCCGCCACAGCGTCAGCCACCTTCTGCTTGGCGACGACGACGTCGGGCGAGGCGTCTTCCGGCACAGAGATGAGGATATGCGAGGCGCGCACCTGCTCCGGCTTTTTGAATTGGTCCGGATTTTTTTGGAAGAACTCCTCGGCATCCTTGTCGGTGAGCGGCGGGCCCGCCTTGACCTGGCTTTCCACCCAATGCTGCTGCCGGAGCGAACTGCGGATGCTCTCCTTGAGGCCCTCAACGGTTTGGCCGTTGAGTTCCACCTGCTTCTTCAGCTCCTCGTCGGTGCCGTATTTCGCCTTCACCTTGTCGAAGGTGGCGTTCACTTCCGCGTCTTCGACCTTCACGCCGGCGGAACGTTTGTCGATCAGGTGCGAGACGATGATGTTGTCGAGCAGCATGTGATAGACGGGCAGGCGTTGCTCCTCGGGAACGGCCTCCGCGGGGACGCCCTGGCGGGCGAGCATGGCCTTGAAGGCTTCTTCCAGTTCTTCGCGCTTAATCTCCTGCCCCTCAGCGGTGGCGACGACCTCGGGAAGCGGCGCAGCTTTGGCGGCGGTCGGCTCAGGGGGTGTGGCGGGGGCTTCCACCGGTGGCGCGGGCTTGGCGGGAGCCGCTTTGCCTTTGGGCGCTTTGGTCTGGCCTTGCGCGAGCGGAAGAGCCACGAGCGAGAGCGCAGCCGCGAAGATGATCGAGACGGATTTCATGAAAAGGGGCAGGAAGGTGGCACTGAACGCGGCGCTTGGCCAGCGATTTGGCGGGCGGTGGAGAGGGATCGGACCGGCGCGGTGGCTCCGGCTTGCTTTTGGGGTGAAAAGAACAGAGGCATGGTCCATGCCGCGTGCGCCTGAACCCTCCCAACGCGGCCTGCGTTTGCTTGGCCGCTCGGATGTGCCGTTTCCCGAGTCGCCGGACGCCGGCACGATAGAGACCTTTGCCAATCGCTTCCCGCAGCGGCCCTACGTGGTGACGTTTGAATGCGCCGATTTCACTTCTCTCTGTCCGATCACGGGGCAGCCGGATTTTGCACGGTTGCGGATCGAGTACGTTCCCGCGAAGCAATGCCTCGAGACGAAGTCGCTGAAGTTTTACCTGGCGGCCTTTCGCAACACGCGCGCGTTCAATGAGGAGGTGGTGAATCGCATCTTGGAAGACCTGGTAGCAGCCTGCCGGCCGCGGCGGCTGCTCGTGCAAGGGTCATTTGCCTCGCGCGGAGGGATCACGCTGTCGGTGGATGCGGAGTATCAGGGTAGGCCTTCGGGGCAGCGGAGAGGGAAAGGCCAATAGACCATCGACCTCGGCCTGTCCGCCGCGGATTTCTGGCACAGGGTGAGCAGGGCTCTGCTTCGGGGAGCAACCTCATTTCGTGAAGATCAGAACTGGCGCATAGTCGCCGCTCCATGGCCCTCCCGGAAGCGCGTCCCCTCCGCATTCTACTGGTCGAAGATCACGCAGCCTTGACGCAATGCCTGAGCCGCTATTTGCGCACCCACGGGCACGGCGTCTCCTCGGCTGGAGATCTGCGCGGGGCGCGAGCCGAATTGGCGGAGCACGAATACGATCTGCTGCTGGCCGATGTGCATTTGCCAGATGGGGATTGCTATGGGCTGATGGAGGGGACGAACAGCGTCGTCCCGCGGTTTGCCGTGACCATGAGTGGATTCGAGACGAAGGTGTGCGGAAGGGCCGCGCGGCGGGTTCGGCGGCATTTGGTGAAGCCATTCGCGGCCGAGGAGTTGGACGAGCTGCTTGAGAGTCTTTCGGAAGAGCTGTCGCACGCGGGCGAGGTGATCCCGGTCCAGCAGGCCGCGTCCGGTTTTGACGAGGAAGTGCGGAATGCGAGCCGCGCGATCGAAGGCGCACGGGTGTTGCCGGCGATGATCTCGGCCGTGCTCCGGGAAGCAGCGCGCTTGCGAGCGAATGGCCGGCTCAGTCAGGCGGAATTCGAGGAGAAGCTCGAGCGGCTGTCCCGCGAGGAACTGGCCACGCGCGGCCTTCAATTAAGCCTTCAATCAGGTCGGCGCGGAGTTGGTGGATTTTCTCCTGTACGAGGGGCGCACGGGCAAACTTTTGCACACCGTCGATTGTCGTCCCTTCCGCGAAGTGGAAGCATCAGGTGCGCCTTGAGTGGTTGCATCGGATGGTGCGGAAAATCTTGCCACTGGCGCGGGCCAGGGCGGCAGTCCATCCTGAGGCGCCCATGAACAAGGTGCCTCCTCCACAGCCCACCGCGCCGCTCGTGGCCGCAGAATCTGTGGAGCCGCCGACTCATGCGGTGACCGGTGCCGAGAGGGACGGCGACGCGCGGGCTGATGCGGCGCTGGACGCCGTGGAAGCGCCATCGGGGACCACTGAGTTTCGAGCGGTAGCCCCGGATTTGCTCGAACAGGAATGGCGAGACGAACTCGATAACATTGTGCCGACGCGGGGGTATCGGATGCTCCCGATGGTTGGACTGGGCGGCTCCGCCGGCTCGATCGGTGCCTTGCACAAGTTCTTCGAGAGCATGCCGGCTGACAGCGGGATGGTCTTCGTCGTGATCCTCCACCTCGCGCCGGATCACGAAAGTACGCTGGCGGCGCTGCTCCAACGCGTGACGAAGATGCCGGTGCGACAAGCGGAAGACGCGGTGCAGGTGGCCCCGAACCATGTCTATGTCATCCCCCCTGGCAAACACCTCGTCTCCGTGGATGGCCATCTCCGCCTCACGCCGTATCAGGACGAGCGTGGCCGGCGGGTGGCCGTGGATCTCTTCTTTCGTACGCTGGCGGATACCCATGGGCCGCACTCCGCGGCCATTGTGCTCTCGGGCGCGGATGGTGATGGCGCGCTGGGCCTCAAGCGGATCAAGGAACGCGGCGGGTTGACGATTGCACAGGACCCGAACGAGGCGGAGCACTCGAGCATGCCGAGGGCGGCGATTGCGACCGGAATGGTCGATTGGATTCTGCCCGTGGCCGAGATGCCGCGGCGGCTGGTGCAGTACCATGCGCATGAGCAGCGGCTGGAGGTGCCGCCGGAGGAAGGGCCGCACCCGGCGCAACCGCTGCCCGCGGCGGAGGATCAGGCCGAGAAGGCGCTGAGGGCGGTGCTGTCGCTACTGCACGCCAGGACGGGGCGCGACTTTTCCTGTTATAAAAGGGCGACGATCCTGCGGCGAACTGCACGGCGGCTGCAAGTGAATGGCCTCGCGGATTTGCCGTCGTACCTGGACTTCCTCCAGACGCACCCCGGAGAAGCGGGAGCGCTCCTGCAGGATTTGCTCGTTAGCGTCACCAACTTTTTCCGGGATCGCGACAGTTTCGCGGCGCTGGAGATGATTGTGCCGCTGCTCTTCGTCGGGAAAGGGCCGAATGATGCGGTGCGCGCCTGGGTGCCGGCTTGTGCCACGGGGGATGAAGCCTACTCCATCGCCATCCTGCTCTGGGAACACGCGCGGAAGCTGGAGGCTCCGCCGTTCATTCAGGTCTTCGCCACCGATTTGGACGAGGCGGTGATCCGGACGGCGCGCGAGGGAGTCTTCCCCGCAGCGATCACGGCCGATGTTTCGGAGGAGCGGCTCCGGCGGTTTTTTGTGCCTGAGCCGCGTGGCTTTCGTGTACGGCGAGAGGTGCGGGAGGTGGTGCTCTTCGCCCAGCATGATCTGCTGCAGGATTCGCCATTTTCGCGGCTCGATCTGATCTCCTGCCGCAATCTGCTGATTTATTTGGACCGGACGGCGCAGGCGCGGGCTTTCGAGACCTTTCACTTCTCCCTGCTGCCGCAAGGGCGGCTTTTCCTTGGCTCCTCGGAGACGATCGAGGAAGGGAGTGCGCTTTTCTCCGTCGTGGATAAAGCGCATCGGCTGTACGCGCCTCGGCCGACGGGCCGCCTCACCGTGCCGATGCCGATCGGCTCGAGCACGCTGGCGCGCGCGCTGGAGGCTCACGCCCGCAGCAAAACTGGGCCAATCATCCCGCGGCTCACGAGTGCGGGCGGTCTGCCGGGGAGCAACCTCGCCACGGCGCGCCCCGAAGCGGTGGATGGTCCGGCGGGCTCATGGAAAGAGCTGCATTTCCAATTGCTCGCGCAGCATGCGCCGCCGTCGCTGCTGGTCAACCCGCAGCGCGAGATCGTCTATGTTTCCGAAACGGCGGGGCGCTTTTTGCGCTTTGCGGGGGGAGAGCCGACGCAGGACCTGCTACAAACCGTCCATCCACAGTTGCGCTTGGAATTAAGGGCGGCGCTGTATCGCGCGGCGGCCAGCGGCGCGGCTGATCGCAGTGCCGAGGTAGCGCTCGACCTGGAGGGTGCGCGCTGGGGCGTGGCCGTGCGCGTGGCGCCAGCGGATGAGGTCGCGCCGGATTTTCTGCTGATTCTTTTCGAAGCGCGCCCGCTCGCCTCCGACGAGCAGGAAGCCCGCTCAACGGCCAATGCGAGCGACCCGGTCATCGCGCAACTCGAGAAGGAAATCGAGCAGGCGCGTCGGCAACTGCGCGAAGTCATCGAGCAGTTCGACTCCCGGACGGAGGAACTGAAATCGGGCAACGAAGAGTTGCAGGCGACGAATGAGGAGTTGTGCTCTGCGACGGAGGAACTCGAGACCAGCCGCGAGGAGTTGCAATCGATCAACGAGGAGTTGACGACGGTCAATCAGGAGCTGAAAAGCCGCGTGGACGAGCTGGGCCACGCCAACAGTGACTTGGCAAATCTGATGTCGGCGACGTCGATCGCGACCATCTTCCTGGATCGTGACCTGCGGATCACGAGGTACACTCCTGCGGCCGTGGCGCTTTTCCGCCTGATCGTGAGCGACGTGGGGCGGCCCTTGAGTGACCTCGCGCATCAGCTCACCTACCCGGAACTGGCGGCGGATGCGGAGCGGGTGCTCGCCACGCTGATTCCGATCAAGCGGGAGGTGCCCGATGCGACCGGGCGATGGTTTTTCGCGCAACTGGTGCCGTACCGGACAGGCGACGATCACATCGCCGGTGCCGTGCTGACCCTCGTCGATATCACCGAGCAAAAGAATGCGGACTTCCGGCGCATGGAATTGGCGTCCGAGATGGAGCGGCAATCGCGCATCTTCCACACCACCCTCTCCTCGATTGCGGATTTCGCCTACACTTTCGATCGACAGGGGCGCTTCATCTACGCCAACCAACCGCTCCTCAAGCTGCTGGGGCGAACTTTGGAGGAAGTGGCGGGACATACGTTCGATGAGCTTGGCTACGAAGCAGAACTGGCCGCCCGGCTGAACGCTCAGGTGCAGCACGTCTTCACCACACGAGAAAGCGTGGTCGATGATACCCCCTTCACTTCCGCCGAAGGGAAAACAGGATTCTACGAGTACATCTTCCAACCAGTGGTTGGCGCCGACGGCGCCGTCGAGGTGGTCGCCGGATCGACGCGCGATATCACGGAGCGCAAGCGCATGGAAGCTGAGCTGCGCGCGGGTGAAGAAAAGCTGCGGCTGATGATTGAAAACGTGCGCGAGTATGCGCTTTTCAGCGTTGACCTGGCGCGGCTGGTGACCAGCTGGAATCCGGGAGCGGAGCGGTTGCTGGGCTATTCGGCGGGCGAAATCCTCGGCCGCTCGGCCGACATCATCTTTACCGCCGAGGACCGGGCGAATGGCGCGTGCGAGGAAGAAGCGCGCATGGCCGTGGCGGAGGGCCGCGCCGCCGATGAGCGCTGGCACATGCGCAAGGATGGCAGCCGCTTCTGGGGTAGTGGCGTGATGATGGCGATGCACAATGCCACCGGGCAGGTCGTGGGCATGGTGAAGATTTTCCGCGACCAGACGCAGGAGCGCCAAGCGAAGGAGGCGCTGGAGAAAGGCCGCATCGAACTTTGGGACGCCCTGCAGGAAACCGAGCGAGCCCGTGCGGAAGCCGAAGCCGCGGGGCAGGCGAAGGACCAGTTTCTGGCCGTCCTCTCCCATGAACTACGGACGCCGCTCACCCCAATTTTGGTGGCGGTGCAAACCCTCAATCGCCGGCGTGATTTGCCGCCGCCGGTCGTCGAGGCGCTCTCCATGATTCGCCGCAACGTGGAGATCGAGGCACACTTCATTGATGACTTGCTCGACCTCACCCGCGTTGCTCGCGGCACCTTGGAGATTGTGCGGGAGGAGGTGGACCTGCATCAGGCCATCCGGCATGCCATCGAGATCAGCCAGGGCGATCTGGAGGCGAAACAGCAGCGGCTCAATGTGTCCCTCGAGGCCACGCGCGTGCGGCTTTCAGGCGATATCGCGCGGCTGCAGCAAGTTTTCTGGAATCTTCTGAAGAACGCCTCGAAGTTCACACCGGTGGCCGGCGCCGTCATGATTCGCACGCGCGACGAGGGCGACTTCATCCTGATCGAAGTCACCGACAATGGCATCGGCCTTGCGCCGGAGCACGCCGGAAATATCTTTCACCCTTTCCAGCAAGCGACCGCCTCGATTTCGCAGGAGTTTGGAGGCTTGGGGCTGGGCCTGGCCATCGTCCGGGCGACGGTGCTTGCCCATGAGGGCACCATTGCCGTTCAAAGTGAGGGGGTTGGCCGTGGAGCGACTTTCGAGGTCCGGCTGCCTTTGGACGCCGCCTCAGGGGCCAACCTTAGGTGCGATTGACGGCGGGGGGGACTGATGGCCAAACCGAAAGAATTCTGAGACGCGAAGAAGAGAAAGCCATGAATGCAACGCTCGACGCGGCGGATCCGCTCCACATCTTCCTCGTCGAGAATCATGTCGATACGCTGCGCTGGTTGACCGTGTACCTGGAGGAGTTGGGACATATCGTGCAATCAGCCATGACCCTGACGGAGGCGCTCAAGAAGCTGCCGGGAATGCTGTGCGATGTGCTCATCACGGATATCGGCTTGCCGGATGGAGATGGGCGGGAAGTGCTGCGGAGGTCCAAATTGGGGCCGGAAGTCTATGCGGTGGCGATGAGCGGCTTCGGGATGAACGCGGATCGCGCGTTGAGCGAGGAAGCGGGCTTTCGCCGACACCTGCTCAAGCCGTTCGTGCCCGACGAGTTGGATGGACTGCTGGCCGAAGCGACGCGTGAACGGAACGCCCGGGCGGCTGCGTAGAGGGCCGGTGCGAACTGAAAAAACCGGGTTGCCGCCTCTGGCGCACCATTTAACATCGTGAGTGGTTGGCGGTTGCTCTCATGCACGCTTCTTCGCTTCCAATTCCCCACACCAGAGCAGTGCGCACGCAGGCGGAGCGAGCGTGCTCCGCAGTCGCGCTGAGTGAGGTGGTGGTGCGGGCGGTCGAGGCAGAGCAGGCGCGGCTGGCCCAAAACATCCACGACACGCTCTGCCAAAGTCTCGGCGGACTTCAGTTGCTGGCGCACGTGGCCGCCAAGCTCGTGCCGTGCGGGGCGGCGGGCGCACCGGAGATGGCGGATCTCATTGCGAATCTGAAACAGGCCGCTGGCGAACTCCGGCATCTGAACTTCTGGCTGAAAGTGCCCGAACTGCCGGCGGGCGGATTGCCTGCGGCTTTGCAGGAGCTTTGTGCGACGATTGCCGCCAAGCTGCCTTGCGAGTGGAAGGGGCCCGCCGGGGTGGATCGATTGCCGGTGGACAACGCCAATCGCGTGTACCAGATGACCCGCCAGTTCCTGCGCTTTGCATTGACGAGCGGCAAGGCAACCAGTGCCACGGTGGAGTGGCGCTGCGAGACGGAGCACGCTTTGCTCGTGATTACATCGAAGGGCATGCCGCCGAGCGCGTTCTCCACGCCGGAGGGAGCGGCCCTTTGGGAGTTGCTGGGGCATTACGCACAAGCTGGGGGTGCGACGCTGAAAAGGAGCTCCTCGGCCCCGAATGGCACCCGCGTGCAATCGACCTGGCCCGTATTTTAAACAATGACCTCCATCGCCGAAGCACCCAAGGTGGCCGCGATTCCGAAGACGAAGATCTTCCTGGTTGATGATCATCCGATCTTCCGGCACGGCCTGTGTCGCTTTATCGAAGGAGAGCCGGACTTGGAGGTTTGCGGCGAGGCGGCCAGCACTGCTCTAGCGCTGGACGGTTTGCGTCGAATCAAGGCCGACCTGGTAGTGGTGGATATTTCGCTGCCCGGTGCCAACGGCTTGGAATTGATCAAGCATCTCCGCGCAGAGCATCCCGAGATTTCGATCATGGCCGTCTCGGCGCACGACGAGCAGGTGTATGCTTTGCGCGCACTTCGCGCTGGAGCCGTCGGCTACGTGATGAAGACGGAAGCCGAGGCAACCTTCATGGAAGCGGTGCGCAAGGTGCTTTCGGGCGGCGTGTACGTGAGCCCGGCCTTCGGTGATCAACTCATCTACAAGGTGGCCCGCAGCGAGGGCGACCCGGCGCGGTCGCCTCTGGAAGCGCTTACGGATCGGGAGCTCGAAGTTTTGCAGCTCGTAGGCGAAGGCAAGTCGAGCCGGCAAATCGCCGAGGACCTGCACCTGAGCGTGAAGACGATCGAGAGCCACCGCCTGCACATCAAAGAGAAGCTCCACTTGGAAACCTCCAACGACTTGGTGCGCTTCGCCTTGGATTTCGTCGCTCAGCAAACGTGACGAGCACCGGGTTGTGGCACTTGGGAAGCGCGGCTGCCGACGCTAGGATCGGATCAGCGATGCCTCAGCGGAACCCTTCTCTTTCCGGCGCAGGAGTGCTCGGGGCGAGCCAAGCGGGGCTTGGGGTGGCGTAGGGGCGGAAGGTTTCGAGCGTCCCTTCCTGTTCGTTGTACAGGAGCGCGCGATGGAGGCCGAGGTTGCTGGCCTGGGTTGAATCGATGAGCGTGGCGGAGTCGTTTGCGCTCATCTGGAAAAGGACGCGCAGCTCGAATTCGCCGAGCGCCTTTCTCGGAAGCCAGCGCTGCACATTGCTCAGCGTGTCCACCGAAACCACCAGGTGCACCCCGTGCGCGCTGCCGTCCGTAACGATCTCGTTGAACTGTGCGCCCGGGTTGCCGGTATCGTCCGCGCTTGAGGAGAAGGAAAAATCTTCTTCGTGCCGCAGCTTCTTGAAACGCTGCAGCCCCTGCACGAAAAGGAAGATGACTGGCGCTTCGGCGTTCTCGCCAGCCGCCACGCGACCTTTCAATTCGCTTGCCAACTCGCCCATGGCGGCTCCGACGTCGCCGCCGCGGACCAAGGCGACAGGATGCCCGCTCGCCTCCGCACGCGCCACCGCCCGTTCGATAAAAGCCTCCTCGGCGGAACCGGCGGCGGCGCTCGTGAAAAAGAAGAAGCGAGCCGCTCCGGGCGGATACTGCGCCGCGAGTGCGATGAGCGAGAGCGCCTGCATGGTGGCTGCACTCTCCTCGCGCTGCCCGACGATGAGCAGGTGATGGCCGCTCTGGCGCTTGAAGCGCACTTCGGTCGGGCCTTTGATGGCATTCGGCGCCCCAAGCCACGCGCGTCCCATCGTTGGGACAGCCGCTGGCAGTTGCGCCAGCACGGCACGCAGGGGATCATTTTCGTCCACGTCCGCAGGCGCATTCCCTTCGAAAACGACCGGCGTGCGCTCAGGTAAATGCCGGCTGGCCGCGAGCGCGTGGATTTCCTCGAGCTTGCGGTCGCGCTCCTCATCCGAAAGCCAGACGACTTGGAAGGGGCTGTTCCCCTCCACGGCGCCAGCCGCGTCGTTGTAAATGCCTTCACCGGGACGCGAAAGCAGGCGCGGCGCGGCGTTGTTGTCGTCCATGATCAGGTAGGCGTCGGCTTCATTGCATTGCAGCGCGACGCGGATAGCCATCTGCCCGAGAGTGGCGCGGGCGAGAGTGTAAGCGCCGCCGAGCGTCTGTGAACCGAGCAGCACGTGGATGCCAAAGGCGCGCCCCTGCCGCACGATGCGGTCAAAGAGCAGCGCGGCGCTCTGCGCGGTAGGATCGTCCTCCACGAAGAACTCTTGGAACTCGTCGATAATGAGCAAAGTGCGCGGCATCGGCTCCTGCCCGCTCGCGCGCTTATAGCCGGCTACATCCTGCACGCCGAGCGCGCGGAAAAGGTCGCCCCGCCGGCGCAACTCTTCATCGACCCGCTGAAGCACGCTCAGCGCAAACTCGCGATCGCTCTCGATGGCCACCACCCGCGCATGCGGCAGCCGCTGGCTCGCGTAGCACTTGAACTCCACGCCTTTTTTGAAATCGATCAAGTAAAACTCCACCTGCTCGGGCGAACACCAGAGCGCCAGGTTGGTGATGATCACGTGAAAGAGCGTCGATTTGCCGGAGCCCGTTTTGCCGGCAAAAAGCGCGTGCTGCCGCGTCCCTTTGCCAATGGCGAGATATTGCAATTTGGTGGCGCCGGTGCGCCCGATCGGCACGCGCAACTCCTGCGTCGTCTCGCTTTGCCACAACTCCCCTGGGGCGGGCGCGATCTGCGCGAAGGGGACCTCGACGCGATTCGAATCGACGCTGCTTTTGCCGATCCGGTGGATCAACGCCGCCGCCGTCGCTGGTCCGGGCGCGGCGTCGAGCTCGAGCTGCGCGCCCGCGGGATTCTGTGCCGGGTCGATGCCATAGCCAGCACCTACGCGCTTGAGACAGACGCTCCGTTTGCGCAACTCAGCAGGGACGAAGCCATCCGGTTGCGGATGGCGCGTATCCCAATGCAGGAGGGTGAAGACGCCGCAGCGAGGACCGCTGGCCGCGATGCTCTGAAGCCGCTTGGCCGCGGTTTCGCTGAAGCCCACCGGAAAATCCGCCAGCACCAGGAGATGGTACTTTTCCGCAACGCTGCCCGCCTTCACGTTGTACTGCGAGATGGTCGCGAACTCATCGCGCAGATACATCTGGATCATCTTCTCGATGTGTTCGTTCAGCTCGGACAGGCGCTCCTCGATCTGCTCGCGTTGCGTCCAAATGCGGCGATTAATTAGTGACTCTTCGTAATCACCGAGCGTCATCAGGCCGGCGAAATTCTGGCCAAGCCCAACCGGGTCGATGATCGTCACAACAAGCTTGCCCGGCGGTACGGAGGCAAACATGCGGAGGATGACATTGTTGAGCGTCGCGATCACCGTGGGCTCGCCGGAATCGGCCGTCTCGAAGAGCAATGAACCTTGCTCGGGGAAAATCAGCGAGAGCGGCAGCGCGAGCTGCGCAGGGCCAGGCAGGGCGAGGCGGGCGTCGCGAGGGTAAGCTTTGGGATCGCGCGCGAGGTCCAGCGCCAGCCGGCCCACGGGAATGCTCGAGGTGAACTCCGCCGGCGGGCGCCAGGACTCCAATGCCTCAACTTCCCTGGGAAAGAGCGGTGCCGTTGGGGATTCGGCAGCTTCCAGCGCCTGGTGGTAAAGCGGCAGAACCTCGGCCTCCCAGCGCGTGAGGAGCGGCGCCCAGCGGACCTCCTCTTCCTCCGTGAGGGCGCCCAGCTCATGCTCTTGCGATTTTTCCAGCTCGGCGCGCTCCGCCGTTTTCTGTGCAAGCGCCGATTCGCGCACCGCAGCCCTGGTCGCGCGGCTGGCCTGCAAGCGCGGCTCGAGCCCGCGGTCATGGCGCCCCATCAAGCGCAGCACTTGCGTCTCCAGCTTCTGCCGCTTCTTTAGGGCGAAGCGCTTCGCCACCTCATCGGCTTGGGCCCAGGCGTGATCGATTTCCGCAAACTCCGTGGCGTAGTGCTGCTCCAGCTTCTCGACCGCCGCCGCGTGCGCCGCTTGCGCGCCGCTCTCTGCCTGCTCGAGGCCACGGCGCACCAGACGCAAGGCAGCGACTGCTTCGCCCGCAAACTCGACGTCCGCTCGCCAGCGCGGAGCGGTACAGGGCGAACGCGCCGATGCAGAGGACCAGGAAAATCGCGCCCGCCGCCGCCAGGAGAGGCGGTGCTCCACCGGCGAGAAAAGCGGTTCCAAAGAGCAGGGCCGCAATCAGAGCCAGGCTCAGGGGAAGGGGCAGTGCTCGCAAGAGGCGCGGCAGGCTTTGGGATTCCAGTGCTTCCACGTGCGACTCGGCGGAAGCCATTGCTTCGCCAACCTCTGCACCGGCTTCATCGGACGGAGCGGGGACATCTGCATGGTCCACTTGCCAGATTTGGCGACGCAGCGTCGGCAAGCCACCCAGCGCCCGGTCGGTTCGCTGTTCCAGCTCCTGGAGGTGCTGCACGTTTCCCTGCAGCTCGCCGATGTTTGCCGCGTGCGCCTGCTCCAGCCGCCGCATTTCCTCAGGCTGGCCGCGTTCCGCGCGGAAGTGGCGCATCTGCAAATCGCCGAGATATTGGTCCTTCTTCCGCTGCGCTTGCGCCTGGAGCGCCTGCATGCTCGCGCGGTATGAGCGCTGGATGCCATTCCTCCTGGCGGCGAAGTGCGCCCGCAGTGCGGCTTCCCGCTCCTCCCCTTGCGTTGCTTCGCCTTCCGAGTGCGCCTCCATCGCCATGGCGTTGCGAGCCAGCGCATCGCGATACTTCCGCGCAAGCGAGACGCGGCGTTTGGCCAGTTCGGACAGCGAGCGTTCCTCCTCGCGAGCGATGGCGGCGATGGCCTGTTGCAGCCGCAAGAGCAGGTCGAGGGTCTCGGCTGCCGTGAGTGGAGAGGGGCTACTCACAGGCGGCTCGGATTTTGCGCAGCACGCCATCGAGTTCCTCGATGACCGCCGTCGCGCGGGCAATCTGCTGTGGCAGTTCGCCCAGGTAATCGTCCTGAAAGGAGCGGCTTTGCGCGTCCGACCACGACTCGCGCGTGCGCTGCCACTCGATGGTCAGTTGCTTCATCGCCTCTCCCAAATTGGACGCACTCGATCGGATACTCATGGCGCTGGATTCAAGACGGCTCCCATCGGCCTCGTGCTCGTACTCGCACTCGGCGTGTCGCCAGCCGCCGGTGCCGGCCGGCTTGATTGCTCCACCCTCGGCGTACTCCGTGAGTGTCTTCTGCGCCTGCGTCAAGAAGGCAATGGCGCGCGGCAAATCCGCATCGAGATATTGTCGCAGGCTTTCCAGGCGGCGCGCCAGCGGATCGACCACATGGGAGAAGTCGCGCGTCCAAATTTTCGTGCTGCGGATCTTCTCCTCCGCCTCCTGGACCGCCGCCTTGGCCTTGCGCACGGCGTCCTGTTGCAGCTTCAAATTTTCCCGCAGCCCCGAGAGCTTGGCGGAGAGCAACTCCTGCTCCGCCGCATCCAGCGCCCGCTGGCGCTTCCGCAATTCACGCTCCCAATGGAGCCGTTGCTCTTCCTGAATCCATACGCGCGTGCGGCGCACTTCATCTCCGACCTCGTCCACACTTTTGTGTGCGCGCCCGAGGAAAACAATCAGGCTCGCGCGGAAGCTCTCCAGCGCGTCGATTGAGGAAACTCGGGCCTGTTCCGCCATGCGTCAGCGTTGGTCGAGATACTCTTCAATGCGTTGTGCCTTCCGCAGCAGGTACGGGGTCTGCGTCTCAGAGACTTCCGTGAACCTTTTCAGGACTTTCATCGTGGCCACAAATTCCTCGGCAAATTTTTCATGCTCCTGATCCTGCCATGTCCCGCTCAAGGCATTGAAACGCGCCTGCAGCGCGGCCGCGCGCACCTGCACATCATCATTGAAGCGCTTCAACTCTTTGGCAAAGCGCCGCACCTCTTCTGGATCCATGATTGCCTGTGCCATAGGAGAGGGAGGATTTCGGCGAAAGCCTGACGCGGATCGCGCTGCACACCGTAATCACCCGCCATTCCCAATTCAACCCGCATCATGCACCCTGCGCAGCACGCCAGCTCGAGGGCCTGCCTTCGTGAGGCAACCCCACCGGGGCAGTGCATACCAGTCGAAGGCAAAGTCTTGGGGGAGAGGCGCCCGATCCGTGCGTTCTGAATGAACGCCGCAAACGGTCGAATACCATGACCTCGCGCCCAATCTCAATCAACGGCTTTGCGCCAGCGGTCGCAGAGATCGCTGGCAGCCGCGGGCCATTCGGGGAATTCGAAGCTGAAACCTTGCTGCGTCAGCCGGTCGGGCACAACGCGGCGGCTCTTCAGAACGAGTTCCGTCTCTGTGCGTAGGAAGATCGCGCCGATTTCGAGCATCCATGCTGGCGCGGGCAATCCGAAGCGGATGCCCGATGATTCGCGCAGACTGCGCATGAATTCCGCGTTCGGCAATGGTCCTGGCGCGGCGAGGTTAACGGGTCCGGAAACGTTGTCCTGCTCGATGAGCCAGCTGACGGCGCGAACGAAGTCCGCCTCGTGAATCCACGAGACGAACTGCCGCCCATCGCCCGCCTGTCCGCCCAAGCCGAAGCGCACGAGGCGAAGGAGGACATCGAAAACACCGCCACGGTCGGGGCTCATCGTCATGGCTGAACGAAGAATGACTTTGCGCGTCTGTGGCAGGGGGCCGGCTCGCTCGACTTCGCGTTCCCACGCCTTCGCCACCTCGATGCTGAAGCGCCACGTAGCGGGCGCGTCCTTTTCCGCGCCGCCAAGAATGCCGGTCGCCTCAGTATTGGCCGCATCGTATCGGTGCGCGTAAATCGTCGCGGTGCCGGCCTGCAACCAAACTCGCGGTGGTTGCCTGGCTTGCGCAATCGCCTGACCGATGACTCGGGTGGAATCGACGCGCGATTGCATGATGGCGCGCCGATTCGCCACGCCGTAGCGACAGTTGACGTTCTTCCCGGCGAGGTTGATGACCGCATCGGCAGCTTCCAATTCGGCCGTCCAATCGCCAAGGGTGCGAGCGTCCCACATCGCCACGCGCCACGCTCTTGTTGATGAAGGTCTGCGGCTGAGCTCGACGACTTCATGGCATTCTTCATGAAAGGCGCGGGCAAGCAGGGTTCCGACTTGGCCGGAGCCTCCAGGGATGACAATTTTCATGCTTGGCGGGGGTTTGTGGATGTTTGCCCACAGGACTACGGAGAGGGATTTGCCATCCAGTCCCACGCGAGGAGTGTGCGATCTTCCTCCCTGAGAGGCCTGCGGGCGGCGCGGCGATAAAGGGCGCGGTAAGCGCGGGCGGTGCGTTCCCAGGAAAAGTCCGCCAGGCGCTTCTGGCCGGCAATGCGCAGCGTTTCACGCAGGGCGGGCTCGGTGGCAAGGCGCCGCACCGCGTGGGCGATCGCGGAAACCTCGAGAGGATCGAAGAGCAGCGCGGCTTCGCCAGCCTGCTGGGGCAGGGAAGTGACCGAGGAGCAGGCGACCGGCACCTCCTCCTGCCAGGCTTCAAAGACAGGTCCGCTGGCTGCCTCAAACAGCGTTGGCACGATGACGAATTCGGCCGCTCGATAGACCGCCCGCAGCTCCTCGAGCGGAAGCACTCCCAAAAAGCGCACCTGCCCTCCCAGCCCGAGCCGTTGCACCTCCGCCTCCACCTTCTCCGCGTGCAGCGCGAAACGGTGGCCGGTGCACACGAGCGGAACAATCAAGCCGTCGCGGTCGCGCACCTCCGCCAAAGCAGCGAGCAGACGCAAGTGATTCTTATGTTCCCAAGTGACGGCGGGGTAGAAGGCGAAGCGCTCCGGCAGCTCGTGCTTCAGTCGTACAGAATGCGCTGCGCCGTCGGGCAAGCTCGACGGCACAAGTCGGCGGCGCCCACGGGATCACTTGCACCCGCTCCGGCGCGAGCCCATAGCGGATTACGAAGTCACGCCTGGTCCACTCAGAGGCAACGACCACCGTCTCAGCGATGCGACAGGCCACGGGGTAAAGGGCCTCCCGTTCGGC
This sequence comes from uncultured Verrucomicrobiae bacterium, assembly GCA_963792695.1. Taxonomy (GTDB): domain Bacteria; phylum Verrucomicrobiota; class Verrucomicrobiia; order Chthoniobacterales; family Chthoniobacteraceae; genus DASYIS01. Next base: position 112,847 of record CAWBXA010000025.1, on the reverse strand, counting down.
GATGATCCGCGGAGGCAAAAAGCCGGGGAGATGGAGGTGAAGCAGATCGTGGGGATTGAAGATGGCGGGGAGCGCAGTGACGACGAACTCCTGCCACGGCCAGTGGATGACCTGCGCACTCAGCGACTCGTAAAACCCTTCTGAGACGGGTACCTCGGGCCAGTGACCCGTGCGAGCGCAGGCGCGGCCCCGCTCAAAGAGCCAGCGGCCACCGCGTGCGAGCCACCCCGCCCGCCCGGCACGCGGGGCTTCAATGAGGCGGGTGTTTGCACCCGCCACAGCTGTGAGCCACGCTTTGTTTTCGGGGTGGCAGAGGAGCAGGTACTCTTCGTCTCCCTCCAGTTCTCCCAACGCGCGGACAAGCCCACTCACCACGCTCTGCGTGCCACCCGCTTGTGTGCCGGGAGCCAGTGCGCAGTTGAGCGCAACGCGGAGGGGAGTCATCGCGTAAGAGGTACTGAGAATCGCCGCGAAGCGGAAGCTTTGCGAAAGCGGACGATCGATAGACGGGACCGGAGCTGAGGCTACGGCGAGGACTCACGGGTGAAGTACGACTATCCTCTTCACTGCTTACCAAAGTGCCAGGTTCATCGGCAGAACCTCAAGGGACGCCTCGTTGATTGATCTTCTGTCGGCTATCTCCAACCCGCATGATCGCTTGGTCGGCAAGATCAACGCACTGCGCATTCAGCCACAAGGCTGGATCGAGTGAGCCTTCCTCAAATAACCGCCCCAGATCCTACGCTTCGACTTCCACGCCCATTTGGCGCGCGGTGCCGGCGATAATCTTCATGGCGGCTTCTTCGCTGCGCGCGTTGAGGTCTTTCATCTTGCGCGCGGCGATCTCCTGGATCTGCTTCTTCGTCAACTTGCCGACTTTCACCTTGTTCGGCTCCTTGGACCCGGAGGCGATGTTGAGCGCCTTCTTGATCAGCGAAGAAGAGGGCGGCTGCTTGGTGATGAAGGTGAAGCTCTTGTCCTTATAGACCGTGATGACCACCGGGAGAATGTCGCCGGCTTGCTTCTGCGTCTGCGCATTGAATTCTTTGCAGAAGGCCATGATGTTCACCCCTTGCTGACCCAGTGCGGGACCAACGGGAGGCGCGGGATTGGCGGAGCCAGCAGGAATCTGGAGCTTGATCTGACCGACGATTTCTTTAGCCATGTGAGTAAGGGAAAGTTAAATGGAGACTGACGGACTTTAAGGGGAAGGAAGGACGGCAGCGGTCTGTTGCAACGCAGAGCCGCCTTGTAGTGGCTAGCCGCGCTCGACCTGCCAGTACTCGAGATCGACCAGAGTGTTGCGGCCAAAGATCGAGACGGAAACGCGCAGTTTGCCGCGCTCGGGATCGATCTCCTCGACGATGCCGGCCTGATTTTGAAAAGGGCCGTCCGCGACCTTAACCGACTCGCCAGGAGCGAAGGTGATCTTGGGACGCGAGACATTTTCGCGCTCCCGAACTTGCGCCAGCAGGCTTTCGACTTCGGAAGGCCGCATGGGAATTGGCCGGTCCTTTGTGCCCGCGAAACCAATCACGCCCGGCGTGTCTTTGATGAAGTACCAGGTGCGGTCAACGAGCTGCTGATTCTCGTCGAGCAGATACATGTTGGCGATCAGGTAACCGGGGAAAAACTTTCGGGTCGTCTCCGTCTTTTTGTTCGCCTTCACCTCGGTCACGCGCTCCGTGGGCAGGATGATCTCGTACACGAAATCGCCCATTTCCTCGGTTTTCACCCGCTTGGCGAGATTGTCACGGACCTTCTGTTCCTGCCCGGAAAGGACGTGAATGACGAACCACTGCTGGCGCTTCTTCTCTTCTGTCATGGTACTCATGGGCTTACTTGGCGGGCAGCTTGAAGAACGAGGCCATCAGCAGGTTGAGGATGAAATCCCACCCGGCGATATAGCCGCTCATGAGCAGCATGGCGATGACGACAATGGTCGTCGAGTCGGTCAAGCTCCTTGTACTTCTTGGCGCCTTTCTCCTTCGGATCCCAAGGCCAGGAGGCCTTTTGCAGCTCGACTTTGACGTCGGATACGAAATTTTTGGTCTTGGCGAGCATCGCGGAAGTGGGGAAGTGGAGGGAGAGCACGCCAGGAGGGACTTGAACCCCCAACAAGCGGTTTTGGAGACCGCTGCTCTACCAATTGAGCTACTGGCGTAAGGAAAGCCTGTGCTTCTTACTTGGCGGGCACCAGATCGAGAATCTCGGTGATCCGGCCGGCGCCGACCGTCTTGCCACCCTCGCGGACGGCGAAACGCATCGTCTTTTCCATGGCGACCGAGGTGATCAACTCGACTTCAATCGAGACGTTGTCACCGGGCATGACCATTTCCACGCCTTCAGCCAGCTTGACCGAGCCGGTCACGTCCGTAGTGCGGAAGTAAAACTGCGGACGGTAATTCGTGAAGAAAGGCGTGTGACGACCACCTTCGTCCTTCGAGAGGACATAGATCTCGGCCTTGAATTTCTTGTGCGGCTTGATCGAGTTGACCTTGGCGATGACCATGCCGCGTTCGACATCGTCTTTCTTGGTGCCGCGCAGGAGCAGGCCGACGTTGTCGCCAGCGCGCGCTTCGTCGAGCAGTTTGCGGAACATTTCGATGTCGGTGACGGTCGTCTTCGCGGTCGGGCGAATGCCGACCAGTTCGACTTCCTCCATCTTCTTGAGGACGCCACGCTCCACACGGCCGGTTGCGACGGTGCCGCGGCCTTCGATGTTGAACACGTCTTCGACCGGCATCAGGAAGGGCTGGTCGATCGGGCGCTCGGGGACGGGGATGTATTCGTCCACCGCGTCCATGAGTTCCATGATGCACTTGGCATCGGCGTGATTCGGGTCGCCGGCGGCCAGCGCCTTGACGGCCGAGCCTTTGACGATCGGGATTTTGTCGCCCGGAAATTCGTACTGGGTGAGCAGGTCGCGCACTTCCATCTCGACGAGATCGAGCAACTCGGGGTCATCGACCATGTCGCACTTGTTCATGAAGACGACGACGGCGGGCACGCCGACCTGGCGGGCGAGCAGAATGTGCTCGCGCGTTTGCGGCATGGGGCCGTCCGCCGCGGAGACGACGAGGATCGCGCCATCCATCTGGGCAGCGCCTGTGATCATGTTCTTGATGTAATCGGCGTGGCCGGGACAATCGACGTGCGCGTAGTGGCGCTTGTCGGTCTGGTACTCGACGTGGGCGGTATTGATCGTGATGCCGCGCTCTTTCTCTTCGGGAGCGGCGTCGATTTCGGCGTACTTTTTGGCCTCGGCGTAGCCTTTTTTGGAAAGGACCGTCGTGATGGCCGCCGTGAGAGTGGTTTTACCGTGATCCACGTGACCGATCGTGCCGATGTTCACATGCGGTTTATTGCGTTCGAATTGTGCCTTGGCCATAGGGTCAGGTCGTTGGGTAGGTGCTGTTGTTGGGTTGAGTGAAACTTTCTGCCCCGGCGGGCGCAGCGAGTGGAGCCTGGGACCGGGATTGAACCGGCGACCTCGTCCTTACCAAGGACGTGCTCTACCAACTGAGCTACCCAGGCGTATGCTCGCCGAAAGCGCGCGGCCCCGATGGTAAATCGGGCGTGCGCTGCCGGTTGCTCCTTTGCTCCAGAGGGCGAAAAAGCCCGACCTCGCCCGCCGGACGCGGTGGCGCGCCAGCAAACGATTCAGGCTGATTTCTTCTTCTGAGGCGAAAAAGCGAGTGGCCAGAGTAGGAGTCCCCACAGGGGGTGTCAAAGACATTTTGTGGCTGTTGCTCGATTTCAGCAGAACGATCCTGCGCCATGGACGATGCCACCGACGGCGTGAACGCCATCGGTCAGCGGAGCTTGGTTCACGTCAAAAGTGGTCCGATTGCCAAGGCAGCCTCGCGGCAGTTGTTGAGGAAGTGAGTCGAGCGCGCGGAGAGCGTCGTGCCGTCAGCTCGATTGCGTGCCGTCATTGGCGGTGTTGCCGGCGATGAGGGTGGTCGCCGGATCGAGGGTGAGGCCGCCGCCGCCGAAGACCTTGAGCCCGCCGCCGGAGGTGCCGGCGATGTTGTGGACGATCTCGGTGTTGGCGACGTTGAAATTGGGGGTTACGGAGGTGGCGCCGCCGCCGGAGAATTTGGCGGTGTTGCCGGAGATGATCGCGTGATGCAGGGAGACAGTCCCGCTGGCGCTGGTTAACAGATGGAGCGCCCCGCCATCGCCGCGGGTGGAGTTGCCCGTGAGCAGGAGGAAGTCGAGGTCGATGTTACTCGCGTCCAGGTCGAAGGCGCCACCGCCCGAGCTGGCGGCATTGCCGGTGGCGGCGATGGAGTGGAGCGAGAAGGCGCCGTTGGAGTTAGCTTCGAGGGCGCCCCCAAAAGCACCGGCAGAATTGTCCGTGAAGGAGACCATGGTGAGGTTGAGCGGGGAGGCGCCACCGTAATACACCGCGCCTCCGGAACTAGTGGCCGAGTTGGCGAGGAACTCCGAGTTGGTGACGGCGAGCACTGCGCGGTTGGATTGGCTGTCCGTGGCCACGAGCGCTCCGCCGGATCCACTTAGCGCGGCATTTTGGCGGAAGGAAGTGAGGTTGAGGGAGAGCGCCGTGCCATCTTCGTTGATCGCACCGCCGTTCGTGGTGCTCTGGTTGCCGACGAATTCGCTCGTGGTGATGACGGTGCCGGAAATCGTGGTCGCAGTCGCCGCGGCGGAAGGGTTCAGGTAAAGCGCGCCTCCGCCAGACTTGGCCGTATCCGTGGCGCGGTTCAGTTGAAAGGAGCTGCCGGTGACGAGCAGGGTGTCGGTGCTGGCAGTGGTCGAGAGCCCGCCGCCTTGGGGCGCGGTGTTGTTCTTGACCATGGAGTTGTTCACCGTGGCGCGGCCCGCGTCGAAAAGGAGACCGCCCCCCGCCGAGGTCGCCGTATTGCTGGTGACCATGGAGCCGTAGAGCAGGGCGAGCCCGTCATCGGCGGTATGGGTGATAGCGTCGGAGCCAAGGCGGAAATTGGTAAAAAACAGGCCTCCGCCGGTGAACGCGCTGTTGTGGGAAATCGTCGAGTTGATCACGTACAAGTCGCCAGTGCCGTTGGAGTTTTCCTGGAGCGAGAGACCGCCGCCGGACGATGTGGCGGTATTGTTCGCGATGAAACAGCCGATGGCCGCGAAGGAGCCGCCGGAAGCGAAGCGGATGCCACCGCCGCCGCCGCTACCGGTGGAGGAGTTGTTGACGACCTGCGTATTCTCCAGCAGCAGGCCCGCACTATTACCGCCGGTTTCTTCGATCGCTCCGCCGTTGCCGGCGGACGTATTGCCACTGAGGACGGAGTTGGTGATGATGAGATTCTCAGCGGAAAGAATGGCGCCCCCTTGGTTGGCCGACTTGGCATTGACGAGCGAAAGGCCATCCAGCGTCACGGTGCTGTTGGTGGAAGCATTGCCATCGTCGATGTGGAAGATGCGGCTGGCGTTGTTGCCGCTGATGACGAGGGCGCCCGCGCCAGGGCCGTCGATGGTGAGCGAGTGGTTGATGAGTATCTCGCCGCTGGTCAGCGTGATGACCTTCCCCATCAGAGCAGGCGCGAAGGAAATCACGTCGCCGGCATGCGAGCCCGTGATGGTGTCGCGCAAGGTCCCCGTGCCCGCATCCGCGATGGAGTTGACGACGAGCGCAGCGGGGGCGATGCGGCTTTCGAGGAGTTCGAGCGAAGAAGTGTATTTGGACATGATGATGGCTTGGTTGGTGGTAAGAGCGGCGAAGGCGCGGGTAGCGTGCGCCTTTCTCCGGCAAAGGAAAGTCCCGAGTGCCGTCTCCACCGCGGCGGCGGCGCCGCCCGTAGCGGCGGCGCCCCCGCCGCCCGTAGAAGTAGCGGCGGCGTCCTCGCCGCCGGTTGTGCCGGGGGCGCCCTCGCCCCCTTCCCCTCGAGTCACAGCCCGCCCGCAAATTGCACCGGATCGCTCGGCGCGCCGGTGCCGCTCCCGTTGGAAGGGATCACAATGAGAAAGTTGTCCGCCCCGGTCAGCCCGGTTATGTCCACCGAATCGGCGGGGCCGCTCTGGATATTCGTCCAAAAGCTCTCGCCGCTGTTCATGAGCAGCCAGTCGAGGTTCGTGCCGGGATCGGCCGTCGTGTGCCCCGTCTGCGTCGGCGTGCTGAGCCCATCGACCGTCACCACCGGTTTCCCCGGCAAGAGCGGGCCGCCGCGCTGGAGCGAAGTGATCAGCGTATTGAGCGCCTGCCGCAGGATTTCCGTATCCGGGTCAGCCATCGGGCGCGGCACGACCAGCGCGGCGGCGCGCTCTGCGAAAACGGACGAAGGAGAAGTATTATATCGGCCTCCGGTAGCCCCGGCTCGCAATCCCGCTCGCCACCCGCACTGCCTTAGCTTACCCCTCGCCGGAAACCTCCGACATGGGCACCCTTTACTACGGCGACAACCTCGACATCCTCCAGCGGTACATCGCCGCTGAGAGCGTCGATCTCGTGTACCTCGATCCGCCGTTCAACTCGGCGCAGAACTACAACGCCTTCTTTCAGGAGAAGGATGGGAGCGCGGCGGCGAGCCAGATTCGCGCGTTTGAGGATACGTGGGAGTGGAACATGGAGAGCGAGGCCGCTTACAACGCGCTGACGGAGCAGCCCGGCAAGGTGAGCGAAGTCATGCAAGCCTTCCGCACCTTTCTCGGCAGCAACGACCGAGGCGGCGGAGGGGACTCGCGGAGGTCGGTGGGCGGGCGAGCGATGGCTTACCTCGCCATGATGGCTCCGCTTTCCTAATTCGGAAACCAACAATACCCGTGAAAGACGAAATCGAAAAGATCAGAGCATTGCTTCACGAGATCGAAGCTAAATCCGACCAAGGCGAACCTTCGTTTCGCGAAACTTACCAACTCTTCGAACTTCCCGAATTAATTGCCAGTATCATCGACTACCTCCAACCAGCTCTCTTGCCCTATGAGGCCGCGATTTACTGGTACATGTTTCGGCATAGCATCATCGCCACGGGTGATGTTTTCGTCCGCGTAAGCACCAGAGGCATGCAGGGAAACGTCGTAACTTCGATGCGTTCGAACCAAAGTAACGAACTCGCTCTCGGCACAGTTCGAGAAAGCTTAGCTGGGCTAGTCCGAAAGGGTGCGATTTCGATCGCTGGTGACGTGAGCAGTGAGGGAACTCCTTATCATCTACATCTTCCAGAGGAGATCGACGTTTGTCGTGAGGCGATGTCGCGAAAGGAACTGGAAAGGCCGGCGGTTGTCGATCCAAAGAAGGAATTGGATTTCTACAATGTAAGGGTAAATCGCCTGAAAATCTTCGAGCGTGACAAGTATCTTTGTCACCATTGCGGCAAATTGCTCACTCGATTCAGCGCGACACTTGATCACTTGCAGCCCGTCTCGGAAGGCGGCGACAACTCCTACGGCAATCTCATCACGGCGTGTCTGCATTGTAACTCGCAGCGAGGCTCTCAACCTTTGATGGACTTTTTGTCCCGCAATCGCGATGCCCAGTTATGAATTTGCGTGGGCGCTCGGCCTCGTCGGCGCGCGCCCTTTGGAAGAGAAGAAAGGGGCCGACAAAGGAATCGACGGCAAAATCCTCTTTCGCAAGACGCCGAAAGACCCGAAGCCGCAGCAAGTGATCTTCAGCGTGAAAGGCGGCGGGACGGGCGTGAAAGACATCCGCGACCTGCGCGGCGTGATCGAGCGCGACAAAGCCGCCATTGGCGTCCTCATCACCATGGACGAGCCGACCAAGCCGATGCGGCAGGAAGCCGCCGAAGCGGGTTTTTTTACCAGCACCGTCTGGATGAAAGAGTACCCGCGCCTGCAAATCCTGACCGTGGCCGAACTCCTTGATGGCCGGCAAGTCGAGCGCCCCCCGACGCTGGCGCTCGACGAGACCTACAAGCGCGCCCCCAAAGCGGAGAAGAAGGGACACGAGCAGCCGGGGCTGGGGATTTAACTCATGGACTCGATTCATATTGGCTTGTTCATTCCCGGCGGTGATCCAAAGGGCCTTCGAACGGCTGAAATCAAAGGATGGACAGGCTGGGCAATCGCCGCACCTCGGACGGAATTCGAGCTGCTGACCAAGCGCGAGGAGCTAGAGCGCTCCGGCGTTTACGTTCTCCTTGGAACCGACCCTGAATCTGGCCGGCCACAAGCCTACGTGGGCGAAGCCGAAGTCGTCCGCGATCGGTTGAAACAACACCGCGGGCGGGAGTTCTGGGTGTCGGTGATTGTTTTCGTGAGCAAGGACGAGAATCTCACCAAGGCGCACATCAGGTATTTGGAAGGCAAACTCATCGAGGAAGCGCGCGCTGTAGGTAGAGCTTTGGTGGAAAACGGAGTGTCCAGCGGTGCGCGCCTGCCAGAAGCTGATCGCGCGGATATGCAGCAATTCCTCGCCCGCATTCGGCAGCTGTTACCTGTACTCGGCTCCGATCTTCTCACACCGATCGCAAGTGGCGAATCTTTGCCGAATCGAGAACGGGTCCTTTATTGCCGCCGAAACGATGTCGAGGCAATGGGACAGCGAACGCCAAACGGTTTCGTTGTGTTCAAGGGATCCCAGGCGATTCTCGAAGACCGGCCAGCGCTGGAACGGAATTCACCCTCGATTGTTGCACAGCGGAAACAGATGAGGGCCGACGGCACGCTTTGTCCGAAGGGCGAGACACTCGAGTTTCAGCGCGACGTGGAATTTACCAGCCCTTCGGCGGCCGCATCGGTTGTTTTCGGCAGTAATGCGAACGGGTTGATCGAATGGAGGGATATCTCGGGACGAACACTCAAGGGAATCGAAGACTCAGCCGGCCAGACCTGAAGGCGCTCTCCGGCGGCGGGTTCGTGCGCAGTGAGGCGCACGCTCCGGTCCAAATCGCGGTGGAGTCTCGCTATTGCATCGACAAGCAGGCGGGGGAGAGGCGCTTCTAATGGGGTGTTCCTGCAAATCTCCGAGAATCAATTCATCGCCGGTTCCCAGATCGCGGTCTGCACGGTCCTGCGCGAGGAGCCGCAGGGCGAATCGACGTTCGCCGGCCTTCCGGGCCGGGCGGGCCGCTCCGGCGGTTGAGCGGGCGCTGGAGCTGGTGCTGGTCTCCGGCCAGACCTTCACCGTGCAGGGGCAGTAGGTGCAGCACGTCCTGCAATCGATCTCCCCGGCGGGCGAGCGGACGACGCGGCGCGGCTGAGAGAGCGTGCCGCCGCCGAACGAGCAGGCGGTAGCGGCTGCCTAATAGCTCAGGTCAAACACGACTCCTCCGCCGACTTGAAGCTTCGCGCCCTTGGGGTCGAGTCTCTCCCAGGCCTTTTCCATGCCGATGAACATCGGCCGTGGAAGTGGTGAGTAGAGGATGTCACCCAGAGTTTGAACCCAGTCGCCGCCTGGTTTCCGATCCCGAACGCAATGGCTCATGATGGCGAAGAAGCCGCCGACGTAGAGCAGCAGCGCGGCGAGCGAGCTGAGCCACGCGATGCCCCAGCCGGACATGGTTTCCTGGCGCGCGCTCATGAGGGTGGGACACCTACACCTTTCTCATCCAAAACGCGCCATTGGGATCGAGCTTCTCCCAAAGGCGGTACAGAAGGGCGTTCTCCTCCACCGGCAGCCGAAGATAAAGCGTCGTGTAAACTTCGTGAATCCATGTTGGCGCAGCTTGGTGGCGGACGAAGTAGCTCTCGAGCGCGCAGTACCCGCCGACGTAGAGCAGCAGCGCCGCGAGCAGGCTAAGCCCCGCGATGCCCCAGCCGGACATGGTTTCCTTCGGCGCGCTCATGAGGGGACGATAGCACCGCGTTCCCGCGAGGAAAGTCTGGCCGAGCTGCTCGCCGGCCGCCGAGTCGAGCGCCCCCCAACGCTGGTGCTCGACGAAACCTACAAGCGCGCCCCCAAAGCCCAGATGAAAGCGCCGGACCAGCCCGGCTTGGGGCTTTGAGCTGTCTCACCGTGCCAAGGCCCTGCGCGTTCGCGCTTGAACAATCACCCATCGGGGCGGTCTATGACTGCCTCGCATGATCAACTCTCAGGAATTCACCCGGCAAGTCCAGGAGGCCGGCCACTGGATCGCTCCGCTCCAGGCGGAAATCGGGCGCGTCGTGGTCGGCCAGAAGTATCTCGTCGAGGGGCTTCTCGTCGGCTTGCTGACCAATGGCCACGTGCTGCTCGAAGGGGTGCCCGGCCTGGCCAAGACGCTCACGGTCAAAACGCTCGCGGCCTGCATTCGCACCGGCTTTTCGCGCATCCAGTTCACGCCCGATCTGCTGCCCGCCGATCTCATCGGCACGTTGATTTATAATCCGCGCACCGGTGAATTCACCACCAAGCGCGGCCCGCTTTTTTCCAATTTGATCCTGGCGGATGAGATCAATCGCGCGCCGGCCAAGGTGCAAAGCGCCCTGCTGGAGGCGATGCAGGAGCGGCAGGTCACGTTGGGCGACCAGACTTACAAGTTGGCCGATCCCTTCCTCGTCCTCGCGACGCAAAATCCGCTGGAACAAGAGGGGACCTATCAATTGCCTGAGGCGCAACTCGACCGCTTCATGCTGAAGCTCAGAGTCGGCTATCCGAGCAAAGCGGAAGAACGGCTCATCCTTGATCTCGATGGCCACTTCCGCGCCGAATCTCGAAGTGAACCCCATCGTTTCGCCCGAGGAGATTCTTACGGCGCGCGGCCTGGTCAACTCGATCTACGTCGATGACCGGGTGAAGGATTACATCGTTGATGTCGTCTTCGCCACGCGTGACCCCGCCGCCTACAATCTGCGCAAGCTGCAAGGGATGATCCGCTATGGCGCTTCGCCGCGCGCGACCATCGCGCTCACGCTCGCCGCCCGCGCCCGCGCCTTTCTGAGCGGGCGCGGCTACGTCACGCCGCAGGATGTAAAGAGCATTGGCGCGGAGGTGTTGCGGCATCGCATCATCGTCTCGTACGAAGCCGAAGCGGAGTCGGTCAATAGCGAGAGCATCGTCGAGCAGGTCTTCGCCAATCTCGCGGTTCCTTAGCGTTCTTTCCGTGGATACGGCGCAACGCATCCTCAGCAAGATCCGGCACATCGAGCTGCGCACTCGCGGCATCATCGATACCGCTTTTGCCGGGCAATATCGCAGCGTGTTCAAGGGGCGCGGCATGAACTTCGAGGAGGTGCGCGAGTATCAGCCGGGCGACGAAGTGCGCGCCATTGACTGGAACGTGACGGCGCGCCTTGGCGAAATCCGCGGCGATGCGTACGTGAAGAAATTCACTGAAGAGCGCGAGTTGACGGTGATGCTGCTGGTCGATGTGAGCGCCTCCGGTGAGTTTGGCAGCATCGACTTGAGCAAGCGCGAATTGGCGGCGGAAGTGGCGTGCGTGCTCGCTTTCTCGGCGATCCGCAACACCGACAAGGTCGGCCTGCTGCTTTTTGCCGACGAAGTGGAGATGTACATTCCGCCCAAGAAAGGGCGCGCGCACACGCTCCGCATCATCCGCGAGATTCTTTACTTTGAGCCGAAAGGGCGGGGGACCCGGCCCGATGTGGCGCTCCGCTTCCTCAACCGGGTGCGGCATCAGCGCGCGGTCGCTTTTCTCATCTCGGACTTTCAAGCGCCCGACTTTTCGCGCGAACTTTCCGTCACCAGCCGGCGGCACGATTTGGTTGCGGTGCCGATCATCGATCCGCGCGAGGAGGAGTTGCCAGCCATCGGACGCGTGACGCTGGAAGACGCCGAGACTGGCCAGCAGATTGAGGTGAATACGAGCGACCGGCGGGTGCGCGCGGAGTTTCAGCGCGCGGTGGAAAAGCGCAAGGCGGAGCGCGACCGCTCCTTTCGGCAGTGGGGTATTGATGCCATCGAGCTGCGCACCGATCAGGATTATGTGCCGGCGCTGCGCAGCTTCTTCCGGCGGCGCGAGAAGCGGCTCGCCATCTCGGCATGAGACCGCTGCTGGCCGCCATCCGCGCTTCCGCGACGCCCGGCGCCGTGCCGGTCCCGGCGAGCGCGCCCTCCGCAACGCCGGAGATGATTCGCGACATCGCGCCAGCGGTCGATTATTCGCCCTATCCCGGCTGGCTGATCGTGGCGGCGACCATCCTCGCCTTTCTCCTCCTGGTGGCGTTCGTGTGGGGGCTCTGGCGCTGGTGGAGCCGCCGTCCTGCGCCTCCTCCTCCCACTCCGCGCGCCGTCGCTTTGGCGGAACTGGCGCGACTGCGAGGGGAGGTGCGCGTGCTCGATCCGTATGCCTTTTCCATTGCCGTATCGCATGTCCTGCGCGCTTTCGTCGAAGGGCAATTCCACATTCCTGCGCTGGAGCAAACGTCGCCGGAATTTCTAGCCGCCATCGCCAAGAATGGCGCCTTCTCCGATGATGAACGGCAGCTTCTCGGCGCGTTTCTCGAACGCTGCGACGCTATTAAATTCGGCCAGGCTGGCGGCGACGCGGAAGTAAACGAAGCGCTCCTCGCGAGCGCGGAATCTTTCGTCCAGGGAGGGCATCTGTGATGGATTGGGGCGACTTCTCCTTCGCGCATCCGGCGCTGCTTTGGCTGCTCGCCCTGCTGCCGGTGCTCGCCCTTTTGCAAAGCGCGCGGGGCGCGGCGCCAGCAGTGCTGTATTCTTCAGTCGAACCGCTGGCCGCCCTGGGCAAGCCGCGCCGCTCCCGCGCCGGCTCCTGGTTGCTCGGGCTTTTCCTGCTCTCGCTCGCCTGCCTCATCGCCGCGCTCGCCCGCCCGCAACTGGTCAACGTCACCTCCCATGTCGAGGCGAGTGGGATTGACATCATGCTCGCGCTCGACGTTTCGCGCTCGATGCTCGCCGAGGACATCACCATCGGTCACGAGCGCGCGAATCGCATCGAGGCGGTTAAGAAAGTGACCGAGGATTTCATCGAGGGCCGCGCCAATGACCGCATCGGCATCATCGCCTTCGCCGGGCGGCCGTACCTGGTTTCACCGCTTACCCTTGATCACGATTGGCTGCTTAAAAACTGCGAGCGCGTCCGCATTGGCCTGGTGGAAGACGGTACCGCGATTGGCACGGCCATCGCCTCCTGCGCCAATCGCCTCAAGGATCGCCCCGACTCGAAGACGCGCATCATCGTGCTGCTGACTGACGGCGACAACAACGCCGGCAAGATCGAGCCCGTCACCGCCGCGGAGGCGGCGCACGCGATGGGCATCAAGATTTACACCATTGGCGTCGGGTCCGAAGGGATGGCGCCGATCCCGGTGCCGAATGGCTTTGGCGGCGTGGTGTACCGGCAGATTCCAGTGGAGGTGGACGAGCCGGGCCTCAAGGAAATCGCCCGGATTGGGGAGGGGGAATTCTTCCGCGCGACCAACTCCCGCATCCTGGAGTCGATTTTTGCCAAGATCGACAAGCTGGAGAAATCGACCGTGCAGATGAGCCAGATGACCAATTTCGAAGACCTTTTTCCATGGTTTGTGGGTGCTGGTCTCGCGGGCCTTGGCCTCTGGCTGCTCGGGCGCATGTTTCTCTGGAGGGGCCTGCCGTGACCTTCGCGCATCCTCTTTGGTTCTGCGGGCTCGCGCTGCTGCCGCTGCTCGTTTTGGCCCAGGCGCGGAGCGAGGTGCAGCGCGCCAGGCTCGTGCGGCAACTCGTCGCGCCGCGCTTGCAGGCTCGGCTCGCCAGTACGGCCAGTCCCGCCCGGCGCTGGCTCCGTCTGGCGCTGCTCCTGTTTGGATTCGCCGCGCTTTTCGCCACACTCGCACAACCGCGCTGGGGCTTCCAAACGGTCGAAACCAAGGCGCGCGGACGTGACATCATCATCGCCATCGACACCTCGCGCTCGATGCTTGCGAACGACCTCACACCGAGCCGCCTGGCGCGCGTGAAGCTCGCGGCCGAAGATCTTGTGGGTGAATTGAAAGGCGATCGCGTCGGCCTCGTCGCCTTTGCTGGCTCGGCTTTTCTCCAGGCGCCCCTCACCGCCGACAGCAGCGCCATTCTTGCCTCACTTCACGAACTCGATACCGACATCATTCCGCTGGGCGGCACGAACATTGCCGAGGCCATTCACACTGCGGTCGATGCTTTCGGCAAAGGCGAGAGCGACGAGCGCGCCATTGTTCTTTTTACCGATGGCGAAGAACTCGACGCCGATGGTGTAGCCGCGGCGAAAGAGCTGAAAGGGAAGACGCGCATTTTCACGGTGGGTGCCGGTTCGCCGGATGGCTCGATCATCGCCCTGCCGGGCCGGAACGGGCTCGAGTACGTGAAAGACGCCGATGGCCAGATCGTCAAATCGCGCCTGGATGAAGAGCGCCTGCGCGCCATTGCGGAAGCGACCGGGGGCTTTTATCTTAGGCTCACCAGCGGTCCCGCGGAGATGAAGCAAATCCTCCGCGACGGCCTCCTGCCCATGTCCGCCCACGATTCGACCAACCAGACTTCGCGCCGCCCAATCGAGCGCTATCAGTGGCCGCTTTCGGCCGCGCTGCTGCTGCTCACGGGTTCGATTTTCGTCGGCGAGCGGCGGCGAACTGCGCGCATCGTGGGCTCGATGGTGACGCTCTGGGCCTGGCTCGCGCTCACTCCCGGCGCAGCGGCGAAGAGCGAAGGGCTGGCCGCTTATGAAAAGGAAGATTACAACGGCGCGGTGCAGCGCTTCGAGGAAGAGCTAAAGGAGCATCCCAAGAAGGACGAAGTGCAATTCGACGTGGGCGCGGCCGCGTACAAAGCTGGCCAGCTCGAAAAGGCGCTGGGCGCCTTTTCCAACGCCATCCGCACGACCGATCCGAGCCTGCGCACCAAGTCCGAGTACAATCTCGGCAACACGCTTTTCCAGCGCGGCTCGTTGCAGAAGGAGCGCCCGCCGAAAATCCAGGACTGGAAGAACTCGCTCCAGCATTACGAGGAAGCGCTCAAGACCGACGCGCACAACGAGAACGCCATCTACAACCGCGATGTCGTCCGCAAACTCCTCGAGGAGGAGCAGAAAGAAGAAAAGAAGGACGAAGAGAAAAAGAAAGAGGAGGAGCAGAAGAAGCAGGACCAAAAAAAGGGCGGCTCGAAAGACAAGAAAAAGGACCAGGGCCAGAAGGGCGACCAGCCCAAGCCGGATCAAAAAGAGGGCGACCAAGGCGACCAGAAGAGCGACTCGAAGCCGCAGAATGGCAAGGGCGAGCAGCCCGATCAAAAGCATGGTGACCAGCAGGACCAGCAAGGCCAGCCGAAATCCGGCGGCGACGATCCGCATGCGCAACCGAATCGCGAGCCTGGCAAAAAGGAAGGCGAGCAGCCGGAGTCCAATCAAAGGGAGGCGGAACAAGCGCCCAAAAAGCGCACCGGCCAGGTCGAAGGGACCAGCAAGGGGGATTCCGAGCAGCAGAAGCGCGAGGCGGAAGCGGCTCAAGCTGCCGAGGAAGCCCAAGCTGCCGCCGAAGGCAAAATGACCGAGGCGCAAGCACGCAGCCTCCTTGATTCCTTGCGCAGCGAAGATGACCGCGTCCGCCTGCTGAACCCGCGCACCCGGCGTCCGCCCGAGGGGTCTTTCCGCGACTGGTGATATGACGCCGATGCCTAACAACTCGTCCTCCACGAAGCTTCTGCGACGCGCGCTGCTGATGCTGGCCGCGATTTGCTGCGGCGCGGTCGCGCGGGCCGATGGCCCAACCGCGAAGGCATCGTTTTCGCCAGCCAGCGCGACCGTGGGCGAGACGATCCGTTTTCGCATTGAAATTGCCAACGCCGATGCCACCGGGCTCCTGCCGCGCCTCAAAGTCGATGGGCTCGATTTCGACTATGTTGGGCCGCAAACGCGGTATGACGTGCGCTTTGAAAACGGCTCCTTTACCCGCTCCTCGACGGTCACGCATCTGTATCAAGTCACGCCGCGCAAGGAGGGCACCTTCACTGTCCCGGCGCTGCAGATCGAAGTGAATGGCCGAGTCCTCAAAACCGAGCCGGTCTCACTCAATGTCGCCGCGGCCGGAGCGGGTGCGGGCGGCGGCGGTGGGGGGAATGCCGCGGCCCCAGGTGCTGTGGATCGCCACGGACGGGCAGAATTCGTGCTGCCGAAAAAGTCGCTTTACGTCGGCGAGACCGTGCCGATCGAACTGCGTTTGCTGGTGGATGCGCAGGTCCGCTGGGAGATCGAAGGACCGCCGAGTTTCGACAGCGAAGGCTTCACCAAGACCAAAACGACCGAACCCCGCTCGGACACTGTGGTGCGCAACGGGCGCACCTACGACGTGCTCACCGTCTTCACGGCGATCACGCCAACGAAGGCTGGCAAGCTCACGCTCGGTCCGCTGAAGTTTCCCTACCGCGCGCAAATCCCGCGCGCTCAGCGGCGCAATCCGACGGGGCTGGGCGGCAGCCTTTTCGACGATTTCTTCAATGATCCATTTAGCGGCTTTGGGCGCGTCGAGCGGTTCACCGCCGCTTCGGAGCCGCTCGAGCTCGATGTCAAGCCGCTGCCGGTCGCCAGCCGGCCCGCGAATTTCTCCGGCGCCGTCGGCCAGTTTACGCTCCGTGCGGAAGGCTCGCCTGCGCGGGTGAAAGTCGGCGACCCGATTACCATGAGCCTGAGTGTCAGCGGCTCCGGCAACTTCGATCGCGTTGGCGCGCCCGCGCTCGCTGAACCCGCGGGCTGGCGCTCCTACCCGCCAACGAGCACTTTCAAAGGCGACGACGAGTTGGGGATCAAAGGAACAAAAAACTTCGAGGTGGCCGTTATCCCCGAGGCCAGAAAGGACCGCATGCCCGAGTTCGAGTTCGCCTATTTTGACCCTTCGTCGGCGAAATACGTCACCTTGCGCAGTCATGCGTCGCCGTTGCAAGTGGACGGCGACGCGCTGCCCAATCCCGCTCCGCGCCCGGTCGCACGGATCGATACGCCGAGGGCCACTCCCGCGCCCTCGGCGCCTGCGCCCAAGCCGACCGACATTCTTGGCATTCGATACGACTATGGCCGGCCAACTGCGGCGCAGGCGCTCTACACGCAACGCGCTTTTCTGCTGGCGCAACTCGTTCCGCTCGGCGGACTGCTTGGCATGGTGGCGCTACGTTTCTGGCCCGCCAGCCAAGGCGGGGTATCGAAGGCCAGGTGGCAGCGGGAGCGCAATCGGCTCCTGTCGCAGTTGCGCGGGACTCCCGACCGGGAGGGATTCTACGAAACCGCCGCGCGCGTGCTGCAAATCGAAGGCGCGCTTCGGACCGGCCAGCCACCCGAGACCGTTGATGCGCACACGCTCGCGCGGCTGCAAGGTGCGGGTGATCGGGCCAAGGATGATGCCAGCGTTGTTGACCAGATTTTCCAAGCACGTGCCGCGGCTCTCTACGCGGGGACTGGCGCCCCTGGGGAAAGCGCGCCCTTTGACAAAGAAGAGCGCGCCAAGGTCCTTTCCGCGCTAAATCATTGGCTCTCACGGAAATGATGGCGCCCGCGTTCTCTCGCTACGCACGGCTGCGCTGTCTGTTCGTCGGCGCGATTGCTTCCCTTGCTTTGTCTTTCGCCGCCTGCGCCGCTCCCGCAAACCCCACTGCCTTTGACGCCGCTGCCCATTTATACGAGCAGGGTCAATTCGCCGAGGCCTGCGAACACTACGAGCAACTCCTCTCCGAGGGCGCTCGCACGGCCAATGTTTTCTTCGATCTTGGCAACGCCGAGTTTCGCCTTGGCCAGCCCGGGCCGGGCCATTCTCTCGTACGAGCGCGCCCTCCTGCTGGAGCCGAACCATCCCGAGGCGCAGGCCAATCTTGCGCTGGTGCGCAGCCAGGCCGGCGCCAAGGCGCTCCCGGCGTTTGCACTCGATGCTGCGCTCCTGCCCCTCTCGCCCCCTACTTACGTCCTCGCCGCCACCATTGCTTTCTGGCTCGCCCTCTACGCCTTCGTCGGCCTGCTTCTGTGGCGGCAGGCGCGGCTTGCCTTCGCCGCCCTCTTGCTGGCGAGCCTGCTCGTCACTTCTTACGCGAGCCTGGCGCTCTGGCGCGATTTCTCCCGCCGCGCGCTCGCGATTGTCACCGTCCCCGAAGCGACCGCGCGTCTCGAAGCAGCCGACCGGGCAGGTGTTGCCGAGGCGCTTCCCGCCGGCAGCGCCGTGCGGCTCCTGAGCGAACATGGCGCCTGGGTTTATGCCGAGCTGCCGGGAGGCGGGCGCGGCTGGTTGCCGGCAAAATCCGTCGAACGCCTGACGCCCAGCGACGCCGCGCTATGAACCGCGCCCTCCTGCTCGCCGCCTTCTTCCTCACAGTCCTGGCCGTCTCCACGCGTGCCGACGATTGGCAGGATACGCTCACGACCAAAGCCGGCGCTTTTCCTCCGCTTCGGCCCTTTCACGCACACTACCGCTTCGGCTGGACCATGTTCACCGCTGCCGAAGCCGATTTCGATTACTCGCGCAAAAAGGAGATCGCCCGCCTGGCGGTGACTGCCCGCACCATCGGGGCCGTCCGTTCCATGTGGCGCATGGATACCGAGCACACCGCGAAGATGCACGCGGCTACGCTTCGCCCCATTTCGCTTTCTCAAACCGAAATCTACAAAGGGCAGACGGATAAAATCAAAGTCGATTTCACCCCGACGGGCGTCTCTCGCCTCCGTGAAAGCAAGCCCGCCAGCGGCCCTCCCAAGAACAAGACCTTCGATTACCCAGAACGTCTTTGATCTGCATAGCGCCGTACATTTCGTTCGAAGCCAGAAGCTCGACCCCGGCGACACGTACCGGGTGGTGGTCTATCCCGCGACCGCTCCTTACCTGGCTGAAGTCGAAGTCCTCGGGCGGCAGAAAGTCAAAGCGGCTGGCCGAACGTATCCGGCCCTGAAACTGGCGCTCCATCTGTGGAAGATCGACAAAGACCTCACTCTCCAAGCGCACGAGAAGTTTAAGCGGGCGGCGCTTTGGATTTCCGACGACGCGGATCGCCTCCTGCTCCGGGTGGAGGCCGAGATCGCCGTGGGCGCCGTCTGGGGCGAATTGGACCGACTCGACTGGCGCAAGTAGCCGCGCTGTTAAATGAGCAGCCGCAACCCTCACGTCCACCTTGGAGTCTTCCGGCCAAGCGCCCGATGAGGTGCGATACTTGGGGTAATCCTTACCTGTTGCATCCGATGAAAACGTTCATTCAATCCCTCCTCGCTATTGGGGCGGCCGTCACGATCTCCACGGCACCAGCGCAGGAGCCGGTCTCCACCGGCAATATCGTCGGCATGGAGCCCGCCAAGGGAACCGTGACGATTCGCTCCGATCAGACGAATGGAATGATCACCTTCTTCGGAGCAGATAAAGCGAACGTCTTCACAGCTGATGGGCAGCCGTACATCCTGCAGAACATCAAGCTCGGAACGAAGGTGACGATTCAATACGCGGCGCGCGCGGATCACTGGTATATTTCCAAGATCATTCTGCCTGCGGGCATGGTTGGAGCCGAGGCACCATCGCCCAGCAAGGCACCGATGCCTGCCGCGCCTACGCAGTCGAATGCAAACGGACCGGCTGGTCCGACGACCACTCCCATACAAGCGCCCGGCAGAGGGGCGATTGTCAACGTCGAGCCTCCCACGACCGAAGCAGGGAGGGATATGCGATCGGGTGACATCACCAAGCAGGCGAATCCGCAGCAGCCGCGTACCGTGCCGGCGACCATCCGGCGGTAGAGGGCCGGCCCAACGCACAGCGACGAGCGGGCAGAGCGTCTCGGCAGCCAGCATCGGCTGTACCTATGTGCGACCAATGCGCAGGTCTGAAGAAACTTTTCTTTTCGACAACGAACCCGATGTGCTCTCTAATTGCCATAACTCGTATGAAAATCATCATTCTTCCCGCTCTTGCTCTCGCGTTGCTGGCGAGTTGCGCCGAACCTACCAAGCACGCCTCCTCGCGGACTTTGCGAGCCCGCTCGATTCACACCACCACCTACCTCGCCAGCCGCTCGCGCGAGCCCAGACTTAACTATCCCCGTCCCGGCGAACTCCGAAACTATGGAGAGGTCCAGGTGGCGAGCAGCGCCTACACCCATCGGAGCACCACGGCTGCAAACACCTTGCCGCCGATTGCCGAATATGCGCCCTCGGAAAACGGCCCGGCTGAAGCGGTGCCCTTCGAGGACTCGAGCGCAATGGCTGGGGCCGTAACGGGAACATTGGAAAGTTCCACGCCCGCTTACAACGCGGTAACCGAGAGGTATCGCGCCCGCACTTTGGGACCCGCTGGGACGAACCGCGCCGTTATCAACCAGATCACGGGATTGCCGGTGGACCAGTGATCCAATCACGGGCACGGTTGTCTCGTGCTTTCCGCCGCATACCTGAGTTGTTGAAAGACAGCGCCGCAGGTGCGCCCCGCCGCTGCGCGTCCGCTCGGGCCAGCCTTTCAGATCGACTGCCTGAATCATGGGCTGAGCGCTTCGGGATTGAGCTGGGTAAAAACGATAAGGGCGGGCTTCGCGGGCCAGCCCTTATCGGTTTATGGACGCTGGCAATTGCCTTAGCCGGCGAGTTCGATGCGGCGCGGCTTGACACTCTCCATCTTGGGCAAATCAAGCCGGAGGACGCCATTCTCAAGTCTGGCCGCGATCTTAGCCACGTCGATCGAGGGATCGAGGGTGAAGGAGCGGCGGAAGTCTGAGCCGCGGGATTCGCGGTAGAGATGGGTGCCGTGAGCGGGTGGGGCGGAGCGATGTCCGATCAAGGTCACTTCGCCTTTCTCGACGGTGATCTCGAGGTTTTCTTTGCTGACGCCGGGCAACTCCGCTTCAAGCACGAAGCCGTGCTTGGTCTCGAGGATGTTCGCGACGGGCTGGACGTAGGTGACGCGGGATTGCGCCGAGGAATCAGTGGATTTGGCTAGAGTGGAGTTCATAGGATGGTGGGTTTGTTTGGAGTTGCGCGGCTGGCGGCGGGCGCCAGCCGCAGTTTGGGGCTTAAATCAGGAGATGTTCACTTCGATCTGGCGCGGCTTGGCCTCTTCAGATTTCGGCAGCGTCACGCAGAGCAGGCCATCCTTGTAGGAGGCGGAGACGGCGGAGCTGTTGACCTGAGCGGGAAGCGCGATGCTCCGCTCGAACTTGCCGACAGGCCGTTCGGTGCGGACCGCACGAGTCGAATCGCTGGCGGGTTTGCGCTCACCAGAGACGGTCAGCACCCCTTCGCGGAGATTCAAGGCAATGTCTTCTTTAGCGAGGCCCGGCAGTTCGACGGTTACGACGAAAGCTGATTCGTCATCGTAAAGGTCAAGTGGCGGGACCCAAGCGGAGGCGCCGGCCGAGCCGAGTGAGGAGGCGAGGCCGAAGAGTTGATCGATCTCGTCTTGAAATGAGGCGAGTCGATTGATGGTGGGAGTGGCAAACAAGGGAGTTTGGTAACGGAGGTAGCTCATCGAAGTTTTGTGGGTTGAAGGTGGATGATTTTTCGGACGGCATTTCTAAGAGCTTCGAGAATGCCACGGGCCAAGCCAAAGTCGCCCATAGTCACAAGCGGTTTAGTGCGAGTAATTTACACCAAATCTATTGCGCCTCCACTTCACCTCGAATGCGCCACAATGTCCCACTCCGCATGAGGGAGTCTCTGCCTATAGTGAGTCAATCTGACTCTGTAGGCCGCTGAAGTAGCTCTGGTAGCCCGCGATGATCCGCCAGCCGAGATAGAGCAGCACGGCGACGTAGGCCAGGCGGGGGAGCCACTCCGAAGCGATCTCCAGCCGCCTGAAAGCCTCTCTTTGAAACTCCTCCGCCGCCTCATGCAAGGTCCGGTCGAGTTGCCCCGTTTCTTCGGCGACCAAGATGGCACTGACTAATTCCCGCGGAAGGGCGCTTGGGCTCAGCGCGAGCAGCGGGCCGACCTGGGCGCCGCGCCGCACCTCCGGCAAGGCGCGCGAGACCATGCCGCGGATGAGCGCGCTCCGGCTCGAATCGCCTGCGGCGCGAAGGCTCTCGACCACATTGATGCCGGCGTCGAGCTGCATATTGTAGGTGGCGCAGAAGCGGCTGACGGCAAAGGCGCGGCGGACCTGGCCGACGAAGGGAAGATGTCGCAGGAGGTCATCAATGGGCGGCACACAGGCGCCCGCATCGCGCAGACCGACCACGGCCAGCCAGAGCGCTGCGACGGCGGTGTAGAAGACGAGGAAAGCGAGGCCCGTCTGCTTCAAGTACTCACCCAAGCTGGCGGTGACCACGAGCGGTGCGTGGAGCGCGAGCACGCCGAAGTGCAGCAGGAAAAGCGGATAGGCGAGACGCTGCTGGATGGCCGCGCGCGCGCGATGCATCGCGCCGAAATAGGCGGAGAGTTCCTGCAAGCCCGCTTCGAGATGACCGGAGCGCGCCAAACCGGCGAGGGTGGCTCTTTCCATCTGGGAGAGAGCTGGCTTCGCTTTGTGAAACGCCTCCGGCAGCGCCTCGCCATTGGCGATCTGCTGGCGCAAGCTGCGGAGGAGAACGCGGAGCGAGCCGCTCGCGGCGACCCCGAGCTTTTCGAGCGCGCCGGCCACGGGCACACCGGCGCGCAGGTATTTGCCGAGCTGATCGTAGAAGTCCTGCTTTTGGCGAAGAGAGAGGCTCAAGGAGGAAGACGCGATTTGTGGGCGGCGCTAGCTCCGCACTCCGTTATAGATCAACCCGTGAACGACGATGTGCAATACATGCGTGCGGCTCTGGGATTGGCCGAGCGCGGGCTTGGGCTGACGAGTCCCAACCCGGCGGTCGGCGCGGTGATCGTGCGCGCGGGGCGGATCATTGGGCGCGGCTTTCACCCGCAGGCTGGCGCGCCGCACGCGGAGATCGAGGCTTTGCGCGCCTTGCGGCGGCCGGAGTTGGCCCGCGGCGCGACACTGTACGTGACGCTCGAGCCGTGCTCTTCGCATGGACGGACTCCGCCCTGCGTGGAGGCGATCATCGCGGCCGGTTTTGCGCGGGTGGTCGTCGGGACGGAGGATCCCAATCCGCGGCACCGCGGACGCGGCCTGGTGCTGTTGCGCGCCGCTGGCATCGAGACCAAGGTCGGCGTGCTGAAAGAGGAAGCCATGGCGCTGAACCCGGAATTCAATCGCTGGATCGTGACGAAGCGCCCATGGGTGATCGCGAAAGCGGGTCTCTCCCTGGATGGCCGCCTCTCTCGGTTGCCGGGTGAAGGTCCGTGGCTCACCAGCCCGGCGGCGCGCGAAGATGCCCAGCGCCTCCGCTGGCGTGCCGACGCCATTTTGATTGGAGCGAATACATTGCGCCTCGACAACCCGCGCCTGACGGTGCGCCTGGCGAAGCCAGCCGCTCCCTCCAGCACGAAGCTGCAGCCCTGGCGCGTGGTGCTCACGCGCGGGGAGCGCCCTTTGCCCGCGCAAGCGCACCTTTTCACGGACGAGCATCGCGAACGCACGCTGGTCTATCCAGGGGCGTCGCTCGCTGCCGTGCTACGGACGCTCGGGCGCGAGCACGCCGTCACCACGGTCCTGATCGAAGGCGGCATGCAGGTGCTCGGTGAGGCGTTCGACCGCCGCCTGGTCGATGAAGTATGCTTCTATCTGGCGCCGCTGCTGTGCGGAGGGCGGGTGGTCGCGGTCGGCGGCCGCGGGGTGAGCCGCAGCCTCGATGCGCTTCCTCTGCGGAACCCGCTCTATACCCGAATCGGCAAGGACGTTCGGATGAGCGCGCTCGTGGCGCGAGGAAGCTGAGGGTCAGACGAGTGAACGGGCGCGGGCATCGGCATGCTGCGCGATGATGTCCGCGGCGAGATTTTGCGGCTCAAGGAAGCTCAGGCGCACGCCGCGACGCTGGAGATTCTTTTGCAACTCGCGCAGCTTTTGCCACTGCACATGGCCGCCAAGTGCGCGGTAGAGGTCATCGAGTTCGACGGCGGGAGCGCCGGTGAAAAGCGGTGCTACCTCAGGCGGGCGCAGCATGTTGACCAGCAGCAAATGCTGCCGCGCGAGAAGATCGGCCGCTTTTGTGAAGCTCTCCGCAAGCACCGGATCATCGAGCGCCGTCAGGATAATGAGGAGCGCGCGTTTGCGCAGGCGGAGCCGGACCAGGGAGAAAAGTTCCTCGAAATCGGGCGAAACGTCGTCGGGCTGAAGGGCGTAGAGCCGCTCGCGGCAGGCCTCGAGATGCGCGGGACCGCTCCGGGCGCGGACGAAGGAGAGGACGCGATCCGAGAACGTGATGAGGCCGAATTGGTCACCCTGCTGCTCCGCGGCCAGCGCCAGGATCAGTGCGGCCGAGACGTAGCGCTCGATAGCGCGGCCCGGTGCGGCCTTGCCGAGCGGCCGAGCGGCCAGCCGGGAGGCATCCACGAGCACGTACACCTCGTGGGTGCGCTCGACTTGGTAAACCTTGGCGATGGGGAAGCCCCGGCGGGCGGAAGCTTTCCAATGCACATCGCCGAGCTGGTCGCCCGGAAGATATTCGCGGAGCTTCTCGAATTCGCGGCCCTGCCCGGCGCTGCGTTGCGCATGCACCCCGGCCCGGCGGCGCCGCAGGAAGAGGGCGGCCACATGCTGGCGCTCGTCGTGGAGATTGGGATAGACGCGCAACTCCGCTGATCCGGTTTGGCGGCTGCGCATCGCCCAAAAGCCGAGCGGCGAAGACGATTCCACGGCCAGATCACGCAACCAGAACTGGCCGCGCCGCGTCGGCGTGCAGCTCCAGGCGATGCGCGCGAGCGGAGTGTCTGCTGGAAGCAGGATGACGCGTTCTTCCTCAGTTGCGGTGAAATGGCTGGGAAGGACGAGGCCAATGCGCAGCTCCCTACGCCTTTGACTCTCGTTCCGCACCTCGAGGTCGATTTCTCCTTCGCGGTCTTTTTGCAAACGCACCAATCCTGGCAGATGAATCGCGATTCCCTTGAGCTGGTCCACGCCCAGGAACGCATCGCCCACCGCGACCAGAAGAAAAGCTCCGATCGCGACGAGCGCCGCCGCCAAGGCCGTTTGCGAAGCCACGGCGACGACCGAGAAGGGGACCACGACGAGGGCGGTCCAAATCAGGAGCCGGGTGCGCGGAACCATGAGCGGCAGGTTGGCGTTCGCTAGCGAGGCACGGGGACTTGCTCGAGGATCTTGCCGATGACTTCAACGATGGTGACCCCTTCCAACTCGTACTCTGGCCGGAGAACGAGGCGGTGTCCCAAGACCGGTTCAGCGAGCTCCCGCACATCATCCGGCGTGACGAAATCGCGCCCGGCGAGCGCGGCTTGCGCACGGGAAGCGAGGAGCAGGTTTTGCGTGGCACGCGGCCCAGCGCCGACGAGAATGGTCTCCAGCGAGCGGGTGGCGCGGACGACATCAACCACATAGGCCGTCAGCTCTTCGCGGACGGTGATCGCGCCCAGCGCCGCGCGCATCGCGACCAAGTCTTCGATCGTGAGGACCGGCTGCACCACTCCCGCGGCCAGCGCAGCCTCGGGCGAAGCGCTGCCGAGCATGCGGCGGGCGAGTTCCAGTTCCCCGGCACGGTCAGGCGCTTCCATGGAGATCTTGAACATGAAGCGATCCTTCTGCGCTTCCGGCAGCGGGTAGGTTCCCTCGTACTCGATCGGATTCTGCGTGGCGAAGACGGTGAAGCTGGGCGACAGCTCATGCGTATCGCGGTCGATCGTGACGCGGCGTTCCTGCATGGCCTGCAAGAGGGCGCTTTGCGTTTTCGCGGGAGCACGGTTGATTTCGTCGGCGAGGAGAAAGGTGGTGAAGATGGGACCTTTGACGAGGGAGAACTCGCTCGACTGCAAGATTGTAGATGTGAGTGCCGGTGATGTCCGTCGGCATCAGGTCGGGCGTGAATTGGATGCGGTTGAACTCGCCGCCGAGCACCCGCGCGAGCGTGCGGACGAGCAGCGTCTTGGCGACGCCCGGCACGCCTTCGACCAGCGCGTGGCTGCCGGTGAAAATGCAGATGAGCGCGTGGTCGATCACGGCCTCCTGGCCGATGATGATTTTGCGCACTTCGGCGCGGGCGCGGGTGAGGATTTCCTGGATGCGGTCGGTGGTCATGAAAGCAGGGAGTGGCGGGGGGCGTGGACGGCTTCGGCCAGTGCGCGGTAGTGGGCGACAATTTCAGCCGGATGGCGCGGAGGTTTCTGGCTGGTCGCCAGAGCCGCGTCGAGCCGCGCCAGCGCAAGCGGATCGGTCGCGAAGGCCCGGCGCCATTCCGCCACGCAGGCCTGCACGATCTGTCCCGCCGGCACGCTGCGGCGCAGCAAGGCGTGCAGGCCTTCCTGCCCGCTGCGGCCGCGCACCGCTTGTTCCTCTTCCTCGCGCGCGGGAACGAAGCGGACGATGTTCTGCCAGACGAAGAGGCCTGCGAGGAGACTGAGCGCCGCGGCCAGGCCATGCAGGCGGTATTTGCGCGCAAGCGTGGCCACGCCGCTCCCTTCCGAGATCCCCAAGTGCTCTTCGTCGAACACGACGGCGTGCGGTGTGCCGACCAGATAGGCGAGCAGGCGTGGCGCGCGGGTGTTGAGCCGGAGTGCTTCGTTAGAGAGAAAGAAGGCGTCCGCCGCGAGGACGATGCTGCCGGAGCCGAAGCTGCGCTCCATGAGCACCGGCTGCTCCTTGACGGTGTAGAGCACTTTCCAGGACCGCTCGGCGGTGTTGAAGAAGAGTTCCGAATGCCACGGCAGCGATGGCTCGAGCCCGGAGTCGCCCGCGCGCTCGGCTGCTTGCGGGACTTCCTCGCCTTGGGCGCGCGTGGGCACCTCGAAGGAGAAGCCCCACTTTTTGGCGGCTTCGGCAAAGGGGGTGCCAGTTTCCTCTTCAGCGATAGGCAATGGTGGGGCGGTCCCCTTTTTGTGGGCCGCTTGGCCGCCGCCGCCTTCTGACGGTTTTCGCCTGGCGTCTGCGGCTCCCTTTTTTTGCCGGGAGGGTGGCTGGGGGAAGGTGCTCTTGCCCGGCGCCTCAGCGTCCGCTGGCCTGAAGGCGAAGACCACGCGGCTGCCGGCGCGCAGCATCGCTTCGAGATGCTCCAACTCGCCGGGCTCCCAGGACGCCTGGTGCGAAAGCCCCACGTAGAAAAGCGTCATCGGTCGCTCTGCCGGCAGTTGCACGAGCGGCCGAAAATTCCGCTCAGTGCGCAAGCCCGGTGCTTGGTCGAGCGCATCAAAGAGCGCCTTGGTCCCGAGCGGATCGGTACGGAGTGAAGAGCCGATCGGGTAGACGTCGCCCTCGTCGAGCCGCAGCGTGAAGAGCCGCACCAGCCCGTAGCCGAGCCCGCCCGCCAGGAGGAGGATCGCGAGGAGCACGCTGGTCTGGTGCTTCAGCATGCGTGCATCCTTTCCAGGTTCTGCGTGAAACGCTCGAAATTTGCGGCCGTCACGTCGTGGCGGCCATACCACGCCCGCTCGAAGACGGTGAGATTCTCATCGAAGACGGCCAGCAATTCATCGCGCGTGCGGGCGCGTCGGCGCAACTCGCGTTGATAATCGTGATTCGATTTGTGGCGCGCGATGGAGATGAGTTCGCTCTGCCCCAAGTGCGCCAGGCCCGCAAGATAGGCGGCGCGCAACGCCATCCGCAACTCACCCCGCGCCACCAGGTCACGCGCCAGTTGCAGCCAGCCATCCTCCGGCAGTTGATCCGCCCGAATGTCCTCCGAATGCAAATCCGGCTCGAGCTGGACCGCCTCGGCGACGGCCAACTGCCGGCGCGGCGTACGCCAGCTTCGCCAAGCCACCCAGCCCAGCAGTGTCACGACAATCGCCCCGGCGATCCAGATTACCGCATCCATCGGCGGCATTTCGAAATGACTGCCGTCGCCCTCCATGGAACGGCCTCCGAAAATCCAGCGGAAGAGTTTTCGAAGGCCGTTCCAGCAGCGATCCCACATCCGCTTCGCCGCGCGTTGGACAGATTCCAGCCAGCTTCCCACAACTCCTTTCTTCGCCGGTGCAACCGGGCGCGGCAAACGCCACGCGAATTCGCGGCGGTTCAGCACCTGCTCGATGGAGCGGCTCAACTCACCAGCATCCACGGCAGATGCTGGCGGGTCGGTCGTCACTGGCGCCGCTTGGCCAGAGGGTGCGCTGCAAAAAACAGCCAGCACCAGCACCAGCACCAGCATCGCTTTGCTCCGGACGGCCCGCAGCATCGCGCGGATATCCGCCCCTGAGTGTATCGCCTCACCGTGGAAACAGCGGACGACGAAAGTCGCGCGCCAAATGGGGTCCACACAGAGGCAGGCGACCGCGATCGTCACGGTGAAAAAGGTGCCGTTCAGATAAGTACCCATGCTGCGCGAGGCCATCGTTTGCCAGCCGAGGAGCGACTTCAGGAGCATCGGCAGCACCGCGAGCAGCACGCCGACATTCAGCCAGACGATGACGGAGAAGGCGAACAGGATTGAAAGGAGTGCATGATTCTGGCCCGGCCAAAGCCGCGCCTGATCCCAAGCCTCTTCCGGAAGGCGGCGCTCCCGCCGCTCACGCCCATCGCCGAGCACCGTCGCGTTTTGATAAAAGGCGATGACCCAGCCGGCGGGCAGCGTCACCAGCAGGGCCAACGGTCGCACAAATAGTCCCCAGAGCTGCACATTGCCCTGCTCCAAAATTAGGCGGCCGATCCGCCGCACGGTCCACGGTTGCGCCTGCTCCGGCAAAAGCAGCGCGTGCAAGTTGGCGGCGAAGACCGTTTGCCAGCACTTCATCCACAGAAAAAGGGCCGCCAGCGCGAGGGACGCCTCGCCCAGCCGCTCGCCGGCGTAGGCGCTGTGGCTCATATCGGCCACGAAATAAAGGAGCAGCAGCCAAAACGGCACGGAGCCGATGAAAAGCGCCAGCACCGTGAATGCGGGGGCGCGCCGCAGCAGCGCGATGCCCTCTTCAATGGACTCAATGGCCGTCAAAGCAGCCGGGACCGCCGGTTTACTCATCGGAGGAAAAACGATCGAGCGTCTCGTGCCACCATTGGCGCGCGTGGAATTCGGAAGGGAGGGTCATCAGCGTGCGGCCCGCCGCATAGAAGAAAAGCCACGCGCCGAAAAAGCCAAGCAGTACGCCTCCGAGCGCGCGCGCCGTCCGCGGCCATGTACGAGCGAGCCGATGGGTCGCCCGGCTGAGCCGCACCAGACACCCCGCGCACACCAGGCGGCCCTCGTGCTCCGCAATGCATTCGCGGCAGAAAAAGCGCCCGCACTCGACACAACGCGCGGCGGCTTCCCGCGCCGGATGGCTGTGACAGGTTTGGAGGGCGAGGGTCATGCCGGAAAGGTGAGCAGTGATCGGTACTCAGGAGCAGCGCTCAATGCCGGGAGCGGACAGTGCCTTTGCTCTTCCTGCGTCCAGATGATCATGCGGGCTGACGTACGCGGGCGGCGGGTGCGCCGGCAAGGGGACGGAGCTGGGCGAGGAGAGCGCGGGCGTGTCGTTCGCGGCGGAGCATCGGGAGGCGGTCCAATCCAGAGCGCGTTTGCAGGTAGGCATCGCAGGTTGGGCCGAGAAGAGAGTTCCAGAGGACCCCTACGGCGCCGACCGCCGCCACGATGGCGGCTAGGGCAGCGAGGACCAGCAGGCCCTCGTTGTGCTGTTTGCGCCCCTGCCAGAGCAAGACGGCGCCGAAAAAGAGGCTCAGACCAAGCGCCACACCGAAGATCCAATTCCAGACGGCGCGCAGAGGCGTGCCTCGCCAGTAGTACGCCTCCATCTCGTGAAAATAGAACCGGCGATAGCGCTCGAAGCCAAAGAGCGAGGTCACTTGCAGAAGGTGGCCGTCCGCGGCCCAAAGACGCGCCGATTGGACGAGCCAACTCCGCCCGCTGCGAGAGAATTTCCGATACGCGGGCGCGGCTTCAAGCATGCGTCTGGGCCCTCCAAATACCGTAGAAGAAAAGCGTGATGAGGCCGATTTGGAGCAATCCCAGCAGCGTGGCGCCGAGCAGCGGCAGGACGCGCCAGCGGGGGACCAGGCTGCCGGGTTGGCGCCAGCCATAGAGCGCCGCGCCGACCGCCGCCGGCCCCGTGATGAAATAGAGAAACCAAAACGGGAAAAAGATCAGCGGCCAGATGCCGAGCGTCAGCGCGAAGTGCGGCCAGGAGAGGCGGCGCGTCACGAGTTCGACCGGGCGGGCCTGCTGGCCGGCAACTTCAAGGCAGGCCGGACAAAGGTGCCGTTGACCAAAGGGCAGATCGCACAGTGTGCAGAGAAAACGCCCGCAGCGGTCGCATGGCCGCTCCGCGCGTTTGCCGGGATGGAAGAAGCAGGTGGCTTCGCCCTCTTGCGCGCGCGCGCCAAAATCGACTGGCCGTTCATCGGGCTCGCTGAGCAAGCGGAACGGGAGCACGTGGACGGTGCTGGCACATCGGGCGCAGCGCACGGCCTCCTCTTCGCCGAAGATCCAGAGGGTGCTCAGCCGCTGGGCGCAAACCGGGCAGCAGATGGAGGCGGGCGCGAGCACAGACATGCGGGAATTTTGATGGACTCAGGCGAGCTTTTCGCGTCTAGGTGCGCTGGTCCGGGCGGCGCCAAGCTCAGCGCGCCGGGGCCAAGAAGCAAGCAAACCCCGAGCGCAGCGACAAGACGCAAACTTTGCCATGACTTGGTTTTACGAATCCAACGGCGCCCAAAAAGGACCCGTTTCCGACGCCGACCTCGACCGCCTGATCCTCGAAGGCCAAATTCTGCCGACCACCCTCGTCTGGCGCGAAGGCCAGGCCGCCTGGGCGCCGCTTCAGCAAGCCAGACCGGGCGGGCCGACCAGCGCCTCGCCCGCCGCCGCGGGCACGGTGCAGTGCGATTCGTGCGGACGCTTCTTTGATCCCAGTGACGTCATCGATATCAGCGGCCATCGCATCTGTGGCGGGTGCAAACCGCAGGTCCTCCAGCGCCTGCAGCAAGGCGGCGCACTGCCAGAACTGTACGACCCGCAGCGCACCGGGCCCGCGTGGGAGCATCGTGAAACGCTCGGTTGGTTCCCCGCCGCGCGCGATACGGCAATAGCCGTGCTGACCCAGCCCACGGCCACTTTTCAGACCATGCGCGTGCACGGCGGGCTGACCAACCCTTTCTGGTACAACATGCTGACGGGCGGCATCGGCAGCATGGTCTTTGGCTTGTATGTGGGACTGGCGGAGCACTTCTTTTCGGCCAGCCTGCCGCGCTCCTCACAGGTGCTCGCCACCGGCAGTTTCTTCGGCTTCATGCTCATCTTCAGGATCATTTCGTCGATTGTCTCGGTGGCGATTGCCGGCTTCATCTATGGCGGCATCTTGCATGTCTGCCTGATGATCTGCGGCGGCGCCAAGCGCGACTTTGAGACGACTTACCGCGCCTATTGTTATGGTGCGGGTTCAGTGACGCTGCTTCACCTCATCCCAGGGATTGGGACGCTGGTGGCGATCCCGTGGGGTTTGATCGTCACCTGCATCAGCCTATCCAAGTCGCATGAAACGGATCTCTGGCGCGCGGTGGTGGCGCTCTTTCTGCCGTCGATCATTTGCTGCGGGCTGATTCTCCTGGTGGTGCTCGCCGTGATGGGCGCCGGGGTGGCGAGCCGCGGGATTCACTGATTCGAAAGGAGTCACATGTCTGCGTCCGCATGGCGCTGGCGGCCTCTGGCGCCTGGCGAACTGGACCACGAACGCCTCTGGCTCAGCGTGGCCTCGGTGACCGGTGCGGCTGCGGTTTTCGCGGTTCGACGCGGGGTGCAGACGCCGCCGTGCCTCTTCCATTGGGCGACGGGCTATCCCTGTCCCGGCTGCGGCAGCACGCGCGCCTTTCGGCAACTGGTGCAGGGCCACCTCGGCGCAGCTTTCATCTTCAATCCCATGGCCACAGCGGCCTGCGTCGCCATCATCCTCTACTGCCTCTACGCCGCTATCGTCCTGGGGGCGCGCCTGCCGAGATTCCATTTGGCGGAACTTTCACGCCGCGCCGCGCACTCGCTGCGCATCACCGGCTTCCTCGCGCTCGCCGCCAACTGGTGGTGGGTCATCGCCCACGGGCGATAGGCGCTCTCGGCATCTTCCGCTCCTGATGTCGAGACTCGGGTCAACGGGGCTGAGCGCCCGCCCGCTCACTGGCGCGTAAGTTTGGGGCCAGTCTTGGTGTCTTTTACCGTCCACCCCAGCGCGGCGATTTGCTCGCGTAGCGTGTCGCTCCCCTGCCAATCCTTCGCCTCACGCGCCGCCTGCCGCTGGGCGACGAGCGCCTCTACTTCCGCCGGGATGGCGGCCGCCTCCGGCTCGAGCGCCAGCACGCGATTGAGCCGTGCCCAATCCGCAGCCAGATGGGCCGCATGCGCCGGGGAGAGCGTGTTCTCATCAAGCGCGCGATTGCTTTCCCGCACCAAGTCAAAGAGATGCCCAAGCGCTCCCGAGATATTCAGGTCGTCATCGAGCGCGGCCAGGAAAGCCTCTGCATGGTGCGTCAACAGCGTCGGTGCCGGAGCGGGCCGAGCCCGCAAATTCTTGCAGCCGCACCCGCCATTCATCCAGCCGCGCGAGCGTGGCGCGCGCCCCTTCCAATCCCTCCAAGGAAAAGTTCAGCGGCAGCCGGTAGTTGACCCGCAGCAGCTCGAACCGGAGCTCGCGCCCAGTGTAACCTTTGGCCAGCAGATCGCGCAGCGTGAAGAAGTTGCCGAGCGACTTGCTCATCTTTTCGCCCTCCACCCGCAAGTGCGCGCAATGCAGCCAGTACCGGACGAATTTCAGCCCGGTGCAGCATTCGCTCTGCGCGATCTCCGCCTCGTGATGCGGGAAAATGTTGTCCACCCCGCCGCAATGGATATCGATCTCCGGCCCGAGCAGCGCGATGGCCATGGCGCTGCATTCGATGTGCCAGCCCGGACGACCGCGTCCCCACGGACTTTCCCAAAAAACGTCGCCGTCCTCCGCATCCCACGCCTTCCAAAGCGCGAAGTCGCCCACGTTTTCCTTCTCGTACTCGTCTGTCTGGATGCGGCCGGTCGGGCGCAGCTCGTCCAGGTTGAGATGCGCGAGCTGGCCGTAATCGGGAAACTTGCTCAATCGGAAATAGACGGAACGATCCTCCGCCTGCATACGCGATCCCCTTGTTCTCGAGGGTGCGGATCATCTCGATCATCCGGGCGATGTGCTGCTCTTCCGTCGCCGCCGGATAGTGCCGCGCCGGCTCGATGCGCAGCGTCGCGCAATCTTCAAAAAACGCCGCCTTGAACGGCGCGGTGAAATCCGCCAGCCGCTGTCCCATCTGACGGCAGCCGCGGATCGTCTTATCGTCCACATCGGTCAGGTTCATGACCCGCTCCACGTCTAGCCGCGCACTTCGAGATGCCGCTGGAGCAGGTCCTCGAACAGGTACGCGCGGAAATTCCCGATGTGCGCGTAGTTGTAAACCGTCGGCCCGCAGGTGTACATCTTCACGCGCTGCCCCGCAGGGTCGAGCGGCTGAAACGGCTCGATTTCACGCGAGATCGTATTGAAAAGGCGGATCGTCATGACGCGGACAAGGGAATCGCGATTCGCCGCTCGAAAGGCGAGCGGATTGTGCGCCCGCGCCGCTCCTTCTTATCGCGACGCGGCCGGGCCGGGCCGAAGCCAGATGCCGTGTCTTGAAGCGGCGCGGGCCGGTGTTTTGCAGCCATCGCATTCCCGCAAATGAGATGGACCACTGGCCTTCGGGGAACAAATGATAGGGATTGCGCATCAACAGAAACGCGTGCGCCCGCCACCTCCTCCGCCGAGATCGGTTGACTGAGCCTTTTCACCCCTCTTGGTTTCATGAATTTCCTATCCTTTCGTGCAAACGCCTTCCTTTTGTTTGCCGCGGAACTGGTACTCGGCGCCAGCCCTGCCTTCGGCAAGGTTCCGGAGAGCCCGGCTGCTTGGGCCAAGCCCAATATCGTCATCCTGCTGGCCGACGACATGGGCTTCTCCGATCTGGGTTGTTATGGCGGCGAGATTGCGACGCCCAATCTGGACGCGCTCGCGCAACGCGGATTGCGCTTCACTCAATTCTACAACACCGCTCGCTGCTGGCCGTCGCGCGCGGCTTTGTTGACGGGTTATTACGCGCAGGAGGTGCGCCGCGACACCGTCCAGGAGTCGTGAGCGGCGCCCGCGGGACGCGTCCGGCCTGGGCGCCGCTGCTGCCCAGCATGCTGCGCGCGCAAGGCTACCGCTGCTACCACTCCGGCAAGTGGCACATCGATGGCCTGCCGCTGCAAAACGGCTTTGACCATTCCTACAGCCTCGAAGACCACGATCGCCATTTCGCGCCGCGGCGGCATACTCTGGACGATGTGGCGCTGCCGCCGGTCGCCGCCGGGAGCGGCTACTATACCAGCACGGCCTTCGCGGATCACGCGATCAAGTGCCTGCAGGAACACGACCGCATATTCAGCGGCCGGCCCTTTTTCACCTACCTCGCTTTCACCGCGCCTCATTTTCCTCTGCAGGCACCCGCGGAAGACATCGCCCGCTACCACGACAAGTACGCTCGCGGCTGGGACGTGATGCGTGGCGAACGGTGGCAGCGCCTGCAACAAATCGGCATCGGTGGTAGCGGCTCTCGGAGATCGAGCGCCAGCTTGGCCCGCCTTATGTCTTCCCGGCATCCCGCAAAAATCGGGCCAAACGAGATCAACCGCCCGCTGCCCTGGGAGGAATTAACCGAAAGCCAGCGGGTCTTCCAAGCAGAGAAAATGGCCGTCCACGCCGCCATGGTCGATCGGATGGATGGGGAAATTGGGCGCGTTTTGGCGCAGATCCACTCGATGAAAGGTTCGGAAAATACCCTCATTTTCTTCCTTTCCGACAATGGAGCCAGCGCCGAGATGATGATTCGCGGTGATGGCCACGACCCGGCCGCGCGCCTGCGGGACGGGCGCGACTTTCCTCTGCCTGGGCCCGGGCTGGTCGAGCATGGCCAACACTCCGTTCCGCCGCCACAAGACTTGGGTGCATGAAGGCGGCATCTCCACGCCGCTGATCGTCAACTGGCCGGCGGGCATCGCTGCGCGGGGTGAGTTGCGGCATACGCCTGGCCACGTCGTCGATTTTTGGCCAACGTCTTCGAGGCTCGGAGCCACGCCGCCGGCGCATGGCAGGGCAGCCGCTCCCGCCCAAGCCCGGCGTCAGTCTCTTGCCGGCTTTTGCCCAGGATCGCACGATTTCGCGCGACGCATTGTGGTGGCTGCACGAAGAAAACCGCGCCTTGCGCGTCGGTG
Source organism: uncultured Verrucomicrobiae bacterium (assembly GCA_963792695.1). Taxonomy (GTDB): domain Bacteria; phylum Verrucomicrobiota; class Verrucomicrobiia; order Chthoniobacterales; family Chthoniobacteraceae; genus DASYIS01. Next base: position 77,824 of record CAWBXA010000025.1, on the reverse strand, counting down.
ATTGGAAAATCGTCGCCTCCGGCAAAGCGAGTCCTTGGGAACTCTACGACCTCAGCGCCGATCGCTCGGAATCGCATAATCTCGCCGCGGCCATGCCCGCAAAGGTCCAGGAACTCGCAGCCCTTTGGCAAAAGCAGACCGACGCCTGCTTCGCCCTCGCCCGCCGGGATGGCGCCCGGCCGGCCAGGGCCTCACCGTCGCCCGCCAGCGAACCCGACTAAGCTATGTTGACACGTTCCTCCTTTCTCCTGCTCCTGGTCCTATCTCGGTTGCCCGGAAGCGCTGCGGACCTTCCTCCTCCCAACATCATCGTCGTTCTGGCGGATCAATGGCGCGCTGCCGCCTTTGGCTTCGCGGGCGATCCGAACGCCAAAACGCCGAACTTCGACCGTCTCGCGGGAGAAAGCGTCCGCTTCGACCATGCTGTCGCCGGTTTGCCCGTTTGCTCGCCGACGCGCGCAACTTTGCTCACGGGTCAGCGTCCGCTCACCCACGGAGTCTTCCTCAACGACGTGCCGCTCGATCCAGCCGCCATCACCCTGCCCAAGACGCTCCAGGCGGCTGGCTGGGACACCGCCGCCATCGGCAAATGGCATATCGACGGCCATGGCCGCTCGACCTTCATTCCTCCCGAACGGCGGCAGGGCTTCGCCTACTGGAAAGTGCTCGAGTGCACGCACGATTACACCGACTCGATCTACTACGGCGACACGTCGAACAAGCTGCACTGGTCCGGCTACGACGCGCTTGACCAGACGCGTAATGCCTGCGCGTACCTGCGCGAGCGCACCCCTTCCGGTAAGCCCTTTTTCCTTTGGCTGGCTTGGGGCCCGCCCCACGATCCGTATCTCACGGCGCCCGAGAAGTACCGCCAGCTTTTTCATTACGACAGCCTCACCTTGCGACCGAACGTGCCGGCCCGGATCGAAGGCCCGGCCCGCCGGGACCTCGCCGGCTATTACGCGCACGGCGCGGCGCTGGATGACGCCATGGGCGAGCTGATCGAGACGCTGCGCGAGCGCGGCCTGGCGGAAAATACCATCCTCGTCTTCTCCTCGGATCACGGTGACATGCTCGGTTCGCAAGGGCTGTGGAAGAAGCAAAAGCCTTTTGATGAATCCACGCGCATACCGTTGCTGGTCCGCTGGCCGCTGGGGCTGGGACGAGCTCCCCGCGCGCTCGAGGCCCCGATTAATTCCGAGGATTTGATGCCGACGCTGCTGCGCCTGGCCGGGGTCGGCGTTCCGCCGAGCGTGGAAGGGCTCGACTTCAGCGGCTATTTGCGTGGCGGCGCTGCTCCGGGAGACGGCGCGGCCTTGCTCACCTGCGTCGCCCCATTTGCCGACTGGGACCGACAGCACGGCGGCAAGGAATATCGCGGCTTGCGCTCGGCGCGCTATACCTACGTCCGCGACCTCACCGGCCCATGGCTCCTGTTCGACAATCAATCCGACCCGTATCAGCTGAAAAATCTGGTGGGCGATCCGACCCAGCAAGGTCTTCAAGCCAGACTTGATGAACAACTGCAACGCCGTCTGCAAAACAACCACGATGCTTTCCGTCCCAGCGCCGAGTACATCGCCCAATGGGGCTGGCCGGTGGATGCGCGCGGAACGGTGCCGTACGCGCCGTAGTGCGCCACAACTGAGTCACAGGACGAAGCAGTTTGGTTGTCCTGCATCGTCAAAAGCAGGACGGACTCAGCAGATCATCTGGCAGGCCAAATGAGTCTGTGTGATTCTCCGGATCCTTAGCGGCCGCTGAAGAAATTCTTGATCTGCCGCGTACGCTTATCGAAGTGACGGGTAATTTTGCCGAAGATGTCGAAGATGCCGGGGCCGGCGGGATCGTCGCCATAGACGGTGCCGTCATCTGGATAGCGGCGTCCATCGGCGTAGCGACGATCTTCCACGTACCGCCGATGGTCGTCGGGATAGACTGGCTGGACCGCCTCAGGTGCGGGTCGGTCGTGCAGATAGGCGTGATCATCCGCAGCGTGCGGAGCGCCGGCGCCCGCGAGATCGCGATGCACCACGCTGCCGGTATCAGCGGCGATATCGATGGCGCCGACGCGCCCCTTGTGAGCGTCGAACAGCTCCATGTGCCATGCGGCAACGCTGCCGCGCGCCCCAGCTGTGAGGGTATAATCGACTCGATCAAACGGGAGCCCGAGCTTCTGCGTCTCCTGGTTGGCGATGGTGAAAGCGCCGTCCGAATCGATGTTCAGCTTGTTCAAATCGAGCGTGCCGCCACTGAGAGCGCGCGCTGTCGGTGCGCGTTCGCCAGTGATGCGGCCATGCTGCACTTCGAACTCATGGATGCCGCCCCGCGAGCCAGAGTCCGCCAGCACGATCTTCCAGACTTGCGGTTCGGGTGCGCCCATGCGCCCGCGCACCTCGAGCACGCGATTGAGCGCGTCGTCGCCGTTCTGTTTGCCCACCGCGCGAATGGCGGTGTAGGCGGTATCCGCGGCGGAGCTGGTGAGCGGCAGCCCAAGGGCGAGCGCCAGGAAGAGGACGCATTTCATAAGAAGAGGTCGGATTTGAAGAGCGGCGCGAAGGAGTGGACCGGCGCGAGAGTGCGCCACAATCTCTGACGGCGCGAGCACGATTTCATTCGCGCCTGCCAGCGCCTCGGCTGATCGTCAGGCGCAACCATCTCGGATGGTGACAAAACGCACCACGGTCTCGTTGCGGTCTCATCACCTGTGCGTCAATCGGCGGCCTTCGGACCTCCGCATGTCATTGACCGGCGGGCATTGCGCCTGCTAGTCTCAACCTGCTCGATTCACCTCCGCCCCAATGCCGACCCTCCGTGTGCTGCTCCCCAACGCACCCGCTGTGTCGTATCCACTGGCGGGCGAGCGTATCACGGTCGGACGGCGGCCCGACAACACGATTCAGATCATCGACCGCTCGGTCTCGGCGCATCACGCGGAGTTTCTCCTCAGCGAGGGGCACTATCGTTTGCACGATCTGCAATCGACGAATCTGACGTTTGTGGAAGGGCAGCCGATCTCTGATTTTCACCTGCATCAAGCCTGCGCCCTGGCCTTCGGAACGGTCAGTTGTGAATTCAATCCGACGACCGCTCTGGTGGAGCCGAGCGCGGAGGCGAGGCTCACGCCGGCGCAGATGGAGAACGATCTCAAGTTCTTGCGCGAGGAGAATCAGACCCTCATCAATCGGGTTGATGCCTTGCAGCGGCAGATCGATATCCTTTCCAGCGCCCGCCTGGTGACCGGGAAAAGTGAGATGCTGGCCAATGGAGCGGGCGACGAAATCAAGCGGCTGCTGGCCGAGCGCGACGAATTGCGCTTTCAAAATTCCGGTTTGCGCATGGAACTGGACAAGGTGCGCGACGAGCTCGCGGTGGCGTTCAGAGAGCGCGACCATGCACGGCAGGTGCATGAGGTCATGCACATCGAGCGGCTCGGCTTGCAGGAGTCGAACTCGCCCGATAAAGGCGCCACGCAGCGAATCGTCTTCCCGTCACCAGCGATGCGTGAATAGGCGGCCGAATGGGACGCGCCGAACCGCTCTAGAGTGCGGCAGCCTTCTCGATCAACCCGAGGAACTCGTGACGGGCGCCGCTCCGATCTTCACCCAGTCCCCCCTCCGCGAGCGCTTGGACAACGTCCCAACCTGCGTTCAAACGCTGCGGCCCGTCGCGCAAGAGCAGCCCACTTGCCGCAACCGCAGCCGCCCAATGGAAATCAGTTGAGCTTTTCTGCCAGGCGAGGCCGGAATCGGTGAGCGGATAGGCGCGCTGATGGGTCCCGCCATCGTGCGGCGTTTTCCAGCGGAGCTGCAACGTCAAGAGCTCGGCGGGATCGACTGCTTTTGCGGCGAGAGCGGCCGTCTCCGCGCGGTTTCCGCCGAAGAAGGTGGGAGTCGGTGGCACGAAGGGGTGGCCTTGATGCGCCCGTCCCGCTGCCTGTGTCGCACCTGCGGGTGCGGAGAGGTAGCGGGCCTCTGTCGCAGCGGGCGCCGCTGCCGAGAGTGGCCTCTGGTAGCGAAGCCGGTCGCTTTGCGCGAGGCTGCGCGAGGCCACCGTGGCCGGAATGAGTTCATAAAGTGCGGTCACCGCAAAGCCGGGTTGGATTTTGCCCTCGTCCCGCTCTGCTGCCTCCACATCGCTTGGGGCGGGAGGCGGATTGTCGTACCCGAGGAGGCGATAGGCGTTCACCTGGGTTGGGTTGAATTCGATCTGCGCCTGGAAGTCTTTGGCGATCGCCTCGCCCGCACGCTCCAGAGAGGGTGCCGAATTGCCCGCCAGCGGCGGCTTCTCAGCCGTCAACTGGCGTGCCTTCAGGCCGATCCGCAGGAGGCGATGGTCAGCCGCCCAAGGGCAGCCTGCGACCTCCATCGCGACGGCAAACGACTCGCCAGCGGCAGCGGCCGGATCGGCGTAGGAGAAATGATTGAGCAATTCCTCAACGCGCACGGCAACCCTGGGCGGGCGCTGACCGGCGAGCAGAGAGCGTTGCGTCTCGGCGTAACTCGCCCCCCCGACATGGAGACCGAAAGTCGAGATTTCATGGCCTTGGACGGCTACGAAAGAGCCGCCTCCAGCGGCGGTGTTGCCGCCGGCGCGGTCCGCTCGGCTGGTTCGCTCGAGGGAGTCAGATTCTCTTCTCAAGCTGATGTCCGCTCTAGGTTGCTGACTTCCGAAATGCATCACTCCCGCATTGGTGGCCATCACTCCTCCAAAAGAGTTGGCCCCGGAGAACACCAGTGCGTGGTCTCCGTCCGACGATTTTCCTGAAAGGTTCGCAAGGTCTGCGCGCGCGGCGCCGCTTCGCCGGCGAGATGCTGGCGCCGGATCGCTGGCCTGGCCTGCCTCAGCGAACGGCGTGAGATGGCCTGCATCCGAGTGGATCGTCGCTGAATCCAAGTCGGCTGATTTCGCCAGCGGCGCTTCGCCGCCCATCTGTTCCTCCGAAGACGGCGCCGCCGAGCGCGACGCGAGGAACAAAGTTTCCGGCTTCGGGAGGGCGATGGGCGTGGCGGGAGCAGGCGGGCTTCCCAAGGCGAGTCCGGGCATCAAGGCCGGAGCGGCTGGCAGTGGCGCGGCTTCTTCCGGCGCAAGGGTGATCCTGATTCGGCTGAGCGCATCCTCCGCGGGAACCAGCGGAGCGGAGGACTTAGCCAGCGACATTTTGACTGCGTGCCCGGAGAAGAAGAACAGGTATCCCGCGAAGACCGTGACAGAAGCCGCTATGGCGAGGGGCCACCAAGAGAAGGCGCGTGCTCCTGAACCACGATAAACCGCTGCTGGCATCGCGAGGGTGCCCCCCGCCGCGACGACAGGGTGGGCGCGCGCTAAAAGTTCGCTCCTTTGTTCCTCCTCCAGCGAGGGCGCCTCTTCCTGCGTCAACTCCATGCGCAGCCGCTCGGTGAAACTGCGCCATTCGGCCAACTCCTGCGCGGTACTGCGGTCCGCTTGGAGTTGTTGCTCGATTCCCGCGCGACTCGGCGGGTCGAGTTCGCCCAGCACATAGTCGATGAGGCGGGGATCGTCGGCATTCATAGAAGTATTGATTCCGGTGTCAGGCAATTTGCGCAGCGGGCGTGGCGGGGGCTTCGCCAGGCAGCGCCTGCATAAGCGCGCGCAGCTTTTTCAGTCCGGTGTGCATGAGAAAGCCGACGTTGGTGACGGAGAGTCGCGTCACTTCCGCGATCTCTTTGTACGAAAGGTCGTTCTGAAACTTCAGGCGGATGACTTCGCGCTGATTCGGCGAAAGCTGCTCGAGCAAGCGAAGCGCCGTTGCCGCTCCATCGGTTTGCTCGAGCCGGGCGGCGGGCGACGGCTCTTCAGCGAGGCGGTCGTGTTCCAGAAACGGCATGGGGATAATGCGGGCGTGTTTGCGCTGATGATCGACCGCACGATGGCGGCAGACGGTGAAAAGCCACGCCTCCAGGTGCTTCTCTCCGGCGAAGTGCGGCTCGTCCCTGGTCCCTTCGCCGGCCTGCTGCTGGCGCAGGAGGCGAATGAACGTCTCCTGCACCACATCCCGCGCGCTGTCCACGTCATGGAGGATGCTGCACGCGTATCGGATGAGCGGCCGTTCGTAACGGGAGAGCAAATCGACGAAATCGGGCAAGGTGCCGGGAGGCATGGTCGTAGAGCTAAACGGACCGCCAACGCCTTTTCTTAGTCGAGGTCCGTCAGTCGGATTCCGCAAACTGGAGCGAGCGGCGGCAATCCTCCTTGATAAGCGGGTGTGCGGCGGCAGACGAGCGTGCCTGTCATCACCTCCACTCGCCTCTACAAACCCAAAGCATCCATAAGTCGGCGGGTGATGCGGCCATTTGGCTCCATTCCTTGATCGGCTTGGAAATCGACGATGGCAGCGCGCGTTCCAGGGCCGAGCAGGCCATCGAGTAGTCCGCGATAGAAGCCAAGCCGCGCCAAGGCGCGCTGCACGTCCAAGTCAAGCGGGTCCGCTGCGGGCGCAAACTCGGGGGCTGGGGCCGGTGTCGGCACCGGATCAGCAGCCGGCTCGGTCGTCACTCCCGCGTCCTCTTCCACAACCCCGACGGGACCTTCGTAGGAGTAGTAGTATGGGTCGGCTTCGACGATGACCCACCCCTCGCCGCTCCAGTGGTAGCGATGGTGTCCCCAAGCGTAATCGTGCCGCAGATCCCAGCGGCGGGAAACCTCTCCTGGCACCGAGCGACGGAGTTGCTCTCCCCGGCCCTCGCGAAAGTCAGCTCCTTCGCGGGCACCTTGGAATCCACCACGGGAGAAGGAGGCGGGATTCTCGCCACGCGCCACTGGGGCGCGCCCGCCAAAGGCAACACTGGGCTGAGGAGCGACACCGCCCGCTGTTTCGGCGCGAGAAGCCGATGCATTCCCGCTCGGTGAGACGCGAGGGATCACCGCACCTCGAGAGCGTCCGACAGTGTTGCTGGGAGCAGCTTGCGAAATGTTCCCCGTCTCAATAGTCGCGCCACTGCTGGGATTAACGAAGGCGGCTCCACCAGCAGACCAGCTTCCATAAGCGCCATGCGGCAACGCGCGCTGACCATATTGCTGTGCGCCGACGAGCGTCGGAAAAACGCAGGCGATGAGGGCTGGAAGGACTCGGATGTTCATAATTGGCTCCATATCGATAATCGCAAGCTGGGAGGTCTGCGGATTGATCACGTGCCTCGTAGGGCAACTGCCGCGTTGCAGCATGTGGCGAGTTTCCTCCATCCGAATGATGCAAACTTGCAAGGAGCGCTTGCGCCGCGTGCGCTTCTGCGCCACCAATCGCGGCGCATCCTCCACGATGGCTTTGCCTGCCCCGAGCATTCTCGAACTGCGCGGCGTGCTCCTGCCGACCCCGGCCGAGTGCAGCGCGCCCGCGCCGTTTGACCTCGTCGTCCGCGCTGGTGATTTCCTCTGGCTGACCGGCCCTGCCGCCGGGGCGCGAGAAGCCGCTTTTCGACTCCTTCAACTTGCGGAAGTGCCCGTGGCGGGCGAGATCTTGCTCGAGGGGCAAAAGCAGGCCGCGCTCACGCTGGAAGCGCGTTCTCAAGCGCGGGCACAGCGGTTCGGCATCCTTTCCGCCCACCCCTTCCTGATTCCGAGCTTCTCAGCCATTGAGAACATTGCGGTGCCACTGTTGAAGGCCTCACGCGTCTCGTTGGAAGCCGCGCAAGAGCAAATCGCCGGGCTGCTCCACTTCGTCGGGCTGCGCGGCCAGGAAGATCAGCCTGCCTCCCGCCTTTCACCCTCAGGCCAGCGGCGCCTGGCGCTGGCGCGCGCGCTGGCCAACGCGCCGCTCGCCCTTTTTGTCGAAGATTGGGAGCAGGCGCTCCAGGCTGCGGAAACGGAAGAGTTGATCGAATTGCTGCATCGCGCGGGGGAGCGCTTCTCGGTGGCCGTTCTCGTTTCGGCGGAAGCTCCCCTTTTCGCCCGTCCCGCTGATCGCGTGCTGCATTTCGCGGGCGGGACTATGCGCTCGGAAAGAACGACCGCGCCCGCGCTCTCTCATCCATGAAGCCGCCGGCCTCCTCTTCTACAGCGCCGCCCTCGGCCCAGGAAATCACCCGCGCCAGCCGCTCCAATCTCGCTCTGGCCTTCATCGCCCTGCCCAGGGCGCGACGGCGGGATATCAGCCTGTTTTATGCTTTTTGCCGCCTGGTGGATGACATCACGGACGAACCCGGCGCGTCGCCGGAAAGCCGCGCAGCTCAGCTTGACGCGTGGCGCCTCGCGCTCCGCGATGCTGCGCCCGGAGAGCCGCCGCTGGCGCCGGCAGTGCGCGAGCTCATCGGCCGATATGGCCTGCCCGTCGAAGCGTTTGAAGAGATCATCCTCGGCTGCGAGATGGATTTGGCCGGCACGCACTATGCCACGTGGGAAGCGCTGCGCCTCTATTGTTACCGGGTCGCCAGTGCCGTGGGTCTGGTCAGCATCGGCATCTTCGGCTGCCGCGACCCACGCTCGCGGGAGTATGCCATCCAGCTTGGCCTAGCCTTGCAGTTGACGAATATTCTCCGCGATGTCGCCGAAGATCTGACCAATGGGCGCGTGTACCTGCCGACCACGGAACTGGAGCGCTTCGGGTACTCGATGGCTGACCTGCAGGCGCGTCGCCATACGCCGGAGTTCGTCCAAGCCCTGCGTTTTCAAGCCTGGCGAGCTGCTGAGTTGTACGCCCATGCACGCCGGCTGCTCGCTCCCCCGGACCGTTCAGCAACCGTCGCGGCGGAAATTATGCGAAGCGTCTATCAGCGGCTCCTCGTGAAGATGAATGCCGACAATTTCCGCGTCTTCGATCGGCGATACCGGCTCGGTGCCGCGCGCAAGCTCTCGTGCATCGTCGAAGAGACCCTTCGCGCCAACCTGCACCTGCCGCCGCTGGCCGCTCCGCGCCTTTGGCCCGCGCTGGAATAGGTGAGTCGACGCGGCTGTCCGCGTCTCAGATCAGAGGATCATCAGTGGCTCGCTCCTTCGGTTCGTCTTCGACCGGTGTGGCCGGTCCCGCTGGGGCGTCGCCCTTCTCCTTGCTCCGCTTGGCCTTGACCTGCTTTTTCTCCTCCACGTCCTTCCGCTCTTTGGTGTCGGCGATATTCTTCTGGCCGGCATCTTGCGCCTGCGCCGCCCCTTCGGCCGGCGGTTTGGTCGCCCCGATTTGCTCCGTGCCCGCAGTGGCGGTGGTGGGATCGCGCATGGTGCGGGGCGGATGCTCGGGACGCGGCGGGTACATCGGCTCGTTCTTCTGCGGATTGCGCCAACTGACGCTGCGCGCCTCCTCCGCCGAACCTTTTACCAGTCGCAGAACGCACATGGAGCGTTCGCTAACCTGAAGATCTTCACCAGCCCCGAGAAGCTGCGGCTCCGGCAGGAAGCCACTTTCGAATTCAGTATTCACCAGCAACTCCCAACTGACAGATTGTTTGCCCGCAAGGACAAACGGTTGCGGCTCATGGTAGGCATTGAAGAGCAGCAAGAAAGTATCATCCCGAACCGGTTGGCCATGAGCATCTTTCACATCCATTGTGTCGCCGCTCATCATCACGCCTAGACAAAGAGCGAAGCCGCTCGCCCAGTTCTCGGCACTCATTTCGGTCCCATCAACATCGAACCACATGAGGTCCTTCACTCCCGCGCCGCGAATTTTGCGGCCTTGGAAAAACTTTGGCCGGCGCAAGGTGGGGTGCTCACGCCGCAGTTTGATGATCCTGGCGGTGAAGTCGAACAGCTCCTGCTGCCAGGGAGCCAGTTCCCAGTGAAACCACGAGATCTCGCTATCCTGGCAATAGGCATTATTATTCCCCTGCTGGCTCCGGCCAAATTCGTCCCCACCCACAATCATCGGCACCCCTTGTGAAAAGAGCAAGGTGGCGAGAAAATTCCGAAGCTGCCGGCGGCGCAGCTTGTTGATAGCCTCATCGGCGGTGGGACCTTCCGCTCCGCAATTCCAGGAACGATTATCATTAGCGCCGTCCTGATTGTTTTCTCCATTAGCTTCATTGTGCTTTTCGTTGTAGGAGACACAGTCATTTAAAGTAAACCCGTCGTGAGCGGTGATTAGATTCACGCTGGCGTACGGACGCCGCCCATCGTGCTCGTACAAGTCAGCACTGCCTGTGAGGCGATAGGCGAATTCGCCCAGCGTGCCGTTGTCCCCTTTCCAGTAAGCACGCACGCAGTCGCGATATTTGCCATTCCACTCCGCCCACGGCGACGGGAAGTTGCCCACCTGATAGCCGCCATCGCCCACGTCCCAAGGCTCGGCCACCAACTTCACCTGCGCCAGGACGGGATCTTGATGCAGCGCGGTGAAGAAAGCCGAGAATTTTGAATAGTCTCTTTCCTCACGCGCCAGGGTGGATGCGAGGTCAAAACGGAAGCCGTCCACATGCATCTCCTCCACCCAATAGCGGAGACTATCCGTGAGCAACTGCAGCACTTGAGGGTGCTGCATATTCAGCGTGTTGCCCGTCCCCGTGTAGTCCATATAGAATCGGCTGTTGCCAGGCACCAGGCGGTAATAGACGGCATTGTCGAGACCGCGGAACGAAAGGGTCGGACCGAAATGATTCCCTTCGCCCGTGTGATTATACACAACATCCAAAATCACCTCGAGCCCGGCGCGATGCAGATTCTTCACCATCTGCTTAAACTCCCGGACCTGTTCTCCCGTGTAGCCGCTGCTCGAGTAGGCGGAGTGCGGTGCGAAGTACCCGATCGAATTATAACCCCAGTAGTTCACCAGCCCTTTATCCTCGAGGAACTGGTCGTTCACAAATTGCTGGACGGGGAGCAGCTCGATCGAGGTCACTCCCAGCTTCTTGAAATAGTCGATGGCGAACTCCGAGCCGAGGGCGGCATAGGAGCCGCGAATCTTCTCCGGCACTTCTTCCGCCAGCTTTGAGAACCCCTTCACGTGGACTTCATAGTAAATCGTCTCCGCCGGCGGCACATTTGGCCGGACGTCATCGCTCCAGTCAAAGGCATCATCGACCACCACACTTTTCGGCATGCCCCAAGCGTCGTCGCGGTAGTCGCGTTGCATGTCCCGCTCCTCGCCGCCATCCTGCGGATAGCCAAACATTTCACTGCTCCAGTTGATGAGCCCCGTCACCGCTTTGGCATACGGATCCAGCAGCAGCTTTGAGTCGTTGAAGCGGTGTCCCTGTGCCGGTTCGTACGGGCCGTAGGCGCGGTAGCCGTAAAGCTGGCCCGCCGTGACCTCCGGCAGGAAGCAATGCCACACGTGATTCGTCTGCTCCGTCATACGGATCCGCACCGTCTCCGCGGGTGAGGCGAGGTGCTCAAAAAGGCAGAGATCGACCCCGGTGGCATGCTCCGAAAAGACCGCGAAATTCACTCCCTCGGGCGTGACGGTGGCGCCCAACGGATACGGTTTTCCCTGCCAAACTTTCAAAGTAGTCATATTGCGAGAACAGTTCGCGCAACCCCCGAGAGGCGGACTTGTGCGGTTGCGGAGTCGGGGCTTCGCCTCGAAGCACGACGCGCCAGTGAACCAGCTACCGGATGGCGTCGAAAAGTTCCGGGTGATTGTCCTCGGCGCTCAACAGATTCGCCCGCGAGCGCCGCCGCTCCATGATGAATTTGTCCGCGTTCTGATCCACGGGGATGGGGTAATCGCCGGTGAAACAGGCCAGGCAAAAGCTCTCCTCCGGCTGCCCCGTGGCCCGCACCATCCCGGCGACGTCGAGGTACCCGATCGAGTCGGCCCCCAGGTATTCGCGGATTTGGTCCAGGGTGCATTGATTCGCCAGCAGCTTCTCCGGGTCTGGGAAATCGATGCCGTAATGGCAGGCGAAACGATGCGGCGGGCAGGAGACCCGCATGTGCACTTCCTTCGCTCCGGCCTCGCGGAGATTGATCACCCGCGCCCGCGCCGTCGTTCCGCGCACGATGGAATCATCGACCACCACCACTCGCTTCCCAGCCACCGCCTCTTTGATGAGGTTCAGCTTCACCCGCACGTTGAAGTCGCGGATAAGCTGCGAGGGCTGGAGAAAAGTGCGTCCGATGTAGTGATTGCGCACAAACGCGTGCTCATACGGGATTCCGAGCTCCTCCGCGAAACCGAGCGCCGCGTAGTTGCCGGAGTCCGGCACCGGGACGACGATGTCGGCCTCCACCTTGGTCGAGCGGGCCAGTTCCCGTCCCATGGCGGTGCGGACGCGCGCCACGTTGATGTTGGAAATGATCGAGTCCGGCCGAGCGAAATAGACGTACTCGAAGATGCAGAAAGCGCGCTTCGTATCCTGAAACGGATACTCCGAGCGGTAGCCGTTTTCATCGATGATGATGACCTCGCCCGGCTCGATTTCGCGAATGAACTCGGCGTGCACGAGGTCGAAAGCGCAGGTCTCGGAGGAGAGGACGTAGGCGCCATCGAGCTTCCCGAGCGAGAGTGGGCGAAAGCCGAACGGATCACGCACGCCGATCAATTGCCGCTCCGTCAGGATGACCAGCGAAAAAGCGCCCTGGATTCTCCGCAGGGCGCCGAGCATCCCGCTGTCTCCATACGGTTGCGCCAGGAGGTGGAGGATGATCTCGCTATCGACCGTTGTTTGGAAAATCGAACCGCGCGTTTCCAGCTCCTCGCGCAGCGGCACGGCATTGATGAGGTTGCCATTGTGGCCGATGGCGATCTGGCCGCGCGCCGTGTTGGCGATGAGCGGCTGCGCGTTGGCCACGTTGCTCGAACCGGTCGTCGAATAGCGGACGTGCCCGACAGCGCGGTCGCCTTTCAGACGGTCGAGTTCCGGGGTCGTGAAGACCTGCGAAACGAGCCCCATGGCGACATGCCGCTCGAAGGGCGCATGCGGCCCCTCCGCTGTGACAATGCCGGCGCTCTCCTGCCCGCGATGCTGCAACGCAAAGAGCCCGTAGTACGTCAGCACGGCGGCATTCGGGTGACCGAAGACGGCGAAAACTCCGCACTCGTGGGTGGGTTTGTGGTGCTTCACGCGGAGAGGAAGCGGTGACACTAGCCCGAGCGCCCGCCGGGTCAAGCGCCACCGAAAAGGCGACGGAGCCTGGCGCACGGGGTTCCGCACTGAAGTTCTGAGAGGCCCGTTGGCACGCAGCGGCGCGGCAACCGGGGGCTACTGGCCCACCGCGCAAATTGCCTTGGCCGCCGCGCCTAGGCTGATAGAGGTACGAGCTTGATTTCCTCCCAGTCATTCCAAGGCTTCCGGCGTCGCGCCGCGCAGATCCGCAGAGTCCTCGAAGGCGGGACGCCTGCGCTACCCGAATTTCGCGGCCGCCGCAGCGCGACGGAGGAGCTGCACGAATTCTTCGTCCTCCAAAGCATCGGATGAAAACTTCACCGCTGCCAGTCGCCGAACTCGATCTCCTGCGTTCGGTCTTCCGCCGACACCCTGAACTTCGGGCCGTAAAGCTTTTTGGCTCCCGCGCGAACGGGACGCACACCGCGCACTCCGACCTCAACCCGTCGCTGTGGGGCGAGGTGAATGCACTCGACGCGGAGCAGATTGCCGCCGAACTCGACGAATTGCCGCTGCCTTACCGCTACGATGTGAAGCCGTTCGAGAGCGTCAAGCTTCTCCCCTTGCGCGCACATCGAGCGGGTCGGCATCCCGATTTACCCCCTCGAAGAGAATTCAGCCCCACCAGCGACCAGCACCCCGACCTCCGCGCCGACTTCGTGATGGCCAATTCGCCTTTCAACATCAGCGAATGGTCGGACGCGAAGCTGGAGGACGATGGGCGCTGGCGCTACGGCACCTCGCCGAGGAGGCGGAGGGGAATAGCGGGGGTCGGTGGACGGGCGAGCAGACGGGGCAACGCGAACTTCGCCTGGATCCAGCACATGCTCCATCACCTCGCCCCGCACGGCAGCATGGCGCTCTTGGTCGCCAATGGCTCCATGAGCAGCGGCTCCGGCGGCGAGGGCGAAATCCGTCGCACCCTCATCGCGGCCGATCTTGTCGAGTGCATGGTCGCGCTCCCCGCCCAGCTCTTCACCAATACCCAGATCCCCGCTTGCATCTGGTTCCTCACGAAGAGCGAAAAGGCACACGCTGCGAGCCGCACGCGCAGGGATAGCTCCCGTGATCGCTCCGTTCGGCGGGGTCCAGGACGAAAAAAACTTGTGTCCACCTTACGAAACCGATCGCAAATTGCGGATCGTCGTGCATAACTCTGAAATGCCTTCACCAACGACAGCCATTGGCGCTCAGCAGTTCGTGAACGGCGAGGTTCATGAATGGTATCGCTTGGTTTTGGGTTATTCCGACCACCTGGTAGCTCACTTGTTAGAGGAGTTTGAAATCAGCCCTGGGATGGCGGTCCTTGACCCTTTCTGCGGCAGCGGAACGACGGCGGTTGAATGCCTAAAGCGCGGTGTCAATACGTGGGCTGTTGACGCTAATCCTTCGAGTTGTTTCGCGACTAAGGTTAAAACAACGTGGGACGTAGATATATCAGCCATCATGGCTGCCCAATCGACGGTTGTTAGGTGCGCTAAAGCACTCAGAGGTCACGGGCATATCCTCCGAAAGGACGTCACTTATACTTACATCAAGCAGTCAGGTATGATTGGACGCGGTTGGCTTTCCCGTCAGTCTTTGTATGACGCGCTTGCGTTGAAGCTTTCTATCAACAGGCATGCGCCGGGCGAGACTGCTCGGAATTTCATGATGCTAGCGGCCGTGAATGAGTTCGTACACACGTCCGCAAAGGTTCGGTTTGGCCCAGAGCTATATTGCAGTAAGACCCTGGGAGGAGGCGATATATTTAAAGCATTCGCTTTGAAGCTTACGAGCATGCTTAAGGATATCCGCATTGCAAAAGACTATGTGACGGCCGAATGCAATGTGTACAACGGCGATTCCCGCAATTGTGCAATTAGCATTCCAAAGATTCCACCCGGTGGCTTCGATTTGCTCATCTGCTCGCCTCCCTATCCAACGGAGCACGATTACACGCGAAACGCTCGACTCGAGTTGGCATATCTCGAGGCCGTTCAGGACCGGGAAAGCCTAAGAGCCATCAAGAAAACGATGGTGCGGTCGCATACAAAAGGCATATATGCGACCGACAAAGATTCTGAGCTGACTACCGATATCCCTCGCATCGCGGAGCTTTCCCAGCAGATCGACGAACGCGCTGCAGGCAAGACCCATGGATTCGCAAGGCTTTATAGCAAAGTGCTGAAGGAGTATATCGGAGGAATGCGTCTGCACTTCCGTTCAGTACTGCCATTACTGCGGCGCGGCGCTCGCGCAGCATACGTCGTTGGCGATCAAGCCTCCTACTTTAAGGTGCCTATTCCTACGGCTGAGCTTCTGGCCGTTGTGGCAGAAAAGGAGGGCTTTGGACTTGAGGGAATAAGGAAGTGGCGGCAAAGGTGGGTGCCGAGCTCGAAGAGTTATTTAAACGAAAACATTTTAGTTTTGAAACGACCGCAATGAGTCCGAAAAAAATCGTCGTTCACGAGAAGGCATTAGCGCATCTTAGTAGAGGGATGTACCGAAGCCCGGCTAGCGCCATCCGCGAGCTAGTGAGCAACGCTTGGGACGCAAATGCCAGGAACGTTTGGATAGATACAAATTACCCCAATTTCTTCCAATTGTCGGTTCGAGACAATGGTGACGGCTTTTCCAAGGATGAGTTCGAAAGACTCATGAGCGGGAACATCGGTAACAGCGAGAAGCGCCCGAAGGGCGAACCTCTGATTAACGATCGCCCTACTATCGGGCGGCTCGGGATTGGGATGCTCGGTATCGCGCAAATTTGCGGCGCGTTCAAGATCACGAGCAAACCTGCGGCCGGGAAACCATTCTGCGCCAGGATTCACCTTTATGATCTACTGAAAGAGCGTTTGGATCAGGACGACTCGAACTTGATTAAGCCTATCGAAACCAAAAGTGAGAATACCGAGGACCTTTCACTGAAGGAGATCGATGTAGGCGAATACGAATATATTGAATTCGATCCGAGTTCGATGGAGCAAGGCACGATTATCGTTACCGACGACATCCATCCCACATTCGTCCAGACATTCTTAGAGTCGCTAAGTTTGCCGGAATTCAAGCCGGTCTCACGGACTTGGGCCGCCTCGCTGGAGGTGTTGAGTAAAACTCACTCGTTACAACAGTTGGGAGAATATTGGCGGCTGATTTGGGAGTTGTCCGCATCTTGCCCCATTCCTTATGTCTCACTCGATGCGCTTCCAGAACGACTTGCAGCCGCCGAGCATAAGCGTCTCACCAGCTATGACTTCTCTGTCTCGTTGGACGGGGTTACGTTGGCCAAACCGGTGTTACTGAAAGACAATCCGGGTGGATATACATATCGAAAGCTTGCTAAACAAACGAAACGCCTATATGGAAGAGACCTCAGCTTTCATGGATATTTGGTAGTGCAAGAAGGCTTGCAACTACGTCCAGATGAGCTGCGCGGCATTATGATAAGGATCAAGGATGTGGGAATAGGTTATTATGATCCGAGCATGCTCGACTATCGCTACAATGAAGGCCCGAGGAGTCGGTGGATAACTGGCGAAATATTCGTGGAGAAGGGTTTGGAGGATGCGTTGAACATTGATCGGGACAGCTTCAATAAGTTCCATCCCCAATATAGATATATTCAGCAGGTCGTTCACAAACTCCTGCACGAGGATTTGTTCAAAGAGGTATACAGGAAAATCGATGTAAGATCGAAGAAGCGTGCGCGGGAGAGGAGTTCTAAAAGGAAGGCGGGTCTCGAGCAGGTGCTTGGAGCATATGAAGATGGAGAAGTTTCTGTAAGTTACTCTTCTTCCGAAGAAGATGAGTTCGAGATTGAGGTATCGAGAGACGGCGACGAAGTCGTGGTGAGTGCTCCAGATCCTGACCAAATGTCTACGAAGACGGCTTACAAAGAGCTTGCTTCAGCTGTCTTGGTGATCTTTGAGCTGAGCTTGAGGGAGAAGACGCCTAGCGCTAGGAAGGCTCGTTTTGCGGACATGTTGCTTGCATTATTGAAGGTATGGTAACGAAAGGTGAGTTCAAATTCGAGAATTGCCTATTCAAGCACTTCGTTCGCAGTCAAGGCTGGCTTCCTGCCTGTAAGGAGCGACTGCGGTTGATCCAACAGGCTGGAGACAGAAACCGGCCTCGTTTGAAGTATTTCACCTTCTGTGCGACCGGAGCTATCGACGTTGTGATGCTGGATTTAGAAAATGTGGTTCGCGCCTCTTCCAGCGGTGCCTTCGATACGGTCTATTATTTCAACGTTGACGAGGTTCAAGTATCGCGGACGAGGGAGTCGATCCCGGGTGCGATAGGGTTTCCTGGCGATTTTATCGAGATAGTTCTAGCGGAGGATCCGTTGGAGAGCCAAATCACCGATGTGGTTTCGTCCCTAGAGCCGCCCGTGGATGAGGAGTTCACAAGGGATAATAGGAAGCGCATACAGCGATTGGCAATCCGGAGAGAGTTCATTAAAGCTTTCCCTTTCGATGTTGTGAATTTCGACCTTGAGAGATACCTATTCATTCCTCATGAATCGTTGCCGGGGAAGCTGGTGAATGCTTTTCGGAAAGTGTTCGAATGGCAGCGAAAGCGGGGCGTGGCAAAAACTGGAAGGCCGTATGTGATCAACGGATTTGAGCTTATGTTTACGGTCAGAGTGGGTCCGCATGAGCTTAGTAATGAGTATCGCGAGATGATGCTAGACTATGTCAGGAGCAATCTCGCGGCTGATGAACAACTACAGGACACGTTCAACTCTCGCTTCAACGAGGCTACGGTTGACGATCTTCTGAAGAACAATTTCGATTCATTCTTTAAGCTCGCAGTCCCCAAAACGATTCTCGGAATTTTGAAGGAGGAGGATTGGCATGTCGATGTCACCAAGGGGATTAAGGTATATGAATTTGACAGAGAGACTGCTCAGGACCCATACACAATGCTGCATTTGGTTATCAGTGTGAAACGTAACTCTCCTCCTAAGGAGTCTCGCGGCCCTGGTATGGCTGCACAGGGAGCCGTCGAAGCGTACAAGAGCGGCGTTCAAGCTATCTTCTCAACCGACACGATCAAGGTAGAGCTGGAATTGAAGAGGCTCGGGGAAGCGAAGGTAAGCAAGCACCTTGAGGCGGTCTTCCGTCACCGCGACAAAATCGGCACAAAGTAGCCAGTCCATTTAGTTTTCGCGGGCCAATGCTGGCTAAAGGGACGGCTGAACACGGCGGCGACGCCGGAGTGGTTCATGCCGTGGCGCACGATTGCAAATGAGAACGATCGGCCCGCGCTGGAGTTCGAGCTGGAGAAGGCGGTGCGCGGCTTTTTCCGGCCGGACCTGTTTTTGAATTACCTCCGCTATTTCGTACTCTTCGAGCAGGACGGCGACGCGCTAATCAAGAAGAGCGCGGCTACCATTAATTCCACGGCGTGCGGAAATCGGTGCGGGTGACGCTCATTGCTGCGGCGAAAGACGCTGACGGGCGGATCGGCGAGGAGCGGGCGACTTACGGGCGCGAGGTCGTGCCGGGCTCGCGGAAGGCGGGCGTCTTCTGGCACACGCTGGCCTCGGGCAAGAGCCTCTCGATGTGCTGCTACGGGGGAAAGCTCCTCCAGCAGCCGGCGATGAACAACCCGACGCTGGTGGTGGTGACGGATTGCAACGATCTCGACGTCAGCTTCACCAATAACTCTGTGCGGCTCTCGCGGACGTAGTGGCCGGTGACGAGGATGGCACGGGGCGCGGGGGCTCGGGGCGCGTTTCGTGTTTTCAGGAGCTTTGGAAGCGGTTAGACCCTCTCAGCTCGCCATGCTTGCCTTCCTCATCCGCCGCCTCTTCTCGATGCTGCTGGTGCTTTTCTGCGTCGTCACGATGACGTTCTTCCTCGTCCGCTCGGCGCCCGGCGGGCCGTTCACTCGGGAACGGAAGCTTACGCCGGAAATCGAGGAGCAACTGAAGAAACGCTTCAATCTCGATGGCACGATCTGGGAGCAGTACGTGAGCTATCTCGGCTTCGGGCGCGACCAGGCGACCGGGAAGCTGCGGCCTGGGTTGTGGCAGGGTGATTTGCAAATCTCCACCAAATACCGGGACCGCTCGGTGCGTGAACTGATCGGGCAGACGCTCCCGATCTCGGGCACGCTGGGTTTCACGGCCTTCTTGCTCGCCACGACGCTCGGCATCTGGCTGGGCGGGTTGGCGGCGGTCCGGCACGGCACCTGGGTCGATGCCTCCGCGATGCTCGGGGCGCTGGCGTTGATTTCCATCCCGTCCTTCGCGGTCGGGCCGCTGCTGGTCCTGCTTTTCTCGCTGTGGCTCGGCTGGCTGCCGGTGGGCGGCTGGAATTCGCCGGTCAGCCTCATCCTTCCGGCGATCACCCTGGCGGGACCGTTCATCGCCTACATTGCGCGGCTCATGCGCTCCAGCATGCTCGAAGTGTTGCGCCAGGATTTCGTGCGCACCGCCGCGGCGAAAGGGCTTTCCGAGCGCCGCACGATCTACGTGCATGCGCTGAAAGTCGCCATTCTGCCCGTCGTCAGCTATCTCGGCCCGCTCGCCGCCAATCTCCTGACCGGCTCCATCGTCGTGGAGATGATCTTCAACATTCCGGGCATGGGGAGCTTCTTCGTGAACTCGATCCTCAATCGCGACGTCTTCCTCCTCATCGGCGTCGTCATGATCTACTGCTCGCTGCTCGTGGGGCTTAATCTGCTGGTCGATCTCGCGTATTCGTGGCTCGACCCGCGCATCCGGCTGGAGACTTAGCCATGGCTGTTTCCGCTCTGCCTCCGCCGCCGCCTGGAGCATGGGCCCGCCTGTTGCGTCACCGAGTCGGGATGGCCTCGCTGCTCACCCTGCTGCTGATCGTGCTGCTCGCCATCTTCGGGCCGTCACTCTTCCACACGAATCCGGAGGGAACATCGCGGCAGCAAAACGAGCCGCCCTCGTTCAGCAGCGAAAGGGCCGGCCGAAGCCGGATTCCCGCACACCTCTTCGGTACCGATCTCAATGGCCGCGATGTCTTCTCTCGCGTGTTGCAAGGGGCGCAAATTTCGCTCCTCGTGGGCGCCTGCGGAGCGCTCGTCTCCTTTGGGATCGGCACCGCTTACGGACTGGTCGCGGGTTACGTCGGCGGAAAGACGGACGCCGTCATGATGCGGGCGGTGGAGATTCTCTACTCCATCCCGCGGCTCATTCTCATCATCATCGCTTCCTTCACCTTCGACCCCGTGCTCAAGGAGCACCTCGCGCAAATCGAAGGGGGCCGTTACGTTGGCTATTCCAAAATTCTCATCCTCATCCTCGCGCTCGGCGTGATTGAGTGGCTGACCATGGCCCGCATCGTCCGCGGGCAGGTCCTCTCGCTCAAAGCCCAGCAATTCACCACAGCGGCGCGCGCCCTCGGCCAGACGCACCTGCGGATCATCTGGCATCATCTGCTGCCCAATCTGCTCGGCATCGTCATTGTCTACCTGACGCTCACCATTCCCGCCGTGATTCTCGATGAATCGTTTCTCTCTTTTCTTGGTCTCGGCATTCAGGCGCCGCAGGCGAGTTGGGGCAGTCTCCTGAGCGATGGCGCCCAGTCGATCAACTCGATCAAGATATACTGGTGGCTCATTGCGTTTCCCGCCGCCGTCATGTCGCTCACCCTGCTCGCCCTGAACTTTCTCGGCGATGCGCTGCGTGACGCTCTCGACCCGCGCACCCGCGGCTGACCGAGGAAAATTATTCGAAACTCATCGGTGAACGCTTCCCTCCTCTTCTGCCCGCTCGCCGCCGGCGCGTTCCTCTTCGCTGCGTGCAGCACGCCGGAACAGCGGGGCGATCACCTCGCGCAGGAGCTGCACGACGAGGCGCGGGTGGCCAAGGAAGATCGTCGCAGCGATAGCGACACCGCCGATCAGGAGGCGCAGCAGGAGGAGACCCGCTGGCAGAAATTCCTCGGGGATTACGCGTTTCGCGAAGGCAAAGCTAAAAACGCGCTCACGCCGGCTGAAACCGCCGAGGCCCGGCAGATGTACTCCAACGACGAGTATTACCGCCGCCGCTACTGAGCGGCGCGACGCCTCTACAGGAATCCGGCGAGCAGCAGACTCCCGAGCACGATCCGGTAAATGGCAAACGGCACAAAGCCGTGCCGCTGCACCCAGCGCACGAACCATGCGACCACGCCCAGCGCGACGACAAACGACACGACGAAGCCGATCCCCAGTACAACCCAGTTTTCACCAGTCATAGTCAGCGGTGCGATCTTCTCGGTCGTCTCCACCGCTTCCGCAGAGTGACCGGGATGGAGCGTCTTCAGCAGGTCGTAGCCGGTTGCGACCACCATGGTCGGGATGGAAAGGAAGAAGGAAAACTCGAGGGCCGAGGCGCGCGACATGCCCGCAACCTGCCCCGCAGCGATGGTGCACATGGAGCGCGAGGTGCCGGGGAAAACAGCGGAGAGAATTTGCACAGCCCCGATCCAAATGGCGTGCAGCGGGCGCATCTCTTCCAAATGCAAAATTTTCGGGTAGCGGCAGAGCCAATCAACGGCCCACATGACCACGCCACCGATGAGCAGCGCCAGCGCCATGACATGGATGTTTTCCAAATTCGCGCCGATCTTCTTCTTCAAGAGATAAGCTGGCCCGGCCGTCACGACGAAGGCGATCAGCGTGAGGCTGAGCGGATGCGTGAGGAACGTTTTCGTCGCCGCGTTCGCCCTGCGGAAAGGTCTCGACGAACCGGAGCAGGCGGCGGCCGAAAAAGACCGGCAGCGCCAGAATCGCGCCGAGCTGGATGACGATGGTGTACATCTTCCAGAAGCCATCGTGCAGATCGATGGACATCCATTTCTCCACCAGGCGCAAGTGCGCGGTGGAAGAGACCGGCAAAAATTCGGTGAGTCCCTCGACGATGCCGAGGATGACGGAAAGCAGATAGTCGTTCACAGGGCAGGGTCGGCCTCGCTTGGGGGGCGGGCGGCGGCCAGTCAGCTTAGATCGCGCTCTCGCCGCGTTCTTCAGTGCGAATCCGGATCGCGTCTTCCACCGGCAACACAAAGACTTTGCCATCGCCGATCTTCCCGGTTTTGGCGGCAGCGACGATCACCTCGACGGCCTTTTGCACGCGGTCATCGCTGATCACCACTTCAAATTTTACTTTCGGCAGAAAATCGACCGTGTACTCGCTGCCGCGATAAATTTCGGTGTGCCCCTTTTGCCGGCCAAAGCCCTTGACCTCGCTCACCGTCATCCCTTCCACGCCGACCTCGGCGAGCGCCTCCTTCACGTCTTCCATTTTAAACGGCTTCACGATGGCCTCGATTTTTTTCATAAGGTGTCCGCCTTCCTATCAGGCTGCGCCCGCATGGCAAGCCCTTGGTGGCACTCTTCGCTCCTCGCGCTCTGATCTTCACCAGATCGTGTCCGGCTCCGGCAGGACGCGCTCAATGCGCTCGAGTCCGTAGCCGAAGCCCGGACCGGTGAGGGTGGAGAGGTCGAGCACCCCCTGCCGCCGGCGGTACACGCCCGGATGGATGGCCTCTTCCTGTCGCGACGCCTCCGGGTAAAATTGCATCGCATTGCTCTCGACGCCCATGATCGTCCCGGCATGCGCCGCCAGCAGCACGTGCGGGATTTGCGCCAGCATCGGGTTGGTGAGGTCCTGCACCATGAGCGTCATCCCATGGGCGCGCGCCCAGCAGAGCGAAAGCATGGCGCCGGTCAGCGTTTTGCAGGTCTTCAGCGCCACGCCGCTCCAGCCGAGTTCGCGCCCCAGGCGGACGAGCGTCCAGTCGTGCGCGCTTTCATCGAGAAAGAGCGGCTTCCGCGCGCTCACCGCATGGGCGTCGATCCGGTGGAGCTCGAGATCGTAGGGAAACGGCTGCTCGATGTAGAGCAGCATGCCGTAAAGCCGCGGCTCCTCAGCCAGCAGCCGATCGAGCATCTCGGTCACGTACGCCGGGTCGGTGACGATGCAGTTGAAGTCGGCCGTCAGCCACACGACCCCCTCTTGTTGCGCGATCTGCCCGACCCGCAGCAAACGCGCGTAGTCCCACGCCGCATCATGCCCGCGCAGCTTCACCTTCAGGCACCGCAAGCCGTCGCGCCGGATCCAGTCGCGCAAAAGAATCGGATAGCCGTCGTTCGGCTCCCCGCCCGTAAGTTCTTCCGAGTCGAGTGCATCGAGCCCGCCCACCAAGTGCCAGACCGGCAGACGCTCCTCGCGAGGTCGAAGGAACTCCGCCGGCCACCGCCCCGCAAACCGCGCGCGCGGCTCAAGAAAGTGGGACAAGTCGCTCCCGAGGAATTCCGGGCTGAACATCTCAAAGACCGGCCGCCCATGCAGGTTGCCGAAGGCGTCGTGGATCGCCAAATCGAACACGGAGTGACAAACCAACGCTGCGAGATGCGGCAGAACGGCGTCACCACTGCGGCCCGCACTCTCCTCTTCGCACAGTGGGTCGAGCCGTTCACGCTGGAACCGCCAGCCAATCTCCATGGGGTGCCCAATCCCGCCAAAGCGAATCACCTCGCCCGCCACCCGCCGACAGAAACCTTTCAGCCGCTCTTCCCGCTCCTCCCAAGCCAAGGGTGCTGGCCAGACCCACCCCACACTCAGCGGCGTCTCGCCCCATCCTTCCGCGCGCCGGCCATCCCGCCCCTCCACGGTGACGCAGGCGCGCGCGCAAATCACCCTCGTCAGCGTCTGCTCACCAAACTTCAGCGGCACGCGCGTCGCGACCGGGAGAAAGAAGAGCTTCACGGCCTTGACCGCGATGTCAGTCGGAAGCGGCATACTTGGGCAGAACGTGATGAGGGTGCGCCACGGCAGCGGCAAGCACCATCGAATAATTTAATTTTCTTCTGCTTGCGGGGTCCTGTTCGCCAGCGATATTGACCAAGCTCGTCTCATTCTTCATGCAGGCCTTTCGTCTTTTCACCTCTATCCTGGCTCTAGTCGCCTTTGGGCTTCCCTGCTCCGGCGGCACGCCTGTAGTCGAAGATCCGCTGACCGAAAGCTACACCCCTCCCGGCAAGGCGACCGTTTCCATCCCGAAAGTGGTGCCGATTGTCCCAACGGCGAAGGCGCTTCTCTTTCCGATTAGCGCCTACGACGACTCCGGGCACCTGACGATCACCGCCACGAGCAGCAATCCCAATGTGCTGGTGCGCGTGAAAACGGGGAATCCGCTCATGCGCTTTGACGTGACCCACACCGGAACGGACCCCAGTACCGACCCGTCATACACGGACACGGCCGTCTTCCAGCTTTTCCGCGACCTGACGCCCGAGTCGGCGAACTACATGGCGAGCTTCGCGCAAGGGGGCTTCTTCGACGCGCCGGGCACGGAACATGGCCGCATTTTCCGCATCGCTGACTTCGGAGCGGCAGCGAATTACCCGCAAAACTCCTTCATCTTCCAAGGGGGCTCTTCGACCGGCTATTCCGCAAATACCCTCGACTTCGCTTACGAGAACGAGTTTCACCCGGCGGCCATCTTTGCTGGGCGCGGTCAATTGGCCATGGCCAACTCGGGCTACAGTGCGCTGGATCGCGGCTCGAATGGGACGCAGTTTTTTCTGACGGATGGCCCAACCCGCTTTCTCGATTTTAAGCATACCATCTTCGCCCAGCTGACTCATGGTTGGGAACTCTTAGCCGACCTGCGTGCCACTCCGAGACAGACCACGGATGGCGCAAACGCGAGCTCTTCCACCGATCCTGATTACCAGCGAACCGATCAACCGCTCCAGCCCGTGCGCATCACGAATGCCTCGATTGCGACGCAGTATAGCAAAGACGGACGTGTCTATACCGACGCGGTGCTGGTCATCAGTGCGACCGCACCTGGCACCTCGACGATCACCGTTACCGCTTGGAATGCGAAGTTGAAGACCGGCCAGCAGTCGTTCACGGTGACCGCCCAGGATGAGCCGCTGGCGTTGAATTCGCGGCCCTTCCTGACTCGCCTGCCGGATGCGAATGTCGCGCCGAGTACACAAGTGAACCTCCCCTTCGCGGTGGTCGATCTCGAGCGCGATTACGCTTCGATCGGCCAGCAGTTGCTTAATGCCGGCAGCCCCAACCCGACCGGCTATAGCGGCCTTGTCAGTTCCAATGCCATCGGCGTCCTGGGCAATCCGCAATACCAGAATGCCAACAGCGGCACGACTGGGCCTTATACCGGCCCGCTTTATCCGGCGGTCAATGCAACTCAGTTTGAGTTGGATTATCGCGGCGCGATTGATGGCAGCCCTCGTGCCGCCGACGATTTCACCGGCTCGACCGTCGCCGTGGGCGATTACCCGGTGACGACCGACTTCAACGTGGTTTACGGCGTCCCCGGCACGGCACTCACGAATGCGGTGGTGGCCCGCTATCGCGACGCCGATCCCCGAGGAACGGCAGGGGACGACACGGCGCAGATCAATTGGGGGGATGGCAGTGCGTTGCAGACGGGCACCATCAGCATCGATCCGACGCGGCCTTCAGCGACTGGGTTCCAGATTACGGGCGGGCATACGTACACCCGGCCCGGAACTTACCAAATCGTGACAACTCTGACGAGCCCCTTGGGTTTGCGCCGGCTCATCCGGAGCGCTGCTGTGATTTCGAGCAACTCAATGAAGGCGCTTGCGCCCGATTTAACTTACCCCGGGCCCACGGTGGCCAATCCCGTACTCGCTCTCGTGACAGACTCGGCTTCGACCGGTTTTGCCGGCTCGTACACGGCGGTTATCGATTGGGGAGATGGAATTTGCGGTTATGGAACCATGCGGCCTGCCGGACCGGGGCGTTTCGTGGTTACGGGCGTTCATACCTATCGCGATGCGGAGCGCTTCGCCTACTCCGTCAGCGTGCACAAGAATGGGACTTCATCCGATCAGGATGCGGTGGCGTGGGGAACTCTGACCCTGAACGGCTTCACGAGCCAGCAACACCTGCCTCCCTTTGATCAAGCGCACTTGGTTGCGGAAGTGCTTCCCGTCCCGGTGGACCTAAGTTCCACCACGGCCGGCACCAAGCCGACCAAGGCGACGATCGGCTCGCAGACCTATCTCTCCTACTCCGTGAAGATCCTCAACTCGGGCAATATCCCGTCCGTTCCAGGAAATTTGCGATTTTACTTATCATTGGATAAAATGATCAACCTTGCCGCGCAAATTAACAACGGCGTCACCAACCCTGCGGACCTGCCGTTGCAGATCAAAGATCTGAAGACGAATCAATTCTTTCTCCCAGCCTTGGCTGCCGGGCAATCCATTCAATACTATTTTACGCAATCTGCGTACGCGGACTACCGCCTCATTCCGCCGGTGGGCGAAACCGCGACTGGTTACAATCTACTGGTGCAACTCGACTACCACGACTCCATTGCGGACCATGAGCCGATCAAACGCATCGCGGTCGCCGGGCCGATCAATGGCATCCTCGTGGACCCGGTGACGCTGGCCACGCGCGAATCGGGCACCAGCGCCACTTTCACCGTGAAGCTGGATAAGCAGCCGACACAGAACGTCACCATCCCGCTGACCGTGGATGCGACGGGCACGACGGAAGGGAAGCTCAATCAGTCGAGCCTCACTTTCACCTCCGCGAACTGGAACGTCGCGCAAACCGTCAAAGTGACGGGCCTAAGCGACAACGTGGTGGACGGATCGAAGACGTATCAGGTGGTTCTCCAGCCGGCGACCAGCGCTGACCCTTTCTATAGCGGGATGACGGGTCCGCCGGTGAGCGTCACTAATGCGGATCGTGATATCAACATCAACATTTCGCCGACCTCGGTCACGACGAGTGAATCGCCGAGCGACTCCGGCAGGTTGATCACCGTCAGCCTGACCCGCGAGCCGACTTCCCGAGTGACTTTGGAGCTGGTCGTCGGCAACCCGGCTGAGGGTAAGATTGAACTTACCGAGGCTTCGCCTGATCCCTCCAAGCTGCTAATCGTCTTCGATCCACGCACGACGGTGCCAGCGCCCTTCATTGGTCAATCCAAGACCTTCCGCATCGTGGGCGTGCCGGATGGAGTGAAGGATGGCAACCAAACATATCAAGTTACTTTCAAGCCAGTCGTGAGCGACGATCCAGAGTTCAGTGGGCTAACCCCTGCGCCAATTCAAGTGGTGAACGACGACGTTAACTGAGCTTGACCCAAACGGCATGAGCTCTCGTCTTCCTCTGCTCACCGCCCTTTGGCGGAAGCTCTTCCCGATGCGGCCCAAAGCTGGTCCCGTGCGGCTCTCCGCAGCCTCCGCTCGCCCGGCGCGGCGCCCGCCGCGACCAGAGCGCAGCATTGAGCCGCTGGAGGGCCGGATTGCGCCGGCAGTCCTTTCGGCGGCAGGCACCGCCGTGACCTACACCGACACAGATGGTGACCATGTCACGATCACCTTTTCCACGCCTCTGTTTGGAACACAAACGGCGGCCACGGATGGTGTGCTGGGGCTCGTGTTCCATTTCGACAAAGGCGCGGCACACATTGGGGCCGCTAATACGACGGACGATGTGCCGCAGCAGTTGCAAACGATTGATCTGACGAATCTTCTCGGCACGAACGGCAATCCCGCCTCGGGTGCTTCGATCATCTTCTCGGTGCAAAAGAGCGGTGGTGATGGCCTGGTCAATGTGGGGGCGATCCAAGCCTCCAATATTTCCCTTGGCGTCGTCGCCATTCCTGGGGACCTCGGACAGATCGACGCGGGCAGTGGGAATAGCAGCTACGGGGTACAGGCGTTATATGTCGATACCTTGGGCAAGCTGATTAATACACAATCCGGCACCCCCGACTACGAGAGCACGATTGCCGGCGGACTGGGCAGCTTCAACGCCCTTTCGGTGGAGGGAGGTTACCTGCACGTCGTCAATGGCTATAGCTCCAGCGGCACCTCCGTCTCGTCCGGCCAGATCGGCGCCGTCAACATCGCTCACTATCTCAAGCCGCGTGACCCGGCCGTGGCCGGGACCAATGATGGAGTCATTCAAACCGATGGCAGCATCGGTTCCATCCACTTGGGCAGTAATTTCGTAGACTCGCAGCACCCGGAACTCTCCGATGGCCTGAACGGCGGCGCCGGAACCAACTCGGGCTCCATCATCGCCGGCACAAATATCGGCTCTATCGTCATCGGCGGCAGTCTGCGCGGCGGTACTGCCACGGGCAGCGGCTCCGTTTCGGCGGGCGGCGGCATCGGTTACGTGCAAGTCGGCGAAGTCTTGGGCTCAGGGGCTGGCTCGGCGAACATTCATGCCGTCACTGGCATTAGCACCGCCGTGATTGGCACCATCGGCTCACCTGGGCTCGTCGGCGGGACCGGGGACGGCAGCGGAGTCATCTCGGGTGACGGCGGCATTGGTGCGCTGTATATCAGCAACATTCAGGGTGCCGGACCGGACTCTGGTGGCGTTGTCGGGAAGGGTGGCCTTGGCGCGGTGACGGTGTACGGCTCCGTTCACGGAGGCGCCGGCGCGCACAGTGGCTTTATCGAAAGTGGCGGACAGACCGGTAATGTTGTGATCGATGGCGATCTCGCTGGCTACCTCGGTACCAGTGCGGCATCGCACTCGGGGATCCTCGTCAGTTCCGGCGCCATTGGCGATGTAACGGTGGGCGGCACGGTGATCGGCGGCGACGGCGACGCGAGCGGCGGGATTTTCAGCGGCACCTCAGGGTCTGGCGGCATCGGCTCCGTCATCATCAAAGATGGCCTGCTCGGGGGTGCCGGGACTGGCTCGGGCGTGGTCAGTTCCGCGGCGGAGATTGCCAGTGTTTCGATCTCGCACACCGCGCCCGCGGGGCTCGTGCCGGATGCCATTGCGGGAGGCAGTGGTGCTTCCAGCGGCACGGTGTACGCCACCGGAGCCATCGGTTCGGTGGTGGTTTCGGGGCATCTTCATGGTGGGGTGGGAGACGACTCTGGCTCAATCCAGGAGCACGGCCTCATTTCCAGCCTTTCGGTGTCCGGCGGGATTCTCGGAGGCGGCGGTGCGCGCTCAGGCGCGGTCGAGGCGTTTGACAATCAGACCACCGGTACGGCGGGCGCCATCTACACGGCTTCCATCGGCAATATTACCGGCGGTTCTGGCCTGGACTCCGGTATGGTGAGCTCCGACGGCGGCATCTTCTCCATCGCCACGAACAGCCTTGCCGCCGGAACCGCTGCGGGCAGCGGACAGGTGTTGGCCGGCGCCGGGGTGTTCGCGACGGGCGACATCGGCTATGTGGCGATCGGGGCTTTTGGGTCGGCCGCCACGTCCGGGAGCAATCCCACGGTTGCGGTGCCGGGCGGCACGATCGATGCGTATGGCGGCATTTACCGCATTGCGACTTACGGGATGTTTAAGGCCACGGTTCACGCGGGCTATGCCATAGGTAGCGTCCTCGTCGGCGGCGATGTAACCAATGCAGCGGTGACCGCGCTGGGACAGGCCGCCTCGGATGGCGTGACGGACAGCGCGCTCGGCGAGTTGCTGGTCCAGGGCAACGTCTCCGGTTCCAATTTCCTCGCCGGCTACAGCATCACTGGCGCGCCGGTGAACGGCCATGCCCAGATTGGCCTGGCGGAAGTTGGCGGCAACTGGACGGCTAGCAACCTCGTTGCGGGAGTGGAAGCCGCTGCGGCGAATTCTTTTGGCACCTCAGGCGATGCTGCCATTCCGATCACCGACGGTTCCAACCTCCACTCGCGAATCGGCAGCATCTTGATCGCGGGCCAAGTCTCCGGCAGTGCGGCGGCGGGCGACCACTTCGGCTTTGTTGCTCACCAGATCGGCCCATTCCAATCCGCCGCCGGCCAGGTCTTCGTCGATAAGCTTCCGACCAAGAGCCAGGACCTCGCCACAACGACGACAAACGACGTCACCATCCGCGAAGTCTAAGCGCTGCCAATCAGAGGCAGCACTTTGGCTCACCCTCAGTAGTGAGCCACCTTCGGTACAGAGAAAGCCTTGTAGAGCAGCGACGCGAAGAGGCTGAAGGTCACGTGGACGAAAAAGGTGACAAACTCCGGGCTCTGCATCGAGCCCCGCAGCGACCAAAAGATGACCAGGTTGGCCAAGTAGAGCGCCACACCCACCAGTACCCCGATGGCCACGGCCGCGGGCGTCGGCAGCCGATAGATGATGCTGCCGATGATCCAGGTGTAGAGCATCGCCACCGCGAAGTGCCCGATCAGCAGCCCAAAGAAGCCGATCCGGAAATCGCGCCCCATGATCATATTCATCGTCCCCGCCGTAGTCCACGGCGAGCCGCCGCTCATGATGAAAAAGATCAGGCCGACGCCAAAACCAGTCTTCAAAACCGCCGACGGGCTGAGCGCCTGACGTGCGCGGAGTTCCTGCTCTTCAAATGAATCCATGGAGAATGTGGGGTGCTGCACGTATCTAAGGAGTGGCACTCGCACGCGCAAGCGATTTGCGCATTTCACCCAAGCCACTGCTCACGATGCCGAACTGCCTACTGACGCCGCTCGGCGACTTCGCTCGCCAGCGCGCGTTCCGCTTGCTGCGTGGTGATGACGGGACTGTCAGTGCCAATGAGCCGGAAGACTATCGAGGCCAAGGCGCCTCCAAGGATCGGTGCGACGATGAACAACCAAAGCTGCTCGATGGCCCAGCCGCCAACGAAAACCGCCTGGCTGATGCTGCGGGCCGGGTTCACGGAAGTGTTGGTCACCGGAATCCCGACGAGGTGGATCAAAACCAGCACGAAGCCAATGGGAAGACCGGCGAAGCCGACTGGCGCCTTCACGTCGGTCGAGCCGAGCACCGTCAGGACCAGAAAAAATGTAAGGACCGCCTCCACCAGAAATGCCGAGGAGAGACCGTACTTTCCGGGCGAATGCTCGCCGTAGCCATTGGCAGCAAAACCCTTCACCGCCGGGTCGTACCCGTCCGGCCCGCCTTTGAGGATGATCAGCAACATCGCCGCCGCCAGCAGTCCGCCGACGATTTGAGCGATGATGTAGCCCGGCACGTCCTTAGCGCTGATCTTCTTGCTAAGAAACAAGCTGAGAGTGACGGCTGGATTAATGTGGCAGCCGGAGATGGGACCGATGGCGTAGGCCATGGTAAGCAGGGTAAGACCGAACGCCAGGGAGACGCCGAGGAAGCCGATGTGTTCGCCCGCCAGGAGAGCACTGCCGCAGCCCCCGAACACGAGGACAAAGGTGCCGAGGAGTTCTGCGAGATATTTTTTCATGAGCGGGGAGGCGATGGGACGCGAAGAGAGCAGTCGGGCAGGGGACCCGCAAGCCGAAAGCGCTTCCAGGTGAAGAGGCCGGGGAAAGAGTGCCGCGCCTTTCAGACGAGCAATTTCTCCGCGCGCCAGCGTTCCTGAAAACGCCGCGCCAGAGGAGCGATCTTCCCACGAAGCAGCCGCGCCATTTCCGCATACGCCATTTCGGCGGGGACTTCGCAGGAAGCGGTGGCATTTGCGTCGCAGAGACTGGCAAGATTCTGTGCTGCGTACGTGAAGAGATGGGCCGCACGGTCAGGAAACCGGAACTCTTCGCGGACGAAGAGCGCGGAGTATTGCACGGTGCGCCGGCCGGTTTGGAGCCCCAGAAACCAGCCGACCACCCGGTCCCGGCAGCGCAGCCCGAAGCTCGCCGCCGCCTGGTGGCTCGCCTTCTCGTGGAACGGCCACAGCTCGGGCGGTGCGAATGGAGCCACCGCTTGTTCTTCTTCGAGTTGCCGGCGTTCCGCGTCGCGCAGTTCACTCCAGCGAAAGACCGCCAGTGGCGCTCCCGGCTCGGACCTTCGCTGGAGCCACCGCGCGCTCAGGATTTCCGGCCCGATTTCCGCCGACAGACTGATCGTGCGCGGCGTCCCCCAGCCGCGCGCCCCCAGCAGGCGCGCCCAACCGCCGGAGCGAGGCACCGCCTCGAAAACGCAGTGCAGGGACGTGCAGCCGCGATCCGCGAGCGCCATCTCCAAGTGCGTCAGCAGTCTCGCGCCGCGCCCGCGCCCACGCTGGCTTGGTTGAACGTAAACCGAGAGCACCTCGGCTTTCCGGTCGGTGCCGATGCGCGCCAGCGCCAGACCGATCGGCGTCCCGAAATCGTGCTCGCGCCAGCCTAGAATCGGCCCTTCGAGGCTCACTTCGCGCAGCAGCCCACGATGAGCCGCCCGCACCATCGCGCCGAATTCTGCCGCATCGTCGGCTTGCAGCGGCGCAATCATTGCGGTGCTCCCCGGCGCAAGTCGTTTCCCGCACCAGAGCAAGGAGGGGAGCCGCCATTCATCACCCCGACCCTGCCCCGCCGCGCCCGCCCTGACAAGCTCGCGCGGCTCGCACGCCCCGCCGGATGGAACGCCGCTTTCCGCCAAACCTAGCGGCGGCTTCGTTGGTTGAAGCGGCCACCCTGATCACGCCTCATCGAAGTAATCGGTATCAATCTTCTTGATCAAATAGGCGTGCTCTTGAGCCACGCCGTGCGAGCCAAATTCCGGCACTCGCTGCCTGCGATCTGCGCGAAAGGCGGTGGAGAAAATTGCCTTTCCGCGCGAAGATGGGGACGCTCCATGACGCCCTCCCCACGCGAGAAGCCTGATTTCCGCTCAATGCTGCACGAGGTGCCGCACAAGCCGGGCGTCTATCTCATGCGCGATCGCTTCAACCGCGTGATCTATGTGGGCAAGGCGCGCGACCTGCGCAAGCGCGTTGGCCAGTACTTTATGCCGTCGCGCGCGATGACGGCCGACCTGAAGACGCGCGCGCTGCTCGATTCCATCTGGAACTTCGAGTGGCACACCGTCAATACGGAGCCCGAGTCGCTCCTGCTCGAAGGCCGGCTGATCAAGGAATTCCGCCCGCGCTACAACGTCTCGTTTCGCGACGACAAACGTTTCCTCCTCGTTAAGGTCAACGCGCGCGACGACTGGCCGCGCTTCCGGCTGACGCGCATGCGGACGGACGAGACGGCGCGCTACTTCGGGCCCTTTGCCCATGCGGGCGCGCTGCGGCAGACCATGTCTTTTCTGCGCAAGAAATTCGGGGTGCTCACCTTTGGACGCGGCAACCCGACGGAGCGGGAGCTGAAATCCTCGACCTATCAGGTGCCGATGAGACTCGCGGAGATCACTTCCGAGCAATACCGCGAACGCGTGGAGCGGGCTGCCGAATTCCTCGATGGCCGCTCGAAGGAGATGCTCGAGGTGCTCGAAGCGGAGATGCGGCAGGCGGCGGAAAAGCTCGACTTCGAACGCGCCGTGGACTTGCGCAACATGTTGCATGACTTGCGCCGCACCACGGCGCCGACTCGCAAGTTCACCCGCAGCCTTGAGCGGATGGTGCCGAGCACGATCAATCCCCAGGCGGACGTGCGGGCGCTGCAGGACGCGCTGCAACTCCCCACGCCACCCACCCACATGGAGTGCTTCGACATTTCGAACATCTCTTCGACGCATATCGTCGCCTCGATGGTTTGCTTCAAGGATGGCGTGCCGGACCGGGCGAATTACCGCCGATACCGCATCGCCACGGTGGCTGGGCAAAATGACTTCGCCTCCATGGCTGAGGTGGTGCGGCGACGCTACTCGCGCGTCCTGCTGGAGAGCGGCGAGCATCGCCGCGCTTTACAGGCGGCCAGCACCGAGACGATTCCGGCGGGCGAAACGATGGTCGATGCCTCCCCTGAGTTTTCGCAGGAAAGTCCGCCCGACCAGGTCGCGCGCGCCGCTGGAGACTCCGTGCGCGCGGGGCTCGGCTTCGCCGCTGTGCGGCTGCCGGATTTGGTGATCGTCGATGGCGGCAAAGGCCAGCTTTCTGTCGCCTGCAAAGAATTGCAGCGGCTCGGGTTGCACGAGCTGCCGATCATCGGCCTGGCCAAGGAATTCGAGGAAATCTATCGTCCTGCGCGCCCGCTGCCCGTGCAACTGCCTGAGGAGAGCGGTGCGCTGCGGCTCCTCCAGCGCATCCGGGACGAGGCGCATCGCTTTGCCAACGGCTACCATCAATTGCTCATGAAGCGCCGCGTTGCTGAGAGCCTGCTCGATGATTGCCCCGGCGTCTCGCAGCACCGGAAGCAATTGCTCCTCCAGCATTTTGGCTCCGTCACCCGGCTCAAGCGGGCGACGATCGAGCAGATGACTGCCGTGGAAGGCATCGGCGCCCGCCTCGCCGAGCAAATACACCAGTTTCTGGCGGCGCGCGCGTGACGCGGCGGAGCAACGTCCACCTCACTCTGCGTCACTGGCCCGCTGGAGTTGCGACTTGCCGCAAGGCACTGCCTCTCGCGAACATCCCCCGATGGACCGCGCGACCTCCCTTGCTCAGATCCGCAGCGCCTGCACCGAGATTGCGGCGAAAGTCACGAGCATTCACCCCCTCACCCCCGGCCTCGCCGATCAACCGACGCAGGACGAGATTCTCAAGGCGCTCTACGAGTTGACGAAAAGCGTCGAGACCGTGAAGAAACTCCTCCTGAAACTCGAGCGCCGCGACGACAGCGCGGTCTTGTGATCTGACGGGTCCCCGCTTGGAGCGCGCCACAGTGGGTGACGAAGGATGTTCAATTGTGGCAGTCAAGGCGAATGGGCAGAAGAATACGGCCTTTTGATTCAATGCTGGGGAGCGAACGCCTGCGTGTAGGTGACAATCGCCACGCAATCGTGCCGCCGCGCACCGAGATAAGTATTCTTTACGGGCGCACGTGGCCTGCCACTCTCACTGATCTTCTCATGACAACACCGCACCTCGACCACCGCCCGCTGACGGTGGAGCGCCTCATCAACGAATACAACTCGGGACAGATCGTCATCCCGGAGTTTCAGCGAGACTACGTGTGGAAAAAAGGCAAGGCGCCTCTGCTGCTCGATTCGCTGTACAAAGGCTATCCGATCTCCTCCTTGCTCCTGTGGCAGAGTGACGAGCCGGTCCGTGCGCGTCGTGCAGAACCAAGGCCTGCTCACGCCTCCAGGGTAAGCTGGCTCATTGATGGCCAGCAGCGTGTTACAACTTTAGCACGAACGCTAAGCGGAGATCAAGGTATCGACGTAGTTTTCAACGCCGATCAGGAGGAATTTCTACTTGCGAACGCGGCAACGCGGCAAAATCCAAGCTGGGTCCGAGTTGCAGAACTTTGGAACCCTGAGGATTACCGGCGATTGACGCTCAACCTGGATAGCGGAAGCGCAATGGATCGAAAGCGCAACGATCGGTACGATCGGGTGCGAAGGATCCTTGAGTACGAGGTGCCTCTCGTTCGTATGATAGACCACAATTTCAAAGACGCCGTAGCAGCTTTCGAGCGCATCAACACCCTCGGAATTCGGCTCAAGCGAGAAGATATTGACACGGCAAGGGTTGCTTCGCGCCATACGGGCTTCATTGCAGAAAATGTCGCCCCCTTTCTGAAAACAATCAACCACAAAGGTTTCGACCGGCTGAACGTAATGCATCTGTTTCGAGCCTGCGCGTTTGTGGCTAAACCGGATGGCCGGAACCGAACACCTTTGCACGATTTGGAGAAGACTGATATCCTAAAGGCATGGAAGAAGACGGAACAAGGAACAGAACAGGCGATCAGTCTCATAAAAAGCGAACTCGGCCTCGTAAGCATGAACATACTTTGGTCAGGCGCTTTGCTTGTACCTGTCATCGCGATGTGCGCAAACCTTGGTCCGAGAGAGCGGGATTCCAAGGGAATGATCGCTTGGTTGGCTCTCGCTGCTCTTCATCATCGGTACAGTGCCTCCAGCGAGACAAAACTCGATGAGGATCTTAAAGCCTGCCGGGAATCAGATCCTATTGGAGCCCTGTTGAAAAATCTGCGTCAGAATAGTAGAGCGAGCCTCTTCGCCGAGCCAGCGGACTTCGAAGGAGCATTGGCGGATAAGAGCGGGTTGCTGGCCCTCTACATCGCCTGCATGCATCGAGGGATTCTCAACTTCTACACCGGGGATAAGATTCTACTACAGGATGGCGTTGATCGCCACCACATCCTTCCGCGAGCCCAGTTCTCCAATACGCTCCGAGCGAGCGCAGACAATGTGGCAAATATTGCCTTCATTGTTGGCGACGTGAATAGAGCAATCAGTCACTCCGGGCCTGAAGTATATTTGAAGCAGTTAGAGCGGAAGGTTCTTTCCAGTCAGTGCATTCCCTTGGACCAAGAGCTTTGGACGATAGCAGCCGCAGAAGACTTCTGGAAAGCGCGCCGCCGCCTGCTTGCCGATTCCTTTAACGAATTCCTAAAGCATTCATTGGTCGGGCGGCGACTTGGGTCGACATAGCCATGAGCAAATTGAATTATTACCTCATCCCAACGGCCCGGCAACTTGTTCGGGCGAGCACTTTATCGCGAACGAGGTGCAGGCAGATGATCCGAGCATGGCACTTCCGCGTGCCTCATCTGTTTGTGAACCTACTCGGGCGGGCTGGAGAGGAGCGCCAGTAGTGCTTGTGCCAGATGGCGGCGTGCGGGAGCGAGGCCTCGCACGAATGCGGCAAACGGCAGAATCTGCCGCGGATGGGCAGCCAGGTATTGGAGCAGGGCGCCGACGCGCGGGCGTTGTGAGGCGAGGTCGAACCAGTGCTCCATCGGCACGGGTAAAGCGTCAGCCGCCCGGTCGCTGATGCTCCGCAGGGCCAGGAGCGGAATGCCGGCTCCGTCGAAAATTCTTTCGAGTACGTCCGTTTCCATATCGACGGCGAGCCCGCCCGTTGCGGCGCGAAGCTGCTCTTTTGCTTCGGGAGTTTCGGCTGCTGTGGTGACTGTGACCACGGCGCCCTCACGCGCGCGGGGTGGCAAGGCGAACCCCGGCGGTCTCTCGACTTTCCGCCAATCGATCACAACGTCTCCCACTTGAAGCTCCGGGTCGAGCGCGCCCGCGTAACCTGCAGCCACGACCAGCGACGGACGCTGCGCCAGGAGCAGCCGGGCTTCATCTGCGGCGCGCTCGCGTCCGACGCCAACATGCCAGACGAGCAACGGTTGCTCGTTCCAGGTGGCCCGCAGCCACGAGCCCGCACGGCGGCCAGATTGCTCCTGTACGCGCAGGGCGCGCCGGAAGTCGCGGCTCTCATCGGGCAGAGCGAAGGTGACGGCGATCATGGCGCTGAATGGAGGAATTGGGCAGTGATGGAACGAATGGATGCGGCGGGTGATCTTTGCTCCGTTGAGACGCCGTTCATCGAATGGCCAGAGGTGAATCGGCGAAATGCTCGAGCAGGTCGGCGGGGTCCTGATAGAGCGCGATGGCTCCGCGCAAGGAGTCCTCCGGGAAGCCGCCGCAGCGGACAGCGACGGTACGGAGATGCGCCTTGGCGGCCGCTTCAATGTCATATGGCGTGTCGCCGACGACCAGCACCTCCTCCGCAGCGGGTGAGCCGAGCTTCTTCAGCGCTGCTTGAAATATGTCAGGATGCGGCTTGGACTCCGCCGCGTCATCCGAGCTGGTCTCCGCTTCGAGCAAGTCATCGATCTGCGCCAGGCGTTTGTAGTTTTGCAGTTCGTCGCCCTTGGCGGAAGAGGCGAGCGCGATTTTGGAGCCCTGCTCGAGGAGGCGCTGGAAAAGAGGACGCACTTGAGGAAAGGGGCGCAGTTGCGGGAGGTAGTCGCTCTTGAAAAGCTGCGCGCGAAATGCGGAGAGCGGCTTTTCTATCCGGGCGAGTTCTTCCCTGGTCCAAAACACCGGCAGCAACTGGTCGGCGCCTTTGCCGATCTGCGAGCGCAAATCTTCAAAGGCGATTTCCTTTCCAAAGTGCCGGAAGGCCTTTTGCCACGCCTCCGTGTGTTGATCGACAGAGTCGATCAAGGTGCCATCCACATCAAAGATCACGAATCGGCTCATGGTGGGAGAATCGCGGCTCGCGCTGCCAGAGAGTGCGCTCTTTCTCCTGACCAGAAGGCCTTTGCGAGCGCCGCGCGCGGAGGTAAGCTGCGGCCTGATGAGCACGCACCCCGATTTTGATCAGGTGAAGGATCGATAGCCGTGAGTCTCCGCCTCGAGATGTTGCAGGTGGCGCGCCTCGCTCCGAAGGCACTCGGCGATGCGACGGAGCGGGTGCGCGATTTTTTGCTGAAGCAACTCGGGCCAGGCGGCGGCGGTCTGGACCGCGCTGGAGGCGAAGATCTCTACTACACCATCTTCGTGCTGGGCGGGTTGCAAGCGCTCCAGGCAGAAATTCCCGCCGAGCTGGTGGCCACAGGCCTGCGTCGATTTGGAGACGGCGAGACGCTGGATTTCGTGCATCTCGGGGCGCTGGCGCGGTGCTGGTCGGTCGTCGGCCTGGAGCCGCTGGCCATGCGCGCAGCCATCCTCGAACGCCTGGAGGAATTTCGTACCGCGGATGGCGGATACGACGCGGAGCGTGGTGCCGCTTGCGGGAATGCATACGGCTGTTTTGTCGCGCTGGGTGCGTTTCAAGATCTCGGCGCTCTCATGCCGGAACCGCTGCGCATGGTCCATTGCCTCAAGCTTCTCGAGACCCCGGACGGCGCCTGGGGCAATGCGCGCGGCCTGCGCGCGGGTGCGGTGCCGGCGACAGCGGCGGCTGTCGCGGTGCTGCA
This sequence comes from uncultured Verrucomicrobiae bacterium, assembly GCA_963792695.1. Taxonomy (GTDB): domain Bacteria; phylum Verrucomicrobiota; class Verrucomicrobiia; order Chthoniobacterales; family Chthoniobacteraceae; genus DASYIS01. The sequence goes on along the minus strand of CAWBXA010000025.1, from coordinate 39,362 downwards.
TCAGCTTGGGCTTCCCCTTAATCCAGCTGTTGGCGACTGGCTGCTCTCGCAGGTGCATGCGCAAGGCGGCTTTTGTGCGGTGCCCGGCGCGCCCTTGCCGGACCTGCTGTCAACCGCCACGGCGCTGCACGCGCTCGCCATTCTCGAGCGCCCACTCGGTCCCGCCGCCCACGAGCAGACGCTCGATTTCCTCGACTCCCTTTGGAACGCGGAAGGGGGTTTTTACGGGCATTGGGCGGATGATCACCTGGATGCGGAATACACTTTTTACGGGCTGCTCGCACTCGGGCACTTGGCGGTCGGCCCGGAGCGTCTATCATAGGGCCATGTCCACGGCCACTGCCGCGCCCCCGCACATTGTGCTCTACGACGATGCATGCCCGATGTGTACTTTCCAATCGCGCGCGCTCACCTGGCTCGACTGGCGATCGGCACTGCGCTTCGCGCCCCTCTCCGGTGGAGAAGCCGCGCGCCTGGTGCCGGGCCTGACGCGCGAGCAGCTTGCCGAGGCGATCCACTGTGTGGCACGCGATGGCTGCATTCATCGGGGCGCCCGCTGCATCCGTTTTGTCGGCCTGCGGCTGCCAGCCTTGGTGCCGATGGCGCTGGTTCTTTGGCTGCCAGGAGTCATCCAAATCGCGGAACTCATTTACCGCTGGATCAGTCGGCACCGCCAATTGCTCAGCAGGATTTTCGGCTGCCAGGGCGCCTGCGCGCTCCTGCCGGCCCGCGTGCGCCCGGCGGATGAAGCGCGATGATTGCCGGCGTGGTCCTTCCCGACCGTCTCGCCGCGGCTCGGCAAAAGGTCACCCGCGCCTTGCTGGGGGAGCTAAGCTCGGAGGGACACTGGACTGGCGAGCTTTCCAGCAGCGCGCTTTCGACGGCGACGGCTGTCACGGCCCTCCGCCTGGTCGATTCCGAAGCGCACGCCCACTTGATCGAGCGCGGCCTTCGCTGGCTTTCCGCGCACGTCAATCCTGACGGCGGCTGGGGGGACACCATCCGCAGTCGGAGTAACATCAGCACGACCGCTCTCGTCTGGGCGGCCTTTGCAGAGGAGCGCAAGCTCCCCGCCAGCAGCCCCACTTCCCACGAGCCCCACGCGGCTCTCATTCAGCGCGCGGAGCAGTGGCTTGCCGCCGCCAGCGGCCGGCCCGGGGAGCCGCTCGATGCCGCCTGCCTGGTCCGCGCCATCGCTGATCGCTACGGAAAAGACCGCACCTTCTCCGTTCCGATCCTCGTCATGTGCCAGCTCGCGGGGCGCTTTGGCGAAAACGGCTGGCGCTTCATCCCGGCACTCCCTTTCGAACTGGCAGCGTTGCCGCAACAGCTTTTCGGCGCGCTGCAACTGCCGGTCGTGAGCTACGCCCTCCCTGCGCTCATTGCCCTCGGCCAGGTCATTCACCACCACCATCCTTCGGCCAACCCTCTCGCCCGCGGCTTGCGTGCCTTCACCCGGCGTCGCACGCTGCGAAAACTGGACTCACTCCAGCCCGCCAATGGCGGCTTTCTGGAAGCCACGCCGCTCACAAGCTTCGTCACGATGAGCCTCGCGGCCATGGGCGAGCGCCAGCACCCGGTGGTCTGCCGAGGAGTGAACTTCCTCCGCGCCAGCGCGCGTCCCGATGGGAGCTGGCCGATCGACACCAATCTCGCCACGTGGCTCACTACACTTTCGATCAAAGCCCTCCCGGAAACTCCGAGTGCGCTCGCGCCGGAGCAGCGCGGAACTCTCCGGGCATGGCTGCTGGCGCAGCAAGGCCGCACGGTTCACTCGTACACCCGCGCCGCGCCCGGCGGCTGGGCTTGGACGGATCTCCCCGGCGGGGTGCCCGATGCCGATGATACCGCGGGGGCGATGCTCGCCCTGCTCGCTCTCGGATTGCTCGATAGCCCGACTCGCGCCGCCGGAGCCGCGGGCGTGGAATGGCTGCTCAACCTGCAAAACGGCGACGGCGGAGTCCCCACCTTTTGTCGCGGTTGGGGTGCGCTGCCCTTCGATCGCAGCAGTCCTGATCTTACGGCGCATGCGCTGCGGGCCTGGAGCGCCTGGCTGCCGCACCTCGAAAAGTCGCTCGCCCGCAGGGTGCATGGCGCAATGCCGCGCGCCCTCCGCTACCTTGCGCGATCGCAACGCGAAGATGGATCCTGGGTGCCGCTCTGGTTTGGGAACGAGCACGCGCCGGGCGACGACAACCCGACCTATGGCACCGCGCTGGTGCTCATCGCGCTGCGCGAATTGCGCGCACGGGGATTCTCGATCGCGCCGGCGATGGAGGAGCGCGCCACCGCCTTCCTTCTCTCCGCGCAAGGCGAGGGCGGCGGCTGGGGTGGCGCACCTGGCTGCCCGCCTTCTGTCGAAGAGACCTCCCTCGCACTCGAAGCGCTGGCGCTTTCGCCCCATGTCGCCGCCCGCGAACGGGGCACTACCTGGCTGCTCGAGCAGATCGAGCGCGGCACGTGGCACGTGCCGACTCCCCTTGGCTTCTATTTCGCCAAGCTCTGGTACTTCGATCGCCTGTACCCCCTCATCTTCGCCACCGGCACGCTTCACCGTTTATCCTAGAACCGGGGCTGGACGCATACGGACTCGACAAAATCCTTCCGGCACCGAGGTTGCGCTCCCGCAATATCGCACCAGCACGGTGAATGGATTTTACGAGAGAGCTCAGAATTAAAGCTCAAGGGATTCGTCCGAAGCTGGACCGCCGCCTTCCCGACATCATGCGCCAATCGTTGCGAAATCGACCGGGCTGAGGCAAGCTCCCGTCATGGAATTGAAGACGAAGAAGGTTGGGCGCCGGCTGCCGCCGCAAACGCCCGTGGAATGCCACGCAGCAGGCGCCCTTCTGCATCGCGCGTCAACGGCGATGAGCCCCTGGCCGCGCCCGCGCGGTTTTGTCTTCAAAGCAAGGACATGGGAGGAGTTTGCGGCGTGGCGATCCGCACAGGAAAACCCGTGGCTATGGTAAGCTGCACTCCCGCGGGATGAGCGATTTCCCTCTCCTGCGGGTCTGTACCCTGCTGAAAAGCCACGCTGTCCGTTACATCATCGTAGGCGCGCAGGCTTCCATCTTGCACGGCTACGTCCGCGACACGGCTGATGTGGATGTGCTCGTCCCAGAGGACCTCGCAAACCACGCGCGGCTGATTGCGGCGCTCAGCGAACTGGAGGATCACGCGGCCGCCGAACTGACGCCGCAGGACTTCGTGGAGAACGTCGTCGTGAAGATCGCCGACGAGGTGGAAGTGGATGTCAGCACCCGCGCGTGGAAGGTGACCTATGACGAAGCCGCACCCACCGCCGAGCGCGTGACCATTGACGGGGTGGAAATCATCTACGCTGACCTGCCCACCCTCATCCGCAGCAAGGAGACGTACCGCGACCAGGACCGGGTCGACGTCGCGCACCTCAGTGAACTGCTCCGCCGGAAACGAGCGCGCGGCGGTTGAGAGAAAACAAACCGCCCAACGGTTCCGCCCACGACGGCGCTTGTCGCTGCCTCCCCTTCGCCCTCACAGTCCTCGCCTCATGGAACCCAGGCATTCTTTCGGCCAGACCGAGACCACTAATCCGACGCTCCTGGCGTGGGTTGAGCAGACGCGCGCCCGCTGCGAGCCGGACCACGTCTTCTGGTGCGATGGATCCGAGGAGGAAAAGGAGCATCTTACCGCCGTGGCGGTCGACAGCGGAGTCTTGCTGGAACTCAACCAGGAGAAGCTGCCGGGCTGCTACTACCATCGGTCCAATCCGAACGACGTGGCCCGCGTTGAGCAGTGTACTTTCATCTGCACGCCATCGAAGGAGGAAGCGGGCCCAACCAACAATTGGACCGCTCCGCGCGAGATGTATGACAAGCTCCATGCGCTGCTGGCGGGGGCCATGCGCGGGCCGCACCATGTACGTGGTGCCATACCTCATGGGTCCCCCCGGTTCCCCACTGACCAAAGTCGGCGTCGAGATTACCGACTCCATCTACGTCGTGCTGAACATGCGCATCATGTCGCGCATGGGCAGGGTCGCGCTCGATCAACTCGCTGCGAGCGACGACTTCAACCGCGGCCTGCATTCGACTCTCGATCTCGACCCGGAGCACCGCTTCATCTGCCATTTCCCGCAGGACAACGCCATCATCTCTGTTGGATCCGGCTACGGCGGCAACGTCCTGCTCGGCAAGAAATGCCTGGCGCTGCGCGTCGGCTCTTACCTCGGGCGGAGCCAGGGCTGGATGGCTGAGCACATGCTGCTGCTCTGCGTCGAGTCGCCGCAAGGGGAGAAAACTTACGTGGCTGCGGCTTTCCCGAGCGCCTGCGGCAAAACGAACTTCGCCATGATGATCCCGCCGCGCGCTTTCGCCGGCTGGAAGATCACCACTGTCGGCGACGACATCGCCTGGATGAAACCGGGAGCCGATGGGCGGTTGTACGCCATCAATCCGGAGGCGGGCTACTTCGGCGTCGCCCCCGGCACCAACGACAAATCGAATTCCAATGCGATGCGCACCATCGCGCGCGACACGATCTACACCAATGTGGCGCTCACGCCGGAGCGCGACGTTTGGTGGGAGGGCAAGGATGAGCAGCCGCCGGCGCATCTCACCGATTGGAAAGGGCAGCCCTGGATGCCCTGCTCCAAGGAAAAAGCCGCGCATCCCAACTCGCGTTTCACCGCCCCGATGACCAACAATCCGGCGCTCGCCGCGGAGGCACACGACCCGGCGGGCGTGCCCATTTCCGCAATCATCTTCGGCGGGCGGCGCGCCACGACGATGCCGCTCGTTTTCCAGAGCTTCAATTGGATTCACGGCGTCTATCTCGGGGCGACCATGGGCAGCGAATTGACCGCGGCGCAGGCTGGCGAGGTGGGCAAAGTCCGGCGCGACCCCATGGCGATGCTCCCGTTTTGCGGTTACAACATGGGCGACTATTTCAATCACTGGCTCGGCATCCGGCGGCACCTCGCCGATCCGCCGCGCATCTTCCACGTGAACTGGTTCCGCAAGGGCGCCGACGATCAATTCCTCTGGCCGGGCTTTGGCGAAAATTTCCGCGTGCTGCATTGGATTATCGACCGCTGCCGCGGGCGCGCGCGCGCGCGCGAGAAGCGCAGATCGGCTGGATGCCGCGCTACAGCGAGTTCGACTGGACCGGCCTTGATTTCCCGCGCGAGCAATTCGAGGAAGCGATGCGGATCGACGGCCCGGAATGGCGCCGCGAACTCATCTCGCAAACCGAGCTTTTCCTGACACTGCATGATCGCCTCCCGAAGGAACTCGTCTTTCAGCGCGAACTCCTCATTTCGCGCCTCTAAGGCTCAGAGGGGCACGTGCGCTCCCCGAGCCGCAGACTGTCCTCCCTCCCTCCATGTCGCTCCCAGTCGTCCTCTCTATCGCTGGCTCTGATTGTAGCGCGGGCGCGGGCGCGCAGGCGGACTTGAAAACGATGACTGCACTGGGCGTTTATGGAGTCACCTCCATCACCTGCGTCGTCGCGGAAGTGCCGGGGCGCGTCTTCGCGATCCAGCCCGTCGAGCCGAGCCTCGTCGCCAGCCAGGTGCGACTCCTTTTCGAGGCGTTTCCTATCGCCGCGATCAAGACGGGGATGCTGCATTCCCGCGCCATCATGGATGCGATCTGTGACCTTCTGAGCGCGGTGCATCGCGGAGGCGGCCCGCGCCCGCCGCTGGTTATCGATCCCGTGATGGTCGCCACTTCCGGCGACCGTTTGCTGCAAGCCGACGCGCTGAGCGTCTATCGCGAACGCCTCATGCCCATGGCGACTCTGGTGACGCCAAACCTCGACGAAACGGCCGTCCTGCTGGGTCGCCCGATCGCTTCCGTGGCTGAAATGACCATCGCCGGCGAAGAACTCGTCCGCACCTACGGTGTTTCCTTCCTGCTGAAAGGTGGGCACTTGCGCGAGCATGGCCGCGCAACCGATTTGCTCTTTTTGGTAGACGGCGCACGCCACACTTTTGCGGCCCCCTTCATCGAGGGCGTGGCCACCCATGGCACCGGCTGCACGACCTCGGCGGCCATCGCCAGCTTTCTGGCCCGTGGTCTGCCGTTGCCTGAAGCCGTCGAGCGCGCCAAGTTGTACGTTACCAAAACCATTCGCAAGTTCCATCGCTGGCAATCCGGCCAGACCACCACCGACGCCCTGAACCACTCCGCCTAGTGTATCTCGCAGTTCGACCTCACCCCTTCCTGCACCTGCGGGTGAGGACCCTGACGGTGGCGGTTCCGCCGATGTGACCACAGGATGATTCCCATAGGCTAACAGCCTCCATTATGCGCATTCTCATCATCGGCGGCGGCGGGCGCGAACACGCGCTCGCCTGGAAGCTCCGGCAGTCGCCGCGCGTCACCGGGCTTTTTTGCGCACCGGGCAATGGCGGCCTCGCCGAAACGGCTACGTGCATTCCGTTCAAGGTGACAGAGATCGACGAACTCATCCGCTTCGCGCAAACCGAGCAGATCGCGCTGACAGTCATCGGTCCTGATGACGCGCTCGCAGCGGGCATGGCCGACCGTTTCGCCGCCGCGGGCCTGCGCGTCTTTGGCCCCACGCAGAGCGCCGCGCGTCTCGAGTCGTCGAAGGGCTTTGCCAAGCACTTCATGGAGCGGCATGGCATCCCAACCGCGCGCGCCGGGCGCTTCAGTGATCCAGAGGAAGCAAAACGTTTTGCGCGCGAGATGCCGAAGCCGGTCGTGGTGAAAGCCGATGGCCTGGCGCTTGGCAAGGGCGTCATCATCGCGGCGACCGATGCCGAAGCGGAAGGAGCTATTCAGCGCATTCTTGTCGAGCGGGTCTTTGGCAGCGCCGGGAAAGAGATCCTTGTGGAGGAATTCCTGCGTGGGACGGAGTGCTCGGTCCACGCGCTCGTCGATGGTGAAAGCTATCTGCTTTTTCCCAGCGCGCAGGATCACAAGCGAGCGCTCAATGGCGATCACGGCCTCAACACCGGCGGCATGGGAACCATTTCGCCGTGTGTCGCCTTCACTCCTGACGTGGAGCGCCGCGTTCGCGAAGAAGTGCTCGATCGCTTTTTGGCGGGCCTTAAGGCGGACGGGCTTGACTATCGCGGGCTGCTCTTTCCCGGCTTGATGCTGACGGCCGATGGCCCCCGCGTGCTGGAATTCAACTGCCGCTTCGGCGACCCGGAAACGCAGGTTTTGCTGATGCGCCTGGAAACGGATTTGCTTGAATTGCTGGAGGCAACGATTGATCAGCAGCTTCACCGGATGCGCCCGCAGTGGTCGAGCGAAGCGGCCGTCTGCGTGGTCATGGCCAGCGGGGGCTACCCGGAGAATTACACGACCGGAGAGACGATCACAGGGCTGGAGACCCGCAGCATGGGATGCGAGGTTTTTCACGCCGGGACCGCGCGACTTAACGACGGCACCGTCACTGCAGGAGGCCGCGTGCTCGGCGTCACCGCGCGAGGCGCGAACGTGCCGAGTGCGCGTGAACACGCTTATGAACGCGTACGGACGATTCACTTCCGCGGCGCTCATTTCCGCACCGACATCGGCCTCGCGGCTGCCGCTGCCTGATCTTCCCCGCCATGCGCCGTTCACTCCTGATATTGATCGTTGTTCTACTGGCGAGTCTTCCTGTCGATGCGACACCGCCGGCCATGGCGGCCTCTCCGGGCAATCCCACTCAGAAGAAAGAAGTTCCCGCTGAGATCGTGCCCCCGAAAGCGACGGGAACCGCGCCCGCAGGTTCGGCGAATGCAGAGCCGTCGGCCACGGCCGAACCGCTTTCTCCCGGCAGCAAGGCGGTTACGGAGAGAGCCGCCCCCTCGCAGCGCGAGGCAGTGGACGCGCTCACCGAGCCGGAGCTTGACCAAATCATCTCGCTCCTGAAGCAGCGGTACCTGACACCCGGAGCGCTCTCTGAGGCAGCCGTGAAGCGCGCCACCGTGCAAGGTCTCCTGGAGCGGCTGGGCGCCAGTGCTACCCTTCTGCCACCCGGCGCCACTTCGCCCGCCGCAGCCAGCGCTTTTCACTCCGAGTTGCTCGCTGGCCATGTGGGTTATCTTCGGCTTGGCGCGTTCAATCCGGCGAACCTCGCGGCGCTCGACCAGGCGCTCGCCGACTTCGCTGGCAGGAAGGTCGATGCGCTCATCGTCGATCTCCGCGCCACGCCAGCCAGTGGCGACTTCGAGCGCGCGGCGGAAGTGGCGCGCCGCTTTTGCCCGAAAGGGAAAGTTCTTTTCACGCTGAAGCGCTCTGATCGCAAGCAGGGCGAAGTCTTCACGACCAAGGACGATCCGCGCCTCCCCGCCATGCTCAGCGTGCTCACCGATAGGGAAACGGCCGGCAGCGCCGAAATCGTCGCCGGTACTTTGCGCGTTTTGGCGCGGGCCGTCATTATCGGTCAGCGGACCAAAGGCGCCGCTGCTGATTTCGCTGAGTTCCCTCTGCAAGCAGGGCGAAAACTCCGTCTCGCCGTGGCCGAAGTTCTCCTGCCGGGCGACCAGTCTGTGGTGCCACAGGGCGTGGAGCCCGATGTGCCCGTCGAAGCCTCGGCCGAAACCGAATCCTGGTTGATGACGGAGGAACTGGAAAAAGGCGTCACCCTCTACGTCAGCGAAACCGAGCGCATCCGCCTCAACGAAGCTGCGCTCGTCGCCGGGACCAATCCCGAACTCGACGCCATGCAGGCGGCGCAAGGCACCCACGCCGCCAAACCGAAAGCCTCCGCCCGCGACGCCATCCTCCAGCGCGCTCTCGATCTCATCACCACCGTCGCCGTCCTCGAATCCAGCCGGAATCGCTAGGCGAAGCGTCTCAGTTCCCGCTCCAGCGCTTCCATGGGCAGGCCGATCACGTTGGTGAAGGAGCCCTCTACATGGTCGATGAACTCTCCAAAGTCCTCCTGGGCCGCGTAAGCGCCGGCTTTGTCGAGCGGCCCGATGCGCGCCAGGTACGCGCGTAGTTGCTCTTCCGCCAGCCGCTTGCAGAAGACGGTGGAGACTTCGACGGTTCCACGCTCCTCGCCCGTGCCGAGCCGCGTCAGCCAGAGGCCCGAATAGACGTGGTGGCATCGTCCATTCAGCCGCTGCAACATGGCCAGGGCCGCCTCCATATCGCGTGGCTTGCCGAGCACCTCATCCTCCAGCGCGACCTCCGTATCGACGCCGAGCACCAGGTCGTCGTACCGCTGGACGGCCACGGCCCGGCATTTGGCGCGCGCGTTGAAGAGCACGGTTTCGCCTGGAGAGAAATGGTGCGGCGAGATTTCGCTGACCGACGCGGGAGCGGCCTCGAAGGAGTAGCCGTGCTCCTCCAGCAAGGCGCGGCGGCGCGGCGACGCCGAAGCCAGCACGAGCGACGGAAGCAACCCAGCCATGACGCCAGGAAACGTCGCTCTGCCCTACGGCTCCTGTCCAGCGCCATTTACCGGCACCAGCACTTCCTTGTAGCCCGGCGGAATCTCGAAGAGCCCGGCGTCCAACGTCTCTTCTTTGATGGAAAGGATCGTCGAGACGACTTTCGTGCCGCCCACCTCGAATTCAGTTCGCAACCGCACTCCCGGCAATTGTTCGGCGGTGGGCATTAGCCCCGCGGCCGCGCTCCCGAGGCCGCTTTTTTGCAGCAGGCTGAGTTGCTGCTGAATGGCGTCGGCGTTCGGGAAGTCTTTGGCCACGAAGAAGCGGATTTTCATCTGGCCCACCGTCCAGAGAAAGCCATCCGTGTGATGCCCGGCGATGTCCTTCTTCTCATTGATCGGCGCCAATTTCGGCGGCTCGCTGCCGGCCTGCGCGGCCACCATTTTATCCATCAGCGCCTTGGTTTCCGCGGCGGTGACGCGGTTGAAGGTTTTTGCGCGATGTTGCAGCAGCACGGAGTCGCCCGTCTCACCATCAAGCAGCAGGCTGACGGGCAGAGCCAGATCGGCCCTCACCTTTTTCTCGTGAAACTTGATGGTCATCTCCCCCTCCAGCCCGCCGCCTTCGACCTTCTGCACGATGACCAAATCCGCCCGCGCTGCGGCCAGCGAGCCGATCAGCACCAGCGCGGCGGCTGGAAGCCAAAGCGGAAATTTCACACCGAGCACATGATTAGCCGCCGAGTTGCGTACGGTACTGCTCCGGCGTGAGAAGATCCTCCGCCCCGGACGATGCGGCGAGTTTGACCAGGAAAATCCAGCCATCGCCGTAGGGATCGGAATTGGCCAACGCGGGATTACCCGAGAGCGCGTCATTGACGGCGATCACCGTGCCGCAGACGGGCGCGTAAATATCACTCGCGGCTTTCACGGACTCCACCACGCAGATCGTCTCACCCGCCGTGGCTTCAGTGCCGATCTTGGGCAGCTCGACATACACAATATCGGTCAATTCCTCCTGAGCATGATCGGAGATGCCGACGGTCGCTTCATCGCCAGCGAGGCGGACCCATTCATGAGATTTGGCAAAACGGAGATCATCTGGAACATTCACGGCGATTGGGGCTGGATGGTGGAAAGGCTGGATCAGGGCACGGGCGCCTGGCCTGCGGGCGATTGCGAAGCTTGATAGAGCGGCTTTTTTTCGATTCGCGCGGGAAAGCGCTGGCCGCGAATCTCGACCTCGATCGCTTCATGCAAGCGCGCGTGCTCCGTGGGAATGTACGCCATCCCAATGCCGGTGCCGAGCGTCGGCGAAAGAGTGCCGCTGCTGGTCTCCGCAATCTGCGTGCCGTGGTGATAAATAGGGTAATGGGCGCGCGGCGGCGGCGTCTTACCGCTCATCTTAAAAGGCACCAGGCGGTGCTTGACCCCGCCGGAGCGCTGCGCCACCAACGCCTCGCGCCCGAGGAACGCCTCCTTGCTCAGGTCCACGAAAATGGAAAGCCCAGCTTCGAGCGGAGTGCGCTGTGGGGAAAGATCAGAGCCGTTCAGTGGGTAGCACATCTCCAGGCGAAGCGTGTCGCGCGCGCCGAGCCCGCACGGGACAAGACCGAGCCCCGCGCCGCGCTCGAGGATGTCGCGCCAGGTTTGCACTGCGCGTGCCGCTGGGCAAAAAACCTCGAAGCCATCCTCTCCCGTGTAGCCAGTGCGTGCGATGTAGTACTGGGCGCCGTCGATGCCCACGGAGAGGATTTCATTCCGCGCCGGGCGAGCGTACCGGCCGCCGAAGAACTGGTCGAAAAGCTTCGCCGCACGGGGTCCCTGGACGGCCAGTCCCGCAAGTTCCGCACTGCAGTCCACCAGTTCCAAGCCCGATTGGCCGGTGCCATGCTGCTGCAGCCATGCGAAATCCTCCTCGATTTTCGCGGCATTCACCACCAGCAAAAATTCGGCGTCGGCCAGCCGGTAAACGATCAGGTCATCAATGACGCCGCCCGCTTCATTCAGCAAGAAAGTGTACTGGCACTCGCCAATTCCCAGTCGCGCCACGCGATTCGTCAAGACGCTCTCGAGCCACTCCGCGGCGCCGGGACCGCGCGCGAAGAGCTGCCCCATGTGCGAAATATCAAAGATGCCGAGCGTGGTCCGCACGGCTTGATGCTCCTCCAGAATGCCACGGTATTGCACCGGCATCGACCAGCCGCCGAAATCGACCATGCGTGCGCCCAGCGCCACGTGCTCCGCGTGCAGCGGAGTCTGGCGAAGCGCGGGTGCGGAGGCGGAAAGCACGCGGGCAAGCTAGGGGACCGCGCCACGGTGTCAACCCGCCGTGCAGCCATGAAGCCGGCCACGACCGGGACGAAGAGCGAAGGTGTGAGTCGCTCGCGCACCGAGGCGGTGGCCAGCCAGTTGACCTTCTTCGACGACAATGGCGCCTTCCTCGGCCACGGACATGACGTTGCCTTCGGCGGCGCTGGCGGCGGCTTCGAGATCGTGCCCATCCCTGAGCCCTCGACGATCTACAGCGGCTTGCTGATTCTCGGCCTGGCCGGGTACCGCGAGCGCCGCCGCTTGCGGCAGTTCATCCCCGGCTTGAATTGCGGCGGCGGCTGCACCGTGCCCTTCTGGTCGCTCGTGGACCCTCTCTCCGGGTCCGCTTGGGACCCCCGCTTCACCCTGGCGGGCGCAAAACAGCCTTCCTTGTGCACGATTCTTCAAAACTCCGCTGGTGAAAATCGTAAACTATGGTTGAATTCAGCGCCTTCCGCCCTGGCCCCCGCTCCCGTTCACCTCCTTTTTCTGAAGTCCGCCCCCGTCTCCACCGCCCCGACCACTCCCTGCACCATGCCCACACCTCGCAAAACCCGCTCCGCCCGCCATTCCGCACTCGTCCTTGCCGGCTCCATCGCCGCCCTGGTCGCCGCTCAAAGCACCCAGGCTGCCATCCTCACGTGGGACAATTCCGCCTCCGACTTCCTTTGGAATACCACCTCGGGCGATTGGACCAATGGGGGAACGCCGGGGCAGGTTTTCACCAACGGCGATGCGGTCAGTTTCGATAGCACCGGGATCGGGACGATCACGGTAGATGCGGCTGGCGTGTCGGCGGCTTCGCTTAACTTCAATGCGGGCGGCATTGGCTACACGCTTACTGGAGGCGCGATCTCCCTCGCGGGCAACCTGGTCGATGCCGCGACCTCCGGCACCAATACCATCAATTCCAGCCTGAGCTTTACGACCGGGGCGACCATCCAGAACGTCAATGCGGCAAGCGTCTTGACCTTGGGCGGGTCTTTGACCACGGCCAGCGCGTTGAACTTCACCGGTGCGGGCACGACTAATCTCGGTGGCGCCGTCACCCGCAGCGGGAGCGGCGACATGACGATCACGGGCGTGGTGAGCAGCACGGGCGGCGGCAGCAACAGCGGCTCGGGCAACCTCGTCGTCACCGGCGGCGGAGCATTCACCATCGCGGGCGGGACGTACTCGAACAACACCACCACGGCGATCAGCAACACGGCGGCAGCCAGCGGGGCGATGACGGTTTCCGCGGGCACCTTTCAGCAGACGGCGGGTGCGTTGCAGATTGGCGCCACCGCCGGCACGGGCGGCACGCTCACCGTCAGCGGCACCGGCTTGGTGCAGGTGACGGGCGGAGTGTTGCAGTTAGGCGTCGCGGCCGGCAATGCGGGCACTCTGAATATCGGAAGCGGAACCGGCGTGGGCGGTGAGTTCGATACGGCTGTGCTTTTTGCTCCGAGTGCGAATAGCAATGTTATTAACTTTGGAGGCGGCACGCTCAAGGTTACCTCCGCGGTTGCGGCGGCGACAAATTTGTTTGGAACAGCCGCCAACGTGGCCGTTAATATCGGCAATAGCGGGGCGACTTTCAATACGGTGGGCAACACCGTCCTGATCAGCAGCAATCTTCTGCACGGGAGCGGCGCCTCGACCGACTCATTGACCGTTACCGGCACTTCGGGAACTTTGTCGCTGACCGGGACCAACACCTATGCCGGAGGCACCTTTATCAATAGTGGCACCTTGCAAGTTTTGAATGATTCCAATCTAGGATCAACGACCTCCACGAATAACATTGCCATCAACGGCGGCACCCTGGCTTCCACGCTCAACACGCCGGTCACCCTCAACGCCAATCACGGATTGGTGATTGGGTCGTCCGGCGGCACCATCTTTAGCAATGCCTCGGGTGGCAATAGTGGCAACTTCACGGTGGCAGCCGGTGGGCTGACGGCCGCCGTTCCTGGCACTGGTACGCTCACCCTCAATGGCTTCGCCGCTGGCTCGAATACTATCCTCTCGAGCAGCGGCACTCAGGTATTCAGCAATCCGATTACCCTCTTGAATGGGCGCATCATCGTCGGGGGCGTGAGCCTCACCAATCCTTTCGGCACCGGCCTGATTACCGTCGGCGCCGGCACTTCCGAGGTCTATAGCAATTCGAATGGGACGGTTTGGGGCAACAGCTTCAACATTACCGGCAATGGGGGCGAAGGCCGCGGCGTCCTGCGGGTGCCGGGGAGCGGCACCTTCAACGGCTCGATCACTCTCTCGGGCAATGCTGGGATCAATGCCGATCTCGTCTCCACGAATTCGTTTAACGGCAATATCACCGGCGGCTTCACGGTGCAGTTCGGCGGCTTGACTGGCTCCAACGCTTCCGCTGTTTACAATTTGGCTGGCAACAACACCGTTACCAACCTGACAGTCGCCGGTGGCACGGTGGCCGCCAAGCAAGCCCAGGCGCTGATCAATATCGGGACGGCGATCACCGTCAATAGCGGCACCACTTTGGGGGTGAGCGTCGGCGGCACCGGTGAATTCACGGCGGCCAATCTGACCACAGCTCTCGGAAAGGCGACCATCGGAGTCGTGGGCACGGCCGCCACGCTGGCGATCGATACGACCAACGCAGGCGGCAGCTTTACCTATGGCACCGCGCTGACGGATAACGGTGGGAAGATGACGTTGAGCAAGATTGGCGCTGGCACCCTGCTGCTCACTGCCACCAATTCCTACAGCGGCACGACGCCCGTAACCGGCGGCACGCTCGCTCTTGGCTCTGGCGGTAATCTGGGCACGACGCAAGTCACCGTCTCCAGTGGCGCGACCTTTGCCGTGCAGCAGACGGCCAGCGGCACCACCAATACCATCGGCAATGCCACCCAAACGTTGAACGCGGGCGGCACCTTCTCCATGGCGGACGGCTTTACGAGCACGCTCGCGGTGACCGGCGGGATCGTTCTCAACGGGGGCATCATTTCACTCGATGTGGCCGGGGCGCAGACCGACAAAATCACCTCGGGTTCGACCATTGCTGTTGGCGGCGCGACGACGATCACCATCAACGATACGACGAACTCCGCGTTGACCCCGGGCTCCTACACGCTGCTGCAGGCCGCGACTTCAGCCGGGTCCTCCCTGGGCAACAATTTCTCGCTGGCGAGCAATACGATTACCGTTAGCGGGACCACTTACAACTTGAGCCTGGTCGGCAGTACCAACACGGTGGAAAAGCTCAGCATCAGTGCGCCGGCCACGGCGCAGGCTTATTGGACTGGTGCGCAGGGGAGCACTTGGGGCGCCAATACCGGCGGCACACTGACCAACTGGAATACCACCGTTGCGGGCGGCGTCGATCTCGGCGCGCAGCCGGGCGCGACCACCGATGTCTTTTTTAGCGCAACGACGCCCGCTCCGCAGAATTTGGTGAACACCCTTGGTGCCGATTACACGATCAACAGCCTGAATTTCCTAGCCAGCAGTCCCTCCGTCACCATTGGCGGCGCCAATACGCTCACTCTGAACAGCGTCGTCGGGTTGAATGTGGCCTCTGGCGCGGCCGCGCAGACGGTTAATACCAACATCTCCTTGGGCAACAATCAGACGTGGACGAATGCCAGCACGACCGGCCTGCTCACCATCGGCGGTGCGATCAATAATGCCGGTTTCGGGCTGACGACCGCTGGCGCGGGCCCAATCACCATCGGCGGGAGCATTTCGGGGGGCGGTACCTTTGCGACCACCGGCACCGGCACCATTACGCTGAATGCGGCTAATACCTACACTGGGCTGACCGCCGTGGGTTCGGGCAGCACCCTGGCGGTGACAGCTACCTCCGGCCTGAGCAGCGCGACGGTCACGACGAATAACGGCACCCTCGTCCTGTCCGGTGGCGACGGCACTCTTTCCACGCTGGCGAATAACGGGAATGGCACCCTGGCCAATAGCGGGACACTGCAGTTGCAGGCCAACGGCAGCAATACTTCCGGCGGCGTATCGACTGCGTATCTCCCCGCCGCCAGCACCGCTCAGTTGATGATCCTCCCCAACCCGTCCACATCGATGACCATTCAGTTGCGGAGCGACAGCACCGTCAACTTCGCTGCCGGTGGGAGCGGGGGTATTGGTGGTATCAATAGCACCTCCGGCGTGACGATAAACTTTGATGTCAATTCGCTCACCAACGCCGGCACACCCGGAAGCGTCTTGACGTTCGCCCCGGCGGCTTCAGGCAACGGTGTGGTCATCGGCCGCAACGTCACGGTGAACGTCACCGGAGGTAATGGTGACAGTCTAGTGCTCGGCGAATGGGACTACGCCGCTACCGCGGGCACGCTCGTTTTTAACCCCACCACGGCTAGCGTTACCGTCGGCGTTGGCGCCATTGCTTTGGCGAATACGGGTAACGCTGCGGGCACGGAAATATTTACCCTGGGTGGGACTGCACAGAATAACACGGTGAATGGCACAATCAACAATGGCAGCACCAACCCATCAATCCTGAATTTTACTTCTTCCGGCTCATGGACCCTCAAGAGCGCTAGTTCGTTTGGCGTTACCACCAGTGGGGCAAGCGCCGCCTCGGTCAACCTCACCGGCACGGGCACGTTGGGCTTGGGCAACGTCGCTGCGGCGGGCGTCACCGGCGGCTATATCAACGTCAACTCCGCCGCCACCATCCAACTGCTCACCGATACCGCTTTTGGCGGGTCTAATCCGGTGTATAATCTCTGGTACGGCAATTCCAGCACCGGCATTGGGGCGAATTACACGAGCACCCTCGCCTTGGGCCGCGCGACGGCGGGCGCCAGCAATAGCCTGACGCACAACTTCGGCATTCTGGAGATTAGCGCCAATGGCGGCAAAGCGGTGACGCTTAACGTGACGGCGGGACCCAACGCTTCCAGCGCTTTAGATACCGTCGCCTTTACCGGCTTGCTCACCGGCAACCTCAACACCGTCACGCATGTTCTGAACCCGACCGGCGGCAACATCACCATCGGCACCGTGGGCGCGATTACCGGCACCACAGCGGTCACCACGTTGCAGTTGGACGGCACGACGCAGGGCAACGCCATTACGGGAGTCATCGGGACGGCGGGCGGAAACTTGCCGGCGGACATCGCGCTGGTCAAGAACAACACCAGCACGTGGACACTGGGTGGCGCGAATACCTATTCCGCCGGCACGACCCTGACGGCGGGTACCTTGAACTTGAACTCCACCACCGCTCTCGGCGCGGCGGCGGGCGGCTTCACCATCAATGGCGGCGCCATCAACAACACCAGCGGCGCAGCGATCGTGATGACGAATGCCAATGCCATCACCATTGGCGGCAGCTTCGGCTTTGGCACCTCCACCAGTACGGCCGCGAACAACTTGACCCTGCCGGGTGCCGTCTCAAACACGACCTCTGGCCGCACCATTACCCTGAGTGGCAGTGGCGACACGCTCACCTTCAGCGGCTTGCTCTCGAACGCGGCCACCGCCAACACGATCACCGTCAACGGCGCGGGCAATACGGTTTCGTTCAACGGCTACAAGCTCTCCACCGGCGCGGCCATTCAGGATATTTTCAATGGGAGCGGCAACGTGAGCATCCCGGGCGTGATTTCGGAAACGACCGCTGGCAGCGGCTTGACCTATAGCGGCACCGGCAAGTTGACGCTCGGCGGCGCAAATACCTTCACTGGGCCACTTGATCTGACCAACGGCACGGTGAACCTGGCCACCCTGACCAACTATGGAACTGCGGGCGCGCAGGGCAATCGCGCGTCGGCATCGGAATCGGCCACGGGTGACGGCATCGGCCTTCACTTCGGTGCGGGGACGACTACCAGTGGCGCTTTACAGTACACCGGTTCGACCGCGCAATCGACCAATCGGCAGATCCGGCTCAGCGCCACGGCGGCCAATGCCATCGACGCCTCCGGGACGGGCGCTGGCACGGTGGCCTTCACCTACTCTGCTGCAAATACCAACCTCTTTGATACCGGCGGTGTTCGCACCCTGAATCTGGTCGGCAGCAACACGGGCAACAACCTTTTCTCGATCATCCTCACCGACCAGGCGGCGAGCCCGGCGGTGACGAATCTCACCAAGGCCGGCTCGGGTACATGGGCCTTGAATACGGCGCAAACGATCGGCGGTGCGACCACCGTCAATGGCGGTAAATTGATTCTCGGCAACGGCGGCGGTTTCGCTGCCAGCAATATCACGGCTACGACCGCGACGGCGCTTACGGTGAACGCCGGTGGCACGCTTGCGGTTCTCCCAGGTTCGGTCGCAAATGCATCCGCGGTGCTGGGCGCTAATGGTGCGACAAATGCGCTGGGCGTCGCCGGCACGACGACGGGCGGCACGCTCACCTTGGCTGCCGGCTCGGCTTTCACCATGTCGGGTGATAACATTTACAGCACCTTCTCCCTGCCCAGAACCAACACGGGCACCGCCTCCGCTCTGGCTCCAACGAGCGGCGCCGCGCCGACTCTGACCTTCGATCTCTCCTCCGGCGGGACATCCAACGTCGATAAGCTGGCGATCGCTGGCGCGGCCACTGATGGCGCGGCCAAGGACGTTATTTACCTCAACTATATCGGCGGCGTCACGGCCCCGACGACGGGTGCATACAACGTCATTACCGCCGCTTCGGGCCTGACAGCGGCTAACTTCAGCCTCGGAACGACCAAAATCTACTCCGGCACCACCCCATTCCTTCTCACCCTCTCTGGCTCCGGGACGACGGAAACGGTCAATGTCGCGGCATTCGCCGGCACGGACGCGGCGTATTGGACCGGTGCGGCGGGCGCGGCCTGGAACGCGGGCCTCACCAACTTCAACACCACCGCCGCGGGCGGCGCGGCGGTGGGCGCTCTGCCCACGAGCGTGACCGACGTTTACTTCTCCACGACGACGCCAGCCCCGGCCAACCTCACGAACACCCTCGGCGCCGACACCACGATCAGTAGCCTGAACTTCCTTGCCACGGCCGGGGCGGTTAACATCGGCGGCACGAACATCCTGACGATCAATGCGGGCACCGGCGCCAACGCTGGCGGCGCGGGCAACATCGGCTTGAACGTGGCCAGCGGTTCGGCCGCCCAGACTGTCGCCGCCCCAATCGTCCTCGGCAATGCCCAGACTTGGAACAACAGCAGCGCGAGTCTGTTGACCATCGGCAGCGTCTCCCCGGTCCAAGGCATCACCACTGGCGGCTTTACGCTCACGACGACCGGCAGCGGCCCGATTTCCTTTGTCGGACCCATCACGGGCGCGGGCGGCTTGACGGATACCAGCACCGGCACCGTGACCCTCTCCGCAACGGGGAACACCTATGCAGGTGCGACCACGGTTCGGAGTGGCCTTCTCTCGGTGACCGGCGGCACCATCACTGCCACCTCGAGCTTGGATATCGGCGGCTCGGGGGGCGCAGTGGCCGCTTTTTCCGGGGGCACGATCACGGCAGGCGTGAATCGCGTCGCCTTGGCCCAGGTGATCAACTCGAATGCGGTCGCCACCGAGTACATCAGCGGCGCGAACGTGACTGTGACGACCGATACGAACGTCGGCTTCGCGAATGTCACGGGCGGGGTGGCCACCGGAAACTTCTTCCTAACGGGCGGCTCGATTGCGACAAGTGGTAATTTTTACGTGGGCGTAATCAATGGGTCTTCCGTCGTTCCCGGTTCCGCCACGGCGATTGGCACTGCAACTATTACCGGTGGCACCTTCTCCGTGGGCGCTGCCAATAGCCTGATCATCGGCGGCAACTCCGGAAATATTCCCGGCGCTTACGGCACCTTTAACGTGGTCAACGGCACCTCGGTAACGGTCCCGGCCGTCAACTCGGTGAACGCTGGCTTGGCCACCATCAATATTGGACCGAGCTCAACTCTGACGACCAACGTCTGGACGACGGGCGCCACGAATACCTTCATCGACTTCAATGGCGGCACCTTGAAGTCCGGCATCACAGCCAACAGCTTTGGCACCGCTGGTCTCGTGCTTTACGGCACGGGCGGCACCATCAATGCGAACGGCTTTCCCACGACCGTCTCCGGGGCGGTCACGAACGCGGCTGGCAGCGGCGTCACGGCGCTCACGGTCGGAACGGCGGATGCCACGACCGTCTTCAATGCTCCACCGAGCCTCGTCTTCACGGGCGGCGGCGGATCTGGCGGCGCGGGCTACGCGACGCTTGATGCCTCCGGCAAAATCAACGGTTTGGTCATCACCAGTGCTGGCACCTACACCAGCGCCCCCACCATCACCGTTGCCGGCTCGACGGAGACCGCCACCGCCACCCTCACCAGCAACGTGACGGCGCCTCTGAACCTGATCGCGGCCGGCACCACGCTGACCTTGAGCGGCACCAACACCCCCACTGGCCCGATCAACATCGTCTCCGGTACGGTGAAAAACGGAGCCGCCGGCGCCTTTGGGACGGCTGGAAGCCCGGGCGTCTTTGTCAGCTCCGGCGCCACGCTCGATGTGAATGGCCTAGCGATCAACGGCGCGGTCACGGCTGCCGGCACCGGCGTCGGTGGAACGGCCGGCGCGCTGACCAATAGCGGGGCTGGTTTGGGGGTTCAGTCCATCTCCAGCCTGACCTTGTCCGGCAACGCCACCTTTGTACCCACCGGTCGCTTCGAGGAACGCAGCGGCGCCACGACGCTCGCCCCGTTCAATATGAACGGCTTCACCCTGACTGTCTCGGGTGGCAACTCGGGCACCGGCTTTCACCTGACAGGCGGCGTCGGCGTCAATATTATCAACCCAGGCAACGTTATTGTCTCGAATGGCGCCGCGTTTGCCCCGGAGGTCGGCACCAACTTCAACGGAACGTCGGCCAACTCGATCACGCTTAATAGCGGCACCCTGCTCGCCCTTTATAGTAACACCGGCAGCACCCCGTGGACCATCAATTCGACTTCGGCCACGATCCAGAACTTCAACACGGGTGCTCTCGCCACTTGGAACGGTCCCGTCGCGCTGACCGGCAACAATGTCATTAATGGCTCGCTGACCTTCAACGGGGTGATCAGCGGCGCCGGCTCGATTACTGCCGGCGATGCGGCCGCAGCCACTTTGACCTTGAATGGCGCCAACAGCTACAGCGGCGGCACCGTCATCAATGGCGGCGTTGGCTCCTTCACCGTGACCGGCACCGGCGCTTCGCCCTTGGGCGCGACCACGGGCGCCTTGGCGGTCAATAACACGAACACCGTGGCTGGCGATGCTGTCATCCTCAATCTCTCGACGACCGCTCCGACGACGACCGGCTCCTTGAGCGGCACGATCTCGACGCCCAGCAGCCTCACCAACACCGTCACCATCAACAACGGCGGCCAGCTCTTGACAGTTAACCAAACGACCACGGGGGCTTACGCTGGAGTGATTGCGGGTTCTGGCGGCTTCGCCTTAGGCAGCCTCAGCACCAACAGCTTGAGTCTCACTGGGACAAACTCCTACACCGGCAACACCACGATCAGTGCGGGCACTTTGCAGCTCGGGAATGGAGGTGCTACCGGAAGGCTGACGGGCACCACCGCGATCACCAATAATGGAAATCTTACGATCAACCGCAGCAACGCCTTCAGCCAGGCGACGGATCTTGGAGCCGGCGTGGCTATCACTGGCACGGGTGCCTTCACCCAAGTAGGAATCGGCACCACCACCCTCACCGCCGCAAACACCTACAGTGGCGCGACGACGGTGACGGCGGGCGCGCTGGCGGTTTCGGGCAGCATCAGCGGCACGACCGTGGTGAACAACAGCGGTACGCTGCTGCTGAACAGTAGCACCAACGCGAATAACATTGTCGGAAATGGCAC
Organism: uncultured Verrucomicrobiae bacterium; assembly: GCA_963792695.1. Taxonomy (GTDB): domain Bacteria; phylum Verrucomicrobiota; class Verrucomicrobiia; order Chthoniobacterales; family Chthoniobacteraceae; genus DASYIS01. Next base: position 17,883 of record CAWBXA010000025.1, on the reverse strand, counting down.
GGCGACTCCCAACCCGTCCACCCAGACCTTCACCGGGAGCGTCGGCACGACGACCTACACCGGAACGAATGGAAGCACGCTGAGGGTCGGCAATACCAACCCTGGCGGTGTGACGAACAGTTTCGCGTCGCTCACCCTCAGCGGAGCTTCCACGCTGGACTTCGCGAGCAATAATACGAACAACAACTTCATCTTCGGCACCTTGGATCCAGCGACCGCTGCCGCCCTGACTGCGGGAACATCGACGCTGAATATCGCCAACTGGAGTGGCACAGTTTACGATCCGAGTGCGACGCAGGACACCGGTACTTTTGGTGACAACCAAAGCCGTCTCCTCTTCGCCACCGACCCTGGATTCGCCGCCAATACAGCGATTAGCGGCATTACCTTCGGCGGTAGTCTGCCCGGCATGGAAGTCTCCTTCGGCACCCAATACGAGATCGTCCCGATTCCTGAGCCTTCGACCATCTACAGCGGCCTGCTCATCCTCGGCCTGGCCGGGTACCGCGAGCGCCGCCGCCTCCGCAAGCTGCTCCCGGGCCTCAACTAGCGCCCGCCGTGGACCGCTCCCGGTGAGCACACACGCCCCGCGTGTCTTTTCAGGCATCAAAATGGCCCTCCCTAACCGGAGGGCCATTCTTGCGTCTTCGACTTCGATGAATTTTCACGCTTCCCACTTCTGCCAACCTGCTTCAAAGCCACAGCTTCTGAAAACTCCGCAGATGAACACCTCAGCGAACTTCCAGAAGAGTTCCGAAAGTCATCTTTCGTTCCACGAAGCAGTTCCACAAGAACCGCGCGCGTGCGAACTTCGCTCAAAGCGGAGGCGTCGCTGCTCCAGCAAAAGAGTTCCGAAATTCATCTTTCGTTCCACAAATCCAGTTCCACAGAACCAGGCGTATGCGAGGTTTCGTCCGTGCTCAGGGGTGTCACAACTCCAGCAAAAGAGTTCCGAAAGTCAACTTTCGTTCCACAAATCGGGTTCCACAGAGATCATCAGTTGGACCGGCTCCATCTACGCCACGACCGATACGGCCGAGTCCGGCGCCACCCCGCAGGATCACCTGCTCTTTGCCGACGGCAGCGCGACTGGGACGGAGGCTCTCGCCAACTCGCTGAGCTTCTACGACGACGGCGGCAACTACTTGGGGCAGGGCCACGAAGTCACTTTCACGGTGGGCTCGACCACCTCGCGAAATCGTCGGGATCCCTGAGCCTTCCACCATCTACAGCGGCCTGCTCAACCTCGGCCTGGCCGGATACCGCGAACGCCGCCGCTTGCGCCAGTTCATCCCCGGCGTGAATTGAGGCGGCGGCTGCACCGTGCCCTTCGGATCGATCGTGGACCCTCGCTCCGGGTCCACTTGGGACTCCGGCTCGCCCTGGCGGGCGCAAAACTGCCTCCTTGTGCAAGATTCTTCAAATCCCGCTGGTGAAACTCGTAAACTATGGTTAAATTCAGCGTCTTCCGCTTTGGCCTCATCCCAGTTCCCCTCCTTTTCCATGAAGGCCGCCCCCGTCTTTCCTACCCTTTCCACCGCCTCGACCACTCCCTGCATCATGCCCACACCTCGCAATGCCCGCTCCTCCCGCCGCATCCTTGCCGGCTCCATCGCCGCCGCCGTCGTCTCCGTCGCCGCCGCGCAGAGCGCCCAAGCGGCGACGATTGTAGATGCCCCCGCCCCCACTTCCCTCAACTGGAACGACGCCGGCAACTGGACAGGCGGCGTGGTTCCCGGTTCCACAACCGGCACCACCAGCGCCGACATCGCCAGCTTCACCGCGGCTTACACCGGCGGCACTCAGCCTACCACTGCGGCCAATGCACTGGTCATCGACACCAACCGCAATATCTCGGGGATTACCATCGATGCCCCCTTTGCAACCGCCATCTTCATCGGAACCACCGGCGGTAATGCACTGCTCCTCAGCAACGCGGGCACGATTTATAACCACGCCGGCGCTGTTGAAACCATCAACGCCCCGTTGGTCTTCGAGGGCGCCACTTATACTATCTCAAGCAACAACAGCGGCGGCACCCTCAACTTTGGTGGCTCGTGGACCGGCAACTCCACCACTGCCACCGCTCTGACGTTTACCGGCGATAACGACAACGTCACCAACGCGATCAACGGCGCGGTCAGTAATGGAGCAGGCGGCGCCCTGAGCATGACTTTCAGTCGCAACAAATGGAATTTCACCAATGCCAGCAACACTTTCAGCGGCACGGTTTCGCTGGCCAACACCAACGCCCCGCTGATCGAATACACCGGGGCCGGCGGCAACAGCGGCGGGGGTAACTACACCGTCGCGGGAGGCACGTTCCTGGTCAACACCACCGGCACGGTTGCGGCCGGTACCATCGCCATGTCCGGAACCGGAGCGTTCACCCTCACTTCGGGCACCGTCACCGCCACCGGCATCACCAACGCCAACACGGCGAGCAACCTCAATCTCAACGGCGGCACGCTCACGGTGGGCGCCAGCGGCATCACCAGCACCGGCGGCGCTTCGACCCTGAACCTGGCGGGCGGCACCCTCAAAGGCTTGGCCGCCTTAAACATCGGTGCCAATCTTACGATCAAGCTCAACACCGGCGCCTCGACCATCGATACCAGTGGCGGCAATATCACCGCGTCCTCGGCCTTCCTTGCCGGCACCGGCGGCACGCTCACCATCCAAGGCGGTAATACCCTCACCCTGCCCGCCGGCAATACCTTTACCTCCGCGACCACCATCACGGGGAACTCGACCCTGGCGCTCGGTGGCGGTGCGCCGACCGGCGTGTTCACGATCAACGCCGGCTCCGCGCTGGACCTGATCAACGCCTCCTCGTCCATCGGCGGGCTGGCTGGGCCGGGTACAGTGGTTAATACCGGATCGACCGCTCTTCGCACCCTGACCCTCATCGGCGCGGGGGCACCTTCACCGGCGGCATCAACCCGGCTTCAAACCCGCAGAACACCGCCCTGGCCATCGCTTTGAATTCGGGCTCCACTGAAACGCTCTCGGGCGCTACGGCCCACACCTATACCGGGGCCACCACGATCGCCAGCGGCACGCTGGCGCTGAACGAGTCCACCGTCGCCGGCACGTCCAACTTGATCAACGCCGCCAGCGCGCTGGTCATGGGCGGCGGCACGCTGACCCTCAGCGGCGGCAGCCAGACCTTCGCCAGCCTCGCCACGACCGCTGCGACCAACAGCTTCATCATCCCGGCCGCCAGCACCAATTTGACCTTCACCAGTGGCACGCAAAACTTCGGTGCGAACTCCTACCTGAACTTCAACACCGCCGCCGGCGGCAACAACGGCGCAAGTGTTGGTACCTCGGTCATCACTTTGAACACCGGAACACCCGGCGCGGTGCTCGACTCCTACTTTGCCACCGTGACCGATGCCGGGGGCGTCGGCTTTGCCACGACCAACGCCAGCAATCAAATCATCCGGCTGGCTACGGTCTTGCTCCCCGCGTCGGGAGCCGTCTCTACCACCGATTACTCGATCGATAATCACACCGGCACGGATGCGGGGAGCAACGCGCTGACTCTCACGGCCAGCGAAGCCGCCAGCAGCATCAGCGTTTCCACCACCGCGAATGTGGGGACGCTCGCGCTGGGCACCAATGTGCTGGCCAACAGCAACTGGCTGCTGAATGGAACGATGGCCTACAATATCACGGGCACCGCGCCGGGCGGCCTCATGGCCGCGTCCCCCGGCGGCGTCATCACCTTCAATAACCTTTCCTCGGGTGCCTTGACGATTAGCGCGCCGATCCTCGACAACTCCGCCAGCGGGCTCACGCTCGCCGGCACCGGGACGACGATTCTGACCGGCACCGGCAGCACCTACTCTGGCGCGACCACCATCACGGGCGCCACGCTGCAACTCGGCAATGTTTCCACAGCGGGGTCCGTTAACAACAGTGCAATCGCCATTGGTGCCGGCGGCACGCTGAACATCAAGGAGCCAACCGGCACAAGCATCGCTAGCAATATCGTTAACAACGGCGCGCTTACTATCACCATTCCTGCTGCCGGCAACCTCACGCTCTCTGGGAATATCTCCGGTGCGGCTGCTTTCCCCGCCGTCGCCACCAACACCACCCTGAATTTAGCCGGAACCAACAGCTACACCGCCGCCACCAGCGTCACCGGCAACCTCGTGATTACCCCGACCGGCTCCCTGGGAGCCACTGCAGTCACCGTGAACAACGGCGGCGTGCTGACGGTGCAGAGCCTTGCCGGCTTGGGCGCCGCGGTGCCGTCGCTGGTCGGCGGTTCGACGCTCAAGCTCCAGTCCAACAGCTCGGGCACCTTTTCCGTGGGAACCGCTCCCAGCACCGGGTACCAAGTGGGCGCCGGGGGTACGCAGAATTATAACTTCGCGGTGGACGACCTCGATGGCACCACCACCGGCCAGACTCTGACCTTCACCTCGACCCAATTGGGAGGCGCCGGCACCGGCACCGCCAATATCAACGTGACCGGCGGTCACGGATATACCCTGAACTTCGGCGCGGTCAACGAGTACAACAACACCGCCATCAACAGCAACACTGCGGGCGTGACCGTGCAGTTTGCCTCCTTGAATATTGACTTCAATAACCCCTACACTCTGGCCGTCGGCGGCGCGGGGAACGTCAACTTCGCCGGCCCGATCACCCAGAACAACGCTACCAGGACGCTGAATACCACGTTCACCAACACCGGCACCGTGACGCTGGGCGGCTCGAATGCCTTTGCCAACAGCACGGGTGCGGCCACGCTGGCCTTCAACGGTGCCGGCACGGTGAACATCAACAATGCCGGGGCGCTGGGCACCGGCACCACCACCGGCACGATCACGATCGGCGCTGCGGTGAAATTCGACAACACCAGCGGCGCGCCAGTCGTCGAGTCCGGCGCCCCGGCTACGGGTTACGTCATCAACAGCAACTTCAGCTTCTTGGGCACTAATCCGTTGAGCTTCGGCGTCGCAGCCACGCCGATCGCCTTGGGTGGGGCCATCCGCACCATCACCACCAATGGCACGGCGCCGCTGACCCTGGCCGGGATCATCTCCGGCACGGCGGGCACCGGCGGGATTACCAAGGCGGGTCCTGGAACCCTTATTCTGACCGGTGTCAACACCTACACCGGCACCACCGCCGTCAATGCGGGAACGCTGACCGTTTCCGGAGCCGGCGTGCTGGCCAGCACGGACCCGTTGACCATAGGAGCCGCAGGCACGTTCAACTACCTGCCGACAACTTTCAGCACTGTGCAAACGGTTGCTACGCTCGGCTTGACCACCGGCGCAAATCTAGGCCTTGAATGGGGCGCGGCGACGCCGAGCGCGAACGTCGGGCTCAAGTCCACCGGAGCGGCGACCCTTACCGGCAGCGGGAAAGTCGTGCTGGACCTGACCGGAGCCTTCACCAGCGGCACCGCCTATACCGTGCTGCAGGCCGCCAGCGGGCTCGGAGCCGCCACCAGCTACACCGTCGGGAATGCTTCGAACTTCACCTATACGCTCACCGACAGCGGCACCGCGGTGGTCATCACGCCCACGGCTGTCACCGCCCTGACCACTGAGTACTGGCACGGCGGCTTCGCCGGTCCGCTGGGAACCAACGTCTGGGTCGATAGCAATGGCTCAACCGCCAGCAACTGGTCCAGCGCCGCGACCAATTCGCCGACCTCGCTGATCCCTGCCGCCGCAACCAACGTGATTTTCTCCGTCACCGACAGCACCAACAGCGGGGAAGGCAGCATCACCCTCGGCGGCCCTGCGACGGCTAATAGCATCACCGTCAATGAGACTACCACCCCGGTGGTCATCGCCGCCGCCGGCGGATATACCCTGGCGCTCGGCAGCACCACCTCCCCCGGCATCACCGTCGCCAGCGGCGCGCAGGCCACCATCAGTGCCCCAATTACCCTCGGTGTCGCTCAAACCTGGACTAGCAACAGCACCACCGGCGCGGGACTGACCGTCGGTGGAGCCGTCACTAATAATGGCAACACCCTCACCCTGGGCGGCAGCGGGAACAGTCTCATCACCGGCGGAGTCAACGGCAGCGGCGCGCTGACCGTCAACTCGACTGGCACCGTCACCCTCTCCACCACCGCCTCAAATTATGGCGGAGGAACCAATATCCAGCAGGGCACTCTGGTAGTGGGCAGCGGCGGCAGCCTCGGCGTCACCACCGGCGCTGTGACCATGGGCACGGGCTCCTCTGGCACACCTGGCACTGTTGGCAACCTCACGCTCAATACCGACACGACCATCGGCAGCCTAAACGTGGTGTCCAACACCTCCGACCGCACGACACCGGCCAACATTGGGCAGCTCAACATTGCCAGCGGCTCTACCCTGACGGTCAATGGCGCGTTTAACGCCGGAATCACCGACTCAAGCACCACCCTCAACACTGAGTCCGCCCTGGGAACTGGTTCGACGCCTGGTGCTTTGGGCACATTAACCGTGAACGGGAACGTCTGGATCGGTAAAGCCGATACGGCGGGGCTGCTCAATCCGGCACGACCATCGATCTGACCGGCCTGAGCGCCTTTAACGTCAGCTCCACCGCCGGGTTTCTGCGGGTCGGCTACGACACCGACGACCAAGGAACCCTCAAGTCGCGACCAACAACACCATCAACGTCGGCACCCTCTCTGTTGGGGACTCGGCGACGAATAACGGAAGCCTGGGCGGCGGCATCCTGCTGCTGGGGTCAGGGACCAACACCCTTCAGGCCAGCACAATTGTGATCGGCCAGTTCAAGGGAACCGCCGAGATCGGGTTCAATAGCGCTGCCGGCACTGTCTCCATCTCTGGCACCAACGGCTCGGGCACCGCGGCGTTGACCATCGGCAATGCCTCATCAGCGACTGGAACCCGGTAACCAACGTCCCTAACCCCGGCCTGATCCTTGCGGGACATACCGCGACAGTTAACGCCGGCACGGTGATTGTCGCTGAGAATACGGCTAACACCGGCGGCGCGCCCAACATGAGTTTGACCTTCGACACCGGAACGTTTACCGCAACGTCGCTTTCGATGGCGCTCGACACGGGCGGCACGTCCCTGACCGGACCCACCGCTACGGTCACGATCGGCGGAGCATCAGCAAATTCAAACGCCACCGGCACACTCAACGTCAGCGCAACGTCATCCTTTCCGGCTACACCAACTCGACGGCGGGATCCACCGGCACTGCAACCGGCGCGCTGACGATCAACGGCGGGACCGTCAACGTCAACACCGCCGGGAGCGCGACCGGCGGCATCTTCGATACCTTCAACAGCACCACCGGCCACAGCTCGACGACCCTGACCCTCGCCGGCGGCACGTTGGATCTGAACGGTGGCGTCATCGGCGGCACGACCGGCGTTGGGAAAAAGAACATTGGGACGCTCAACTTCGAGAGCGGACGTTGCAAAACGTCTCGCAAATCAACGGTGGCGCGGCACTGGTCAAGAGCACCGACGGGACCGGCAGCGCCGGCACCTTGACCCTCAGCGGCACCAACAGCTACACCGGCGCAACCACCATCAACGCCGGCACCTTAGTCGCCAATGGACCTGTCGGGGCTCTGCCGACCGCCAGCGCAGTGAGTTTAACGCCCGGCGCGACGCTCTCCATCCTGAACGACGCGGCCGGTACGATCGCTCAAAGCAACGCGATCACGCTTACCGCCGCGGGCACGACAGCGGTTATCAATGTGGGAAACGCGGGAGGCGCCACACGGGCAGCACCGTGGCCTTTGGCGCGCTCAACAACGGAACCACCGCCCAAAACCTTACCAGCACGATCAACTTCACCGGGGCGAACAGTTATCTCCAGAGCTACAGTTCCTTGGGCCTATCCGGCGCTATCGGCAGGAACACGACCCTGAATTCCACCACCACTTCGGTCACTATCACTGGCAACGTGACCAATCCGGAAACGACGAATGGCACCCATTTCGACACCCTGACGCTCGACGGCAGGTCCACCGGCAATGCCATCAACGGCGTCATTTCCAATTCCTCAATTTACCTAGCCGTTGGCAATGGCGATACACGAATCACCAAGAATAACAGCAGCATTTCGATCTCGCTGGAGCGAATACATATTCGGGACCGACTGCCATCAACGCCGGCACGCTCAAGGCAGGAATCGTTTCCGTGGCCGGAGTCAGCGGCGCTCTCGGAAACAACTCCGCCGTCACACTGGCCAACGCAGCAGGCGCGACTCTGGACATCACCGGCTTCAACACCCAGATCGGCTCCCTCACGGGCGGCGGGACCACGGGCGGCAACATCACGCTCGGCGCGGCGACTCTGACCACCGGCGGCGACAACAGCAGCCCGGCTGCTTATGGAGGTGCGATCTCCGGCACCGGCGGACTGACCAAAATCGGTACCGGCACTCAGATGCTGAGCGGCACGAGCAACGGCTACTCTGGCGCGACGACGGTGACGGCGCGCTGACCGTTTCGGGCAGCCTCAGCGGCACGACGGTGGTGAATAACAGCGGGACGCTGCTGCTGAACAGCAGCACCAGCGCGAATAACATCGTCGGAAATGGCACGGTGACGCCTGTTGCCTCCACCCAGATGATTAACGGGAGCGTCGGCACGACGACCTACACCGGAACAAACGGAAGCACGCTGTCTGTCGGTAATACCAGCGGTGTCACGAACAGCTTCGCCTCGCTCACCCTCAGCGGAGCTTCCACGCTAGACTTCGCGAACGGGAATACGAACAACAACTTCATCTTTGGCACCCTGGATGGAACGACTGCTGGCGCCTTGGCTGCGGGAACGACGACGCTGAATATCACCAACTGGAATGGCACGGTTTACGATCCGAGCGCCACACAGGACACGGGTACTTTTGGTGACAACCAAAGCCGTCTCCTCTTCGCCGGCGACCCTAGATTCACCCCCAATACAGCGATTAGCGGCATTACCTTCGGCGGTAGTCTGCCGGGCATGGAAGTTTCATTCGGGAGCGGAGGAAGCACCATGTACGAGATCGTGCCGATTCCCGAGCCTTCGACCATCTACAGCGGCTTGCTCATCCTGGGCCTGGCCGGGTACCGCGAGCGCCGCCGCTTTCGCAAGCTCGTCCCCGGCCTCAACTAATGTTCGGGCGTGCGCCGCTCTCGGGGGAGCACATGCGAGCCTCGGCAGCTCGTTTCCCAAGCATCAAAATGGCCCTCCCTAACCGGAGGGCCATTCTTGCGTTTTCGACTTCGATGAATTTTCACGCTTCCCACTTCTGCCTACCTGCTTCAAAGCCACAGCTTCCGAAACTCCGAAGATGAACACCTCAGCGAACTTCCAAAAGAGTTCCGAAAGTCATCTTTCGTACCACAACTTCAGTTCCACAGAACCATGCCTGTGGGTACTGCGTCGCTGCCACCAGCGACATCACTACTTCCGCAAAAGAGTTCCGAAATTCAACTTTCGTTCCACAAATCAGTTCCACAGGACCATCCGCGTGCGAGTTCCGTTCATTGCCGAGGGTCACTGCTCCAGCAAAAGAGTTCCGAAAGTCATCTTTCGTTCCACATATCGGGTTCCACAGAGATCGTCAATTGGACCGGCTCCATCTACGCCACGACTGATACGGACGATTCAAACGCCACCCCGCAGGATCACCTGCTCTTTGCCGACGGCAGCGCGACTGCGAACGAGGCTTTCGCCAACTCGTTGAGCTTCTACGACGAAAACAATAATTACCTCGGGCAGGGCCACGAAGTCTCTTTCACGGTCGGCTCAACCACCTACGGCGAGATCGTGGCGATCCCTGAGCCCTCGACCATCTACAGCGGCCTGCTGATCCTCGGTCTGGCCGGGTACCGTGAGCGCCGCCGCCCCCGCACGCTCGTGCCTGCTTCGAAGTAAGCCCCCTGGGATTGCGGTTGTCGCCGCGTGGCTCCTTGACGCCTACTTCTTCACTCCTTCGGTCGGGTAGGCTTCAGCGCCGGGTTCGGGGATTTCCTCGAGCAGCTTTTTGACGATGTCCAGTGGGGCGAGGCCTTCGGAGTCGGCGGCGAAGTTGGTGAGGATGCGGTGGCGCAGCACCGGCGGGGCGGCGCGGCGAATATCGGCGCAACTGACGTGGATGCGGCCTTCCAGAATGGCGGTGGCCTTGGCGGCCAGGATGAGGTACTGGCCCGGCGCGCGGACCGGCTCCGGTCGAGACATAGGTCTTGGTGACTTGCGGCGCGTCGGGATTGCTCGGGCGCGTGGCGCCGACCAGGCGGGTGACGTATTTGATGACGTGATCGGAGACGGGAACCTTGCGCACGACGGCTTGGAGGTGCAGCACCTCGTCCTGGGTGAGGACCGGCTGCGGCTCGACGCGCGCGCCGGCGGTCGTGGCGCGGAGGATCTCCTCCTCCTCGTGGGGCAGCGGGTAATCGACCCAGATGTTGAACATGAAGCGGTCGAGCTGCGCCTCGGGCAGCGGATAGGTGCCTTCCTGCTCGATCGGATTTTGCGTGGCGAGCACGAAGAACGGCTCCTCAAGCGTGTAGGATGTGTTGCCCGCGGTGACCATCTTCTCCTGCATGGCTTCCAGCAGGGCCGCCTGCGTCTTGGGCGGAGTGCGGTTGATTTCGTCCGCCAGCAGCAGATTGCAAAAAATCGGGCCGCGGATGAAGCGAAACTCTTTTTCGCCGGTGGCCTGATTCGTTTCGAGCACGTCGGTGCCGATGATGTCGCCGGGCATCAGGTCGGGCGTGAACTGGACGCGCTTGAATTTCAGATTGAGCACCTGGGCGATGGTGCGGACCATCAGCGTCTTGGCCATGCCGGGCAGGCCGATGAGCAGGGCGTGCCCATTGGCCAGGATGCACATGAGGACCTGATCGAGCACGTCGCGCTGGCCGACGATGACCTTGCCGACTTCGCGCCGGATGCGTTCCGTATGCCCGCGCATTTGCTCGACGAGCGCGAGTTCATCCGCGCTGGTTGCTGGGCGGCCTGCTTTCGCGGCCGGCTCGGCGCGAAAGACGAAGAGGCTGGCGCCGATCTGGACCATGTCGCCTTCGCGCAAGCGGGCGGGCGCAGTCGTCAGACTCCGTTCGTTGAGCGTGTGCCATTGGAACTGCCGAGATCGGCGATCTACCATGCGCCATCCTCGAGGCGCAGTTCCGCGTGATGGCCCGAGACCGCGTTGTCATCCAGGACGAGTCCTGCTCGGGATTGCGCCCCAGCGAGAGTGAGGCGTGGAGAGGGCGAGGCGTTGGCCGGCCTGCGGACCTTCTTTGAATTCGATTTCGGCCATAAGAGGTGAGGGAGCTGCGCCAGTCAGCGGCTCAAGTCGAGTTCGCCGAGGTCTTTCATTTCATCGGCCACCCGGATTTGCGAAAGCGCGGCGCTGAAATGGTGCTCCGGAAGCTGCTGTTTGGGTCGACCCACACCGGGTAAAGATCGCGCGCACGGATAATCTGCCAGCCGACGCCGACATCCTTGAAGATCACCAGCTTGAAAGTGCGGCGGAAATCGTCCCGGCTAGATTTCCCCTCGAACTTTCGTCATCAGCAGTTCCGACCTTTTTCGCGGACGAAGGTGCAGATGCCGCGGGCCAATTTTCCGCGTCCGGTCTCGCCCTCGACCCGATAGAGGATGTGCTTCGTGAAAAACGGCTCGGCCTTCGCGACTGTCTCCCCGATTTTTTTGGTGTCGTCGGAGGTGAGCGAATTCGCCTCCGCCAGGCGCAGCCCCTCGTACCAGGCGCTGGGGTACACGACCAGCAGATCGTACTTGCTGGGGGGCAGCCCTTGAAACTGAAGGTGTCGCGGCTGGACCCCCTGATCTCGCCGAGATAGACGCTCTCTGGCTTGTTGGTCGGCAGCGCGAGAATCTGCTCGAGGGGCAATTCGGGCTTGGTGATGTGACCCGTGAGACCGCCGGTGCTAGCTGGGTCGGGTGGGGTATAGAGCCGTGTTCGTTCCAGGCCTTGGCCAATAGGCGTGGGCCAGCAGCAGCCAGCCGAGAGCAGGAGCAGCGGTGTGCGAAGGGGAAGTTCATGGGAGAAGGCAGGGAATAGCAGACCGCCGCGCGCATGTCGCTCTCATTCCGCAGCGGGATCCGCTTTGGCCAGTGTGAGTGCGGACTTCCCTTGCGCATGGCGCGTTCTCTGCCATCCTGTCGCCCTGATGATCGGACGCACCAGGATCTTTTGCGCGGTGGCCCTGCTCGGCTCGTGTTTTCGATCGGCGGGGCGGCGTCTTTTTTTGCTCAGCAAACGGATGACCGTGGCGGCGGATCGCTTTTTTCTGGCCGTGGAGAAGGGGGACCTCCCGGCCGGCGCGGCTTCCTCGCCGAGTCGCTGCGGACAGAGGCGGAGAAGAATTGGCTGCCGAATCTGCTGGAGCAAAGCGATCTGGCGGACGCTGCCAAACGCATTGGACGGAGCGTACGTCCCAAAACGGCCACGAAGAATTGCGCGGCACGGTGAAGCGCCGTGGCGGCGAGGAGTTCCCGGTCACGCTGCTCTTTACGCGCGAACGGCTCGATTGGAAGCTCTACGCCATCCGGCGCGAGTTGGTCGGGTCGCTGCCCGGGCTGCTTACGCCGCCGCGGCCAGACAAGGCCGAGCAGGTCGCTCTGGTCAAACGCGCCATGCAGGATTTCGCCGTCTCGGTGCGGAGCCGCAACATGAATTATTTTATTCGACGCTCGCCCCCTCGCGCCGGGAGCAATGCACCACCGAGTCGCTGGCGCACGTCTTCAGCCCCTACTACGACATCCCCGAGGACCTTACTTCGCTGCAAGCAATCGAGCCGCAGGTGAAGCACCGACGGACGCGCCGGAGAACGGGCGCTTTTGTTCTGAAAGGCTACTTCCCGAGTGGGCCGAAGCAGGTGCGCTTCGTGCAGAAATATTGCTATGAGCAAACCGATTGGCGGCTGCTGTCGTTTGTCATCGACATGCGCTGACGTGCCACCTGAGCGCGAGGGCAGGCAGGCAGCCGGAGGTCGGCGGGGCGCCGTGGCAAATCTTTATGATCGCCAAGGCTGTGCTAGACTCGCTCCCTTGAGCACGCCAGCGTCACCTTCAAATCCTCGACCGGACCGCGGGACGCGCGTCGTCCTGGGGATGAGCGGCGGAGTCGATTCCAGCGTCGCCGCGCTTCTGCTCAAGCAGCAGGGCTATGACGTCGTGGGCGTGACGATGAAGGTGTGGCCGCAGGATTGCATCTCGCGCGCGGAGGACAAGTGCTGCGGCCCGCAGGCGATCGCGGATGCGCGCGCGGTGGCGCATGCGCTGGGCATCCCGCATTACGTGGTGGATGAGGCGGAGAATTTCGAGAGGCTGGTGATCGACTATTTCACCAGCGAATACCACGCGGGGCGGACGCCGAATCCGTGCGTGATGTGCAACGAGAAGGTGAAGTTTGGCAATCTCTGGGGGAAGGCGAAGGCGATCGGCGCGGAGTTCATCGCCACGGGGCATTACGCCATCGTCGAGCATCGGCGCGGACCGGGCGGTGCTGCGCAAGGGGCGCGACCCGCGCAAGGACCAGTCGTATTTTCTCTTCTCGCTGCGGCAGGCGCAGCTGCGGCGCGCGCTCTGTCCCGCTCGGCGGCATGGAGAAGACGGAGATTCGGGCGATCGCGCGGCCACTCGGCCTGAAGACGGCGGAGAAGGTGGACAGCCAGGAGATCTGCTTCGTGCCGGGGAACGATTACAAGGCCTTCCTGCGGGCCACCTGGCGAGAAGCGATTTCATCCCGGCGGCATTTACGACAAAGCGGGGCACGCGCGTCGGCGAGCACGAGGGGATCGAGATGTTCACCATCGGCCAGCGCAAAGGGCTGCCGGGCGGCAGCCCGCAGCCGCGCTACGTCATCGATATCGATCCCGAGACGAGCCGCGTGATCGTGGGCGAGGCGGAGGATTTGATGACCGAGGAATTCGAGATCGACCACGCGCTGTGGCAGCGGCGCGGGCGACGAGCGAGCCATTCGAGGTGACGGTGAAAATCCGCTACGCGCATCCCGGCGCGGCGGCGACGGTCTATCCGGGCGAGGACGGCACGGCGCGGTGCGGCTGCACACGCCGCAGCGCGCGGTCACGCCGGGGCAGGCGGCTGTTTGCTACGCGGGCGACGAGGTGCTCGGCGGCGGCTGGATCGTTCGGCCCAAGGCGGCGGCTCTCGCACCGAAGAGGAGCTGGCGGAGTGTGAATGGACGGGGTGCTCGTGGTTCTCAGCACTTTCGGGAGCACCGGAGGAGGCGCGCCCCGTGTGCCGCACGCTCGTGGAGGAACGGCTCGCCGCCTGCGCGAATCTGCTGCCCGGCGCGTCCATTTACCATTGGCAGGGAGGGTCGAGGCGGCCGCCGAGACGCTGGCCATTCTGAAGACGACCCGGCGGAGTTCGCCAGGCTGGAGGCGCGGCTGCGCGCTTTGCATTCGTACGAGCTGCCGGAAATCGTGGCGCTGCCGGTGGAGGCGGGATCGCCGGCTATCTGGCCTGGGTGCAAATCCATTGCGCGCCTGCTTCGCTTCCCCCGCCCGGCTGAGAGCCGCCGCGAATCACTTGTGCAACTGAAAGTAGTGGAGCTTTTCTCCAGTGAGCGTGTGCAGCAGATCGGTGCTCGCGGTGCGCGGCACAAGATTGCTGCGCGCGCCGGTTCCGGCGGGAGTGTCGTGAGAGATCAACTCCCGCAGATCGCGGATGAACGCCGGGTCTTCGTAGTCGTGCCCGAATTGCCCGGCGAGGCCGCTTGAGACATCGATCATATCGACTTTGCCGCTGCTCATCGCGGCCGAGGAAGCGCCGAGATCGCGATGGCTGCCGCCGGTCAATCCGGTGAGATCGAACGCCGTGAAGAGCGTCGATTCAATCAAGCCGAGCCGCTCGTGGCCGCCGTGCACAAGGCGCGAAAGCGAAAGCGCGTGGTCCTTCGCGGAGACATAAATGGTGAGATGCTGCACGAGCGGCAGAATCCGCTGGAGGTATTGGTCAAAAAGGCTCTTGCCGATGTCGGCGCGAGCAGGATGACGTGCCCGATCGGCTGCGAGGGCGCCGCAGTTGGCCAATTCGGCGAGCGAGCGCGTGAGCACGCGGCTGCCCATGGAGTGCGCGACGAGGTGCAGCTCGGCGTGCTCCTCGCGGCAGACGCGCGCGAGCGTTCGCAGAAATGGGACGAGGCGCTGCTGCGTCCACTCCGCGTTCTCCTCATCCGCCAGATACGAGAGGACGTCCCTTGCGCCGGCCAACTATAGGCGATCGCCACGCCGCGCGACCGGCCCTCGCAGTCGACCATCTCCAGGTCGCCCGCGAGCTGCCCCGCCTTGCGCACCGCCTCGTCGAAAGTGTTATTGAAGCCGTGAATGAAGAGAGCACCTGGCGCGGCTGCCCGGCCATCGGCGGACGCGACGCGCGAATCGCCTGGCGCAGAGTCCTCTCCACGAAGCTGGCGATCTCCCGGTCGGAGCGCTCGAGCGAATTCCCGCGTTCTGATTCTCCGACTTCGCGTCCTCCTGAGCGGGGGTGATCGCCACCGCGCCATCGAGCTGGCCGAGCCCGTGGCTGGGGCCCAGCGCTACTTCCTCCCAGCCGACGTTGAGGTCAGGCGGGTCGGTCCGCTCGCGCCCGAAGTGCAGCGGGCCTGGGGAAGCGACTCCTCGCGATCCGTGGCGAAATACACGCTGGCTGCGCGATGCCGCCAGCCGGGCAGGCGGTTTGCGTTTGGGTGGCACAACTCGCCGAGGCCAGCAAGGCCAAAGAAAAGAGAGGACGAGGCGCACAGCGCGAATGTGCCGGAGAGGCGAGGAACGATACGGCACTCTTATTTCACTCCCCCGCCTTGTATAGAGGACGATTGTTCCATGGGGAAGATCAGGTTGCGGCGACGCCGCGCGCACTCCGCCCTTGCTCCGCCAGCCTCCCTCCAAGCCGACTCCCCGGCCATGATTGTCACCACCGCCGAGCTCTACAAGGTCGCCTACGGCGATTCGCCGTCGGCGCCTACAACATCAATAATGCCGAGCAAACGATGGGCCTTTTCAACGGCTGCATGGAGAGCCAGGCGCCCTTCATCATCCAGATTTCCAAGGGCGCGCGCAAATACACCGACAAGCGCATGCTCGAGGCGATCATCCGCTCCGCGGAGGAGATTTTCCCCGACGCCATCTTCGCCGTGCATCTCGACCACGGCGACGAGGAGACCTGCTACGATTGCATCGACTCCGGCTTCTATTCGAGCGTGATGATCGATGCCTCGCACGAGTCCTTCGAGGAAAACATCGCCATCACCAAGCGCGTCGTCGATCGCGCGCACGCCAAAGGGCTCAGCGTCGAGGCGGAGCTTGGCATGCTCGGCGGCGTCGAGGAAGACATCGCGGTCGATGAAGCGCAACGCCTGCCTCACCAACCCCGAGGAGGCCGTCGAGTTCATCCAGCGCAGCGGCTGCGACGCCCTTGCCGCCGCCATCGGCACCAGCCATGGCGCCTACAAGTTCAAGGGGCAGCAGTGCCTGCACTTCGACGTGATCGAGAAGATCCGCGAAAATATAGCCGCCGCCGGGCTGCCGCCGACGCCCATCGTCATGCACGGCTCCTCCAGCGTGCCGAAGGACGAAGTGCCCGCATCAATGCCGCCGGCGGCACGCTCGACCCGAGCGCCTGCGGCGTGAACGAGGAGGAATATCTGCCCGCGGCGAAGCTCGGCGTGACCAAGGTGAATATCGATACCGATGGCCGCCTGGTCTGGACGCGCGTGCATCGCGAGTTCTTCCGCGATCATCCGGGCGAGTTCGATTTCCGCCCGCCGGGCAAGACCTTCATCGAGGAATACGCCAATTTCATCGCGCCAAAAACGGCAAGCTCGGCTCCGCCGGCACCCTGACCGACGTGCGCACGAAAATCGAAGCGGAGCGCCACGCCGGGAACAAAGCGTAGTCCGAATCGGCTTGGTCTTGCCAGGCTTCTCCGCGACTCGCGGTTGGCGCTCCTCACCCGCGCGTCCGCTATTCAGGCAATGGGGTGTGGAGTTTGACGCCGGCTGCATGAGCAGCAAAGTGGCCGGCAGGGAGGACCTTGTTTCCACTCGTTGTTGGCGCCAAAGGCTTCCATCCGGGCGGCGGGTTTTCGAGACGCATGAACACGCCATGGGAATAGTCGTGGGTGTCTTCCTCATCGGTCGCGCTGGCAGCGCGTAGCCAGGCGTCCCATTGCTCAAGCAGTTCATCCCACGAGAGATCGCGCAGATTGAGGTCATCCTCGCTCAAAAATTGATCGATGGGCTCCGGCGTCATGGCGCAAACGGCAGATGCTCAAGTGCCGCCGCGCAGAAGTTCGCATGCGCTTCCTCGAAGGGCAACATGGCCGCGCGCGCCTCCACTGCCGGCCAGACGGAAGCCCACTCCGCCGCCGCCTCTTGATAGCGCGCGAGCCGCACCGCATCTTCCTGCATGAGTCGACGCCGCTCCGCGTCGAGCGCTTCCGCGAGCCGCGCGCGATCTTGCGCGAGCGCCAGAGCCAGCAAGGGCCGCTCGTTGAGCAAAGGAGGCACGGCCTCAGGTTGCCCCTGCGCGATCTGAATCAGGTCCCCGGCACTGCGGCTCCACCGCAATTGATCCGCCACATCGGATAGCCGGCGCGCCAGTTCGCCGATTATCGGGTAGTCCTTTTCCCGCTGTGTCATTTTCATCAGGATCAGATGGGACAAGCCGACCACCGGGATGCTCGCCTGCTCCAGATCGCGCCAGAGAGCGGCGACTCTCCCGGCTTCCAAGCGCGGCGGACGGGAGAAGAAATCAGTGCGAACGCGGAAACGATCGGCGCGCCGGAATTCCAGATGCGCACTCCAGCCGCCGCTCAACCAGCGCACGTCCAGCGGCGCCCCGAAGCGATAGCGGGCGCCCTGGCGTGCCAGCACTTGCCGCACAT
>CAWBXA010000024.1:0-42719 GCA_963792695.1 uncultured Verrucomicrobiae bacterium | reverse complement strand
GACGGCTCAAAGAACATCTCGTCGCCCCCGGCCTTCTTCCAGGTGGAGAGAATCGTCCCATCGGAAAACTCGATGAACCCAGCGTGCTTGCTGACCCGGTGGGCCAGGGCGGCGACACTCCGCGCCGGCGTCTGCCGAATGCACGAACTGAGGACCGCGCCGACCTGCTGCACCAGGATCTCGAAGAAGTCTTTGCCGCTGAGTTTCTCCAGGTCATGCAGCATGCTGACAAACCCGCTGCAGTCGAGTTCGCCGGTCATGCTAGCGGCCGGGCTGCGGATCTTCTTTGAGGTGAGCTGGAGGCACGGGTCGGCCGCGTCGTCGGCGATGCCGATCACTTTCATGAAAAACTTCACGCTCTTGGCGGAGTCCTCGTAAAGCAGGGCGGTGCGATCGGCGATGCCGAGGGCGCGGGCGTCCGTGCGGAGCAGCTTGGCGGTACAGGCGAACTTGCGGCCAGTAACCGTCTTCGCGCATTTCCTTGGAAATCGCGATGGGCGTGGAGACGCACTCCTTAGTGACGCCGTTGGCCGTGAGCGTCGGGGCATCGGTCGCCTGGACCATGGAGGTGAAGCCGCGGGCGAGGAGGCGGTCGAAGCGGCTCATGCCTTTGGCCGCGGTGTCAGTCCTCGGCTTCTTCGGCGTCCGGAGCGCCTTCGCGCTTCGGCTTGTCGGGAGCTTTACATGCGCCTTGCCGGGCTTTTTGACCACCTGGCAGAGCAAGAGGAGATCGCGCGCTTTGGCCGGGGTGAGGATGCGCGGGGCCATGTCGGCAAAAGCGGTCGCCGGGGAGAAGACGACCTGGCGGTCGAAGAGCGTGCGATAGTGGTCGCCGGCGAGCTGCTCGGCTCGCTCCTCGCGCATGGCGCGAAATTCCTTCAGCAGAACCGGGGTGGCCTTCTTAGCCTGCCGCGTGGCGAGAAACGCTTTGAGGGCGTCTGGGGCGTAGAGATTGAACGTGGTGGCGAACTTGGTGGGGATGATCGCCACGGCCGCGCGGCCCGTGGATCGCCATAGTGGCCTTCCCCGGCCGTCGATCAGCTCTTTGGCTGCAGCGTCGTATTCGAGTTGCAGCGCGTAGATGCGGGCCTCCAGGTCGTAGAGCCTGGCTACGGCCGGATGGGGCGTGAGGACTTTGGGAGCGGCCATGGGAAGCGGGATTTACAGGCGTCTGGAAAAGATGGCGGGCCGGCCGGGTTTGGTCCGACCGGCCCGCGTTTCCCCCAGAACAAGTGGTGTCGGGACGTTTAGAAAACGAGCTGAGCGCGGCGGTAATGGCGGTGCTATCGCCGGCGGCGGCAAGGGTGGCGACGTGCAGGCGCACGTAGCGGCGCAGGCCAATGGGCAGCTTGCACTGATAGCTGAGGGCGGCGGCGCCCAGCGCCACCGGCGCCGGTGGCCACATGGGCAGGGATGTCGGACACCGCATTGAAGGTCACGTTGTCGGCACTGTCTTTCAGGCTGAGCGTGATTGTCTTGGCATCGGCCAAGCTGGGCGTGGCGGGCACCTCGAGGAACAGCTCGACCCGCGGGATTCTCCCTGCCGTGCTGCTAAACAGATTGATCGACGCCGAGGCGTTAGCCGCGCCGGCAGCCGGCAGCGCTTTGGTAACCAGGTTGTTCGTGTCGAACGTGCCGTGCGCATTGACCACCGCGCCGATGCAGAGAAACGCGAGAAAGCCAGCGAGGAACGCTTTGCCGCGGTGATCCTGGGGTGCGGGTGCGGCAACGGCAGCCGCCTCCGGTGCAACGAACTCAATGGAGGGCATCGCTTCCGTCGGACGGAAGATGAGCTCGACCGGCGCGGTGTCGAAGCGCTGCAGGCTGTAGGTCTCGAACGCGCCAGGCGCGCAAGCGAGGGGAGCATGCGAGACATCGGCGTTGCACGGGCTTTGAGCCTGCGGAGTATCAGCCCGCGCCACAGACGCGAAGCTGGCCGCCAGGGTGAGCGAGAGGGCCGCGAAGAGGAGTGTTTTCAGATTCAGTTTTAACGAGCGGTGAGAGGTTGCGAGCGAAGTGGCAGCGCCGGCTTAGGCGAGGGCACCGTTGGTTTCGGTATCGAGGAGCGAGTCCGTCCAGGTGATCGGTTACCCGGCCAGATTTTCGGGGAGGTCGGGGAAGACGCCCGCGGCGCCGACGCCCTTGTTGTTGCCGGTCGCGATATTGACCGTGGCGCGGCTGTTCTGCAGGCCGTAGGCGGCGCGACGGTTCATGAACCAGCGCAGGCCGTTGCGGCGGGCGAGAGGCACCTTGGACACGAGCTGCGCGGCGAGGGCGTCATTGAGCGGGTGAGCGTCGTCGATCTTGGTGATGCGAAACACGCTGAGCGGAGAGCCCACCGCCATGCCGAGATAGAACATGAAGTTGTTCACCCAGGCGGTGGTTTTTTTCGCCGTCGTTACCGGTGACCTGCTGCCGCATCCACTCGTTGAAAGTAAAGGCACCATCGAGGCCGACGGCGAAATGGAGTCCCTGCGGATTGATCGGCGTGGAATCCAGCCAGCACAGGTAGGCCGTGGTGGTGGTCGCCGTGCCGGCGCCGCCCGCGGAAATGTCGAACGCGCTTTGACCGCCGAGGCCGGCGAAGCCTTCCGCATCGGCCTTGGTGCCGTAGTAAGCTTGCGCGCCGATATTGATGATGCTGCCGCGCACCGTGGCCATGGCTTCATCCGCCAGAATGTCGCCGACGGTCGCCCGGCTCTGCGCGGTCTGCGCCTTGACGATATCCTCACCGATCTGCATCTGCGCCTCGAAGACAAACATCGGCTTGGTCTCGCGCTCCCAGGAGCTCTTGCTCATGTCCACGCCGTTGCCCACCTTGCGGAAGGAGCCGGCGGGCAGGCCAACGCGCCGCAGGACGTCGTAACTCACGCCACCGCGAGCAATGGCGGGAATGACGCTGAACTCCGGGGCAACCGTGGTCACGTCTTCAACGACGGCCGCGACATTTTCACCGCTGCGGGCGGCGAGATCGAGAAGAGTGAGGATACCTTTGGGCATGGGACGTTACTTTTGGAGCTGAGCGTTGATTTGTGCGGCGAGGCGTTCACGGGCGGTGCCTTGCGCTTTTTGTTCGCCGTTGGTGTCAAGGGCCTTGGGATCGCGCTTGATCGGATCCACGCCGGCGGAGGCCAGGCGGGTGGTGACTTCAGCGGCGATGCGGGTCTCCGCATCGGCCACGGCTGCAGAAGCGGCTTGGTCCCGGGCAGCAATGGCTGCGGCGAGATCGGCGCGGGCCTGGTCGCGTTCCGCGGTGAGGGAAGCCACCGCGGCGGCGTCCGCTTCACGGGCCGAATTGGCGATGCCGAGAAGGCGGTAGTTTTCCTGCGCCTGGCCTTGGGCGGCGGCGAGCAGGCTTTCGAGTTCGGCGATGCGGGCGCTAACGATCATGCTCCCGCCCGCTGTCAATCTCAGCGGGCGAGCAAACTCGAAACGTATTCGTCGAGACTGGCTGGCGAGATGGCATCGACGAGGTTGAGTTGCTTCGCCTCGTCCGCGCGGAAACTCTGACCTTGCATCGTGGAGTCGGCCACGTCGCCACGGCTCTCCAGGATGGCGCTCTTGAAGTCGCCGTGCATCCCATCGATGCGGGTTTGCAGCAGCGTCCGCTCGTCTTCCTCCAAGGCTTTGAAGCTGGCGCCCATGGCCTTGTATTTTCCGGCTTTGATCAGGTTCACCTTGAGACCTTCCTTTTCGAGCCAGCCGGTTTCATCGAGCAGGGCGCAATAAACGCCGATTGAACCCATGGTCGCACTCGGCGCGGCGCTGGTGATGTCGCATTGCGCGGCCAGCCACTGCGCGGCGGAGCAGCAGAGCAGCTCGACGCGCGCGTGAGTCTCCTTGGCCGCGCCGCCGGCATTCTTGAAGTCGCCGAGCTGGCGGATGCGCGCGGCCGTCTCGGGGACGCCGGCGGCCGATCCCCCGGGCGAGTTGATGTCGAAAACGACCGTAGAAATCCGCGGATTGGCGGCAACCTGGCTAATGGCGGCATCAATGTCCGCCAGATCCACGCCGCCGTAGCAGTCCAGCTCGAAATCGGAGATGCGCTTGTCGATCACGCCATCGATCGTAATGACGGCCACGTCGCCATAGACGGTCAGGACTTGATTCACACGGCGCTGGGTTCGCGCGGCGGGAGTTTCAGCGCAGGCTGGCTTGGTCTCGGTCTCCTCGATTTCCTTGTCGCCCATGCGGACGACTTTGGTGGACTGGACCAGCGGCATGGGCGGTTCGGCGGCAAAGGGCATGCCCAGGCGCTGCAGCAAAGCCCGCTCGAAGGTCGCGTAGGTGCTCGGCAGGACCAGGAGCGGCTCGAAGAACAGTTTCTGAATCAGGCGCGGGTAAGTTTTCATGAGTCATTGGGAGCGGAGTTATCCACATTGAGCTTTGTCACAGAGCCGGGGGTGGCCTCGAAGAAGCGCTCAAAGGGAACGCCCTCTTCCTGGCAGCGCTGCATCGCGCGTTTGAACCATTCGATCTGCTTGTCTTGCTCGGCTTCCCAGGACCAGCCGCGCTCTTCGCAATAGCGCGGGATGGAGAGCATCCCGGCCTTCATCAGGTCGATGTTCGCGGCGGCGCTGCGGCCGTAATCGACCGTCATCTTGGCCGGACCGTGCCAGTCGCTCTTCCACCAATAGGGGTCTTTGCATCGCGGGAGTTCTCCCTTGACCTGCGCGTCGGCAAGCTTGGTCACGTAGATCGGCTGCGAGTGGCGCCAGACGATTTGATCCTGGCGCATCTCGAAGGTGTCCTGCGCATCCTCCAGTTCGGCGCGGGTCGGCGTGCCGCCGAGGCCGGCGAAACTAAAGACGACGCTCAGCGGCAGATCGGCCCCCAGAGAGACGTAGCCGCAATAGGTCTTCACTCTTCGATCACGGGCGAAGAGGGCCGCGAGGAAGTGAGCAGCTCGATATTTTCGCCTTCCACGCACTCCACCGTAACGGCGCCGCGCTGCAGGTACTCCTCCAGCCGTTGAATGGTGCCGTCGTCGCCCAGCACTTTCTTGAGCTGGCTGGCCATGCTGCTATTGCCCTGGCGGTCAGGCTTGATCGTCTTCTTTACGCCCAGGATGGCGTGCAGCTTGGCTGTGTGCGTTTCGAGCGCGATCAGATCCATCGCGTCGTTGCCAGTATTGAGGCCCGAGTAGAGCGGCGGCAGGCCGCGGAATTGTTTGGCGCGGCGGCGGCGGAAAACGTGGACCATGCTGGCCTTGGGGATTTCGCGCCAGGCGAGCGGCCACGGTGCGATGGGCGAGGGCAGCGTCCGGACGGAATAGGCTGTGGGGCGCAGCCATTCGTCGCTGCGCACCCCGTCTTCATAAAGCCGCGGATCGATCTGCTGATAATCGAGCGAAAGTCCCCACGGCGATTCCACCTCGAAGACGTCGAGCTGCTGCATCATCAACATGCCCTCGCGGCGGGCAAAGACATTGAAGTACTCGCCGTCGCCGGCGCCGAGTTCCTCGGCCGCCAGGCGTTGATCTTCCCACATGTCGCGCGAGGCATCGACGCTGTAGGTGGAAGGGTTCGAGGCCCACGCCTCGATGTAGCTTTTGGCGAGCGCATTCCAAGGCCGGTCGCCAGTGATCGGGACCGGGAAGATGCCTTTGCCGGCGACCCTGCGACCGAACTTGCTGCGCAGCCGGGTGACGAAAGTGAAATTGGCCTCAATCGCGCGGCTGCGCTCGACCAGGCGGCGGCGCACCCAGCGGTTGTGCTCGACGCGCGAATTGAGCGGGAAGATGAGCGTGGACCGGGCGCCGGAATCCACCCCGCCATCGTAGCCGATAAGGGAATCAGGCATGGCTTAGCGTTCGATGCAGGAAAAATTTGCGTAACTGCCGGACGGCCGCGCCGGTGCTTCGCCGAGCTGGGTCAGGACGTTGGTGAGGACGGAAAGCTTTTCCTCAGAGCTGAGATTCTGCAGGACGGTGACGGTCTTGCCGTTGCCGCCGGCAGTAAGCAGCGTTGTCGCGGGCTTTCCCCCGGACAGGAATTTGCTCACGAGGGCGTCGCGCTCGGCTTTGAGCTGCGCGATCCGGGCCGGGCCTTCGACGGCATCGCTGGCCCAGGCGACGAGGGCATTGACAAGGCCGGCTGGAATCATGCGAGCGGCGGGCTGTCAAAACAGCCTCCTCGCGGCCGAAAAGAGGCAGACTTCAGCGCAGAAGTCTGGTCCGGTTGATTTGCAGGCAGTTATGACGGAGCGAGCAGCTCGAGCGCGTGATAGGTCTCGGCCCAGGGACGCAGCCGATCCAGCCACTTGCGGCGTTCCCCGTCGGTCAGCTCCTCGATGGGCTTGGTGAGCCGCAGAGTGTCCGCCAGGATGGGCTGCCTTGCTTCCGCAGCCGCTCTGGCGGTGGAGAGCGCGAACGCTTTCTCCAGGCCGTGCTCGCGGACCAGCCGGGCCGCGGCCTTGCAGCGGTCGGCATGGCTCGGGGAGAAGCCGAGCTGCTCGCGGTGCAGTTCGAACCAATCGCCGAACTCGCCCGGCCTTGCTTCCTGCACCAGGAGCAAGGCCTCGCCGATCTCGGCGAGGCCCTGGTAAGTATTCAGCCGGATCGCGGCCACGCGGGCCTCGGTTTGCTCCGCCAGCTCGGCCGCGCGGCGAAAGAGATTCTGGCAATGGCGGAAGAGGCCGGCCACGCGGTCGAGGAATTCCGAGGAATCGAAATCCCGCAGCGCCAGCAAATCGCTCATATCCCGCGGAAGAAGCTGAACATGCCGCGGACGCTGCGCACCTTCATGCCGCTGGTCTTGGCGGGGCGGTCGCGGGGCCCGGAGGCGCTGGTCCGGCTCTTTTCCCGCGCCTCGTCGCGCTTATCCCGCCGGGCTCGCACCCCGAAGCGGCGCTGCACATCGCGCGCCCCGGAGTGAATACAAGCGCGGGTCACCCCAAACTGGTCAGCGTAGAACTGGTAGGACTCGCCGAAGTGCGGGTCATTGGCTCCGACGGCCGCGGCGACCGCTTTGCGCCGAACATCTTCCGGAAGCCGGGTATCTCCGTAGATTGCCCGAAGGGTGGCAAAGACGACCTGCATGTGATCGGCTTTCTCCTGCGGGGGCGCTTCCGAGATCTGCCTCGGCCAGTACTCCATCGAGGGCGGAAAAGGCGCGGGCGCGCTGCGGCGGCGGAATGAAGGGGGCGATAGCCTCCCGGAGGAGGTCGTTGAGCGAGTCGGCCACGGGCTCGGGCCAGTGCGAGGCCAGCGGGGTGTCGGCGAGGTCAGCGTTGAGCATGGTCGTTTGGCGAGGGACAGTCCCGCGAAGCACGCGGGCCGGCCAGCTCCCAAAGGAGCGCGGCCCGCGGCTGTCGCCAGGACGGCGGCGGAGCCTTGTATTCCGCTGAAGCGTGCGCGCTGTCCCCCTCGCCGATGTTGCAAGATGTTGCATCACGCCTGGCGGCGGCGCAGGTCCAGGGCGAGCCGCAGGACGCGCTCCTGCTCTTCCCGGGTGGCCGCGACCAGGCGCTGACAGTCGTACCCTACCTCCCGGGCGGCATCGCGCAGCTCAAGGAACCACGACACTTTGCTGACCGTCGCGCGTCCGCCGACGAAGCGCAGGCCGTCTTGCTCCCATCGATAGACGGTAATCCGGTCGCGACCGAAGTAGGCGGCGATTTCTTTGCGGGAGAGCAACTCATCGAGGGGATGGGGCAATCGCTGGGGATTATAGCAGCACGGGGAGATTATTGCTTGAGCAGCTTGGCCAGAGCGCGGCCTCGCGTCGCATCAAGCTTGGAGCGGATCTTGGCCAGGACTGGCGGTTCGAGCAAGAGTCCAAGGGCCTCGCCCATTTTTTCGCAGTCGCCCAAGTGGGGATCGGCTTCGCCGACCTGCCACACGTCTTCATTGCGCCCGTCGGGCATTTTGCGCTTGGTCAGATGCTCGCTGGTGACCTGGGTAAGATAATGCTCGTCCAAGTCGCGGGGCAAATGGAGCGGCGGCGGCCGACGCTCCTTAATGGTAAAGCGATAGAACTGTTCCTTGCATATAAAGTCATTGCCTTTGATAACCGGCACATCGACCTGCCCCTTGCCAGGGTAGTTAAAGGTTACAGTTTCTTCGACGATCGGCTTCTCCTTGGAAAGCAGGCCGAATCCCCCTCCCCTCCAGCCCATCCAGCGGCCGCCTTCATCGTGCAGGAACTCATAAACGCCGCCCTGGCGCTTGGCCTTGTAGCCGGTGTCCATGATGCCGAAGAGGATGGTGAATTCCTCGAAGCGCAGCTCCGCCGGCATGGGGACCACCGCCCCGTCGTCGCGGGTGATCGTGGCGCCGTGGTCATATTTCCAGACGCGGTTGGCCAGGCGGCGGATACTCCTCGAAACTGCCGCAGTTGCCCCAGGCGAGCGTGTAGCGCGTGCCGTCGGGCTGCAGCATGCGGATCGAATACCAAAACTCGGTCTGCTGCACGTCCACGTGCATGGTGAGGCAGGCGGGGCGGGCGGGCAGGATGAGTTCCGCCTCCGGGTCCGAGGGGTGCTGGCGCTGGTATGGCGGGCTGGCCTGCTGCACCAGCTCAAGGGATTTCTTGGTGAGCCGTGTCGGCGTGGCCACATAAGGCAAGCCCAGGTCCGAATTATAGAAATCGTGAATGCGGGCGGCGCTGCCGATCGAGAGCAGGTATTTTTTGGAGAAGTAACCCCAGTCCTCGAAAATAGAGTAAGCGCCCCAATGCTGCGCGCTCTCGTGGTCTTCGGGGGCCGCGGGATTGTGCGCCCACCACTGCGCCGTGCGCAGCATTGCGGGCAGCTTCTGCTGGCTGATCTTGGCCGGGCAGTGGGCGCAGGCGTAACGGGTCTGCTGCGCCACGGCATCCACGTCCCAGAGTTTAGTGCGGTTGTCCTTGCAGTCTGTGGGCCAGCAAAACTTGCCGGTGGGGGGAAGCCCCTGGACCAGCCATCCCCGCCCGTCTGGGGCCGGTTTGCAGCCGGAGAAAAGGCGCAGATCCTCGGGCTCTGGATATTCATCCAAGCGCAGCCATTTCTCGGGGTCGCCTTGTTCGGCGAAAAACGTGAGCCGCTGGCGGGTGCGGCACTCCGGACAGCGCACGTAGCAGTAACGCTGCGAGCCCTGCAGGAAGTCGCCCCAGGTGAGGCCGTTTTCCAGCGTCGGCGTGGAGTTGCCGAAGATTTTGCAGGTGTCCTTGAACTGCTTGGCGCGGATCTTCGCGAGCTGCTTGGGCGGCGCCTCGGCCCGGTGCTTGTTCGGAATCTTGTCCTGCTCGTTAATCACGATCACGCCCGCCTGGCGTCCGCCAAGGTCAGCCACGCTGCCGGCGCCGATGACGCCCAGCGTGCCATTCTTGAAAATCATCTCCAGCGCGGTGAAGTGGGTCCGTTTATTGATCCGCAGTCTATTGGTCGCGCGGCACTCTTTGATGTGCGGCTGCAGCTCCTGCCGGGAGAAGCGCACGGCGGTCTTGCGCGTGGGGTCGATCCAGAGCGCGGGCAGGTGGGTCTCGGCCAGATTGTAGAGGATCGGGCCGATGCCGAACATGAGCGTGCCGCCGATGCGCGCGCCCTTGCAAAGATCGAAGAAGCGGACCCGCGGCCGGTACACGATGTCCAGAAGCGAGCACCACTGCGGCATGAGCTGCATGTTGAGCGGGCCGGGCCGGGTGCTGCCGACGATGAGCGGCACTTCGATGTTTTCCTGATACCACTGCGCAACCGGCAGCCGACTGCGCGGGGTGAGGGTGAGACGGATGGCGCTGGAGAAGACGTCGCGCGTTTTCGATCCGTAGCGGCCGGGCATTTCCGCGGCCCGGAAGCTGTGCCGCCGCGACTTACTCTTCTTCATCGGCTTGGGCGTCGCTCTCCAGGTATTCGCAGGACGCCAGGGTGCGCTGGAGCGCATCGATTTCGGTGCCGATGAAGGCGCGCCGCGCGTGGAAATCGGCAAAGGCGCGGATCTTCCCGCGCTTCACCATGCCCGTGAGCTGGCGGAAGGTGAGCTTTTCCTTCTCGGCGCGCTTGAGCAGCGCGAGCAGCTCGTCCTTGTCGGCCTCGTCGATGCCCTGGGCGATGCGGACTTCGAGCGCATCGAGCTGGGCGCGGAAGTGGGAAAGCATCGCGCCGAGGGCGGCTTCGATGTGCGCGATCGGCACCAGCTCGTCCTTTTCCCGGTTGAGCAGCAGCCGCTCGCGGTCCACGCGCAGCTTGCGCTCTTCAAGGCGCAGGCTGCGTTCATCGATGAAATCGATATCGGGGTTGTTGACGCCTTTCCCCTTCACCCCGGCGCCTTCCAGGAAGTGCAGCCATGCGGCGACCTCGTGCCGGCCGTCGGCGCGGGTGAGCGTGGCCCCGGCCTCTTTAATCTCGGCCGCAAAGCGGGTGCGGACGTTGGTCAGGGTGCGGCGGTCGATCGAGCAGGCGCGCGCCAGGTCGTCCCAGGTGGAGACATAGCCGCCCGTCGGCGCGGCCGGCGTCGTTTCCAGACGCCTGGAGGCCGGCCCGCTGGAGGATGGCTTCTTCGCGCGCGGTCGGCGTCCGCTTCTCCTCGTAGATTTTGCGGAGGACGTTGGCGACTTTCTTCTCCTCGATGCGCTGGAGGTCTTCAGGCGTGAATTTCACGCCAGAGCGCGGGCGTCAATTCCGGGGGGGGCAACGCCGCCTTGCGGCCTCATGCGCCAAAAAAAATCTTGTGGCAGGCTTGTAAACCGAAGCAGCATGCGGGTGAACGCATTGGATAGAAGGACAACGACCATTACCCGACCGTAATTATGAGAGAAATGCTGATAATCATCCTGCTTGGCTGCCTTGGATTCATGGGCTACCAGCACCACCAGAAGAGCGTAGCCTTGGCTATTGCCGAAGAAAAGGTGCTGCAACTGGATGCCCTGACCGCAGAACGTGATCAACTGCAAGCAAAGCTCCGCGGCTTGGCTGGAGGAGGGCCGCCTCCAAGTTGGTTTCAGCGCCACCTGTCCAACGACCCTTCAGCATTGGCGGCCCCGCCCCACTTCCAAACCCAGTCGATGACAAGGTCCTATACCAGCCAGAGCCCGACTAGCGGAGTAAGCACCCCTGAGCCGAGGGCTGCGCACTATCATTTTTTTCGCTCGACAAGCTTCCGAGGCAGCCGCTACGGAGGTGGCAGGTCACCGGCGAAGGGTGCGTCCCGCCCGCGGGCGGCGAAGCAGGCCAACAGCCAGCCTTTCGCCGGTGTCCCTTTTCAGCCTGGCGGCTGAACTTTTTTGCGGGGCGTAGCCGTACTATTTTCGGGGAAGTTTTGCGCGCACTTCGCGCGGAAAGAATTCTTCGATCGGCTGGCCGAGAATCGCAGCGAGTTGAGCCAGGTCGGAATCGGTCACCGCGCGAATGCGGCGTTCGATGCGGGCAATCACGTCGCGCGAGTAGTCCAAGCCCGCTAACTGGCACTTCACTGCCAGTTGTTCTTGCGAGATTCCGGCCGCGGTGCGGAGGCGAGCAAGCTCACGGCCACTGATATTTATCACCTTTTTTCGTGGGGCCACGCTTGACGCTAGCCGTCTGCGTGCCTCAATCGTTGGGTGCCTACGCACCCAAAAAAGGCGGCGCTACAACTCCCGGACCAGCTCTTGGTGCGTTACTACCGCGCGGGAGAAATTGAAGCGATTGCGAAGGTGGAAGTCAAAGGAGCGAAGGTCGGCGTGCATCTCAAACTGCCGGGCACGCCCCGGTTTGACCGCTGGCACGACCTGGGCGGCGGACTTGGCTATGTGCCGGAGGATGGGGTAAAGGGCAGTGATGCCTGAGATCGCCATCCACTGCGCCCATACCAAGCTTGCGCGGCCCGAGGAGCTGCTGCCCAACCCGGACAATCCGAACCGGCATTCGGCGCACCAGATTGCCCTGCTTTCGAAGATCATCGAGGAGCAGGGCTGGCGGAACCCGATCACGGTGAGCCAGCGCAGCGGGCTGGTGGTGCGCGGCCACGGCCGGCTGGAGGCGGCGCTGCTGCTCGGCTGCCCGGCGGTCCCCGTGGATGAGCAGGCGTACGGCAGCGAGGCCGAGGAGCTGGCGGACCTCCTCGCGGACAACCGGCTCTCGGAGCTGGCGGAACTCGACGAGGACGCGCTCAAGGCCTTGCTGACCAAAATCGGCCTGAGCGATCCGGGCTTTGACCGCGAGCTGACGGGCTTTGGCGAGGACCAGATCGCCAAGCTCTTTGCCGAGGAGCAGACGCCGGCGCAGGAGGAAATGACGATCCCGAAGATGGAGCTGCAGGCGTTTGAGCATCACGATTTTCTGATGTTTGTCTTCGATGATCAGCGGGACTTCATGCGCGCGCTGCAGGTGGCGAAGGTGGGGCGGGTGAATTTCTCCATCTCGCGGACCTCGGAGCGGATCGGGCTCGGGCGCGTGCTGCCCGGGCGGCGGCTGCTGGAGCTGTTGGGGCCCGCAATCCCTGCGGCGGCGCCGGAACTGCCCGCGGAGCCCAGCACGGTATGAGCGCGTGGAAGGTGAACAGCCTTTTGGAAGGCATCATCCTCGGCCTCAGTCTTGCGCTTTTGTATCGGTGGCTCGCCCATTGAAGCGATGATCGACGGGCTCACATTGCGGGTGGTCATCATGTCGCGCGGGCGGGCCAAGGCCGTGACCAGCCACCGGCTCTTCCCCTCGGCCACGCTGGTCGTGCCAGAAAGCCAGGTCGAGGATTACACGGCCGCCGGCGTCGTGGCCGCGCTGCCAGAGACGGTAGCGATTCCCGACGACGTGCGTGGGATTTCACGGGTGCGGAACTGGATACTGCAGCGCTTTACAGAGACGGCGATCGTGATGGCCGACGACGACATCAAATCGTGCTGCAGCCTGGTCGCGCTGCGGCGCAAGACGCTGCTCCCGGGCGAGATCATGGCCATGCTGGAGAATACCGCCTACTGCGCGGCCGGCGCGGGCGCGGGCATCTTCGGCTGGCACCAGCGCGCGGATCCTCGGCTCCTGGCGCGCAACAACCCCATCGCCTTCACCCATTGGGTCGGCGGCGTGGTGGGAGTGGTGGGCCGCGGGCCGCGCTGGGACGAGCTGCTGACCTGCAAGTGCGACATCGATGCCTGCCTGCGCGAGCTGCTGGAGCGGCGGATCATCTGGCAGGACGCGCGCTTCTGCTTCGAGCAGGAGCGGGACACGAACATGGGCGGCAATTCGCTCTTCCGCAGCGAAGAGCGGATCAAGGCCGAGGGCCGGTACCTGAAATCGAAGTGGCAGGCCCACATCCGCTTCGCCCAATACAAGAGCCAGGACCGGGTGAGCATCCATGTGGACCGCAAGCAGCCGATGAGCTACGCAGGCTAGCTCCCGGTCTGAATCTTCGAGAAAAGTTTAGCGATGCGGAGGCATGTGCAAGCCGCAGTGACCCCGGTTCCAATCCACACGGCAAATACCCATCGGGCCCAATCAGGGAGTGCAGCTCCTTTCGGATCAACAGGCATAAAAAAGCACGCGGCGCTGAGAAGCAGGAGGTAAAAACACCAGCGGACCGCTGCGCCGAAATAAACAAGCAGCGGCTGAAATACGTTCAGCTCCTTCAGCGTGCGGACGATCGGATGCTCGTTCATCGCGAGCAGGACGCCCTGAATGGTGACGATGAAGGCGGCGCCCCCTCCCCCAAGGTTCATACCCGCGCCAAGCAGATCCATGGTGTGCTCGGGCATAAAAATTTGTCCACCCGTCCACCGGGAAACCGTGACGTAGGCACCAGTCGTCGAGACTCCAGCGACAAGCGGCCAGAACCGCTCCCAGATGAAGCCCCATTTCATGCCGTCAGTGCCGCTGCATGTGACGGAGTTCGCCTTTTTTGTTGTCCCAAGCTCGGCGCACGAAGTCATGCCGTGTTTTATACCAGTTATCGTGCCCCCTGGGAATCTCGACCTGCTCAGCGAAGTAAACGCGGTGCCTGATCAGGTCAATGGTCTCCACTTCGTCAGCCCCCGGCTCCCAGCCGGTAATTTTCACTGTCCGAACTTCGTCTTCCGCGCCATCGCGAAAACTCATCAGTTCGCGAATTGAGTCCATGACACGCGTGAGACCGTGTTCGTCCTTCCCGGCGCTCACCTTAAAGTGAATCGTTTGCGCCCCGAAGCCATGGGCCATATTGATTCCTCCCGCCACGCTGGGGACAGCCTTGGCCAAAGCCCGCGGGTTCTGAATCCCAGCCAATCGGACTTCCATCGCTCGGTGATTGTTCATCGCCTCCACTCGTTCCCATATTTCTTGGGAAATGATGATTTCGAGGCCGACGCTTCCGCCAAAATCTGCGGCTAAACTTAGGTAGTGCGCCATGGTCGAACTGCCAACTCCGGTTCGATTCCTTTGGAGGCAGACGATGTTCGATTCAATGTCGTAAAGAAATGCGGAGTGGCCCCCCAGCGATTCGTCCAGCTCCATATCCACTGTGGCAACTTCCCCTTTGCGATTTGCTTTGGTCGCCGCCTCGTTGACCCGCATACGAACCATGTCTCCGTATATCTGATTCCGGCCGTCCTGGCATTGAGAGACAAAAATCGGGTAATCGCTAATTTCAACAGTCCTCCTTCCTTGCGGCAGCTCCATTACCTTCCTCAGCAGATCCTCAAAAGTAGTGTTGCGAATCGACAGCACGGCCGGCCGGAAAAAATCCGCCTTCATTTCCTTCTTCATACGTTCTTGGGGTGAGTCACAAGCGACACGGTTGGTCGCTCTGGGCGCTGCCGCCGAGCCCAGAGAGCCCGACCCGAGAGGAGCCCGACCAGTCCTTGAAAAGCCTCGCAGAAGGTCGCCGTGCCTCGCGGACGCGGCGGACTGGTCGGGGAAAAGTTCCTCCGAGAAATATCGTTTTCTGCGCTGGCTTTTCAAGACCAGCCGGCCCAGAGGGCCGAATAGAGATCATTTGAGCGCAAGCGCCTGTTGCGTCAAGCGGCATTCATCAGGGGACCGCAACCAAGTGACTTAGACGGGAGGAAATCCAGCGTTTGCTGGCGTGAGGATGGTCTAGGAGGGCCGCGGGCGGCGGGCGGGGGGTGCCGAGTGCTTTAGACCAAACTTTGTTGCCCTGCCCCGAAATCCCGGAACAGCCGAGATCGAAGCACTTCCTATCAATAAAGGCAACGCCGCGCCCCTTGCGGAGCGCGGCGTAGGATGGGACTCACCGGGATTGCTGCTTAGACCGGCAGGAAATCCAGCGTTTGCTGGCGTGAGGATGGCCTAGAAGGGCCGCGGGCGGCGGGCGGGGTGGGAAGGTGCCTCTCGAAGTTGCGGTTGCTGACTAGGAGGCCCTGATATTGCAGCCATTCGCCGTGGAGCTCGACCTCGCGGCGGCGCATCACCGCCCAACGGCCCGGCAGCCGGCGCAGGAAGCGGCTGCCGCTGTGGGAGACCAGCGCCGCGGCCGCGCGGGAATCGCTCACCGGGCCTTCGAGCTGGCCGATGGTGGGCAGGGCGCGTTCCCACTCGCCCCAGGTGCCGTTGTGGAAGAGGACGGCGGCGGCCGTGCCGGCGGCGGCCAGCTCGGCCGCGGACG
Organism: uncultured Verrucomicrobiae bacterium; assembly: GCA_963792695.1. Taxonomy (GTDB): domain Bacteria; phylum Verrucomicrobiota; class Verrucomicrobiia; order Chthoniobacterales; family Chthoniobacteraceae; genus DASYIS01. The sequence goes on along the minus strand of CAWBXA010000024.1, from coordinate 27,238 downwards.
TGACGGGGAAGGGATGGCAGAGCCGCGGGCTGATGACGCCGACGCTGGCCCAGCGGAAGTGGATGATCACTTCGCCGGAATGTTCGGACGCGAGCTGGTGGACTTCGCAGGGGCCGAGGCCCTTGCGCCAGTGGATGCGGCCCTTCTCGCGCCAGGCGATGCCGGCGCCGTGCGGATTGGCACGGTGGCACGCCTGCAGGAGCGGCAGGGAGGGGCGGACTTTGGGAGGGCAGATGAGAGCAACGCACATAAGAGTTGGAGCGGTTAAGTGCGGCGGCGCTTACAGGCGGGCTTCCGGGTAGCGCGCGTCGAACTGCGCGCTCAGGCGGGTGGCCTCGTCCCGCATCTGCGGGAACTGCTGCCGGAGAATCCCGAAGAGCCCGAGGGCGACGGGGCGGGCAGAGCCAGTCCACCCGAGGTAGTCGTAAAGGAACTTCAGCGCCGCCGTGGCGCTGGCGGTGCGCTGCGCCTGCACGGCGTTTTTCTTGAAGGCGCCCGAGGCACTGCACCTGATGCGCGCGGCGGCAGAGGCCGAGCACGGTGGCCAAGTGGTGCATGATCTTGGGCAGGCTCAGCGTGCCGGCGAAGACCCGGAACTCGAGCACGCCGCTGCTGAACACCTTTTGGAAATTCACCATCCCGCGGCCGCAGAGCATCGCGGCGGTGCGCTTGGCCTCGAGCGAGGAATCCGAGACGATGGTGCGCATGTGCTGCGCGACATCCGCGCCCAGGGTGTGGGAGTAGCGGTTCAGGTGGCGGCCAGTGCCCGTCTGGCCGTAGAGGCTCATGGCGTGCCACTGCGCGATGTGGGCCAGCTTGCGCACGAACTCGCTGACCTTGCCGGCGTCGCGCGAACCGATGATGGACTCGATGCCCACGGTGATATGCAGCCCGCAGGATTCATCGACCGTGCCGCCGATCTCGTTTATCCACCCCACGAAGTCGCGCAGGTTGATCAGGCCCTCTTCCCCTTGGAGGATGGGCGAGACGAATTCGCAGGCCACTTCCTCGCCGCGGCAGCGGATGGAGCCGTCGCGATCGGCGCGCCAGGTCAGCCCATTGAACTGCGGCGCGGAGATAACGCGCGAGGTTGTTTTGGAAAGGCCCAGCCTGACGGGGAGCCCATGGTGATAGCTGCCGACTTGCACGTTGGCCGTGCGGGGCAGCTTGGTTTCGATTTCTACTCCGAAGGTGATATTGGCGGCTTCGGCGTCCGCGGGTTTGGTGAACCGTGTCATGGCCAGAATAGGCCAGCCGTCCCCCGCGGCGTTCCATCCGTTTAAGTCACCATATTTTGCGCCCATTTTGCATGGGCAGCCGCGCCTGGCGCGGAAGCTGAGGCGCGCGCTTTACAGGCGTCTGGAAATTTTACTCTTCGCCTTGCGCGGCTCGCGGCTCGATCAAGCCTTCCTCGCCCGGCGGTAGCGGAAGCGCGCCCTCGCCTCGTCCACAATCCTCTGAGCGTCCGCAAGATTTTGATGAGCCTTCTCCAGGCCGGCGCGCGCTTGCTCCACTTCGAGCCGGGCTGCCTTGACGCGCAGCTCGCTCTCTGAGAGTTCTTCGGCGGGCTCCTCCATCGGATCAGCCGGTAGCCGGCTCGCGGAAGGGCGCCGCAGCGGTCATCAATACGCCCAGCCGGCTGGAGTCGCCCTCCATCAAAGAGAGCGCCATTTTCACGGCTGCGGAAAGTTTCGCGGCCGGGAAATTCTCGAAGACCGGTTCAGCGACGTGCAGCTCGAAGGGCGCTCCGACCAGCGGATCGAAGATCAGCCGGGCGAAGTCGAGCGGCTGCCGGATGGGCCAGCCCTGCTCGCGGGCGCGGTGGGGCAGGCCGGCTTCGATCAGCGAGCGGAGAATCAGGCGGTCGGGAATGGTCGGGTCGTCGCGGTCCACGGCCCGTGACGTTAATCTCGGGCCGCGGAGTTTCGAGCGCTTTCTTACGCGCCGGAGTTACAGGAGGGGTTGCTGCGGATCTTCGGGCAGGAGGGGCGCGCGCCATTCGAGGAGGTCGTCGAAAAAGCCGGACTGGAGGGGCCTGAGAGCGCGCTGTTCCTCACGGAAGAAGTCGGCCTTGGTCTTGCCCTTCCTCCGGCCTTTGGCGTGTGGCAGTCGTAGGCATACGCGGGGATTTCCTCGCGGCCGGCGGCGAGCAGATCGTCGGCGAGCTGCTGCGCGTCGAGGCCCGCGAGCTGATCATAGACGAAGTTTTGCAGGTGGTCGGCGTCGCGGCTCTTTTTGGCGTGGCACATGAGGATCACGGCCTTGCTGATGAAGATGCGGCCGCGGTGCTCGCGCACCGGCTTGCCGCGGTTGACCAGCTCGTAGCTGTCGTGCAGGGCTTTGATCTCCGTGGTGAGGATGCCCCAGCAATCTTCCGCGCTGACGGTGAGCAGCCGGCGCCATGCGTATTCGCCGTAGCCGCTGGCCCACATTTCGAGCGCCCAGTAACCGCCCAGCCGGCAATCGCCGCGGCGGATGGCCTTCTGCATGGCGCTGACTACTTCGCCGAGGTCGTAACCGCGTTTGGTAAGTAACTTCATGGCGGTGTTACCAGTCGAAGGTGGGAAGGTCGCCGCCCTCGATGTCCGCGCCGTCGGCATCCAGCCGCAAGTATTCGAAGCCCTGCTCATTCAACGCGCGGACCAAGGCGCACATGGCCTCCGACCAGCCGGAGGCGCGGAAGTGCGCGACGTTTTCCTCCGCCTCCTCAGGGTCGCCCAGATAAAGCAGCGCCCCCCGGCCATGGTCAATAACGCCAAGGACGCTCGGCGCGTCCGCGTCCACCAGCATCAGGCCGTCTTCCTCGGTAACGTAGCGTGTGGAGACATCAGCCACGGAGTAACTGCGAAAGGCAAGCTGGCTCATTGCGCGCTCCCTTCGGCGTGGCTGGCCTTGGCGTTGCGGATTTGCCGGACGGCCGCCATGAGCAGTTCGCCGGAGACCATCCACTGCGCCGGGTCGTCGTGCTCGGAGCCGGCGTAGATGGCGTTCACGCAGGCATTCAGAATGTCGCCGCCGGAAAAGCCCTTGGTCGCTCCGGCGATCTCGCGCAGATCGGCGAAGACGCGCTGCGCGTTGGGCAGGTGCAGCTCGAAGAGCCGCTGGCGCATGGCCAGGTCGGGCAGGCGGAACTCGATATGCCGGCTGATGCGGCGCAGGAGCGCGGCGTCGTAATTGCCAAACAGGTTGGTGGTGACGATGACCACGCCGTTGAACCGGTCGAGCTCCTGCATGAGCACGTTGCGGTTTTGATTGATGGAGGTCGCGCAGCTTTCGCCGATGGCGACGCGGCGGCTTAGCAAGGAGTCCGCTTCGTCGAAGAAGAGCACGGCGTCGAGTTCCGTGGCCCGCTTGAAGCAGGCGGCGATGTGCTTGGCGGTGTCGCCCAGATACTTGGAGATCACTGCCGAGTAATCCACTTGGTAGAGGGGCTTGCCGAGCTGCAGGGCCACGCCCAGGGCAGCGCGGGTCTTGCCCGTGCCGGGCGGCCCGTAGAAGTTCAGGATGCAGCGGCCGTCCTGCGGCTGGATGGCGCCGATATTCCACACTGCCTCGAGATCGGCCCGGCGGGTGATGGCGCGCACGCCCGCGGCGATCTCCGTGCGCACGTCGGCGTGGAGGATGAGCTGCGCCAGCGCGTGCCGCGGCTCTGGGGTGACCAGGGCGCCGAGGTCTGGAGTCTCGCCGGCGTCGCGATTGCGGCGGCGGGGGTTGCGGTGGTCGTCGTTAGTTACTGCGTCGGGCGGCAGCTCGATTTCGGCGGATTGCCCTGCTTCGCGGGCGGCGTTGGAGTTATGAGTATGCGTAGGCATGGCCAGAATAGGCCAGCCGACTCCCGCGGCGTTCCATCCGTTTTGAACGCCATATTTTGCACCATCTGCAGGGAATGCACCCGGCTGGCGCGGAAGCTGAGTCAGAGCGCCCGGACAGACACGCGGCCGGCGCTGACCACGGCCAGGTAGCGCTGGCCCTCGGCCAGCGGAGGGATGCCCCACCCGCTCTCGAGCACGGTGTTGGCCACGGCGATCGACGTGGCGACGTTGGCCGAGGGGATGCCGGCCGCGGTGTCGTGGATGCACTGCCGGTGCGCGGCGAGGCGCTGCGGAGTCTGGCCGGATTTGACGGCCATCTCGAAGGCCACGGGGATCGTCCAGGTCGAGCACCCAGAAGACGGGATGCTCGGCGCTGGCCATGAGCTGGGCCACGTCGTCGTGGTGCTGGTGGAGGAGGCGATGATTGTCGGAGAGCGGCGGCTTCATGCCTCCCTAATTCATGCAGCCGCCCGCGCGGAAGCCATCAGTATTGAACGCCATTTTTTCCGCTGGTCGGAAATTTCATGGGAAGTTCGCTGGGAAGTCCCACGTAAGAAAGTGCTGGGAGTCGCCAAGACTGCTGCCCTGGGGGGTGCTGGAAAAAGATTCCTTACCGGGGGGGTGGGCCGGATGGCCGGGCGAGTTGGAGGGCCAGTGCTCTCCTCGGAGCAGAACCGTTCCCAAGCTGCCCTGCTAAGCTCTCCTTGCTGTGCGCTGGAGCGGGAGCGTAAGCAATGCCGAGCTGGTCTTTGGCTCCGCCCTCGCACTGAGTTGCTGCAGGATGCAGGCTGAGCAGAGCGTCTGCGAGCCATTTACCCAAGAGCATGGACCGCCTGTGCGCTCGATGCACTGCCGGCAGTCTTGCTCTGTGCAGCCGCAGACCATCAGGTGCCTGGCTCGAGCTGCGCGGCCACGATGCGCAGCGCGACTCGCGCGACCGGTGGCAGTGTCTCGGCGCTGCCATGCGCTGCACAGTTAGCGATGCCGATCAGCCCGACCAATGCTTCGAGTTCTCCCTGGTCCACCCTGACTGCGACCGTGACATCGCCCGTCTTGACATCGCCCGTCTTGACGCTCATTTGCTCTTTTCCTCTCGCTTCGTCGTTTCCAGGCGCCTGGGATTCGTCGGCGTCCTTCCAGCCTGGCAATCGGCGCCTTGTATAGTTTCGACGCCTCCTGATGGAATGTCCCCAGCCCTGGCTGTATTCCGAGGGCACGTCGCAGTAGAGCAGGATCTCGGTGCAGACCCCGCGGAGCTGGTCATAGGTCATGCCCTCAAGCTCTTTGAGAATGCCGGCATCGCGGTTGCCGCGGTCCCAACCGCGCCTTTTGGCTAGACGGCGAATCGGCTCGCTCCGCCACTGTCGGAGAGGCATTTGCGAAGAAGCGCCAAAATTCCAAGCCGTCACCGGCGTAGGCGAGACCACCTCCACTTCCCGAGACGATGCCTTCCATCGCGTTACAAAGTTCCGCTGGCGGCGTTTGTGCGCCTGTTCCCTTTTGCGATCGGCATCACTCTTGTTGGAGCCGCCGCGAGCGGCCTTGCCCAGCTTGCCACCGGCGCGGACTGCGGCATTGGCTTCATCCTCGGTATAGACGATGACCGGCCTGCCGTCGGGCAGTCGCGCGAGAATCTCGGTAGGCGCCTTCTTCCACAGCTTTTGGTAATCGCGGTAATTGGCCCCTGCGAGGCTGCATTGTCCGTCTGCTTTTACGAACGGTGCGTTGTGCTTGAACCACCAATGGTCATTCCCCTCGCGGCAATCCAACCACCTGGCGCAGTCCTCTGCTGACATGATCAGCTTGCCCGCTGTCTGGAACTTTTCCCGCTCGCTGTTATAGTCGGCGAGATTCTTCTCCCGCTGAACAGCCGCTTCGGCCAGTTGCTTCGTGTCGCGGTAGGACATTACGCCAGCCTCGGCGCTCCCTGCTTTCGGATGCGTGATCTTCTGCGCCAGTTCGATCTGCGTCTTCGGATCCTTGATCTTGGTGAGCAATCCGGCCTGGCTCGCGGGCAGCAGCCCGCGCTGGCCTGCAGCTCGAGGGCCTCGGTATCCGTGGCCTCGTGGATGATGGCCGGGAATAACACCTTTGCTTGTGTCGCCGCGGTCCATCGCCGCTCGCCCGCGATGATCTCCCAGCACACCGCGCCATCGGGCGGACGCACCGGCCGGACCATGCCAGGCTGAGTCACTCCCTTGTCTTTGACGCTCGCGACCAGCTTCGCCATTTCGTCCTTGTCGAAATAGGACCGGTTAAAGGGAGAGCGCCGGACGGTCGCCGGATCGAGCATCTGCAGCCCGGCCGGTGCCGATCCCTTCGCGCGCTCGCTGCCGCTGGCGTGAGCGAGAAAAGCTTTCTGCTCTTCCTTGGGGAGCTGGCGAAACTCCGCTTCGCTCGCGCAGCCGGCGGCAGCCAGGGCTTTGTGCATCAGCTCCTCTAGCCCATGCGAGGCATCGAGTGCGTCAGATTACCTCTTTGAGGTTCTCGATACGTGCCGCGGGTTGCGTGCGGCCGTTGGCTCCGTTACTCTTGGCTCGGTTTCGGGGGAAACTCGCGGCCGTTGTTGCTGCCTCGCGCGGCGCAGCGGCCGCTCTCTTTTGGCAGCCCCGTAAATCGGCCCACCACACTTACAGTTTCTGGTTTCATAGGCTCAGTCACTTCGTGGATTTTCTTCTCAGCGAGCCAGCGGTCCACGTGCGCGCGGCTGCTTGATTTCTTGATCCAAAATTCCGAGCCGGCTGGCAGTTGCCTTCCGTGCCTTGTAATCGGCCGATCGCAGACGAAGCGGACCATCTTCATTGCTTCCTTCCTGTCTCGGCGGCGATGCGGTTGGCGATTAACCCCTGGATATCATTGCTCTCGTATTGCGCCGGTGTGCAGCCGGTCGCCGCGGCGGATGCCGAGGGCCTCAGCCATGATCTCGGGCAGCCAGAGCGGCGTATTGTCCGGCCGCAGCGTGTAGATGCAGTGCTCGCTCGATTTCATCGCGGCCTCCGTTGAATTCCGATCGCACCGCCTCAAACTCCGATTTGTCCGGACCACCGTGATGACAAATGCGCATCCGCTCTCCGCGCAGGTCGCGCGCAGCTTCTCCGCCGCGCGCACGATGCCAGGATAGACAGCGAGCTGGCCTTCTGGTAAACGCGCAGCGTCCGCTGGCCGTTGTCGTATTCCGGCATTCCGGCGAGATACTGGTCCGGCTGGAGGCGCAAGGCGTATGTCTTCATGCCCTGATCTCCGCGGGCTTTTTGGCCGGTTGCTTGTAGCGGTGGAAGAGGTCGTTGGCGCATTCGCCGGGGCCTTTGCGGAAGCGCTCGCCCTGGATCGTCATGCGCTTGACCTCGCCGATCGCGCGGTAAGCTTGGGAATTCCAGCGGTCGCAGAAGCGCAGCAGCCAGGTGCGGCGGAAGCGGCCGGCCGATTCGCCGAATAGCTCGGGCAATTGCTCCACCCAATAGCGCCCCTCGCTGTCGAGTCGGGCTTCGAGCTGCTCAGTGCTCAACCCGCGAAGCGGATCTTCTTCCGCGAGACCTCGCGCATGTTCATGCTCATGTACCATGCTCTGTGGTACAGAGGTAGGAGCATGAACATGTTCAGACGCACGCGTGTACGCGCGGGGGGGCACGACGGCGTTTTGAGTTAACGCTGCGGTAACTGCCCGAGTTAACGGTCCGTTAACTGGCGGCGCGGCCCGCCCGGGATTTGCGCTTTGAGTTAACGGTGCGTTAACTCGCGCGAGGGCCTCGTCCCGGCTGGCCTCCACCAGCCGCGCCGCGTAACCACCATCCCGCATCTCGTCTGGCGTCCAAGTGATCAGGTCTTGCTGATCGGGGTCGCGTCTGGAGCTGTCCTGCGCGAGCTGCCATGCCGTTCTGGCGGCGTCGATACGCTCGGCTGGGATGGTGGTCTTGCGGAGTTTGGCGTCTGGCGGCATCCAGCGGCCGCATGGCCGCAGTTCGTACCACCAGGCTCCCACATGCGGGAAGACCCGCACGATGCTGCGGTCGCGCAGCTCGCGGATGGCGCGGGAGCACTGCTCCTCGCTCCATCCCGAGGATTGCGGCCAGGCTGCGCTGCTCCGCAAACGGAGCGGCGTCCATGTCCGAGGCGTAACTATGCTCGACGATGACGACGGCCGCGCGCAGCGCGTCTCCGGACACGCCCTGCACAATTAGCTCTCGCATTGCCTCCGCACGAAGGGTGAAGTGGGAGGGACTCATGCCGAAGCCCCTCCCGGCCCGCGGCGCCGACAGGCAGGTGAGTGCCTGCCGGACGCCGCGGGTTGTTCGCTGCCGGCGCCGTCGCTCAGAACGCAGCGATCTCCTGCGTTACGGATGTCCCGTTGTTCGACGGCGCCGGCTGGCACTGAAAGTATAGAGTCAAATGGCACTTAGGCCGCCTCCTCTCGGGACCGGCTGGCGGCGATCTCAGTCATCTGCAGCCAGGCGCGCCTCATGGAGCGGCGGTCGCCGACGTGGTAGCCGATGACCAGGCCCGTCGGCATGATCTTGAAACATTCCGTGCAGAACCATTGGTCTGCCTGTTTGCGTTCTCCACAGTCGCACCAGTTGCACGGCTCCAGGCGCGCTTGTTCGATCCCCGCCAGGCGTTCGGCTTTCCGCTCGAGCACGCGCGCGGCCGTCAGCAACTTCGCGTCCTCCGAGCTGGCGCGAATGTAATCGATGGCCTCGACCAGCGCTTGGCGCATGCGCATCATAAAGGCTCCCTTCCCTGGAGTGACTTGGGGAGCAGCTCCACATCGGCGACATACACGCGCTCGTGCCCATTGCATTGCGTGGCCACCACGTCGAAGAGGCGGAAGAGGCCGACGCGCTGGCGCTCGCTCAAGTTATCGACATTGAGCCAGGTCTCGCGGGCGGGCGGTAGTTGTGTTAGGTCTGTGGGTCTGGGGTCACTCATTAGCGTTGGCAGGGTTCTGGGAGCTGAGCGGCTGCCGGCATGCACCGGCAGCCGCTCTCACATTATGGGTTTGGGAAGATGGCTGGCCTCTGGCCAACGGGGGTTCAGTGCATGTGCCCTCCCTTCTCGCGGAGCTGGCGGTCTCTCTTGGCCATCTCCCGCAAATTGCGCCGGTACCTCGCGATGTCGCGCCCGATGGAAAAGGCCAGGTAGCAGAGGACGGCCAAGATCAGGCCCAGCGCTCCGAGCCCAAGATAGTCGCCGATGATTTCCGTTTCGGCGCTCAAGCAGGCACCTCGCTTCCTACGGCAGCTTCTTTCAGCGACCAATACTCGGAGGTTTTCAGCGGCTTGCAGCCTTTGGGAGCAAACGTCTTGCCGCTATCCACGTCCGGCACGCGCAGCACGAAGTCATTGCCGATCTGCTCGAAAGTGATGAGGTGGATGGCGAATCCGCCTCGCCCGTCGCCCGCTCCGATATAGCCGAAGCCGTCCCCGGTCACCAAACGATGGTAATCGCGCGCTCCAGGCACCTTGAAGGACGCAAGCCGGTCGCGGATCACGCGGCCTTCCTTGGTATTTGGCGGGCGGTAAATATGGCGCTCCCCTTTGACGGGCCGCCAGCCGAGCGGCGCGATCTCGAATTCCAACGCGGTAATTCCCTGGCTGTTGCCATAGCTGTCCGTGGCCCCCAGCGTCTCGACGTAGGCATCACGCACCGCGGCGATCTGCACCCGCTCCGCGATAAATGTCATGGTCTCCGCCAGAAGCTTGCCATCAGTGATCTGGAAATAGCGGTAGCCGATACTCATATCCTTGGATTGGTGGCGCGTTCGTGTGGGTTTCGCTCCAAATGCTTTCGGCCATCCCAGGCAATCTGCTTGGCCTCCTCGGCGGTGATTCGCACTGGCCCTGCCTGGCTGGCGCGGTGCAGCGCGGCCCGGGCGTCGCCGCCGGCGGTGCGTGCGTCTGCCCTCAGGTTTACCAGGGTGTCGGAGGGGTCGGCTTGTTCGGTGACGCAGGTGATGCGAAACCGCTTCGCGCCGAACTTGGCCTCGGCGGCGGAATAAGTGCGCAGCAGTGCCTCGAAGAAATTACCGGCCTCTACGTGCTCCACCAGGAAGCCGGGTTCGTCGATCGTGCGGGCAGAAATGAAGTACTTCATGCGGCTTCCCTGATTGGGACGTTTGGATATTTTTTCGCGACGACCTTGCGCATCGCGGTTTCTGCCACTCGCCGATTCTCAGGGGTGTCGAGGATTCCATGTGCCGCAAGGAACGCGGGGGTGGAAAACTGCATGACTTGGTTTTCGTCAATCCACAGCCATGCGCCGGTAGGTGAGTCGCCGATGACCTTCATACCTGCCTCCCCTCTTCTGCTGCGCAGTGTGGCGAGCGCGGTGTCCTTAGCCTGGCTCAGTGCGGCAAATGCCTCGTGGCTTCCGCCGACATCCGGGTGAGCTGACTTAGCCTTGTCGCGGTAGGCGGCGAGGATCTCGGGCTCGCTGGCCGTGGTGGCGACTCCGAGCAGCTCCCACGGGTCCGCTTCGGTGCGGTGCTGCAGCGCGGCGTAGCCGGCGAACGCCTGGTCGAGACTCCCGACGCCCCAACGGTCTTGCCCGCGCAACGCTTCGACGTGCTTTGCGATCGCGTACAGATTTTCCTCCGACCGTGGCCCACTTGTCGCAGGCGAGCACCACGCGCCGTTTGCGCAGCGAGAAATATATGGCCGCGCCGACATCCTTCGGCCGCGCCTGGTTGGCGTAGGGCCGGCCATCGAGCCGAGTCTGCACGTTGGTCGAGACGATCAACGACGATGCGCCCAACCGCCGCAGCTCCGCATCGATGCAATCCAAGGCCGTGGTCATCGATACCTCGCCGCGCCGCGGGAACCAAAGCGCGATCGATTGGCGGGTCTGGCTGCGCGGCCAGCCGGCCGGCCAATGGAGTGGATAGCTCGGCTCGCTCATACAGGCTTTCTGTGGCTGTCCACTTTTTCCTGCTCCTCGATAAGCTTCGCGAAGCTCCCGGGCTGCAGACCGCAATACTCTTCGATGGTCGGGGCCTCGCACTTTCCATGCGCCTGGATTTTCAGGGCGAGCGCCTTTTCCGTCAGGGTTGGGACCAGCTTCTCGCGAAGGACCGGGTTGCCGTCGGCCAGCGAATCCGCCGCAATGTGCAAGACCGCCAGCGCCGTGCCGCCGTGAAACGGGTGCGGTCCATACGGCGGAATCTTATGTGCCTCAAGCGAGACAACGAGATCCATGTTCTGGAACCGCTCCACAAGGTAGTTTTCAGTCTCGCTCATCGGACGAACTCCAGTTGCAGCGGCTGGCGACCTGCCAGGCGCGGCGCTTTGGTTGCGGCCTTGGGCTGGCGGGCGGCGATCGGGACGGGGCGGATGATCTCCACGCGGCCGTCTTTGGTCTTCCGCTTGAACTTCACCCCGGGCGGAATCTTTTTGATCGAGACCATGGTGGAGGTCGCGAGCATCGAGGCATCATCCTCGTCGGTGTAGGAGAGCGTGATCTCGTTGGCGTGCCCGTCGTAATCGACCGGCATCGCGTCCTCCAGCATCCCGCTCAGCGCGGAGAGGCCGGTGTTACTCGGGATGATCCATTCCTGGAACCCGATCCGCAGGATGAATTTGGGCTGCTTCATCGCTTGCGCAGGGCCTCCGCGAATTCCGCAGCCTTGGCAGGTCCGATCGCTCCGCTCCCAGTGGCAGAGACGTTGAACTCCGCCGCGGTGACGGACAATGCCTTGGCGGCAGCGATGGCCGCAGCTTGGGCCAGCTCGATCTCCACAGGCGAAGAGTTAGTCTGCTGAATCAGGCTCTTCGCATGGATGCGGCCGTTCTTCTGCTCATCGATCTGCAGGACAAAGAGAATCACTCGCCACCCCGCTTTCTGGCCAGTCGCCTCCCGTCTGACGGACCGGGGAAATGCGGGCGCAGTCATAGCCGCCGCTGATCCCCTCGACGCTGGCGACCCATGCGCCATGCCCGAGCTGCCACGGCAGGCGCGTGAGCTTGCCAATGGTCGCGCGGCCGTCGTCGCGGACCACGGCGACTTCCATTCCCACCTGTGTAAGTAACTTCGCGCGCTCGGCACTGGCCTCGATCGCGACCTGCATCCGCTTTTGAATAGCGTTCATTCGGCTTTCTCCTCGTGCGCGGCGATGAACCAATCCCACTGGCCGGACGCCGCAACCACCGTCTTTACGGCGTCGTAGAAGAAGCTGGCGGCGGGGTTGTCCTTTTCCTCGAAGCCAAAGGCTTCGATGACCCGGCAGAGGTCTTTGCGGACTTTCCAATCGAGCGAGACGACTTCCAGGAGGGATGTCGGCTGCCCATTCCAGAGCGAATACAGAAGGGCGCGCACATGTGCCGACTGATTGGTGCGCGTGCGCATCACGCTGGTCAGGCGCTTGAGCGCAGGCCGCGCTTTCTCCGCGGCGCGGAACTGTTCGTCCCGTTCGGAGCGCACCGACTTGAAGAAGTCTGTGAGTATTTGGCCGAGCTCTACTTCCTCTTCGCGGGCCTGTGTTGCTACAACTTTGCTGTCGAGGGGATCGAACGCTTTGCGTCCGGGGGCGGGTGTGGTATTGGTCATCTTCTCTGTTTCATTGGTGCCCGCGCCGGGTTCACAGCCGGCGCGGGCTTTTTGTTGGTTCTGGAAGGGTGTCGCCGAAAACTACCGGAGGCGTCTTTCGCCGAGGGTCATGGTTAGCTGGCAGCACTTGGGCCAGCCGTGCTGCAGGCATTCAGCCGGGTTCACGTCCTGGCGCCGGCCGCAGGTCTCGCAGGTCACGAAATTCGGAAGCCGCCGCGCCATTTTCGAATACATGTCACCGATATCGGGCAGGCGGTACGTGATCACCGGAGCGCGCATGGTCAGGCGGCTTTGGGTGAGTAGGCGGAGAGGACACCCGGCCGGCCTTTGGGCCACACACGCAGGCGCTCGAGCATTTCGGCCACGTCCTTGAAGCGGTAGAGCGGCGGTTGCTTGTGCCCGAGCTTCACGGACGGGCAATTCTCCTGATTGGCGCGGCGCGTGAATCCGGCACCGGTCCACTGCACCAAGGCGCCCGCCTGCTCTTCGGTCATTAGCCCGACCTCGAAGAGCAAATCCTTGTAGGCGGCGGTGCGGACCTCCAGCGGCAGCGTGTCGGCGAGCAACCGCACCCGCGCCTCGGCAGGCAGGCCCGCCGCGAGCGCGCGCACGCACTCGACGGCCGCGGCCCCGCTGATGGCGATGTCTTGGCGACGCGCTCATCCGACGGCCTCAGGCGAGCGACTGCAGGTGCGCGATGGCCGCGTCGGTGGACATGCCCTTCGCGACCAACTTTTCGATTTTCTCCGCCAGCGTCTCGCGCAGCGCCGGGAAGTTGAGGCGGACGGTTTCGCGCTTGGCCGTGGTCCGGCGGACTTTGGGGGCAGGTTGATGCGGATCGTGGTTTCCATGGGATTTGGGCTTTCTGCGGTCAGGCGGCTTGCTGTTCGCGGCGGGCGCTCAGGCGCTCGCTGAGGAGATGGCGGATTTCGCCGGTGCGCGTGCGGTTGGCGGCTTTGGCGCGTGCGTCGATCTCGTCGAGCAGCGTTTTCGGGAATTTGCTGATGACGACCTGGACGGTCTCGTCATCGGCAGCATCGAGGTCGGTTTTCTTTGGCATGCACGCAAAGTGATAGGGAGGATACTCCCTGTCAACAAAAAACATTGCGTCCTAGTGCGGAATGTTGTTGAATCAGCCCCATGCCTAGAGGAAAACGTAGCCCGGACTTCACCCAGATTAGCATTTCCCTTCCCAAAACCATGTTGGAGGCGATCAACCAAGAGGCGGAAATCGACAACCGCAGCCGATCAAATTGGATTGTAACAGAATTGGCCGCAGCGGTCTCTCTGCGACGCAAAAAGCGCGGTATCGAAGCAGTCCCGGATTTCAGAGCGGCCGGCGAGAAGCCGAGTGCAGGTGTGGGCGGCCCCTCTTCAAGCTCAACTCGCGTTCCCACTGTCTTGCCAGAGCCTCGCGGCGATATCCGGCTGAACGAAGAACCGACCAAAAAACCGTCCGGCCCGCGGCTTCTCTCCACGCGAGGCATTCACAAGGTCAGCGGAGCAAAGCCCAAATAATAGTAGCTATGGAAATCACCCTGATCATCGTCTGGCTCCTATTATGCGCCTTGGTTGGAAAAGTCGGCGAAGGCCGCGGGCATTCACTCGCCTCTGGATTTCTGGTGTCGCTTTTCTTGAGCCCGTTGGTCGGTCTTCTCTTTGTCCTGGTTTTCTCCGGCGACCCGAAAGCGAAACGAAAGGCGGCACTCGCCTCCGGCCAACTGCAGGTCTGCCCATTTTGCGCGGAGATGATCCAGCGCGCGGCAGTGGTCTGCCCGCACTGCCGCAACGCCATTCCGACCGGCCGGCCTGGCATGGCACAGTCGGCCAACAATGACCCGCTTGGTGTTTATGGAAAAATGGAAGACGAAGAGGACGAAGATACCTTTCGCGTGGCAAAGGCCGGCGAAGACCTTGGAGAGATGACGCTTAAGGCAATCCGTAGGAAGGTCCGCCGAGGCGAACTGGATACGGTGAACGACCACTATTGGGACTCCGCAGCGCAGCAGTGGGAATCACTCGGCGTCATCGCGGATCGATGAGCCGCCGCAAGCCAGGGCTGCCCCCGGTGAAGGTGGGGACCGTTGCCATCCCGCGCTACCAGCTTGCGGACGGCCGCGTGATGATCGCCTTCCCCACGGCGAACAAGAAGCGGCAGCTCCGAACCTTTGCGGACCCGGCCGAGGCGCGAGCTGAGGCCGAGCGCATTGCGCGCGAGCTGCACAACGGCGGGCAGGAGGCGCTGATCTTCGGCTCGGCAGACCGCGCGGATTTTAGCCAGGCGAAGCGCGATGTGTCAGGCTTCGGCGTGCCGGTCCACGTGGCCACCAGCGAATGGAGCCACGCCAAGCGGCAGCTCGGGACCAGCCGCCACACCTTGGCCGAAGCGGTCGCGGCCGGGCTGGCGGTGTTGAACCGTGTCCCCCACCCCGTGCCCGACGTGGCCGCGGAGCTGCTGAAGTCCCTGGCCCCGAAAGATCTCAATGGCCGGTACCGGCGGGGCCTCGAATCCACGCTCCAGCGATTCGGAGAAAAGTTCCCCGGCGATATTCGCGCGCTTGAGGCCAAAGACATCGAGGCGTTCCTCGCCTCCTGCGGTGAGATCAGCGCCCGTCGGCGCGACAACATCCTTTCGGAAATCCGCTATCTTTTCAAGTTCGCGCGCACTGCGGAGCTACCTGCCCGACGAGATCAGCGAGGCGACGAAAGTTGCCGAAGATCCACGAGCACGGCGCTGCGATCAGCTTTTTCACGATCGTGGAAATGCGGCTGATCCTCGAACACGTCTCGCCGCCCTGGCTGCCCGTTCATCGTGCTGAGTTGCTTTGGCGGGTTTCGCAGTGAAGAGCTGGCGCGCGCAAAAGACGCCAGCCGGCGAAAGGATCCATTGCGCTGGGAAGACTTCGATTGGGAGGAGCGCGAAATCCACGTCCGCGCGGAGACGAGCAAGATCGGGTTGCCGCGGATCGTGCCCCTCCTGGACAATGCGGCCGCCTGGCTCCGCGGACTTCCGCGCGCGCGGCCGGCCCCATCGCGCCGGGCAGCCGGCCAGACAAGGAAGTCGGCAAGAGCGGGCGCATCGAGCGCGCGATCAACCGCGCGCTGAGCCAGGCCCCCGGCTCAACAACGAACAACCGGTGCAGCTCGAGATGGAGGCCATCGCGCCCTCCGCGTCGCCGCTGCTCACCGAATTCCACTGGCGGACCAATGCGCTGCGGCACAGCTACGGCAGCTACCGGGCATCAATGCTGAGCGGCAACCTCCACCAGCTCGCCGAAGAAATGGGCAACAGCGTGGCGATGATCCGGCGGCACTACCGCAACCCGCGGCCGAAGAGCCAGGCCAAGGCGTGGTTCGCGATCATGCCCCAAGCTGCCTCGAAGATTGTCGAATTCCCAACCGCCGCCGTCGCCTGATAAAGCGCGGTGAGCCGAGGCTCAACCTAGGGACCGGTTGCTACGTTTTTGCTACGTATTTTGCGACACCGTGCGAAAACCCCAATAAAAGGGGGAGGCGGGGGGGGGGATTCGAACCCGCTCCTGCCGCTGGCGAGACCGGCCTCATGGAGGCGTATCGGGTAGTTTGCCTAGGAGAGCCGCGCAGATCGGAACGCCGGCAGTTGTTGGGAAGGCCGGTGGAGACCAGTCCGATTGCTACGTTTTGCTACCCTCGGGGACTGTGGGGGCGAGGGCGCTCTCGACCAGCTTGGCTTCGGCTTCGCGGCGGGCGATGAGGCCGTCGAGGCCCTTGCCGATCCAGAGGCGTTTCATGGAGCGGAATTGGGCGGCGATGGTGGAGACCAGGTGCGGCAGGTGCGCGGCGCGGTCTTCGGGCGAGCCCTCGGACCAAAAGGAGATGGCGGCTTGGATGCTGCGCATTTCGCGGCGGCGTTCGCCGATGAGGCTGGGGCCGCGGTTGAAGACCAGGGAGACCAAGGCGCCGCGGATGACGTCGGGCAGCAGATCGTAGCCAGGGAACGCTTTGCTCGTCTGCGCCTCGTACTTGGGCAGGGTTGCGGTGCCGAAGACGGCCTGGGCCGCGGCGGCGGTGATGTGGATCGAGCGGAAACGCGGGGCGATATCTTCGGCGTCGTCGCCGGAGCAGGCCGACGGCGGTTTGCAGGAGCGCGATTTGATCGGGAGTGAGGAACGCGGCCCAATCGCGGGCCAGCTCCTCGGCCGTCTCGGCGCTGAGGTCGTAGCCGACCCCGAGGGAAATGCCGCTGTCGCCGCCGGGCCACTCGCTGGGCTGGTCAACGCCCTCGGCGTCCAGGATCAAAACGATGGCTTGCGGCGGGATCATGGCCGGTCAGCGCAGAGGCCGGACGGATTTGCCGTCGAGCGCAGGATCGCGGAATTCAACGGTGTCGCTGATCTCGGCGCGCGTGCTCTTGGTCGTCGGGTCGAACTCGCCGCGCGCGGTCACGGTGTTGCTTTTGACCCGCGTGCGGATCGTCGCGATCAAACGAATCGGACGTGCTGCAGGCGGCGAGGGCGAGGGCGAGGAACAGGCAGGCTAGGCGCATTCCCTGGCGCGGGTGTCAATCGATGCAGATATGCAAGACAACTTGCATATTTTGCATATCTGCACTGCTCACTTGCCGCGCAGCCACCGGTCAAGGCGGATGCGGGCGTAGAGATAGAGCGCGCCGGTGAAGAGGACCGCGCCGGCTTGGATCATGCCCGCTTGAAGCGCGGCTGCTTGCGGCGGCCGTCCCAGTTTTCCCCGAGCTTCGGCGGAGCGGCGCACAAGTGGTGGCAGATGACGGTCGGCAAATGCCGGCGGTGCGTGGCCGGCCAGAGGGCGGCGAATTGCACGTCGTCGAGGCGCAAGGCCTCGGCGTCGTGGAGATCGGGAGCGGCGGGGGACGAGTAGTTCATTTTTGGGCGAGGCGTTCGGGGTCGATATCGTGGAGGGCGAGGGTGAGCATCAGGGCGTTGAGACGGTTGGCCAGGGCGTGCTTGAGTTCGCGCTCCTTTTGCCACTGCGCGACGATGTAGCGGACGTAGCCGAGGAGGGACCAGGTGGCCAAGACGCCGAAGAGGAGCGCGACCAACATGCCGAGGCAGACGGCACGGTAGAACTCGCAGTGATTCATTTCAGGGGTGGTTGGGCGGCTGGGAGCCGGTGAGCTTGGCCAGCACGGTCTCTACCCGGTGCATGGCGGTGGTTTGCGCGGCGCAGATGACCTCCAGCTTTTTCAAGGTCTCGCTGTTGCTTTGGCCGATCGTGATGCAGCTCTGGCTCAAGGCCTCGTGGGAGCTGACCAGGCGATTGACCCACACCTCGAGGCGCGGGCCAAGCCAGGCGCACGCGCGCCAGATGCCCATGCCGACGGCCAGGCAGATGGCCGTCGGAAAACCGAGGTTGCGGATGACATCGATCCACTCCATTACGCGACAAGATCAAGGGCTCGAAAGGTCATGCCGGCGGGCGGTGTCAATCGCCGAGCGCGCGGGTTTCCAGACGCCTGGGAATTGCGGCTCAGGCTCCGAGAATGGCGTCGCGGCGGGCGGCGGTGAGGATGCCGAGGCCGACGAAGGCCGCAATCGCGGCCACGAGCTGAGGGTTGTCGCTGTGGATCTCGCCGGCGGCGCTGCCCAGCGTGACAAAATCCTGAATCTGGGGCGACTGCGCGGCGGCGGCGTACACCGCATGACGCTCCGCGTCGGTGAAGCGCAGGAAGAAATCGAGCGGCTGCCAGGTGCGCGCGGGCGCGGCCGGAACAGGCAGAGCGGTGACGGCCGCGGCGAGCTGCTCGGGCGCGGGTTGGGCGAAGCGCTTGGGCGCGGTCCAGGCAAGGATGCTTCCATCGGCCGCGAGGGTGAAGTCGCGGTGTTCGACCAGCTCGGGATGGAGCTGGTGCAAGGCGGCAAGGGCGAGGGGTCGATTTATCATACGCTGAAGTTCGTGGTGATTGTGGCTGCGGTGCCGTCAGTGCCATTGGCGCCGCCTTCGGCTCCGACTCCATGGTTTCCCCCGATGCTCAGAGGAGAGTGGCCGTTGAGGATGCACCAGCTAAGCGTGACAGCCCCTCCGTTGCCCCCGTTGCCGCCGCTGGTGGCGGAAATCCCGTCGTCGTGCCCGTCGGCTCCGTTTCCTCCAGCGCTGGTGGGATTGTCGGCGAGGTCGCAGGTACCTCGCAGACCAAGATGCCGCCATTGGCGCCATTGGCGCCTCCGGAAGGTCCGCTGGTCGCACTGCCTCCGATCGAGTGCATGGAGCCGAGCGCGAAGCCGCGGGCATGAACGTCGCCACCGGCAGTGCCAGAGGTGCCAGGGGCGCCCGCGACGCCGTCTGCAGAAATTTCGCTGACGGTGACCAGTCCGGCTCCATTGCCAGTCAGGCTAATTCCGGCGGTGGCAGTGATCGGGCCGACGATGCAGCGGCTGGCGTCGAACCCGATAAAGGAGAGAGGCGTCCCCGTTGTGACGGGTCCATAGGTGCCCGCGTCGTCGCGGGGTATGAGGACAAGGGCGCGCGCGCCGGCGGTCACGGCGGCTTGGGCGGTGGCGTAGGGGTGCGCGGGGTCGCCGCACACGCCGGTCCCGTCGTTGCCGGTTTGCGCGACCCAGGCCGCAATGGTCCCGAGATTGATGCTGGCGGCCGAGACCGCGATCCACGCCCCATTATTGCGACCGTAGGTGGTGCCGTCGGATGGGGCATCGAGCAAGGCGCGGTCCTGCAGCTTCCAGACGCGGGCGTTCGTCCCGGCGTCGTAATCGTCCGGGCGGATAACCGCGGGCGAAGACTCGGCATCGGTGCCGGCCACGAGCTGAAAGGTGCGCAGGCCATCGGTGGAGTGGATGAACTCCACCACGTTGAGGGCCATTCCTGCTGTGGGAAGGCCGTCTAGCTTCGTTACTCCGCCGCCGATGTAGCCGGTGACTGCCGGCAGGAACAAGAGCTGCCTGGGGGGCGTGGGATCGACGGCGGAGCTGCTGCCCTGGCTGCGGATGAGATTCTTGCGGAGCTGCTGCGCGCTGCTCTGAAAAACGATGGTGGCTTGGCCGGCGACGACCTTGGTGATCTCCAGGAGGTCTTGATGCTGGGCGAAGACCCGAGCAATTCGGAGACGCCGGCCCGGCCGAAATCGATGGCGGCGGTCACGCCGACGGGGACTTTCAGCGTGTTGCTGGAGGTGGCGAGCGCCGGGGTGTTGCTGAGATGGACGCCAGCGGCGAGGCAGGTGATCGAGTAATCCCCCGATCCGTTCTGCGCGACCGCGACTCCGGCCGCGGAGCCGACATCGGTATGCCGGCCGAAGGCGGTGGCGACGTCCGCGGCGGTCGCGTTGTAGGCGATAGGGCCGACGACCTGCGTGACGGTGGTTCCCGTGAAACTGAGGAACACGCTGCCGGAGTAGGCATCGGCATTCCAGACCACGCGGAAAGTTTTGTTCACGGTCCCCGAACCGGCGGTCTGCACCGACGGGGTGACGAGCGCGGCGGGCAGCGGGCTCCAGCCGCTGTCGCGCTTCGCCGGCGCGGCGCGCAAAGGATCGATCTCGAAAGCCGCGTGGTGCGAGCTGTCGCCGGTCTGGACGATCTCGACCAGGACGGTGGACCCGGCCGGCGCGAGCTTGGTGCCGTCGCCGGTAAGCGCGGTAATGGCCCCGGTGGCGCCACGGTCGATCTCGTAGGGCGTGCCGGCGCCGCCGGGCTGGGTGACGGTGCAAGCGCCGTAATTGGTGGAGAGCGCGGCGCGGAGGGCGGTCTGCAGATTCGCCGCGGTGATCTGCAGAGCGAGATCGCCGGTGGTCTGGCCGGCTGCCGGATCGGTGAGGGTGAAGGAGCCGGAATCGGGCGCCGCGTCCAGCGTGCCGACCTGGAATTTCACGGCGTCCCAGGCGGCAGGATCGTCGTAGATGAAGGGCTGGGAGCTGAGGGAGGGCGTGCCGTCGGCCGAGGGATTGGGCAGCAGGAAATGCAGCTCGACCGTCGGCGTGGTGTCGCGGAACTGCGCGGGCGGGATGACGCGCTGCAGCGAGCTGAAGGAGGCGACGAGGGCGGTGGAGGGGTCGGAGGCGCCCTGGTTGAGGAAGAATTTTTGAGTGGCGGACATCGCGAGAGCGCGGCCTTGTCAATGCCGCCGGAATGCTGCTCAGGTGAGCACTATGCGGATTCCCCTCGCCCTGCTCCTACTGACGTTCCCCTGGTTCACCGCGCCCGCGGCGGTGTGCAAAGGGGAAGATCCATGCCGCGCCTGCAACGACTGCTCGGCATGCGCTTATTGTTCACCCAAAAATCCGAAGGGCGGGAGCTGCGGAGTTTTGCGGTCCCAAGAAGCGCGCGAGCGCAACGCGGCCGCGGCGAAGCGGGAGAAGAAGGGCAAGTAACTACGGCATGGTCGGCGGAACCGGGGTGACGAGCTGCGCGCCAGTGGTCGCGTCCCAGACGGCCTCGCCGGCGGCGTTGCGAAACTCGAAGTAAGGCGCGATGCGCTCGACGCTCAGGGCGGTGATGCTCCAAGCGTCGTCCGGGTAATCCTCGGAGGTGAAGCCGGCGGCGGGAGCGATCGATTTCCGCAACGGGATATTGGCGGCAGCAACTCCGGTGTCTGGAAAACTCACGGCCGCATCGCCCGGCGTCGAGTAGATCACGGCCTGGTGGATCCCATCCGGCCCGGCGTAACGCGAGTCGAGCAGGTCGGTCGCGGCGATATGGTTTACCTGGGGGTCGCCCTCGATGATCACCTCGGACCCCACCTGGTCGTCGCGGAAAGTGGCGGCGACTCCCCGGCTGTTGTGGCTGGCGGTCACGGTCCACTGTTCACACATGCGCGAATCGTAACCGAGCGTGTGGGTATTGGGTGTGCCGAGGTAATTATCCTGCAGGGCGGAGAATTTCACCTCGTAATAGAGGAGATACAGCAAGGAGAGAGAGCCTCCCGAAGGCGCTTTTGAAAGGTAGAAATCGGTTTGGGGAAAATCGCCAAAGCGCTCCACGTCCCAAGGGGGACGGTCGCGAAAAGTCCCGAGCGGCAGGAGCAACGGTTTGATGGTGAGGAAGGCGTTGACGATCGGGCCAATCCACACGCCGCCGTTGGTGTTGCCTCCGTAGGGCGCGTCCGGAGGCGGATCGTCGCCGGTGTCGGGCACGGGCCGCGTCCACTGCCAGACGAACCCGGGCGGCTGGGCGTGGGGCAGGTAGCGCTCGTCGGGGATGCGCGTGGTTTCATCCGGCCGTAAGTAGCGATTGGCCAGATCGAAGAAGGGATCGTTGATGTCGAAGTCCAGGTGCCCGGCAAAGCTGCGGGTGTAGGTGCCGCGTTCCAAGGGCACTCCGCTGTAGTAGTTCATCGTCACCGCGAAGTCATAGGTGAGGCGAAATCGCTGCGTGCGGCCGAACCAGGCGGCCATGCCCCCGCGGGAGAAGCGCAAGGGGGCAAATACCGGCCCGTCACCGAGGAAACTCAAGGGCGGGTTCTCTGGGTGCGGATTGTCCGGGCTGGAGTCGGTGAATGGCCGGCGGTCGCCGAAGGGCGAGATCATGGTCCGGTCTGTCATCACCCAGGGCATGATGAGATCGGCGCGGCCGAGAAACTGCGGACTGCCGTCGGCAAACGGCGTGTCGTTAGTGCCGGAGATGACGCGGACGGTCCTCACGAGAGCGGGTGAGGGTCGCCAGGCGCGTAAAGGTCGAGCGTGGCCAAGCCGCCATTGACGAAGACGACGACGGTGGTGGTCGGAGGGAGCGTGGGCAGCCCGGTCAGGGCGAAGAGCCACTTTTCCTCGCCGGGGATGATCTCGCCGATGCCGGCGGGCGAGAATTCGGCGCGGAGCAGGCCGCGCATCGGGCGGATGAGCTTGTTGGCTTCGCTGAAGACCAGCAGGCTATCCCCGGTACCGGGGTTTTGGACTTGGGGCAGTTCCATGTTTCTAACCGCTCACAATAAGCGGCGTTTCAACCCACGCTGGCGATAATAGCGGCTTTGTTCACGAAAGGAGTACTGCGGCGCCAGAACGGACCTTTCCAACGCTCGATGGTGGAATCGGAGGCAGGAATCAGATTGTTATTCTGGGTGTTCTTGTCGCCGATGAAGTAGATGCCATTGCCGACTTTCACATACTTGAAGCCGCGGAAAATGGCGATGGTGCCGGGGTCATTGGTGTAGAAGTAGTCATTGACCACGGTGGCGGTGGTGCCGATGGGGACATCGATCAGGTTCCCATCCACGATGCCCTGGAAGGCAAAAGCGGTGTTGGCGGCGGTATTGTGCTTCTGCGGCCACTCGCTCCAAGTCCGGCTCCACGTGTAGATATCGGCTCCGGGCGATTTGGGCTCGCTCTCTTCGACCAGGTAGGAGACGACCACGCCGCCATTGGTATAGACATACGCTTCGGAGAGCTGGGGCAGAGGCGCCCAGCTCGTGCCGAGCTGGCAGAGCGGGGTGCGCCACCAGCGGGCGCGCGTCTCCATGTCGATCCCGAACTCCACCGGGCCATCGGCTTGGGCAAGCGTGCTGAAACCGTCAATGAAAACGTCGGGCATAATTACTTCTTTTTCTGAGGAGTGGTCAGGTCCGGCGGAGCGAGCTTTTTCAGCTCGGTGAGCATGTCTTGCAAAACGGCAGCCTGCTGGATGCCCATCATCACCTCCCCAGTAACATCTTTTTCGGTGGATTTGAGCGCTCCGATCGAACGCTTGAGGTCTTCGGCGCGCAGTCCGAGGCGCTCGGCCTCGGGCTTATGACCACGCTGGCGTTCACGATCGCTGCGGTCCTGCAGGCGAATGGCTTCGCGGGCCTTGCGTCCGTCTTCATTGAAGGCGTGAGCAGCGAGTTCCGCGAGAGTTCCGCTGAATTTGTCGCTGTTTTTCGTAGCGATGGATTGCGCCTGTTTTTGCAAGGACAGGTCTTTTTGCTTCTGGAGCTGGGGCACAAGGGCGGGATTGTCGCGCCGCGCCTGGCGGATCTTCTCGTCGGTACTCGAACTGTGTCTTGAGTGCGGCCGAGATGGCTTCGTGGTGCTTGAGCTGCTGCTCAAGTTCGGTGGTCTCGACTTTCGCGGAACGAACGGCCTTGTCCTTGGCATCGTCCATTTCCGCCACGCTTTTCTGCAGCTCATTGACCTTGGCCTCCTGCTGGCTCAACGCCTTCGGGTCTTTTTGCGTCTGCGGCAGTTCCTGCATCTTGCGCAGCTTCGCCTGGGCGTTGAAGAGGTGCTCGCGCGCGGCCACGCGCTGCGCGGCCTGGCCGCGCCCGCTGCGGGCATCGACCATGGTATCGGCCACGTCGAAGGTGGCGAGGGTCTGCTGCGCCTTGAAGTCGTCGGTTGCCTGGGCGTTTTTGTCCCGCTGCTCGATGAGCTTTTTCTTTTCGTCGGGCGTTGTTTCGGGGTCTGCCAAGCGGGCCTTGATCTTTTCGTCTTCGGCAATGAGTGAGGCCAGGTGCCGTTCGTCGGCGCTGCCGCGGATGCCGGCGAGTTTTAACGCCGAGGCGTGGCGCTCGTTTTCAATGTTTTGCGCTTTTTCGGCGAATTTTACTTCCTGCTCTGCCTGGGAGATTTTTAGCTGTCCGGCCTTTTTCTCCTCTTCGGTTCTCAGACGGCCGCTGGAGAGTTCCTCCTGGGCCAAGGCAAGTTTTGCCTTGGCGGCCTTGACCGATTCCTCGTCGCCTTCGTCCCGGATGGCAATGATGTGGAAGGCCAGCTTGCGCTCTTCCATCGCCTGAGCGGTGCGATCGCGCGTTTCTTCGTTGGCCGCGGATTCGTCCTTTCGGAGGGTTTTGTTGCCGGCGGAATATTCCGCGAGGCCAATTTTACCGGAGGCAAACTGGTCCTTGAGCTTAGCCAGCTTTTCCTCTGCTTCGAGATGATGCTGGGCAATCTCTCCTTCCTGGCGGCTTTTGTGCAGGAGGATCTCGCGGGCGGCCGCCTGGTCATGGATCTTCCCGGCGATTTTCGCGTCCAGTTCCATGCGCTTTTCTTCGGCTTCCTGCTGGAGCCGCAAGCTGCGTTCAGTCTGGTCGCCCAGAAATTTGCCGACCGGGCGCCTCCAACCGGCGCCGCGGCGTATGCGGCCACTTTGGCAAAAGAGCCCAGGAAGGTTCTTCCCTCTTCGAGCTTTTTTGCCTGCGCCCCAAGTTCTTCGCGCCGCGCGTGCATTTCGTCCGCGGAATGCGGATCGGAGGCTCCGAGCTGAGGCCCCTGCTGGAATGCCCTTGGCTTGAGGCTGTCGAAGATCGGAGTCGTGGTCCGTCCGAGCAGGTGCTCCATCGAGTCATTCTCGCCGGAAAGCTTGATCTGATCCTCGACGCCTTGCTTGACCATCATGGCGAGCGCGAGGGGAGGAAGGGCGCGGGTAAAGTGCGCGGCGATGTTGGCCTTCATCCCCCAGCCTTTGGTGCCGGTGAGATTGTCCAGGATATCGCCGATCGCGCGGGTGTTGCCGAGGCCGCCGCCCCCGTGCCCACCGGCTTCGCTGCCCCCGTGGCCGCCCCCACCCGCGCCACCGTGGCCCCCAGCCCCGCCTCGAGTGGCGGTACGCCTGATCTCGGCGGTGGTCGCCGCCTGGCGCATGGCGGCCGATTTGTTGGCCGAGGCATAGGCGGCATCGGTCGCCTTTTGGATGCGATCGGACGACTCGCGATACGCCTTTTCGATGTCGGCCGCGGCTTTCTCGTGAACCTTGGCGTTTTGCGCCGCCAGCCGGGACGAGGCGCGGTTCGCGCGCTGGGCGGCTTGGGTGACGCCTTTCTCCATTTCGGAGGTCTCTTTCGCTATGCCGCGGGTGTCGAGACCGACCCGGGCGATGATGGCATTGCCGGCACTCATGGTATTTTGCGTCCCTTCTTTTTTGTGGCCTTGGCCTGCTCCCGCGCGAGATGCCGGCGGATGACTTCTTTTTCCACCTGGTCGCTCAGGCGATTGACCAGAGTGGCGTCGGCATCCTGGCGCAGCCGGCGCGCGCGGCGGAGCTGGAAGAGCTGCGCGAAGGGCGTGTCGAGCGTTTGGTCTGCGGTCCAGCCGTAGGCGGCGCCGAACTCATCGATGAGCGAGGCGGCGAAATGGACGGCGGCGGGCCCGGAGTCGGAGCCGCCGCCGCAATCGCGATCGAAGAGCGCGCCCTCGATGTAAGCGTCGATCTCCGCGCCGCACTTGGAAGCCAGGCGTTTGCGGGCCGTGGGCCAGACTTTGCCCAGGAAGGCTTTGCGCCGGCGGCGGACCTCCGCGAGCGGGCAATCCCTCGAGGGAACGACGAACCCGGGCGAGACGACCCAGAGGAACTGGCAGATCTCGCCCGCGATATCGCTGGAGGGGTGGCCGAACCAAGGCGAGCCGGCTTGATCCAAAATGATGAAGTGCCGCGGCGTAAACGGCAGGACCGGCACGCCGCAGAGCAGCGGCGGCGCGGGAAAAAAGGCGAGGCTGCGCAGCGATGCCTCTTTGCGGCACGCCTTGGCAAACGCCTCTTTGTAACCGGGATAGTCTTCGAGTCTCATCGCGCGAGAGGGGCGCGAGGCCCGACTTAGCCGGGTTCAGGACCGCCGCCACCGGTGGGCACCTGCTGCTCGTAGATTTGGCAGGTGACCATGGCTTCTTCGCCGGCCCCAAATTCTTCGTCCACCTCGCCGATGATGATATTGACCGCGATGCCCGTGGTGAGGACGCCGGCAATGACCTGCAGCCGTGCCGGCACTTTGTCGCCGGCGTTCACAAATTGCAGGGTCATCGACCCGGTGCGGATGCCGAGCATGAACGCCTGCTTGTTTTCGACGTTGTTCTCGTTGTGGCTGGTGATCCGGTTGACCGGGCCTTTGAGCGAGCCTTTCTTGACGACGAAGGTCGTCGAGGTGCCCGACTCATCTTTCGCGGAGATCGTCTGGCGGACGAATTTAATTCCGCCGTCGTTAAGGGTTCCTGCTGGATCGGGCATAGTAGTGGCCCCCGGGCGATGTCAACGGCTACGGGATGAGGCGCAAGGCATCGCTGCGAATGACCACCAGGCCCTCGAAGATGATGGCGGACACGTCCGAATCGTCCTCCTGCTTGAGCGACTCGGTGCCGGCGACCTCGTTGAAGCGAGGGAAGCGAGTGCCAGGCGAGAAAGGCCGGATCGCGGACCGCCGCGGTGAGCGCGGCGCGGATCTCGCCGCAGACCAGCGGCTGTTGGTCGGGCTGGTCCTGCTTGCGCACGGTCTCGACCTTGAGGGTGAGCTGGTAGCGCCAGGCGGCGTGGACCATCTCTCCGGAAGCGGTGAGCCCCCAGCGGCCGGACCAGCCGCCGACGGCGAACATGACCGTGATTTGATCGGAAGCGGCGTCTTCGGTGCCGCGGGGCTTGTTGGTCGGCAGGATGTTATCGAGGAGCTGCTGGCAGGCAGTTTCCACGAAGGGGCCGGGGTTGAGCAGTTGGGCAAGAGTGGGAGTCGTCATGTGAAAATGCCGGGGTAACGCTGGGCGCGGGTCTTCAGGTCCGCAAACACGCCCGTCTCCAGCTCGTGCTGAAAGGCCAGCTCGCGCGCGGCCAGGGCGTAGCGCAGGATCGACTCGCCATCGAGCTTGCCGGTGAGCAGCGGGTTGGTCACGCGGATCTCCACCAGCGCGGCGGATTGCTCGACGATCTTTTGCGCAAACCCTTCCTTGTATTCCGTGATGCTGCCGTCTTTGCCGAGCTTGTGGGCGCCGCGCACGTAGTCCGCCGCCATGCCGGGATTGAGCCCGAGGTCTTCGGCGCACTGCCACCACGATTTCTTGGCCAGGCCGCGCGCGGCTTTCTTCGCTTCGAGCATCTGTCTGAGCACCAACGGCCGCAACGAGACCTTCGCCTGGTAACGCCCCCAGCGGGCGGCGCTCCAATGACGATTGGCGGCGGTCATGTTGTGCCAACTGCTCCCGCCGCGGATGTTCGGGGCCGATTGCGCCGGGTTGCGGCTCTGGTCCCAATTCG
>CAWBXA010000023.1:0-40421 GCA_963792695.1 uncultured Verrucomicrobiae bacterium | reverse complement strand
ATGTATTGCTTCCATGGTGCGCGCGAACATAACCTCAAGAATATCTCCCTCGCCGTCCCGCGCGACCAGATGGTGGTCATCACCGGCCTCTCCGGCTCCGGGAAATCGACTCTGGCCTTCGACATCCTCTTTGCCGAGGGGCAGCGCCGCTTTCTCGATTCGATGTCCGCCTACGCGCGGCAGTTCGTCGAGCAGCTCGAAAAGCCTGAGGTCGATTACATCGGCGGCCTCCCGCCGACCGTCGCCATCGAGCAGCGCATCACGCGCGGCGGCGGCAAATCGACCGTTGCGACCGTAACCGAGGTCTATCATTTTTTGCGGCTGTTGTGGGCGAAACTCGGCACGCAATTTTGCCCCCGCTGCGATCTCCCGGTCGAAAAACAAACCCTCGCCGCCGCCGTCAAGAAAGCCGAGAGCGCCGCCAAACGCGGCCGCATCCGCGTGCTCGCGCCGCTGGTCAAGGCGCGCAAAGGCTTCCACACCGAAGTCGCGCGCTGGGCCGATCGCCATGGCTTCGAGGACCTGCTCGTCGATGGGAAATGGGTGAAGGCCAAGTCGATGCCGAAGCTTGAGCGCTTCCGCGAGCACACGATCGACGTGCTGGTCGGTGAACGCGGCAGCGCGCTCCATTTGCAAACGCTGATTAAGCGCGCGCTTGAGATCGGCAAGGGGACCGCGCGCATTCTCGACGCGCAAAAATGTCACGCACATCGTCTCGACCGAAATGAGCTGCCCCGGCTGCGGCGACTCGTTCGAGGAGCTCGACCCGCGCCTCTTCTCCTTTAACTCGCCGCACGGCTGGTGCCCCGAATGCAAAGGCTTCGGCGAAGTCTGGAAGACGTGGACCAACCCGCGGCTCGATTCGCAGATCGAAATCGAGATGGAGCAGGAGCGGCAGCACGAATGGCTGGACGCGAGCGAGGCTGCGCCTTGCCCGCAGTGCTGCCGGCGCCCGCATCAACGAAGTCGCCCGCCATGTCCGCCTGAAAGGCCGCACCCTCGATGAAGTCGCCGCGCTCTCCTCACGCGCCGCTCTCGCCTGGACCGCTGCGCTCCGCTTCACCGGCACCCACGGGATCATCGCCGCCGACATTCTCCCCGAGATTGCGCAGCGCCTCAGCTTCATGGAAAAAGTTGGGCTCGATTACCTCGCGCTCGGCCGCTCCGCCAAAACGCTTTCCGGCGGCGAATCACAGCGCATCCGTCTCGCCGCGCAACTCGGCTCGACCCTCCGCGGCGTCCTTTACGTGCTCGACGAGCCGACCATTGGCCTGCACGCGCGCGACAACGCCCGCCTGCTCGACACGCTCGAGGCGCTCAAAGCCAAGGGCAATTCGCTCGTGATCGTCGAGCACGACGAAGAGACGATGCGCCGCGCCGATTACATCATCGATCTCGGCCCCGGCGCGGGCCGCCACGGCGGCGAAGTCGTCGCGCAAGGGACGCTGGCGGAAATCCAGAAGCTCGAGCGCTCGACCACCGGTCACTGTTTCCGTCACCCGATGCAGCATCCCGTCCGCGGCAGCCGGCGCGATCTGGCGACCGTCGCCCGCTGGCTGGAGGTGCGGGGCGCGACGCTGCACAACTTGAAGGAAGTGAACGTGCGCATTCCGGTGGGCCGTCTCACCGTTCTCACCGGCATTTCGGGTTCTGGTAAAAGCACGCTCATGCGCGGAGTCCTCAAGCCGCTGGCGGAAGAAGCGCTCCGCCGCCCCATTGCGAAGCGCAAGGCGCGTCCCGGCAGCGAAGCCGACGCGCGCGGCGAACTCGTCTCCCTCCTTTCCAAGGCGAGCGGCGCCGAGCGCACCATGGCGCTTGATTTCACCAAAGGGACCCTCGCTTCGCGCTGGAAACGCGGTCTCGCCAGCGACGTGCTCGAGGCGGTCTATGAAGTGGATCAGTCGCCCATCGGCAAGACCTCGCGCTCGACGCCCGCCACCTACATCAAAGTTTTCGACGAAATCCGCGCGCTTTACGCCGCAATGCCGCTCGCCCGCATGCGCGGCTACACCGCCAGCCGCTTTTCCTTCAACACCGAGGGCGGGCGCTGCGAGACTTGCGCCGGCCAGGGGATGATCAAGGTCGAGATGAACTTCCTCCCGACGAGCTGGCTGCCATGCCCCGATTGCGCCGGCAAACGCTACAACGCCGCCACGCTCGAAGTCCTCTACAACGACAGATCCATTGGCGACGTGATGGACATGACGCTCGCCGAGGCCGCCGAGTTCTTCCAGAGCCACACCAAAATCCACCGCCCGCTCCGGCTCCTTTGCGACACCGGCCTCGGCTATCTGCACCTGGGCCAGGCCAGCCCCACGCTCTCCGGCGGTGAAGCGCAGCGGCTCAAGCTCGTCGCCGAACTCACGCGCGGCTCCGGCCGCACGGAGACCGCGCGTATGCGCCAGCGCCTGACCAAATCGATGCTCTACCTTTTGGAAGAGCCGACCATCGGCCTGCACATGTGCGACGTGCAAAAGCTCCTCGATGTCCTCCACCGCCTGGTCGATGACGGCGCCACTGTCGTCATCATCGAGCATAACCTCTCCCTCATTGCCGAAGCTGACTACCTCATCGACATCGGCCCCGAGGCCGGCGAAGCGGGCGGAAAAGTCGTCGCCTGCGGCACCCCCGAGACCGTTGCGCAAAGCCGCGACAGCCGCACCGCCCCATATCTCCGCGACACGTTGGCACCGCCGAAGGCGGCCGCTCCACGCGGTGCAAAAGCGCCGAAACCCCAGCGGCGGAAATTGGTGGCCGCATAGAGGACCGGGCGTGTCTGTACGCTGTTTGTTTGGCAAGCAAGCCTGATCTCTGATTGATGAGCTGGCGCTGCTGATTAACCTTCAGCCCCGATGCTGATCCGCAACGCACATCTCATCCTGCCAGATCGCATCATCCCGCATGGGAGCGTTCGGATCCGCGAGGGCGTGATTGTCTCGATTCTCGAGCATGACGTTGCGCCGCTGCCGGACGAAGAGGTGCATGATGCGGCAGGGCAGTTTGTCGCGCCGGGTTTCATTGACCTGCACGTCCACGGAGCACTCCACCGCGACACCATGGAGGGGGATCCGGAAGCTTTCCGCACCATCTGCCAATTCCACGCGACCGGCGGGACAACGGCGCTGGCGCTCACCACCATCACGGCCACGAGCGACCGAATCTTCCGGGTGCTCCACGCAGTGAAGAAGTTTCGCGAGGAGGAGCCGGTCGGCGCCCGGGTGCTGGGCGTTCACATTGAAGGACCGTACTTCTCCCCGGAGAAGCCGGGTGCGCATCGGCTTGACCTGATTCGCGTCCCCAATCCAGCCGAATACGAGCGCTGGCTGGGATTGCGCGAGGTGATCACGCAGATGACGCTGGCGCCGGAGTTGCCGGGGGCGGCCAAGCTGATTGAGACACTGGTCGAGGCGGGTATCCGCGTTTCGGGCGGGCACAGTGATGCGTGGGACGAAGAAGCCGCGGAGGCGTTTGCGCACGGCATGAGGCAGGTGACGCACACTTACAATTGCATGAGCAGCACGCGGCGGCGCGGGCCCTTTCGCGTGGCCGGTCTTTTGGAATTTGCCCTTGGCGAGCCGGAGATTCTTTGCGAGTTGATTGCCGACGCGCGGCACGTTTCGCCAACGCTCATGCGGATGCTCTATCAGGCGAAAGGCGCCGAAGGGATTGCGCTGGTCACCGATGCAGCGGCGGGCGCGGGTCTGGGGGAGGGCGCCTCCTTCATGCTCGGCGCGACGGAGGGAGTGGTGCGCGATGAGGTGGCCCTCACGGCCGACGGCCGGGCGCTTTGTTCCTCGACCTCGACGATGATTCGCTGCGTACGCAATATGGTGCAGATGGTCGGCGTATCGCTGGTGGACGCCGTGCGCATGGCGACCTTAAATCCGGCGCGGGCTCTGCGGATGGCAGATCAAACGGGGGTGCTGCGGGAGGGCGCGGACGCAGATTTGGTGATCCTCTCCGATGGGCTCGAGGTCTGCGCCACCTTCGTAGCGGGCCGGTTGGTCTTTCGCCGCAGAGCGCAGGAATAGGGATGACAGACGGCGCGCTGGCTGCTTACGATGCGGCGATGATTGGGTCCGTGTCTGACGAAGTTTCAACGACTGAACTGGAGATCAAGAATATCCTGTTGGTGGATGACGACGCCGACTTGGCAGGGGCGTTGAAGGCTTTGCTCGAAGCGCACAACTATCTGGTGACCACCGTCGGCGATGGGGCGGCCGCTTTGCGCGAAGTGATGTCGATGGATTTCGACGTAATCGTCTGCGACATGATGATGCCGGAAATGCCCGGCGACATGTTTTACCTGGCGGTGCAGAAGACCAAGCCGGAGCTCGCGCGGCGCTTTCTTTTCATCACCGGCCACGGCGATAATCCGAAGGTGGATGCTTTTCTCAAGGCCAATGACGGGCTGGTGATCTATAAGCCGGTACGCACAGAGGAACTCGTGCAAATGATCTCGCTGGTGATGCAGCGCGCCTCTACTGCGGAGCGCGCGGAATCGCGGTCCTGAGCCGCTCGCTCCAAGTTTCGACGTATCGACGAGAAGGCCTGTAGGGGCGCGGAGTCTCGCCCTTTAAAGGCTGGTGGGTTCCGGTCCACAGGGGGCCGAGCAAGCTGGCTGTCTAATTTTGCCCGTGGACGCTCTCGAGCGAACGCGCCGTGGACGCTTCCCTCGGGGCTGGCCCGGTTTGTCTGTGGAGGCGCGCCGAGAGAGGCGCGCCTCGCACGCTCGCCCCGAATTCACCTGACATGAAAGCCCTTGTCTTCCACAAGCCCGGAACCGTCTCAGTCGATCAGGTGCCCGATCCGAAGATCCAGCATCCCGAGGATGTGATCTTGCGCGTCACTTCGACCGCCATCTGCGGCTCGGACCTCCATATCTACAACGGGTTTTTCCCCCAGCCGCGCCCATTGGTGCTCGGGCACGAGTTCATGGGTATCGTGGAAGAGACCGGCACGCGGCGTGACGACAACTCCAGCGCGGCGACCGCGTCGTCGTTCCCTTCCCGATCGCCTGCGGCAGCTGTTTCTTTTGTCGCGACGGGCTGCCTGGCCACTGCGAAAACTCGAATCCGAGAATTATGGCCCGGAAGGCGGCCTGCGTCGACCGAGAAAGGCGGCGCGCTCTTTGGCTATACCGATCTGTACGGCGGCTACGATGGCGGCCAGGCGGAATACGTGCGCGTTCCCTTTGCCAATTTCGGCCCCGCAAAGTGCCGCACCGATTTCAGGACGACGAGGTGCTTTTCCTGACCGACATTTTCCCCACCGGCTACTCGGCCATCGAGTGGGCCAATCTCAAAGGCGGCGAGACGGTGGCGGTTTTCGGCTGCGGGCCGGTCGGGCTGATGGCGCAGAAAGTCGCCTGGCTCAAGGGCGCGAGGCGCGTCATCGGCGTCGATATCCAGCCGTATCGCCTGGACACCGCGCGGCGCACGGCCAACTCCGAGACGGTCAACGCCGCCGAAAGCGATCCCGTCGAAGCATCCGCGATATGACCGCAGGGCCGCGGCGCCGATGTCTGCGTCGATGCCGTCGGGCTGGAGGCCGATCGCACGCTGCTGATAAGGCTCAGCAACCTTGTCCATGGCAGGTCGGCAGCACCGAAGCGCTCGAAGATTGCATCAGCGCCGTGCGGCGCGGCGGCACCGTCACCGTCGTCGGCGTCTATGGCGCGCCGTACGATACTTTCCCGCTCGGCCAGATCTTCGACAAGGGCATCACGATCAGATTTGGGCAGGCGCCGGCGCAGCGCTACATGGACGACCTGCTGCATTGGGTGCTCGAACGCAAGATCAAGCTCGACGACATCATCACGCATCGGCTGCCGCTGGCCGACGCCCCCAATGGCTACGACATCTTCTGCAAGAAGCAGGACGACTGCGTGAAAATTGTGCTCCGGCCGTAGCTCAATCTTCGGCTTTCGGATCGCGCGTGAGCAGGCGCTCGAGCGCCGCGCGGGCCGAAACGGTCCCCTCGAGCATCGCCCGCACTTGATCGATGATTGGGGTCTCGACACCGAATTTGCGCGCGCATTCATAGGCGCTGTAGGTCGTCGGCACGCCTTCGGCGACCATGGGGAGCGCAGCCAGCACTTCCCCGATCTTTTTTCCGCGCCCGAGTTCTTCGCCGACGTGCCGGTTCCGGCTGTGGCCGGAGAAGCAAGTGACCATGAGATCGCCGATCCCGCCGAGGCCTTGGAAAGTCTCGCGGCGGCCGCCGAGCTTCAGCCCGAGCCGGATCAGCTCCGCCAGGGCGCGGGTGATCAGGGCCGCCTTGGCATTGTCGCCGAGACCGAGCCCATCGCTGGCGCCCGCCGCGATGGCGAAGATGTTTTTCAACGCGCCGCCGAGTTCGACCCCGGCGAGGTCGTCATTGGTGTACGCGCGAAAGTACGCGGCGGAAAAGGCCTTCTGAATTCGCCGCCCCACCTCCGGGTCTGGGCAGCCAAAAACGACTGCGGTCGGCATCTGGCGCGCCACCTCTTCGGCGTGGCTTGGCCCGGAGAGCGCCGCGATGGGATGGCCACGGAAGTATTCTGCCAGCACCTCGCTCATCCGCATTCCAGTGCCGCGCTCGACTCCCTTGGTGCAGGAGACGAGAACCGCACCCTTGGCGAGCCCGACCGCCGCCAGCTTCGCTGCTGTTTCGCGCACCGCTTTCGAGGGGGTGACGAGCAGGAGCAAGTCAGCCCCTTGCGCCACCGCGAGATCGCTGGTGAGTCGCAATTCTGGGGGAAGTTTCACCCCCGGCAGATAAGCGATGTTTTCCCGCGCGGCGGCGATGGCCGCGATGGCCGCTGGCTGATGGCCCCACAGCGTCACCGCCAAGCCATTGCGCGCCAGCACCAAGCCGAGCGCCGTGCCGAAGCTGCCCGCGCCCAGCACCACGGTATTTTGGAAAGGAGTGCTGGCCATGAAGTTGCGGCACCTGTTGCGCCGCAAGCGCGCTCGTTTGGCAAGAAATTACCCGCAAAACCGAAGGGCTCGCGCGGAAGAACGGCAGAGGGGGAAGGGGGAAAGGATGCTGTTGCTGCGGACGGACCCGGCTACGAGCCGACAATTTCGTCGAGACCTTCGACCAGGAGCGTCAGTTGCTCCGGAGAAACACGCCCTACCTTGTGCGGTCGTGCAGCAAATCTGCGCAATCAGCCCCGGCTGTCTGGACTCTTCACGCTCGAAACGCAAACGCCCGGGCCTTGCGACCCGGGCGTTGCGGCCCATGAAACAGTGAGAGAAAGTGGTGCTACCGGGAGGCGACCAGCGTGCGCTTGCCAGCCACCGAGGCGAGCCCGGAGGTGGCGGCGTGCTGATAGCAGGCGCCTTTGCTCCAGGAGTAGAGCGGCACGTAATCGTTGGAGGAAACGCTGTCCGCCGGGACCGGGCGGTAGTTGTTCGTGCAGTCCAGGATATACCAGCGGCCGCCTTGCTCCCGCCAGAGCACCCAGGCGTGCGAAAGCTTCGCTCCGGCATGCTGTTTGCCAACCACGAAGCGGCAGTTGCGGTCGCCGAGCTGCGCACAAAGCCAGAGCGCCTTCGCCTTGCAATCGCCGGCGTGGAGCGACTCGGTTACGGAGGGCAGCGCCGCGACGTACGGCTCGGTGAAGGAGTAGCTGAAGTTGCGGCCTTGGACCATGAGCGACTCGACGCGCTTCATGTCGGGCGTGGCGCCATCGAGCGAACCGAGGACCTGCTTAACCGGGCGCATGTAGGCATCGTAGGGAGTCCCTCTGGCGGTGGAACCGAGATCCAGGCCAGCCAGTGCTGAGCACCCGAGGGCGAGGAGGGCGAGAGCGAACGAGGAAAAAGTCTTCATGATTACCAGAACTGTTATAATTTCTGGAATTAGAAGAAGCTTGTGACGTGCCAGCTTTTTATAATTTCTAGAATTTCTCATCGGGTGGTGTCTGAGCCGAATGGCACTTAATTAGTGGCGGTTTGGGGTGTTTTTGGCAGGCCGGTTGCGGTGCGGAGGGACATGCATCTGGCGGCGGGGGCTGGTCAGCAGGTGATAGTTTTTGCCGCGGCGCTTTTTGACGCGCGGTTCCGCGCGGCCGGGGCGCTCGGGCAGCAGGTCCGCGGCGATGGTGCAGAGGAGTTGGTCGAGGAGCGCCTGCTGGCGGCGGGGCCGGCCGCTCAAGGCGTGGATGGCGTCGGCAAAATGATGCAGGCTATCGAGGGTGCCTTTGAAGGAGAGGCGGCCCAGGGGCACGCGGTGCTGGAGGCCGGCGCGCTGCATGAGCACCCGGATCAGATTGTAGGCAATGCCGTGCAGGGCGATCTCCTTGCGCACCATCGCGGGCGTCTGGCAGCGGAGCACGTCCAGGCCCAGCAGCGTTTTGATTTCCCGGAAGTGGAGTTCGACCGACCAGCGCTGGAAGTAGAGTTCCGCCAAGGCCTGTGCCGGGCAGGCCGCGGGATCGAGCAGGGTGGTGACGAGGATGACTTCCTCGGTGCGAAAGCCCGGCGTGCTCACGCGGTAGCGCACCAGCCGCACGCGGAGCGTCGGCGGCAGCGCGGCAAAGGTTTCCGGCGGGCAACCGGGCGGACGCTGGGCCGGCTTGGACCAAGTCACCAAGCGGTCGTCGAGCCCAAGGCGCTCGCCCTGCGCCCAATCCGCTTTGCGGGCCTGGTGCAGGCGCATGACCGCGTCGGCCCCTTGCGCGACGATGGCGCACAGATCCTGGTAGGAACAAAAGCCGCGATCAGCCAGCGCCACCTCCCCCGGCTCCAGGTGCCGCCAGAGCTGGCGCGCCAGCATCCGCTCGTGCTGGTGGAGATGCCCCTCGGCAAGATAGAGCAGCGCCCCGCTGCCCTGGCTAAAGAGGCCCACCAGCTTGACGAGCGGAAAACCGCACCCGCGCGCCTGGCTGCGCGGCTGGGGCCAAGCCGCTTGATTGGCTTCCGTATCCGGCATGGAAGCCGTCGTCCCATCGATGATCTTCACCCGCCGTCCCAGCCAAAGTTCCGCCGTGGGGACGTTGCGCTCCAGCCGCTCCGCCAAGTGCGTGCGGATGTGCGTCAGCGTGCACTCGGCCAGGCGCGCTCGCGCCTGGCAATAACCGCCAGTCTCCGGCGAGGGGAGCTGGGCGGCTGGGCACTCGAACTGCCACCAGGCCGCGATCCGCCGGAGCGCCGCCCGGCAGAAGAGCCGCGCTCAAGCACTTGCGCCAGGAAGGCCCAAAAGGTTACCACGGGGGTGAAGATGCGCTCCCGGCTGTTGACCCCCGCCTTTTCCCGGCTAAGCAGGGCTTGGGGGATGAACTCGCCGAAGGCTTCCTGGTACTGGCTGAGCGAGCGCAGCGCCGTGGGGTCGCCCAGGAGCTTATCGATCTCGGCGAGCGGGCGGCGGCCAAAGAGGAGCGGGCCGAAAGCGGCGAAGAAAGGAGTGGGAGAAGCCATGCACAGAACGTATATATACGCCCTATGAAAGCCCAGCTAAATCGTCCCCAAAGAGCGCTTTTTTGGGGCGCTGCCCCAGCTGCTTTGCGCGCCCGCTTCGAAGCCTGCCGCCAGGAACTGGGCGCGTTGGACTGGCTCAGCGAAGGCAGTGTGAGCCCCGGCCATCCCGGCACCTGGCGCTGGACCCGCAAGGTCAAGGCCAGGACGGTCACCGTCGCGCTCTCCGCCGCGCAAGCCGAAGCCTTTCAGCAAGCCATCGCCAACCACCGGCGCCTCGAAAAGTTGATCCGGGAGATGCGCGCCCTCAGCCAGACTTACCTGCTCGAATCCATCCCCGGCCCCCCGCGCCGCCGCTCCCGCCAATCCTCCCAAACCACCACTAACTAAGTGCCATTCGTGTCTGAGCCGATTTCTTTCGGAACGTCCTGAGGGTAAGCGGCCGCGGAGTGCGCCTGCAGAGCGCTGCGGCGCCGCCTCGCACGCATGGCACCGTTCCCCAACGGTGCGCTACCTCCTCATTCCTAAACGGTGGCGGCGTTGTGCTCTGCTCAGGCGCTTCGACGAGGGACCAGACCTGCTCCGACGTCGGAACGGAACACCACCGCTATTGACTAAGCGCCCGCTCCCCCGCATGAAAGCGCCGCTCGCCCGCATGAAGCTTCGCAACCAACTTCTGGCTCTTGTCTGTCTCGGAGTGTTTGCGGCGCTCGGCTACGCTTACGTGCAGCTTTTCGTGGTGCAGAAGCCCTTCGGCATCATCCTCTTCATCTCCGATGGCATGGTGGCGAGGCATCTTACCATGGCGCGGCTTTACGAGGGCGGCGCCGACCATCACTTGGCCCTTGAGTCATTTCCGCGCATCGCTCTGCTGCGCAATGCTGCAAATGATTTCGCGGTGCCAGACGACGCGGCCACGGCGACGGCGCTGGCGACCGGCTTCCGCGGCGATCACCGCGTCCTTTCCTGCGACGCCTCAGGTGCGGCGCTGCCGACGTTGGCGGACCTGGCGCGCCGCGCCGGGAGATCCTTCGGAGTGGTCACCAATGGCGAGCTGACGGGCCCGGTGCCGGCGGCCTTTTACGCGCACGCGACGGATGCGCGCGAGCGGGAGGGGCTCGCCTTGCAAATGGTGGAGAAGCTCCGTCCGGAAGTTGCCCTCGGCGGTGGAGAAGTGCTCTTCCTGCCGCGCACTTCAGACGCCCCCCAGGCTCCCGGAAGGCACGATGGCCGCGACCTTGTAGCCGAGTTGCAAAAAAGCGGCGTGGAGATCGTCCACACGCGCGCCGAATTGGAGAATCTCCCGTCCTACCATCCGGCGCCGATACTCGGCTTTTTCGCGCCGCGTGCGCTCGCTTTTGCCGACCAGATCGAGTCAAGCAGCCGTCAGCCGTCGCTGGCCGACATGGTGCGGCGGGCCATTGGTTTCCTCCAGCAGACGCGCAACGGGTATCTGCTGGTGGTGGACGCATCGCTCGTTGGCGCGGCGGCGGAAATGAACCAGGGTGAGCGAACGATCAGCGAGACTCTGGCGCTCGATCGCGCCCTGTCGATGGCCGTACAATGCGCGGGACGCAAGTCACTCATCCTCGCGGTGGGCAAACACTCGACCGGCGGATTGAGCCTGAACGGATACCCGTTGCGGCAGGATCATGGCATGGCCCTGCTCGGTGCAAATGCGGCTGGGTACCCGTACCTGACATGGGCGACGGGACCAAATGGGCCAAGTGGGCCCCCCAACGCGAGCAGCCTCCCGCTCACCCCGCCGAGCGGTGTCCCGAGCGCTTCGCCTTCACCGCTCGCGGGCAACGCACGCACGGAGCCCGCCGCTTTTCAAGCGGCTTCCGGGATGAACAATGCGGAAGATGTGCTCGCCATCGGCACCGGCCGGGGCTCCGACGCGATCGGCGGCTTCCTGGATAACACCGCCATCTTCCGCATCCTCAAAGGCGCGCTTTGAAACGCCCGTTTGATTTAGCTTGATCTGGTTCTCCGGCCCGTCGCGCCCGGATTCACGGTATTCGCGAAGCGGACCAACTTTGAAATCGACGCGCTGCCGGCCTACTCGGGCGCAGCGGCTTCTTCGCTTTTCCTGGCCTTCGCTTTGCGCACGGGCTTGGCCTCGCCACCGGTGGCTTCGACCACCGGCTCGGTCTTCTCCTCCTTGGCGGCATCCTTTTTGACGGGCTTCGCGGTTTTGGCGGGCTTCGCAGCAGGCTGCGCCGTTTCCACTTCGACGGGCGCACTATCCACCCATTCGAGGTAAGCCATCGGCGCGGCATCGCTGTTGCGGGCACCGAGCTTCACGATCCGCGTGTACCCGCCTTTGCGGTCGGCGGCGCGAGGCGCGACTTCGGCGAAGAGGCGCTTCACGGCGTCTTCATTATGCCGAAGCTGCGACAGCGCCGTGCGGCGCGCGTGGAGTGTCCCCTTTTTGCCAAGGGTCACGATCTTGTCGGCAAAAGGCCGCACGGCCTTGGCCTTCGCCAGGGTCGTCTTGATGCGGCTATGCTCGATGAGCGAGATGATCTGGTTCGCGATGAGCGCATCGCGGTGCGCCTGGCTGCGGCCAAGTTTGATGGTTTTGCGTTGATGGCGCATAAAGGAGGTGCCCGCAGTGGGGCGGTGAAAATCAGGCGATCAGATTCGTGTCGGCGGTATTGGCATCGACCATGCCGGTGTCGAACTTCATCCCGAGCGAGAGCCCGAGTTGCTGCAACTTCTCCTTGATCTCGTTGAGCGATTTCTTGCCGAAGTTGCGGTATTTGAGCATCTCGCCTTCACTCTTCTGCGCGAGCTGGCCGACCGTCGTGATGTTCGCGTTGTTCAAGCAATTGGCCGCGCGGACCGACAGCTCGATCTCGTTGACCGACATGTTGAGCAGTTTCTTGAGCTTCTGGTTTTCCTGGCTCTGCGTCGGCGCCACTTCGTCGAACTTCACGGCATTCTCATCATAGCCATAGAACGGCTCGAAATGCTTTTTCAAGATGGACGATGCCTGCACGAGCGCGTCTTCTGGGTTGATGCGCCCATCGGTCCAAATCTCCAGCACGAGCTTGTCGTAATCGGTTCGTTGGCCGACGCGGGTATTTTCCACGGCGTACTTCACGCGCGTCACTGGCGAGAAGATCGAGTCGATGGCGATCATGCCGATCGGCTGCTCGGAATGCTTGTTTTCGTCGCCGGTCGCAAAGCCGCGGCCAACCTTCACCTCGAGTTCCGCCTCGAACTTCGTCTTCTTATCGAGCGTGCAGATGTGCTGGTTTTTGTTCACCACTTCGCATTGCGCGCTGTCCTGGATATCGGCGGCCGTGACGGCGCCCTCGCGATTGACCGAGATGGTCAGATTGCGAATCTCATGGTCGTGCGCGGTGAATTTCACCTTCTTCAGATTGAGCACGATGTCGGTCACGTCCTCCACGACATGCGGGAGCGTCTGAAATTCATGAGCGGCGCCCGTGATTTTGACGGAGGTGATGGCGGCGCCTTCGAGCGAGGAGAGGAGCACGCGGCGCAGCGAGTTGCCGACCGTGTGGCCGTAGCCAGCCTCAAACGGTTCGGCGACAAACTTGCCGTAGGTTGCAGTGCGGGAGCCTTCCTCCTTGGTGAGGGACTTGGGCATTTCAAAACGGCCGAGACGGACGGGCATAAGCGAAGATGTGGAACACGACAGCCGGGTTACCCTCGACGCAGACGATGGCCGGCCATGAAGACCACCACCCGAGGACCAACGGCATCTTTTTGGATGTGCGCTTGGGGGCGGGGAATAGAGCGGGCCGCGCCACCCTTGGCAAGCGCTTTCTCAAGAAAAATAGCCGCGAAAGCGCGGCGCACCGGGTTGCGATGAACCATGGGGCTGGTCGCGGCTGCCAGAAAGTTTAAACCGCTCAACGAGAACGGTCGGAATCGAAGCTGCCCCGTTGAGAAGGTCTTGGGAGACTCAGCGGGCCCGCTCTGTTGTACTTCCACGGCTAACCAGGGAGTTGCCGCGAAAGAATGCTCGGCCCCTAGACTGAAACCTGTCAATGCGACGCGGACATGCGTACTTTGTTCGGTGCCAACTTATGAGCTGCGCGGTCGATCTTGACGACAACTTCCACCCTGTGGAGGAAGAAGGGCGATTCGCGCCTGGCAGCTGCAAGACTGCCGCACTTCCTCCCCGCCCCGCAGTTTCCCCAAAAAGAGAAGGCCGCCGGTCCAGGCGCAACGCTGGATTTCTCGCGTGTAGACCCGCCCTTCCATGCAGGAACACCTGCGAGGCTGCTAGCTGTGTCTCGCGACGCGGCTCCGGTAGCTGGTTCCAGCGGAGGCGCGGAAGCATCCACCGTCAAGCGCCTCGCGGCCATCGAGGACGACGCCGTGTTTTCCAAAGCCCTGGCACAATGCGCTAGTTTGGCGGTGCTGCATTCTCGTTCCCATGACTTCTGATCAGCGGCTGCAGCTTCATCATCTCGTGGAGGAGCAACGACGTTTGCGCGGGGCGGTGGAGGAGTTTGGGGAGCGGCTGGAGAGTTTGGTGCAAGCAACTAAGCGGGCGGGGGAGGGGGAAGTCGGCGAGCAAAACGCCGGAGAGGTGGCTTCGACAATGTTGGCGCAAGCCTCAGTGCCTGTTGGCGCGGGGCCGCCGCCACTGCCTGCGAGCGCCGGAGAAGTTCAGGCCGGCCGGCGCGCTGATGCTGAGGAGGCTTTGATGGATCGGATAAACGGTCTGGACAGGACAGAAGCGACTGCGCTGGAGGCGCCGGAGATCCCGAACAAAGAGCCGCCCGGCGAAGGTGCGCCCGCTCTCCCGGCGACGCAATCGGCTTCCCCCAAGCCGGAATCTTGGGAGATGCAGTTGGGCACGGTCTGGCTGGCGCGGATCGGAATCGTGATCCTCATCACGGGACTCGTCTTCCTCGGGAACTATGCATGGCACAACATCGTCGCGCATCTCGGCGCGGGTGGCCGGGTGGCGCTGCTGCTGGTGGCTGCGGGGGCGGTCGGCGGGCTGGGGTTCTGGATGGAGCGACGCCAGCCGACGCTGCGGCGCTACGCGCAAGTGCTCATGGCGGGGGGCGCAGCGACAGCCTACTACACGACCTACGCGGCGTACTTCGTCCGGCCTTTGCAGATCATCCAAAACCCGGTGCTCGCGGGCTTGCTGCTGCTCCTGGTGGGCGGGCTCTTTCTCTGGTGGAGTGATCGGCGTCGGCTCGAAACGACGGCGCTGCTGGCCGTTGGTCTCTCGTACTATACCGCGGCGATCAATCCGGTGGGCGACTTCACTCTTTTCTCCAGCCTGCTGCTCACGCTGGCGGCAGGCTTTTTGTTAGTGCGCCGCGGCTGGGCGCTCGTCTCTTGGGTAAGCCTCGCGGGGACGTACGGAAGCTATTTGTATTGGCAGGATCACGGCGAGCATCCACATGGCCTCGTTGCGCAGACGCCGTGGCTAATTCAACTCGGGCTGCTCTGCACGTATTGGGTGCTCTTCACCGGGCCGGTCTTTTGGCGGCGCGAGGCGGGATTCTCGCCGGCGCGGCGCACGGTCTTCCTCACGCTAAATAACGCGCTCTTTTTCTGGCTGGCGGCGGGGGTGGTGCGCGAGCGTGCACCGGGGAGTTTTTGGCTGCTGGCGCTCGTTTTCGGAGTGGTACTGCTCGGGCTGGCGGCGCTGGCGTGGCAGCGCCGCGCGGAGGATTTCACGCTGGATGGAGCCTATCTCGCGCAAGGGCTGGCGGCAGTCACCGCGGGGTTGGCCGCCAAGCTCAGCGGACCTTCGCTCGCCATCGCGCTGGCCGTCGAGTCCCTCGTCTTGCTGACGAATGTGGCGCAGCGGCATGGCTGGATTTACCGGCTGGCCGCTTCGGCTCTTGCTACCTGGGCTTTTTGGCTGGCGCTGGATGAAATCGGCTCGCGCCCGGAGATCATCCTGCCCATGGGCTCGGCCGTGGCGGTGCTCCTGACGGCGGATGCGTGGTGGCTCAAGAAGCGGCTCAATTTGTTAAGCGAAATGCGGTGGCACTGGAGCGCCGCGGGGTTTGCGCTGCTCGGGCTGCTGCTGGCGGGGAATATCCAGTTTCAGGAAGTGTATACGCCATGGGAACCGGCTGCCTTCACGGTGGCCGCGCTTCTTTGCACGGGGTCGATTTACCTGCTGCGCCTCCCCGAGGTGACGCTGCTGGGGCAGGGCTACCTGGTCGTGGCGGCGCTGCTGGTGAGCGCGGGCTTTTTCGAGGCGCCGCTCGGCCCGTGGTGGAGTCCCGTGCCTGTCGTCGCCGGCGCGCTGGTCCTTTCGGAATGGTGGTCGCGGCAGCGGATGCTGCCCCTTCGCGCGCGCGCGCTGGATGCGCTGCAACTCGGAGGGGCCGCTTGCGCCGTGGCCGTCGGCGCCTGCTGGATGCAGCGGATGCAGGGGGAGGCAAATCTGATGCTGGCGCTCGGCGCGGTAGGCCTGGGTACGCTCGGCTACGGCTTGCTCAGCCGCCATTGGGCGTTGCTCTGGCTGGGCGAAATCTTCGGCCTAATCTCCATCACCGTGTTTCTGCGCGCTTGGGATGCGGTGCGCCTGCCGTGCGGAGTGGCGCTCGTGCCCGTGCTTTTATCGGGCGCGTGGACAGCGGCAATGGCGGCGCATCCCCAACGCTTCCGGCCGAAGTCGATGACCGGCGAATGGCCCGCAGTCTTCGCTCTGGCGAATGGAGTGGTGACGGCTCTGCTCTCGGTGGGCTGGGTCTTTGGCTATGTGGACCGGCCATGGCAGTTGCTGACCCTGGCGCTCCTCGGCACTGTGCTGGTTCTCTCGGCGATCCGGTGGCCGCGCCGGGTGACGATCCTT
The DNA here is from genome assembly GCA_963792695.1 of uncultured Verrucomicrobiae bacterium. Taxonomy (GTDB): domain Bacteria; phylum Verrucomicrobiota; class Verrucomicrobiia; order Chthoniobacterales; family Chthoniobacteraceae; genus DASYIS01. The sequence continues at coordinate 24,203 of CAWBXA010000023.1, read as the reverse complement.
TTCGGCCTCGCGTACTTTGGGCTCGTGTACGCCGCCTTTGTCGTCCGTTTTGAAGAGGAGCCGCGCGCACTCGCCTTGTTGGCGCTGCTGCTCGCGCCGGGCGTGCTGCGTTTCCTGCATCGCCTCCGTCCCGACGCCGCGGGAATCTCTCCCTCGGTCCGCCATGCGGCGGCAGGCCTGACCACGGGCACCTTCTGGCTGTGGGTGACGCGCTGGATGCTCAGCCAGCACCGCGCCGATCTGCTGACGGTGGCCTGGTCCGCGCTCGCCGTGCTGGTTTTCGTCGCTGGGCTCACCCTGCGCGAGCGGGTGTATCGGCTGGGCGGCTTCCTCATCCTGGGCCTCGCCGTTGGCCGCGTTTTCCTGGTGGATGTCTGGCGTTTGGAAACGATTTACCGCATCGTCTCTTTCCTCGTCCTTGGAGTCGTGTTACTGGCTCTCGGCTTCATCTACAACCGCTACGCCGACCAAATCCGCCGCTGGCTCTAATCATCTTCCGCGTCGGCCCGCCGTTTGGCTCACCGCCTCCTTCACTACTAACTTCTGCGTCAGCCCGCCAGACCTTCCATGACGTTGCCCCTTTGTCACATCCAGCTCAATACCGAAGGCGCCCGCATGGTCCTTGCCAAGACGGGTCGGGGTGGACGCCGGTATATTATTGCCTCGGTATCCCCGAAGACCTCGCTTCTTTGAAACGCCTGCCTACTATTCCCAGCGCAACGCCAGTGCGTCCATCGTAAGCTGAACCTTCTTCCCCGCAGCGTCGTTTTCTTCTCATCGTGTCAAAAGCCTCTCTCGCCCAAAAACTGCGGCGTTGGTTAAAGCAACTGCTCTTGCGTGGCGCGGTGCTTCGCTGGTGGGCGGCTCGCCGGTTCCGCCAAGCCGATGCCATCTATTTGCGCGAGTTGGTCCGGGTCTCCCGCGAGCCCTTGCCCTCGCTGGTTCCCGTCCGTCTCAAGCACGGTCGGCCAATTGCCAACTTCACGCTCATCGGAGATTTTCTCTGGGAAGCTGATGAACTGGTGCCCGAACTTCAACGCTTTCTCGAAGTGCAAACGTGCAATTTGCGCCCCGTCTTGCGCGACGCCCCTCGTGACGAAGATCCCGCTGTGACGACGGTGCGGGCCGTGCGCGAGTTCCTGGCCGATTCCACGCTGGTCGAACCGGACATCTTGATGCTTTATGCCCGTCCTGGTTTACTTTCCGACGAAGTTTTCTCGGTCCTTCGTGCCCGCTGGTCCTGTCCGATCATCGGGATGAATCTGGACGAAAAGATTGAATCGCTTCCAGAGCAGGCCTTCGCTGAAAATCACGGCGGCTATGCACGCTGGGTGCCTTTTTTCGACATCAACCTGACGAACGCGCTCGCCGTGACAGATTGGTATCGGGCTCGCGGGCAACCCGTCATCTACTTTCCGCACGGTTTCAAGCGACCCAAGGAACCCCCGCCCGCGGTCTGTCCTCGGTACGAGTACGAGTTGAGCTTTCTCGGAGCCCAAAAATCCGACCGCGAACGAGTGGCGCGCGAACTTCACGAGGCCGGCTTGCCTTTGAAACTCTTCGGCCGGGGTTGGCCTGGGAGCGGCTGGATCGATGATCCGGTGGCCATTTTTCGACGCAGCCAGATCAATCTTGGTTTCGGTTTCGCGACTTCCGCATTAACTAATCTTAAAGGTCGCGATTTCGAGTGCACGGGCGCTGGGGGATGCTATCTAACCACTTATAATTGGGAACTCGCCCCGTTCTTTGAGAACGGAAAGGAAATCCTACTCTATCGCGAGGTGCCCGAGTTGATTGAGATTTTTTCCTATTACCGTCGCCGCCCAGAAGCCTGCGCCACCATCGCCCAAGCCGCCTACACGCGCAGCTTGCGTGAACATACTTGGGAACGACGTTTCCGCGATCTCTTCCAACAGCTTGGCCTGCGGGCCTCCTAAATCGTGCCGCTTCCAACCAGTCACCTAACTTACTACGACTATCAGGCGCAAGCGCGAGGAATTCGCAATGCTGAAGATGTTTTTCGGGATGCCGCAGCCAAGGCGTTTATTTATAACCGATTGGTTCTGCCAAACCTACCCGTCGACCGCTCCGCGCGCCTCGTCGAACTCGCGTGTGGCCACGGTGCCTTTCTCGTGTGGGCCAAAGGGCAAGGCTACAATAACCTCTTGGGAGTGGATTCGAGCCCTCCGCAAATTGAGGCGGCCCGGCGGGCCGATGTTTCCGCCGAGCTCGCCGACGTTTCCACTTGGTTATCTGTTCAACCCGCCCGCAGTACTGCTGTCATCGTTGCCATTGATCTGATTGAGCATTTGCCGAAGGATGATTTCATGACGCTTCTGGGACAAGCGGCGCGCGTTTTGATGCCAGGAGGCTGCCTAATCCTGCGCCATCCAAACGCTGATTCGCCACTAGTAGGCTTGAATCTCTTCAACGACATCACCCACGTCTGGGCCTACACCAGTAACTGCTTGCGCACCTTGGCACGCATGCACGGGTTTGTGGATGGGGCCTTTACCGATGAGGGTTGGCGCGTCGCCCGGGATCATCGCTGGTTCAAACTCCCGCTCGGATGGCTGGCTGAGGCATTTTTAAAGAATTTGTTCCGCGCCGCCGCGCGCGAGCAGCCGATGGGGTGGAGCCCTCACGGATGGTCATTCTTCAAAAGGTCTAAAGAAGATCCGATCTAATCGGGGGGCTGGGAGTTGAGGTATGCCGCCAAGCCAACTTCCAGACGGTTCCTGGCAGTGAAGGACAGAACTTGGGCACTCTGCTCCGGATTCCCGCAGGATCGCGTAATGTCAGCCTCGCGTGCCGGTTTGTGTTGGAACGTCGAGCCCTTCATCGAAGCTCCGGAAGACGGTCACTACCTCATTGAGCGAAATCGCCCTTCCGGTGCAGATGTTTAAGACGTTCGACTCCGATTGCTCCGACGTAGCCGCCAGCACGTTTGCCTCCGCCACGTCGGTGACGTGAATGAAGTCGCGCGTTTGTTCGCCGTTCCCAAAAATGAGCAATGGCTTGTTGGACGCCATCTGCCGCCAAAAGATCGACAGAACACCCGAGTACGGTGAGAGCGGATCCTGCCTCGCGCCGTAAACATTGAAGTAGCGAAGACTTAGCGTAGTGAGGCGAGAGCTTTGCGCGGCTCCAAAGAGCAACGATTCCGAAGCGAGTTTTGCCCAGCCGTAGGGACTGAGAGGCCGTTTGTTTGCTGATTCCCGAATGGGCTGCTCAGTGACGTTGCCATAAACGGCGGCGGAAGACGCATAAACCAGCCGGTGGACCCCGCTCATTCGGGCAGCTTCGGCCGCGAGGTGTGTCAAATGAACATTCAGCCTGTAGTTTAGATTCGGGTGGGAAAGGCTTTCTTGGACACTCACCAATCCCACCAAGTGGATAATGGCGTCAGGCTGAGTCATCCGGACGAGACGCTCAAATGTGGTGGCTTCAGTTAAATCCGCTTCTTCGAAGTGGAAGAGCGAAGAGCGTCCAGCCTCCACCAGATTGGTCAGGCGTCCTGTCCTTAAGTTGTCTACACCGAAAACGGTGTGCCCGCGCGCTAGCAGCTTATCGACAGTATGGCTGCCAATGAAACCCGCGGCACCCGTGACCATGATCTTCATGGCGTTCGACTCTCCTCGGCAATACCTCTGAGCAACATTGCGCAGAGGCTTTCGTAGCTCAAAACGATCCTATCCCAGTGATACTTGGCTCCGGCAGCCTCCCGGCCGGCGCTGCCCATCAATTCCCGAGCTTGCGGATGCGCGGAAAGGTACGCGAGCCGCTCGGACAACTCCGCCTCATCTTCCACGACGACTCCTCCTTCGAGATCCTTCACGCAACCAACGTTTGTCGAGATAAAGGGCCGTCCGGCTGCCATGGCTTGCAGTACCGTAAGCGGTTGGGTTTCCCGCCGGGAGGGCAAAACAAAGACGTCGCAGGCCGCGTAGCATCTGCGGACAAAATTTCCGCCCCGATCTTGGAGAATGAATACTCTTCCTGCGGATGGGTCTCCGGCTCCATCCGCTTGAGCTAAAATCTCCAACTGATGACTGTATTCATTCAGTTTGCCCCCAACAAACACAAAAACGCCTGGGCTTCGCGCTTGGCGGAATGCGCGCAGAGCTAGTTTTTGGTTTTTCGCGTCGTCGAAGGCTGAAACACACAAGAATAGGCAACGATCCTCCGCCTGCCAATCATCTCGCAAATCCCGCGGGCACTCCCTTAAAAAGGATGAAGTCACCCCATTGGGAATGACGGAGTATGAGTTCGGGCCAAAGATTGAAATCAGCAGATGGTCGATGAAGCGATTCAGATCGCGGCGAGGGCTGAGAAAAACAAAATGATCAAAAGCAGCCCAAAGCGAAATCGACCAAACGACGTAACGCAGACCCCGCAGCCACCTCCCGAGTCCCCACGGAAACCGGGGGTGGGGCACCCAGCGATGGGCGGCGTAGCCATGGCTCACCAAAATCTTGCGCGCGGGACTGGCTCGTAACCCGGGAAGCGCCAAATCCGTGTTCCAAGCCTGCCAACAGTGACAAATGATCACGTCCGCGGGGTGGTTGGCCAAAAAGTGTCGGTACCGAGCAATCTCCTCAGGTAAATCGTTTCCGAGCCCCAAGCGAAACTCCTCGACCTTCAGGCTTGATATAGGATCGCTGACTCTTTCGGGATCCCAAGCCGTAGCAACGGTGACGTCGTGGCCGCGTTCAGTCAACCCAAGAGCTACGGCACCGACGGCGTCCGCCACGCCATTCCGTTGTGGCGCAAAGGTAAATGTCGTGATGAGCAGCTGCACAGTATCAGGGCGGTGGCAATTCGTCGCGGGGAGGCGCGGATTGCGCTTTAGAAGCCCGGCGAGTAACTCGTCTTGTGAACGACCTTGGGTGCCGTTCCCTTGACCAAGTACTGATCGGTCGCGCATGGTCTCAGGAGTAGCAGGAAAGCAAAGGAAAAACCGGCGCTGGCATGCGGCAAAAGCCCTTCGCGTGAGCCTTCGTCGCCATTGAGGGGCCGCAAACAAACGGCGACGGCGCCACTTGATTCCTTAACGGCGCGACCTTTCGACACCTCCCGGAGCGTTGCCGGACGAGGTCTTTTCAGGCGGTGCAGGTTTGAAGCACGCGGCTGATTCATACGGGATGATCGCCCCCCCCGCCCTGCGCAAGATGGCGGCTAAACGCTTCATCCGGAGTTTGAGGAAGACCGACTCCGTCAAATGCCCCAACGCTCGGACCTTTGCGGCAACCGTCGGCTCCAGCAGGGCCAGGATCAACAGGGTCAGCCAGTCCGTCGGGGCCAACAATTCTCGTGCCGCTGACACGAATGATGCCGAACGGAGGCGAGAGAGGGCAGGTACCCGTTGCGTTCTTTGCAGATGCCGACAGATGCGCCAAAGGAGGAAAATTGCGCAGTGCAAACTCTGGGTCCGCAAGAAGCGTGCCTCCTCCTTGGTACAGCCGAATAAGGTCTCAGCATGACGATAGAAGCAAGCGTCTGTCGCCTCTTTGTTTTTGATCGGACCCAGTGCTTTGACCGTCGTACTCTCCGGATGTACGCGATAGTGGAGCAGGACTTCTTCGAGGTTGGCGAGGCGATGGCTACAGGCGAGGCGGAGCCACAGATCGTAGTCCTCAACGTCAACAGGCGCGTAATTACCGGATTCAAGCACGGCACTCCTCCGAAGCAGGATCGAGGGCTGGCCCAGAGGCGAGCCAGCGAGCAGCCGGTTCACCAGGTCATCGTGGTCGGTTGGCAAAAAACCGTAGGATCGAACATATTGGCCTTGTTGATCGATAATCTCAAGTTGACTACCCACTAGGGCGATCTTCGGGTGATCTGTGAGAAACGCCACTTGCCGCGCAAGCCGCTCCGGAAGATTGATGTCGTCCGCATCGATCAAGGCAAGAAATTCGGTATCCGCCATCTCAACTAGCGCCGCTCGCGAAGCGCCCAGCTCGTTACAGGGCCGGTCATAAATAACCCGGCCGGGCAGGCGCGTCGGAATCCATCGCCGGAGCTCCTCGACGGTGCCATCCGTCGATCCATTGTCCCAAGCCAAAATCTGCCAATCCGAGAATGTTTGAGTCTCAATTGACGCCAGTGTCTTTTGGAGATACGGCATCCCATTCCTGACCGCCAGAAGCCATGTCACCTTGGGTGGAACCATCTGGAATAGCCAAAAGACCGAAAATTGCTATAGCTGCACCCAGTCTGGAGGAAGCAAGTCGCACACTCGTCCATCCGCAAACCAGTCACGCGGCGCAATCACGCGCTTCCCCGCCGCACGTCCCAACCATGCTGGCCACCAGCTGAAGGTGCTGTTGGAAATCACGAAATGGCGGCACGCGCGCATCAACTCAAAATCTTCCACGTCTCTCCGTGGACTCTCATATTCGACTAACGTCGATCGGCTGAAGGTCGCGACATGCTCCGCAGCCCAGCTTGGATCATCGGAGAAAACGTAGAAGTGTCCGTCTGGAAACTCGCCCGCCATCCGTTCCATAGCCTCGCGAAAGTACGCCGGCGCGCACGCTCCATGCACCTTGTTGGTCACCGGCTCCGTCACGTAATCGCCGCGTCGCACGTGAACACAGATGCTATTTTGGCTGGAGATCCGCATGCGCCATTCCTCCGCGGCCCGCTCCAATGGGTGGTGAAGACGGAGCGCCTGGTCGATCACCTCCTCCAACCCTTCGAGGTACCTATAGTTCTGCCAATAGCCCTCTAACCAAACCCACGGGCTCGGCAGATTAGAGACACCTTTGGCGTCCTCCTCGCGGACCAGGTGAAACTCCCATTCCGGGAAGATGGTCGTCCACATCCTGCGACTGCGACAGGCGTTGGAAAGCCGCATGAGGAGCCATTGCGCTGGGGTAGCGAAGCGCTGGGGAATGGCAAACTCTCCTAACCGATAGCCACGCTTATTTTGCGACCGGAAGTAGGCGATATTGAGGTAAATGGTTTCCAACCTTCCTTTCGCACAATGAGCAGCTGCAAAGTATTGAAAGAGCTGGTTGCCCAAGCCGCCTTGAATAGCAGTAACTACCACCGGTTTCATCATCGCATTCCGAAGAGGTTCACCAACCCTCAGTCGTTTTGAGGCGGCCCCGCCAAACCGTCGTGCAGCACGAGGTAATTTGTAGTGCGAAACTGTTCAAGCGACTCACTGTAGCCAGAAATCCGCTCGAATCTGCCCGACGGCAGAATGCGGAAGAGAGAAGACATGCGGTGGGCTTGGAAGAAGCGAAAGAAATCCTGCAGGAAGGTACGGGAATCAATGTTACAGCCTCCGAACTCGAAGGTTAAAATGCTGATGCGATTTTCCGCAAACATGGCTTCACTGCCCCTTAGCACCTCCAATTCATGCCCCTCCACATCGATCTTCAAAAGATCAATTCGCTGGATGCGGTGTTGGTGACAGTAGCCATCTAGCGTTTCCAAGCGAACGCGCTCACGGCGGTCAAACTTAATTCCAAAATGATCCAGTCGCCGCTTCGTCAAGGAGGCCAGGCCCGAACCCGCAGCGTCGGAGAAAAGGTCGAATTCGCCCGCAGCCTGTCCTAATCCGAAAGGATTGAGATATACGCCCGGTCGAGCTATAGCCCTGCCCTGAAGGATCTCGAAGGTGGCGGGTGAAGGCTCAAAGCAATGCACTTCATGTTGGACTCCAGCCAAGCCTCTCTCGATAAGGTCAAGAAATTGACCTTGATTGGCGCCAACGTCAAAAATGCAGAGTGGGCCAGCTTCTGCGGACGAAAGGCGCCGCAAATGTTCGAAGACGGCTTGTTCCCCGCTCGCGTCGGTTGAACCTCCGCTGCCGATACCCATGGCCTCTTGGGCGGCGCCGATCGACCGATGCAGTAGTTGCCGACCTCTGCCTGATTGCGCCAGGCGCGTCAGGACGAGGTTGGCGGCTTTTGAAGTCAGGGCGTGAAGTCTTCTCATGGTTAAAATCCGGATCGCGACGACGGCATGCGGAACTTCATCACTTAACGCCCCCCCGTAACATCCGTTTAAGATAGCCTTGAATCCGCTGGTCCAAGGAGAGAGCAGGAGGAAACCTTTCATCATAGTGTTCCTGCCAATCGGCATCCAGAATCGGCCTCAGGGCGCGAGGAACCGAAATAATCACATCGTCAACCAGCGTGTTATAGTGGCTGGGAAAGTGCTCGAATAAGTACTTGAAGATGGTTTCGAGACTGGGCCAGTGACTAGGGTCGGAAGGCGGCGGCAAAGGCCCTTGAAAGCACCGGGCATCGTCGATCAAGATCAGTGGCTCCGTGGCCTTGGTGAGGGCCGAGAGTTCCTCCATGACTGGACATTCAGCTCCTTCTCCGCCGGTGCCCGGACCGGAGTAATGACCGTCCAGCCAGAAGACAGCTGCCCCCTTCAATTTCTCAATGACTGAGGATAGCAGTTGGCCGCTATTACCGACCCAAAACTCAATATTGGCTGGCCGGCCGGGAGTCGCAGCGGCCGCCTGGCTGAGGACGGGATCAATCTCGAGCGTGAAGACGCGCTCAAAATACTCGGCTGCCCAGAAGGCTGAAGCCCCGAGATAAGTTCCAGTTTCCACGAAATTGGGAATTTTTGCCGCTGCGACAAACTTCAACAGAAGTTGTTTGGGGATGCCATGTTGTATGTAGCCCATAGGTGATCGGATTTCGGAAGGGAAGGCAGCGCCGAGAGGCGTAAGCTGCATGGTCAAGCGTTTACTTTGGCAAAGGGCAATGTGGGCGCGAAAGTGCCCGGACGCTTCTCTATCCAGTAAGGCGAATCACTTAAATGGCCTCTCACTTCAAAACTGAGTGTTGGCGCATTCACCGCTGGCTGGGAAATCCACTTCTGGAAATGAATGCTGACGATCAGTTCCACTCGGTAGCTCCCCTCATTCAGCAGCCGGGCCGGAATCCATGCCACCAGCGTATTCGTGCCTTCGACCAAGGGTGGCCAATCCTCACGCGGGACGTTGGTCTGTAAGGACCACCAGAGGAGTTGATCATGTTCATCGTATAAAGCGAATCCCACTGTCAGCATGGGGTTGGGCGATTGAACGAGGCCCTCAATGAGAACCCCTGCCCGCTCATTGGCGGAAATCGAGCGGGTCAACACTTGGAGTGACTCATCGACTAAGGCGAAGCGCCTCACCGTGAAAGCAGGATCCTCCAGGCGTACCTCCGGTTTATACGTCCATACTGTTGTCCCGGGTGCATCATTGCCGAAGTACTTGCTGATAACTGCCTCCGGCATTCCATCGGCTACCACCTGGCCTTCGTTCAGCATGATGGCACGTGTGCAAAGGTTTCGGATCGCGTTCATCTGGTGACTAACAAAGAGAACGGTTCGCCCTCCTTTGGAGACCTCGGACATCCTTCGCAGGCACTTCTTTTGGAAATCTGCGTCACCAACGGCGAGAACCTCGTCAATGATCAGGATTTCCGGATCGAGGTGGGCGGCCACCGCGAAAGCCAGACGGACGTACATGCCACTTGAGTACCGCTTGACGGGGGTGCTCAAAAACTTTTCCACTTCGGCGAAACTGACGATTTCATCAAAGCGTGCCCGCACTTCCGCGTGCGTCATCCCGAGAATCGCTCCGTTAAGGAAGATGTTTTCCCGCCCGGTCAGCTCCGGGTGAAAGCCGGTGCCGACCTCGAGCAAACTAGCGATCCGACCCCGAATGGTGATCTTCCCCGTCGTTGGCTCAGTAATGCGACTGAGGGTCTTGAGCAGCGTGCTTTTGCCCGCGCCATTTCGGCCGATGACTCCGACCACCTCCCCTTCCTTCACCTCGAGAGAGACAGCTCGCAAGGCCCAGAACTCACCTGTCCGTGCCGGAGTCGAGATCCCGTTAAGGCTCGTCTCGGTTCGCTTTTGAAAGGGTGCGACCAGTTTATCGTGGAGAAAGTGACGGAGTCCGTCCCCGCTGCCGCGGCCCTGGCCGAGGTAGTAGCGCTTGCCTAGTTCCTCCACGCAAATCGCAACGTCACTCATGTCCTTAAATGACGTCGGCAAAGGTCCGCTCCGTCCTCCGAAAGTACCAGACGCCGAGCAGCAGGAGCGAGACGACCATGAGAAGGGAGAGACAGAACCCTTGCCAAGACAGCTCCCCTTGGCCCCGCAGGAGCGCCCAACGGAAGCCGTCGATTACCCCCACCAGTGGATTGAGCGAGTAAAGAAGGCGCCACCGCTCCGGCACCACGTTGCTGCTAAAGCCCACCGGAGAGATGTAGAGGCCAAATTGCACGATGAAGGGAACAATGAAGCGAAAGTCTCGAAACTTAACGGTCAAGGCCGCGCATAAAAACCCTGTGCCAAGAGACGCGGCAATCGCCATGACGATGAAAAACGGGAGCGTCAGGATGCGCCAATCCGGCATTGAGTGGTACATCACCATCAAGACAGCTAGGAACATGGCGGAAATGAGAAAGTCAATGAAGCCAACGACGACCGAGCCGGAGGGGATGATGAGCCGGGGAAAGTAGATCTTCGAGATGAGGTTGCTATTCGCGACCAAGCTGTTTCCTGACTCAGAGAAGGCGTTCGAGAAGAACTGCCATGGGAGCATCCCGCAGAAGACCAAGACGGGATATGGCGTACCGTCGGATGGGAGTTTAGCCAGGCGTCCGAAGATGATGGTAAAAACCACCATGGTAATGAGCGGACGGAGGAGGGACCAGATCACACCGATGGCCGTTTGCTTGTAGCGCACTAAAACGTCGCGCCAAGCGAGGAAGTAAAATAGTTCGCGATAGCGCCACAGATCCAGCCAGTAGTGGCGATCCGCATGACCAGCTTCAATGACAAATTGCTTCGGGGGCGCAGCGGTCATGGGATTAGGGAAGGTTCGGATGGACCGTTGACCGGGCGGCCAACCGGCTGCCCTTTTTCTGGAACAAAAATGAGATCGGCTTGAGTGAGCCGCAGCCCCTTGTGCGCCGAATTATATATATCCAGCAACAGGTAACCAAAGGTACGCAGCCAGCGCAAGTAATCTTCCAGTTGCGGCTGCCCGACGTAAGAGGGTGCAGTCAGAACTTCGAGATAGATAAGCTTGACGGCGGCGCGCCCTAACATCCCGCGCGCGCCATGCAGGGCCAGCAACTCCGCGCCCTGGATATCGAGCTTCAAAATATCCACCGTGGAGACGTGGTGCTCCTCGCAGTAGGCATCAATGGTCGTTGTTGGTACTTCGAGCGTCGAGGTGGTCTGCAAATAGCCGTCCGGCCAGTACCCGGCTCCCGTGGCATCCGTGGCCAGCATGGAGTTGGTCAAGCTGCTCACGTTCGAGTGAAAGGTGCTCGTGCCGACCTGATCCGAGACCGCCAGTTGGTTCGCAAAAACACGATCCAATCCCGCACATTGCCTGGCTAACGCGCGAAAATTCTCCGGGAAGGGCTCGAATGCATGCAGGGTGCTCGAGGGGAAGAGTTTGCGGTAGAACAAGCTGACATCACCCACATTAGCGCCAATGTCGAAGATCACCGGGGCGGAATTTTGCGTCAGTTCGATCTGTGCGGCGAATGCCGCTGGGATTTCCGGCTCTACGCGACGCACTTCGAAGCCCATGGGCCGGAGGGAGCGATTGAGCTGATTGCGCAGGCGGTGAAGCAGCATGGACGAAGCATCTTTCCGACGTTCCCGCAAATTAGCAAGGCTCATCACCCGGCCGGAATGGCCCACGAGTTCTTGATCCCCACACGCCCTGAGACCGCCGATGCTCAACCAGATTCGCATAGAGATTTTGGAAGCATTGCGCGGTGCGTTCGGGTCGGAAAAAAGTGCGCTGCTCTTCGTGCAACTCGGCGCCCATGCACCGCGCGAGCGGAAGGTCTTTGAGCAATTTCGCCAAGGCGTCAGCAAGTCCGCTCAAATCGCCCGGCTCCAGCAGGAAGCCGTTGCGGCCATGCTCCACGTAGTCGCTCTGTCCGCCATGCGGGGTGGTCACGACGGGAAGGCCAATGACGCGCGCTTCCTTCACCACATTTGGACTGGTATCGGCCCTGGTGGGCAGGACGAGACACCATGCCCGGCTCAGCGTCTCGATTGTCTGCTCGCGCGACAGACGCCCCAGCCAGTGGATGTTGCCGCCGGATTGCAGCCGGAGTCGGCGACCAAGTGGATTCTCGAAATCCCCCACGATCTGTAACTCCGCGCCGCGCAGGCGTTCGTTGGCAAAGGCTGCTACCGCGTCTGCGACGCCTTTCCGCGCATCGATGCTGCCGATGAAGACGGCGCGTGGCCGCTGTGGGTCTGGCTGCCAAGTCGCGTCGTAAAACCGCTCCTGGACCCCATACTCGACCGCGTGCACTCGGGCGTGCGGTGCCTGCAGTTGCAGCACGCGCATTCCCCATCGGCTTTCCACGGTGATCTCGCTCGCGCTGCGCAGTACCGACGCCTCGAAGCGCTCCTGCAAACGCGTCTTCAAGTCATAGCGAGCGGAGCGCGGCGCCCGTTGCAGGTATTCATGGAGGATTCCTTGCATCGAGAGCAGCCAGGGCCAGCGGCTGCGGGCCGCCGTCAACCCGTAGCAGTCTTCGGTTCCCCAAGCATGGACCAAGTCCGGCTGCAATTCGTCCAAGCGCGCTTGCAACACCCGCGAATCGGGCCAGTAGCAGTGGAAAATGCGCCCCCGCGTGGGGCTAGGCAGCACATGGAAAGTCTGCTCGTTCCAGCGTACCGGCTCTCGCGGGACTTCGCCCCGCGCGATGACGAGCCAGTGCAGATCAAAGTCCTTCCGCCCTCGGAAGGCATCGCTCACCATCGGCAGCCACGTCGCCGGGTGCCCAACCCGCGCCGATCGCCCCAGAGGCGGGATGGCCTGCAAAGGAAAGGCCGCAAGGAGGGCGATACGCATGATAGGCGTTGCCACTAGCTCACGGCACTGGAGCGGGCAACGCATTTCACCGCGTCTGACAGCCGTCGCGCCAGTTTAACCTTTGCCCTCGCGCACGTTCCCGCCTATGGTGCGTTTTCTCCGCCGTTTCCGCACGATCAGAAGCCTAGTCAATCCCTCGCCTTTATGAGCACCGCTACCATCGACGCACCTGCAATTGCTGCCGCCACCCAGCTGGAGCAGCTCAAGAAATTCACCAAGGTCGTGGCGGATACCGGCGACTTCGAGTCGATGCGGGAGTTCAAGCCGCAGGACGCGACGACCAATCCCTCGCTGATCCTCCAGGCGGTCAACAATCCCAAATACAACCACATCCTCGACAAGGTGCTCGTGGATCGCAAGGGCAGCGGCCTCACCGGGCGCCGGCAGATCGAAGACACCATCGACAATGTGCTGGTCGGCTTCGGCCTCGAGATTCTCAAGATCGTGCCGGGTCGCGTCTCGACTGAAACCGATGCGCGGCTCTCGTTTGACACCGAGGCGTCCATCGCGAAGGGCCGCGAGTTGATCGCACTCTATGAAAAAGCCGGCGTCTCGCGCGATCGCGTACTCATCAAGATCGCCTCGACTTGGGAAGGCATCAAGGCGGCCGAGGTCCTGGAAAAGGAAGGCATCCATTGCAACCTGACGCTCCTCTTTTCGCTTTCGCAAGCCGTCGCCTGCGCCGAGGCGAAGGTGCAGCTCATCTCGCCTTTCGTCGGCCGCATCTATGATTGGTACAAGGCCGCTCAGAAGCGCGATTTCACCGGCGCGGAGGATCCCGGCGTGCAATCCGTCTCGACCATTTTCACCTACTACAAGCATTTCGGCCATCAGACCGAGGTCATGGGAGCGAGCTTCCGCAACACTTCGCAGATCGTCGAATTGGCGGGGTGCGATTTGCTGACGATCTCACCGGAACTGCTGGCCAAGCTGGCTGAAACCAACGAGCCGCTGACGAAGAAGCTCGATGCCGCCGCCGCGAAGAACGCCCAGGTCGAGCGCGTTGCCGTGGACGAAAAGTCGTTCCGCTTCCTGCTCAATGAAGACGCCATGGCGACCGAGAAAACCGCCGAAGGCATCCGCAAGTTTTCCGCTGACATCGTGAAGCTCGAAAAAGTGGTCGCCGACAAGGTGAAGTAGCGCCGCTCAGCGGCCTCGTCTCGGCTAGCCAGCGGGGGCTGCCTTCGGGAGCAAAACCTCGAGCAGCGCGGGGAAATCGACCGGCTTGGCAAAGTGGAGGTCAAAGCCGGACGCCAGCGCGCGCTCGACATCACTCTTCTGCGCGTAACCAGAGATGGCCACGAATCGCGCCCCAGCCAGCTCCGCCTGGGCGCGCAACGTTCGGCAAAGTTCGTAACCGTCCAGGCCGGGGAGCCCCAAATCGAGCAGCAACACCTCCGGATGGAATTCGCCAGCCGCCTCCAATCCTTGCACGCCGTCGTGCGCCAGGCGAACAACGCATCCGCGCCGGACCAGCAGGCGCGACAGGGTTTCAGCCGCGTCGCGGTGATCATCCACGATCAGGACGCGCAGTGGCCGGGAAACCCGTCCGCTCTGGTTGGCGCCGCGCTCGGGAGGAGTCACGGCTGCCTGGCCCTGCGTGGGTGGCTCCGCCGCGAGCGGCAGACGGATGATGAAAGTACTGCCCCGGCTCGGGCCATCGCTTTGCGCCACCACGCTGCCGCCGTGCATCTCAATTAGCGACTTCACCACCGTCAGACCGATTCCCAGTCCCCCTTGAGCCCGGTCAATGGAAGTATGCGCTTGGGTAAAAAGGTCGAACACGCGGGGAAGAACTTCCGCCGAGAGCCCCACGCCATTGTCCGCCACTGAGACCACCGCCTCGTCCGCCGCGCGACGCACTTGCACCTGTATCGTCCCGCCTTCGCTGGTGTACTTGGCGGCATTGGAGAAGAGATTCACGAAGACTTGCTGCAAGCGGGCCGCGTCCCCTTGGACGTGCAGCTCTCCGTTGCCGTCCAGATGCAGCGTGTGGCGCTTGGCTAGGATCAACGGCTGCACCGCCTCCTGCGCGCGGGCGAGGACGGCCCCGAGGTCCACCAATTCAGACCGCAACTCGATGCGCCCGCGGTTGATGCGCTCCACGTCGAGGAGGTCGTCCACCATGCGTGTCAGTTGCGCGCTCTGGCGGTCGATCACTTCACTGGCCCAGCGGTGCGCCTCGGGATCATCACCCGCTTCTTCGTCGATGCGCACCGCGTGGCGAATGGCGGAGAGTGGGTTGCGCAACTCGTGCCCCAGCATCGCCAGAAATTCGTCTTTCCGCCGGTCCGCATGACTGAGCGCCTCCTCCGCTTTCCGTTGCTCATGGATGTCGGTGCAGGTTCCCACCCACCGCACCACTTTGCCTGCGCCATCGCGCACGGGCGCGGCCTTGACGCGAAACCACCGATACGTCCCATCGCTTGCGCGCCGGTAGCGGCAGTAGGTGTCGCATTCCGTGCCTGTCTGGAGCGAAATGGTCCACGCTTCAGCCATGCTCGGCGCGTCGTTGGGATGGATCGCCTCTTTCCAGGCTTCGCCCGAAGGCTCCGTCCCATGGCCGGTGTAAGTACGCCACTTGGCGTTTTGAAAAGTCGTCCGCCCACGCGTATCGGTCTCCCAGACGAGGTGGGGCATATCCTCGGCCAGCGCGCGAAAACGAGCCTCGCTCTCCGAGACCGCTGCCGTGCGCAAGGCCACGCGGTTTTCCAATTCCGAGTTCAACTCCCGCAGTTGTTCCTGGGCGTGCCGCCGCTCGGCGACCTCGGCCAGCAGCTTGTGGTTGGCCAGGGCGCTTTCGCGGGTGCGCCGGTGCAACTCCGCAAAAATCGCCACCTTCGAGCGGAGCACGACCGCATTGATCGGCTTGTGCAGGTAATCGACCGCGCCCGTGCTGTAGCCCTCCAGCACGTGCTCATCTTCCCCGTAGTAGGCGGTCAGGAAGATGATGGGAACGGAGGCGGTTTTGCGCCGCCTTTTAATCAGCTGCGCCAGTTCGAACCCATTCATACCGGGCATCTGAATGTCGAGCACCAGTACCGCGAACTCCTCCTGCACGAGCGCGAGCAAAGCCTCATCCGCGGAGCTGGCACGCACCAGTCGATAGCCGGGATCGTTTAAGACGATCTCCAGCGCCGTGAGATTTTTGGGCTCATCATCGACGAGCAGGATGTTGATCGGCGCGGTCAGCACCGCGTCCAACTCAGGCTCCTCGCGTTCGCCGGTCCCCTCCAACGGAAGCGGCTTTCCAGCCGGGAGCGGCGACGCGGAATTCATGGCGGGGTGACCAGGATGGGGGCTTCAACGGAAGAGCCAGACGCGCATCAGGGAGAGAAGTTGCTCCGTATTCACTGGCTTCGCGATGTAATCCGAAGCGCCCGCATCGAGACACTTCTCGCGATCACCTTTCATCGCCTTGGCCGTTAGCGCCAGCATCGGGAGAGTGCGGAATTCCTGAGCCTTGCGAATTTCGCGCATCGTCTCATAGCCGTCCATTTCCGGCATCATAATGTCCATCAGAACCATGCTCAAGTTGGGCGTCCGCTGAATCAATTCGATGGCCTGGCGTCCATTGGTCGCGCTGATGACCTCCATCTCCTGGCTTTCCAGCAGCGAAGTCAGCGCAAAAATGTTGCGCGCATCATCGTCCACCACCAGCACTTTGCGTCCATGCAAGACTTCGGTCGAGCCGTGTAATCGCTGTAGCATGGCCTGCTTCTCCGCTCGGCAGTTCCGTCACCACCCGATGTAAAAACAGAGCGGTTTCATCCAGCAAACGCTCCGGCGACTGCACGTCTTTCAGGACGATACTTTTGGCCATGGCCTTGATCTGCGACTCCTCTGCACTGGAAAGTTCCTTGCCGGTAAAGACCACCACCGGCACGTCGTTCAAGGCGGGCTCCGCCTGCACCTTCTCCAAGTAATTCGAAGCCCGTCATATCCGGCAGGCGAAGGTCGAGCACCACACAATCAAATGGCTGGTCGAGCATCGCTTCCATGGCCTCTGCCCCGGTTGCCACCGCCCTGAGTTCGATGTCTTTGTAGCCGAGGAGTTCCACGATCGATTCCCTCTCGATATCGTTATCTTCCACGACAAGTAATCGCTTGGTGCGGGGTGCCGTGAAATCCTTGATTCGGTCGAAGGCCACTTCGAGTCCTTTGGTCGTCGGCGACTTGATGATGTAGGAAAAGGCGCCGTGCGAAAGGCCATGCTGCCGCTCTTCTTCCAACGTTACGATTTGAACGGGAATGTGCCGGGTCGCGGGATCGAGTTTAAGTTGATTGAGAACAGTCCACCCCAGCATGTCGGGCAGGAAAATGTCGAGAGAGATGGCGGCTGGCTGGTACTGCCGAGCCAGCGCCAGGCCTGTTGCGCCCTTCGAGGCGACCAGCGCCCTTGAAGCCGTGGCCGCGTGCCAGGCCCAGCAGAATGCGGGCGTAGTGGGCGTCGTCTTCAATGATCAGCATCACGGCGTCACCTTCCCGGATCAAGTGCCGGTCATCCTCCACATGTTCTTCCTGTGCGACCGGCAAAACACTCAGCGATGGGACGCGGGGGACCTCCGCCGTCCCACTCGTCACCGGCCCGGTGCGGGCGCTGCTCGGCCCGGTGTAATGCAACGGCAGGTAAAGAGTAAAGGTGCTGCCCTGGCCGTGGACGCTGGTCAGGCGGATCTCGCCCCCAAGCAGCGCGGCTAGTTCGCGGCTGATCGCCAGGCCCAGGCCGGTGCCGCCGTATTTTCGCGAAGTGCCGGCGTCGGCTTGTTGAAACGCCTCGAAGATCAGGCGTTGCTTCTCCGGCGCCACACCGATGCCGGTATCTTCAACGGCAAAGGCCACTACTTGTTGCGCTTTGCTTAACACCGGATGATCGATGCTCCAGCCTTGAGTGGCGAAATTCACGCGCACGTCCACATGTCCTTGCGCGGTAAACTTGACCGCATTTGAAAGAAGATTCTTCAGAATCTGCTGCAAACGCTTGGGATCGGTGGTCATGGCGCGCGGCAGATCAAGGCCAAACTCCACGTTGAACGGCAGATTTTTGCTTTCGGCCACGTGCCGAAAGTTGCGGTCGATGTTATCCCGCAACCCTTGGAACAGAATTTCTTCGGCCTCGACCGACACCGTCCCAGACTCGATCTTGGAAAGGTCGAGAATATCATTGATCAGATTCAACAAATCCGAGCCGGAGGAGTGGACGTTGCGGGCGAAATCGACCTGTTTCGGCTGCAAGTTGCCCGCGGCGTTATCCGCCAATTGTTGACTGAGAATTAGGATGGAATTAAGAGGCGTTCGCAATTCATGCGACATATTGGCCAAAAATTCCGACTTATACTTGGAGGTGAGCGCCAACTCCGCCGCCTTTTCCTCCAGCGCGCCACGGGCCTGCTCCACCTCACGGTTCTTGCGCTCCACCTCGGCATTCTGTTCGGCGAGCAACCGCGCCTTTGTGCCTAGTTGCTCGTTGGTTTCCTGCAACTCGCTCTGGCGCGACTGCAGTTCCACCGTCAACTGTTGCGATTGCTTGAGCAGACCCTCCGTGCGCATGGTCGCTTCAATCGTATTCAGTACCACGCCGATACTGGTGGTCAGTTGATCAAGGAAAATCAGATTCGTCGAAGTAAAGGGCCGGAGCGAGGCCAGTTCGATCACCGCCTTCGTATGACCCTCGAAGAGGAGCGGCAGGACGACGATGCTCGAGGGCGTCGCGTCGCCCAGACTCGAGGCGACCCGCGTGTATTCCGGCGGCACATCCGTGAGCAGGAAGCGCTGCTTTTCCAAGGCGCACTGGCCGACGATCCCTTCCCCGAGCGGTATCCGCTCGGGTTGCCCCGGACGTTGAGCGTATCCGGCCAGCAGTTGCAAAGTTGGCGCGCCTTCATCGCTGTTCGCCATTTGATAAATGGTTCCCTGCTGCGCCTGCACTAAGGGAACGAAATCGGCCAGCAAGGTCTTGGCTACGGTCACCAAGTCGCGCTGGCCCTGGAGCATACTCGTAAAACGCGCAATGTTGGTCTTCAGCCAGTCCTGCTCACGATTGCGCTCCGTCGTCTCGCGCAGGTTCGCGATCATCGTATTTAGGTTGTCTTTCAGTTCCGACACCTCGCCCTTGGCATCGACCTGAATGGAGCGCGTCAAGTCGCCTTGTGTCACCGCGGTGGCGACCTCCGCGATGGCGCGCACCTGCGTTGTTAAATTGGCGGCCAGCAGGTTCACGTTGCCGGTCAAGTCTTTCCACATGCCCGCCGCACCCGGCACATTGGCTTGCCCGCCCAGCCGGCCATCCACACCCACCTCACGGGCCACATTCGTCACCTGGTCCGCGAACGTCGCCAGCGTGTCGGTCATGTTATTGATGGTCTCCGCCAGCGCAGCCACTTCGCCTTTGGCTTGGACCGTCAGTTTTTGGCGAAGGTTGCCGTCGGCGACTGCCGTGACCACTTTCACAATGCCCCGCACCTGATCGGTTAAGTTGGAGGCCATGAAGTTGACGTTATCGGTCAAGTCCTTCCAGGTTCCTCCCACGCCGGAGACCTGGGCCTGGCCGCCCAGTTTGCCCTCGGTTCCCACTTCACGGGCCACGCGGGTGACTTCCGAGGCAAAGGCATTGAGTTGATCCACCATCGTGTTCACCGTGTTCTTCAACTCCAAAATCTCGCCCTTCACATCGACGGTGATCTTGCGGCTTAAGTCGCCGCGCGCGACCGCCGTGGTGACCTCCGCAATATTCCGAACCTGGGCTGTTAAGTTGGCGCCCATCGTGTTCACCGAGTCGGTCAGGTCTTTCCAAGTCCCAGCTACGCCGGGCACCACCGCCTGCACGCCCAGGCGTCCTTCCGTGCCGACTTCCCGCGCCACTCGAGTCACCTCAGAGGCAAAGGAGCGGAGTTGCTCGACCATGGTGTTGATGGTCTCCTTAAGTTGCAAAATCTCTCCCCGCACATCCACCGTGATTTTCTTGGAGAGATCGCCGTTGGCTACCGCGATGGTGACATCCGCGATATTGCGGACCTGTCCCGTTAGGTTCGAGGCCATCGAGTTGACGTTATCTGTCAGGTCCTTCCATGTGCCAGCCACGCCGAGCACTTGCGCCTGGCCACCCAGCTTGCCCTCGGTGCCGACTTCCCGCGCCACCCGCGTTACTTCCGAGGCGAACGCGCCTAATTGCTCGACCATCGTATTCATGGTCTCCTTGAGCTGCAAAATCTCTCCCTTCACATCGACCGTGATTTTCCGGCTCAGATCGCCCCGGGCGATGGCCGTCGCCACATCCGCGATGTTCCGAACCTGGCCCGTTAGATTCGAGGCCATCGAATTCACGTTGTCGGTGAGATCCTTCCACGTCCCCGCCACGCCTGGGACGGCTGCCTGGCCACCCAGCTTGCCGTCCGTCCCGACTTCACGCGCCACGCGCGTCACCTCCGCCGCGAAGGAGCGCAAGTTGATCCACCATCGATTGATGGTCTCTTTCAGTTCCAAAATCTCGCCGCGCACGTCCACCGTGATCTTCTTGGAAAGATCGCCGTTGGCCACGGCGATGGTCACCTCGGCTAGATTCCGCACCTGCGAGGTGAGGTTCGAAGCCATGGAGTTCACGTTATCGGTCAGGTCCTTCCAGGTCCCGGCCACGCCTTCCACGGCCGCTTGCCCGCCCAGTTTCCCTTCGGTCCCCACCTCGCGCGCCACGCGGGAGACTTCCGAGGCAAAGCCATTCAATTGGTCCACCATCGTGTTAATGGTCTCCTTCAGTTGTAGAATCTCCCCTTTCACATCCACGGTGATCTTGCGCGAGAGATCGCCGCGCGCCACGGCCGTCGTCACGTCGGCGATGTTGCGGACCTGCGAAGTGAGGTTCGACGCCATCGAGTTCACATTGTCCGTCAAGTCCTTCCACGTTCCCGCCACTCCCTGCACTTCCGCCTGGCCGCCCAGCTTGCCTTCCGTGCCGACTTCGCGCGCCACCCGAGAAACCTCGGAGGCAAAGCCGTTCAGTTGATCCACCATCGTATTCACCGTATTCTTCAGTTCCAAAATCTCGCCCTTTACCTCGACCGTGATTTTGCGGCTGAGATCGCCGCGCGCCACTGCCGTCGTTACGTCCGCAATATTCCGCACCTGTCCCGTCAGGTTATTCGCCATGGAGTTCACGTTATCAGTTAAGTCCTTCCACGTGCCGGCCACCCCGCGGACCTGCGCCTGACCTCCCAGTTTGCCCTCCGTGCCGACCTCGCGCGCCACGCGGGAGACTTCCGACGCGAATGCGTTCAGCTGATCCACCATCGTGTTCAACGTGTTCTTCAACTCCAAAATTTCCCCCTTCACATCGACCGTGATCTTCTTCGACAAGTCGCCATTCGCCACCGCCGTTGCGACATCCGCAATGTTGCGCACCTGTCCGGTCAAGTTCGACGCCATGGAATTCACGTTATCCGTAAGATCCTTCCACGTCCCCGCCACGCCCGGCACCTGCGCTTGCCCGCCGAGCGCCCCTTCCGTGCCGACCTCGCGCGCCACCCGGCTAACTTCCCCGGCGAAGGCATTGAGTTGATCGACCATCGTGTTGATCGTGTTCTTCAACTCCAGGATTTCGCCCCGGACCGCCACGGTAATCTTCTTGGATAAGTCGCCATTGGCCACCGCCGTCGTCACCTCCGCGATATTGCGCACCTGAGAGGTTAGATTGGTCGCCATCGCATTGACGGAGTCCGTCAGATCCTTCCAGGTGCCCGCCACCCCGCGCACCTCCGCCTGGCCGCCCAGTTCCCCTTCCGTGCCGACCTCGCGCGCCACCCGCGTCACTTCGGAGGCAAAGCCGTTCAACTGATCGACCATCGTATTGATCGTATTTTTCAACTCCAGAATCTCGCCCCGTACATCGACGGTGATCTTCTTGGAGAGATCGCCGTTGGCGACGGCGGTGGTCACTTCCGCGATGTTACGGACCTGCCCCGTCAGGTTGGAGGCCATGAAGTTCACGTTATCGGTCAAGTCTTTCCACGTCCCGGCTACTCCCGGCACCTGCGCCTGCCCTCCCAGCTTCCCTTCCGTGCCGACCTCGCGCGCCACCCGCGTCACTTCCGAGGCGAAGCCATTCAACTGATCGACCATCGTGTTGATTGTATTCTTCAACGCGAGAATCTCTCCCTTTACATCGACGGTGATCTTGCGGCTCAAATCGCCCCGCGCCACCGCCGTCGTCACTTCCGCAATGTTGCGCACCTGCGCGGTCAAATTCGAGCCCATCGAATTGACCGAATCCGTCAGATCCTTCCAGGTCCCGGCCACGCCCGGCACCGCCGCCTGTCCGCCCAGCTTGCCTTCTGTGCCGACTTCCCGCGCCACCCGCGTCACTTCCGAGGAGAAGCTGTTCAGCTGATCGACCATCGTGTTGATCGTCTCCTTCAATTCCAGAATTTCGCCCTTCACATCCACCGTGATCTTGCGCGAAAGATCGCCCGCGCGCCACCGCCGTGGTCACGGCCGCGATATTGCGCACCTGCCCGGTGAGATTCGAGGCCATCGCGTTCACGGAGTCCGTCAAATCCTTCCATGTGCCCGCCACGCCGGGCACCACCGCCTGCCCGCCGAGCCGCCCCTCCGTGCCGACCTCGCGCGCCACGCGCGTCACTTCCGAAGCAAACGAGCGAAGCTGATCCACCATCGTATTGGTCGCTTCCTTGAGCTGCAAAATCTCGCCGCGCACGTCGACCGTGATCTTCTTGGAAAGGTCGCCATTGGCGACGGCGATGGTCACGTCCGCGATGTTTCGGACCTGCGCGGTCAGGTTGCCGGCCATCTGGTTGACCGATTCCGTCAGTTCCTTCCAGACGCCCGAGACGCCCTTCACCTGCGCCTGTCCGCCGAGCTTTCCTTCCGTGCCGACTTCGCGCGCCACGCGCGTCACTTCCGAGGTGAAGACCGAAAGCTGATCGATCATCGTGTTCACCAGTTTGGCCGAGCGCAGGAACTCGCCCTTCAGGGCGCGCCCATCCACTTCGAGTTCCATCGACTGCCCGAGGTCTCCCTTGGCCACCGCGCCGATCGTGCGCGCGACGTCCGCCGTCGGCCGCACCAGATCGTCGATGAGTGTGTTGATCGATTCCACCTTCGTGGCCCATTCGCCGACCGCGCCAGGCAGCGACATGCGCTGCCTCAGCCGCCCTTCCTTGCCCACCGTCACCCGCAGGCGTTTGGCCTCGCGCGTAATCCGGTCCTCATACCCCATCGCCTCGTTGAAGGCCTCGGCGACCCGCCCATTGATCCCCTCCCAGTCACCTGGCAAACGCACCGAAAAGTTCCCATCCCGAAAGGCCACCATGGCCGCCAGAAGATGGCGTGCGAAGTTTTCATCTGGCAGATTGACCCGGCCTCGGTGCCTGGATTCGGAATGGCCATTCTCGGACGAGGGCGTCGGGGAGGGTTGAAGCGCAGCGTGGGCAGGCTTGGCGGTCATGGCGGGGTGGATTAAACCTGAACGCAAAAAGGATTTCGTCTGTCGTAAATCGCGCGCCCACTGCCTTGCGCGTGTGGAGTTAAGCCGGAATTCCCGTGCCAGATATCGTGCGGCCTGAGCAACGGTTCGCGCTTCGGGAGCGCTCACGATGAGCGCGGTTCCGGGAAGGCGGCACCGTAACCGTGGCGGACGCTTTCCACTTCCCGCTGGCTCTTCTTTTCGCCAGCTTCCCCCTTCCAGCTCGCCAGTTTTCTCCGGGGCCGTTTTTGGCGTGGACGCTTACGAGGTCGACCGAGGTCGACTCGGCGGGCGGCGAGCGGTCGTAGTCGTTGTCAGCTGCCGATACCGCCGTCAAGGAGCGATCGAGTCACCACCGCCATCGCGAATAGCGGCTACCATTGGCCGCACGGCCGCACGACGGTGAACCTCGCGCCGGCCGATGTGAAGAAAGAGGGGCCGAGCTTGATCTTCCCATCGCCCTCGGCATGATCGCCTGCCAGCAGGAGCGGCACTTGCCCTTCAATCGCGAGTTTTGCTTTGTCGGAGAACTGGCTCTGACCCGTGCGGTGCGACCGGTGCGCGGGGTGCTGCCCGTCGCGCTGGAGGCGCGCAAACGCGGCCGCAAGAAGCTCGTCGTGCCGTACGGCAATGCGCGCGAGGCGGCCATGGTCGAAGGCATCGAGGTCTATGGGGTCCACAATCTTCGCGAAACGTTCGAGTTCCTCACGGGCGAGAAACCGCTCCTGCCGATGCGTGAAGACCTGGCCGCCTTTTTCGCTGAGCATCAGGCCGATACGGAAAACGATTTCGCGGATGTGCGCGGGCAATTCCAGGCGCGGCGCGCTGTCGAGGTGGCCGTCGCCG
>CAWBXA010000022.1:0-201486 GCA_963792695.1 uncultured Verrucomicrobiae bacterium | reverse complement strand
GGGATCAACGCCATGGCTCCACCCGAGTTGAACCGCTTCGTCGAAGACGTGCTGCAACATCCCCTGCCCCATCTGCGGTGGGTAATCATCGAGGCGGGCTTCCTGAATACCGCCCTGAATACGGTGGCGAACAACACCGCGCGCGAGGTGTACTGGCACGACCTTCCCCGGATGCGCCTCCTGCTGCGAGCGGCGCTCGAAACGCACAAGCCGCTCCCGCGCAAGGCGACCTGGGCGCGCACGATTCTTTCCTATGAAAGGCCGTGGCGCATCTGGGCGCCGCATGGGGAGCCTTTTCGCCAGAATCTGCTCAACGCCGGCTACGGTGAAGAACTCCTGACGCGGCTGCTGCGGCACCCGGAGCCCATGTGGGGCGCGCTGGGCGACCGGCGCGACGGCTTCAACTACCTCGAGCGGGACGGCTACGTCACCACGGAGCGGCTGGCCGCATACGAGGCTGAAATGGCCGAGTTGCGGGCGCACCCAGCCGTCACGGCGGCCGGCGGAGCAGCCGGGCAGACGAGCTACGACGCGATGCTGCGACAGTTGGAGCAGGCGGGCGCGCGCTGCCTGGTGGTGACCGCGCCGACCACGGGTCAGCGGAAGTTTGTGCTCCAACCGGAACTGGCGCATGGACGTTTGCAAAAGGACTACTCGGACCCGGAACGCTACCCGGAACTCTTTGCGTGGAAGAACCGGCTTGATGGGGGGCACCTGAGCCTTTCCGGCGCGGAGATTTGGACGCGGCTCATCGTGCGGGATTTTTGTGAAGGTCTGCCGGACCGGCCAACCCTCGAGCACGCGGCTAAGTGACCGCGTGGCTGAGTTGCTCGGGCAGCAGCCAGCGAACGGTGCCGCCGGGGGGCCGCACGCGCGCGCTGGGGTAGGCCTGGTCACCGGCTAAAACGCGGCTGAGCACGGGCGCCTTGTCGAGCCCGGTCACGACAAAAAAAACGCGCCGAGCCGCATTGAGCAGCGGCAGCGTCATCGTGACGCGATCCGGCGGCGGCTTAGGGCCGATGGTGGCGACTACAAGACGCGCACGTTCTTCGACCGCTTCCAAGCCGGGGAAGAGCGACGCCGTGTGTCCGTCCTCGCCCATCCCGAGCATCACGAGATCGTGGATGTACTGAGACTCGCCAGAGGCTCCGGCTGCGGCGGCAAGTTGCTGCTCATAATCGAACGCCCCATCTTTGGGCGGAAGTTCGCCGCGGATCCGCAGGATTTGCGCCGCCGGGATGGGCACCCGGTCGAGTAGCGACTCACGGGCCCTGCGGTAGTTGCTCTCGGCGTGGTCCGGCGGCACGCAGCGCTCGTCGCCAAAAGTGATCCAGACGTTCGCCCAGGCGAGATCGGGCGCGCGGGCGGCGAGCGCAGCATGGATGGCGCGCGGCGTATTGCCTCCGGCGAGCGCGAGCCGGCACGAGCCGCGCGCGGCGAGGGCGGCGCGGATGTCCGGTCGATGATTTCCGCCACCCGCGTGGCGAAATTCGGCGACCGGCAGGGCGATCACCTCGGGCTGGCTGACATCATTTTGCATGGGATGGAGAATTCGAGACGCCCCGCTCCGGCGCGCAACACTTCGACTTCCAGACCCGTCAGCGAAGCTTTGCGAATGTGGAGGAGACTTGGACTGGGCACGCCCATGAGGTGGGCAATCAAGGCGGAGAGGTCCGGCTCGTGGCCGGCGAGAAGCACGCTGGGGCGGCTCCGATAGGCCTTCAATTCCTCGAGCGCCGTTGCGGGGGTCATGCCGCTCGCACAGCCACGGCACGACCAGCAGCTCGGAGCGGATCGCGCCGACCACGCGTTGCGCTGTTTCAAGCGCGCGGGGCAGCGGGCTGGAGAGGACGAGCGCCGGGACGAGGCTCCTGCTCCTTCGCAAAACGTCGCCACCCGTCTTCGCCTGCTGCTGTCCTTTCTCGGACAAACGGCGGTCGTTGTCATTCTCCGCCTCCGTTTCGGCGTCGGCGTGGCGCAAAAGGTAGAGGAGCATGGCTCGCTTCCTGGCGCAGCTTACATGACCATGCCGCCATCGACCGTCAGGCATTGCCCGGTGATATAGGCGGCTTCGCTGCTCGCGAGAAAAGCGACCGCGCTCGCGATCTCCTCCGGCTGCCCGAAGCGCGCCAGCGGAATGTTGCCGACGACGCCGCTCTTCACCGCCTCGGGCAAGACTTGCGTCATATCGGTCGTGATAAAACCCGGCGCGACGACGTTGCAGGTGATCGAGCGGCTGGCCAGCTCGCGGGCGATCGATTTGCTCAAGCCGAGCAGGCCAGCTTTCGAGGCGGCGTAATTCGCCTGCCCCGCATTGCCGACCAGGCCGGCGACCGAAGAGATACTGATAATACGTCCGGAGCGCTGCTTGAGCATGGTCCGCTCGACGGCCTGGATAAAATTGAACGCGCCCTTTCAGGTTCGTATCGACAACGAATCCCAATCCTCCTCTGAGAGCCGCATGGAAAGATTGTCACGGGTCAGCGCCGGCGTTGTTGACGAGAATGTCGATCCGGGAAAAATCATCGAGAATCGTCTCCACGAGCGCTTTGACGGCGGCGTGACTCGCCACATCGACTGCGTAAAACTTCGCCAGCCCCGCGTGGCGCGCATTGATTTCATCAGCGGTTTTCTCGGCATTCGCCTCGGTGCGCGAAACGACGGCGACGCGTGCACCTTCCTGCGCCAGGCGGCTGGCAATCGCCTGACCGATGCCGCGCCCCGCGCCCGTGACAATGGCGACCTGATTAGCGAATCTCATAAAGTCGGCCAGTTTCTTGAACGGCGCGCCATGGGCAAGCGCGAAACGTCGTCGAGGAACCGTTCATGGCTGGGCCGGCATCTGACTGCGAACATGCTGCACGCAATCCCTGGCGAATTGGCGCTGCTCCGGCGGGCACTCTGGGTCGGCGATGGCCCGCTGAAACTCCGAAAGCGCCGGCTGCGCTTCCCCGCTCGAAGCCAGCGCCTGCCCCAGATAGACGCGGTAAGTCGCCGTGGGCCGGTCATTCGCCTCGGCGAGTAAAATGAGCCGCCGCAGCGCGTCGGCCTCTTGTTCAAAGGCCCGCGCCTCATGCGCGATCTTCGCGTGGTAAAAGAGAAGATTGGGATCATCGGGCCGCCGCTCCATCAGACGCTTCGACAGCGCGTACGCCTCGCCAAACCGCTTCGTGGCGTACAGCGCCTGCGCCTTGCAGCCGAGCGCCGCCAGGCTCGTTCCATCGAGCTTGAGCGCGCGATCGGCGGCGGCTTCCGCGTCGTGCCACTCGCCCCGCGCCAGATGGTATTGCGCCCAGACGCTCTCGACTTCGGCGGAATTGGCGCCGAGCGTCTGCGCCTCCTCCAGCAGAGCCCGCGCGGCGGCGGGTTCGCGGACGGCCAACAGTTTGCCGGCGCAGAGCGCAAGAAAGGTGCCGCGATCTCGAGCGGAAGCCGTCGCAAAACGCGCCCGCACCGCGTCCAGCCGATGCAGATCCCAAGGCGCCACCGCGCCCCGTTTCCAAATCAAGCTGGTCGGGTCCACATACGTCAGCGTCCAGTCGCGTGTCTCCAGCAGGTGATCGAGCAGCGGCCGAAATTGCGAAGGATCGCCCACGAGCAGAAGCGTCTCAAAGCGAAACTGCCGGTCGAGTTGGCGGAAGAGCTTGGGGCTTTGCACCGCTTGCGTGAACGAGCGGACCCGCTCCGCATCGCCGCGCTCTTCCGCCTCCGAAAGCAGATCGGGTCGCAGGCGATGCAGCCAGGGCCAGGCGAGTCCATTGTAATAAAGTGAAGAGGGACGCAGCTCCTCCACCGCCAGCACCGGGCTCGTGAGCAGCAGATTCTCCTTCCGCCAGCCACGCCAGTTCATGAGCCCGGCACCGATGCCCGAAAGGAGCAGGAGAAGCACCACGGCAGCGGCCACGCGCCGCCCGCGCCCGGTTGCGGGGGAGAAGCGCCGCCACCTTTGGCGGAGAATCGGGGAAAGAAATGTCAACCTCATGGCACCAGGGACTTTCATCCTGCGATTGGCGCGCTCTCCTCGGATCGTTCGTGCGCGCCCGCCGCCCTCGCGAATTGGTCGCATCGGTTGCGGTCGGAAAGGTACCAGCCGTGAAGAGCACACAAGCCATCATGTGCCTTCACGGACGCGTAGCCCGAACTCATGATCGAGAGGCCGGGGAAGAGTGCCTCCAGCGCAGCGGGACTGTTGCTGAAGTGCCTGCACTCCCCGCACGTCTGGGAAACCGGCGCGAACGTGCGGCGAGGCGTGAAGAACGGGGGAAACTTCAATGTGCCAGGTGCGCCCAGTGATCTCCAAAAACATGCACCGAGAGCAGGTACCCGAGCAAGAGATTCACCACGACCCCCGCCGTGAAAGCCCAAAAGGGCCGGCTGCCCGTCGGCGCCAGGTCGCGGAGCCGCGTCGTGAGGCCGATGCTCAGAAAGCAGAATGTGAAAGCCCACGTCCGCAGCGCAATGAGCGGGGCCACCAGGGTGGGCTTCACGAGCTTATTGTACTCCGCGAAACCAAAGTTGCGCACTGCCATGGTGATGAGAATCGAGGCCAGGACAAAGCCGACAACAAACTTGGGAAAGCGCCACCAAATCTGCCCCGCTTCCGCCGTGCGCCCGGTCGCTGATTTCTCCCAAAAAACGATGGAGACCGCGGAAAGCACAAAAGCCCAAATGCCAATCCAGACATCCCGGCCGACCACCTTGATCAGAGTATAGGCGTTGATCGCCTGATCGGCCGTGCCGGTGATCCCGCTCTCAGGACCTGCCATTTGACCGTAGCTCTGCGCCGCGGCCAGTCCGGCGGCATCCGCAAACTCCGAAGTGCCGATCCACGCGCCGCCCACCCCCGCCGGCAGATGGAGCGCGCGGGCGACCAGTGGCAGCGCGAAGACCAGCACGATGGCGTAGCAGCACGACCAGGGTGATGGCGATCGGCGGATGCTCCTTTCTTCGCACGCACCGCTCCGGCGATGGCGATGGCCGCCGAGACTCCGCACACCGCGCCGCCCGCGCCGAGCGTGGCGGCAAGCTGGCGGTCGAGACCGAGCGCTTCGCCCGGCGAAGAAGATGACGAGAAAGGTGGCGATGGAGACGATGGAGGCCTGCAGGATGGCGACCGGGCCCCGCCCACACGATGAGCGTGAAAGGCAGCCCCGCGCCCAGCAGCACGATGCCCGTCTTGACGTAGAACTCCACCCGGAAACCCGCATCCAGCCAGCGCGGCAGGCCGATCGACATTGGAGATCAGCAAGCCCAGCAGCAGCGCCACGAGCGGCGGCTCCAGGTTGTAGACGCTCGCCTTTTCCCAAGCGCCGCGCGATGTTGATCCCCAGCGAGCAGCGCATAAACCAGCAAGAAGGAAGGAATGAAGCCTGCGGGCGGTGTCCCATGGCCGCCTCGCCATGGTGAAAAGGCCCAGGAAGGCCGCGCATTGCGCGAGATAGCGCAGCGCCTTCGCCAGAGAATCGGCCCCGAGCTGCGCGAAGGTCGGCCCACTTCTTCGGCGCCACGGCGATCCAGTCGAGGCTCGAGCCGGAGGAACAGCGCGAAGGCCGACAGCACAAAGCCGAGACCGATCCACACCGCCCACCAGTCCTCCTTCAGCCAAAGTTCCCGCCAGCCGGGCGCTTGATTCGAAGTGGTGCGGTCGGTGCTGGGAGAGGAATCACTCATCGAGATTTCAGAACAAGGCTGCCGCACTGCAAGGCATAGGCAAACGAAACTCCCTTCGGCAAGGCGTTATCTCCTGTCCGAGACGCCTGCCCCCGCTCGGTAGGTCGGTTCTGCGGCCGAGAATATCCGTGATGTCGCCGCTCAAGTGAGGCTGTAGAGAAAAGCTTCCACCTTCGGGCGGTCTGAAGCTGGCGCGAATGGGCCTCAGTTCCACTCCACGCCGACCTTTTTCCGCTGCTGGAAGCGATCATTGTAGAAGAGCTGGCGATGCTCGGCGCCATACTCATGGACCAGCTTGGTACACTTCACGTCAAAACAGCAGTACTCGGCGATCTCCACCAGCTTGCCCTGGCGCCACCACTTGACGGCCTCCAGACCTTCGGCCGTTTTCCCGACTCCCAGGGTGGCGCTCGCCACGGCGTCCAGCCCCAGCCGATGGCCAAGCTTCTTTTCCACTTCCACCAGCAAATCGAGCGTCGGCACAGTGTACGCCAAGTCGAGGGCGGTGTAGCCCATGAGCACCTCGTAATCGAAATTGATCACATTGTAGCCGATGACCAGGTCGGCCCGCAGCAAGTCGCCGGATGAGGTCATCGACCTGCCCCTCGGAAAAGACGCAGTATTCGCCGCGTGGCCGTGCTGTAGGTGACTCCGATGCTCATCCCCATGTCGCGCTTGCGACCCCAGCCGCCGGCGTCGTTCGCGGTGCGCTGAGTTTCCAGATCGAAATAGACGATGTCGCGAGGCATGGGGAGGTGTGGTCCTTGTACAAAGGACGAGCGGATCGAGGGAAGCAGAAATGTGCAACCGAGGCGAGAAAAGCGCAGCCGGTGGGGGTCCAGACCGGGTAAGAAGCACGCCCTGTAGGGGAGCCGCTTCGCCAACGCAAACCCCTACCGCCAGTAATAATGGTCCAGGCCATAGATCAGCGCGCTCCCCAGGAACCCGCTCACGCCGACCAAAAAAGCGCCCACGAAGAGCGCCCCGCGGAAACGGCGCCGGTTCAAAGAGCCTTCCTCGCTTTCGCCGACGGTGATCAGTCCCGCACAAACGAGCGACCAAGCCATCGTCGCCGTGCTGACCCATCGATGCCACCAGAGCAGCGCAAAAGGGGCTTTGTTGTAGGACGAAAAGTACGCGGCCACCCAGCCCAGGATCGTCGCTCCGACGCTGCCGAGCGCAGCCAGCACGATGAGAAAACGAACGGTGTGCAGCCAGGCAGGCCGCCTGGTCAACCACGCCAGCAGTTCCGCAAAGAGCGCCACCATCATGAGGGCTACCGGAAAATGCGTTGTCACCGGGTGGAAGTTGCCCAGCCAGCGGCCGAGGCGGCGGTAAAAGGCCTCTGTGGGGCGCACCGCCTCCGGCATGACGGCCGCCGTCTCGCGGGCCGTGGCTCCAGGCAGATCCCCGGGCGCGCCCACCTCGATCCAGCGTTTCACGATCGCCTTCTCCTGCGGCGTGAGCGCCGGCACGTTCGCATCCTCGCCCGGCATTTCGTCATGGAAGACCATCTTGTAGAGTTCAGAGCCTTGCGGCTTCCCGCGTACAATGTAATCGGGGTTGCTCGCCACCCGCTGGAGGTCGAGCACGTAGCCAAATTTCCCCTTGGGACGCGGCAACTCCGGCCCATGGCAATCGATGCACTTCGCCTCGAAGATGTCGTGAACCTGCTGGGTGAGCGCGAGCGCTTCGTCTTTCGCCGGCTCCAGCGCCATGGCCGGACCACCCAGCAGCGCCAGTGCAGCCAGGCAGTGAAAGGGCGCTCTCATGGATGGGGGACTGTTCGGGACAACTCGCCAGGAGCGGCCTTCCTTAGTTAAAGGCTCGCTCCGCGGGTGACAAGAGCTTCACGCTCGCGGGCCTCGGCAGCTTTTTCTGCTCCGCGCGGATTCCGCATCGCACTTTCACACAACTTCGGGCAGAGACGCTGCCGTCTTGAAAGCCTCCTTCAGTCTTTTCCTCGCTCTGCGCTACCTGCAGCCCAAGCGCACCTTCGTCTCGCTGATCTCTGTCATCTCGGTCCTGGGGGTGACGCTCGGCATCGCGGTCATGATTCTCGTCATCTCGGTGATGACCGGGTTTGACCGGGAGTTGCGGCGCAAGGTGCTCGGCTTCGAGGCGCATCTCACCGCGGCGGGTGAGGGGCTGAAAGGCGATTGGCGCGCTGTCGATGCCTTGCTGCAAAAAGCCCCGGGCGTGCTGGCCTCCGCACCCTATGTGCAAGGCCCCGTCATCCTGGACGCCGGCGACAGGCGCACCACCCCGCTCCTGCGCGGCATCGATGCCGCGCGGGAGAATGCCGTGACCGGCATTCGCTCCGCCATGATCGACGACGAGGGCCGGCCAACCAACCGCCTCGACCTGGAGATCGACGACCAGGGAGTAAGCAACAAGGTGGTGCTCGGAGTGGACCTGGCGCATGACCTTGGCGTGCGCGTCGGCGACAAGATCACGGTCTATGCTCCCGGCGATTTCACCTCGATCCTGGAGGAAATCAAGAAAGCGAAAGCGCATCCCGACAACCAGAAGACGCTCGACGAGCTGCAGCAGATGGTGCTGCCGGCGGAGCTGCTCGTCACCGGTCTCTTCAAGTCGGGCCGCTATCAGTACGACGACAATTTCATGCTCACCTCGCTCTCCGTGGCGCAAGAGCTTTATGGGCTCGGCGATGGCGTCCACGGCCTCAGCCTCCGCACGGCGGACCCATACCGCGTCGAGGAGGTGAAGGATGGGCTCTACAAAACACTGCCGGATGCCGTGGAACTCTATAGCTGGATCGATAACAACCATCAGCTTTTCGACGCCCTCCGCGTGGAGCGGAACGTCATGTTTTTCATCCTCATCATCGTGGTCGTCGTGGCGGCCTTCAGCATCATGAACACACTCATCACCGTCACCATGCAGAAGACGCGGGAGATCGGGATCATGAAGGCGCTCGGCGCCACCTCGTCGCAAATCGTCTGGGTCTTCCTTTCCCTCGGCATGCTGGTCGATCTGCTCGGCACCGTGTGCGGGCTCGGGCTCGCCATGGTGTTGCTCCACTTCCGCAACACGGTGAAAATCTGGCTCGCCAACACCTTTCACATCGAGATTTTTCCCGCTTCGATTTACCAATTCTCGGAAATCCCCGCAGAGACGGTGCCGCGCGATGTGCTGGTCATTTGCCTCAGCGCGTTCGTCATTTGCTCGCTGGCGGCGTTCATCCCGGCGTATCTCGCCGCGCGCCTCGACCCGGTGAAGGCACTGCGCTTCGAGTAAGCGAGCCTTCCGGATCGAGTCCACGTAGTACCCGAAAGGTTCTGAAAGGGACGAGGACGAAAGGAGTGACTGCAACCCCTCGGAGTTCGAGGGCGGTTGGAGCCACCCTCCACTCCTGCACGGGATCCACGAGCTACGTGAAAAGCATGAGGATGGAACGGGTGAAGCAGCCTCTCGAAAAGTGAGGGCACTTTGAGCCAACCTTCACTCCAGAACGGAGCCACGAAACACGCGAAAGGCACGAAAATGGAAGGGGTGAAGCAGCTTGCCCGCTGAATTGGGGAAGTTAGCGGAGCCTCAATTCCTGTACCTCCTTTCGTCTCCTCTCGTGCCTTTCGTGGACGCCATTCCCGTCTCCATGATGAAGTGGCGCCTCCTTCTGACGACCGCCGCACTGCTCGCTTGCGTCCACTGGGGCGGTCTGCTCCCATGCTCCCCGTGAAGCCTGTCGTCTCCCTCCTCGCCCTGCTCCCGATCCTCAGTCTTGCCGCCTGCAACACCGCGAATACCCGCCGCGACATGTACTCGCCAACGCCTGGCCGCGGCTATTGGACCACCCGCTCCGAGCACGGCAAAGCCGCCGCGGACGCCGAACTCGCGATGCAGAAGCGGCAAAAGCCCGCCGCCAACGCGGCGACCGGCACCCCCGCCGTCGCGCCCGCCGCCCCACACTGAAGCTAAGCAGGATCTTCGCGTTGGCCCCGTCCCAAACCGCGAACTCGCCGAGCGCGCGGCACTGGTCAAATCAAGTCTGAGTACAAGCACCCCCTTTTCTTGTCCCGAAAGGGCCTAGGAAAGGTGGAAGAACCCGGCGCTTGGGCCAAGCTGGCGCCCCGACTGCTGGGCGAGATCGGCACGGAACGCGCGCGCTTTGCCGATGCCAACGCACTGCAATGCTATGCTGGCGCCGCACCGGTGACGGTCCGCTCCGGGCAGGCCACCAAACATCGCTTCCGGCGCGGCACCGATCCGACGCTGCGAGCCACCGTGCCCCTCTGGGTCCACCTCAGCCGCAAACAGTGCGCTTGGGCGCAAGCCCACAACGAGGCATACCGAAAAAGGGCAAATCCACGCCTGCGCGTTGCGCTGCCTCGGCCAGCGGCGGCTGAACATCCTTTGGAAAATGTGGCAAACACGCACCCGGTACGATGAGGCTCTGCACACGCGCCACCAGACCGCCCACGGCTCGTGGGTTCTGCACTTGCACGCTGCCTGACAAGGCCAAAACCGACGGAAAGCCCTGTGCATAAGATCTGTGAAAAAATCACTTGGACCAGAGAGAACACCTGACCCCGAATTTCCCATTCTCACCGCGCTTCCCGCCCTCGCCAAGCGGCGCGGCTCTCGAACGCCAAAGCGCGCCGCGAGGTTGACGCGCCGCAGGCCACTCAAGAGATTGGCCGCCCATGTTTGAGCAGGCCTTCAGAAACATCGACGACATCCTCCACAAGGATGCCGGGTGCGCCAGCGAGCTCGATTACACCGAGCAGACCTCCTGGCTCCTCTTCCTGAAATACCTCGATGCGCTGGAGCAGGACCGCGCGCTGGAGGCGCAGCTCGAGGGTCGCCAGTACATCCCCATCATCGAGCCGGCGTACCGCTGGGAAAGCTGGGCGGCGCCCAAGGGGAAGGACGGCCAGTTCGACCACCACCACGCCATGACGGGCGATGACCTGCTCGCCTTCGTCAATGGCCGGCTTTTCCCGTATCTCCAGGGCTTCAAGGCGCGCGCGACCGGGCCGAATACCATCGAGTACAAGATCGGCGAGATTTTCAGCGAGATCAAAAACCGCATCCAGAGCGGGTACAACCTGCGCGACGTCATCGAGCCCATCGACGAGCTGCGCTTCCGCTCGCAGTCGGAGAAGCACGAGCTCTCCCACCTCTACGAGGCCAAGATCAAGAACATGGGCAACGCCGGGCGCAACGGCGGCGAGTACTACACCCCGCGCCCGCTCATCCGGGCCATCGTCCAGGTCGTCGGCCCGCAGCTCGGCGAGACCATCTACGACGGGGCGCTCGGCTCGGCCGGCTTCCTGTGCGAGGCCTTCGATTACCTGAAGCAGCGCTCTCCCCGGCGCACCACCGCGCAGGACCGCCTCCTGCAAGAGCGCACCTTCTACGGCAAGGAAAAGAAGTCCCTCGCCTACGTCATCGCCATCATGAACATGATCCTGCACGGGATCGAGGCGCCGAACATCATCCACACCAATACGCTCACCGAAAACCTCGCCGACATTCAGGAAAAGGACCGCTACGACGTCGTGCTGGCCAATCCGCCCTTTGGCGGCAAGGAACGCCCCGAAGTGCAGCAAAACTTCCCCATCCGCACCGGCGAGACTGCGTTTCTCTTCCTCCAGCACTTCATCAAAATCCTCAAGGCCGGTGGACGCGGCGGCGTGGTCATCAAGAACACCTTCCTCTCCAATACCGACAACGCCTCTGTGAGCCTGCGCAAGCTGCTGCTGGAAAGCTGCAACCTCCACACCGTGCTCGACTGCCCCGGCGGCACGTTCCAGGGCGCGGGCGTGAAGACCGTCGTGCTCTTCTTCGAGAAAGGCGCGCCGACGCGAAACGTCTGGTTCTACCAGCTCGACCCCGGCCGCAACCTCGGCAAGACCAACCCGCTCAACGACGCCGACCTCGCCGAGTTCATCGCCTTGCAGCAGACCTTCGCCGACTCGCCCAAAAGCTGGAGCGTGGACGCCAAGACCATCGACCCCGCCACCTGCGACCTCTCCGTGAAGAACCCCAATGGCGGCGAGGACGTCGACGCACCGCAGCCCGCAGGCCATCATGGAAGAAATCGCCGCGCTGGACGCCGAGAGCGCGGAGGTGCTGGAGAACATCAAGGGTCTGCTCGCATGAATAAGGGGTGGCAGATCAAGACGCTCGCGGAGGCTTGCCAGCTAAAGCCGCCAAAGTCTGAGGCTCGCGACAAACTCGCCGAGTCAGATTTGGTTTCGTTCCTGCCGATGGAGGCAATGGGCATTGACCAAATGTTCGTTGCCGCGAATCAAACGAAGCCGCTGAGCGAAGTCGCTGGCAGCTACACCTACTTCGCCGAAGGCGACGTGCTCCTCGCGAAAATCACGCCATGCTTCGAGAATGGGAAGTTGGGCGTTGCTTCCGGTCTCAGGAACGGCGTCGGCTTTGGTTCGAGCGAATACATTGTGTTCCGCCCGGACAGCTCGGTGAGCAAGGAATGGCTGTATTACTTCCTCTCGCGGGAAGCGTTCAGAATCGAAGGTGCGGCGCGGATGAGCGGAGCAGTCGGACACAAGCGCGTCGCCAAAGAGTTCATCGAGGCGTATCCC
The DNA here is from genome assembly GCA_963792695.1 of uncultured Verrucomicrobiae bacterium. Taxonomy (GTDB): domain Bacteria; phylum Verrucomicrobiota; class Verrucomicrobiia; order Chthoniobacterales; family Chthoniobacteraceae; genus DASYIS01. The sequence continues at coordinate 189,238 of CAWBXA010000022.1, read as the reverse complement.
ATCCCCGTCCCCCCGCTGGCTGAACAGCAGCGGATCGTCGGCGTGCTGGACGAAGCGTTTGCCGGCCTCGCCACCGCCCAAGCCAACGCCGAAAAGAACCTCCAAAACGCCCGCGCCCTCTTCGAAAGCCACCTCCAATCCGTCTTCACTCACCGCGCCAAAGGGTGGGTAGAAACCGTCATCGGAGATTGCGTCGGTTTCATCGACTACCGCGGCAAGACGCCGGTAAAGACTGCGAGCGGCATTCGACTGATTACCGCGAAGAACGTGAAGATGGGTTACCTCCAAAAGTCACCAATGGAGTTCATCGCCCCCGGAAACTACAAGAGCTGGATGACTCGCGGCATCCCGAACAAAGGAGACGTGCTGTTTACGACGGAAGCACCGCTCGCCAACGTCGCACAGCTAGACACGGACGAGAAAGTCGCCTTCGCCCAACGCATCATCATCATGCAGCCCAATGCGGCCAAGCTCGACTGCACGTTCCTGAAATACCTGCTGCTTTCCCAACCAGCGCAGCAACGCATTCGCACCAAAGGCACGGGTGCGACGGTGCAAGGCATTAAGGCGAGCCTTCTCAAGGCGATTGAGATTTCATTTCCGAAGACGCTCACCGAGCAGCAGCAGATTGTCTTCAAACTCGACGCCCTCGCCACCGAAACTCAACGCCTCGAAAGCCTCTACCAGCAAAAGCTCGCGGTGCTGGCGGCGTTAAAGAAGTCGCTGCTGCACCAAGCCTTCACGGGCCAACTCTAAGTCGCTATGATCACGCTTGCCACTCTGCAGCGCTGGCTAATTTCTCCGGCGGAGCACGAGCAACTGGAGTTTAAGGAAGCCAGGCAGCAGTTCGACTCCGAAAAGCTAATGCGCTACTGCGTGGCGCTGGCCAATGAACGCGGTGGGCATTTGATCATGGGAATAACCGATAAGACGCCGCGCCGGGTAGTTGGCAGGTCCGCGTTTGCGTCTCCGCAAGAACTCAACAGCATGAAGGTGCGGATTGCCACGAGATTGAAAATTCGTGTCGAAACCGTGGAGTTGCTGCACCCGGCGTATGTCGAATCAGTCATTGCGAGAGCGCTTTGGCGTGCCGGAGTCAAAGTCGGCAACGGTTTCCCTCATTATCGGGGCAGCGAAAGAAGCAGGTCTGATCAAAGCGGACGATTCCGAGACGCTTTCCAGCCGCTACGCGCGCTACCTCCCCTTCTGGGCATGAGTGCTTTAACGCAAAGCCAGGCCCAGACCCAGAAATGTCGTAAGCGCTTCACCTTAAGTGGCTTGAGTGCTTTAACGCAAACCGTACACTCCCAGGAATCCTCCGGGTGCCGGGGCGCTGGCGGGTGCCGGAGGAGCCGCTCACGCTGGAGCTCGGCTGCGCGCGCGTGCGCTTCGAGCCGCGGGCGTAGCCTCGGCGCCCGGCCTTCTTTGCTCGTGGCGCTGGCCCCGGCCAGGTGGGTTTCGATTGGAGATTGAGTGTCGAGGGCGCGGTGTCTATTGCTCGGCCCTTGACCCTCCCCCGGCGTTGCGGTACCGATGAAACATGATCAGGACCAAAGCGGCCATTCGGCTGGCGCCAAATCTCGTGACGGCATTTGCTGGCGTCCGTGGCCGTGTGCAAGCTGCCGTGGCGGCGCAACCCCGCTCGGTTTCCTTGTCGGCTGCTTTGGCTCAGGTCCGGAAGTTCCAGCAGCTGAACGAAACGAGGAGATAATTGGTTCAAGCGATGGGAGGCGGAGCGGCCTCCGAGCAACAGTAGGTCTCAGAGCACTTGCGGTCAGTCGGGCCGGCAGATTAGCAACTCGAATAACCGAAAGGGTACGGAACGGGGTCCAAACGAGCATTGCCCTCGCGCAAAGTCGGCAGCATAAGGTCTTATGGCGCGCCGCGTTCCAGCCCTCATAAAGCCCGAGCTCCTCGTCTGGGCCAGGGAGTCGGCTGGCTATAAGACGACGCAAGAGGCAGCGGTAGCGGCTGGGGTGGAAGCGATGACGCTGGAAGAATGGGAGATTGGTCACGAGGTTCCCAGCATCGCGGAACTGCGAAAACTCGGCGGGGCCTACAAACGTCCGCTGGCCGTCTTCTTCCTCGCTGAGCCGCCTTTGCGCTTCGATGCACAACGCGAGTTCCGCCGGCTCGCGGGGCTGCTCCCGGGGCAGAATCTCCGGAGTTGCTGGCGGCTTTGCGCTGGTCTGTCTTTCGGCGGGAGGCCGCACTCGAACTGCACCGGCTTCAGGACGAGGAGCCAGTCAGTTCGGGAGCGAGTCTGCAGCCTGGGCTCGACCCGGAAGTGGCGGGCGCGAAGATTCGAAGTTTGCTCCAAATTTCGTGGCAGGAGCAGATCGGCTGGAGCAGTGCGCACATGGCGCTCAACACGTGGCGAGCGGCAATGGAACGCCGAGGCGTGCTCGTTTTCCAGACCTCCGCTGCACCGCTCGAAGAGATGCGCGCGACTTGCATCCCGGACCAGCCGCTCCCGGTCATCCTGCTCAACGCCAAGGACGCGCCCCATGGGCGGGTCTTTTCGCTGTTGCACGAGTTTGCGCACATCCTCCTGCATGCCGGCGGCCATCAAACGAGCCGAATGTTGGGGGCGCGTTCGCCGGAGGAGCAACCGTTGGAAATTGCGGCGAACGCCTTCGCGGCCGCCGCGTTGCTCCCAAAAAAGGAGATTCTGCAATTGGCGAAAAATCAGCCGGGTGCAGCTCGGGGGGAAGACGCAGCACTGAAGTCACTGGCCCAAAAGTGCAAGGTGAGTCCGGAAGCGATCCTCCGGCGGTTGACCGTGCTCGGCCTCGCAACGGAGTCGCTCTACCAAACTAAACGGAAGGCTTGGGGCGCAAAGCTGTGGTATGTGCCCGCCCCAAGTACCGGAGGGCCCCCAATGGACATCAAAATCTTGGCAAACGACGGTCGCTCGTACACGCGATTGGTTCTCGATGCCTACGACCAGCGACTCATCAACACGAGTGTCGCCTCAGATTATCTCGGCGTAAAGCCGCGCCACTTCCCGGACATCCGTCGTGAGCTCATGGAGAGCCCGCAGTTCGCTGGAGTATGATCTTCTGCGTCGATACCAGCGCATGGCTGGACGGGTGGGTGCGCGATTACCCACCGGACGTTTTTCCGAGCCTGTGGCTCAAGCTGGCGGAGTGTGTCTCCGCGGGCACGGTGAAATGCTCCGAGGAGGTCTATGTAGAGTTGTCCAAGAAGGATGACGGAATCCACGAGTGGATGAGAAACCGCAAGGAAATCGTCGTGCCGATCGACGAGAATATTCAGCGCATCGTCTCCGAATTGCTCGCCGCCCATCCTCGCCTCGTCGATACCCATCGGAATCGCTCACAAGCAGACCCTTTCGTCATCGCCACGGCGGAGTGTCTCGAAGGAGGGGTGGTGGTCACCGGAGAAAAGCGGGGGAAGCTGGACTCCCCAAAGATTCCTGACGTATGCCAACTTCGCAGCATTCGCAGCGTCTCATTCCTGGAAATGCTTCGTGAACTTGGCTGGCGCTTCTGAAAATGGCCCAACTCGCATGAACGAAGCCGAAACCAGAGCGGAGCACATGGACCCGGCGCTGACGGCGGCGGGCTGGGGCGTGGTCGAGGGGAGCCGCATCCGCCGGGAGTACCAGATCACGCAAGGGCGGATCGAAGGGCCCGGGCGGCGCGGCAAACCGCTCAAGGCGGATTACGTGCTGGAGTATCGCAACACGAAGCTGGCGGTGGTGGAGGCCAAGGCTTGGGACGAGGCGCTGACGCGAAGGCGTGGCGCAGGCGAAGAATTACGCGAGCAAGCTCGCGGTGCGCTATGCGTACGCGACCAATGGGCAGGGCCTTTATCGCATCGACATGCAGACGGGCGCGGAAGGCGAGATCGCCGTGCTACCCGACGCCGGAGGAACTCTGGCATCTCACCTTTGCCGAGGAGAATGCGTGGCGCGACCGTTTTGCCGAGGTGCCCTTTGAGGATCAAGCGGCGGCTATTTCCAAGGGCGCTATTACCAGGATATCGCGATCGAGCGGGTGCTGGAGGCGATCGCCGCCGGGCGCGAGCGGATCCTGCTCACGCTGGCGACCGGGACGGGCAAGACCTTCATCGCCTTTCAGATCGCGTGGAAGCTCTTCCAGAGCCGCTGGAATTTGGCGCGCGAACCGACGAGGCGTCCGCGCATCCTCTTTCTCGCGGACCGCAACATCCTGGCGAATCAGGCGTATAACGCCTTCTCGGCTTTCCCGGAAGACGCACTGGTGCGGATCGCGCCCGATGAGATCAGAGCAAGAGGCCGGGTACCGAAGAACGGCAGCATCTTCTTCACCATCTTCCAGACCTTCATGTCGGGCCGCCGAGGCGGAGATCGCCGATACTTTGGCGAGTATCCGGCGGACTTTTTCGACTTCATCGTGATCGACGAGTGCCACCGCGGCGGGGCGCAAGATGAGAGCCACTGGCGCGGCATCCTGGAATACTTTGCGCCCGCCGTGCAGCTCGGGCTGACCGCCACGCCGAAGCGCCAGGATAACATCGACACGTACGCTTACTTTGGCGAGCCAGTCTATAGCTACTCGCTCAAGGAAGGCATCAACGACGGCTTCCTGACGCCCTTCAAGGTGAAGCAGATTTCCACGACCCTGGACGAGTATATCTATACGCCGGACGATCAGGTGGTGGACGGCGAGATCGAGACCGGCGAGCGCTGTACGAGGAAGGCGATTTCAACAAGAACATCGAGATCAACGAGCGCGAGCGGAAACGGGTGGAGCTCTTCATGGGGCAGATCAAGCAGCACGAGAAGACGCTGGTTTTCTGCGCGTACGCAGGAGCACGCGCTGGCGGTGCGCGATTCATCAACCAAATGAAGACGAGCCAGGACCCGAACTATTGCCAGCGCGTCACGGCCAACGACGGCGCGCTGGGCGAGCAGCATCTGCGCGACTTCCAGGACAACGAGAAGAGCATCCCGACGATCCTCACCACTTCGCAGAAGCTCTCGACCGGGGTGGATGCGCGCAACGTGCGCAACATCGTGCTGATGCGGCCGATCAACTCGATGATCGAGTTCAAGCAAATCATCGGGCGCGGCACGCGGCTTTTCGACGGCAAGGATTACTTCACGATCTACGACTTCGTGAAGGCGCATCATCACTTCAGCGACCCCGAATGGGACGGCGAGCCGATGGAGCCGGAGCCCGAACTGCGACCCGGTGCATGCGCGTAGCCAACGCCGCCGCACCGTGTGCCGTGGGACAAAGCCCCGGCTGCCGGAAGAGCCGTGCGACGTCTGCGGCAGCGCTGCATCGCGCGAGGAAGGTCAAAGTGAAGCTGGCCGACGGCAAAGAGCGCACCATTCAGCACATGATGATGACGACCTTCTGGCATCCCGACGGCACGCCGATGTCGGCGCAGCAATTCATGGAGATGCTCTTTGGCAAGCTGCCGGAGTTTTTCAAGAACGAGGACGAGCTGCGGGAACTCTGGAGCGTGCCCGACACCCGCACGACAGCTCTTGCAGGGACTGGCCGAGAAGGGTTTCGGCCGCGAACAATTGGCCGAGATGCAGAAGATCATCGACGCCGAGAAGAGCGACCTTTTCGACGTGCTCGCCCATGTGGCCTATGCGCTGCCGACGCTCACCCGCGAGGAACGAGCAGCGAAGGCGAAAGTAGAGATCAGCACGCACTTCAACAGCCAGCAGCAGGTCTTTCTCGACTTCGTGCTCTCGCACTACGTCAACGTCGGCGTGGAAGAACTCGACCAGGCGAAGCTTGGCCCGCTGCTCCGGCTGCGGTATCACGACTCGATCGACGATGCCGTGGCGGAATTGGGCAGCGACATTGGGCAAACCTTCTCCGGGTTTCAGAGGTATCTCTACCAAGAGGTGGCGTAACCTGAAGTGGCGGGCCACGGTTCGGCTTATCGGGGTGGCGGAGTTGCTGATTCGGGATCGCGCTGTTTTAGAAAAGGCAACGTTCCGCCGCTGCACGCCCTCCTTGTCGCCCAGCACGTTCCCCGTTTCTCATCAGGATTACTCCTGGATGGATGTGGGGCGCGGGGCGCGCTGGAGCAGCCACTCGTATACGCGCCGCATATCCGCGGCCACGGCGGGCCAGGTATAATCGGCAGCGACGAGGCGATGACCATTCTCCCCGAGAAGTTGGCGCTCATCCTGGGTCAGGCGCGCGAGTTGGAGCAGACCGTCTCGGATGGAGGCGGGATGGGGCTCGATGCGCAGGGCGGCCTCGCGGGCGAAGCCGATGGGGAGCGCGCATTCGGGCGTCATGAGGACGGGCAGGCGATGCGCCCACGCTTCGAGGACGACGAGCGGGAGACCTTCGCTGAAGGAGGGCAGCACGAAGGCGGCGGCATGATGGTAGGCGGCGTCTTTGGCGCGGCCAAATTGGGGGCCGGGGAAGTGGATTTCGTGTTCCAGACCGAGTTCGGCGACGCGGCGCTGCAGCAGGTCGCTAAAATGGCTCTGGTCCCAGCCAGCAATCACCAGCCGCCACTCTCTGCCGAACCGTGGCTCGGCTTCGCTTGCCAGGTGCCAGCCCTCGATCAGTGGCAGGAGCCCTTTTTTGGGGTGAAGGCGGCCGAGATAAAGCAGCACCTGGCGTTCCGGCTCGGGCGTCCAGGGCGGCGCATCGTAAGCAGCGCCAGCCCGTGGCAAATCGACCGCGTTGGGGATGACGCAGATCGGGGCGCGCAAGCCAAAAGCCCGCATGGCCTCGCGCTCGGCGGAGGTGATCGCGTGGAGGCAGGCGGCGCGTTCGAGATTGCGCCGCTCGAAGAGGACGCTCGCGACGCGCTTCTTCCAGCGTGAGTTGGCCAGCGCCCAACGATCCAGCATGCCATGCGCAGAGATGACGCAAGGAGCGCGGCGGCGTTGCGCCCACCGGCGGGCGGCCAGGGAGGGATACATCCAGAGTCCGTGGACGTGCAACAGCTCCGGCTGGAACGCGTCCAGGGCCCGCGAAAAGGGGGCGTAGCCGAAGCTTCGAGGACCGGCGGGATCGAGCGCGCGCGGCAGGAGCGGCGCCCACCCGGCGCGGTCGTCCTCCCAAAATTCGTCGCGCAACCCGAGCACCTCCATCTGCCAATCGCCGGGGGCGGCGAGTTCTTGAGCGAGGCGGCGGGCGACTTCCGAGACCCCGCCGTTGTTGCGCGAAAGCGAGCCCAGCAGGGTGGCGATCTTCACCGGTAAGCGGAGGAGGTGCGCAGCGTCTTGTAGAGCACCTCGTAACCCTCCGCCATGCGGTCAAAGGAAAATTGCTCCGCGATGAGATGGCGGGCCGCATCGCCGCGGCGGCGGAGTTCCGCGCGGTCGCCGAGCGCCGCAAAGTCCACGCTGCCATTGAGCACGATCGGCTGGGCCACGCTCATGAAGGGAAGTTCATCCGCCAGATTGGGCGAGATGGCGATCGGCAAAGCTGCGGACATGGCCTCGAGGAGCGCCAGCGAGAGCCCCTCGAATTCCGCAACGTGCATGAAGACATCCGCGGCAAACAGCAGCGGCTGGATGTCGTGCTGCCACGGAGTGCGGCGGATGATTTCGCCGAGGCCGCGCTCTTGCACCCATGCATCCCATTCGCCGACGAGCAGGCCGTCGCCCACCCAGAGAAAGCGGGCCGTGGGCATCTGCCGATGGATGCGCTCGGCCTGCTCGAGAAAGAGCAGCGGCCGCTTTTGCGCCACCATCCGGCCGAGCCCGAGGAAAAGGGTGTGAGCCTCTTCGTAACCGAGCGAAGAGCGCCGGGTCGCGCGCGCCGCTTCGCGCTGGGAAAGGTCGTAGAGCGGCACGCCGTTGTTGACAATGCGCACGCGCGGACTCGGCCCAAGAAAGGAGAGGAGATCCTTCCAGCGGCTCTCCGGCACGGTGACGAGCATGCCGGGATAGGCGCGCAAAGCGCGGCGGGCAATCCAGTCGCGCACGCCGGCGAACCTGGCGCCGAGATAGCGGGCGGTCTGCGTGAGGTGAATGGTGGCGAGGCTCGGGATGCCGGAGCAGCGTGCGGCGCGCAGCAGGTCGAGGCCATCCTCGAGATTCTGCTTATTGATATGGATGACGTCGGGCCCGAGCTTGCGCCATTCGGAGGCGATGACGCGCGCGCCGAAGAGGCTGGCGTAGCTGGTGAGCGAACGCCCGCGCCGGTCGTAGGTGTTGGCGTACTTCGAGCGAACGACCGCACCGAAGCCGGAGAAGGTATTGGCCAGCTCGTCCATCCGCGCATGCACCGAGGCCCAGAGCGTGACTTCATGGCCGCGCAGCGCGAGCGCGCGCCCGAGGTACACGAGGAACTGTTCCCCGCCCCCACGGGAACCGGATGATGCGCTGGCGAGCAGGACTTTCATGAAACCGCCTGCAAGGCTGCAACCCACTTCGCGGCGCCACAGGCGGGCTGCCACTCCGCGGCTCGCGCCCTGGATGCCTCTCCGTATTCGTCGATTCGGGCCGGTTCGTCGAGAAAGTGCTGCAAACAATCGCGCAGCGCGAGCGCGTCGCCCGCGGGAAATTTGCGCCCGTTGCAGCCCTCTTTCACGAGGTCGTAGCCGGCGCCGACCTGGTCCGAACAGATGATCGGGAGCCCGGCGGCGAGCGCCTGATTCATCACCACGCCCCAGCCATCGTAACGGCTCGGGAGGACGAAGACATCGGCGCGCGCGAACCACGTCGGCAGGGCTTCGGGCGCTTGAAAGCCAGCGTACTCGATCCGCTCGCGAATCTCCACGGGCAGCGCGGCGAGCAACTGAGGCAGCTCGGCTTCGCGCCCGACCAGCAGGAGATGGGCACGCCCGTCGAGCTGCGCAAACGCTTCGAGCAGGTTGTCCAAACCTTTGCGCCGGATCATCTGTCCGCAGAAGAGGAAGACGACGAGACCATCAGTGCGCGGGCGGCGCGGCGATTGCAAGAAGGCCTCCAGGTCGCAATGATAAGGAATGTTGAAGTGACGGAGGCGCGGAAAGGCCGCCTGGTAGTCCTCCAGCGCCCAACGACCAATTCCCGCCAGGCCCGCCGCGCGATGAAGCGGACGAAGGAGGAGCACCTTGAGCCAGCCTTGGAAGCTCCAACCGCCCGTGCGCGAGAGTGAGTGCTGGAACTTTTCGCCCCAAAAGATCCATTTGCGCCCGCGCAAGGTGACGCGCGTGAGCCATTGCGCGGTGAATGAAATGAGCGCATTGACCACCACTACATCGTAGTTTCGCAGGTCGCCGAGCGGCCAGTTGAAGTGGACCCGCCGGGTGCCGAGGCCCAGCCAAAAGCCGGCCAGATATTTCTCGTAAGGCGCGAGGGGGCGCTCGGGCCATGGCGAATCAGGCGCCGCCTTTTCCATGTAAAAGACGCGCAGTTCCACTTCGGGCCGTTGCGCCAGCGCAGCGAAAAGATCCCGCTGATACGGCGTGGGCGTGATGCTGACGAAGGCCACGCGCATCTCCGGTTTAGCGCGCGGGCACCGGGCGGCGGGCGGCGCGCGGAACGGGGCGCTCCTCGGCCGCGCGGCGGCGGTCGAGCCCTTTGGCAATCAGCATCCGCCCGCCGACAATCGCCACGAGGGTCGGCAACAGGGCGGTGGTGAAGACGAACAAGCTGCGCATGGAGATGACGACCGCAAAGAAGCCGGAGGCGTAGATCAGGATGCCGAATTGTGAATTGGCTGGGGAGGCCAGGCGATCCCACCACGCGCTGAACCACCCGAAGAAGAGCGCGGTGGCGAGCACGGCCCAAAGGCCGCCGCTCATGTAGGCTTCGCCCACAAAGGTGGCCGCCACGGTCCAGCCTCCGGTCGCACCGACGGCGTCCTCGATTGAGAAGCTCATCCCTTCCGGTTTGCCCGGCCAGATGGCTCGCGGGATCGGGCGAATGATGGCGAGGTACGGTACTTCCAGACCGATGAAATGGTGCTCCTGCGGAAACGCCCGCTGCAAGGCGGCAATGGAGAAGAGGTTCAGATCCACCGACAACGACTGCTCCTTGGTCTCGGTCTCCCAATGGCGGCCGGCCAGGTAATTCTTCAGGCCCATGTTGCGGAACTGCAGCATCAACACCGTGGAGGAAACGATCAGCACCAGCGCCACGGCCGTGACGATGAAGAGCGACTTCTTCGCGCGTTGATCGATGGCAAAGGCGTACCCGATGGCGAAGGTGATCACGTAGGAGTGGAAGATATACCGGGTGCCGCTGGCAAAAGCTTGGAAGAGGAGGAAGGCCAGGCCACACGCCATCAAAAAGAGCGAGAGGGCGGTGTACTCGCGGTGACGGGCGAAGGCGATGGCCGCGAGCGGGGGGACCAGGTTGAGCAGCATGGCGAGCTCGACCAGCAGCGCTTTCCAATCGCCGAACTGGCCGCGGCCCCAAGGCTGCGCAAACCGCGGCGCGATGAAGGCCTCGATCAGTTTCCCGAAGTCGAAGTTGACCGCCGCGATCATGTGCCAAAACCCGAGGAAGAAACAGCTCCAGTAGAGTGTCAGAATGACCACGCGCGGCGTGGGGCGGGTCAGGATTTCGCGCAGCGGCTGCGTGCTGCCGCGCGAGAGGTGCCGGCCGATGAAGAGTCCAGCGAATCCGATGAGGCAAAGCCGCACCGCGCCCACCGTCCCCGGAGGATCGACCATCAGGTTGAAGTCGGGATGGGGGAACAGGAACTCGAAGAGCGTCAGAAAGTAGAACGAGAAGATGGCGAGCAGATCGGCGCGCACGAGATTACGCACGCCCCGCCGCAGGTCCGCGCTCGCCGAAACGGCGATGCTCACGAGCACGCCGAGCGCACCAAAATGGGCGATTTCCTCCGAGGTCGTGCCGCTGATCGAAATGGCAGTTACGGCGAGCCCAACGAGGGCAAGCATCGTGCCAGTCGGGTCGGGGCGCGGGATTTGCCAGGCGTCGGCCGACACCGGCTCCGCTGGCGTCCCGGCAGGAGCGCGCCGCCACGGGGGAGCGGCTCGGATGGGGCGTGGGCGGTTCACCATGCGCGATGGCTGTATGCAAGTAACGTGCGCGCGGGGGCGTCCCACGGATATTTCGTCGTCACGCGCCGGGGATGCTGGGTCCACCAGAGCATTTCTTCCGCCAGCCGCTCCGGGTCGCCAGCGGGAAAGACCGAGCCATTTTCGCGCGGCTGGATGAGGTCCTGTCCGCCGACGCGGGAGCTCACGAGGACGGGAATCCCGCATTGGAGCGCCTGCGGAACGACCAGGCCGAAGCCCTCCTCGAGAGATGGCAGGACGAGGAAGGAGCTGCCGCGCAGCGCCTCGGCGAGAGCAGATTGGGAAACAGCGCCGTGCAGCAGGATTTGCGGCGCGCCGCGATAGCTGGCGAAGTCATGTGCGGTTTCCCCAGAGTCGCCGCCGTAGAAATGGACCTGCCAATCCGCCGCCCCGACGAGGGTGAGCGCATCGAGCAGCGTCTTGATTCCCTTCCGCAGGCAAAGCTGGCCGGCAAAGGCGATGCGGATGTCGCGCGGCGGAGGACGGCCGACGCCAGGGTGGAAGATCCGTTCATCGGCTCCGTAGGGCACCACCCAAATCAAATCGGGATGGATGCCGCTGGCGGCGAGTTGCGCGGCGACAACGGAGGAGGCGGCACAATGGAAATTGGCCAGCGCATACTCGTCGCGTTCCCGCGCGAAGTAATCAGCGTCGTAAGCGTTGAAGTCGGCCAGGCGCAAGCCAACGCGCGCGTACTCGGGTTCCATGATCCGCACCCAATCGGCGACAGGGCCGGTGGCATGGTTCAGCACGCGCCGGATGCCGCGCCGCGCGGCGCCGCGAAAGGTGGCCAGCGCCTGTCCTGGCATCGCATGGATGTAATTGCACGATTCCAGGTGCGCGCCAACCCAGCGGTCGAATCCGGCATCCTGCCATTTGAAGAGCGTGCGCGCACTCGGCCGCAACACTCCAGGCGCGTACTTGAGCAAGCCGTAGGTGAGCGTGGTGCGGATGCTGTGGGTGCGCAGCGAAGGGTATTCGCGATCCGGTAATTTCCATTCCGGGTAGCCGGAGTAGTAAGCGCCAAAGGCACCCAGCTTCGCCAGTTCGACCGCCATCGGGTAGAGATGGCAGGGATTGGTGGCAGAGAGCGAGATTTTCAAAGGGAAGCGGCGCGCCGCTCACGGAGAGCGGATTCTTTGCACGATACTCAGCGAAGCCGGAAAGGAGAAGCGTTGTGCAAGCGAACACGCGGTCCGCTTTGACATGCTCCGGGGGCGCCCTTACAAATGCCGCGCTTGAACCCCCCGCCGCCCAGCCGCATCCGGACCATCTCACTTTTTACGGCCACCTCCATCGTGATCGCCAACATGGTGGGCGTGGGTGTTTTCACGAGTCTTGGTTTTGAGGTGCTCGATCTCAAGAGCGGCTTTCCCATTCTGGTGCTCTGGGCGATTGGCGGAATCTCGGCGCTCTGCGGAGCGCTGGTGTATGGGGAACTGGCTTCGGCTTTGCCGCGTTCTGGCGGCGAGTACCACTTGCTCTCCGCCATCTTTCACCCCTCAGTCGGCTTTCTGGCTGGCTGGGTCTCGATCACGGTGGGCTTCGCGGCGCCGGTCGCTTTGGTGGCTTGGGCTTTCGGCAAATACCTGCATCTGGCGCTCGATTCCGTCGAACCGCTGCCGATCGCGCTCGTGGTGGTCGCGATCGTGACGCTGGTCCACCTTTACGGGACGAAAGCCGGCAGCGCCTTTCAGAATGTCTCCACCATCCTGAAGATTGCGCTGATCGCCGTGATGATCGCCGCTGGACTGCTCGCGGCGCATCCGCAACCCATCCATTTCCTTCCGCAGCCAGGCGACTGGGCGAGCATCAGCAGCGCCCCCTTTGCCGTCAGCCTTGTCTATGTAATGTACTCGTATTCCGGCTGGAACGCGACGGCGTATATCGTGGGTGAGGTGAAGGAGCCCGGGCGCAATGTGCCGCTCTCGGTGATTTTCGGGACGCTTATCGTAGGCGTCCTTTACGTCCTGCTCAACGGCATCTTCCTACGCTCGGCTCCGATTGCGGAGATGGCTGGCAAGCCCGAGGTCGCTTACGTCGCCTCGGCGCATCTCTTCGGAGTGGGTGGCGGGCGGCTGATGGCGGCGCTGATCTGCGCCGGATTGATCTCATCGGTGAGCGCGATGATTTGGATTGGCCCGCGGGTCTCGGTGGCGATGGGCGAAGATTGGCCGGCGCTCCAGTTTCTGGCTTGGAAAACCAAGGGCGGCATCCCGGCCGTGGCCATCCTCGTGCAGAGCGCAATCACCGTGGCGCTGCTGCTCCTGAGTTCTTTCGAGACGGTGCTGACCTATATTCAATTCGGCCTGACGACCTGCTCGTTCCTGACAGTGGCGGGCGTCTTTTACCTGCGTCACCGACGGCCCGATTTGCCGCGGCCCTGCAAAGCTTGGGGCTACCCTGTCACTCCGCTCATCTTCCTGGCCGTGAACCTCTGGATGCTCTGGTACACCATGAAGGCGAAGCCGATGGAATCGCTGGCGGGATTGGGGACCATCGCTCTCGGTTTGCTCATTTATCTACTCTGCCCGAGGAAGAAGCCGCGGAGCCACTTCGAGTCGGCTTCCGATGTGCTGCCCGCAATTCCCGGCGAGAGTTGAAGCGCCCGCACATTCGGATTGCGTTCGGGCGCAGTTGTGCTCACCCTCGCCATCCACCGCATCCAACTTTGTGACTCATCCACGCCTGTTTCTCCTCGCGCTCCTCGGTTTTACCACTTCGCTCTTCGCCCAGAACGGGGCCACGCCGAATGATCAGGCGCGGTTTCTGGCTGGCCTGCCGGTGCGCAATTCCGCGCTGGATGCCTATGCGCACGATCCGCAATGGGCCGAACACGCCACCGCCATGGACGCCGCTTGGGGCAAAGCGGAAGAGCGGCAACTGGCCAAGGTGCGCGGCTGGGCGCGCTTCCATGTCCCGCGTTCCGGCAGCTCGGACACGATGTACTACATGTTCAGCGGACCCGACTTCCTCTACGCGAACACCATCTTCCCAAACGCGAATACCTATATCCTGTGCGGTACCGAGCCGGTGGGCCAGGTGCCGGATATTACGAAGATTCCGCGTCCCGCACTGGCGGAATCGTTGCAAGGCATTCGCACCTCTTTGAAGACGGTGCTCTCGCAGCATTACTTCATCACGAAAGACATGCGCGTGGACCTTTCGCGGAACAACCTCGGCGGCACGCTGCCGATCCTTTATGTCTTCCTTGCGCGCACCGGGCACACCATCTCCGACGTGACGTACGTCAACAGCCCAGCGCCTGGGGTGCGCATCACCTTTGGGCATCAGGTGCTCTATTACTTTAAGACGGATCTCTCGAACGGCGCCGGCAGCGGCGGCTTTCTGAACTGGTGCGCGCATCAGCGGCCTGGGCTTAGCTTGATCAAAGCAGCTTCCTACCTGATGCATTCGGACAACTTTTCGGTGGTGCGCAATTTCCTGCTGAGCAACAGCAGCGTGATCGTGCAGGACGACTCCGGCATTCCGCTGCGGCAATTCCAGCAGCACGGATGGGGCGTCGATCTTTACGGGCATTATACCGCGCCGATCGAACTCTTCGCCGGTAACTATCAACCCGATCTCGCGGCGGCTTATGCGGGTGGACACAACAATGATCTCGGCTTCGCATTCGGCTACCATTGGGAGCCAGTGAAAGGAATGATGATGGTCGCCACGCCGGTCGGCGGAGTGCCGGCGGCAGCGGCGCCGTCCGCGCCAGCCACCGCCTCGCACGGCGGATTCCGGCGCCGAGCGCATCAGCAATGAGACTGAGGCTGCTTGAAGACCTCGCCTCGCTCGGCGGCGAGTCGCTTTAGGCATTGGCGATCAGCTTCGGAAAAGAGGCAGCGCAAAGGGACGCATTTCATGGATAGTGCTGCGCCGCTCCATGCTTCCTGAACTCCTCCAAACGCAACTGAAGGCTCCCGCGCTTCGCCGTTTCGCCGAGAGGCTGGCGCCGCTTGCGCCGGAGGTCCTGGAGCAGATGGCGCGCGCCTCGGCGGCTCTTACCCGGCGGCACTTCGGAAAAGCGATTCGGCTCTTTGCGCCGCTCTACGTCTCCAACGAATGCATCAATTCGTGCACCTACTGCGGCTTCTCGCGCGAGAATGCCATCCTCCGGACAACGCTGAATCTCGAGTCAGTTCTCAAGGAGGGACGCTACCTCGCCGCGGAAGGGTTTCGCAACGTGCTCCTCGTCGCGGGCGAGCATCCGAAATTCGTTTCCAGCGGTTACTTGGAAAGCTGCGTGCGCCAACTGGCGCCGGAGATCCCGAGCCTTTCTCTCGAAGTCGCGCCCATGGATACCGAGGAGTATGCCACGATGGTCCACGCCGGAGCGGAAGGGCTCGTTGTCTATCAGGAGACGTATGATGAAGCGACCTACGCCGACTTGCACACCGCCGGACCGAAGAAGAACTTCGCTTGGCGTCTCGCCTGCCCCGAGCGCGCGTATGCCGCTGGGTTTCGCCGCATTGGCATTGGGGCGCTCTTTGGGTTGCGCACCGATTGGCGCGAGGAGGCGCTGGCGCTGGCGGCGCATCTCGCCTATTTGCACCAGCACGGGTGGAAAGCGCAGTGGACGGTCAGCCTGCCGCGCATCCGTCCCTGCGCCGGCGGATTCGCGCCGCGCGTGACACTTTCCGACGCTGAGTATGTGCAACTCGTCTGCGCCTTTCGCCTCACTTTTCCACAGGTCGGCATTGTCCTCTCCACGCGCGAACCGGCGGCCTTTCGCGACGGACTGGTGCCACTCGGCGTGACCATGATGAGCGCTGGCTCGCATACCGAGCCGGGCGGTTACACCGGCCAGGGGCGCGACACGCTGCATCGCACCACGCGCCATCACCTTACTCCCATCGACTCGACGGAGAGCGTCCGCGAGGCGACGCGGCAGTTCGATATTGCCGACGAGCGCTCGCCACGCGAAGTAGCCGGTTCGCTTCGGGCGCTCGGCTTGGATCCCGTCTGGAAAGATTGGGACCGCGCCATTCTGACCAAAACATGATCGTGGAAGTCAACGGCGACCCGCGCGAGGTGGAGGCCGGCGCAGAGTTGGTGGCTGTCGTGGCCGACCTTGGCCTGCCTGCAGCGACCGTTCTCATCGAACACAATGGCGAAGCCCTGCGACGGGAGGAGTGGGCGGGCCGGCTGCTGAGCGAGGGCGACCGGCTGGAGATCATCCGCATCGTTGCAGGAGGATAGTTTTAGGAAATCGTGCCTGGTCAACACCAGGCGAATGGACTTGCGGTCGAATTACTTCAGATTCTGCAAAGCCTTCCGGGCAGCTTCCTTGGAGGCCTCATCCGCCTTGCCCTTCAGCACCGCTCCGAAACACTCGCGTGCGCGTGGAATTAGGCCAAGACGAAGCGAGTTGTCCCCCAGATTCAGCCAGACCAACCAATCTTTCGGCGCAATCTTGACGCCCTGCTCCAGCGCCTCCTGCATGTGCGCGTAGTCCTTGGTCAAGCCGAAGGAGATCGCAAGATCATTGTAGCTCTCCGCCTGGCCGGGCGCCGCTTCGACCATGAGGCGCGCGATTTCACCGAAGTGCGCATCCGTGGCGGGCGTTTCCTGCTCATACTGGTGCAGCGCAAAAGAGTGAAATTTCAAGACGACGAAGGAGGCCACCGGCGGCGGAATGGCTTCGCCGTGGCACCAGCGCAAATTGGTGCCGTACTCTTTCACGGCGCTCGCGGCCGCGCGCAGGGCTGCCAACTCTGGCTCCCATTGCTTTGATTCCTGCATCATGTGTGCGAGGCCGCAGTGAAGGTCAAAGCGCTGAGGCCACCTTTGAAGCGCCTGTCGCAAAAAATCTGCTGCTTGGTTGGTCTTCACTGGGTCGAAGCTTTGGGCCATGGCGATACTTCCGACCGCCTGCCGCGATTTGGGATCAGCGATGACGAGGTCGCCCGGTGCCGCTGATTTCGCTGAGATGTTGAGGCCCGAGGAAGCCTGCTCGAAGAACCAGTTGGCGCTCAGAATAAAGGCGTCTGGATTTGTGGGTTCCCGCTTTCGCCATTCGGCGAGATGCTGCTCCATCTTCTCGGGCGGGACAGACTTTTTCAGGCGCTGAAAGTCGCCGGTGTAATCACCAGCATCTGCGGAAAGGGGGAGGACCAGCCCAAGAATTGGAAGGGCAATCTGGAGAAAAACGTGCATGACTGCCCCTCATAGTACGTCCTCCCTGAAGCGAGTCATGCCGGATTCACTCTGCGAAGGTTTAAATCCGGGTCCCGCACGATCCTGAAGACGACGAGCGTGTCCTTGCGCTCGACCTGGCCAGCGGCCACGGTGCAGGCGGTCGGCTGCTGAGCGAGAGAGACCGGCTGGAGATCATCCGCATCGTCGCGGGAGGATGGCCCAGAGAGCGGGCTCGACTTTCCCGGCGCGGCTTTCGACGCTCGCGGAACTCTCCTCATGGCGCTCTTCCTGGCACTCGACATCGGCACTTCTTCCGCTCGCACGGCACTTTTCGACGAGCGGGGCGACCGTCTCGTGCATACCACCGGCCAGGAAGCCTATCCGCTTATCGTGGAACCGGCGGGCGCGGCGGAACTCGATCCGCACGTGCTCAAGGAGGCCGTTCTGCGGTGCTTGCGCCATACGCTGGCGCAATATCGCGCCGATGTGTCGCTGCACGGCCAGCAGATTATCGCCGCTGGGATGTCGTGCTTCTGGCACGGGTTGCTGGGCACGGATGAGCGTGGCGAGCCGCTCACCAAGGTCATCACCTGGGCGGACGCGCGCCCCTCGGGGGCGGCTGCTGCTTTGCGGGCGGAACTTTCTGAACGGACGGTCCACGCTCGAACCGGCTGCATGCTGCGGGCGTCGTTTTGGCCCGCGAAGCTGACGTGGTTGCAACGGGAACAGCCGAAGGTCTTCCGCCGGGTGAAGCGCTGGATGTCGGTCGCCGAATGGCTGCAAATGGAGTGGTGCGACGGAGCAAATTGCGCGCTCGCCATGGCCACCGGGACGGGGCTGTTCAATCCGACCAGGCTCTCGTGGGATGCGTCGCTCTTGAAGCGCTGCGGAATTGAGAAGGATCAGCTTCTGCCGCTGAGTGACGCCCCTGCACGAACGGGAGCGGCCTTGACGAAGCTGCACCCGGAATTAGCCGATGCGGCATGGTATCCCGGCATCGGCGACGGCGCGGCGAGCAACCTTGGCTCGGGTGCAACGAAGCCGGGCCTCGCCGCGATCAACGTCGGGACCAGCGCGGCGGTGCGCATCATGCGGCAGGAAGAGAGAGCGCGCGCGCCGTTTGGCCTGTTTTGCTACCGGGTGGATGAACGGCGGTATCTGGTGGGTGGCGCGATCAGCAACGCCGGCAACCTGCGTGCGTGGTGCTTGCGCGAGTTGCATTTGGAAGGCGACCCCGCATTGCTGGAGGCACAACTGGCTCGACAAGCGGCGCCGCGCCACGGTCTGCTGGTGCTGCCGTTCTGGACGGTGGAACGCGCGCCGACGTGGAATGAGGATCAAGCCGGACTGATTAGCGGGATCACGCAAACGACGACAGCCGTGGACCTATTTCAAGCCATCACGGAGGCGACCTACCATCGAATTGCGCTGATTGCGGAGCTGCTGGGAGAGAAGGCACCGAAGTTCCTTGTCTCCGGCGGTATCCAGCATTCACGGGCTTCGATGCAACGGCTGGCCAATGTCCTCGGCCAGCCGATCCATGCGAATCCGGAACCGGAAGCTTCCTTGCGAGGAGCGGCTATTTTCGCCCTGGAGAAGTTGGGCCGGAGAATCCCTGCACTCGGTTTCGGCCAGGCGATTCGCCCGGAGCGCGAGGTGTCGGCGCTCTACGCGGCTGAACGCCGGAAGCAGGTGGCCATGGAGGAATTGCTCGCGGGTCAATCAAAGGTCCGCGCTCCTGTCAAAAGACCTCTCGCAAGAACGGCGTTTCCTTAGACGCGCCGCCGCCGAAGCCGCTGCTGGAGAAGCCGGGAGAGATCATCCAGTTCACCCACTCGCAGGGCGAGCGCCGCCGCAAAGAACGCCAGCCCAGCGGCCGTGATGACGAGGAGCAGTCCACTTGCGCGCGTGAGCAAGCCATGATGCGACCACGGCAGGAGCAGCCAGGTATTACCGGCCCAGCAGACGGTGCCGAGCAGTGCGGCGGCGAGGAAAAGCTTGGCCACGGTGGCGATCATTTTTCGCGTTTCCAGCAGGCCCGTTTCGCGGCGCATGAGCCAATAGAGCGCCCCGAAGTTGATGAGCGCCGTGCAGCCGGTGGAAAGCGCCAACCCGCGGTGCCCGAGGCCGAAGTGGAAGGTGAAAAGCCAATTGAGCAGGAGGTTGATGGCGATGGAGCCGAAGGAGACGAACATTGGCGTCTTGCGCTTATCGAGCGCGTAAAAGGCCGGAGCGAGGACCTTGATGCCGGAATACGCAGCCAGGCCGAGGGCGTAGCATTGCAGCGCGCCAGCGGTTTGTTCTGTGCTGAATGCTGAGAATTTCCCGCGCTCGTAGATCAGGGAGATGATCGGGCGTGCCAGCAGGACGAGGCCGACCGTCGAAGGGATGGTGAGCAGGAAAGCGAGGCGCATGCCGTGGGCGAGCGCGGAACGGAATTCGGCGGTGTTCCCTTTGGCCGCACTGCGGGCAAGGAGCGGCAGCGTGACGGTGCCGATGGCGACTCCGAAGACCCCGAGCGGCAACTGCATCAGCCGAAAGGCGTAGGCCAGCCAGCTCACCGGGCCGTCCCCCGGCAATTCGGAAGCGAAGCGGCCATTGATCATCACATTGACCTGTACGGCACTGGCGGCGATGACGGCTGGCGCCATAAGGCGCAAGACCTGCCGCACTCCTTCGTCGCGCCAATGAAAATCCGGGCGGTAATGGAAGCCCGCGCGACCCAGAGCGGGAAATTGCACGATGAGTTGCAAAGTGCCCCCGATGAGGGTGCCGAACGCGAGTCCGATGAGCGAGCGCGAGCCAAAATGCGGATCGAGCCACCAGGCAAGCGCGACCCCGCCGACAATGGAGCCGAGGTTGAAAAAGCTCGAGGCCATCGCCGGAGCGCCAAAGACGTTCTTCGCATTGAGCATCCCCATGACCAGCGCCGCCAGCGAAACCAGGATAATGAAGGGAAACATGAGCCGCGTGAGCTCGACCGTGAGAGCTTCTTTCTCCGGGGCAAACCCTCCCGCCAGCACGCCAATGAGCTGCGGCGCCAAGGCGATCCCGAGCAATGTGCAGACGCTCAAGACGATGGCGGCGAGGGTCGCGACCTTGTTGGCGAGCTGCCAGGCCGACTGATCACCCTCGCGCGCGATCTTTTGCGAAAAGGTGGTGACGAAAGCGGTCGAGAGCGCCCCTTCGGCGAACAGATCGCGCAAGAGGTTCGGCACGCGAAAAGCGGCGACGAACGCGTCCATTCCAAACCCGGCTCCGAAGAGCTTTGCGAGGATCAACTCCCGCACCAGTCCGAGGACTCGGCTGCACATGACCGCCAGGCCGACCACTCCTGCGGCGCGCGTGTTAAGCTTCTGCGGAGCGGATTCGACGACGGGCTGAAGGTCTGTGGAACGGTCGGACATGAAGGTTTTCTAAGCAGCGTGAGGAGAGGTCGTCGGGGAGCGCTTATGCCAGCACTTCCGAACGACCTTCGAGGAGCGCTTCAAGTTCCGCTCGTTTGTCGCCCAGCAGGCCAGCCGAAGCCGCTTGGATGGCGCTCAGCAAATCGTGGGCTTCGCGCACGCGGGCCATCGAAACGTAATCGGCCCCCGCCGCGAGCAACGCTCTCGCCTGCCCGAGTTGCTCGGCCGTGGCAATAATCTGGGCCGTTGGGTTGCGGCTGCGGAGGTTGCGGACGAGGCGCTCGTTCGTGATCCCTTTGAGGAGCGAATCGGGAACGGTGCAGATGAGCACTTCTGCCTGCTCGATCCCCGCGTGAACGAGCGTGTCGCGTTGAGCGATGTCACCATAGATGACCCGCACGCCGCGCGTGAGCAGACCCGCGCGAGCGACCGGGCTGAAATCGACAACCGCCACCTCGCGGATGAGATCAGGCTCGTCACGCTGCATCTCTTCCAGCAGCGAACTGGCGGTGCGAAAGAAGCCGAGGAAAAGAATACGGGCCGCGCCATGCGCCCGCCCCTCCGGCAGCACCGCCTCGCCCGACGGGTGATCGAGGTCGCGCACGCCGCAGCGTTTCAGCCACGGAATAGCGGCGCGCGTGATGTTGTTCGAGCGCGCCATGGCCACGGTCGAGAGGGCCGCCAGGAGCACAAACGCCAGCGCGACCATGCCGGTCGTGGCGGGATTGTGCAGATGCTTGGAAGTCACCCCGAGGGTGAGAATCACGAGCGAA
The DNA here is from genome assembly GCA_963792695.1 of uncultured Verrucomicrobiae bacterium. Lineage (GTDB taxonomy): Bacteria > Verrucomicrobiota > Verrucomicrobiia > Chthoniobacterales > Chthoniobacteraceae > DASYIS01. The sequence continues at coordinate 167,934 of CAWBXA010000022.1, read as the reverse complement.
AACTCACTGACTTGCGAGAGATTGATGGCGGGCAGCAGGCTGGTGCGGAGGCCTTGCCGCAATAAATACAATGGCGCGCCCGTGGTGAGAAACCGGCTCACCACGACGAAAGCCGCAAAGACGAGCCCCCATCCAAGGAGCGGCAGGGTCGGCATCGGAATTTGCAAGCCGAGGCCGACGAAAAAGAGGGTGAGGAAGAAGTCGCGCAAGCTGGTCACTTTCGCGGTGACATCCAGCGCGTAGGGAAAGGTCGAGAGCGCCACCCCGGCAATCAGCGCGCCCATCTCGCGCGAGAGCTGAAGGCGGGCGCCGAGTTCGCCGATGAGGAAGCACCAGGCGAGCGCGCCGACTTGCACCAGCTCCGGCGAGCGCGCGACATGCCGAAAGACGGTCGGCAGGACAAAACGGCTGAGCGCCAGGGCCGCGATGACGAGCAGCACCACGCGCCCGAGCGACAGCAGGATGACGGACGGTGCGAGCGTCTCCAAATTGGGCTGCACCGCGAGGAAAAGAATGGCCGCCAAATCCTGCAGCACGAGCACGCCCAAGGTGATGCGACCGGTCAAGGTATCCAGTTCATGCTTCTCATAGAGCACCTTGACGATGATGACGGTGCTGCTGAGAGCGCCGGCCACCGCCAGGTAGAGCGCGTCCCAGTTGCCGCGCGCCAGCCCGAAGCCGCACAGACGAAAGAAGCCGACGCCGAGCAGCATGCCGCCGAAGATTTGCACCACGGCGGTGAGCGTGATCGAGCGCCCGGCGCTAACGATTTTCTTCAGGTCGATCTCCAGGCCGATCATGAAGAGGACGAAAATCAGCCCGAGTTCCGAGATCGCCTGAATGCTTTCGGCGGACTCGATGAGGCGCAGGCCCGCGGGCCCGAGCGCGAACCCACTGAGCAGGTAGGCGAGCAGCGGCGGCTGCCGGAAGAAGTGCGCCAGGATGCCGACCAGCCACGCCGCTCCGATGCAAAAGGTGATGTCCCGAATGAGGTCGTGCATGGCGCGTGGCCGCCCCGGAGGAAATTGCTCGCGAGGGCGAAGCGCGCGAATATAGACTCCCCCGATGAGCGTGAAAGCCAAATGCCACAACTTCACCGGTTGTCTGCTCGCCTATCGAGGCGAGGAGATCGAGCTGCCTGCACAGGGGGCCATGGTGTGCCCAGAGTGCGGCAAAAGTGTGACGGTGGTGCATGCGGCTCGCTCAGCGGTCGGCAAGGTCATCGCCGCGCTCGTCGTTCTCGGCGCCTTGGGAGCCGGCGTTTATTTTGCGCTGCCGTATCTTGGCAGGTACGTCGGGAAGAAGTCGGAGGTCACAGAGAGCACGCCGGTGCCCGTCTCCGGCACACCTCGGAAGTCCACAACTGTTGCGCCATCAGCAAGCCCGGATCGCATCGTCACCGCGAGCGAGCCGCCCGCCGCCCCAGTCGCGCCAGCCGTGGTCGACCTGAACGTGAAGAAGGACGAGACGAAGAACATGCGCGACGAGGTGCTCCTGCGCATCGACAAGATGCCGAACATCTCGCAGATCAACAAAGACAAGCTCTACAATAGCGTGCAGCGCGCCCGGAGCATGGGGCTCATCGTCACCATCCCCTTTACCGCCGGCGAGGCGCGCATCGCCGCCAGCGATATCCCGCTGCTCAAGTCGGAGATCGAGAAACCGCAGATCGCCAAGCTGCGCGACGACCCCACGGCGGTCTTCGTCATCCTCGGCTACGCCGATCCAAAAGGCGACGAAAAGAAGAATCTGGCCATTTCCCAGACCCGAGCCGATTCCGTGCTCTCCGCGCTGCGTGACAAATGTGGCGTAGCCAATATTATGCATGCCGTGGCCATGGGCGGCTCGAAGCTGATTGACCCGAGCAAGCTCGAGAAGAACCGCGTCGTCGAAGTGTGGGTCGCCCTGCCGTAAGAGTTTGAATTTGGATATCCTGCCGCATCCACCTCATGCCCGCTTCCACCGCCACTCGTGTTTTTCTGGTTCGCCATGGCGCGACGGTACTCACGGCCGAGGATCGTTTTGCTGGCGCGACCGACGTGCCGCTTTCCGACGAGGGCCGCGCACAAGCCGCCCGGCTCGCTGGCCGGCTCAGCCTCGAGAAGATCGCCGCCGTGTATGCCTCGCCTCTTGGCCGCACGATGGAGACCGCCGCCATCGTGGCGGAGCCGCACCAACTTGCGGTGACCCCGCGAGATGGGTTGCGCGAAATCTCTCACGGGCGCTGGGAGCAACTGACCCGGCGCGAAGTCGATGAGCGCTTCCCGAAGGAAGCCGCGGATTGGGAAGCGGACCCCTACACCTTCGCTCCCGTCGGGGGCGAAAGCGGTCTCGCCGTGACCGCGCGCGCCTTGCCCGTGCTGCTGGAACTGGTGCGCCACCACCCCGGCGACTCGATCATTATCATCTCGCACAAAGCCACCATCCGCCTGCTCCTGTCGTCGCTGCTCGGATTCGATCCACGCCGGTACCGCGACAATCTGGACCAAAGCCCCGCCGCCTTGAACATCGTTGATTTCAAGGACCCAGTCCGGGCCCGCCTCACGCTTTTCAACGACACCTCTCACTACGCCGCAACCGGTCTGGCGATCCCCGCCGTGCCCGCCGCGCGCCTTTCCAACTGGTGGAGCCACGCCCCAACTGTGGTGTCAGCCTTCCCGGAGAAATCCGCCTAGGCGGCGGCGTCTTTGGAAGCCGCACCCTGCTCCGCTGGCCTCCCCTCACACTGCTCTTTCCACGCGAGGCGAACTCGTCAGCCTCCGGAAACTTTCCGCGATAAGCATTGACCTAGCGCGGCGAGCCGCCTACGGTGGCATTTCAGTGACGGGCTGTAGCGCAGTTTGGTAGCGCGCTTCGTTCGGGACGAAGAGGCCGCGGGTTCGAATCCCGCCAGCCCGACCATTGACGCCACCTAAACGCGGCTGGCGCAGGGGCTCTCCTTCTGACCGGTGCTTCGTGCGACGTTCCGCCCGACGCTCATGATCTTGGATGTCTGCCCGCTCCCGGCGTGTTGCTGGGTGGGCGCGTGCTCCTAATACAACTCTGCCGCATTCGCAAACCGTTGGAGAATCGGGTCGTGCCGCGTCGGTTCCAGGTAATGGATGGCCAATTGAAAGATCGGGTTAATCCATGGCGAGCGATGTTTGGCGTAAAGATCCTGCGGCGCCAACTCCAGGCGGAGATGGAGCTTTGGATCATAGTTGAGCGGCCCAGTGTGATACTCGGTGACGCTATTTTCCACCGACCATTGAATCAGATCCCGCAGGGTAACGAAGTAGAGATGCAGATCTAGCGCGATGGCATAATCCAGACCGACATCCAGGTCGTAAAGCGTCTCTTCATGCACCATGCACAGATTGAAAGCAATGATCCGGCCTGACTGGCGCCAGATAAAGAAGCGAACCCGATCGGGCATGCGGCTCCCGATTTCCGCGAAGTACTCGACCGTCAAAGTTTCGAAGCGCATGCGCGAGCGAAGATGCGTTTGCAGATAGAGCGCCTGCAACTCCGCCGCGTAGGGCCGCCCGTCGGTTACCACCTCCATGGAGATGGGCGGTGCGTCCTCCAGCGCGCGGAACTTGCGGCGCAAATTCTTGCGGAAGACTTTGCTGAGCCGCTGCTGCAGGTATTCGTCGAAGCTTTTGAAATCGAGCTTGAGCCGCGCCGCTGGCATGCTCGGGACGCGCCGGTAACCATTCGCGGAAAAGGGCCGGAGCGATTCGCGGTACTTGGAAGGGAAATCCTTTAACAGGATGATCGAAGCTTGCGCGCGCGGGCCATACAAGTCGATCGCTTCGTGCAAGGCCGCGGCGACCCACGGCTCCTCGGAGCCGAGCTGCCCCTCCGCCGCCGCGCAGCCGACCATCATCATCCGCATCGTCAAAAACCGAGGCCAGCACGCGCGGATGCGATCCATGAATCCCGCCACCCAAGCTGGCAAGCCGGTCGTCAAATCCTGATCGACAAAAAAGAAAGGCTGCACCGTTACGGCTCCCGAAGCCGCATGCTCCAGGACGAAGTAGCGGTACTTGAATTGCTCCGGCAGCGTCTCCTCAATGACCTCATAATACCGGAAGTCTTTGCACTGATGCGCATACGCCGTCTCGCGGATGGTCAGATCAATCTCGCGCGCCGACTCCACGACCCATGCTTTCCCGAAGGAAGTCGTGAAATCGAGGCGGCTCCGCGGAGAGGAGAGAGCAGGCTCGGCAGGGGCAGTCATCGAAGAAAAGCAGGCACAGTACGGAGGGAGTGCGCCTCCGCAACGGTTCATTTACGAAAGGCCGCCGTGATGTCGCCCCAATTGGCGAAGTTAACGCGGCAGCGAGAAACGTCGCGGAGGCGCCACCCACCCTAATACGGCCCAGCCGGAAAAGAGCTGTGTCCACAGGCGCTCGACCCGAAAAATAGGCTTTTCGCTACTCTGCACACGAACATGGCCTAAACTCTCGGCCATGCCGGAGCCTTTCTTGCCACCCTCCATCTTCGCCGACTTTGGCGTGAATCGCGGCAATCCCAAGGGGCAACTCATCCTCGTTCTCTTCCGCTTGGCCCAGCGTCTGCGCGCCTGGCCATCTCCATGGTGGCTGCTCGCCCTGCCGTACCTCCTTTGGTATCGCGTCACCGTCGAATGGGTGCTCGGCGTCGAACTCCGCTATAAGATGCAAATTGGACCGCGCCTGCGGCTCTTCCACGCCCACGCGCTCGTCGTCCACGAAGGTTCCTTCCTCGGCGCTGACTGCACACTTCGCCAATCCACCACCATCGGCAATAAGACACTCGCCGATGGTTCGCCAAGCGCCTGCCCCATCATCGGCGATCGGGTGGACATTGGCGCCAACGCCGTCCTCCTCGGGCCGATCCGCATTGGCGATGATGCCGTAATCGGCGCCGGCTCCGTCGTCGTCAAAGACGTGCCGCCTGGCTCCGTGGTCGCCGGCAATCCCGCCCGCCCGCTCACCGGCGGCTGAGGCAGGACCCACGAGCCTACGTCGGAGAGGTGTCGGCAAGGACTCCTCCTGCCGCATCCCATACGCGGATGGCATGGCTCTTGACTGGAGCCCCCCGAGCGTAAGGCTCGCGCGCTGGTCAATGCGCATGGGTGCGCTATGGTTCCGGTGTCGGTCGGCAGCCTGCTTCGATCCGGCAACCCTCCCCATGCTCCAATCGTCGCCTCGGAGATTTCTGCTGTCGGCGCTGCTGGCGCTCGCTGCCGCAGCTTCATGGAACAATGCAACGGCAGAGGATTTGAATGGGGTGGGCGTGGATTTCGACCACGTGCGTCCGCTGCTGAAGGAGTATTGCCTGAAATGCCACTCGACGGAGAAGCAAAAGGGCGATCTGGACCTCGAAGTATTCTCCTCCTTGGAGGCAATCAAGCGGCACCCGAAGGTATGGCAGGAAGTGGCGGTGCAGTTGGCAGCGCGCGAGATGCCGCCGAAGGAGAAGCCGCAGCCTAATCCCGAAGAGCGCGCACGGCTCACGCAATGGACGGGTGCGCTGCTCGCCTCGATGGCACGGGAGCGCGACGGCGATCCGGGACCAGTCGTGCTGCGCCGCCTCTCGCAAGCGGAATACACGTACTCGGTTCGCGATCTCACGGGTGTGGAGGGTCTGGACCCGGCGCGCGAATTTCCGGCGGACGGCGCGGCGGGCGAGGGCTTCACCAATGCGGGGCAGGCGCTGGTCATGTCGCCGGCGCTGTGGCCAAAATATCTTGCGGCTGCGAAAGAGATCGCGAGCCATGCGGTGCTGCTGCCGGATGGATTCCGCTTCTCGGCGGGCACCAGCCGGCGGGACTGGACAGACGAAATCCTGGGGAGAATCCGCGCGTACTACGGCCACTACACCTCACCGGAAGGGGCGGAGCAGGTGAACCTTCAAGGGGTGAGATTCGCAACGAATGGCGGAGGCCGCCTGCCGCTTGAGCGCTATCTGGCGGCACTCTTGAAAGAACGCGAAGCGCTGGGCTTGAGTCACGAAAAATCGGGGACGCTCGCCGCGCGCGAAGGGTTGAGCGCGAAGTATCTCGCAAGGCTGGAGCAGATATCTGAATGGCGGTTCGACTTCGTGGCTCCTGGACGATTTCCGCGCTCGGTGGAGAGCGGCCACTCCCGCCGACGCGCCAGCTCTGGCGGCCGAAGTGGCGGGCTGGCAAAAGGCGCTGTGGAAGTTCAATCCAGCGGGCGCGCTCGGCATTCCCGGCGGCGCGAAGACTTGGATGGAGCCGGTCAGCCCGCTGCTGACGCGGCAGGAATTACGCGTCCCAGCCCCGACAGCCACGGCGGATGGGGCCGTCACTTTTTATTTGGTCGCCACACCGATCGGTCCGGCTGCGGAGCCGCCCGGGCACGTGCTTTGGGAGCAGCCCCGCCTGGTGGCCAAAGGCAAGCCGGAGGTGCTGATTCGAGAGGTGGCACCGGAACTTTTCGACCAGCCACCCGGTGAAGAGAAGATCGACGACGCCTGCCTCTCCGCGCGAGCGGGCACCGTGGTGAAGTTGACTGTTCCCGTCGAACGGGCGACCGGCTGCGAGCTGGTGGTGGCTGGCCGATTTGCGGCCCACGCCGGTGAAGGGAGCGTGCAATTGCAAGTGCTCACCTCCGAGGCGGCAGCCGTGGCGGCCGCACAGCGCCAGGTGACTCCGTCGCCTGTGCGACCGATTCTGGCGGCGGAGGGAAGCGCCGCGCGGCGAGCGCATGACGAGGCCTTGGCCGCGTTTCGGCATCTTTTTCCCCCGCGCTTTGTTATGAAAAGATCGTGCCGAGCGATGCGGTGATCACGCTCGTGCTCTTTCACCGCGAGGATGCGGCCCTCGCGCGACTGATGCTGACGGAGCGAGCAGGCGGAGCTGGATCGGCTCTGGGCGGAGTTGCGCTACGTCAGCCAGGAGGCGCTCATGCTGGTGGATTCCCTCGCACAGCTCATCGAGTTCGCCACGCAGGATTCCGATCCGAAGCCCCTTCGCGGGCGTTGCGCCAGCCGTTTGCCGAGCGCGCCGCGGACTTCCGAGCAGCGCTCCGGCGAGCGAGCCGCGCGCACCTCGAGGCGGTGCTGGAGTTGGCGGGGCGCGCGTGCCGGCGCCCGCTCACCGCAAGCGAGAGCGAGGAGCTGCGCGCGCTCTATACCAAGCTCCGCGCAGAGGCATTGCCGCATGACGAGGCGATCCGCCTGACGCTCGCGCGGGTCTTGTCGCGCCCGCTTTTCTGTACCGCGCGGAAGACCCGGCGCCGGGTCGGACGGCGGCGCCGGTGAATGCCTGGGAGCTGGCCAGCCGGCTTTCGTATTTCCTCTGGTCGTCGCTGCCCGATGATGAGCTGCGGGCCGCCGCAGCCTCCGGCCAACTGCTCGACCCGTCCGTTTTGCGGGCGCAAACGCAGCGCCTCCTTCGAGGCGCTCCCGCGCGCCGACTGGCGTTGGAGTTTGGCTGCCAGTGGCTGCACTTGCGCGATTTCGACTACGCTCGATGACAAGAGTGATCGCCAGCTTCCCCACCTTCCCCGCATTGCGGGCATCAATGTTCGAGGAGTCAGTGCGTGTCTTTCACCGATCTTTTTCAGAACGATCGGCTCGGTGCTTAAGTCTGCTCGATGTCGGACTTCACTTACCTGAATGAGCCGCTGGCGCAAGCACTACGGCATCCCGGACGTGACCGGCCCCGACTGGCGGCGCGTAGAGGGGGTGCGCCAGCTATGCGCGCGGCGGGCTGCTCGGCGAGGCGGCCGTGCTGGCGAAGCAAGCGGGCGCTTCGCGCACCAGCCCCATCCTGCGCGGCGACTTTATCGTCGAGACGCTGCTCGGCGAGAAGATCCCGCGCCCGCCGAAAGATGTGCCGCCCTTTCCGGAGCCCGAGGCGCCGCGAGCCCTGACCGTGCGGGAGCTGACGGAGCAAGCATAGCGCCGATGCGCGGCTTGCGCGCGCTGCCACGCAGCGCATGGATGCCTTTGGCTTCGCGCTCGAGAGCTTCGATGGGATCGGACGCCACCGCGAGCGCGACGAAGCCGGCCGGCCGATCGAGCGCACAGGCCACGCTGACCGACGGCACGGAGCTGGCGGGCTTCGAGGGCCTGCGCAGTTACCTCGCCGGACCAGCGGCGCGAGGCCTTCATCCGACAGTTTTGCCGCAAGCTCCTCGGCTTTGCGCTGGGCCGCTCCGTGCAGCTTTCCGACGAGCCGCTGCTGGCGGAAATGCGCAGCGCAATTGGAAGCGCGGGAATATCGCGTCTCGGCCGCCATCGAAACCCTCGTGCAAAGCCGACAATTTCAGGATATACGTGGGCGTGACGCGCCGGACGACGAGTAGCCCCGCGCTTTCCTTATGACTCCCCAGCTCCGTTTCTCCCGCCGCACCTTTCTGCGGGGACTCGGCGTGAGCATGGCGCTCGCCTGGCTGGAATCTTCTCACGTCTGGGGCGACGAGACCGCAGCGGCCGCGAGCCCGCCAGCGAGGCGCCGGTGCGGCTGGGCGTCCTCTTCGCCGGCAATGGCTTTCATTCCAAGGAGTGGTGGGCGCGCGGCGAAGGCGCGCGCATGGAACTCGGCCAGGTGCTCGCTCCGCTCGGCTCCCTGGCGCGAAAAGATGCTCCTTGTGCGCGGGCTTTACCACGAGCAGGCGCGCAAAGGAAACATCCACTCTTCGCAGACCGGCAATCTCCTCTCCGGCGCGCCGCTCGCCTCAGGCGGCGAGATTCGCTCGGGGACCAGCGTCGATCAATTTATCGCGCAGCGCTACGGCGCATCGACCAAGGTGCCGAGCCTGGTGCTCGCTTGCGAGAAGTCGAATCCGTCAGTCCACAAGAATTACTCGATGCTCTATTCGTCGCATATCTCGTGGAGTTCGCCGACCACGCCCACGCCGCTGGAATTGTACCCGGCGCTCGCCTTCGACCGGCTGTTCAAGGACGGAGCGGCGCGCGGCGATCAGAGCGTGCTCGATGCCGTGCTCGGCGAGGCTGAGGACTTGCGCCGCCGCATTTCCAGCGCCGATCAACACAAGCTCGATGAGTATCTCCAATCCGTACGCGAGGTGGAGCAACGCCTCGCCCGCCCGGCTCGTGCGGACGATGCGCCGGGTTGGCGGCCAACGCTCGCCGAGCCGAATCAACCCCGCCCCGCGGAAGGTTTGCCGACCGACATCGGCGCCCACATGCGGCTGATGATGGACATCATGGTGCTCGGCTTCCAAACGGACTCCACGCGCATCACGACGCTCAAACTGAACAACGATCACTCGTCGCTGCGCTTTCCGCTGCTCGGCGTCGATTACATGATTCACCATTTGCTCTCGCACGCCGACAGCGCTGACTGGCTGAAGGTGAACCGATTTTTCCTGGAGCAAATCGCGTATCTTGCGGGCCGACTCGACGCCATCCAGGAAGGCCCGCGCACACTGCTCGACAACTCCATACTCCTCTTCTGCTCGAGCATGATGACGGGCAATCACGACAACGACCAGCTCCCGGTGCTTCTGCTCGGCGGCGCGGGCGGGCGCCTCGCCGGCGGGCGCGTGCTCGATTACACCGGCCAGCCCGATCGGCAGATGTGCCGCCTCTTTCTTTCCGTGATGGATAAAATGAATGTCCGACCCAACACGTTTGGCGACGCCATCTCCCCGCTGGAAGAAGTGTGACGCCAGGTCAAGCGGCGGCGATCAGCCGCTGGAGCAGGTGCCGGTGACAATGCTTTTCCGCCTCGGCGCAGTGGCACAGGAGGGTGACGGGGCCGCGCGCGGCGAGTTGTTGCAGCAGCCGCAGCGTAAACTTCTGGCCGTGGTCTTGATCGCCCGGTTCTGCCGGTCGAACGCGGGGCTCGTGGTCATTTCAACCAGGTAGCGCCGCGCGAATTCTGGCCAGCCGACTTCGTGCGCGCGGAAGAGCCGCAGCAACTGTTCGCTCGGGCCGAGATTGGCCATCCACACGTCGTAGCGAGTGCGCGGCAGCCCTCGCCCGCGAAAGCGTGTCACCAGCACGCGCAGCCCATCAGCGGCGTCACTTGTAGAGGAGATCGATTTCGTTTGGAGCATGAGCAGAGGCTTCCGCGCCTGCCGCATGCCTGGTCGGACGCTGCGGGTTCGCTGCAGTCTCGCGCTATTTCTTCTTCTTCGGAGCTGCTTTGGGGACGGGCGTCGTCTCAGGTCCGGGGGCAGGCGCTGGCGTGGCGGAGAGAACGGACCCAGCGGTTTGAGCCACGGTAAAGTTCCAGCGTGTCTCGGCGCGCTGCCCATTGACGTGAGCGGCAATGATGACGGTGTACATGTCGGGCCGCAGCTTCTGCGGAACCTCGGCCGTCATCATCTTCGAGTCGGCGTTGAACTGCGGTTTCAACGGACCAACGCCACTCAGGCGGACCTCAAGCGTGCTCGCGTCGATGTCACCCATCGTGGCGAGATTCGCTTTGATTGTCGGCTGCGGATTCGTGATCGTCTCCCCATTGAGCGGCTGCGTGACCATCGAAGCTGCTGCCAATTGCGCGACGTTGGGAGCGGAGGCGGATTCCGCCGCGGAAACCCCGCCACCGATCATGGCCAGCGCATCGGTGAAGATTTTCGGCTTGCTCGCCTCCACCGCGTAACGCCCGAGCAAATCGCTGGGGCTGGAATGGGTGAGGCGTTGGCCGTAAACCGTGAAAGCCGCTTCGTAGCCCGCTTCCTTCACCAGATTGCGCGCCTCCTGCGTGTAGATGCCGAAAGGATACGCCAGCGCATTCACGCGAATGCCGAGCCGCTCCTGGAGCACTTTCTTCGACTCGATGATTTCTTTGCGCAGCCACCCTTCCTTGCCGAGCGTCGCGAGATCGTTGCGGACCATCCCGGCCGTCTTCTTATCCACGCCGGTGCCGGGCGCGCGGAGATTTGAGTGCGAATAGGTGTGGCACTCGATATCGACTCCCGCATCGCGCAGCTCCGCCAGTTGATCCCAGCTCATCGATTTGCCGCCGGTTCCGACGTAGTTGATGTAGATGAACATCGTGAAGGGATAGCCATACTTCTTCAAGATCGGCCACGCGTTCGTGTAACCGGAGACCCAGCCGTCATCGATCGTGATGATGCAGCTTTTCTTCGCAATGCTCTTCTCGCCGCGCCGCCAGGCCAGGAAATCCTGGAGGGGAATGACGGTGAAACCCGCATCCTTGATCGCCTTCATCTCGCGCTCGAATTCCGCAACCGTGATCGTGAGCGCCTTGAGCGACTTGCCGTCCTCAATGTTGTGGTAGCAGAGCGCGATGGCGCTGGCATTGGCGTCCATGAGCGGCTTGGCCGCAGGTTTTGGCGTGGCCGCGCCGCTGGGCGGCGGTGTGAAATCCGGCTTCTCGGGCGCAGCCGGGGTGTGGCTGTCACTGCTCGCCGCTGCGGCTGTGGTGGAAGCGCCGCCGGGCACCGGCGTCGCCGCACTCGGCTTGAGTCCAAGGGCCGGCTTCTTGCAGCCGCTAAAAGCAAGGGTGAGCGAAAGGAGTAGAAGAGAAGAAAGCCTAATCATAAAAGGTGAGCAGGGCGCGACGATACCTGTTCGCGCGCGCGTGGAAAGGTTCGGCTGCCGAAAAGTGTGGCTGCGCCGGGTCATCCCCTGATCGCGCCCGCGCTTCGCCGAAGTCCCGGCCCGCTCTCCCGGTCCCAGCGCGCTCGGAAGCTATTGCAGCGTGGCGCTGTCCACGAAGCCCAAATTGCGGAGATATAACACGCCGAGATTGATGGCCCCGTTCATCGTCTGCGTACTGTTGTTCGTCGCCTTCGTGAACGCAGCATTGAACGAGAGATTGATCGCGGATTCTATGAGTCGTACGTTGTTCGTATCGACCGTGGCTGCGCCGCCAATGAGGTTAATGGGTGCCGTGCCATTGGTCGTATCGCTGAGGGCGACCTGCGAATTCGTCCCCTTTGTGTAAGCCGAGAAGGTCGTGCCGGCGCTGGCCCCGACGGAACTGACCGTCGTGTAAAACCCGCCGCTCGCGTTGTAGGGAATCTTGCTGATCAGCACACTTTGGGTCGCGTTGACGGTGTACACGAACTTGCGCACGTTAGCGTTGAAACCGAGCGAGATGATGGTGATCTGATCATTTGGGGCATCGACGATTTCCGCGATCGAGGTGCTGGTGCTCTGAACGCCATTGGAGTTCGTCAAATAATCGTTCTCGGTACCGAGGAAGATCCAAAACGGAGCGGCGTGACTGGTCATGGCAACGGACAGGAGGGCGGCAAAGGTGAGTAACAGTTTTTTCATAGTGAATCTGCTTTAGCTTCCGCGCTGCTGCGTGGCGAGCCGAATTTTAAGACAGGCAAAGGTTCGGGGTTGCACCGGGTTGGCGCGCTCCCTTGCGATCCGCAGAAGCGTTGCCTCGGCGGCGGAATTGTGAATAACTCCTTCCTGTGGTGTTTCGATTTCGTGTCGACCACTGCATATTGTGCTTGCGACCCCCGAGCCATCCTCCATGATTCGGCGTCGTTCAAGACTAACCAAGTCCCCTCTCCATGTATCTCCAAGCCCTCGAAATCATCGGTTTCAAGTCCTTTGCGCCCAAGACGGTGCTCAATTTTCACCGCGGAGTGACTTGCGTGGTCGGTCCCAACGGGTGCGGTAAATCGAACGTGCTCGACGCCATCCGCTGGGTGCTCGGCGAGCAGTCGGCGAAGGCTCTGCGCGGCGGCGAAATGACCGATGTGATTTTCTCCGGGACTGATTCGCGGTCGGCGCTCGGGATGGCGGAGGTCTCGATGACTTTTTCGGAGTGCGAAAAGGAGCTCGGGCTCGACTGGCATGAGGTGACGATCACGCGCCGCGTTTTCCGCGAGGGCGGCTCCGAGTACCTGCTCAACCGCACCCCCTGCCGGCTGCGCGACATCCAGAATCTCTTCATGGATACAGGCATCGGCCGCTCGGCCTACTCGATCATGGAGCAGGGGAAAATCGACGCCATCCTGTCGTCCCGCCCCGAGGATCGGCGGCAAATTTTCGAAGAAGCGGCCGGGATCACCCGTTTCAAGAGCCAGAAAAAAGAGGCCCTTCGGAAGCTCGAAGCCACCGAGGCGAATCTGCTCCGCCTCCAGGATATCGTGAAGGAAGTGAAGCGGCAGATCGGTTCGCTCCAGCGGCAAGCCGGCAAGGCGCGGCGCTATCAGACGCTGGTCGCCGAACTGCGGACGCTCGAAACGCATCAGGCCAAGCGGCAGTGGGATTCTTACGAGCAGCAGCGGGTGGAAGCGGTAGCCGAGTTGGAGCGCCTCTCCGGGCAGCAGAGCGAGGCGGAGGCTCAGATTGAGCGGCAGGAGAATGACGTGGCGGTGCAACGCGCCGTCCTGGAGGAGATGGAAGGCCGGATCGAGACAGCGCGGCGCGGCGCCCATGAACTGAAAGCGCGCATCGCGAGCCATGAAAGCCGGATGCTTTTCAACCAGGAAAAGAGCCTGGAATTTGCGGGCTTGATCGAGCGGTATCGCAGCGATGTGGCCGGGGGTGAAGAGAAGCTGCGGCAGGCGGAGAGCCAGTTGCATGCGACCGATGCGGAGCTGGCGCAGATCACGACGCTGTTGGCTGGCGAGTTGCGCCGGATGGAGGAGAAGCAGGCCGCCGCTGCTGCCTGTAGCACGCAGCGGCAGGAGGCGGAGCGGGCGCTGACCGCGCTGGCGCAGGACGGCCAGCGCTTCGAAGGGCAACTCGCCTCGTTGCGCGGCCAAATCTCCAACGTGGCGCAGCAGCGCGAAGGTGCGGAGGCGCGGCTGGCGATTCTCTCCCGTGACCTCGAAGGGCTCGCTGCTTCGACCGAGCATGCTCGAGCGCAGCAGGCGCAGACGCAGGAGCAACTGCTGCAAAGGCAGGGCGACTTGGAGGAAGCAAGTGCGCGCGTTGCGGCGGGCGAGGAGGAGTTGCGCGGCGCCCAGGCGGCGCTGGCGGCGCTGGACCAGGAGTTGCGGCAGGCACAGCGCGCGTTGTCCGACAAGGAATCGAAGCTCGAAGTGGTGCAGGCGCTGGTGGCCAGCGGCGAGGGTTTTTCGCAAGGAACGCAGGCGGTGCTCAAGGGGCTCGATAATCCGGGCTTTTTCAAAGCGGCGATTGATGGGGCGCTGGCCCAATTCATCGAAGTCGCTCCAGAGTTTGTGCCAGCCGTCGAGGCCGCGCTCGGGGCGAACATGGAGACGATTGTCATGAAGGACACGGCGGTCGCCGAGGCGGTCATCCAGACGCTCACGAGCCAGAAACTGGGTAAGGCGTCGCTCGCCTTGCGCGAGATGGATCGAGTCTTTGCCCATGTGGAGAGCATCGATTTGCGCCTGCCGGAAGGCGCCATCGATTGGCTGATCAACTGCGTCACGGCCAAACCCGAGGTGAAGCGGCTCGTCGAGCGGCTGATCAATCATACCGTGCTCGTGCCCGATCTGGAGACAGCGCTCCGGCTTTTTCCGCAGCACGGCTCAGCTTTGGTCACACTGCAAGGCGAGGTCTTGACCGGCAATGGGCTGCTGCACGGCGGCGCGACCAAGGACGCCGCGCACTCCCTGCTGGCACGGAAAAATCAAGTGGCGGCGCTCGTCAAAGAAGCCGACACGCTGCGCGCGCAAGTCCTCAGCTTGACCGAACAGCGCAACTCGGGCGCCAACGCGATTGAGGCCATTCGGGAGCGGCTCGAGCAAGGGCGTGCGGAGCGACAAAACGCCACAACCGCTTTGGCCAGTCTCCGCGGAGAGGGGCAATTGCAGGAGCGCGACTTGCGCGAGGCTGAGAAAAAAGCGGCGAGTCTCGAAGCCGAGCGGAGCCACCACGAGGCGCGCCAAAGGGAGGCGGAGGCCAGGGCGGCGGCGCTGGAAAGCGAGGTGCAGGCCGTGCTCACGCGCATTGAGGAAGGGCAGAGCCGCCGGACCGATGCGCAAGCTGCGCTGGAAAATCTGCGCGCGCGCGAGAGCGAAGTCGCCGGCGAACTGAACGAACTCAAGATCAAGGTGGCGACCGAGCGCCAGCGGCACACTTCGCTGCATCATCAGCGCGAACCGATGGAAGCCCGCTTGCTGGAACTGCACGAACTGCTCGAGCAGCGCCGCGTCGATATCGAGTCTTATGAACAGCGCATCGCCTCCACCGTGGCGGAAACGACGGGAATCGAGGCGGGCCTCGTGGGAGTCCGTGAGCACTTTGAAATGGCGGAGCTGGCCGTGGCCCAAATGCTGGACGAACGCAGCGGGCTCGCGGCTGCGGCCGAGGAGGCGGCGCAGGAGCTGCGCGCGGTGCGGCATCGCTTGACCGCCTGCCACGAGCAGCGCAGCCGCCTGGAAGTGCGGCACAATCAGGTGGAGATGAAAGCCACCGCTCTCCTGGAGCATGTGCAGAAGCGCTACGGGGTGGAACTCAGCACGTTCGAGCGCGACTTCTACGCGTTGCGGGTCGTCTTGAGGGATTCCCTTAAGCGCGCCCAAACCAGCGCGGTTGTTCCGGGCATCGTTGCGGGAGAAGGGGAGCAGCCTGAGGTGACGCAGCCGGCCAGTGGAGCGGCCGATGGAGCCCTCCACCGCCCCGAAGAAGCCGCCCTCTCCAGCGACGAAATCGACTGGGAGCGTCTCGAGACGCTGGTGCGCGAACTCGATCAGCGCATCGATTCGATGGGACCGGTGAACGTGGACGCGATCCAGGAATACGACGAACTCGAGGAGCGCCACGCCTTTCTCGAGAAGCAAAACAACGATCTGCTCGCCGCCAAAGCGGAGTTGCTGGAAGTCATCACCAAGATCAACAAGACCACGCGTGTCCTGTTCGCGGAAACCTTCGAGAAGATCCGCGTCAATTTCGCGGAGATGTTCTCGGAGCTGTTTGGCGGGGGCAAAGCGAACCTCCTCCTGACCGACGAATCCGACCCGCTCGAAAGCGGCATCGACATCATCGCCAAGCCGCCGGGCAAACAGCTCCAGGCCATCTCGCTGCTCTCGGGCGGCGAGCGGACGATGACCGCGGTGGCGCTGCTCTTCTCCATTTACATGGTCAAGCCGTCGCCCTTCTGCGTGCTCGATGAGATGGACGCGCCGCTCGACGAATCGAACATTTCCCGCTTCATCAAAATCCTCGACCGCTTCGTCGCGCAGAGCCAATTCGTGGTCATCTCGCACCATAAACGGACCATCGCCCGGGCCGACGCAATCTACGGCGTGACGATGGAAGAGCACGGCGTCTCCAAGCTCGTCGGGGTCAAATTCGCCCGCCGCGAAGAGTCACACGAAGGGCGCGACATCAATGGCGAAGCCAACCCCGGCGCCGTCCCCAGTGTCGCCGAGACCTTCGGCAAAGCCGGCCATCTTCACAGCGAAGCGCTCTCCGTAGGATAAGAGGCGGCCCTCAAGCCGCCGTCGCGCGACCTGTCCGCACTACTCATCTTTGGTCCGGGCAGGGACGAGGATGAGGGATTGCCTCGGCGGGAGGCAATCCGTTCCTCTCTAGCTGGTGTCTTGGAAAGCTGCTAAACTGTGTCCTCCGAATGAGCATCTGGGACAGACTATTTAGAGAACGCCCGGTTTATTGGGAGAGCTTTTCAACAGCGCCGTCCGGTGGGCGCATTACACGGTGGTTTTGTGGAGTGTTCCTCGCACTCATTCCGATTCGCTATGGCGTGCGATGTATTTTCATCGAGCGGGCTACCTTATGGGGAAAGTTCCACTCCCACCTGACGGTAAGAGGCACGGCGGCGATTTCACTTGGCATCGCCTACATCGCAATCGGTGCGTTCGCCCACTTCCATTGGTTCTGGGGTTTACATCCACGGCTTCAGCCGTTCACCGATGTGGGCAAGCTCATCACCTTGCTCGTGTTTCTCTCGAGTCTCGGTTATGCCTTTTGCCAGATCCTATCATCATAACCTCGACATACGTGCGTTACGCCGGTTTGGAATCGGGTTGCTTTCACCTCTTCGAGCTAGCGGGTTGTTTTGGCAGGTGCCGTAATGTGCGGAGCCGCTCGCTGCCGGGCCTGGTTACGAGTTACGGCTATTGTTAGAAGCGCCGGTGGAGAGCGGGAAACGCAGGCCGAGTCCGATGATGAGGAAGACAATCCACACAAGGAAGCTCGGAAACCACGAAGACCACCACTGTTCTGTGAAGAATACTGCTGCCGCTTTGTGGAATAGGAAGATTCCGAGGAGATTCACGACAAGGCTGATAACGAGTCCAGTCGAGCCAACGATGATCAGTGTGTTTTTTGTGTTCATATTTGTTTGTCGCTAACCAGTGATTCTGCAAGTCTGCCTACCAATCTGATTCAGGGCGATATCCGACAGTTGTCGCGGCCGGGCGGGCGGCGCGCGAGCAGGGGAAAGCCCGCCAGCCAGAGCAGCGCGCTCGCTGGCTCGGGGATGATATTCAGCTCGACGACCCGGTTGTTGCCGCCATCCGTGACGAAAAGATGCCCGGCCTTGTCCAGCGCCACATCCCACGGGCCGCTAAATTGCCCGTTTCCAGTCCCGTAGGTCCCGAAGGTCGAAAAGGTTCCCGCGAAATTGGCCGGATTGAATTCGACAATGCGGTTGTTGGCGCTGTCGGCGACATAAAGATTGCCCGCGCTGTCGAGCGCCAGCCCGTTCGGACCCATGAATTGCCCGGCGCCGGTGCCGAAGCTGCCAAAGGTGGTGAAGGTCCCCGCGAAGTCGCTCGGGTTGAAGCGCACAATGCGATAGTTGTAATAGTCGGCGACATAAACGTTACCCGCGCCGTCCACGACCATCCCGCTCGGGCTGTAGAATTGCCCGGTGCCGACCCCCTGGCTCCCAAACGTCGTGAAGCTCGCCGCAAAGTTGGCCGGATCGAATTGCGCCACGCGGTCGTTGCTGAAGTCGGTCGCATAGATCGTCCCGGAGAGCCCGGCCGCGAGGTAGAGCGGATTAGCAAACTGCCCATTCCCCGATCCGAAGCTACCAAACGTCGTAAAAGAGGTCGCAAAACTCGAGGGATTGAAACGGGCGATGCGATTATTGTCCGAGTCCGCGACTAGAACGTTCCCGGCGCCATCCAGCGCCACAGCGGCCGGCTGCCGGAATTTCCCGCTGCCAGAGCCGAAACTCCCGAAGCTGACATACGACCCCGCGAAACTCGCGGGATTGAAGCGGTCCACCCGAGCATTCACGTCATCCGCCACATAGACCAGACCCGCACTATCCACCGTCAATCCAAGGGGATCATTAAATTGGCCCACCGCCGAGCCCTTCACTCCGAAGCTCTGGAAAAAAGACAGCTCCGCGTGTGCTGCCCCCACGCCGCTGCTCCAGAGCGCCACTGCCAGGAGGGGAAGCAAAATGCGGGTCTGTGGATGTCGGTTCATTTGGGGTGGAGGTTGGGGTATCTGGTGCTGCGGTCGTTTCCTTTTCAGAAGAGTTGCTCGGCGTTGGTCGCTGGTTCAGCCGCGGCGGCGGGGGCGGCGGGCGAGGAGGGTGCAGGTCCCCAGCCACAGCAGCGCACTCGCCGGCTCCGGGACATAACTAAGTTCCACGACGCGGTTGTTGCTCGAGTCCGCGACGAAAATGTGGCCGCTCCCATCGAGCGCCAATCCGCTCGGGTTATTGAATTGCCCATTGCCCGAGCCACCGCTTCCGAACGACGTGAAGCTCCCCGCGAAATTCGCCGGATCGAACTCCACCACCCGCCCGTTGCTCCTGTCTGCCACGAAAACACGTCCCGCGCTATCCACCGCCACCCCACCCGGCCCGTTGAATTGACCGTCCCCGGTCCCGGCGCTGCCGAACGTCGTAAACGTCGCCGCGAAGTTCGCCGGATCGAACCGCACGATGCGGTTATTAAGTATGTCCGCGACATAGACCAGCCCCGCGCCGTCCACCGCCACGCCGAAGGGGTGATTGATTTGACCGCTGCCCGACCCCTTACTGCCGAACGTCGCAAAACTCCCCGCGAAATTCGCCGGATCAAAGCGCTCGATGCGGTTATTATTTTCATCCGCCACATAGACCTTGCCCGCGCCATCCACGGCTACCGCAGCCGGAAAATTAAACTGCCCCTGGCCCCCGCCGAGGCTGCCGTACGAAACAAAACTCCCCGCGAAATTCGCCGGACTAAACTCATCCACGCGGCTATTCCCCTCGTCGGCGACAAAGACGTTCCCGAACGTGTCCTCCGCCACGCCGGCCGGAATGAAAAACTGCCCGCTCGCCGACCCCCTGCTACCGAAACTCTGGAACGACCCCACGAAATTCCCGGGATTGAATATGTCGATGCGATTATTCGAGTTGTCCGCGACTAGAACGTTGCCGAGCGCATCGACCGCCACCCCGGCTGGATTGCTGAACTGACCGCTCGCGGAGCCTTGTACTCCGAAGTTCTGCACAAAGGAGAAGCCCGCGTGCGCCGTTGCCACGCCGCTGCTCCAAAGCGCCACCGCCATGAGGGGAAACAAGATACGGGTCTGTGGAAGCCGTTTCATTAGGCGGGATGGTGTTGGACGTTCAGAGGAGTTGCAACCGATTTGAGACCGAGTCCAACACCTCGCCTCAGTTGCGGACTGACTAGCCGCCTTTCCTTTCCTTTCCTTTTCGCTTGCTGGGCGGGCGGGGCGGCTCAATAACCGTGGCGTTATCCCCATGAAGGCTGCGGTTTCAAGTCAGTTGGTAGCATCGGCGCTTCTCATGCGGCGGGGCGGGCGGGTGGAGGCGACGCCGGAGGGGTGGGAGGGGGATTTTGCTCGGCTGGAATTGAGCAGGCAGGCTGGCGAGGGGACGCTGGGGCTTTTGGAGACGCGGATGTGGCTCTTTGAGGCGCGTTTGCCGCTTCTGGAGGCGAAACTCCAACGCCTAGAGGCGCCGCTCGGGTCTTTGGAGGCGCGCCTCCAGCTTCGGGAGAAGCCGCTTCCAACTCTCGAGAAGCCGTTGGACTCCTGGAGGTGCGCCTCCATCTCCCCAAAACGCTCCTCCAACCTTCGGAGGCCCGCCTCCAAACGCCTCTTGGCAGCAATCCACCGTGGGCGCTAGGGCCGCGAACGCTGAGACGAACATCCCTCCCTATGCCGACGATCCCCTTTCCAAGCCAATCGACTCGATCAAATTTTGGGCGATTCGCCGTGCGCGCAATAATCTGCGTCATCTTGGCTGCGACGACGGTGATCGCCACCGAGCCCAAAAGCGTGCTGAAGGATGCCGGAGATGCCTACTTCGGCGACTACGAACCCCGCAAAGCCAAGTCCCTCGAAGATGTGCCTGAGCCGGTTCGGACGCGCCTCGTCACTCACCTGAAGGAGCGTCTCGGCGAGCAGTTCTATTCAACGCTTCACCTCTCCGGCGGACAGATTGTTGACTTCGCCGAGTTTCACCGCCTCGACCCCGACTGGAGGGACTACAAATGGGAGGTATTCGCCTATAGGCTCCACTTCCGATTTAGCCTGCCCGAAAAAGGCATCGAGTATTACACTGCCAGCATCCGGCTGCGCGGTGACGGCTCAATCATCGAGGAGATCGACCTCCCGAACATCGCCGAGCATCCTGAGCGCGCTCATTTCGTTTCACTCTCCACCGCACTTCAGACTGCCACCGCTGCTGGCTTTGACATTTCTCGTCTCTTCAACTTCGAAATTCAATACCGCCCCAAAGACGATCGCTGTGTTTATACTTTCGAGCAACTCACTCGGCAGGAGCCACCCATGCTTTACTACAAGTGCCTTGACGTTGACGCGCACACCGGAAAGCAACTCAGAACCTACAACAGCGAAGGGATCCAATGACGCCACCGCCTCCAACATGCGCTCCAGCAAATCACACAAATAGTCAGGTTGGCTGCTCCCGCCCGGCGTTCAGCCCACCAAGCCGATGCCGCGCCATGATTCTCGGTCGCTGAGCTTGGCGCCGAGAGGATACATGAGACATCCTTCAGATGGCCGTGGCTGCTACGGGCGCCCCTCTGCGCTGTCTGCATTATCACAGTTTGGTGGGGACCGCTGCTCCTGGCCATGCTCTCCCTCTCCAAATACGGAGTACTTTCCGCGCTGGGTGCCGGTCTGGATCTTCTGCTTCTCGCCGCCGTTCTGTGGGGCTGGTCCGCCTTCATCATGCAGACGGTCGTGCATCCCCACATTGAGCCGTTTTTCAACATTCGTTCGTTCCAGAACAAGCGAGGAGAATTGTTCACGCCAGAACCGGTGCACACGGTCCGCGATTGGTTCCGCCTAATGTTCCGTGGCAGGTGAAGGAAACTTCCGAATGGTCAACTCGGGCGCTTGGCAACCAGCTCGGCTGGCGAGGGAAGCATGATCGCCAAACTGGAGTCAAACGGACTTCAAGTCGGCGGGCTTGGTGCGAAAGCCGAGAGACATGGGAAAAGGCATTTCATAGGTGACGCATCCCACGGGCACGGCGATTCGCGTGAAGGCCGGGAAAGCAGCTCGCCAGAGAGCCGCCTTTAGGGGGCGGGGGCGCCGTTGATGGAGTTGAAGTAGTCAGTGGCGAGGGTGACGGCGTCGGCCAAAGACTTGTGCAAACCATTGGCGAATTTCGACTGCGGCAGGAGAAGATCGAGGTGGAAGGCAGCCGCTCCAGCAGAGCCGGAGGCCGTCTGGCTCTTGAAGGAAATGGCGTTCAGGGTCCCTTGAAGGCTGCTCGGAATGCTGGCCGCGCCGTTCCCGCCACCGAGATCAATTTGCTGATTGGCGCCTGAGAGAAAGACCTGTTGTTCGGCGATATCGCCATTGGCCGAAGTATTTTGGGTCTTCGACAGGAAGGTATAGCTGACGGCGTTCGTGCTGGTGAAATTTTCCACCGTGAGAGAGGTGGGAGAAGAATCGACTTGGTAGGAAAACGCTTTTCCGGAGCCGGCCGGCGGTGGCATGAAGGTGATCGCCTGGAGTTGTTTGGTGCCGAGGTCCACCACCATCAGGATGTTCTCCTGAATGAGCTTTGCGGCCGTGTCGGTCGGCACGACGCCAATGGTGGTACTGCCGTAGTAGTAGGCAACATCCGTGGGGGTGCCGGCCACGGCCGGGGTGGCGGCGATCGTCAGCGCGAGCGCGGAGGCGAGGGTGGCAAAGAGAAGACGAGAGGCGAGGAGGAGAGACATGGGAAGGGTATTTTGACTTTACGGAGCGACGCCGCCATTGATGAAGTTGAAGTAGTCGGTCGCGAGGGTAACGGCGTCGTCGAGCGACTTGTGGGAGGCGTTGGCGACCTTGGACTGCGGAAGGAGGAGGTTGAGTTGATAGGTGTCCACCGCGGCGAGACCGGTCCCGGACGAGCTCTGGAATTGGAGCGACTGGAAGCTCCCGCTGAGGCTCCCCGGAAGGCTCGTCGCGCCGTTCCCGCCGCCCAAGTCAATCTGCTGATTGGGCCCGTAAAGAAAGAATTGCAGTTCGATGACGTTGCTATTCGCCGAAGCATTGATGGTGAAGGACAGGAACGTATAGCTGACATGGTCGGTGCTGGTGAAATTCTCCACCGTGATGTCAGCGGGTAAACCATCGGCCTTGTAGAAAAACGCCTTGCCGGAGCCGGCGGTCGCCGGAGTGAGGCGGATCGCCCGATACTGCTTGGTGGCGAGACTCACCACAAACAGGAAGCCGTTCGTCGCTTGGGTCGCGGGTTTGTTGGTCGGCAGCGTGGCGTTGATATCTGTGCCGAAGTAGTAGGAAATATCTGCGGGCGGGTTGGCCATGGCAGAGCTGGCCGCCAGCAGCGCGAGCGTGGCGACAAGGCTGGCGAGGAGGCGGCGGTTGGCGTGCAAGAGCGGCATAGGAGGGTGAGGGTAGCGCCGCGCCTCGCGGTGGACAAGCAGATTGGGTGCGATGCTGGGAAGCCGTCACTCGAGTACAGGAAGCCCAACGCCGTGAGTGGGAGGCGCGCTTCCTCTCGAGCAAGCGCCCGACGCTCCCGAATCTCCGGCTATTTCGACCGGGCTACGCTCGATTGAGCCTGACGAAGATGATGCGACTGACAAGGCCGGGCACGCAACGCTATGGCAGGTGAAAGACGCTCCGCAACTCGACCGAAGCGGGGCTGTTGTCCTGGTTTGATGGCATGATCTCCCGCATGAACGCCCACCACCTTTGACAGACTTCCGAACGGGCAATTTGTTGCCACGCACCGAGGTCTTCGATTTCTACGTAGGCGAAAAGTTGACTGGTCGCGGGGTGCAGAAAAATCGAATAATTATGCGCGCCGTGCGCCTTCAAGACTGCTGCAAGCTCCGGCCAGATGGGGTTGTGTCGCCGGAAGTACTCTTCGTGTTGATCACGGTTCACTTCCATCACAAAGGCTTTGCGAATCATAAGGGCTGGCCGAACGAATCAAAGCTCAGCGACTCTCTAGCGCGAGTGCTGAGGCAAGGTGAAGGAGATGACGAAGAGCATCAGGGAGCGACATAGCAAAGAGGATTTGTGGGGTCGCGAGGCCGCAGCGCAGCGGCCATCGAGGACTGCGTAGGAAAGGCGAGGGTAACGCCGTGTCCCTAGATGGACAAGCCGATTGGGGCCTGGCGGGGAATACGTCATCCAAGTCCCGTTCCGTCCGGCAGATTAGGACATTGATCCCCATGGCGGGTCAGATCACCTATCCTGGCCCTCCGGCGCTCCGGGTCGTCGGGTAACGCACGCGTCCCGCGTGTTCTGCCGGGCGTCCCGCCCGGTAGCGAAGACGCCGATTCTGATCGCGCGCATTATAGCCAGATGGAGCCCTCCCGGAGCGGCTCGGCGGGACGCCGAGCCGAACACGCGGGACGCGTGCGCTACCCAGCTACGCTCAAACCGCGCGCGCAACACGCTCGTTTAGAGGTCCGGGGTCAGTCAAGTTGTCTGACCCCGAATGCCCCCAATCTTCTCCGGGCGAACGATGAAGTTTCAGCCCGGAAGTTCACCTCCAGCTTAGGCGCGGGTGGCGGGCGCATTTCCGCCCAAAAGAATCGAACTTAGTTAAACTGCACCCCGTCCACGGCGGTATTACCCGCGATCAGCACGCTGGTGGGGTCGAAGTTGAAGCTGGCACCAGAGACGCCATAGGTATACACGCCTCCGGCGGATCCACCCGCAATGTTGCCATAGATTTGCGTGGTCGCCATGTTCAGGCGATCCAGATTGGCGATCCCGCCGCCGTTTCCCTTGGCCGTGTTGCCGGAAATAATCGCGTGATCCATCGTGACGCTTGACGCGCCAAGCAAAAATAGCGCGCCACCGTCTACAACGCTGGAGTTGCCCTTCAGCAGGAGGAAGTCAAATTCCACCATCCCAGTGGTGTTCACGTTGAGGGCGCCTCCGGTCAAGCCCGCGGCGTTGCCGGTGGCCGCGATGGAGTGAAGGGTGACCGTGCTGGTGGATAAGACGGCAAGGGCACCCCCACCGCTGCCAGAGGTGTCGTCCATCATGGAGAGCATCGTGAGGCTGATGGGAGCCGACCCGTAGTAGGAGATCGCGCCGCCAGTGGCGGTGGTGGCGGAGTTCGCCAGAAACTCGGAATTGTAAGCCACCAGCCGGGCGGCGCTGCTGTTTTCGTCGGCCGCATAGATCCCACCGCCGTTGTTAGCGGCGACGTTCTGGCGAAAGGAGGTGAGATTGAGGACGAGCGCCGTGCCGTTTTCCTTGATCGCGCCCCCGTTGGAGGCGGATTGGTTGCCGACAAACTCGGTGGTGCCGATGCCCGTCCCGGACGTGGTCTTCGCCGTCACCGTCCCCAAGGTGGGGGTGGCAAGAAAGAGCGCGCCGCCGCCTTGGCCACTGGCGTCGCTGGCGTGGTTCTGCTGGAAGGAGCTGCCGGTGATCACAAGGGTATCGGTGGCCGCGTTGGTGGTGCCGCCGCCGCCTTGGGGCGCGCTGTTCCCCTTCAGCATCGAGCTAATGATGATGCCGCGCCCGGCGTTGAAGGAGACGCCGCCACCAGCGGTCGCCGCGGTATTGCTGGTGACGAGCGAACCGTAGATTTCCGCCGCTCCATCATCCGCCGTGTGGGTCACTCCATCAGCCCCGGTCCGCCCGTTGTCAAAGTAAACGCCACCGCCTTGTCCCGAGGAGGAGGAGTTGTGAGAAATGACGGAACTGACGACATAGACATCGCCCACACCATTGCCGGGAACGAACAGGCTCAGGCCGCCGCCATCGGAAGTAGCGGTGTTGTTCGCGATGAAACAGCCGAGGGCCTCGAAAGAGCCGAAAGAGACAAAGCCCACCCCGCCGCCGCCGCCGCCGGACGCGGAGTTGTTGACGATCTGCGTGTTCATCAAGAGCAGCCCGGCGCCCAAGGTCGAACCGAATTCCATGATGGCGCCGCCCGCACCCGCCGAGTTCCCGCTGAGCACCGAGTTGCTAATGGTGAGATTCTCGGCGGAAAGGATTGCCCCGCCAAAGAACCCGGTGTGGCCATTGACGAAGGAAAGGCCATTGAGGGCGACGGCGATGTCAATGTCGCTGTGATTGTCATTGATGCTGAAGATGCGGTCGTGGGCGTTGCCGTTGATGACGAGGTTGCCCGCGCCGGGGCCATTGATGGTGAGCGCGTGGTCGATCACGATTTGGCCCGAGGTCAGCGTGATGATCTTTGTCCCGGCGGGGAGTTTAAAGGAGATCACGTCGCCGGAGTGCGAGCCGTTGATGGTGTCGCGCAAAGAGCCCGCGCCGCTATCGGCGGCGCTGGTGACGAGGAGCGCCGCGGGAGCGATGCGGCTTTCGAGGAGTTCGAGGGACGAGGAATGGATAGGCATGGCGGCGAGTGGTTGAGCGGTGAGGCTGGCGAAGGGCGCCAAGCGTATCTCCCCCACACCGCGCGGGAAGCCTATTCCCCCACCGCCCCGCTCCGGAAATTACCCCGATCTCCGCACCTGCAAGATGGTCATCTCATCATCGAACTGAACGTCCTCCGCCAAGCGTTCCACTTGGGCCACGACCTCGGCCAAGGGCGTGCTGGCCTGCGCGGCGTTCTTCGGAGTTCGGGTCAGTCAACATCTTTTGACAGAAGGGCTTTTGGCTCGAGCGTGGTGTGGCGGAGGATCCTGGTCAGGTTGGCGGCGCTTCGCATAGTGTCACTCAGTCACGGGTTGGAAATGACTGATTCGGCTCCGGCGCTTCGATGACGAGAAGGTCGTGGTTGCCCATCAAGAACGACGAAGGCGTGGACGCGCCAGCCGGTCAGCCCGCAGCCGTCGCGCAGCGCCTCAGGGATAGCCTCAATCGGCGTCGCGACCCAAAATCTTCTCCCGGTGATTTCGGCGCACACGATGTGGTAGTACGATCCGCGACATTGCAGACGCAAACAGCGAGCGACGCATGCGCAGGGTAGACCCGACGCCTTCTTTGCGGATCGGAATGTGGCTTCACGCGTGCGCATGAACGCATGGGCGAACGGTGGTTGACGCGCGGCGAGGGCGCCGCGGACACTTCCGGGGGCGAGGACGCCGCCGCTACGTCGCGCGGCTTGTAACCAGATGGAGCCCTCCCGGAGCGACTCGGCGGGACGCCGAGCCGAACACGCGGGACGCGTGCGCTACCCACGAGAGCGGTCAAACCGCGCGCGCAACACGCTCGTTTGTGCAGCTTGTCGCGATAGGTGTGCTGAACACTGATCCAAACCTTAACTCCCCTGCCCACCATGCTTCGCTACGCCATTATCTTCCTCATCATCGCCCTCGTCGCTGGTATCCTCGGCTTCGGCGGCATCTACGCGGCTGCCGCCGGGATCGCCAAGATTCTCTTCTTCATCTTCCTGATCCTCTTCCTCGTTTCGCTGGTGATGGGTCGCCGCGGCGGCCCGCCCGCGGTCTAGGTGGCGACCGCACCTGCCTGAAGCATCCGCTCGCCGGGCGCGAGCGATCGGCTAGAGTGCTCGCATGACTCATGCGGACCTTGGGGGGCGGGTGCTGGCATCCGTCTCCCGCTCTTTTTATCTCAGCATCCGCCTGCTCCCGGACTCATTGCGGGAGCCAGTGGGGCTCGCCTATCTGCTGGCGCGCGCGAGTGACACCATCGCGGATAGCAGCGACGCGCCGGCGCCAGCGCGCCAGCAGCATCTGGAAGCGTTTGGCCGGATGATCGCCCGCCGGTCGCTGGAGGGGCTCGCCGCGCTGCAGCACGAGATCCAGCCGAGCGAGCCGGCCGAGCGCGAGTTGATCACACAGCTCCAGCCCATCCTGGAATGGCTGAACGAAATTGAGGTCGAGACGCGGTGCGAAATTCAGGCAGTCCTGGCAAAAATCATTCGGGGGCAGGCGCTCGATGTGCAGCGTTTTTCCGCCGGCGGAGGTGAACCGGTCGCGCTGGAGACCGCGGCGCAGCTTGAGGAATACACCTATCTGGTGGCGGGCTGCGTCGGTGAATTCTGGACCCGCGTCTGCTTTGCCAAGCTTGCCAACTTTTCCAGGCAGCCGCTCCTGGAGATGAGCCGCTGGGGCGCGCAGTTTGGGCAGGCCTTGCAATTGATCAATGTGCTGCGCGATCTCCCGGCCGACTTGCGGCAAGGCCGCTGCTATCTACCGGCGGACGAGTTAGCGGCCGCGGGCACTTCGCCAGCGACTTTGCGGGACGAGCCGCTGCTGGCCCGGCCGGTCGTCGCGCGCTGGCACGAGCGGGCCACGACGCTGCTGGCGAGTGGCCGGGAATATCTCGAAGCGGTGCGTCCCTGGCGCGTCCGCGCCGCCTGCTTTTTGCCGTGGTCACTGGGCAGGGAGACGCTGGCGTTGATGCGCGCGCAGCCACCCCTGGAGACGGCGCAGCGTCTCAAAGTGCCGCGCCGCTTCGTCTATGCGAGCCTCATCCGCGCGCTGGCCATCGGCTGCACCAGGGCGGCGCTGCCACCGCGAGGGCAATCCCTATGACGCGCCAGCGCCTGCTGGAAGCTGTCGGCCGCAGTGCGCGGCTCGACGTGCTGAACGCGCTGAAACGCTCCATCAGCGGAATGGCTGTGCGGCAGCTCGCGGAGCAAATCGGCATGAGCTACATGGGCGTCAAGGACCTCTGTGTGGACCTGGAGCGCCAGGGCCTGCTCACCACCTGGCGCGACCCGCAGGTGCTCGGCCGCCCCAGGATGCTCTACCGCCTCACGGAGCGTGCCCACGAGCTTTTCCCAGCGACCAGCAATGCGCTGACCATCGAGCTGCTGCAAATCACGCACAAGGTCTATGGCGCGGCGGCGCCGGAGAAGCTGTTGCTCCATGTCTTTCAGCACAAAGCCGAAACGTATCGCGCGCGCGTGCGGGGCGACACCCTGGCCGAGCGCGCCGCCGCGCTCGCGCGGGTGCGGGAAGCCGAAGGTTGCATGTGCGCCCTGGAAAAGGAGCCGGAGGGAACCATGCGCCTCATCGAGCATCACTCTCCCATCCTCGACATCCTCGCCGCCTACCCAAGCGTCGGCCGGATGGAGGCGCAGCTTTTCCAGCAGGTGCTGGGCGTGCCGGTGGAGCGAACCGAAGAGCGGGTCGCGGGACTTTTTCGCGCCACCTTCGCCCTGCGGGCGGCCGAGTGATCGCGGCGAGCGCTGCCCGCTACGGGAGCACTTTCTGAATCGTCTCTTCCTTCAACTGATCCGAGAAGCCCTGCCAGACCACTTTCCCGGTGGCATCCACCACAAAAGAGTACGGGATTGCTTCCACTCCCAGTGCCTTGCTGAACTTCAGCCCCTCATCATAGGCCACGGAGTAGTTCATCGGGGTCTTTTTGCGGAACTTCGCAATGTCGGCTCGATCCTCGTCGAGCGAGACGCCGACCAGCACGAGCCCCTTTCCCTTATATTTCGCGTAGAGTTCGTTCAGGTGCGGAATGAGCCCGATGCATGGGGTGCAAAAAGTGGCCCAGAACTCGATGACCGCCGGCTTGCCCTTGAAGTCGCTGCTGTTCTCCAGGTACTCGAGCGAGGAAGGGGGAAGCTGCTGGCCAACCATGTCACCCCGCGCGAGGAGAGTCAGAACGGCGAGGGCGCTGAGCGTGGTCGTGAAGAGGCGCAGCTTCATGGGAGGTGAGGCACACAGTGCTCCAGCGACTCAGCGGCAGGCGGCACACGCTTCGCTGATGGCGTTGCGCAGACCCGCAAAAGTGAACGGCTTTCGCACCACCACGTCGATCAGCCGCGGCTCGGCCTGGTAGTCGCGTTTCGGATCGACAAAGCCAGTAATCATGACCACCGGCACAGTTGGATCGGCCTCCTTGATGGCAGCCGCCAGCTCGTCGCCCGTCATGCCAGGCATCGCCCGGTCGGTGAAGACCATATCCCATTTCTCGCGATGGAATATCTCCAGCCCTTCCCGCCCATCCACCGCCACGGCGGCCGAGTGGCCTTCGGATTCCAGGAAGTCCGCCAGGATCTGACGCACCGCCAGCTCGTCGTCCACAACGAGAATGCGCAGTGGGGGATTGGCTGGGCTGATTTCCATGCGAGGTCAACAACGTATCGGCGCCCGCGGAGAACAAGAAGCCGAAAAATGCCGATGGACGCTTTTAGATGATAATGGCACGGAGCCAGAACGCAAATTTGCGAGAGGAGCCCGAACCCTCCTGAGCGCAGCCCCGAACCCTGCACTCGACGAATGGCAATTTGCCCCTACCCTGCTTCCAGACATGGCTCCTGGAGAGAAACGCATCCTCATTTTCATCGTCGCCTACAACGCCGAGCGGACCATTGACGCCGTCCTTGATCGCATCCCGAAGGAATTGCACACGCGCCAGGTCGAGGTGCTGATTATCGACGACTCTTCAAAGGATCGCACTTTTCAAGCGGGGCTGAAACGGGAGACGCGCGCGGGCGACTTCCGCATCACCATCCTGCGGAACCCGGAGAATCAAGGGTACGGCGGCAACCAAAAGCTCGGCTACCGCTACGCCATTGAGCACGGCTTCGATGTCGTTGCGCTGCTGCATGGCGACGGCCAGTATGCTCCCGAGAAACTGCCGGTGCTCATCGAGCCTTTCCTCAATGATGAGGCGGACGTGGTTTTCGGCTCGCGCATGATCAACAAGCAGGACGCGCTCGCGGGCGGCATGCCGATGTACAAGTGGCTCGGCAACCAGGTGCTGACCACCTTTCAGAACACGATGCTCGGCTCGCATCTGAGCGAGTTTCACTCCGGCTATCGCCTCTACTCGACACGCGCCTTGCAGCGCATCCCTTTCGAGCGGAACTCGAACGACTTTCACTTCGACACGGACATCATCATCCAGCTCCATTTCGCGGGGCAACGCATCAAGGAAATCCCCATCCCGACTTTCTATGGGGACGAGATTTGCCATGTGAATGGGCTGAAATACGCGTGGGATATTCTTCCGCACCATGCTGCGGGCGAAGTTCCATGAGATGAACCTGATGTACGATCGCAAGTTCGACGTTGGGCAGGTGGAATTGACGTACGATCTGAAGCTCGGGATGCCTTCTTCCCACACCTTCGCCATCGCGGCGGTACGGCCCGGCGCGGCGGTGCTCGATATCGGCTGCGGACAGGGCTATGTGGCCGAGGAGTTTGCGAAGAAAGCGGGCCGCGTGGTGGGCGTGGATCAGTATGTGCGCGCCTCGACCAATCCGCGCATCGAATTCAAGGTGTGGGACATCGATACCGGCCAGTTCCCGGTGCCAGTCTCAGAGTTCGACCAAATCTTCCTGCTGGATGTCATTGAGCACTTACACGACCCGGAGGTTTTCATGGAGCAACTGCGCGAGGCCAGCGTGGGGCAGCGCCCGGAACTGGTGCTGACCACCGGCAACGTGGCCTTCTTCGTGACGCGCTTCATGCTGCTGCTCGGCAACTTCAACTATGGGCGCAAAGGCATCCTCGATCGGACCCACACGCGCCTCTTCACCTTTGCCTCGTTCCGCGAACTGCTCGACCAGACTGGATACCAGACGCTCGAAATGCGCGGCATTCCGGCGCCCTTTGCGAAAGCGCTCGGCGCCAATGTCTGCAGCAGGCTGCTGACAACCCTCAATGAGGCGCTGATCGGGATTTTGCCGGGCCTCTTTTCCTACCAGATGTTTGTGCGGGCGCAGGCGCTGCCCACCGTGAAGAACCTTCTGACGGAAACCATCTCCTCGAGCGAGAAGCTGCGGCAGGCGGAAATGGCGCCTGCCTGAGGCTGGAATCCTGCGGGGGATGAGCGGCCAGCAGTCCTCCGCGGAACTTGCTCGCCTTTGCGCGCAACCATGCTAATTGGAGACGCGATGGCCAATGTCTCCACTCCGCCGCCTGAGGTCCTCGCGCTCGAGGGCGAGATCGATTTGCATGAGGCTCCCAATATCAAGCAGAAGCTCCAGCCGCTGATTCAGGCCAGGAGCCCGCGGCTGCTGGTGGACCTCGCCGGGGTTTCGTACATTGACAGCTCAGGACTGGCTCTCTTCATCGAAGCGATGCAGCGCGTGCAAGCCTATGGTGGGAAGTTCGCGCTCTGCGGCTTGCGCCCGACGGTGCGTACCATCTTCGAGATCGCGCGGCTGGATCAGGTCTTCAGCATCTTCAACGATCGGGACGCGGCCGCCACTGGCGCGTAGCAAGGCGATCAGCGCGGCGGCTCCCCCCGCGCACGCAGGTCCCCCTCTCGCATGCCGCTGGCCGTCCTCAACCCCGGAGGGCGCGACCCGGATCAAATCTTCCCGGATTTCGCGGGCTCGCCGAGCGAGACCGCGCATCCACCGGTAAATTTTCATGGGTACGCCGCGTGCGTGGGAGGCGCGTTTTATCGCCGCGATCAAGCAATTCCGGCGAGCGAGCGGCGCGTCCTCCTGCTCCTGCGCGGCAACTTAAAAGCGTGCCGTCAACCGCTCGTCGAATTTCGCCGGGCCAGGAAGACGCTGCTGGTCTCCCTGAAGGAATCCGGGCTCTCGCAAGCTGGCGCGCTTCTGGGCGACCTAGCGCGGCTCGAGCGATTCCGCGAGATTTGCGGGCGGGCGGATGCGGCGCTTTCACCGGTGGAAGACTTGCTGCCGCTCTACCGCGCGGCCGGGGCGCGCACGGTGGAATTCATCCCGACACCCTATCCGGTGGAAGACGAGCGCTGGAACTTCTCGCAGCCGCTCGAGACGCGGCGCGGCCTCTTCATCGGCACGCGTGAATTCGATGCTCCGGCCCGGCACCACCTCGCGGCGCTCATGACGATTCAGCCGCTGGCGGAAGCCATGGGCGAGCCGGTCACCGTGATCAATACCGAAGGCTGGCGAGGTGCGCGGCTGCTCGCGCGGCTCGGCTTTTCGCCGGGGCAACTGCGCGTCGTCACTGGGCGGCTCCCCTATCCACAATACCTCCGGCTCATGGCCGCGCATAAGCTCGTCTTCCAAATGGACGGCGGCGCCGTGCCGGGACAGGTGGCTGGAGACGCGCTGCTCTGCCGGGTGCCATGCGTCGGCGGCAACGGCGCCGTCGAGCGGCTCGCCTTTCCGGAACTCTGCGGGCACGGGCGCACTCCCGAGCAACTTTTCGACCTCGCCGCCCGCTTGCTGGAGCATCCGCACGACAGCGCCGAAGTGATCCAGCAAGCCTTGCAAGCCGCGCGCGCGCGGCTCTCCTTCGCGGCAGTCGCCCGCCAGCTCACGGATCTGTGTGACCGGCTCGAAAGGTAGGAGGGATCCGGGGCGGACTGCGCGACCGGCGTTCTCAATCGATGTGCCAGAGCCCTTTGCCGTCCCGCCAGTGGCGCTTCCCTTCGCTGTCGAGGTAATCGCCGTCCCGCATATGGGCGCCGAGAGCATGCGGATCGAACGGCGCGGACGTCCTGCGACTCGGCTCAGTCGTCGTATGGGATGCTGTCGGGGTGGCGGCCGCCGCGGCGGCTTTGGCCCGTGCGGCGCGCGCCTGCTCGGCGGCGGCTTCCTGTCGAGCCGCTGTCTGGCGAAGCGCCGCTTGCGCCTTGGCGTCCGCTCCCGCGGCCGCCCGGGCGCGCCGCAGATTGTTGGTGACCTGATCGTCACGCAGAGCGAGCGCGTGGCCTTCGTCGTCACGGTACTGACCGGCACTGACGAGCTGTACGCGAGTGCCAGGCGGCACACCGATGATGCCGTCTTCAGTGGTGACGGAGGCTTTGGCGAGGAGGAAGAACACTCCTTCGGTAGCCAGCGGATCGTCGGGCGTGGCGGAGACGGCGACCGGTGTGGCAGGCGCTTCTGGCTTGGGTGTCGAAGTGGCCACACTTGCCGGCCCCGGCTCCGGCGTGGCCTCGGGCGCGACTTCGGCGACCGGCTTTTGGCAAGCGGCCAATGACAGGGCGCAGGCGAGGATCAGCCACCCGCCCGCGTGAGACACTTGGAGAAGGGCGGATTTCATCGGGAGTTCTGTCGGCTTTTTTCGCGCAAACGGATGAACGATCCTTCACCACAAATCCAGCCCGGTTTTCACAGTCTGGTTTGAGAAATGCAGGAGGGAGGCTATCTTGCGAGCTACCCGTGAGACGAACTGTCGCCCCATGAAACCCCTCCCCTCCCTCGCGGCTGGCGTGGTTCTCGTCTTCGGAACTTTCGTCATTGTCACGAAGGCGGAAGCGAATACCGCAACGATCACCGCCTCCGCCGACACTTCCATCTATCAGAATTACCCGGACTACAATATGGGCGGTGCCACGCTTCTCTCTGGCACCAATCAGCAGCCCGGCACCGGACGGGCGTTGATCCGGTTCAGCCTGAGCGGCATCCCAGCGAATGCCACGATCACCAGCGTGGCCGTCAACCTGAGCGTGATCAAGGTGCCGGATCCCGACCAGCACCCGGTGCCGCCAGTCGCGGAATTTGATCTCCACAGGCTGCTGCTCGATTGGGGACAGGGCACGGGGGCCTCAGCGACTGGGAATCCGGCCAATCCGGGCGACGCGACCTGGAACCAGCGCATGTACCAGCAAGCCTCCTGGAGTTCTCCGGGTGGGGCAGCCGGTTTGGATTATGCATCGGACGTTAGTTCCTCCGCGCAAGT
Source organism: uncultured Verrucomicrobiae bacterium (assembly GCA_963792695.1). Taxonomy (GTDB): domain Bacteria; phylum Verrucomicrobiota; class Verrucomicrobiia; order Chthoniobacterales; family Chthoniobacteraceae; genus DASYIS01. The sequence goes on along the minus strand of CAWBXA010000022.1, from coordinate 134,140 downwards.
CTCCGGCAAAGGGGATTACTCCTTCGGCAACACGCCGCTCCTCTTAAGCGATGTGCAGGGCTGGCTAAGCAATCCATCAACCAATTTTGGCTTGATGCTCATTTGCGCGGATGAGGGTGATCCCGGCAGCGCACGCCGCTTCGCCTCCCTCGAGCAAACTCTTTCGATTGGAACACCACCGCAGTTGGTCGTGACGTACACGGTGCCCGAAGCCAGTGGGGCCGCTCTGCTGATGCTCGGGAGCGCCGCGCTGGGATTTCGGCGAAGTCACCGTGGCGGCGCCGTGCTCACTTCAGGACGACGTCGTCGCCATTCCAAAGGATGCGATCTGGACCGGCGGAGCGAATCTCCATGTGATCCTTGGCGAGAGCGTGGAAGAAAATCGGCGTGCCCCATTCATCGATGAGTTCGCCGGATTGGTTGAGCGCCATGCCGGGCGGCGGACCGAGGTGGGCTCCCTTGGGATTCTCACCCATGATGCTCCGCATGATTTCGGCATTATTGCCGACGGGGTTCTGTCCGAAGAGCGTTCGGTAGTCGCGTAACATCCCGTTCACGCGTTCCAGCGCCTCGGTTCCCTCCAGAGGCGGCGGCACGGACACTACAGCACGCGGCGCAGATGGGGCATTTGGTGCATGGGGGCCAGCCGGAGGAGGAAACAGTTCCGGGCTCGGCGGATGAGCAGATTGGTTGGCGGCCATTGGCTCGCCCGGAGCGGGAGCCGCTTGCACTCCTTCTTTCTCTGCGGCAGGTTTGGAAACTTCCGAGGTGGACGACACTGCCCCAGACGCGCCTGGCGCTATTCGACGACCCGTGCGCAGGCCAAACCAAAGCCCCAAAGCAAGCAGCACAATGGCTGCCCCGACCAGCATGCGTGAGCGCTGACTCATGGCAGCTTTGTGTGACTACGTAACCTTCATAAAATTCGGCGGAGCGGCGAAGCGGCCGAGATTTGGGAAGATGGTGCTGAGGTTGTTCGGATCGACTCCAAACCAGGAGGCCAGTGACGCGGAGTATTGGTCGATCGAAGTGGTGGGAATCCAACGCCCTGTATCCGTATCGTCGGGGCCATTGACCACCTGGACCGGAAAGCGCCCATAGGTTTTACCACCATCAACGGCGCTGCCCACGACCAGGTGATGACTGCCCCAGCCGTGATCACTCCCTTGTCCGTTACTGGGAAAGGTGCGCCCGAAGTCACTCGCGGTGAAGGCGGTTACTTTGTCAGAGAGACTGATCAGCTCCATGGCGCGCTGGAAGCCGTACAAACAGCGGCTCAGCTCGGCGAAAAGATTGGCCTGCGAACCGATGACGACGTTTTGCGCATTCGCATTGGCCGAGGTGGCATTGGTTTGATTGGTGTGCGTGTCGTAGCCGCCCACCTGGACAAAGAAGATCTGACGCTTCATCCCGAGACCGCCCTGAGCGACCGTCTTCTTGCCTGCCTCGATCAAGCGCGCCACCATCTTCAGTTGCGAGCTCAGGGAAGAGGTGAACGTCGAACCACCGTTGGGCGTGGTGATGGAGCTCGGAAAGAGCGCAGTGCCCGAAGTGAGCAACGGGTCATTGGCGCCAGCATTGAAAGTGGTGCCAGAAGCAATGGCGGTGTTGATGATGAGCGCCTCATTCACCGCGTGGGAAACGGCCGCGCCATAAGCCTGCTCCTGCAAGTTGACTTGCCCAGCACCGAGGACGTTGAGCAAAGCGGCCTTTTGCGCCGCGGTCGAGGAAGTCAACTGCACCGCTCCACTCGTGGACACGGAATACTGCTGTAGGACGTTGCCGCGCTGCCAGGTGTTGGTTCCAGCGAGGCTGATGGCGAAGGAGGTGGTTCCACCACTGTTTACGCTATTGAGCAGATCGGCACACCGCCCACCCCAGCCGCTGGAAGGTGGGCGATCCGGGATCGAGGTCTGCCATTGGGTCTGCTGATCACTGTGTGAAAAAAGTTGCGGCGGGGTGGAGATCGAAGCCGCCTTATACTGCGCGCGGGTGATGGGATAAACGAGCGAGCCTACATTGAAAAGCGGAGCCGCTTTGCTTTCACTAAAGAGCTGCTGCAGCTCCGGGCACGCGGGGTGCAAGCCATAGGTATGCCCATCCGGGTTCTGCGAAGGGATGGACAGAGCGGTGGCCCCGGTCCCATCCGCATTGGGAATCGCCAGGATGGGCGTCCGCAGGGTCGCATACGCGGCGTACTCATTCGGCGTCGTCGGAATGATGAGATTATTCGAGTCGTTCCCGCCATTCAGGAAGACGCAAACCATCGCTTTGTAGTCGCTAATCCCGGTCTGCGCGGCGGCCGAATTGATCAGCCGCAAGTCCTCCAGGATGTTCGAGAGAGCCGCGGTGCCGACGGCGGCGCAGGCAGCCTGGCGGATAAAACCGCGGCGAGTTTGCAGGGTGGCGTAGTCTTCCTTTTTCATGGGGGGAGTTAGCGTTGGATGGCGTAGTCGGGGGAGCTAATGACGAGATAGACCGCCGCCCGCACCCGGTCGCGCACGTTGGTCAAGGAATTGGTCGGGAAGTTGGCATCCGTGATGTAGTTCACGATCTGCGTCTTGGCGCCCGACGAGAACTGACCTCCGCAAAGAAGACTGTTCAGCGCATCCACCAAGAGGCCAATGTTGGTGCCGCTGGTCGTATAGCCAGCCGTCATGAAGGGACTTAAATCGAGGGCGATGGCGCCACTCTTGAAGTTCGTCGGGCCGCTCGGGTTTCCAGCTTCGGAGGAGATGACGCCTCCGTAGAGGAAGTTCTGCATGTTAATCGTATTCGTATCCGTGGTCAGTTGGAACTCCGGCGTCACCAGGCCGAAGTTAGCCAGGGTCCCGGGATACTGGAAGTCGGGATAGAAGAAGTTGAAGACGGTCGGCGAATTGAGGGGGCTTTGGTTTAATTCCGTCGTGGTCGTGTTCATCACGTAGGTGCTCTGCTGTACGCCGACGTTCCCGTGACGGGTCAACGACGGCTTGGTGGGCGTGGACGCGTTGTAAAGCGGATAGACCGTCAAGCCCGGCTTATCGGCACTCGCCGCATTGGTGCCGGTCACGGTGAATTGATCCGCGCTTAGCACCGATTGTACGGTGTAAACTCCATTGGCGGGCGGCACCGGGTTGGTGTTGCCAGGGTAGAAGAGTTGCACCTGATCACCAGCGGTCAGGTCGTGATTCCCAGCCGTGGTGATGGTGATTAACTTATCGTTCGGGGCCGCGACCCCGGTATTCGTCCGCACAGAGTAGCCGCCGGAGAGTTTGGGAATGAGCAACTTATTGCTGGCGCTCGAGCGCACGGCCAGGCTGCCGCGCCCCGCGACTGTGAAGGTGCCGCCCGAGACCGAAGCCACCGTGTAGATCCCTTCATCCGGCACATCCGTGGAAGTGGTGGAGTTCGCCGCCAGGCTCCCGTTCTTGTAAAACTTCAAGTACACGCTGGAGCCGACCGGCAGGCCCGTGGCGGAGACCGAGACCGTCCCATCCGCCGCCTCCGTCCAAGCCACGGACGAGAAACCATTGGCCGGTACGGTGAAGGTGTTGCCGCTGATATTACCCGCGACATAGCCTTGCGTAGTAGGGATATGTCCCGGCGAAACAGCACTGCTGAAGTTGAGCCGGATATTGTCGTTGTTCGCCAACCGGGGAGCGGTCGGGCTGGTATCGACGGTGATCAGGTTGAGCGTGTCGCTGAACGCGCCGCTGGTCCCATTGAAAGACTCACGCTCGTCGTAAGTGCCAGTCAGGCTGATCGGCGGAAAGGCGCGCGCCGGACCGGTGACGCGCAAAATCGGCTCCCGCTGTTTCCCATAAGTCGTATCCTGGGCGGCGAGGTCGCTGCTGCGCGCTTCGTAATCCAGGAGAATGGCACGAATCACCTCCTGCATGTCGCCCCGGACGCCGGTGGCGACGCCGTCCACATTGCGCTCGCCGTTGAAGGCTTGCACCACGCGGTAGAGATAATCGGGCTTGGGCGTGCTGGTCACCAGACGTTGAATCAGTTGACGGCAAATGAACGGCCCGACGTTCGGACTATTGAAGATACTATCCAAGCTCGCTTCCAAGTCCTTGAGGCCATTGAGGTCATATTGATTGGAAATGGCCGTCGAGACCAGGTTCCCCTGGCCCGCTACGGGATCCACTGTTTGCACCGTAATCGGGTTGGGGTCCGTCAAGGTGGTCGATGAATCTTGATTGACCGCTGCGGGGAGCATCACGTTGTTCAGCAACAGCTTGGACCCGAGTTCGTGATGAGTGGGCACCAGCACCATGGGATCGAGGTAGTCAGCACTGGGGAAAAACTGCACGGGCATCCGGCCATTCCCCTGGAGCACCTGACCATAATTCCAGCCGGTCAGCACGCGTGCCAGGCCGGTGATTTCGTTCTGCGTATAGGTGGGGACCGGATTACCCGTCGAATCAAGCACCAGCGATCCATCAGGCCAGGTGCGATAGAGGCCAATCGAGAAGAGCTGCATGATTTCACGCGCGTAATTCTCATTCGGATGCCGGCCTATGCTATTATCCCCTTTGTCATTCCCCTGCATATTCAGGTAGATGCCCATCGCGGGCGTCAGCGTGACCTGCTTTAGGATGTTGCGGAAATTGCCAAACGCGTTGTCGAGCAACACGTCATAATAATCCGCCAGGATGCGGCCATTGTTGTTGAGAGGACCCTGATCCGAGATGACAAGGATTTCGCTGAGCGCGAAAGCGACGCGGTGCCGCAATTGATCAGGCGCGGTGAGCGCGTTCTTCCACCAGGAATTGAACGTCAGCAGATCGGGGTAGGGATTGGAAGGATCCGAATTCAAGTTCGCCAGTACGTCCGGCACGAGATGCGAGTTGGCGTAGCTCCTGTAAGTGAACTGATTCTCGACCCACGCCCGGAAGCCGTTCGCGTTGATGTAGCTAATGTCAGCGTTGGCCGGGCCATACGTCGCCTGGGAGAGAAAGCGCGAGGCACCGGCTGTGGTCGTGTGATCATCGGTGGCCGAGCGCACCGCCGGGGCCGGCGGCGGCGCCTGCGATCCGGCACGAACGCCAAAAGTGCCGCTAATCTCGCCAGACGGATTACTCACGGTGGCGACACTGAAGTACAAATTGCCTGCCTTCAGGTCAGCGACATTCTGTGAGGAAAGATTCCACGTATATCCGCCATCCGCAGTTTTGAGTTCGGGATGCAGCTTGTTGACTGCGCCAACGCTAAACACCAGCGCACCGGAAGGGCTTTGGTAAATGCCCTTGGCGTCCTCCAACTCTCCCGAGGAAAGTCCGCCATAGGAGAAATGGACAACTGCCTGTGTCTCTCCACCATTCACCCGGACATAAGCTCCGCCCGAGGCACTGCTGGCGACCGTCAGCCCCGCGACCGCGCTTAAGTTGGTGATGTAAATCTTCCCCGAGACGGCGGTGGTCGGCGGATAGTCAAACGGCGCCAGCATGCTGGCGGGGACGAGGCCGGTGCCATTGGCCAGGGCGGCGCTGTTGCCGGTCGGATCCTGAAAGGCGCCAACATTGACATAGTCGTTGGAACTGCCAGCGGGCGGGAGATGCAGGACCTCGTAGTAGTACTTCTGCCCAGCCACCAAGCTCATCCAGGGAGTCCGTTGGGACGCCTGCGTATTCCAAATCTTGTCACCCGTGGAGGCCGTGACGAACGCCCGCCGGATTTTGTTAACCGGCTCGTTGTTGTTCGAGATCCAAAGCTCCGCCTGATTGTTGGCGGCCAGCCAGAAGTAGTAGTTGCCGGTCGCTGGAGGAATGATGTAGCCGCGCATCCGCTGACCCGAGCCGTCGGCATAGTTGGTTGTATCCTCCAGGCCGGTGATCGCCACGTTCGTCGCGGAATCCGGGTTATTCGCGAACGTGCTGAAGCCGCTCGCCGCATTGAAAAGATCCCGCGTCACCATCTGGCCCGAGTCGATGACATTGAGGTCCACGACGGAACTGGAGCTGCCAGCCGAGTTGGTGGCAGTGATGGTGAATTGATAGTGTCCAGCCGCCGGCGGAGTGCCGCTCAAGACACCGTTCGTGAGTGTCATCCACGCGGGCAGATTGCTCGCCGAGAAGTTGGTGGCACTATTCGTGGCGGCAATCGTGTAGGTGAAAGGAGAGCCCGCGTTGAGCAGCGCCACCGCGGTACTTGGGCTGGTGATGCCCGGCGGAGCAGCGGGAGGATTGCCGGCGAGCACCGTGGCGCCAGTCGCCGTCGGGAAAAGCCGTCCGGTCGGGATGATCTGCTTGGGCTGACTGTTGCTATACCACGAAAGATGCGCCTCGGCGGTGCTCGTCACTTCGAGATACTCGCAGACGACATCGTAACGGACACCCGCTTGCAGAGCGATCGTTCCGAGCACGTCCGTCGCGCCCTGCGCCTTCCATTGGTTAATCAGAAGCTGCCCGTTCACCCACAGCTTCATCCCGTCGTCGCTCCGCCCATCGAACGTGTAAGTCTCTGAGTACTGAGGCAGGACCTGGCCCGTCCAGCGCACCGAGAAGTTATCATACGGGAGCGCCGGATCAGGGCGCCCGCTGCCAAAGTCCCACGTAATCGCCGGATTGTTGGTCTCGGTGACCGTCACATTCGGCTGCCCCGTCAGATCAGTGCTGTTATAATAAACCGCCGTCAGCCCGGGCGTGGTCAGTCCACTGTCTTTGAAAACGTTGGCGCTTGGAATTCCCGCCATCGCGGGTGTCACAGGCGTGGACCAGCGCACCTTAATAACGGCCGGGCCAGTGGCATCGGCAAATTCGACGTGAATCGGATAAGCCGTTCCGCCGGTCAGGGCGATCGGCGCACTCGCAATCGGGATCGTGGTGGAGGAATTAGGCACCGTCCACGCATCGATGATTTGGACACCGTTGATCGAGACGCGCGCCCGGTCGTCGGCCTGCACGTCGAAGGTGTAATTGCCGGTGCCGGCCAGGCGCCGCCGGCGTCTTGATATAGCCGTCCCACTTGGCTGAGAAGTCGGTCACCGTCCAGGTGCCGGAGGCCGGCTGGCCAGTGTTCCAGGTGAAGTCGAGTGTCGGATCGAGCCGCGTCACCGTGGCCGCGGCGAACGGCAGGAGGGTCACGTTGCCCGTCCCGGTTGCCGGCACGGCGGCACCGGAGATGGCCACGGTCAACGTCTTCCCATTGACGGCGGTAATCAGATAACTCAAGTCATAGAGGCCGCCCAGCAGATTGCCCGACGTAAACTGCAAGCTCGCCTTCCCACCCGCGGCGAAAGCGACCGCCGGGGTGCCGCTGTAAGTCACCACCGCCGTGCCCGTCGTGGCAGTGCTTTTCGTATAGAAGTAAGTCGCCGCCGCGGCCCCGAAATTCAATGGGCTATTGTAAGTCGCGCTCGAGGTGGAGAAGTAGGCGCCCGTCAGACCAGTGCCCACGGTGTTATCGCACGGATAGACGGAAACACATCCCGTCACACTGGCCCCGAGCGTGTAACCTCCGCCCGGCAGTGCGGTCACGGTGATGGTTTTCGGAGCCGTCTGCGCCGAGTTGGTCGGCGTCACATTCAGCACCACGGTCTTAACGCCTGCGGGAAACGTCACGCTCGCCGGCAGAGTTTGGTAATCGACTCCCGCCTCCGCTACGCCGGGCGTGCCAATTAATCCGCCGACGGAGATTTGCAGCGGCACCGTGATCGAGCTAAACAGAAAATAGCCATCCCGCGTCAACGTAATGGTCCCCAAATCGCTGGCCGTGCTGCCTGGGAGCGGCTGGGTCGCAGTCGGCTTTGACGCCGTCAAGGTCAGCACATTTTGTTGAGCAGTGAGCGCCGTTGAAAGGGTGCTGCTCACATAGCTGGACTGGGCATTGACCGGCATCGAGGTGGCAAACCCAAGAAGCTGCTTGGCCCAATCGCTCACTCCATCATTTTGCGAAGCCTGATCGCTCACGTGCAGATGAAAGAAGGCGCCCGCGCTCTTCGGCACCGTTAAGGTCCTGACGCTTCCGTCGCCCGTCAGGGAGGGCAGTGAGCCTGCCGACCATGTCGCGTCCGACAAAGCCACCTTGCTCTCGGCTTGGTAAAGTTTCCCGGCGATGGTTGGGAACGTGAGCTGCAGCGTGGTCGCATCCGATCCCAAGTTCGTGATTTTGAAGTGCGGCTCGCCGGGTGCTTTGAAGAATGGGTTGGTCCCGGCAGCCATCTCGTCCCCATTCGTCACGCCATCACCGTCATCGTCTTTGGAAAGCCAGCCGGTGTAGGGGGCCTGCTCGTTGATCTGCGCATCGAGCACGTGATACTTCTCTTTCCAGACAGTCTTATTGATATTCGGATCAACCTGCTGCGCTTGGGCGGAAGGTGGCCGCATCGTCCAGGAGACCGCGCAGAGTAGAAGAGCGAAAAGGAGACGCCGGGGCACGAGGGGGCAAAGCTGGCTCATAGGAAGAGAGGGGAACTTCGGAGGGGTAATGGCGAGAATAGCACGCCAGTGGAAAATCGAGAGGTCTATTTTGAGAGCACAAATCGTGCAAGAGTCCGGCGCTTCGGCGCCTGCCGGTGAAGACAAAGCCGTTGCTCGCGCGCCCCGCTGCCGTACACTCCTGGACCGCTGGCGTGGCGCGCTTCTGGCTCGATTCGCCAGAGTCCCCTCCCCCCTCCATGCCTCGTTTTCTCCCGGCTGCCGCCGCGCTCGCGGCTTTCACCCAACTCGCCACTCTTGCCTCTGGCCAGGGTATTCTTCCGGCCATCACCAAGGGGAGTGAGACCATCGATCTTCAGACGGTGGCCAGCGGCCTGGTCTCGCCCGACCTCCTCGTTTCGCCTGGCGATGGCACCAATCGGCAGTTCATTGTCGAGCAGACCGGCCAGATTCTCGTGCGCGACAATGGGGTGCTACAGGCGACCCCCTTTCTGGATGCCTCATCGCGCATCACTCCGCTGAGTCCCGGATACGACGAGCGTGGTCTCCTCGGCGTCGCTTTTGACCCCGGCTTTGCCAATCCAGCGAGCCCCGGCTATCGACGCGTGTTCACCTACACCAGCGAGCCGATCACCAGCGGTACGCCCGATTTCACAGACCCCTATCTGACGGCGGCGGCCAACAACGATGGCGTGCTCGCGTCCTGGAAAATCGATCCCGCGCATCCCGACCAGATTCTCGCCTCTTCGCGGCAGGAAATCCTCCGCATCGAGCATCCGCAAAGCAATCACAACGGCGGCTCGATCAACTTTGGCCCGGATGGCGACTTGTACATCAGTGAAGGCGACGGCGGCAACGCCAACGATAACGGTTCCGCGCAGAATGGCGGCCACAACCCGAGCATCGGCAACGCACAGGACCCGACGGTGCTGCTCGGCAAAATCCTCCGGATCAACGTCAACGGCACCAACTCCGCCAATGGCAAATACGGCATCCCTTCGACGAATCCCTACGCGACCAGCGGAGGCGCGAAGGAAATCTTCGCCATCGGCATGCGCAACCCGTACCGAATGAGTTTTGACGGCAACACCCTGCTCGCGGCTGATGTGGGGCAGAACAACGTGGAGGAGGTCGATAACATCCAGGTCGGAAAGAACTACGGCTGGCGCTACAAGGAGGGGACTTTTAAGTTCGATCCCAGCACTGGCAAAGTTTCCAGCGACCAGACCGGGGTGCCTTCCGGGCTGACTGATCCGATCCTCGAATATGATCACACCGGCGGCGGCATCTCCGTCATTGGCGGCTTCGTGTACCACGGCAGCCTGCTGCCGGATCTGGCCGGCAAATACATTTTCGGTGACTTCTCCACGAGCATGCCCTCACCGGCGGGCCGAATTTTCTACGCCGACCTGGTCACCGGCCTGATTCAGGAGGTGAACATCGGCCCAACGAGCCGGGCGCTCGGCCTCTATATCAAAGGCTTCGGCGAAGATCAAAATGGCGAGATTTACCTGCTCGGCAGCACCACGCTGGGCCCGACCGGCACCACGGGTGTCGCCCTGCTGCTCATCCCGGAGCCGTCCCCCACTCTGCTCGCCGCTTCAGCCCTGCTTCTCTTGGGCGTCACGCGCCTCCGACTGCGGAGCTGCCCCGTTCCTGCGCGCCGGCTCGCGGCGATGCGCCAATAGCGCGAGACTACGCCACCGGGAGGGCGGCGCGAGGTGGCTCGCCACTGCCCGCCTGCACTTCGGAACGGAGCTTTTGGCCCTTGTGCCCGCTCCACCAGAGGACAATCGGCGAAGCGATAAAGATGGAGGAATAGGTGCCGACAATGATGCCGATCATCATGACCAGGGCGAAGTCGTGCAGTGTCGGCCCGCCGAAGAAAAAGAGCGCCGCCACGGAAAGAAAGGTGCAACCGCTCGTCAGCAAGGTGCGGGAAAGCGTCTCATTGATCGACGCATTCATGATGTCCTGAACCGACCCGCGGCGCCCCGCGTGCAAGCCCTCGCGAATGCGGTCGAAGACCACGATGGTGTCGTTGATGGAGTAGCCAGCGATGGTCAGGATCGCGCCCACCATGATGAGCGTCAACTCGTGGTGCAGCAGCGCGAAGAGCCCGACCGTGATGATGACATCATGGAGGAGCGCCACAATCGCCCCCATGGCGAAGGAGAACTCGAAGCGCAGCGTGACGAAGACGAGAATCCCAAGCACGCCCAGTCCAAAGGCCCAAAGGGAAGTGGTGGCGAGTTCCTTGCCGACAATGGTGCCGACATGCACCTTTTCCTGCTGCTGGAAGCCGGCGTCAGGCATCGTCTGTTGCAGGTGATCGCGAATCAAATCGGCAGTCTCCTGTGGGCTGCGGATGAGCATGGATGACTTCTGGCCGACCGCCGTCGCCTTCTGGATCGAGTACTCGCCCAAGTGCAGCGGCACGAGCGCTTCCCGCACGGCCGTTTCCGAGACATCGCGCGTCATGGAGAGCGTCAGCAGGTCGCCGCCCTTGAAGTCGATGCCGAAATTCTCATTCCAGCGGAGGCCGAAGGAGACACCGCTGATCAAAATAATGAGTACGGAGACGCTGATCCAGAGCCGCCGCTTGCCGAGGAAATTGAAGTTCCGCCCGGTCGGAATGATGTGGAGCATCGTGAGGCGCGTGAACCACTTCGCGCCGAGCGCCCAGGCGAAGATGACCCGCGTAACGATCATGGCGGAAAAGACGGAGGCGATGACACCCACCGTGAGCGTGACGGCGAAGCCCTTGACCGGGCCAGTCGCCTTCCAGAAGAGAATGGCGGCGGTGATCAGCGTCGTCGCATTCGCATCGAAGATGACAGTGAAAGCCTTGTCGTAAGCGGACGTGATAGCCACGCCGAGCGTTTTGCCCGCCGCCAATTCCTCCCGTAGCCGCTCGTAAATGAGGACGTTCGCATCTACCGCGAGGCCGATGGTGAGGATAATGCCCGCGATACCCGGCAGCGTGAGCACAAAGCCAAACATCGACATGACCCCGAAGAGCAGGATGATATTTGTCACCAGCCCGACGATGGCGACCAGCCCGGCGAAGCGGTAATAGACCACGACGAAGATCAGCACCAAGGCGAGACCGCCGACTCCGGCCAGCACGCCGCTGCGGATGGACGATTCGCCCAAGGTCGAAGAGACGCTTTGCTGATAGACGATCTTGACCGGCGTTTGCAGCGGGTTTTGCAAGGCGCTCGCGAGGTTGCGGGCGTGCGACTCATTCATGCTTCCGCCGCTGATCACACAGGTGCCATTCGGAATCTCCTCATTGATGACGGGCGCTGATTGCACTTCGCCATCCAGCATGATGGCAAACTGCTCATGGACGTGTTCCTTGGTGAGCTGCGCGAATTGCCGTGCGCCTTCCGAGTTGAAATCGAGATGCACCTCGTACCCTTTGGGTCCAAACGTCGCCCCGGCCCGCACCACCTTGTCGCCGGTCAAATCAGCGCTTTTGCGAATGACGATCTCACTGGAGACTGGCTGACCTTTGGCATCTTTCACTGGCTGGCCTTTGGGATCGACCATCGGCTCCCGAGCCCGCACGTATGCCGGATCCCATGGAACGGCGCCGTTGAGCAGCGCGTGGCTCTGTGGATTGACCAGATGGAATTCCAGCTTGGCAACTTTGCGCAATTGCTCGCGCGCCTCGTCGATCTTCTCGGCATTCAGGCCGGGAATTTGCACCAGAATGCGATCGCTCCCGGCGGGCGTGATGATGGGCTCGGAGACTCCGAAGGTATCGATGCGCTTGCGGATCGCCTCCATCGCCTGCTCCACCGCGTCCTTGGTGATCGGGCGCGGCTCGGCGCCTTCCGCACCCACGGGCATCAATTGCAGCAGAAAAGAGGTGCCGCCGCGCAAGTCGAGGCCGAGCGCGATCTTGCCGGGGACGAGCACCTTATCCGGGTGGGCCGGGTCCATGCGATCGAAGGCTGGATAGACCGTCTCAAGGCAGAAAGCCATCAGCAGCACGATAAGGGCGGTGCCGACGAGGCGCTTGGCGCGATCCGCATCGCTGAGCAGATACCAGCCGAAGAGGACGAGCAGGACGAGGCCGGAGAAGAAGGTCTGAACGGGAGACATGGCGGCAGCGGAAGTGATCGGCGCTTCGGAAGCAGACGGGGAATCAGGCCTTGGCAGGGGTGGCGAGGGCGGGCGTGGCGCCAGCGCTTGCACCATCGCGGTTCACCGTAGCGACGGCGGATTTATCGACCTCGATCTTCACATTCTCGGCAATCTTCAGCGTGAGGGTCGCGCTCCCTTCCTCTTTCACATTCGAGACGATGCCATGGATGCCGCCGGTGGTGACCACCTTGTCGCCGGTCTTGATCGAATTCACCAGCATCTGCAACTCCTTGGCTTTCTTTTGCTGCGGGCGAATCAGCAGAAAATAAAAAATGATCGCCATGCAGACGAACGGGATGATCGGGTTGCCGAACATCGAGTTGTTGGCGGGTGCGGCGGCGTCGGCGAGCGAAAGCGGGAGCAGAAGAGACATAAGGAGAGCGGAAAAGAGAGATGGGCGGCGGCGAAGTGGCCGGAAAAGTGGACGGGAAGGTTAAGCGGAGGCTGAGGATTGTCCACGGTTTTTCAGGCCCGCCCACTGGCTCGTGGCGAGAGAGAAAATGACCGCTGAGCGGGGCAGCGGGCCCGCGCTGCGGCGGACCGGCAGCAGCGTTGCTTTTTCTGGCCACCGGCGCATGAATGCCGCGCGGCTCTTCCCATGACTTTCCTGCGGTACTTCCTCTACGTCCTCGGCGCGGCTTTGCTCTCCTCCGCGGTCGGCGGCACGTTTGCGGCGGTGGTCGCCGTCATCTCCCCAGAGTTTGTGAAGGAACTATTCTCCCCTTCTCAAGGCGCTTCCCTCGTCCGCTATGCGGCGGCCGTGGGGATGATCTGGGGCGTCTTTATCGGGGCCGGGGTGATGGGCTTTTGCCTCGGGCTGGTCACGCTGGTGCAAGTGGTGCGCATCTTCACCAAAGCACCGCCGGAGGGTGACCGTCTCTAAAACCCATGCACATCATCGTCGCCTCGGATCATGCGGGATTCGCCTTGAAAGAATGGCTCAAAACTCAATTGGCGCGCGCGGAGCACACCCTGATCGATGCCGGTGCGCCCACGTATGTCGAGGGTGACGATTATCCGGATTTCGCGGAAGCCTGCGGACGCGCGGTGTTGGCCGGAGAAGGTGAGCGCGGAATCCTGATCTGCGGCAGCGGCGTCGGCGCCTCCATCGCGGCCAACAAGCTGCGCGGGATTCGCGCAGCGCTTTGTCACGACACCTATTCCGCGCATCAGGGCGTCGAGCACGATGACATGAACGTACTGGTGCTCGGCTCGCGGATCATCGGAGAAGCGCTGGCACTGGAGCTGGTCTCCGCCTTCCTCGCCGCGCGCTTCTCAGGCGAGGAGCGCCACGCCCGGCGCCTTGCCAAAGTGCTCGCCCTCGAAGACTCGGCTCCCGCGCGCCCAGACTAAAACCGCACCTGAGCTACGCCTTGGCATAAAGCTGATCGTTTTGTTCTAGATCCTTGATGACCGTGCAGAGGTACACAGGCGTGGGATGAATCTCGCGGTACTTCGTAATCTCGGCTTTGTTCAAGACACGAAAGCCGTAGCGCTCGAACATCCTGGTGCTCCGCCGGTCTTCAAAGGTCACAATCTGGCCGAAGACTTTTTTCTCTCCGTGCTCATGAAGGTACTTGAGGTAGGCATCCATGATGGCACGGGTGGTCGCCACCTGCCGCGCGTCCGCCAGCAGATTGATATGAAAATGCGCCGTCCGGCGCGGTGCGGCTGGGACTTCACGCCACGCTTGCGTCAGGATCCAGCGGACAAATTTCTTCGAGGCCGGTCCATACGCTGGGTAACGAAAGATGCCGCGCAGGAAAAGCGCGATGTTATTGTAGAAATTGTAAATCTGCTGTCGCAGCGGCTGCCGCGAGCCGAGCAGGTACCCGCGGATTTCTCCGTCAACCAGCAAGACAAACGCACTCTCAGGCTCCCAGTCCGTATAGTACGCCGTCAGGTAATCGGCGAAGAGCTGTCGATCCTCGAAGACAGGATCAATGGGCTGACCGAGGAAGCCGGTTTCGCAGCAAAGCTCCCGCACCCGCGCGCGATCAGTGGCGCGGCAGAAGGGGCGAATGAGAAAGTTGCGGGGAGCGCTCATACAAAGGGCCGCGGGTAGGTTTCGATCTCTTCGCGGTACACGGCAAACAGGCGCTGGAAGACCATCTCCCATGCATACCGGCGCGCGATCTGCGCGGCAAGCGCCGGACCGCGCGGCTCGGGCGGATGCTCACTGTTGGCCATGATCGCCCCTGCCAGCGCGGCTGGAGAAATTTCGCGGGCCCAAGTGGCCTGCCCAGTGTGGATGATCCGATCCATGTAACTCCCGTGAATTCCGACCACGGGCGTGCCGCAAGCCTGGGCCTCAAGCGCGACCAAGCCGAACGTCTCCTGGATGCCGGGATGGACCAGAAGATCGGCGGCAGCATAGAGCGCGGCCAGCCGGGCGGAATCGCCGCAGTACGGCAGCCACGAGAGTCCCGGCGCAAGGTGACGCACTGCACCGTCCCGCCAGACTTCCGGCTGGCGAGCCGCCTTCCCTGCCAGGTCCATGCCGAGTTGCTCGAGCTGCCGGTGCTCATCGCCATCGCCCACGACAAGCAGGTGGTAGAGGGCGGGCTCGCGCTCCGCGAGCAGGCGAAACGCGGCGCACAGGGTGCGGGTATTCTTCTCCGGCGCCAGCCGGCCAACATACAGCAGGAGGCGCGCTTCAGGGGTGATGCCCAACTCTCCCCGCACCGTTCCCGCGCCCGAAGCGCCGGGGTGAAAGGTGGCGATATCCACGCCTAGATCGGTCTCGGCAACCCGACGCACTCCCCAGGAGGTGAGCAGTTCACCAAGAGCGGGCGACGGGACGAGCGTGCGGCTGAACCGGTTGTAAAGCCGCCGCACATAGCGCTGCGCGCCCTCGAGCAGGATTTCCGTTCCGGCACGGCCGAGGAATTTGCGCGCGCTTCGTACCGCCACCTCGGGGAAGTGCGAATGGTAAAAGCCGAGCACCGGAATCCCGAGCGTGGCGCCGGTGCGCAGCACCCGCCAGGCGACCTGGTAAGGATCGCCGCTCTCGATGACATCGGGCCGCTCGCGTTCCAGCACGCGCTCCAGGGCCCCGAGCCGGAGGAGCACACGGTAGCCAGCCGCTCGCGAGACGAGCGGGGAACGGATCGAATAAATACGGGAGCGCTCGCCCTCTTCGCACCCGTCGCGCTCCCCCGGAATGACGAGCACATGCTCATCGCCCGGCGCATGCTGCCGGAGATAACGAACCTTCTCCGAAACGTATCTTTTCACCCCCCCACTCACCGGAGAGTAAAACTGAGTGACGTCGCAAATCTTCAACCCCGCCACCGTAGAGCCGGCATGCCGCGTCACAAGCGCGGAGCGCCGCCGGAGCGATCAAGCCTTCACGGAGCGAGGATCAGCGCCGCCAGATGCGTGTCGTCTTTCACGTAAAGCCGGCCGTTCGCGTACGCGGGGCTGGACCATGTTTTGCCGCAAACTTGTGCTCGGCCCAGCTCCTCGTATTTCGCGGGGCTGGCTGCCACCAGGGTCAGCTCGCCCGTCGAGCTTAGGACGAGCAGCTTGTCATTGACGGCTGTTAGGCTGGCGTAATCGGCCAATCCGGGCTGCGCCCAGACCTGAGTACCCGTGTCGAAATCGAGGCAAACGAGGTCCGTCTTCGAGCCCGGCCCGATCGTGAAGAGCAACTTGCCCACCAAGGTCGGCGTGCCGAGGATCGTTTTCAAGGGCGCGTCGGTCCAGAGCCGCTCCGCCTTGAACTCGCTGCCCGTTTTCAGGATCCGAAAGCGGATAGTACCGATGCTCGTGGAGGCAACCGTCACCGTGTCGCCCGCCAGCACCGGCGTGCAGACGTGGCGTTTGGCGCCCGTTTTCAGCGGCTCACGCCAAAGAATCCTGCCGCTTTGCTCGTCCACCCCCATGAGCGCATCGGCGGTGAAATGCACCGCCTGCCGTGTGCCCGCCAGAGTGCCGGCCATGACTGACGCGTAGGCCGTGTTGTCGTTGCCCGCGCGCCAAAGCTCCTTGCCCGACAACTTGTTGAAGGCGACGAGCGTGGCTCCTTTTGGGCTGCCGACCGGCACGAAGATGCGCTCGCCGTCAATGGCAGCGGAGCCGTTGTTGCCATGCCGGCGCGAGGCGGTTTCCTTTGCTTCGGGATCGTTGCCGGTATTGCCGAGAAAACGCGCCCCGTAGTCGGTCTCAAAGTTCGTGTGCCACAGCGTCTGGCCCGTCGCGAGCGCGAGGCAGCGGAACTCCCCACTCGAGGATTGCACGTACACGCGGTCGCCATCGATCAGCGGCGTGCAGCGCGGCCCGCCGGTGTAGTTGGTGAAGGAGACCGAGGGTGCCAGGGGCTTCGTCCAGAGCGGCTGACCGGTGGTGTCGTTGACGCAGTGCACCATTTCCTGCGCGCTTTGCTCATCCAGATAAACCACTGCATTTCCCGCAACCACTGGCGAGGCAAGCCCGAGGCCAACGTCGATCTTCCACGCTACCTTCGGCTCAC
This sequence comes from uncultured Verrucomicrobiae bacterium, assembly GCA_963792695.1. Taxonomy (GTDB): domain Bacteria; phylum Verrucomicrobiota; class Verrucomicrobiia; order Chthoniobacterales; family Chthoniobacteraceae; genus DASYIS01. The sequence goes on along the minus strand of CAWBXA010000022.1, from coordinate 117,145 downwards.
TGGCGAGGGCGGTCAGCGGGTGCTTCGGGTCAGCAACAGAGCCGTCACGGTTCGGTCCGCGCCACTGCGGCCAATCAGCGGCTGAAATGGGCAGCGCCAACAGAAGGGACGCGGCGGCGGCACGGAGAAGGAGGGGCGCTTTCATGCGAGAGAGCGCTTTTCTAACCGCCGCACTGGCTGATCGCAAGCCTACCCGCCGTGCGCCAGCGCGAAGCCAAGGTACACGCCGCAAAGCGCCACCGCACCGCCCGCCCAACGCACCAGATGGACCGAGCCCAGCCGGTTCACCAGCAAGCCGATCGCCATCCCCGTGGCATGCAGCAGCGCCGTCGCCAACACGAAGCCCAGACCATAGGTGAGGCCCGACGCCGTTGGCGGCATCTCCACGCCATGCGCGTGACCGTGGAAAATGGCCAAGAGCCCTACCATCCCCACACTGGCCGCAAGCGGCATCTGTACCGCCGCCGCGATGAGCACTCCAAGCACCAGCACTGAGGCGACGATTCCCTCCTCCACGAACGGCACCGCGATGCCCGCCATGCCGAGGCACCCGCCCACTGCCATCACTGAAACGAAAGTGAGCGGAACCAGCCACAAAGCGCGCCCGCCTCGTTGCGCTGCCCAGAGCCCCACCGCCAGCATCGCGCAAATGTGATCGAGCCCGCTGATCGGATGCGCAAAGCCGTGCAGCAAGCCGCTGGTCGGCCCCACCCCGACATGCGCGTGAGCGACGGTCGGGACGAACAAGGCGAGCGAGACGAGAAGGAGCGGCAGGACGGAGCGCGAGGGACGAAAGGCTGAGTTCATCATGGCAGAATGCTTTTCGTGCCGCAGCCCGTCAATGCGCGGCTGCGCCTTCGGGCCACGGGCAAGCCCCCGCCGGCTCCGCTGATCTGCCCGCCCTTCTCATCGGACCCCCTCACCTGACGCCGTCCACCGTGTAGCCCTCCGCCTCCAAAAGCGCGCGCACTTGACCGATGGGCTCTCCTTGCAACTCGATCACCCGTTCGCGTTGCGTGCCGCCGCAGCCGCAGGCCTGGCGAAGCTCCCGCGCCAGGCGCTTAATCTCCGCGCCGGAAACGCCCGGCGCGAAGCCATCCACGATCAGCACCGCCTTCCCTCCGCGATGCGCGGTCTCGCGCCGCAAAATGAGCCGCCCTTTTTTCGCCGTCAATTGCCGCTTCTCAACCGGCCCGTCGATAGGAGCAGGCGCCAGCGGCAAACCAGCCGGCAGGGCGAGGCGCGCAAAAGCGTCGTTCAACCCCGGAGCTGGCGGATCGAGTGGAAGGCGCGCCCGTTTCATCTGCGTTCATGACCCCCGCGTGCGCGCTCCAGGAGCGCCGCGTCGCTCCGATGATAGAATTCCTCAATCGCCTTGTTGTAGTACATCCAGCCGCGGGCGCTCATGTGGTCGTGCCGGTCGGCTAGAAAGCTGGTGTCGTCGATGTGATCCTCGAACGCCTCGACAGCCGCGCCGTGTGGTTCGGCCATCTCGTGAAGCTTCGCCGGAAAGAGCGCCAGCGATTCCGCACTGACGCCGATGTGGCCATAGTAATGCGAGTTCGGCGGCATGCAGAGGATCAGCGGGCGCATGTGCAGCTCCTCCAGCCCACGCACCAGCAGGTCGAAGGTGCGCCATTCCACCGAGTGCGCGAGCACCTCGCGAAACTCCGCGTTGGACGTAATCTCGCCAGGAATCTGCTTGCCACGCAATGCCGCCTCGCCGCCCGGATTCGGAAGCGCGGAGGCCTCCGCAATCAGGCGATCCCAATCGAGGGTCTGTGGCAGGTGCACCGGCTCGTGTTGCAAGTCCCGGCGATGCAGAACGAGCTGAAGGAGCGTTTCGGCGTGGTCCTGCGCCGCGTCGATTTCCAATTGCCACCAGGCGAGCGGAAAAGCGGCGAGGTAAATGGCCCGGTCGCTCCAGCCGGTGCCGGCGAGATGCACAACCAGCAGATGGAGCAACGAATCGCGTTGCACGGTGCGCGGATGATCGAGCAGCCGCCGCGCAACTTCGCTCCGCAGGCCGTACGAAAGCCGCAGATTAAGCAAAGTCGCGAGCGCCTGTTGCGGAGAAAAGTTCCCTTCGTATTGGTGCTCGATGGCCGCGAGGTTGAAAAACCACGAGGGCGATAGCGAAAGCGCCACGCGCCGGCCCTTCACCTGCCGTCCCACAGAGGCGATCTTTTGCAGCATGATCAGCGAGGTCGTGCCGGGCTTGCCAATGGGCACGACGCTGAAGCCCGTGGGATAGTTGCGGAAAAAGGCGCTCGCTTTGTCGGGCACGTTCTTGAGCAGTTCCGAGCTGCCGTACAGCGGGAACAATTCCGGCCGCTCAAAGACGCGCCGTTGCAGAGCGATTCCTTGATTTTTCATCCGCTCGACCAGACCAAGATTCGTATTCGGATCGGTCTCCTTCCCCTGAGCCAGCAAGGGTGTGATGGCCACGATGGTGCGCCGCTCATACTGAATGCCCACCACACTGCCGGCCACCGCGAGCACGGTGATGATCCCCGCCGCCCAGGCGAGCGCGCGAAGATGGGCGAACGCAGTGGGAGCAGCAGGCGTCACGGGTGCGAGCAGGTGAAGGTCGCGGGCGTGTTACGCAGCGTGAGGCCGCTTTCCACCGCCTTGGCCTCAACCGTATGGGGATGCCCATCCTTCCAGGCATCGGGTAGGATGTAGGTGAATCCGTGCTGCCCATTGCCGTAGCCGCGTGCCTGCAGGTCCGGCCGCAACTCACTTGCCGTCAGCCTGCCGATCGGGGTGTCATCGATATAGATATCCACATGCGAGGCGCGGTCGGGATTCTGCGCATCCCAGACCCAGCCGGTGATCGCGTGGCAGTCCGCTTCGTCAACGACTTCATCATGACGCGGCAGCGGTTTCTGAAACAGATGCCCGGAGAAGATGAGCAAGCCAAACGCCACCGCATGGAAGGTCAGCACGATATTCACCGCGCGCATCAACCGGCCCTCCGGCCAAAACTTGCGCTGCTTGTTCCAGCGCGCAAAAGCGTCGTACCCGCACAAGAGCACCGCATGATAGGCGCCATAAATCAGATAGTAGCGCTCAGGACCATGCCACACGCCCATCAGCCCAAAGGTTAAGAACAGCCCAAGGTAGGAAGCCGTATGTTTACCGGTGAACCACTTCCCTTTGCCCGCTGCGAGCAGGAAGCGCATATAGACATGATCGCGAAACCAAAAGGAAAGCGAGATATGCCAGCGATTCCAAAAGTCCTTGATGTTGCGGGAGAGAAACGGCTTGTCGAAATTCTCCGGGCTTTTGATCCCGAACAGCCTCGAAAACCCAATGGCAAAGGCGGTGTAACCCGCGAAGTCAAAGAACAGGTAAAAGGTATAAGCATACATGTAGCTCGCCACGTACCAGAGGCCGGCGTGCTTCTCCGCGGAGCTGACCCAGTAACGCTCCAGCATCGCGGCGATGATGAACTTATAGAGAAACCCCTGAAAAATCCGCTGCACCGCCGCGTCCAGGTCATCCAAAAACTCGTGCCGCCCGCGCAGCCGGTTCCAATCATGACCGAAGCGCCGATAGCGATCAATCGGGCCGGAGAGGACCGTGGGAAAGAAGAACAAAAAGGCCAGGTACTGCGCCGGGGCAAAGACCGTGAGCACCCGATCCTGCATCGAGAAGAGCACGTCGAGCGCGCGGAAGGTGATGTACGAGATGCCGTAGAAACCGAACGCCGTATCGGGAATGAGCGGCAGAAACTTCGAGCAGGCCAGCGGCAAAATCGCGAGCGGGATGGCCACGTAAAAGAAAGGCCGTGAGCGCCACCGGAAGAACGCCCAGGCCAGCCCGGTCTGGTACACCGCATAGCCGGCGACCAACTCGAGAAACTGCACCGCCACCGTCGGCCGGATGTTGATCTCGCCCCAGAAGATGATCACGAGTGAGACGAGGTTCGCCAACGCCGCCCAACGGCGGTTCGCCTTTCCAAAGAGGCCGAAGACAATCGTCGGCAGGATGATGTAGAGCAACATCACCCGGAAAAAGAGGAAGTCAGCGAAGGGAGCCATGCAGGGGGAAGCAGCGGTCGCGAGAGAAGAGACAGGTTCAGACCGCGGAGCGGGTCAAATCTTGGCTGGTTTCAAGCGGAGGAACGAGGCGCCGCCGAGCGGGAAGAGACGGCACCGAACCCTCTTTATCGCGCACGCGCCAGGATAACAGCGGATTCAAAATGAATTTCGCGTCATCCGCCTCGCCACGGCCTCTCGGCGGCGTTCGCGCGCCCGGTCGAAATTCTTCGCGCCGCGAGCCCCGCTCTTCTACAACGGCCGCCCTCCTCATGAACAAACTCCTTCTCTGCGCGCTCCTCGCCGGTCTCGTCGCAGCCACTCACGGCGCCGAGTCGACGCCGCCTGTTTCCTACTCCGGCATCTTCCCCCAGCTCGCCACTTTCAATGAGGAAGGCGAGTGCGGCACCGGCGCGATTGTCCCATGGGCCGGCCGCCTCTGGGTGATCTCCTATGCACCCCACAAGCCGCTCGGCTCGACCGACAAGCTCTACGAAATCACCCCGGACTTTCAGCAGATCATTCGCCCCGAGAGCGTCGGCGGCACGCCCGCCAACCGCATGATCCACCGCGAGTCGAATCAGCTTTTTCTCGGCCCGTATGTCATCGGCGCCGACCGCACCGCCCGCGTCATCACCCCCCAGCAGATGTACGGCCGCCTCACCGGCAACGCCCGGCACCTCACCGATCCGGCGAACAAAATCTATTACGCCACGATGGAAAAGGGCATCTACGAGGTGGACGTCCACTCCCTTGCCGTCACCGAGCTTTGGGCTGACGAGCAGCTCAAGCCCGGCCGCCACTCGAACGTCCCTGGCTACCACGGCAAGGGCCTCTACTCCGGCCAGGGCCGCCTCATTTATGCGAACAACGGCGACCACGCAAAAGAGGCGCTCACCGATCCTACGATCCCCTCCGGCGCGCTCGCCGAATGGGACGGTCAGGCCGAAAAGTGGACCATCATTCGCCGCAACCAGTTCACCGAAGTCACCGGCCCCGGCGGCATCTTTGGCGCCGAGCATCCCGAGACGGACCCGGTCTGGACCATCGGCTGGGACTACCGCTCGCTCATCCTCATGCTGCTCGATCATGGGCAGTGGCAAAGCTTTCGCCTGCCCAAGGCGAGCCATTCCTACGACGGCGCGCACGGCTGGAACACCGAGTGGCCCCGCATCCGCGAAATCGGCGGCGGCGAGTTCGGCATGACCATGCACGGCACCTTCTTCCGGTTTCCCGGCACCTTCTCCGCAGCGAATACCGCCGGCATCGCCGCCCGGTCAAACTTCCTCAAAATCACTGGTGATTTCTGCCGATGGGGCGACCACCTCGTTTTCGGCTGCGACGATACCGCCAAAAGCGAATTCCTCAACAAACGCGGCGTCAAAGGCGCGCTTAAAGGCCCCGGCCAATCCCAGTCCAATCTCTGGTTCACCACCCCCGAGCAGCTCGACTACCTTGGCCCCGCCATCGGCACCGGCGCCGTCTGGGCACACGAGGCGGTCAAGGCCCGCACCCCCTCCGACCCCTTCCTTTTTAGCGGCTACGCCCGGCGCGGACTCCACCTTGCGACCGGGGTCGTCGAGCCCGTCACCGCGCGCCTCGAAGTCGATGCCGGCCACGGCGAGTGGCGCCCCCTGCGCGAGGTGCAAGTCACCGGCTACGCGTGGGTCCCCTTTCCTGCCGACGAGACCGGCGCGTGGGTCCGCGTCTCCTTCGATCGCGACCTCGCCTCCGCCTCCGCCGTCTTCGATTTCTCGAATGAAGATGCGCGCGGCGCCGCGACCCCGCCCCTCTTCGCCAGCCTCGCCGCACCCACCGATCAAGCCTATTCCGGCGGCGTCCTCCTCACCCGCGGCGGCGGCCTCAAAACTCTTGGTTACGCCGCGACGGTGGTCAAAGACGGCACTCCCGCGGGCGACGCTTATTACGAACTCGACGGTTCCATGCAGCTTCGCAAATCCGCCGATGCCAGCGCAGACGCCTGGGTCCGCCAGGGCGCCGCCATCCCCGCCGGCGTCATCTCGACCGACGCCGCCAGCGTCCTCGTTATCGACGACGCGAAACGCCGCTGGCGCCTGCCGAAGACCGACCCCATCTTCGATACCGAGGGCGCCGTCCCCCGCCGCGTCTGCCGTGAAGTCTGCACCGAGCGCGACATCTTCCAGGCCCAGGGCACCTTCTTCGAGTTGCCCGCCGAGAATGCCGGCGGCTTCCGCGGCATCCGCCCCATCGCCACCCACGGCCGGCAAATCGTCGATTACGCCTCCTACCGTGGGCTCCTTCTCCTCAGCGGAGTTCGCGCCGACGCCAGCGCCGCGCCCGACCCCCACGTCATCCGGTCCGACGACGGCCAATGCGCCCTCTGGGCCGGCGCCGTCGATGACCTCTGGCAGCTTGGAAAACCGCGCGGCCACGGCGGCCCCTGGCTCGAGAGCGAAGTCGCCGCCGGCGTCCCGTCCGACCCCTACCTCGTGCGCGGCTACGACCACAAACGCCTCACCCTGTCCCACCGCGCCGCCGCCCCCGTCGCGATGGAAATCCAAATCGACCTCACCGGCTGGGGCGACTGGGCCACCTACCGCACCCTCACCGTCGCCCCCGGCCAGACCGAGACCCACGAATTCCCCCCTGGTTTCTCCGCCTACTGGCTCCGTGTTCGCGCCGACACCCCCTGCACGGCCACCGCCCAACTCACCTACGACTAGCCCGCGCCCTCACCGTAGCGGCGGCGCCCTCGCCGCCGGTCGTTCCCGCGGCGCCCCCGCCGCGTGCTGGCAGGTGCAGGAGGGGGGAGACGCAGAGAGGACCGAGGGCCGACCGCGTGCCCCGCCGCAACCAAAACCCGCCCGAAAACTCCGCCGCTCGCAACCAGACCTTCGCGCTCACTCCGGCGACGGCCCGTGCCGCTCCGGCGCGGCTATTGGGCGCTCACTTCCCGGTCCGACTCCCCTTGCAGGTGGGCAAGGGCTTCGCCAACGAGAAACAGCGAACCGGCGATGAGGATGCGCTCGGGGAAGCGTGACGCAACGGCAAGGGCGGCTGGGAGGTCGCTGGCGAGATGTGTCTCAAGCTCAGGCGCGGCGCCGTGCAGGGCGGACTCAACCTGGAGAGCGGAGGCGGAGCGGGGATTTCGCACGGCCACGCAGATGGCCCGGCAGGCGAGAGGAGCCAGCGCCTCACAAAGGCCGGACAGGTCTTTGTCCTGCATCACGCCGAAGATCAGGGTGGGCCGCGCGCCCCTAAATTCGGCCTGCCAGGTGCGGGCAAGTTGCCGGGCGGCCGCAGGATTGTGGGCGCCGTCAAGAACGATGGAACCGCCCGCCACGCGCTGAAAGCGGCCCGGCCACTGGACCGTCGCGAGACCGTGCGCGATCTCTTCCGACGGGACGGGAAGCTCGGCGGCATCGAGCGCATACACGGCTAGCGCGGCATTCCAGCGCTGATGCTCGCCCGCCAGCGCGAGTGGGATGTGCGTGAGCGGCGAGAGGACCAGATGCAACGGCGCGTTCCGCTCGCGCGCCACGTTGGTGAGGACCGCGAGCACCTCGGGATGTTGCGGGGCCGAAATGACCGGGCGGCCAGGTTTGATGATGCCCGCCTTTTCCCCGGCGATCTCTGTCAGCGTGTGCCCAAGCCACTGCTCGTGATCCGCATCAATCGGTGTAATAATCGAGAGGCGAGGCGTAACGATGTTGGTGGCGTCGAGACGACCACCGAGGCCGGTCTCGAGCACGACCCATTCAGCGCCGGCGCGCTGGAAGTACCAGAAGCCGAGCGCGGTGAGTATCTCAAAGAAAGTCGGCGCCGGCTGCCAACCCTCTGTGAGCTGGCGCAACAGCGTGAGTCCCTCGGCAGCCTCCACTTCGCTGATCTGGATGCCGTCAACGACAATGCGCTCGCGGAGCGAGACGAGGTGCGGCGAGGTGTAGAGACCAGTCCGCCGCCCACTGGCGCGCAGCATCGAGGCGAGCATCGCGCAGGTGGAGCCTTTGCCATTGGTGCCGGCGACATGGAGAAACTGCGGACCGCCGCTCTCGCCGGAGACGCGCAGCGCCAGCGCCGCCAGGAGCCGTTCCATGGTGCCCAGCCCCGGCTTGATGCCGTGCCATTGCGTTGTGTACAGCCAGTCGCGCGCGGCCTGGAAGTTCACGTGGCGCCGCACAGGAACGGCAGCAGCTCGCTGAGCACCGCCCGCATTTTCTTCCGGTGCACGATCATGTCAATGAGCCCGTGCTCTTGCAAAAACTCGGCGGTCTGGAAGCCAGGCGGCAGATCCTGATGCGTCGTCTCTTTGATGACGCGCGGACCGGCGAATCCGATCATCGCCTTGGGCTCGGCCATGATGATGTCGCCCACCGTCGCGAAGCTGGCGCTCACACCGCCGGTGGTGGGATGTGTCAGGATCGAGATGTACGGCAGGCGCGCGGCGGCATGGAGCGCGAGCGCCCCGCACGTCTTGGCCATCTGCATGAGCGAGAGCGCGCCCTCGTACATGCGCGCCCCACCGGAGGCGGAAACGATGATGACCGGCAGCTTTTCGGCGGTCCCTTTCTCAATCAGGCGCGTCAACTTTTCGCCGACGACCGAGCCCATGGTGGCGGCGAGGAAGTGGAAATCGAGCACCGCCAGCGCGATCCGCTGGCCTTCGATGGCCGCCAGCCCCGTGATGACGGCGTCGCGCAGGCCGGTCCGTTTGCGATACGATTTCAGCCGTTCAAGGTAGCTGGATTGGCCGGTGAATTTCAGGGTATCGACCGAGATGAGCCGCGCATCCTCTTCCTGAAAAGAGTCCGCATCGACGAGCAACTCGATGCGCTCGGAGGCGGTCTGCGTGAAGTGGTAATCGCAGCGCGGGCAGACGCGGGCGTTCTGCTGGAGTTCGAGATTGTGAATGAGTTCGCCACACGCGGGGCACTTTTCCCAAAGCCCAGCGGGGAGGTCGCGTTTCTTAGAGGAAAGAAACTTGGGGCGGTCGAAGATTCCCATGGCGCAAAAGAGATCAGGCGCGCGCGGCGGTCAGGACGCGCACGGAAGCAGCGCCCGCGTGCCGCAGCACGCGGGAACACTCCTCGACCGTCGAGCCCGTGGTGAGGACGTCGTCGATGAGGAGGAGATGGCGGTCGCGCACGTCGGCATTTTGGCGCAGAGCGAAGGCTCCACGCAAGTTTTCCATGCGCGCCTCGCGGTTGAGCCGCGTTTGCGTGGCGGTGTAGCGAACGCGCTGGAGGCAGGGCAGCAGCTTCAGGCGGGTGCGCCCGGCGAGCAGCCGAGCGAGGACTTCGGCCTGGTTGAACTCGCGCTCGCGCAAACGGGTGATGTGCAGCGGCACCGGGACGAGCGCCTCGACCGAGGGCGCGTGCAGGCGCGCATCGAGGAGCCCCTCCTCCAGCCAGTCGGCAATCGGATGGCGCAGATGGAAGTGCCCTCGGTACTTGAATCGATGAATGAAATCCTTGACCACACCACGCCGGCGAAAGCGCGCGACGGCGCAGCCGAAATGAAAGGAGCGGCCCGCGCAATTCGCGCAGCGGAACGGCCCAGTAAGGGCACCCTCGAAGGGATGCGAACACTGCTGACAGAACGGCTCCTCCACGCGCGGCGCCTCGGCCGCGCAGCCCGCACACAAATGCTGGCCGGCGGCTGTCTCGCGCAGGCACATGGCGCAATGCGGAGGATAAAGCAGCGAGAGGAGCGCTTCCTTCGCTCGCCCAAGGCCCTCACGAACGGCGCTTGGGAAGGGGAAGCAGCTCTTCATAGCGCAAGCGGCGCCAGACCAGAAATAGTCCGATGAGCAGCGCCAGCACTGGCACCAGTCCCGTCTGCAAATCGGGTCCGACCCACGGGAGATGCAGATCGTCGCGCTTGGCGAATTTGGAGAAGCTCATCTTCACAAAGACCACGCCCGCATGCAGCCCGATGCTCATCCAGAGCGCGCAGGTGCGGAGGCGCGCATAGCCCAGCAGCCAGCCGAGGGTGAAGAGCGTCGTGAAGCCGCCCAGCAGCAGCATGGGATCGCCAAAGCCGCGGAAAACCTGCGGCAGCAGCTCGAAGCCGGAGCGCCAGGTGATGTGCGCGGCGTCTGGCCCTTCCTGCGGACGAATGAAGTGGACGATCGCGAAGAGGGCGGTCGTCCAGGCAAGCGCCGGCCACGGTTTCATCACGCGCGCGAAGAGGCTGAAGATGGCGCCCCGGAAGACCCATTCTTCCAAGGCCGCGACGACGATGGCGGTGAGCGCAAGTTGCGGCAGCACACCCCAGGGGTGGCGTTCCTTGAGATGATAGAACCGCAGAAAAAGGTAGGCGCCAGCCATGAGCGCCACGAGACCGCCGCCGACCAGGAGCCCTCGCGTAAAGTGCGCGCCGGCGCGGGGATCCGGCTCCAGGCCCAAGCCGCGCAGTGGGCCGCCATCCATCCAGCGCCACGCGGGCCAGAGCAACAGCAGGGCGGCGATGAGCACCGCGCGATGGAAGATTTTCTGAAAATCCGCCTCAAGGAAAGCGAACGGCCCTTGAAACAGCATCCTGCCGTTTTCATCGGGTTGCCAGTTGAGCAGGCCATTCGCCAGAGCCCACGGTTCGAGTCCGTGGATCGCCCAGAAAAGGAGTGGTGCCAGCGCGGCTCCGAGAAGGACCACCGCGAGGAAGTAGAGCGAGATTTTGGCGACCTGTTTCAAGCGGGGCCTGCTATTGTGTCGCAATGGAGCGCTCGCTCCACTGAAATCTCACCCGATGCGCAACGTTCACGTCTGGAAGATGAAGACCGCCGAGGGCGAGAAGCGGGAAGTGCGCGCGGAGCGGTTTGGCGGCGTCTGGCGCATGCAGGCCAAAACTGAAAGCGCCGAGAAGTGGACGTACTATGAAAGCCCGCCGCTCGAGGATCTCGTTGAGTTGCGTGACATTCTCTGGCGCAAATATCAGCGCAAGCGACTGCCGTGGGATGACGTCGCCACGGTCGATGGCCTGCTCAAGGACCGCACCCCGGAGGGTGTCGCACCGCCCATCACGTAGCATTTGCCGGGAGCGCTGAAGGGATTCAGCCCAGGTTGCAGGAAACGATTTCGCATCCACTGCCGCGAGATACACTCCGCTGGATGACGCAGCCCGAGCACGCCCAAATCATCGGTGCTGATCGCGCGCACACGTGGCATCCTTTCACTCCGATGGCCGACTGGTGCGCGCCGGGCCACGAGCCGCTCGTTCTCGTCTCGGGCCGGGGAGCGCTGCTGCGCGACAGCCTCGGCCACGAGTATGTCGATGGCAATTCCTCGATCTGGACGAATCTGCACGGCCACGCCCACCCGCGCCTGAATGCCGCCGTGCAGCGCCAGTTGGGCCAGGTTGCACACACCTCGTTTCTAGGCTTCACCAATCCGCCCGCCGCCCGGCTCGCGCAGGAGCTGGTTCAGCTTTGGCCGCCTGGCACCCTGACGCGCGTCTTCTTCTCGGACGACGGCTCCACCGCGGTCGAGGTCGCTTTGAAAATTGCGGCGCAATTCTGGCAAAACCAGGGCGAGCCCGAACGGCGGAAGTTCGTCGCGTTTGCCGGCGCCTACCACGGCGATACGCTGGGCGCGTCGAGCCTCGGCGGGATTGCGCGCTTTCACGAGCGCTTCGCCGCCTGGCAGATGCCGGTCCTTCACGCGAGTGGTCTCCACGATCTCGACGGGCTCGCGCCGCAGGAGATCGCTGCGGTCATCATCGAGCCGCTCATGCAGGGAGCGAATCAAATGCGGCTCTGGTCAGCGGGCCTCTTGCGCGAATTGCGCGCCTGGTGCGACCGGCACGGCGCCCTGTTGATCGCCGACGAAGTGATGACCGGCTTCGGCCGCACCGGAACGATGTTTGCCTGCGAGCAGGAAAGCGTCGTCCCCGACCTGCTCGCGCTGGCCAAGGGGCTCACCGGCGGCTACCTCCCGCTCGCCGCCACGCTCGTGACCGAGCGCCTTTTCGCCGCCTTCCTCGGCGGCCCCGAGCGGACACTGCACTATGGCCACTCCTATACGGGCAACCAGCTCGCCTGTGCCGTCGCCTTGGAAAGCCTCGCCATCTTTCGTGAAGAGCGCGTGCTCGAGCGCATCGCCAGCCTCAGCGCGCAACTCACCGCCCTGCTGCTCGAGGAACTGCGCTCCGACCCGCGCGTGTACGAGATCCGGCAGTGCGGCCTCATCGCCGGAATCGAGCTGCGCCAGCCAGACGGCGAGCCCTTCCCTCTCACTGAGAGCATCGGCGCCCGAGTCTGCCTCGCCGCCCGGACCTACGGCCTCCTGACCCGCCCCATTCTCGACACCCTCGTCCTCATGCCCCCATATTGTATCACCGACGCCCAGCTCGCCCATGCCGTGCGCGCACTCCGCGCCGCGCTCAACGGTGTGTGAAGCGCGTTCCTTTCCGCGCGCCCCGCTGTCAACCGCGAAGCTCGCCGCGCCCAACAAAAGGCAGGGTGACGGTCGTACGTCCCGCTCTCCTCATTCCGGCAGAGGCCAAGACCTATGCCTTGGCACAAAGCGCCGCTTGCCTTTTCCATCGGTTTCGGGAGTCTTGCGCCTCGTGTCGTTCCGAGTCTCTCCACGCTCCCGGTCGTGCTGTCGCACGGCAGCCGCAGGCCAAAAGCGTAGCACATTCAGCGCGGCGCCCTTAAAGAATTGATACTTCCGTGTGCGCCGGGGTGGCGAAATTGGCAGACGCGCCAGACTTAGGATCTGGTGGAGCAATCCTTAGGGGTTCGAGTCCCCTCCCCGGCACTTGGATCGGGTGAAACGCCTTTCACCCTGGAAAACGCTGGCCGGAGCTTTGCCGCCCTGCTCCATCTCGCACCGGATGGTGCGGTCCCTCCGCCGCGGAGAAGCCTCGAAACGCGAGCATACCCCTCTCGCGAGCCCACTGAAATCTCGCTGATACAATCACGGGCGTCGGCGAGCCAATCAGAGCGTTGAAATCCTTGGAAGCTCCGGCGCAGCCACCAATCCGCTGCGCGTTTTGGGTTTGCACCGAGGCAGAAAACCTGTCAGCTTGCCGGACCTGTCTTAGGGGCGAAGGCCGCTGTAACTCAGTGGTAGAGTAGCAGTTTTGTAAACTGCCTGTCGTCGGTTCGATCCCGACCAGCGGCTCCAGCCCGGCTTCCCGAAGTAGAGCGTGCCCTGTGTTCAGTTCACACGCCGGTGCGTTTTCAGCCGGTCGGAGAGCGCTTTGGCGTCTTGGAACGTGGTGCCGGAGGAAACGAGATCGTGCTGGAGAGTCGATTCCAGTGCGCCCGCGGAATGGTGACGCGGCGCGCAAAGTGATCGAGGGAGCTCGGCGGAGAGCACTTCCACAGGTTGCCTCATCCTCTGCATGCAGCACCTCCAACTCCCAACCATTTCAATCATCGCTGCGAAGCTGTCGAAGGGCTGAGGACAATCCGTTGCCAAAGCTGGCGAGGCGGGTACATTCCGCGCTCCTTGGTTAAATCGTTTCTCTTTTGTCCCCTCCACGCTTTCGCTCTGCTCTGCGGAGTGGCCTTCGCTGGCCAGGAAATCTCGCCGGCACCGGACAAAGCCGCACTCGATGCGTTCGGTCGCGAAGCACTCCTTTTTTCCGGAAGACCCGGCGGGTCTGCTGACCGTTGGCGCGCTTTTTAGCGAGCATCTCACCGGAGGGTACATCGATACGGTCACCGGTCTCTACGCCACGCAGGATCGGAACTCCTTCCTCTTCCTCGACTCGCGCTACCATTACGAGGACAACACGCAATTTCTCGATGAGACCGGCCTCGGCTTCCGACAGCGACTCCCAGGCCGGGACGTGATTTTGGGCGTGAATGGCTTTTACGATTCCTTGCGCACGCAGAACGACCACGAAATCAAGCAACTCGGCCTCGGGGCGGAAATCCTCACGCGCTGGATTGATGCACGCTTCAACTATTACCGGCCAGAGGACGACCGCTTTGAGACGGGCCGCTTCCGGACGCGCGAGGTCTTCAATCTGCCCGGCGGGGTCTTGACGCAGACGCGCTCCCTTAAGACGTACGAGCAGGGGCTGGAAGGTTTCAACGCCGAGATCGGCTTTCTCATCCCGGGCCTCGATCGGTACGCGGAGGTCCGGCTGCTCGGCGGGTACTATCGCTACGACAATCCTTTCGGGAGTCCCTACGAAGGCTTCAAAGGCCGGCTCGAAGCGCGCCTGCTGCCCGGCCTCATCGCCGATCTCGAGTATTGGGACGACGCCAAGCTCATGGGCGGACATTGGACGGCGGGCGTGCGCGCCAGCGTGCCGTTTTCGCTGGTCAATCTCGTCCGCGGCCGGAATCCGTTTGAGGACGCTGGCGAGTATTTCAAGCCGCGCGGACGCGATTTTCAAGAGCGCATGAGTGAGATGGTCATCCGCTCACATCGTGTGCAGACGGCGAACTCCGGGCCGGTGCAGACCGGTGAGCAGGTTTCTTTTCAAGCGAATCCGCCGGCACCGCCAGCCGGAGTTGCACAGGGAGTGGCCGTGCAGGGGGCAGGCCGTCCGTATTTTACGGGCGAAGCGGGCGGCACGCTGTTAACTGGGGGAGCAACCTTCACAATCATCACGGGGAACATTGGGACTTGGGGAGCAACCTTCACAATCAACCCGGGGAACATTGGGAACGGCGGCGGACTAGTCAAAGCAGGAACCGGGACAGGCGCAGTCCCATCGCCCCCCTTTGGCGGAACTTTGGTGATCAACCCTGGGACGAACCTTCCCGGTGCATCTGGCGGGATCCTCCTGCTGGGTGGAAGCAATCCTGGGATTCCGCCCGGAGCCCTCACGGTACCCGCAGGGGCAATCTTGCATTAGGCTGTCTGGAGGCTGGCTGTAAACGGCGAGCCGTGGAGTCGCCTGGGGTTCTCCTGAACGACCAGAGGCCGTGAAGATCGCTGGCGGCTCGGTTCGAGGTTCGCCTACGGGGCAAAGCCCGCGGGTTCCGCGCCTTGCACCGGGGCCGGGAAGCGGGCAAGGTCATCGCTTCCATGGATGCCTTTCATACATTGCAGACTTTCGATTTGGGCGGCGGCTCGACGGGCCAATTCTATTCGCTCCCGGCGCTCGAATCGGCGGGGGTCGGGCCGATCTCACGGCTGCCGGTTTCGATTCGGATCGTCCTCGAAAGCGTGCTGCGCAATTTGGATGGCAAGAAAGTCAACAAGAAGGACGTCGAGACGCTGGCCAACTGGAAAGCCAAGGCGCCCGCGCAAGTCGAGATTCCCTTTGTCGTGGCGCGCATTGTCCTGCAGGACTTCACCGGCGTGCCGCTCCTCGTCGATCTCGCGGCCATGCGCTCGGCGGTCTCGCGGCTCGGGCGCGACGCGAAATTGATCGAGCCGCTCGTGCCCGTCGATCTGGTCGTGGATCACTCCGTGCAGGTCGATTTCTTTGGCTCCGCCGAAGCGCTGGGTCAGAACATGGAGCTGGAATTCAAGCGCAATCGCGAACGGTACCAGCTCCTGAAATGGGGCCAGCAGGCGTTCCAGACGTTTGGCGTGGTGCCACCCGGCATCGGCATCGTGCATCAGGTGAATCTCGAATATCTCGCGAAAGGTGTGCTGGAGAAGGACGGCGTCTATTTCCCGGATACGCTCGTGGGCACGGACTCGCACACCACCATGATCAACGGCCTGGGGGTGGTCGGCTGGGGCGTCGGCGGCATCGAAGCGGAGGCCGGCATGCTCGGCCAGCCGGTCTATTTCCTCACGCCGGAAGTGGTCGGCGTGCAACTCACCGGCAGCGTGCGCGAAGGCGTAACCGCGACCGACGTCGTGCTGCACATCACGCAGATGCTGCGCAAGGCGAAGGTGGTCGGAAAATTCGTCGAATTCTTTGGAGCCGGCGCGCGCTCGCTGCCGGTGACGGACCGCGCGACCATCGGCAACATGGCGCCCGAGTACGGCGCGACGATGGGCTTCTTCCCGATCGATGAGCAAACCGCCGCCTATTTGCGCCAAACGGGGCGCACCGATGAGCAGTGCACAGCCTTTGAAAACTACTACCGCGCGCAAAAGCTCTGGGGCATTCCGCAGCCCGGCGAAATCGAGTACAGCGTGGAATTCGCGCTCGACCTGGGCGAGGTCGTCCCCGCCGTGGCCGGTCCGCGGCGCCCGCAGGATCGCATCGAACTCACCGAGCTGAAGGATACCTTTCGCGGGCTGTTCGCGAAGCCCGCGGCCGAGGGCGGCTACGGCAAGAGCGAGGCGGAGCTCCCCGCCCGGCACAAGGTCCACATCGATGGCGAGGCCTCCCAACGCGATCAGCAACTATTCTCCACCGATGCGGCGCATCCGACGACCCACATGACCGAAGGCACGCCGCGGCACGTCCTGGAGATGGTCGCCAACCGCCCGTCGCCCACCCCCGCGCATGATGTGGCCGAGCTCGAGGTGGACGCGCCGTACCAGGATGCCGATGTGAAAATTGGCCACGGCAGCGTGCTCATCGCCGCCATCACGAGCTGCACGAATACGAGCAACCCGAGCGTCATGCTGGCCGCTGGCTTGCTGGCGAAAAAAGCCGTCGAACGCGGGCTGCGCGTCGATCCCTCGGTCAAGACCTCGCTGGGGCCAGGCTCGCGTGTCGTCTCCGATTACCTGGATAAAACCGGCCTGCAAAAGTATCTGGATCAGCTCGGCTTCCAGGTGGTCGGCTTTGGTTGCACCACCTGCATCGGCAATAGCGGCCCGCTGCATCCAAAGATCGAGGAAGTCATCCACGAGCACGATCTGGTCGCGGCCAGCGTTCTCTCTGGCAACCGCAATTTCGAGGCGCGCGTCCATCAATCCATCAAGGCGAATTTCCTCATGTCGCCGCCGCTGGTCGTCGCCTTTGCGCTGGCCGGGCGCGTCGATTTCGATACGGCCACCGAGCCGCTCGGCAAAGGCCGCGACGGCCAACCCGTCTTCCTGCGCGACGTTTGGCCGAGCCTGCAAGAGGTCAAAGAAGTGCTCCAGAGCGCCCTCAGCCCCGAGACCTTTCGGCGGCTTTACGCCGACTTCGCCGCGCAGAATCCGCTCTGGAACGAAATCCCTTCCTCCACCGGCGACATCTATCAGTGGGACGAGCACAGCACCTACATCCAGGAGCCGCCCTTCTTCCAAAACTTCTCCATGGAGGCGGGGACGATTGGCGAAATCAAGAACGCCCGCGCGCTCGGCATTTTTGGCGACAGCGTCACGACCGATCACATTTCGCCCGCGGGCGCGATCAAGAAAAGCAGCCCCGCCGGCGCGTACCTCACCGAGCACGATGTGGCCTTTGAGGACTTCAATTCCTACGGCTCGCGCCGCGGCAACGACCGCATCATGACGCGCGGCACCTTCGCCAATGTCCGCATCAAGAACCTCATGGTCCCTGGGGTCGAGGGCGGCGTGACCAGGCACCAGCCGGACGGCGAAACACTCCCGATCTACGACGCCGCCATCAAGTACCAGTCGTCACACATCCCGCTCCTCATCTTCGCCGGGCAGGAGTACGGCACTGGCTCCTCGCGCGACTGGGCGGCCAAGGGGACCCGGCTGCTTGGTGTGCGCGCCGTCGTGGCGCAAAGCTTCGAGCGCATTCATCGCAGCAATCTCGTCGGCATGGGCGTCCTTCCCTTGCAATTCCCCGAGGGCGTCACGGCGCAAACCTTGCGGCTCGACGGCAGCGAGTACTTCGACTTGCAAGGCCTCGACGAAAGTCTTCAGCCGATGAGCGACCTCACCCTCCTCATCCGCCGCACTGATGGCACCGAGGAGAGCGTCGTCCTCCGCAACCGCATCGACACCGCCATCGAAGTGGACTACTACCGCCACGGCGGCATCCTCCCCTACGTCCTCCGGCAATTACTCGGCGCGCCAGCGTAGCGCAATCAAGGCCTGACCTTGGTTTAAACTGGCCCTCTGCCACCCAGGAGGCACTTCCAGTCCGCCGGGGTTCAGCTTCCCCGCGCTGGATGATTCCCATCGGATCAACACCGAGAGTCCCCGCGCTCAAGGGGCGAACTTCTTGGTGCTGAGAACGCGGAAGCGGTAGTAGTCGTCCATCGACTGATCGGGATTCGTCGCGAAGTCCTTGAGCCCGGAATCATTCGGATCGATGTACCGCTCGATCATGGAAGAGCCGCGATACTCGCTCACTGTTTGGTCTCGGCCTTCGATCCAAATGGCTGGATCGCTGTTCGGGCGTTTCTGCAGCACCTGCACGCGCATGTGGACGGTATAGACATTCGATTTAGTCGTCACGCGGGCGTAGATTTGGCCATAGGGGCCCTCTCGGGTGTTGTCGCCGGTTTGGAGGTTGGCGTTCCAAAATGCGGAAATCCCACTGAGGGTCGTCCCGGTCGGGACCAGCGACATATCGCAAACTTCCGAGGCGAGACGGAACAGGCCGGTGTCGCCGGTGTACATGCCACCGGGGGAGGCGGCGGCAAAACGAGCCTCGAACCCTTTGAGTGTCTCATCCCGATCAATGGCTTTGCGGAAGATGTTGGAGCTATCACTTATTTTATTCACCCCATTGGGGATCGCCATGATGCGCGTCGATTTCAGCACGCCGCGCAGAGCCGTGGAGCGCGTGATATAAGTGAAGGGAGCGATTTGGTAGTTGAGGTTGACCTTGCCCGCCGTGGAGAAGGGTTCCCCGATGGCGTAAGGTTCCACCACCGGCATCGTCCAAAAGTCGAGAAAGACGTGATCCCGCGGGGATTGGAAGCCCGGATGGGCTCGGCCCGCTGCTGGATTGGCGCAAAAAAGCAAGGTTTGCCACGGCTTCTGTAAACCCGGATTGCCGGACGGATCAACGCCACTGGAGAGAGAGCCAAACATCACGGGTGAACTGACCTGCCGATTCGGAGAGACAATGGGCGACTGGTACTGATCCCCGGTCCCGTCCGAGCCGAAGTAATCGTCTGGTTTGTTCGTCAGGCTTCCGTCCTCGCGGCCATAAGCTCCGTTGTCCGCGTCTCCGGCCTTTCCGTTCGACATGATGGCTCCCGCGGTACCCCGCGCCAGAATGGGATTGTTTAGGCTAAGGGCGGGCGGCATCAGAAGGTCGCCATGAATCTTGGCAGTTCCGACGGCACTCTGCCCGTTGCGCATGCTATAGACTTGGGGCGCATTGGGGTCCAAATAGCCCGGTGACGAAGCCGTTCCTGGGAACGGCGCGAAATAAGCGGAACTCACGACGGGCAGAGCGCAGATCACGCGCAGGTCACCTTTGCTGGGGCCAAGTGGATCGACCTGCACACTCCGAATGGTGTCGGTTTCGTTGAATTCGCTGGTTCCTGAGATGCGGGTCGCAAAATCCTTTGCGGCACCGGAATCCTTGGGCGTCGGCCATCCGTTGGGCGCATCCGGGAACTTCATCTTCAGCGTCTGCACATGCATCGCGGGATCGGGGGAAGTGGAGGTGGTGCCGTAACCGGCATAGATATTGATGGTGATCTCTCCGCCTTTGAAGAGAAACCTTCCGCTGGGATCGACCGGAATTTTATCGCTGATCAGGTTGTAATTAAGCTCGAGGGCGGTGTTCGCGCCGGCGGAAACCGGCACCACCTTGTTCTGATCGCCACCCGCGCTGGCCCAGCGCCGGAATGAAGCAAACAGGCCAGTAAAGGCGAGATCGTGATTGCCGCCGCTTCCATAGCCGCAGCGGGAGGTCACCAGGTTGTCCAGCTCCTTACCGAAGACTCCGGCCTTCCCCGCGATGTTAAATTGATCGAGCCCCTGGACTTTGTAATGGATCAAAGGGCTGTACGTCCAGAGGGCGGCCATCGGGGTATATGGCTGCAGGACGAGAACCGCTCGCATCGTCGTGACCTTCCCGGCGACGACATCGGTGGCGTAGAAGAGCAGCGCGGCTTCGGTGACGGTTGGAAATCTGCCGAAGCCTTTGGTTCCGGCCGCGGCGCCCGAGGTCGGCGCGAGCGAGACGACGGAGGTCTCGCCAGGAGCGGCGCCATTGGCTCGCGAGGGGGCATACCAGTACTTGGGAGCCAAGTCCTGGTCGATGGCGTACGTGTTGATCCCCGAACGCACCAAGTCGAACATCTCGGTAAGAATTTGATTCCGAGTCAGACTGGGGTACTTGGCCGTCAGCTTGGTGCCCCAACCCGGCACTGGCTTGTCTGTCAAGTTTTGCAAGTACGCGTACAGGAGCTGATTGCGCTTCAGGTTATCCCAGTCTTCCGTCGGGTGCTGACTGCTCGGCGGCGGGTTTTGATTGAAGGCCGTGGTGCCGCCCGCCCCGATGTTATTGTTGGAAGGCTGATAGACGTTGTATCGCTGAAGATAGAAGGGAAACGTATTAATGGTCGAGCAGTAGGCGAGCAATTGATCCCGGGCATTGCGCGGCACCGCCGGGGCGCCCCCCGCGCCGCCGCCGGGATCCGCGCTTTGCTGCAGTGGCCAGAGGCTGATCCGCGGCCGACCAAAGGCGTTGACTTCCGGTGCCCGGTTATAAGTGGTGAGGAAGAACTTGGCTTGCTCCAGCACAGAACGGGTGAGGTTGGGATTGGGCATCCGGAGACGTCGGGCCTCCTTTGTAGCCGGGCGAGTCCGGCGAGGCGAAAAGCAACTCATCGACGGATGAATAGAGCCGGTTCACGTCCGAAGTGTAGGCGCCGCTGGTGGCCTTGTAAGTATCCACCGTGCCGCCAAGGGTGCCTCCCTCCGTAATTCGCGGAGCCAGATCATAGTAAGGCTTGTAGAAGCTATTGAAGTCGGAAGTGGAAATCATGTCTCCCGCTGGCACTTTCATCTGAGGGATAAGCCCGCCCAAGACCGGGCTCAAACAAACCGTCGCGGGATGGCCTGGGTAGCGATAATATTCGCCCCGCACCGGGATGCGGGTATTCAGCTGATCTTCCGCGAAAGGCGAGCCAGCCGAAGTGCTCCTCGCGAAGGCCCGGTCCCAGTAAACCCCTTCGGAGGCCGTGTTGATGTTGAGCTTGCAGGTTTCGTCGTCCGTCCAGAAGGCCACACGTCCGACGATGGGGTTATTCACCGTTGGCTTCAGGTTGTCTGGCGCATTCGCCCAGGTGGCGGTGGTGGTCCCCGTCGCATCAGGCGCGGTGAGCGCACCATTGCGGAGGACGTAAAGCCAGCGCACTGGCATGGGCGCAGGGTTGCTCGTCTTCGTGGCGTCGCTGCTGACGGTCGGATTGTAAGACTCATCGGGAGTCCAGGTTTTCGCGCCGAAGCCGGGGGCGCTTTGGATGCTGAACCCCTCGATCCCCGTCTGGGAGCCCGAGTCATACTGGCCCAGCGGATCCAGAATCGGATAATTGGCAGTATAGGTTTTGCCATCCGCGCCTTTGATCTTCCCCGAGTCATTCGGCACGAGGACTGGGCTGTTCAGATCAGCAAACAGGGCGGGGGCCGAGGGCCAGGTGTCCGGCACCTCCGAACCCAACTGCTGCAATGGTAGAAAATCCGTCCCCGGGCTCTCCACCATATTCAGCGCTGAGTAGAGCTTGAAGGAGCGACCCGGGCTGCCGTCGTCACCGTATGTGTGAATCAGGCCGGGCTGCGAGGCCCAGGTGAGCCGGGTGCTGGTCGTATCGCCGGGGACCAAATAGCTCCTGGTGGCATCGCTGATCTGCCCCATTACGACGTTGCTCGTCGTTTCGGCCAGTTGCTTCACGGTGACGCTGTTCGCATATGTCTTCGCACCTTGCTGCTCGACCTGGACGCTGGTGAAAAACGCCACGATGAGCACGGTGAGCAGCGCCAGAAACGCGAGGACGATGACCAGGGCAATCCCGCGGGGCGGATGGTCCGCCGTGCAATGCGCAAGGAGTGGACGTCGGAGCATAAACTGAGGGGCACACATCAGGGAACTGGGCTGCGTCCGCAGTTTCTGGTGGTGAAGTTCTGTAACATTCCCTGCCCTGCCGGTTTTGCAAACCGGCGATGGCGATCCGATATGCCGGGAGCACCTTTGCCAAACAGGCTGACAATGGTCAGACGGTCCGCCCTCGCCGGGCACGCACCTGTTGGCCTCCGCGCGATACTTGGCCGCCAGGTCCCCTTGTCGGTATGCCTTCGATCAAACGCTCCGCGCCTTCAGCCGCCGCTCGCGCGCGGGTGGTCGGCATGGAGTCGGAATTCACCCTCTATGTCCAGGAGGAGAAGCGGCGTCCCGAGCACGTGTTCCGCGATCCGCGTGCCATTGTCCGGCAGCAACTGATCCCCCGCTCTGGCCGCTCCTACCATCTCCCTTCCGGCGGCGCGCTCTACTTCGACACGGGCGTCATCGAAGTAGCCACGCCGATCATCGAACTGGAAGCCGGTTGCAGTCTGCGCGTGGTCCGCTCGCTTTGGGAGCAAATCGCCTTTGTGCGAGGCGAACTCGATGCCTGGGAGCAGCGGACGTCTTCCACCGCACGCCTGGAGGGTTTTTCCACGCACTACAATATTTCCACACCCGCAAGGGCGGACCTCGACGCCGCCGGTCTGCGCCGGCTCGCGCTCCTGCTCACGTATCTGCTGCCCGCCCCGGTGATGCTCCTGGCGGCTAATCGTCGCTCGACCGGCGTCGGTGTTCGTCCGCGTGAGGGACGCCTCGAAGTCACCGCCGATTTTACCCCGGATCCGAATCTCACGGTGGCGGCGGCCACGCTGATCCTGGCGATCGTGCTCGAAGTGGCGGACTGGCCAGAGCACGGTCTGGAGCAACTGGAGGAACGCGGATTTCCGGTGATTGAGGGGTTCATGCCACGCAAGCACACTTCGCGGAAAGGCTTCCTCGCACGGCACGACTGTTTTCCGGCGAATCCTTTTACGTCGGATCCGAGCCTCGACCTCTGGCCCACGACGGATGGCCGCCAGCTTACCCTACGGAAAATGGCCCTGAGCATTGCGCATCCCTTTCGGCGCACCATGGAGCAACTTGCGGATCGCGCGACCGTTCGTCACCTCTTCGCCGTGCTGGAAGGGCGCGCGCGTTCGCTGCTCGACTTCCCTGACCGGTCGAGCCGCTACGAAGACGCGGGTCGCGTGATCGATTGGAGCCGGCGCCAGCATATCGAGGATTTGCCGCGCTCGAAATATGAGCAGGTCATCCACCGCATCATCACGCACCGGCCCATCCGCGTGGGCGATCGGCGCTACCGTCCTGAGCGGATGCAGGGCTGGTACGAGGTGGTCTTCCGCGACACCGAATCGGGTCGCCGCCGGGTCTTTAATCTGGACGACCTGGTGTTGCACTGCGCCATCTGAGCGGCGCCCTTGGAAGGATGCGAATCCCCACCTAAACGACGCCCTGCAGCGGCAGCTGCGTCTCCAGCACGAGCAACCGTGCAAAGGCTTCCGCCTCTGGGCATGGCTGACTGCGCGGGGTGCCAAAATACCGGATCCCCAAAATGCTGCCCGTGGAGCGTCGCAGCCCCACATGCACAAGTTCTGAGGGCGCCTGAGGCGGACCGCACGGAAGCCGGTAAGCCGCGACCGCTGAAAAGTTGTCCAAGGGGCGTCGCGAAGACCAAAGCGGCCTTCCCCAAAGGGTGATGCTCCGCGAAACCGTGCGCGCCGTTGAGTCGATGCACACCTGCTGCTCCACTTGCACCGCCACCGCCGCCAGCGCAAAGGCCACCGGAATCAGCCGCGCAGCTCCCGACAAGCTGTGCCATGCCGTCCCTAAGCAAGCCGCCGCGCACAAGGCGGAGACAAGCAGACGCGTGCGTTTCGCGACGGTATGGAACTCGTAGGAACTCGCGGCGGAGGTCATGTTGACGGGGAAGATAGCCGTTGGCGAGTGAGCTTCGGCTGCGTTGGCGAGCGTCAGGCAACGGTGAGAGGATGATAATCTTCTCTACCGCAGATTTCAACTCCCAAGCAGCGGTTTACTTGTGCGCGGTGGGGTAAACCCGAAGGCTGCCGTCATGCGTCGCTCTGAGACTGAGCAGGCGAATCTGGCGCCGACAACCCTTTTAGCTCCAGCACTCAGTTGCGCCGAACGAAGATGCGCAATTGCGAGGCGTCTTTGACGGTGACGTCGAGCTTCTCGAGGGTGGCTTTTTGCTGCTCGAGCAGCTTCTCGTTGGCCGCTTTCATGTTCTGTAGTTGCTCGCGGGGCGAGAGGGCGCGGGCGGCCTGGGAGAAAAGTGAGGTGGTCAACAGCAGCCCTGCAAGGAGCGCTGCGGAGGTGGAGGCGAGGAGACGGCTCATTTGCCCCCCCTGGCTGCGAAGAGACGCGCCTGGCGAACATCCTCGGCAATGGTGGCGATCTTTTCGTCAATTTTTGTCTGGTTCTCCAGGATGGCGGCCTGCTGCGCCACGACGTCGGTCATGAGGCTGACCACGGCGGGATCGTCGCCGGATTGCGCGGGCGCGGTGGCCGGCGCCGCGAGCCACAGACCGCCAGCGGCGGCGAGGGCGAGACAGAGAAGAGGAAGAGGCTGCTTCATACGTGAGGAGCGGTGTAGCTGGAACAGTGCCGCGCGGCGTTATGAAAAAAATAGTCGCCCTGGCTTGCGATTTGCTTTTCTCAGGCCCGAGGGCTGCTAACCGTAGCACTCATGGCTGGCTTCTCTCAAACGCAATCGCTCTCGCAGCAGCAGGTCCTCGCCCCGCAACTGCAACAAAGTCTGCAAATCCTGCAGGCGCCCATGCTGGAGCTGCGCAACCTCGTGCAGCAGGAATTGCAGACGAATCCGACGCTGGAGGACGAGTCGAATGAGCCGACGATCGAGGACAAGCAACAGGAGCGCGACGAGTTTGCGGAGGAATTCGAGCGGCTGGCCAAGCTGGATGAAGAATGGCGTGAATACATGGCCCAAAGCGCGAGCTACTCGGGCCGCTCCTCCGAGGACGAAGAGCGCCGCCAATTTTTCTTCGATTCACTGGTGAAAGAAGAGACGCTGCAGCAGCACCTCTTTGAACAGGTCCGCTCCAGCGGCTTGAACGAGATCGACCGCCGCACCGCGGAACTCATCATCGGCAACATCGACGAGCGCGGCTTTCTTCAGTCCTCGCCGGAGGAGATTGCGCAGAACACCGGCATGGAGGCCGAAGACATCCAGCGCGTGCTGGAGACGGTGCAAACTTTTCATCCTGTAGGCGTCGGCTCCCGCGACCTCCGCGAGTGCCTGCTGGTGCAGCTCCGCCGGCTCGGCAAGGAAGGGGCTCTCGAGTGGCGCATCGTCGAGCGCTTCCTCGAGGACCTCGGCAAACGCCGTTACCCGGAGATCGCCCGCCGGCTCGGGACCACGATCGATCAAGTCCAGCGCGCCGCCAATTTCATCGGCACCCTCGATCCGAAGCCGGGCCAGATTTTCACCGCCGATCCAAACAATTATGTGCTGCCGGATGTCACCGTGGAACGCATCGGCGGCGACTGGCAGATTTCCTTGAATGGCGACCAGATTCCGCACCTCCGCATCTCGAATACCTACAAGGATCTGATGGCAAAGGACGGCAACGGCGCGGAGGTCAAAGACTACATCCGCGATAAAATCCGCAGCGGCAAATTCCTAATCAAAAGCATCCACCAACGGCAGCAGACGATCTCGAATATCGCGCACGAAATTGTGGGGCGTCAGCGTGACTTTCTGGAACTCGGCCCGAGCGCCCTGCATCCGATGACGATGGTGCAAATTGCCGACGTGGTCGGCGTGCACGAGACGACCGTCTCCCGCGCGATTTCGGGCAAATACATGGCGACGCCGCACGGCGTGTTTGAGATGAAGTACTTCTTCACTCCAGGCTACCAGACCTCCTCGGGTGAATCGATGTCGAACACGAGCGTGAAAGGCGCAATCGCGGAGTTGGTCAAGGCGGAAGACACAAAGAACCCGCTTTCGGACAAGGAGATCGTCGAGATCCTTTCCAAGCGCGGCATCCCGATCGCCCGGCGCACGGTGGCCAAGTACCGCAACGAATTGAACATCCTGCCGAGCAACATGCGCAAGGAGTTTTAGTTTTGCGGGGCGCGCGCGCCGCGGAGTGGGCGGCGCAAAAGGCTTGGCACTGGTGCGGCTTTCCCGTTGCTTCAGCGGATGTTTCGCGATTCGCCCTGGCACATCGGCCCGGGCCGGGCATGAGATCGGCCAAAGCGTTGAAGGTCGGCCCATTCGTCTGCGACTGACCCGGGGCGCGACGGCGCCCTGGCCGGGGGGACGCTCCTCATCGGCGGGTTGCACGGGGACGAGATGGCCACGGCTGCCTTGCTGGAGGAATTCGCGTCGAAGCTGGAAGCGACAGGAGCGGCGGAATGGCCGACGGCCATTCTCGCCGTGGCCAACCCGGACGGCTGCGCCAGACAGTCGCGCTACAATGCGCATGGGGTGGACCTGAACCGCAACTGCGACCACTTCTGGAGCCCGGAGAGTGAAGAGCCCTCCGGTCCAGCGCCGTGGTCGGAGCCGGAGATCTGCGCGTTGCGCAATTTCATTTGGCAATGGCGGCCGCGCGCCATCGTGAGCCTGCACTGGGCGCTGGCGGAACTGGACGCTGATGGGCCGCAATCGCGCGCGTTGGCGGAGAAAATGTGGGGCGCAATGAGCGACGTGCAACGCGGACCTTATCGCGTGCGTGTCTCCGAAACGGGTGCGAGCGCGGCCGCCGGTGATTACATGGCCTGCCCCGGATCGCTTGGGCAATGGTGCGGCTTCGCCCTGCGCTATCCCGACGGCTCGCCCCCGGCCATGGTCACTCTGGAGCTGCCATACGATCCGCACGCCACCGCGCGCCCGGAGGTGCTGCCGGGCGATCATCTGGCGATGCTCCGCGCTCTTTGGGCGGCCGATCCGGGCGCGTACCTCAGCGCCGTCGGCCCGGGGGTGGAACGGATGCTGCGGGCAGCCTGCGCCTTTGCCTGAAACGGTCCTAAAACGCTGGGCTCTTACAGCCGCGCTCACCCGTTTTCGCGATGTTTCCCGGTGACCACGGCCGCTGCGCGACGGCGGTGCCAGACTTCACTCGACCCCTCTTCAAAGTATGCCCCTCACCTACCAACCCTTCGCCGAAGTACCCGCCGTCCGTGAATTGGAGAGCGAATTGCGGCGGCGCTCGCCGCACCCGGAGGGGAGCATGGAACTGCTTATCGGCGTGCTGGTCCTGTTTATCTCACTGGCCTTTCGCGGCCTGCTGCGCTGCGCGCTCCTGCTGCTCGGCGGGTGGTTGCTCCAGCGTTCGTGGGATCCGCATTTTGGCCGCCAGTGACTGCTCGAGGGTGGGGCCTGGGAGGCGGTAAGGGATGACCTGGCCCTCCGGAGCCGAGGTGGTGAGCGCCGGGCCGGTGGTCGTTTCGCTGATCACCATCGAAGCGCTGCTCTCGGTGGATAACGCGCTCGCGATGGCGGCGCTCGCCTCGACCCTGCCGCCCGCACAACAAAGATCGGCCCTCCGGCTCGGCCTTCTCGGCGCATACCTCTTTCGTCTGGTCGCACTTTCCCTGGCCAGCGTGGTCATGGGCAGCCTGTGGCTGAAGCTGGCTGGCGCGATTTACCTCATCTACCTGATGGCGTCCAATCTGGTCGCCGCGAGTGGCGGGGAGCGCGAGGAAACCGAGGTCGTCGCGGGCCGCAACTCTCGCGGTCTCTGGGTCACCATCCTCCAGATCGAGTTGCTCGATCTTTCGCTGAGCCTCGACAATGTTGTCGCCGCCGTAGCGCTCGACACGCGCCTGTGGGTCGTTTGCACCGGCGTCTTTATCGGGATCCTCGCACTCCGCTTCCTGGCCGCCTACTGCATTCGGCTGATGGAGAGATTCCCGGTGCTCGAGCCGACTGCGTTTCTGCTCATCGGCTTTGTCGGCGTCCTGCTGCTCGTCGAAATCGCGCTCAGCCTCTGGCACATTCCAGTGGTCTTCAGTGCGGCGGAGAAGTTTGGCGGAATTGTCACGATCCTTGTGCTCGCGCTGGGCTACGCGCGCGGCGGCTGGCCGCGCGCGATGCTGCGGCCGATCGTTTCCATTGGGCTGCCCATCCTACGAGCCATTGATCGACTCTTCGGACTGTTGTTTTACCCGGTCGCGCGTTCGATCCACTTTGGGAAGGTTCACTTCACGAGGCGTTCGCCTCCGGAGCTATTGACTCCACAAGCACCAGGCAAGCGCGGCTGAAGCAGCCATGCCCGTCCGAGCAGTCCAGCAGCGCTCATCCAGCAGATGAGCGGCACCACCGTGGCGGCGAGCGCCGCCCTCGAGAGCTACTTCACGTTGACGTGGCCCGAGACGAGTTTCGTCATCTCAAACATCGTCACTTGCTTCTTGCCACCGAAGACAACTTTCAGCGCGTCATCAGCATTGATGTTCCGCTTATTTTTTTCGTCCTGCAGTTTGTGCTTCTTGATGTAATCCCAAAGCTTCTTGGTCAGCTCGCCGCGAGGGATCGGGGTCGAGCCGACGATCTTCGCCAGCGCCTCATCGGGCTGGACGGGTTTCATCAGGGCGGCGTTGGGTTTACGGGCGGCGGGGGCTTTGGATGCGGGCATGGAGCGGAGATTGCGTGATGCGCCCGATTTCGGCAATGCAGAAAATGCAGCGTTTTTTCAGACCGCTTTGGGCGCGCCGGCGGGCCTCAGCTTTGCAGCCACTGGATGAGCGCGTCGCGTTCGCGGTGCGCCCCCTCCTCCGTCTCGTGGCCCGGCTGCAGCGCGAGCTTTTGCGCAAAGGCTGTGCAATGCACGGGCACGAAATCGAGATCCCGCTCGCCATACATCCCGACCCGCAACTGAAAGCGCGGCTCCCGATCGATGATGACCCGCTGCACTCGAAACCGAAAATCCCTGATCACACCGTATCAACGCAGATGCGCCACAAACCTTAGCCGCGGATGTGAGAAACTTCTCCAGCGCTCGGACCACGAATTTCGCAGATGACAGGCTGCGCTCCCGCCCGCAAGCTGCCGCTCCCGCGAAAATCCCCTTCATGAAAAAAGCGCTTATCACCGGCATCACTGGCCAGGACGGTTCGTACCTTGCCGACCTCCTGTTAAAAAAAGGCTACGAAGTACACGGCATCATCCGCCGCGCGAGCACCTTCAACACCGCTCGCATCGAGCATCTGTACGCCGATCCGCACGTGCATGGGACACGCCTCACACTGCACTATGGCGATCTTTCCGACTCGCTGAATCTGACGCGGCTGATCGACCGCACCGGCCCGGATGAGATTTACCATCTGGGCGCGCAGAGCCATGTCCGGGTGAGCTTCGACATCCCGGAATACACCGGCGACGTGACGGCGATCGCTGCGATCCGCATCCTGGAGGCGATCCGTGAAACCAAGGTCCCAGCGCGGTTTTATCAAGCCTCATCGAGTGAAATGTACGGCAAGGTGCAGGAAGTGCCGCAGCGCGAACGGACGCCGTTTTGGCCGCGCAGCCCGTACGCGGTGGCGAAAGTTTACGCCTATTGGGCGACGGTCAATTATCGCGAGAGCTACGGACTCCATGCCAGCAACGGCATCCTGTTCAATCACGAGAGCCCTCGGCGCGGCGAAACTTTCGTGACCCGCAAGATCACTCGTGCCGTCGCTCAGATTAAGAAGGGACAGCAGAAGGAACTCTATCCTCGGCAATCTCGATGCGAAGCGCGACTGGGGCTACGCGCCGGAGTATGTCGAAGGGATGTGGCGCATGCTGCAGCAGCCGGAGAGCGACGATTACGTGCTGGCCACGAATGAGACCCACACCGTCCGCGAATTCGTCGAGGCGGCTTTCAGCCACGCGGGCCTGGACTGGCAGGAGCACGTGAAATACGACGCGCGCTACGAGCGACCCGCCGAAGTGGACCTGCTCATCGGCGATCCCGCGAAGGCGAAGGAGAAGCTCGGTGGGAGCCTTCCGTGCGCTTTGAAGAGTTGGTGCGGATCATGGTGGAGGCCGACCTCGCGCTGCTCGAAGGCCGCATCCCCGAGTCGGAGCGGAGCTTGCTCTCCACCGGCGTGCCGGGCTGAGTCGCAGCGCGAAGTTAGCCAGTTTTAAGACCGCAGGCCTTTTGCCGAATCCACTCGCCATCGCGCGGGCGCTTCTCCACGATGGCGGTCCTATGGGCGATAAATCACCGAAAGCCAACCAGAAGAAAACCGCGCAAAAGCAGACCAAGTCGAACAGCAATTCGCAAAAGAAGAGCGCTGATACGGCCGCCAAGCAGGTCGTCAAGGGCAAGAAGTAGCCGGTCAACCGCCGTGCCGAGCGGCGCATCGGCCTCGAGGCTGCGGAGGGGACGTTTGCGCACGTCCCGCTCGGACCCATCCCAAGGTTCGCGGGAAAACTGGGAACGAAGCCTCGTGATCTCTCCCGAGGTGGTTGCTGACGCGTCGCGTCTTGCTTCCGGGCGCTCGGCTCGCTACGCTGGCGCAACTTGCTTATGAGTACTCCTGCCTTCCGCCCCGCCAATCCGCGAGCTGCCGCCAAAAGCAACGGGGCTTCCCTCCACCGTAAATGGTCGGCGGAGGTGGTCGATGGTTACGAGCGCGCGGCGAGCCGAGCCATGCTGCATGCGGTGGGCTTCACACGGGACGACTTCAAGAAGTCACAGGTCGGTATCGCCTCGACCTGGAGCATGGTGACGCCGTGCAACATGCATCTCGACCAGCTCGCGCGGCAGGCGGAAGCCGGGGTGAATACGGCAGGCGCCAAGGCGGTCATCTTCAACACCATCACGATTTCGGATGGCATCTCAATGGGGACCGAGGGGATGAAATACTCCATGGTCTCGCGAGAAGTGATTGCCGACTCGATCGAGACGGTGGCGGCATGTGAAGGCTTCGACGGGCTCGTGGCGATTGGCGGTTGCGACAAGAATATGCCCGGCTGCTTGATGGCCATCGCGCGGCTCAATCGTCCGGCGGTCTTTGTCTATGGGGGGACGATCCTGCCAGGGTGCATCACTGGGGTGCTGGCGAACAAGCGGCTGCGCAAAGAGCAGGCCGATCGGATCGCGGGTCAGAAGCTTGATGTGGTGAGTTGTTTCGAGGCGGTGGGTTCCTATGCCAATGGCCAGATCGAGGACCGCGAACTGGCACTGATCGAGGAGAACGCGATCCCCGGCGCGGGCAGTTGCGGCGGAATGTACACGGCCAACACCATGGCCTCGGCCATTGAGGCCCTCGGGATGTCGCTCCCAAACTCCTCGGCGCAGAACGCCATGTCCCCCGCCAAGGCGCAGGATGCGCGGGCGGCGGGGTTGGCGGTCATGGAACTGATCCGGCGCGGCATTCGCCCCTCGGACATCTTAACCAAAAAGGCATTCGAGAATGCCATTACCGTGGTGATCGCGCTCGGCGGCTCGACTAATGCCGTGCTGCATCTGCTGGCCATGGCGCACTCGGCTAGGGTGCCGCTCGCGCTCGACGACTTCACCCGCATCGGCAAACGCGTGCCGGTGCTCGCGGATTTGAAGCCGAGCGGCCGCTTCTTGATGAGCGATCTGGTCGAGATCGGCGGGCAGACGCCGCTCATGAAGATGTTGCTCGACGAAAAGCTGCTGCATGGCGACTGCCTCACGGTCACGGGCAAATCGCTGGCGGAGAATTTGAAGAAGGTGAAGCCGTACCCGAAGGAGCAGGAAGTCGTGCGCGCTTTTGCCAATCCGATCAAAAAGGAGAGCCACCTGGTGATTCTGTACGGCAACCTCGCCCCTGCGGGCGCGGTGGCGAAGATCAGCGGCAAGGAAGGGCTCCTCTTTGCCGGCAAAGCGATCGTTTTCGAAAATGAGCAGGACGCCCTGGCGGCGATTCTCGATGGGCGCGTGAAGAAGGGGCACGTCATCGTCATCCGGCATGAAGGGCCGGTGGGCGGCCCCGGCATGCGCGAGATGCTTTCGCCCACTAGCGCCGTGATGGGGAAAGGATTGGGGAAGGAGGTGGCGCTGATCACCGACGGGCGTTTCTCCGGCGGCTCGCACGGCTTTGTGGTGGGGCACATCACGCCGGAGGCCGCCTTGGGAGGACCCCTGGCTGTCGTGCGCAACGGCGACGCCATCACGATTGATGCGCAGAAGCGTCTGCTCACGCTCGACCTGCCCGCAGAAGAGATCACGCGGCGTCTCGGAAGTGGAAAGCGCCCGCCCCGGCCTACACGCGCGGGGTCCTTGCGAAGTACGCCCGCTCCGTAATGAGCGCCTCGCAGGGCGCCGTCACGGATCTCGAGTAGGCCGGGAGCAATTCCAGCTCGCAGGCTTGTCAGTCCCGCTGGCGTGCGTTTTGGTGAGCGGGTGGACAAACGCCTGCTCATCGAGCGGATCATTGCGCGGCTCGCGGGCGAGCTGGAGGGGTACGAGCGTTCGGCCCGCTCGGCGCATGCCGAGGCGACCGATGAGCAGAGCAAGGCGGAGAATAAATACGACACACGCGGGCTGGAGGCGTCATACCTCGCGCGCGGGCAATCGCGCCACGCAGCGGAGACGCTCGCCGCGGTGCGTGAATATCAGACGCTGGCGAAGCGCGAGCTCGCGGCGCGCGAGGTGATCGATTTGGGCGCGCTGGTGGAAGTGGTTCAGGGTGGCGAGCGGTCGCTCCTCTTCCTCGGCCCGCGCGCGGGTGGGCTG
Organism: uncultured Verrucomicrobiae bacterium; assembly: GCA_963792695.1. Taxonomy (GTDB): domain Bacteria; phylum Verrucomicrobiota; class Verrucomicrobiia; order Chthoniobacterales; family Chthoniobacteraceae; genus DASYIS01. The sequence goes on along the minus strand of CAWBXA010000022.1, from coordinate 84,636 downwards.
GAGGTGCTCATGGGGCGCAAGCGGGTGCTGGTCATCACGCCGGGTTCCCCCATTGGGCAGCGCTTGTCCGGCAGGCGCGCCGGCGAAAGTCTCCCGGCGGCTTTGGCCGGTGAGACGCTGGTCATTGCCAGGGTCGAGTAGGCGTGGACCTCGGCCACCGCGGAGCGCACCGGGTGTTGGCGCTCAGCATGGCGCTCTTTGGCTCTCCGCGATGGGAGCGTTCTCTGGCGCGACGCCGAAGCCGGGTCCCTCGGCGGGGTGCAGCTTTCCTTTCACCATCCGCAACCCGCGCCAGGGATCGTCGCCGAGGAGCCAGGCGCCATCAAGATCGGCGTAGTCCGCGCCCTGTGCGGCGACCAGGCCGGCGGCGATGAGGAGGCTGCTTTCCAGCATGCAGCCGACCATCGTCAGGCGGCCAGCGGCGCGCGCACGCGCGCACCATCCGCAACGCCGGCGTGAGGCCGCCGCATTTCACCAGCTTCACGTTGATGCCGTCGAAATGCGCCAGCGCGTGCTCCACGTCCGCTTCCGTCACGCAGCTTTCATCCGCAAAGATCGGGAGGGGCAGCGCGCCCGGAGCCAAAGCGGCATCCTCCGCCGGCGGGTAAGGCTGTTCGAGGAAAGCGACTCCCAATTCGCGCAGAGTCGCGGCCAGTCGGGGCAGGTCGTGCCCGCTCCACGCGCCATTGGCATCGACCGCCACAACGCCGGTCGCCACAGCGCAAATGCGACGCACCGTGCTGAGGTCGGCGGCCGCATCGGACTTAATTTTGATCGCCGCGAAGTCCTGTAGTGCGAGAAGTTTGGCGTCGAATTCCTCAGGCGTGGAAAGACCGATGGTGCAGAAGGAAGTGACCGGCTTCGGCGCATGGCCGAGCGCCAGTTCTCCGACCGTGCAACCGCGCTGGCGCGCCAGGAGATCCCAAAGTGCCAGATCGAGCGCGCACTGCGCTGCCCGGGAGGGTTGAAGCAACGTCCAGGCTTCCTCCCAAGTCGCCGCGATCTCCTCCACGCTCGCGCAAGCCCGGCTCCCAAGAAACGAGGCGAGCCCGTGCAGCTTCCGCGCCACTTCCTCAGCGCACTCCCCGTAGTAGGCATTGGGCGAGGCCTCACCGTGGCCAAAGTGTCCCTCGTCTTCGAGTCGCAGAAAGACATTCTCGACGGCTTTTCGGTGCGCCCTCGCGATCCGAAACGCTTGTCGCGGATGCAGAGTGCGGATAACAACCGAGAGCTTCATGGGTGGGCAACATAAGCTCAGCCTCACCTCTGGAAACCGTAAAACAGCCGGCGCGGTTTCCGCATTTCCAACGCGAGGCCGGTGGCGCAGCATCGCCCTTGCCATGAAACAGATCATCTCCACGAAGGACGCACCCGCCGCTGTCGGCCCCTACTCGCAAGCGGTCGCCACCGGCGCCTTTCTCTTTTGCGCGGGGCAAATCCCACTCGATCCGCTAAGCAACGAGTTGGTGGCTGGCGGCGTTATCGAGCAGGCGGAGCAGGTGTGCGCCAATATTCGCGCGGTCCTCGCAGGGCATGGCATGACCTTCGCCAACGTGATTAAGACCACCGTCTTTATGGTGAACCTCGGCGATTTTGCGGCGATGAATGCCGTGTACGGGCGGCACTTCACCGAGCCGTTCCCCGCCCGGTCCACCATTCAGGTCGCCGCCCTGCCACGCGGGGCGCAGGTCGAGATTGAAGTGATCGCCGCCGCGTAGCGAGGCGCCGCGCGTTGCCACGCGACACGTCCCAGTGCAGAGTCGCCGGTTCGCATGTCCGCTCCGATCATCGCCCTGCAACATCTCCGCAAGACCTTTGGGTCCATGGTGGCAGTCGATGATGTCTCGCTGGCGGTGGGCAAGGGCGAAATCTTCGGCTTTCTTGGGGCCAATGGCGCTGGCAAGACGACGACCATGAAGATGCTCTGCGGCCTGACCAGGCCGACGAGCGGCCATGGCCAAATTGATGGACGCGATGTCTGGCGCGACCGCTACGCCATTCGCGCGAAGTTCGGCTACGTCGCGCAGAAGTTCAGCCTCTATCCTGAACTCACCGTCGAGGAAAACCTTCGCTTTTACGGAGGCGCCTACCGGGTGCCACGTGACGAAGTCGAGAGGCGCATGGTGCGGCTCCTGCGCGAGACCGACCTCGAAGCGAAGCGCACCGCCAGGGCGGGCGACCTCTCCGGCGGCATGAAGCAGCTCCTCGCTGTCGCCAGCGCGCTCATTCACCAGCCGCTCCTTCTTTTCCTCGATGAGCCGACCGCCGGGCTCGACCCCGTGCATCGCCAGCAGATGTGGGACTTGCTTTACGACCTGGGCCACGACGGCACGACAATCTTCGTCACGACGCATTATATGGATGAGGCGGAACGCTGCACGCACCTCGGTTTTCTCCATCGCGGACGCTTGCTCGCGCAAGGGTCACCACTTCAGTTGAAGGAAAGCTTTGCCCATCGCCTGCTGGAGCTTCAGGTCGAGCCGCTCATGCCGGGGCTGCTGCAACTCCGTGGGGCGCCCGGCGTGCTCGGCGTCTCGCTGCGGAGCGGGCGCGCGCGCCTCTACGCCGCTGACGCCGAGGCGCTGCTGGCCGGCTGGGAACGCGCGTGGCCCTTCGAGGGAGTGCAAATGCAGGGGCATCGCTGGGTCGAGCCGGACATGGAAGACGTCTTCAAAGCGTACTCCCAAGGCTATCACGAAATGCTCAAACCCCTTGCCGCCGCGTGACCATCGCCGGCCTCTCCAGCGTCGCTTACAAGGAAGTGCTGCACATCGTGCGCGATGTCCGCATCATGGTGCTCATTCTCGTCCTCCCGCCCGCGCTCACTTTTATCTTTGGCCACGCCTTCGAAGTGACCGAGCTGAGCGATGCGCCCATTTCGTATCAGGATCGCGACCGGAGCCCTGAGAGTGAGCAACTTCTGAGATTCCTTCGCCCCAAGAAGACCTTCGGCTGGCGGCATCGCCCGCTCGGCTCGCCCGATCAGCCCGACCTGCTCCAGGAGCACGTCGCTGCCAGCCTCATCATTCCGCACGGGTGGGGCGCCGGCCTGTCCAACGGCGAGCCAGTCCCACTCCAGCTCTTCGCCGACGGCAGCGACACCACGACGAGCGACCAGATTGAGGGCAAGTTGCGCGAGGCGCTCGGCGATTTCCAACTGCAATCCCGCCAGCAACTTATCGATCAGCTCCCGCTCGAAGTCTTCGACATGGCCAAACAATTGCCCGCCGCCACGCGGCAGCAATTCGTCTCCGCGATGGAGCCGTGGCCCGTGCATACCGAGATCCTTTACAACCCGCAACAGCGCTTCATCGATTTTGTCATCCCCGGCATCATCGGCCTTATCCTCCAGCTCCTGACCGTCACTCTCATGGCCTGCACCATCGCCCGCGAACGGGAATCCGGCACCATCCACCAGCTCATGGTCACCACCCTGCGCCAGAGCGAGATCGTCGTCGGCAAGGTGCTCCCTTACCTGGTCCTCTCCTTGTTCCTCATCGCGGCCAGCGCACTCGTCGCTGGATGGCATTTTCAGGTCGTCTTCCGCCAGCCGCTCGTCCTTGCCCTCATCTGCTTCCTCTTCCTTTGCTGCTCGCTCGGGCTCGGCCTGCTCATCTCCGCCTTTTGCCAGACCCAGGCGCAAGCCATTCAGCTCGCGGTCTTTTTCCTCCTGCCGGTCTTCCCGCTTTCCGGCGCCTTCGCTCCGCTCGAGCAACTTCCACCCGCCATTCGCCTCATCTCACAGACTTTTCCGCTCACCCACTTCTGCCACGCCTTCCGGCTGATCAATCTGCATGACGCCTCCCTCAGTTATATCGCTGGGGACCTCCTCTTCCTGTTTGCTGGCGCCGTCGTCACCTGCCTCGGCGCCGGCCTCCTCCTCCGCCGGATGCACGAGTAGCAGCCGTCGGTGCCGGGGATCAACCGCCTGAGACCGTCCACCGCTCAATTCGGGCGACCCATGCGCCAAACACCGTCTACTGGACCGCGGCTTCCGGTCCTGGCCTTCCAAGTTCCTTCATCCCAAAGCGGCACAGCGAGAGGGGCAAGTGGCCTCGGAATTGCTTTTACCACCTCAGATCATGTTCACTGATGTCGAAAAGGAGCCGGGCTTCGAACTGCTGTTCGACCGGCACCCCCAGCCGATGTGGGTTTTCGACGAGGAAACTTTCGAGTTTCTCGCGGTCAACGAGGCAGCCGTCGAGAAGTACGGGTATGATCGTTCGGATTTCATGGAAATGACGGTGGATCAGCTCGCGCCGCCGGAGGATGTGCATCTGCTCTACCGCTTTCGTGCCAAGCGCGCGGAACTCGACCTGGAAAGCGAGGAGAGCTTTCGCTGGCGACACCTGCGCAAGGACGGCGGCGCCTTTGACGTGGAGACTTCGTGGAGCGACGTGGCCTTTGATGGGCGCGACGCGGTGCTGGCGGTAATTCACGATCGCTCTGAATATCGCGAGGCGGAAAAGCGCAGCCAGGAGCAGGCCGATCTGCTCGATCTGGCGTCGGACGCCATCATGGTCTTTGACCTGGAGGGAAAGATCACCTTTTGGAATCAAGGCGCGGCACGGCTTTACGGCTGGACTGTGCAGGAGGCGCTCGGAGCGGAATTGATCGACCTGCTTATGCCGGATGCGGAAGCGATGGCAGCGACGGAGCGCGGAGTGCGCGAGCGCGGTGAGTGGAGCGGGCAATTGACGCAGCTCGGGAAGGATGGCCGGACGCTCATCGTGAACAGCCGCTGGACCCTCGTGCGCGACGACGCGGCGCGGCCGAAGTCGGTGCTCGTGATCAACACCGATCTCACCGAAACCAAAAAGCTGGAGACGCAGTTTCTGCGGGCGCAACGGCTCGAAAGCATCGGCACGCTGGCCAGCGGCATCGCGCACGACTTGAACAACATCCTGTCGCCGATCCTGATGTCGGTGGAGGTGCTGCGCCGAACGGTGACGAGCCCCGGAGGGCGAAAAAATCCTCGGCATCATCGAGAGCAGCGCCGAGCGCGGCGCGGGGATCGTGAAGCAGGTGCTCACCTTTGCGCGCGGGGTGGAGGGCGAGCGGGTGCTGCTCCAGCCGAAGCATCTGCTCTCGCGAGATGAGCAAGATTTTGGCGCAGACCTTTCCGCGCAACATCGACATCCGCGCGCAATTCTCGCCCGACCTTTGGGTCGTGAGCGGCGACGCCACGCAGCTCCACCAGGTGCTGCTGAACCTTTGCGTGAATGCGCGCGACGCGATGGGCGCGCCGGGCGGCACCCTGACCATCGCCGCCGAAAATATCGAGATCGATGCCTACTTTGCGCGGACGACTCCCGGTGCGGAACTTGGCTCTTACGTGGTCCTGCGTGTAACGGACACCGGGGCCGGCATGTCACCGGAGACGATGGACAAAATCTTCGACCCTTTTTTCACGACGAAGGAGGTGGGGAAAGGGACGGGGCTGGGGTTGGCGACGGTGATCGGGATCGTGAAGAGCCACGGCGGCTTTCTCACCGTGCAAAGCGAGATTGGCGTCGGCACCAGCTTCCGCGTTTTTCTACCGGCCAACCCGGCGGAAAGCGGCGAGGTCAAGGTGACCGGCGGCGAGGCCGTGGCGGATGGGCACCGGCGAATTGATCCTGGTCGTGGATGATGAGGCGCCCATTCGCGCAGGCGCTCGTGCAGACGTTGGAAGACCACGGTTATCGCGCTTACACGGCCGAGGACGGGAGCGACGCGCTGGCGCTTTTCTCGCATCGCAAAGGTGAATTCAAACTCGTGCTCACCGATTTGGCGATGGCGCAGATGGATGGCGTCGCTCTGGTGCGCGCGTTGCGCAAGATGGGGTCGGACGTCAAGGTGATCGTCTCGAGCGGGCACCTCCTGCCCGACCAAACGGTCACGCTCGAAAAGCTCGGCGTGAAGCACTTTCTCGATAAGCCCTACACTGCGGCCAAGCTGTTGCGGACGTTGCGGACGGCGCTCGATGAACAGCCCGCCGCGCCCAAAGCCGACTAACGTAACTGCCCGCTGTGGCCACGCATATGGTCACCCTTCAATCTGGCTCCACCAGAGGTGATAAAGTCGTTCCATCATCTCGAATGGATCTTCGACGAGCAGCGCCTCTTTGATCTTGGTGGCATACATCGCGAAGGAGAGCGGCGGCACATACTCGACGCGGCGGAGGCGGAAGGGGCGGCGCGCTTGCTCCTCGAGAAAGGAGCGCGCGCCGTCCACATCGACATAGACGTGGAGCGCTTCGCGGCGGGCTTCGCGTAGCAGGATGTGGTCGGGCTCGTAGCGATGGAGCACGTTAAAAATGACCTCGGACGACCACTGCACTTTGCGCATTGGCTTCCGCTCATCGTAGTAGTTGCGATAGACCATCAGCCCGGTTTGCGCGGCGTTGCGGAAATGGTACTTCATCATCTCCGACTCCGAGAGCGCCGCATTCAGTTCATCATCAAAGCGCGCCGGGCGCAAAAGCTCAGGCAACTGCGCTTCGGTGAAGACCTGGGCAGGTGGGACCGAAAGAACAAACCCATAGTCGTGCGGCGTCGCGACCGCATTGCCACCGCAGCTTTGCCCCAGACGATAGGAGATCACACGCGAAAGAGCGTCATTTGCGGCGCGGCCAATGAGCGAGTGGAAGAAGTAGGTGGCGCGCGATCGGCTGGCGCGCGTCTTTGGGCGGATTCTTCCGAGCCGTGCGGCCTTCGCGGCCTTTGGCCGGCGGCGCATCGGGCAGGTGATCCCGCGGATATTCAAGGTGCTCCTCGACGAGGAGGAAATCGGCCGTCGGAATCTCGGAGATGCGATCCTGCGCGTCGTACATCTGCCAGATCATTTCAGCATTGGCGGCGCCGCAATCGAGGCGCTCCGAAATCCAGGCGGCGTGCGGCGAAAGCTCGGATGCAGGGCGTTTGGCGCGAGAGGGGCGCGGCAGGTCCTGACGCCAATCCGAAAAGGGATGAGAACTGACACGAAACCCCGGTGCAGGGGAAGTTTGTGAATCCCCGACCCGTGCCGCTTCTCCTCTCGCGGACATTGCATTGCTGCCCCGTACGCCATCCGCCGCCAGGCGCGCCTTTAGTTCGGAACGAAAGGCGATGATTTCTTCGCACACGCGGTTGGAGAGCGGCATCTTGGCTGCGTTCCAGCGGGGAACGGTCGGGCTTTCTCCATCGGCGGCCGTGACGGAGGCTTCGAGTTGACTCACCTTTTCCAGCCGCACGGCACGGCCGGCCATGATGAAGACATCGCCGATTTTGAGCATGCGCATGAAGCTCTCCTCGACTGAGCCGAGCGCGCGCCGCTTCATCCGGACGCGCACGCTTACGGCATCGGGAATCGTGCCGATATTCTGCAAAAACTCGCGGCGCACACGCCCTTCGCGGGTCTCGAACGCCTCCCCATCCCACTCGATCTTGCCGAAAACTTCGGAGTATTGCTGACGCAAGGCTTCGCCTCCGCCCGCGAGGTAATCCAGCACCTCGATGAACTCTTCGCGAGTGAGCGCAGCGTAACAGTAGGAGCGCTGGACGAGGGCGAGCGCTTCCTCCACCGTCCAGCGCTGAAGACATCCCATGCTCACGACATGCTGGGCAAGCACATCGAGCGGCGCTTGCGGGATATGCACGTGATCCAGCCGGCGCGTGCGCGCGAGCTGGACGGTGGCGCACGCCTCGACCAGATCGCTGACATTGGTCGCCATGAGCACCCCCCGAGAAACCGAGTGGATGTTGTGGCCCGCCCGCCCGGCGCGTTGGAGCGCGCGGAAACCCCCTTGGGTGTCGCGAGCATCACGACGAGATCGACGGAGCCGATGTCGATGCCGAGTTCCAGGCTGGTCGAGCAGATGACCGCGCGCAGTTCGCCGCGCTTTAAGCGATCCTCGACTGCTCGGCGGACGCCGCGTTCGAGCGACGCATGATGGCACTCGATCTGTCCGGCCATGCTCGGGAAACTTTTCGCGCAGCCAGAATGTGGTCGCCTCGGCGCCGGAGCGCGTGTTGCAGAAGACGAGCGTGGTGCGGTTGCTCTCCACCAGCGTCGCCGAGCTCGCTTAACGAGCCGTTCGCCGGTGAAGCCGCATGGCGGGTACGGGTTCTTGCCGCAGCGGCGTGTAGACGGTCAGCTCGATCCGCTTTTCGGTGGTCACATCGATCGACCTCACACGCGCCGTTGGTGCCGGCGAGAAAGCGCGCGACTTCGTCGAGTGGCGCGATGGTCGCCGAGAGCCCGATCGCGCTGCATCCGCCGCCGTGCCGCTCCGACCTCAAAGCGCCAGCCGCTCGACGCTCACCGAGAGATGCGCGCCGCGTTTGTTGTCCGCGAGCGCGTGAATTTCATCGACGATCAGCCAGCGCGTGGTGGAGAGATGCGGCATCCAGCGCTCCTGGGAAAGCAGCACGCAGAGGCTCTCCGGCGTGGTGAGGACGATGTGCGGCGGCTTGCGAAACTGCCGCGCGCGCTGCGCCTGGCCCGTGTCGCCAGAGCGGAGTTCGACGCGAATGGGGGGCTTTTCCCCATAGATTTCGCGCAACGGCTCCTGAAGATTTTTCTCGAGATCATAGCCGAGAGCTCTCAGCGGCGAGACGTAGATACAGTGAACCGTCTCCGCCAGGGTACCGGCGGCGTGTTCGCGCGAGAGCGCGTCGAGCACGGAGTAGAAGGCCGCAAAGGTCTTGCCGGTGCCGGTCGGCGAGGCCAGCAGTACATTGAGGCCAGCCGCGATTCGCGGCCAGGCCTCGCGCTGCGCTGCCGTCGGCTGGCCGTAGCGGGTCTGAAACCACTGGGCAACTTTTGAGGAAGACGGTGCAGCCACGTAGCGCTAGCTTACACGCGGCGAGTGGGTGAAGCCAGAGGTCGCAAATGCGAGCTGCTTGCAGATGCTCAGCCACACCAGTCGCTCACCCGGAAACGCGAACAGCCACCCCGCTCTCGCGGGATGGCTGCTCTTTGGGTGAGTTGGTTGGGTGAGCGGTCGCTTAGAAGTAAGCGCCCCAGAAGTCAGCCGGATTCGAGCCGAGCGCATCAGCCAGCGCGGCTTTGGTCGTGGCGTTGACCTGCGGCGGCGTGTCGATCGTGTTGACCGCGATCGTGGCGCCGAGCGCATCGGACGGGGCGGTGCCAGCGATCAGCGTGGTGTAGAGCTTCGAGCCGCGACTTGACGTAGGGAGCGAGGTCGGCCGGAGCAGGCGTGACGGTTGGGCCCTTGGAGTTCTCGAAGGCGTACTGGTCCTTCGCGCCGTCGATGGCACGGAGGGTCTCGAGGGTCACAGTCGCTTGGGAGCGTTTGCGAGCACGGAGGAAGCTCGGCACAGCGATGGCGGCGAGCAGGGCAATGATCGCAACGACGATCATGATTTCCACGAGGGTGAAGCCCCCGCGGCGGGAGTGGAGTTTGGTCTGCATATGATGTATTTAATGATGGTTGAGTGCGGGCTTTCGGCGTTATAAACGCAGTGAGCTTTCGGAATTACCATAAAGCAGGTGCGGTGCCAAAAGCGGCGGCAGTTCCCGGCCGTGGCTGGTTTTTGCGAGACGCGCCAGCCGCTCGCGGCGCACGCGGGCGGGCTGCGCATGTTCCCGCCTTGCCAAGCGCACGCGCCTCCTGAACCGTGCTGCTCGCATGTCTCTCCAGGCGAACCCACAGCGCCTGCGCCTCCGCCCGGAAGCGCTCGTTTTCATCGGTGCACTGCTGGTGCGGCTCTGGGTGGTCAGCCGTTTCACGGGCACGCCGTACTCGGCGCTCCAGATGGGCGACATGAAGTTCTACCACGATTGGGCTGTGCGCATTTTGCACGGCAATGGGACGGATGGACACGCGTTCTATGGGCTGCCGGGCTACGCGTTTTTGTTGGCGCGATTCTATGGGGTCCTTGGGACTGATTTTCCCATCGATTGGCTCGTCGTGGGAGCGGTGCAGTCGGTCCTGGAAGCGCTGACGGCGGTGCTGATCTTCAAAATTGCGACTCATCTCTGCGAATGTGAGAAGGAAATTAGCCCGGCAAGGGAGAAGCGTTCGCTCCGAGATCCCGCGGTCGTCGCGGGCTGCGCCGCCAGCGCTGCTTACGTCTTCTTCGTCCCGGCCCAGGCTTTCTCCATCATCCTCATGCCGACCGCCTGGCTGGTGTGCCTCTTTTGGTTTTGCGTGTGGAAAGCGATGAGCCATCGGGGCGAGGGGCTCTTTCACCCATGGAGTTGGCTCGGGCTGCTCGTCGGGCTGATGGCCATGATGATTGCGACGATCTTCTTTGTGCTGCCGCTTCTCTTGTGGGGGCTTTGGCGGCAAGTCGCGCGCGTCGCTTCCTTGGCGGCAGCGCTTTGGGCGCGCGCAGCCTCGCGACGCTGCTGCTCTTCGGCGGCGTCTTCGCCGGGACGGCCCCGGCATGGTATTACAATCACCGCATCGCGCACGATCCCGTCTCCTTTCCGCGCATGGCGGGCTCAACTTCTGGATGGGCAACAATCCCGGCGCGACGGGCTACCCGAAAATTCCCGAGGGGCTGCGGCCCGAGCCAGGAGGGGCTGCTGCGCGATTCGATTAAGTGGGCCGAAGATGCCGCTGGCCATCCGCTGCCGCGCTCGGAAGTTTCGCGCTTCTGGTCCGCGAAAGCGAACGCCTACATCCGCGAGCATCCGGGCGAATGGCTGCATCTGGTGGCGGTGAAGGTGCGGAATTTCTGGAACGCCTTCCAATATGATGACATCTCGGTGATCACCCTCTTTCAGGAGCGCGGGGTGGTCCTGCCGGGGCTCAGCTTTGGGCTCGTGGCGGCGGGCGGGCTGGCCGGGCTGCTTCTGGGACGTCTGGCGCAATCGCTCCGGCGCGCTGGGTCGCGAGCGGCGGTGCTGCTCCATATGGGCGCGCTGCTTTCCGTCTTCATCACGGAGCGCTACCGGCTCGCGGCGGCGCCGGGGCTCATCGTGCTGAGTGTGTACGTTGGCTGGCGGCTTTGGCGGGTGCTGGCCAAAGGTGCGCTGGCGGGCTGCCGCGGCGATCGCCGCCTTGCTGGTCGCTGACGACGACGCTCGCTTTCTGGCCGACGCGTGACCCGGCGCTCTGGGCCGTTGATCCTTACAACGTGGCCGTGAAGGAAATGGAGGTCGCCGAAGGGCTGCGCCTCCGCACCGTCACCGGAGAAGCCAGGCGCGCGGCCGCGCGCCGAGTTTGCGCATGCGCGAAAGCATCTCGAGCGCGCTTATGCCCTGCTGCCCGGCAATCCAGGCATCTGCTTCGCCATGGGAAATTGGTGGTTTGATCACGGACACCGGAATCAGGCGCGCGAGTGGTACGAGCGGACGCTGCAGTTGAATCCCAAGTATGCCAGTGCTCTGAAGAATCTCGGTTCGATTTCCCTCGACGCGCGGCTCTGGCAGGAAGCGGATCGTCTCCTTTCGGCAGCGCATGCCCTCGACCCGGATAACGCCACGACGTGTTATCTCATGGCCAGGGCGAAAATCGGCCTTGGTGACGTTGAAGCGGCGCGCAGCGTGCTGAACGACGCGTTGCGCATGAAGCCCACTCAGCCCGAATTCCTCGCGTTGCAACAGCAACTCGCCGCCCCAGCGCCGCCGCCATGAGCGAACTCTCCCTTCCCCCATCGGCGGAGCCTTCTCCCCCCATGACGCTCCGAGCGGCCCCGGTGGTCAGTGCGCCTGCTTCGATGGTGCCACCGGCTGCCACCAGCCCGCTCGCTTTCTGGATCACCACCGCGCTCGTGCTCCTGCTCGGCATCGCCCTCCGTGTTTATCCGTCGAGCACCATGCGCAGCGTGGGCTACGACGAGATCCTGTACCGCGCATACGTCCATGTGCTCGATGCCCGTGGCCTCATTGGATACGATGTGGCCTCCGGCGCGTACCTCATGTCGCAAAGCCGCCCCGCGGCCAAAGCCGAGCTGCCGCCGACGCGGTTCTTGTATATCTTCTGCGGCTACCTCTGGCAGCAAGCGCGCTTTGGCGATGCGCCGCCGGTCAACCTGCGCGAAGTGGGCGCCTTTGATCGGGACCCGGCGCTCCAATCATTGCGCGCCGTTTCGGCGCTCTTCAGCATCTTCTTCCTGGGCATGGCGGGCGTCATTGCCTGGCGCATGGCAGGACGATTGGCGGGACTGGCCGTCTGGGCGCTCATCGCTTGCGCCCCCTTGCAATTGCACATGAGTCAGCATGCGATGATCGATGGCTTCTTCGCCTTTTGGGCCACGCTGAGTCTTTGGGCGCTCTGGGAAAATCTGCGACGCCCCGGCTCGCGCGGATGGCTGGGCGTCTATGGCGCGGCGCTCTTTTGCATGGTGCTGACCAAAGAGAACGCCTTCTTCGTCTTTTGCGCACTCAACGGGCTGATGGTGCTCAATCGGTGGGCGAAGTGGGGCGTCGTGGGCCGCCCGCTCGTCGTCGTGACCTTCCTCGCGCCAGTGCTGGCGGCCGGCTTCCTCACTTTACTCGCAGGCGGACCGGGCAATCTCGTGACCATCTATCGCCTGCTGGTGACCAACGCGCAGCATCTCGACTACGCGATCGAGACGGGCGACGGTCCGTGGTACCGCTATCTGGTCGATCTCATGGTGCTGAGTCCCGTCGTTCTCTGTTTCGCGATAGCGGCGGCCTTTCGGAGTTGGCGCGAGGAGAATTGGGTGCCGTTTGTCCTCGGGTTTGTCGCCCTCACTTACCTGCTCATGTGCAACGTCCGCTACGGCATGAACCTGCGGTATGCCATCATCTGGGATCTGCCGCTCTGCCTGCTCGCCTTTGCCCAAATCACCTGGTCCGCGCGCGGAGCCGGGGCGTGGGCGAGGTACGTCGTTCCAACGCTGGTCGCATTGGTCTGCCTGCACGAGTTGCATCAATACCGCGTGTTTTTTGTGCAGGAGAGCTTGTACGAACTCGGCCCATTTGACCTGCTGCACGCGGTGAAGATTCTGAAATAGCAGGGAGCAAGTGCTGCTTTCGGGCGTGACCGGGGAGAGGCGAGCCCGGCAGGATAACGCGCGATGAAAGAAGAGATGATCCTGGTCGTGCGGCGGAGCTTGTTTGATCAACTGGGCGCCTTCCAGGGACTGCATTTCGACGTGGAGCGCTACCTGCCCGCGTTGCTGGCGCGGGAGAACAACTTCTTCATGGCGCGGTCGGCGGCGGAGCAGGACCCAGCGTTCAAGCAGATCATCCCTTACGTGATTCTAACACATGCCGGGCGCGTGCTGCACTATGTACGGGGGAAGAAAGCCGGCGAGCAGCGCTTGGTGGCCAAGGGTTCCATCGGGATCGGGGGTCACATGAATGAAGGCGACGAAGGGCTCTTTGCCTTTGACCGCGCGGCCTACGATGCGGCGGTGCAGCGCGAAGTGGCCGAGGAACTGCAACTCCGCACCGCGCGCTACGAAACCGTGTCGCGGCGCTGCTGAACGACGACTCGAACGAAGTGGGCCGCGTCCACCTCGGCGTCGTCCATGTCTTCGACCTCGAATCCGAAGAGGTGAGCAAAGGCGAGGCGATGATCACCGATCTCCGCTTTCTGGATCGGGAGGAATTGCAGGCGCGGAGCGAGGCCATGGAAACTTGGTCGCAGCTTTGCCTGGCGCAACTCGACCGCTTGCTCGAACCGAGCGCCTGAAATAAAAGCGACTGCCGCTTCATGGAGACCTTCGAGCAAATCCTGCGTGGCGCCGTGGCGGCAGGCGCTTCCGATGTCCATCTAAAGCCCGGCGGACCGGTTATCTTCCGAGTGCAGCGCGAGTTTGCGCCGTGGACGCGCCCGCGGCGACCGCTGACTGGCTGCGCTCCATCATCGAGGCCATTGCGCCCGCCCATCTACAGCGAGCGGCTCGCCGCCGAGCACGAGATCGACTTCGCCTATCACCCGCTCGAGATCGGGCGGTTCCGCGTGAACGTGTATCAGCAGCGTGGGCATCTCGTCATGGCGCTGCGCGTGGTGCGCAGCCAGATTCGCGGCTTCGATGATCTGCGCCTGCCCCCCGTGGTGCGACGCGTCGCGGAGATGACGCGCGGCATTATCCTCATCACCGGGCGCGCCAGGAGCAGGCAAGTCTTCCACGCTCGCGGCCATGCTCGAGCACATGAACAACCGCGCGCGCCGTCACATCGTGACGCTGGAAGACCCGATCGAGTACTTCTTCGAAGACAAGCTCTCGGTCATCGAGCAGCGCGAAGTCGGCCTCGATACGGCCTCCTTCGCCACGGGCTTGCACAATGTCCTGCGCCAGGACCCGGACGTGCTCGTGATCGGCGAAATGCGCGGGCTCGACGCGGTCAGCACGGCCGTCAGCGCCGCCAATGTCGGCACGCTCGTCCTCAGCACGCTTCACACAAACGACGCCGCGCGCTCCATCCAGCGCGTGCTCGATTTCTATTCCGGCGGAGGAGCGCGACTATGCCCGGCAGCAGCTCGCCAGCACCTTGGGCGCGGTCCTCTGCCAGAAGCTCGTCAAGACAACCGCGGGCGAGCGTGGTGCCGGCGGTCGAAGTGCTTTTTAACACCAGCGGCGTCGCCAAGCTGATCGAAACCAACAGGCTCGACCAGCTCAGCGCCGCCATGGAACTGGGCGCGGCGACGGCATGCAGACCTTCAATCAAGCGCTGCAAGCACTCGTCGCGAGTGGCGAGATTGCGCCCGCCGAGGCGCTGACAGCCGCGCCCAACCCCGAGCAATTGCGCATGCGCATGCAAGGAGTGGTGCTCACGGACGGCGCGCGCATCATCAACGCCCGTGCATGCCGATAGCCCGCGCGAGGGAAAATTCGGCGTGTTTCCTGATGGACAGGCCCTCGCGCGTTCCTCTAGGCTGGCTGGGCAATCTCTGGAGTTCCCCTGTTTAGTCCCGAGCATTGAACGCTCCGGCTCCAGAGCCGCACCAAACCAACCCATACCCAATGAAAAACTATATCATGGCAGTTCTCGTGGCGTCCCTCTGCGCCGCCTGCGACCAAAAACCCGACTCCCCCACCCCCGCCAAGGAAACGACGGTCGTCACCCCGGCACCGGCGACACCAAGGAGACCAATAACACCACCGTCGTGACGCCGCCCGCCACCGACACCAAGGAGAACAACAACACCATCGTCACCACTCCGTCCTCCGAGGCCAAGAGCGACCCGCCGGCCCGACGACCCCCGCGCCGAGCACGACGGATAGCACCAGCACCACGACGACCGAGACCAAGTAAGTCCGGCGCGCTTTACGAAAATTCAACAAGCCGCGCGAGGCTCTCGCCTTGCGCGGCTTTTTCGCGCCCCGGCGTGGCGCTTAGCGACTGCGGAGCCACTCGAGCGTGCCGTATTTCTCCAGCGCGAGCTGTTCACCCGCTCGCAATTCCTCCACCGCGAGGTCCCGTTCCGTCGCTTTTCCGCCCCCAAGTTCCCGCGCGAGCCTCCGCCAAAATCGTCCCCCAGCCCCGCCACTTGGAGACTTCCCTGGTGCAACAACCCCAGCGCGCGTCCGTCGCTGCGCCGCCCCCGCGATTTTGCGCCCATTCGCCAGCAGATCGTACTCGACTGGATTAGCAAAACAGGCAGCCCCGGCCCCTCGCATTGCCCGCGCCTCGGCACCGCTTTGGACCAGTCCGTTTTTTCGCTCCTTGAGGTTCATTCCGTTCACTGTCCCACCCAGAGCCCGGGCGAGCGCCTCATGCACCAGCCGATACGATTCCCGGCAAATCACTCGACACCAATCTCACGTTCCGCGGAGCAAGGAGACTATAACGTAAATCCTCCCCTCCGCGCCATGCGGCACGATCCCTCCGCCCGTCCAGCGCCGCACGATCTCGCGCTCCGGCCAGAGCCGCCGCGCCTCCTCCAAACGGCCAAAATAGCCGAAGGAAGACTGCCGGTCGCGCCCACCGATACACACGCAAGAGCGGGCAAGACGACTCGCGCGAGCAGCACTTCATCAAGCGCCATGTTGAAAATCCCGCATGCGGCTCCCGATCCAGCAGCAATTCCGAGTCCCGCCATGAGCATCGCGTCGACGGTAAGTTAGGCGCTCGTCCTGACACAAGATTGCCTTTCCCCGAGAGGGCCGCTACGCTCGCCCCCTTCCCACCCTTATGGCCAAACCCGCTGCTCTCGGAAAAGGACTCGGCGCGCTTATCAATACGCGCGTGGCCTCCCCGACGCCCAGCACCGAAAAGGGCGAGCGGGTGCAGTCGGTGCCGCTCAACCAGATCATTCGCCAACGCCCCTGCAGCCGCGCACCGTCTTTCGCGATGACAACCTCCAGGAACTCGTCGATTCGATCAAGCAGCACGGCATCATCCAGCCGCTGATTTGCCGCAAAAGCGGAGACAAATTCGAGCTGATCGCAGGCGAACGCCGCTGGCGCGCAGCCCAACGCGTCGGTCTCGCCGAGGCGCCGGTCATCGTCCGCACCGCCTCGGATCAGGATGTTCTTGAGCTGGCCCTTATTGAGAATCTCCAGCGCGAGGACCTGAACGCGATTGAGGAGGCGAAGGCGTTTGCGCGGCTCGCTCGTGAGTTTGGCCTGCGGCAGGAAGACATCGCCTGCAAAGTCGGCAAGAGCCGCGCCGGCATCGCGAACAGCATGCGGCTTCTGGAACTCGATCCGCAGGTGCAAAGCTTTTTGGTCCAGGACCGCATTTCCGTCGGCCACGCCAAGGTGCTCCTTTCCCTCAAAGCGCACGAGCAGCAGGTCCTGCTGGCCGAGGAGATCATCAGGCGGCATCTCACCGTGCGCGGGGCGGAAACGCTCGTGGCGCAGCACTTCGAACAGGCGGGCGCAGTCAAGCCGACGCGCGGCCCCGCTTCCGGCCCGGTGAAGCTCGCGCCGGCCATCCACCGCTTGCAAAACCGCTTGCAGCAGCATCTCGCCACTCATGTCGTCCTGCACCACGCCGAGAAGAAGGGGCGCATTGAAATCGACTACTATGGCAATGACGACTTGCAGCGGCTCCTGCTCCTGCTGGGCTTGCCGGATGAGGAAAGCTGAGCAATGAGTCTGCGCCTCTTCGCGATTCGGCGTCTCGTCCTGCTCACCGGTGTGCTGCTGGGCAGCGCCTCCTGCAAGCCGACCTCGGCGGTGGAATCCGCGCCCGCCCCGCCCCCGGTGCCGACGGTTTCGTCCTCGCCAGCCGCTTCCGTTGCCGCCGCGCAAACGGCGGAGTCTTCCTCCCCCACGCCAACCACGCGTCCCGCGTTGCGCGCGTCGGCGCATCCGGGCTTGCGAGCTCCCGCCCCACCCGCGGAACTTTGGCGCGAGTTCTCTGGCGATCGCGCGATGGCAGAAGTTGAGAAGCAAGTCAGCTTTGGTCCGCGCCCCTCCGGGTCGGTGGAATTGGGCCGGGCGCGTGAGGCCATCGCAGGCACGCTGCAGGACCTCGGCTGGGCCGTCGAACGTCAGGAGTTCACCGACGAAACGCCCAATGGCCGGCTCCCTTTCGTCAACCTGATAGCGCGACACATGGGCCTGGATGGGCACCCGCCTGGCACCTCTGCGCAACGCGCCATCGTTTGTTCGCATTACGACACGAAGCGCTTCTCCACCATCCGCTTCGTGGGCGCCAGCGACGGCGCTTCGAGCACCGGTGCGTTGCTCGAGATGGCCCGCGTCCTCGCGCTTGACCCAGCTTTCGCCGCGCAAATCGAACTCGTTTTCTTTGATGGCGAAGAAGCCGTTCAGCAATTCACCGAGACGGACGGGCTGTACGGCAGCCGCCATTACGCCGCGAAGCTCGCGGAGCAGAATCGCGCGCGCCAATTTAAGCTCGCCGTCCTCTGGGACATGATCGGCGACAAGGATCTCACGATCACGCTGCCGCCCGATTCCCCGGCGGACCTCGCCCGCGGCCTCTTCGCCGCCGCGGAGACGCTTCATTTCCGGCAGTACTTTTCGTTTCTCAACCGCTCGATTCTCGACGACCACGTCCCGCTCCGCGCGCGGGGTATTCCCGAGCATCGACTTGATCGATTTTGATTATCTTCCCTGGCACACGGCCGATGACACGCTGGACAAACTCAGCCCCGACAGCCTCCACAAAGTGGCCGCCGTGACGTTGCTTTTCCTCAAAAACTCGTTGGCCAAATGAGGCGGCGGTCGCTGTAACCGATCACCCCCGAGCCGCGTCTCACGGGCTGAATCCCCGCCTCATGCGATGCTCTGCTCTTCCGTCACCCGCTTCACCCGCACCGCTCGCCGATGCCGGACTCTCCGCTCGAGGCGACCGATGAGGCGCTGGTCGCAGAGACGCTCGCCGGCGCTGAGGCGGCGTTTGGCGAACTCGTGCGCCGCCATCAACAGCGTGTCTTTCGCACCGCTGCCCGGTTCGTGCGCGACTCATCGGAACTGGACGACCTCGCCCAGGAAATCTTCCTGCGCGCCTTCCGGCACCTCCGCTCCTTTCGCGGTGACGCGCCGTTCGCTCACTGGCTGGCCCGGCTCAGCGTCTCAGCCTGCTACGATTTTCTCCGGCGCCAACGCCGCTGGCGGGCGCAAACGTCTCTCGATGGCCTTGAGTGGGAAGTGCCGGACCCAGCGCCGGAAGCGGAACGGGCCGCGCGCGCTGCGCGGGAGATACTGGGGGGCGCCATGGCACAGCTTTCGGCCGATGACCGCCTCATCCTCACGCTGTGCGAACTGGAAGAGCACTCCGTGCGCGAAACGGCGGCGCTTACCGGCTGGAGTGAAAGCAACGTCAAGGTTCGCGCTTTCCGCGCTCGCGCGCGCTTGAAGAAGATCCTCGAAGACTCCCATGAATAATCGACCTGACGATCACCTCGAAACGCTTTTCGCGCTCGTCCGTCGCGGCGAACCAGTCGTCGGCCGCCTCGAGTATGGCTTCGCCACCCGCGTGCTGGCGCGCCTCCGCGAGGAGCGCGCCGGCTCTCTTGGTGCCTGCGCCTGGCGGCTCTGCCCGTTCTTCGCCGCGTTGACCCTGGCCCTGTTCCTCTGGAACCACACCTCCGATGCGGCCGCACCGCACGGCTTGCCGCTCCTCGCTGAAACAGCCACGCCGGGCGACGAGCAGTCGCTCGCGCGTCTTTTGACCGGAGACGTGCCGCCATGATGAGGCGTCTTCGCGCCTGGTTCGGCGTCTTTCTCATCTTCCTTTTCGGCGTGATTTGCGGCGCGATCCTCTCCGCGGGTGCCATCCAAAAAGAGATTCGCGCCTGGATCACGGGCGGTTCTGGCAAGGAGCCAGATCCGATTGTGACCTACCTCAGAAAGGAATTGCACCTGACCCCGGCGCAACAAGCTGCCGCCCGCCAGATCGTCATTGAGGCGCGCGGCCGTCTGAACGCCGTGCGCCTGCAGGCGCAGCCCGAGGTGGACCGCGCCGTGGGCGACGCCGAGCGCCAGGTGCGTGCGCTCCTTGATCAGAAACAGGCAGCGCACTTCGACGAATTGGTGAAAAAAAATCATGCCAAGTGGCAGAGAAACGGGGCTGGTTGAATAACGCGGCGGATGGGTGTTTAGTCATCGCTCCGCTTGGCAGAGGCTTTTCTCCGTCTGCGGTTCGCGTGGTGCTCGGGCCCGCACCTTCCCCATGCTTTCCTTCATCGGCCGCCAAATCCTCTCGCTCCTCGCCTATACCGGGCAGGTCGCCGCTTTGGTTTGGGAAACCACTGTTGCCGTGGTCCGCTCGCCGATTCGCTGGCGGCTGGCCATTCGGCAGATCGCCGAAATGGGTGCGCGCTCACAACTGGTCGTGATGGTCACGGGCGCCTTCACCGGGGCGGTGTTTGCGGCGCAGACTTTCTTCCAATTTCACAAGCTCGGGATGGAGTCCGCTGTCGGCTCGGTGGTCGCTGTCTCGCTTTTTCGCGAACTGGGTCCGGTTCTGACCGGCCTGATGGTGGCCGGGCCGGGTCGGCGCTTCCATTGCCGCGGAGTTGGGCGTCATGAAGGTCACCGAGCAAATCGATGCCTTGCGCGCGCTCGGCGTGCAGCCCATCTCCTACCTGGTCGTGCCGCGCGTGCTCGCCATGCTGCTTTCGATGCCGCTGCTCGTCGCTGAATGTGTCGGCTTCGGCATCCTCGCCGGCTATCTCGTCGGGACGCAGGGTGCTGGGGATTTCGGCCACCTATTACATGAGCTACATGCAGCGTTTCACCGGTCCGCGTGACATCAAGATGGCGCTGACCAAAGGTTTCGCCTTCGCCATCCTGATCGTCTTCATCTCCTGCCATGAAGGGATGAATGCGCAGCCGGGCGCAGTCGGAGTCGGGCGCGCGCCCACGCAGGCCGTCGTCATTTGCTCCCTGGCCATCCTGATCGTGAACTTCGTCCTCTCGTTCGCGCTCAACATCATCTACCCCGGCGGCGTATGATCTCGATCCGTGCTCTCCACAAACGACTTGGCCAACAAGAAGGTGCTGCGCGGCATCGATCTCGAAGTGCAGCGCGGCGAAACGTGCGTGGTGCTGGGCCGCTCCGGCGGCGGCAAGAGCGTTCTGCTCAAGCATATCATCGGCCTGCTCAAGCCCACGGCTGGCGCCGTGCTGGTCGATGGCGAAGACATCGCTGCCATGCCGGAGCAGGCGCTCGGCCCGCTGCGCCGCCGGGTCGGCGTGCTTTTTCAAAGTGGCGCGCTCTTCGATTCGATGAATGTCGCCGAAAACATCGCCTTCCCCTTGCGCGAAGCCGGCATGCAGGACGCGGCTACTCTGCGGGAGCGCGTCTCGGAAGCGCTCGCCATGGTCGATCTCTGCCGGCGAGGAAAAGAAGATGCCGGAGAGCCTCAGCGGCGGCATGCGCAAGCGGGTCGGCCTGGCGCGCACCATCGTCTCGCGGCCCGAATGCCTGCTTTACGATGAACCGACCACCGGCCTCGATCCCATCGCCACAGACGCCATCAATCATCTCATCCGGCGTTGCAAAAACGGCTCAAAGTCACCTCCGTCGTCGTCACGCATGATATGAAGACCGCCTTTCACACGGCTGATCACGTCGCCTTTCTGCACGAGGGACGCATCTACTTCGATGGCACGGCCGATGCTTTGCGGGCAACGCAGGATCCGATTCTGCGCGACTTCATCGAAGGCCGCTCGCGCGAGCACGAGGAGGCTGCATGAGCACGGAACGCAAAGGCGCCGAAATGCTCGTAGGCGTTGTTCCTCCTCATCGGCTTTGGGGTGGTCGCCATGATGGTCATCCTCTTTGGGCGGGTTGGACATGGGATGCAGCATTTCTATTCACTGGACGTCGAGTTCCCCAATGCCGGCGGGCTCACCAAAGGCTCGGATGTCCTGCTCTCCGGCGCCCGGATCGGCATGGTCGATGCCGCGCCGGTGCTCGACCCCGGCTCCTACCAGCGTCACGGCGCGGCTGCAAATCCGCACGGAAGTGAAAATTCCGAGCGCCAGGCGCGATTTCTTCATCGGATCCTCTGGTCTGATGGGGGACAAATACGTGGATGTGCAACTGCCGCCCGCCTTTGATCTCGCGGATACGCTCGCGCCCGGCGAGAAACTCGTGGGCAAGCGGATCGGCGGGTTGGGCGACCTTACAGATAAGGGAAGCGAAGTCATGGATCGGCTGGTCGGCGAACTGGAGCACATCGAGGCGCTCACCGCGCGGCTGAACGATGGACTGCTGCACGAGCGCAACCTGAAAAACATCGAGCAAACCTTTGAAAACCTGCGCGAGACCACGGAACGCTTTCGCGAAGCCTCGCAGGATTTGGATTCCGTGGTGAAAAAATCGGGCGCTCTGGTGGACGCTACGCAAGGGACGGTGCAAACGGCCAACAGCGCCGCCGCGGACCTCAAGGTGACCATCGGGGAGTTGCGGAAGATGATTGCCCAAGCCACGAAGGCGGTCGATACCACGGCCGCCCTCATGCGGCGCGCTTCGGAAGGAGATGGCGCTCTGGGGACGCTCATCAGCGACAAGAAGATGGCTGAGGATCTGCGCGCGTTGGTCGCCAACCTCCGCCACTCTGGCGTCCTCTTTTACAAGGATCGCGCGGCGGCCCCCGGCCCCGCACCCACTTCTTCGCCCCGTGCGCGAACTTCGCCTTTCCATGACTCCGCTGCTCACCATCAATCTGATCCGTACGCTCTTCATCGCTTTCTCCGCGTACATCGGGGCGATGGTTGGCGAGGTGCTTTTTCCCAACCGCTGGCTTGGCGCGGCGGCCGGCTTGGCCTTCGGCCTGGCCATCGTCCTCGCGGATCGGCTGCTCAAAGGCGTTTCCCTCCGGCTCTTTTCCTCGGCCACCTTTGGCCTGCTGATGGGCACCATTTGCGCCCGGCTGCTCTTCGCCTCCGATATCCTGCGCGACGTGAAGCCGGACCTGCAGTGGGTCATCTCCCTGGCGGTGTACGCCGGCTGCGCCTACCTGGGCGCCATGCTCGCGGTGCGCAGCAATCGCCAGGATTTCTCGCTCATCATTCCCTACGTGCGCTTCCGCCAGACAGCCCGTGCAGGATGCACCGCTCCTGCTCGACTCCAACATCATCATCGACGGGCGCATCACGGAAATCTGCGCCACGGGCTTTTTGAGTTCTTCGTTAATCGTGCCGCGCTTCGTGCTGGAAGAATTGCAGCGTCTCGCGGATTCCAGCGATACTCTTAAGCGCGAACGCGGTCGGCGCGCGCTCGACCGCTTGCAACATATGCAGCGCCAGCCGGGGCTCTCCGTCTCCGTGCCCGAGGCTGAATTGGAAGGCGACCATCCTACCGACTCGAAGCTCATTCAATTCGCGCGCATGCTCGACGCTCGCATTCTCACCAATGACAGCAACCTCTGCGCGATTGCGCGGTTGCAGGGCGTGACGGCGCTCAACCTCCATGAACTGGCGCGTGTCTTGCGGCCAATTCTCGCGGCCGGCGATGAGGTGGAGCTGGCGCTTTCCAAAGAAGGCCGCGAGGCGCACCAGGCCGTCGGCTATTTGCCGGATGGAACGATGATTGTCGTCAATCACGCCCGCGAGCGGCTTGGGCACACAGTGCTCGTGGCCATTTCCAGCGTGCTCCAAACAAGCGCGGGCCGGATGTTCTTTGCCGAGATGCGGACCTGAGGAGCGACCAAATCTCCCGCTCAACTGTGCCGCGCGGCGGCGACCGGAAACCAGACGTAGAGCATGAAGTACACAAGCACGCCCGTGACGGAGACGTACAGCCAGACTGGCCACGTCCAGGCGCCGAGCCTGCGATGCCGGTCATAGCGGGCACGCAACGCTGGGATCACGGTCAGGATGACCAGCGGCAAAATGACCATCGCGCCGAGCAGGTGCGTGCCGAGCAGTGGAAAGTACACCGCCCGCGGCCATCCCGAATGCGTGAAGCGCGTGACCGGATGATAGAAGTGATACGTGAGGTAGCTGGTCAGAAAGAGCGTTGAAGTGATCAAGGCTGCCGTCATCGCGGCGATGTGCCCCTTTTTGTGGTCGCGGTGGATGGCCAGCAAACCGAGGACGATGAAGACCGCGGAGAGGGCATTGAGGGAGGCGTTGAGCCGCGGGAGATCGTCGAACGTCATGGCTTCTCCGCAAGCAAACGAAGCATATCGCGCCGGAGGCGCTCGCCCGCTGCCGAATCCAATCCGTCGTAGAAGCCGCGGACCACTCCCTGACGATCCACGAGCGCCAGCTTG
This sequence comes from uncultured Verrucomicrobiae bacterium, assembly GCA_963792695.1. GTDB lineage: Bacteria > Verrucomicrobiota > Verrucomicrobiia > Chthoniobacterales > Chthoniobacteraceae > DASYIS01. The sequence goes on along the minus strand of CAWBXA010000022.1, from coordinate 61,085 downwards.
GTGCTGTGAATGATCGGCTCAGCGGCGCCTTTCTCTTCCGCGACGGCAAGACGAAACCCTTGGTTGGCGAGCGCGTAAACCGCGGTTTTGTCTCCCGTCAGGAAGAGCCATCGGTTCGAAGCGTGGAAGTGCTCAGCGTATTTTTGCAAAACGGCAGGCGTGTCCTTCTCCGGGTCGCTGGAGATGGAGACGAAGCGCACTCCCGGTTCAGCTCCGAACCCCTTGGCCAGCTCGCTCAAGCGGCTCGAGAGCATCGGGCATGGTCCGGGGCAGCTCGTGTAGAAGAAGTCGGCCACCCAAACGGAACCTTGCAGGTCCGCCAGGGTGACCGCCTTCCCGCTCCGCTCCGTCAGCGTAAACTCCGGCACGGCCCAAAGGCGCGGCAACTCACCGTTCACCTCCTCAGCTTGCACCGGGAGCGCCTCGAGGGGTGGGCGCTGCAGAAGGCGGAACGAGGTCCATGCGGCCATGCCGAGGAGCGCAATTCCGAGAACGAAGATGAGGGGCCGCATCCGCTAGACTTTGGTGAGCACCATCAGGGCGAGCACCAGCGGCAGATACAGGATGGAACCGAAGAAAAGATGGCGTGCGCTGGCGCGGTCGCGCTCCAGCATGAACAGCACGGCGAGGAAGAGAAACGCCGCATCAAGCGCAAGCGCGCCCGAGAGATAAACCCCCGCCGTGAGGCCGGTGGTGAAGGGGACGATGGTCACGACCATCAGACCAAGCGTGCAGAGGAGCGCATCGAGCGCCGTCGCGCAGCCGGAGCGATCTTCGCGCCGCAGCATCACAAAACCCGCTTGCCGGTATTCATCGCGATACATCCAGGCAATCGCGAGGAAGTGCGGCATTTGCCACGCAAAGAGGAGGCCGAACAACACCCAGGCGCCGGTCCCAAAGGAGGGACGCACAGCCACCCAGCCAATTACTGGGGGCAACGCTCCCGCGACGGCACCGACCAGTGTACAGAGCGGGGTTCTCCGTTTCAACGGGGTGTAAACGAGGACGTACAAACCCACCGTCACCGCCGCCAGCAAGGCGCTCAGGGCATTGACGGTGAACCACAGGTAAACCGGCCCGGCGACCGCCAGGCTCACTCCCAGGACGCGCGCCTTTCGCACGGTAAACCGGCCCGCTGGGATCGGCCGGTTGCGCGTGCGCTCCATCAGCCGATCCACATGCCACTCGGCGGCTTGGTTCAGCACGGCTGCTGCCGCTGCCGCCAGCGTGGTGCCCAGGACAGTATTCAGCAGCCGCACCCAATGGAGCGGGCCTTCTGAAGCGAAGCAAAAACCCACAAAGGTCGTGACGAGGACAAGGAAAGAGAGACGCGCTTTCGTCAATTCCAGCAGATCGCTCAACAACCCCGTTTCCTGCTCAGACCGGACGACTTCGAGCGCGGGCAGAGTGAGATTGGTAGATCGGCTCACGCGAGGGTGGGATGGAGTTCGGCTGATGAGAGGCTCGCGTCCGCGACGCTCGAAGAGGAGGCAAAGCCAAGGCGCAGCGCCAGCAGCAGCGAAGTGGCGAGCAGGGCCGCCCCATTCAGCACGTGGAAGGTCGTCAGCGTCGGCGGCTTGGTATAGAGAACCACGATAATTCCAAGCATAAGCTGAACGGCGACGAGCGCAAGCAAAGCGGCAGCCGGGCGAATCAGCCACGGCTCACCTGCGGCGTGGCGCATCACGCGGACCACGAGCGAGAGAATCAGGAGAGAAACAACCAAAGCACCGATGCGGGTGTGGGCGAAATTGGTGTCGATATCCACATTGTGCAGCGCCGGAAGCAAAGAGCCGCTGGGCGACGCAGCGGGAAAGGTGGGGATCGCCAGCCCAGCTCCCCGATGCCGCATCGCGGCGCCCAGGATGAGTTGAAGATAGACAAACCCCACAGCAATCCATGCGTGCAATCGGAGCGACCGAATCGGCTGAACGGCGACGCTCTCGAGGGATGGCCGGCTGGCTGAAAGCAATGCCGCCGCCGCGACCACGAGGCAAAGAAAAGCTTGCGCCACGCACCCATGGAAGATGCGGAGCACGAGCGCGAGTTGCATCTCCCCGGCCGTCTGTCCCGTGACGCGGAGCCCGCCCAGCGTCGCCTGCAGGCACACCGCGACGAAGGCGCCGAAGACGATCCAGCGCAGAGTTCCCTCACCCTTTTGCGCAGGACGCGAAGTGGTGAACAGAACGAGAGTGATGACCGCCACCAGGGAGAGGATGATGGCGGCAACCCACAGCCCAGCGTGCATCATTCCCTCCGGCGAACGCGCGGCATGCTGCGTCCCTGCAAGGAAAGAATAGACGAGCGCCGCTGCAGTCACCCCCGCCGTCACCATGAGAGCCCGATTGCGCCAGGTCCACGCGCAGAGAAGCAAAGTCAAAACGCCAACCGCCGAGGCAATCAGCCGATGCCCGTGCTCGAGCCGCAGCGGAAAATCACTCCACCAGCCGACGGGATTGAACGATCCGTATGAGAGAGGCCAATCTGGCGCTGCCATCCCCGCGCCCCAGCTCGTCACCAATCCGCCCGCAAAGATGAGCGCGAAGACGGAGATGACGACGAATTTTGCGTACCACGCCAGCCATGGGCAGGCTGAGGAGGGTGCCAAAAGACTTTTCATCCGAATGAGGCTCCTTCGACTAAGCGGCGCGAACGGCGGATCGGAGAAGGCCCGCACTTTTCGGCGCCTCCGCCCGCGCGAGATTGTGCCCCACGAGCTTCCTCCGACGTGACACAGATCCGCGCACGGTAATGCTCGAAAGCTTGCTCCCCGGACCTGTGGCCGTCAGCACTACTTAACGGCCGCAGCCGCTGGGGCCGCTGGCGCCGGGCTGGGCGCAGCCGCTGCCGCCGGATGCTGTAGCTCCTCGGTTTCCTTGAGCCATTTGTCGAAAGTCGCCTGGTCCTCGACCATCATCTCGGCCTTCATCGCATAATGGTTCCCGCCGCAAAGCTGCGCGCAGACCACCTCGTATTGCCCGGCGCGAATGGGCCGGAACCACATCGGAATGCGCATGCCCGGAATGGCATCCTGATCCATCCGCATGTGTTGCAGCGAAAGGCTATGGATCACGTCTTTCGATCCCACTTCAATGATCGTTGGCTTGTAGTTGACAAGGTGCAATTCGTTCGTGGAAACCACATCGTCTTTGCCGAATGGGTCATTCGGATCGAGTCCCAACGGATTGCTGCCGGAGACAAGATGCGGGTCCTGCCGCCCGAAGACGTTATCCGGCCCAGGATAGTGAAAGTTCCACTTGAACTGTTCGCCAATCGCGCGCACCCGGAGAGCCGTGGCCTTGTCCGGGAACTCGGTCACGCGCCGGCCCCACAAGGGAAGGGCGAAGCCGAGCAACAGGATCGCCTCAATCAGGACGACGGAAAGTTCCAGATGCGCGGAGACTTTGCTCTTCACGCCGTGGTAGTTCGCCTTGGGGTGCCTCGACTTATGGAATCGGAAAATGGCATACAGGAAATACGCGGTCCAGCCGAGGAAGAGTGCCAGCATGAACCAATGGCAGAACTCCAGCGCGTGATCAATCGTAACCCCGTGCTCGGAGGCATTCGGGAGAATGCCCATGAGTTCGTTAAGCGTCGCCAGGGTAAGTGTCATAAGAGAGAGGTCAGGAACCAGTTGATTAGCTTAATCTAATACGTGCTGGGGAGGCCGTGAGCAGCGATGGCGCCGGAGATGGACTCCGCAAGTTCGACATGATCGGGCAGGGGTTGGCGGCTGCGGCGCCAAATGGCCAAAGCTGCTCCACCGATCAGCGTAAACATCGCTCCCAGCAAACCGAGCATTAGAAAAATCGAGCCGTTCAGCGCGTTCCCGACCACGTCATTCTCCCCAGCGGCACCGGCGCCGCTAAAGCAAGCCGCACAGGCCTGAGCGGTGTTGTTGGAGCACCAAGTCAGCACCAGGCCGACCGCCAGCTTCAAGAGGGTTTTCATGTGATGATCTTCCGGGCTTTCTTGACGAAAAATACTCCGTACACCAGCAAGGCCACCGCGGCGATCACCGCCCCTGCTCCAAAAGCTGGCGCCACTTGGTTGGCAAAAGACCAGACGGCGCAAATGATCGAAAGCACGATCGAAAGCACAATGAAGATGAGATGAAAGACTTTGAGGGACACGGTTTTGGGAGATCAGTGGTCAGTATCCAATCTCGGTCATTAGGAGCACAATATCCGGAGAAATTTGGATGGGATGCTGAAGCGCGGCTTGAGGATAATCTGAACTGTAGACGGAGCCCTGGTCACTTCGCATGCGCCTCACTGCTCCACGTCCCAATGGTCCCGGTGATGGGGTCCCGTTCGTGCAGGAGGGTGAGCAGGAAGAGGCCGGACACAAAAATGGTGGTGAAGACGAGAAAGCGCCAGATCGTGATGCGCTCGCCTTTCAAGTGCATGAAGATAGCCGCAACCAACCCCGCTTTGAAGGTGGCGACGATCATGGCGATGATGAAGTTCCAGCCGTGCCCGCCGAACCACTTGTCGAAGTCCATGTACGACAACCAGACGGTCAGGCCCGTGCAGACGATCAGGACTCCGCCCACCAGCAGGTAGCCGCGCACGTGCTTGGCGACATGGGCGTGGTCATCGTGCGCGCCGTGGGTATTAGTCGGCGTGTGGGTCTCGACGGTAGGAGAAAGATGAGCGTCGGCCATGGGTTAAAGGAGGTAGAAGATCGGGAATACGAAAATCCAGACCAGATCGACGAAGTGCCAGAACAGCCCGGCGACTTCCACACGGTTGGCCATGTGCTCCGGATTGCGCAGATAGAGCTTCTTGCCAAAGAAGAGCATCTGGCAAAAGACGAGCGCGCCGCCCAGCACGTGCAGGCCGTGCAGCCCCGTAATGAGAAAATAGGTCCCAAGGTAGGTCGAGTGGCGCGGGAGGAAAGCGCTGGCCCCGCCATGCTCGACATCCTCAGCCTTCACCACGCCCATCTTTTCGGTGTGATCCCGGGTCCAAAAGTGCGGCTTGTCATTGTCCGGATTGTTAGGGTCGGCGTTGCCGGGATCCAAGGCCAGAACGTAAGCGAGCAACTTGGGCAGCCTGACTTGCGGAGCGGCGGGCGCCGGTGTGGCCGCCGTGCGCGCCGCGGGCGTGGTGGCCGCTGCCGGAGCCGGCACGGGGGCGGATGACGCCGCTTTCTCGTCGGGCGCGGGCTGAGCGTTCCCGTTCGCAGGGGCACGGCCAATCGCCTCCAGCTCTTCGACATCCCTGGGCTCCAGGGCTCTCCCCTCCAACTTCTCCTCGCCTTCGAGAAAGGAGGCGGCCTGGCCCGGTGAGTGCACCTCCGCTTTGAGGCGCTGGCCGTCCTCTTCGTAGATAACCTCGTGCAAATGTCCCGTGATCTCCGTGCGCGGATCGAGCTTCCGCTGCACCCGATGTTCATTGCCGAGATACTCCTCGTACTTCGACATGGAATCCTTCTTGAGGGTGATGGCGAAGTGACCAAACTTCTCAGGCCACTCCTTGCCGAGCTTCACGCCGAGGAAGAGAAAGGCACAGAAAATCGTGATCGACATGTAGATCACGTATTGGTTCCACCGGCGCATCTTCAGCGACGCCCACGCCAGCACCACGGTCACCGAGGAGCCGATGAGGATGGCGGTGTTCATGGTGCCAACCGGCACATTGAGCAGGCCCTTGGGCCAGTAGCCGGGCTCGGCCCCGAGCCTCATGAAGAGGTACGCCGAGAAGAGACCGCCAAAGAGCATGACCTCCGAGGCGAGGAAGAGCCAGATGCCCAGCTTCGCATTGTAGAGGCCCGTATCCGGGCGGGCGGAGACTTCGTACGGAATTTGCATGAGCTAATGAGCAGGCTGGACCAGCGGAAAAGCAGCACCCGCAACTCGGGCTGGCGGCTCGGTCTGCGGCGTAAAATCCTGAGCCGCGCCCGGAACGCTGTACTCGTAAGGTCCGCGATAGACCGCGAGTTCCCTATCGAAATTCCCGTGTGGCGGCGGCGAAGGGGCATCCCACTCGATCGTGGTGGCACCCCACGGATTGCGGCCAACTTTCTCTCCAGCGAACATGCTCCAGAAGAAATTAATGATGAACGGCAACTGGAAGAGTCCCAGGAGGAACGCGCTGTTCGACATGAACACGTTCCATTGGATGACCGGCTTGGTCAGTTGCTCATAGATCAAGCCGCCGTCGTACCAGCGCCGATGAACACCAGCCATCCCTTGCAGGAACATCGGGAAGAAGATGCCATTGATGAAGATGAGCGACCCCCAGAAGTGAATGTGCGCCAGGGCGACATTCATCATCCGCCCGGTCGCCTTGGGGAACCAGTAGTAGATGCCGGCAAAGATCGCGAAGATCGTCCCCGGGGCGACCACATAATGGAAATGGGCGATCACATAGTAAGTATCGTGCAGATACAAATCGATGGCATTGAAGGCGAGCGGAATGCCGGTGAGACCACCGATGCCGAACATCGGCAGAAAGGCCGCCGCAAACAGCATGGGCGGCGTGAAACGAATCGAGCCGCCCCACAGCGAGATCAGGAGAGCCGTGAGCAGGATGACCGACGGCACCGAAATGAGGATGGTCGTCGTCTGGAAGAAGGCGGAAACCTTGGCACCCATGCCGGTCATGTACATGTGGTGCGCCCAGACAATGAACGAGAGAAAGCCCAGCGTCAGAATCGCCGCGACCATGGCTTTGTATCCGTAAAGCGGCTTCCGCGTATTGTTGGCGATGATCTCCGCGATCATGCCCAGACCAGGCAGGATGAGGACGTACACCTCCGGGTGGGCCAGAAACCAGAAGAGATGCTGCCACAGCAGCGGACTGCCCCCGCCGGCCCATGTTTGAATCAAGGGGTCTTTGAGGACCAGCCCCGTCGGCATGAAGAAATTGGTGCCGAGCAGGCGGTCGGCGAACTGCATCAAACTCGCCGCCTCCAAAGGCGGGAAGGCGAGCAACAGGAGAAAAGCGGTGATAAATTGCGCCCAGACAAAGAACGGCAGCCGCATCCAAGTCATGCCCGGAGCACGCAACTGAATGATCGTGGCAATGAAATTCACGGACCCGAGCAGCGAGGCCGTAATGTTGAACACCATCCCGAAGAGCCAAAGCGACTGGCCATTCCAAAACACTGACGCTTTTTTTATCACATGCTCGGCCAGAAAATTGGCGAAGCCGAAAAAGGCACCGGTATGAGGCTGCTGCATCGACAGCAGGTCCGCGATATCCGCCAGCGGCGGATAGACCGTCCAGCCGGACTTGGTCGCGCCGGTCGGCACTACGAAGCTCAACAGCATGACCACGCAGGAAATGAAAAAGCACCAGTAGCTCGCCATGTTGATGCGCGGAAAGGTCATGTCCGGCGCGCCGATCTGCAGAGGCACCACGAAGTTGCCGAAAGCCGCGAACGCAATCGGCACGATGCCGAAGAAAACCATGATCGTGCCGTGCATGGCGCCGAAGGTATTGTACCCGTCCGAGGTCATGACGCCGACTTTGCCGCCGACGGCACTCGGATCAGAGAAGACCGCTGTGCCGAAGAGATGCTGCAAAAGCCCGCCGAAGTACGGGATCGGCTCACCGCTGTGGGCGAGCTGCCAGCGCATGGCCAGCATGAGCATAAAGCCAAAGAAGAGGAAGACGAGGCCCGTCAATCCATACTGAATGCCGATCCACTTGTGATCCGTGGAGAAGACGTACTTCGCCCAAAAACCGGGCGCGTAATGGTCATCGTGATGATGATCATCATGCGGCAAATCGTGCGCCTCGGGCGCGGTGATGACGTTGGACATGGTGAGGAGCCGGATTGCGGCGGAAGCTAAGTTAGCGGAGTGCGCGCTGGGTGCAAATCGGTGAGCGAAAAATCAGGAAAGTTCGGGTGGGTGGGCGGCGGATTATTCCTTCCACGCGTCGAGTTCAGCCTGCGTCCAGGAAGTCTTGCGGTCGGTGAACTTCTTGCGGGTGGCGGCCACTTGATCCACGGTCACCGGGCCAGCCGTGTTGCCGAAGCTGGCGCGCACGTAAGTCAGGACCGACGCGATCTTCTCGTCATTCAGCACCGTCTCTTGCGGCGGCATGATATTGTTGAACGGTTTCCCATCCACCGTGAACGGGCCCATGTTGCCCTTGAGCACGATGGCGATGAGTCGTTCAGCCGGCCCGCCGACATAGGGCGATTTGGTGAGCGGCGGGAAGACCATTGGCAGCCCCATGCCGGTCATCTGATGACAGGCGAAGCAGAGCGTCATATAGACCTTTTTCCCCTCTTCAAGCTGCTCTGGCGTCGCCGCAGCCGGCGCCTGGCTGCGCGCCAGCGGAGCGAAGCTGGTGAGTGCGGTGGCAACGATGGTGAGGAAGTTGGAGCGGGACATGATGTATTGAGGTTGGTCAGTAGTCAGTCTTCCGGAATGGGAGTGATAGGACCCAGAGGAGCGATAGGAGAATGAGGCGTTTAGCTGAGTGACTTCGAATCGGGTTATTGGAGCCGGCTATTTCCAGGCATCGAGCTCCGGCTGCGTCCAAGCCGTTTTGCGCTCGGCGAACTTGGCGCGGGCAGCGGTGACTTCAGGGACGGAAACAGGCGGAGCGCTGTTGCCGAACGAGGCGCGGACGTAGGTGGTGACGGCCGCAATTTTGGCGTCGTCGAGGAGCGCCTCCTGCGGAGTCATCACGTTGTTGAAGGGCTTTCCATCCACGGTGAAGGGACCCATGTTGCCTTTGAGGACGATGGCAATCAGCCGCTCAGCAGGTCCGTTGACATAGGGTGACTTGGTCAGCGGCGGGAAGACCATCGGCAGGCCGGCACCAGTTATCTGGTGGCAAGCGAAGCAGATGGTCATATAGACCTTTTTTCCGGCCTCGATCTGTTCAGGAGTGGCGCTGGCGACCGGCGGCGCGCCCGCGCCGGGTGCGGAGGGCGGGACGGGAGCGGAAGGCGCCTGACCCGCTGCAGGTGCAGACGGCGAGGCGGGTGGAACGGCTGCGGGCGGCGTCCCGCCTGCCGACACGTTGGGCGCGCTCGTGTCCGGCGTCGGCTTGCCCGCTTGACCAGCACCCGGGCCATCAGCGCCCGGGAGCGTCGCGTCTTCGGGAATGGCGAGGACTTCGGAAGCGCTCATCTGGGCTTTGTGATCGGCATACTCTTTGCGAGCCGCGGCCACTTGCGCTTCGGTGATGGGCGGTGCGTTGTTCCCCCAGGAGCTGCGAATAAAAGTGGCGACCGCCGCGATTTTTTTGTTGGAGAAGGCCCCTTCCCACGCCTGCATCTGGCTGTTGAAAGCCGCGCCGTTGACCGTCACCGGCCCGGCCAGGCCTTTGAGCACGATGGAGACAAGGCGTTTTTCGGAACCCAGCACAAACGGCGACTTGGCCAGAGGCGGGATCACGCCGGGCTGCCCGGTGCCCGTCGCCTGGTGGCAGGCCTGGCAGGTGGCGTACACGGCCTTGCCTTGCTCGGCGAGCGACGGTTCAGCCGCAGCCAGGGAAACCCCGGCACCCTTCGAGGGAGCGGGAAAGAGCAGCGCGGGGCTGGTGGCGAGTTCGTTGAAAACGTCCCCTTTCAGGCCGCCATTGAAGAAGCCCAGATAAAGCCCGGCCCAGCAAACCGCGAGGCCGCAGACGGCCGTGAGCCACATGGGGATGGGCGTGACTTGCGCCGTCGGCTCAGGGTGCTCGCGCTGAATCGAAGCGTGGACCTCCGAGAGATCTCCGGGGAGTTCCTGGTAGTCGATGCGGTCGGGTCCGTGAGAATGCTTGGGATCCATGTCGGCTTACTTGGCGGGCGTGGAGGCGGGCGGCGTTGAAGCCGCCGGTGCGGCGGGTGCGGACGGCGCGCCAGCCGTGGAGGCGGGCGGCGGCACAGTGGCGTTGACGCCGGCTTCCTTCAATGGGTGGCTGCGATCCAGTGACAGTAGATAGGAGACGAGCGCCTTGGCATCGGCATTGGGCACGGCTTCCTCATTGGGCTCGGCGATTTTGGCGTCGGCCACGCTCACGGCGTCACTCGCCCGCTGGCCGGAGACCTTGCGCACATCGAAGAGATAGCGGTACGGTGGATGATTGGACTCGGGGACGAGCAAACGCGGATTGTAGAGGTGCGCGTAGTGCCATGCGGCATCGCGCTTCTTGGGCTTGAGGGTGTCGTCCTTTTGCTCGTCGCGCCACTCGGCCCAGCCCGCATTGGCGAGATCAGGCCCCAGCCGCGTGGACCCAAGGAAAGGCGGGCTCTCGAAAAGGTAATCGCGCGCCACGGTGCGGCGCGGTCCCCAGCCGCGCTCGATATCGGTGCCGTTTTGCGGATCGCGGACCTGCTGGGTGTGGCAGGCGACGCAACCTTCGCGCGCATAGATGGCGCGGCCCTTCTGCACCGCGCCGTTATCCATCGGATAGATGTCCGTCAACTTGCCCGGCTCATCCTCCACGAAGACTGGCTGTAGTCCGCCTAGCTGCGCTTGCGGCGCCAGCACAAGGACCGCGCATGAGACAGCGAAGGCGCTGAAAAAGCCGGCAAAGATGGCAGAAGAGCGCGTCATGATTAGTGGCCCTCCTCATCCATGGGAGCAAAAAGCGTCGGCTCGCCACCGGGCTGCCCGATGCGCAGAAGCATAAGGAGGAAATGGAGGGCAAAGACGGCATGACCAATCCCCATCATGAACAGAAGGAGCGTCTGCCCGGGGAAATAGCCGCCCGTCATGTTGATCAATTGGGAGGGGGTCGATCCGGCCTCTGCGAGAACCGAGCCTTGCGCCAGCCCGCCAAACATGAGCAGCGCTGCCAGGAAGGCGCCACCGTAGGCCGCGCCCCAGAAGTGCATTGAGATCATGGTCGAGGAAAGCCATTCGCACCCCACCAATCGTGGCGTGATGTAGTAGATTGCGCCGAACATGATCATCGAGAAGAACGAGTAGAGCAGCACTTGTTGATGCGCCGCAGTGAACTGCGTGAAATGCAGCAGGCTGTCCGCCGTGCGCAGGCTGGAGAAGATGCCGATGACGCCGGAGACGGTGAACGCGAGCGAACCGAAGAAGACGAACCGGATGGTCGGCGAGTGATACACCATGTTGAAGCTGCCGTGCATCGTCGTCAGCAGGTTCACGGTCACGGTAGTGAGCGGGACGAGCATCATGATGCTGGCCGCAATCGAAAGCGTCACGACCCACGCGGGGATCGGCCCGCCGCTTAAGCGGACCATTCCGGTCAGCCCGCTGAAAAAGGCGAACGACCAAAAGCCGAGCGAAGCGAGGTTGTACGAGTAAACCGGGCGATCGATAACCTTTGGAATGAAGAAGTAGGCGGCGGCGAGTCCGATGGAAGTAAGCCACCAGCCGAAGAGGTTTTGCATGTACCAGGCCCCGACGACGGACTGCATCACACCGCGCACTTGGGGGAGGCTGAGGAGGACATTGGCGGTCGCGAGCAGCCACGGAAACCAAAAGAGCGCACCGAGCACGTACCAAACGGAGATGAAGACGGCGGTTCCACGGCGATAGCGATAAAGGACCGCGCCCCAGAGCCCGATGAGCATGAAGCCCACAAACATGATGCCATGGGCGAAGCGCGGCATTTCCATGCCTTCAATCGAGCGGCCCCGTCCAGCGAGGATGCTCAGGACGCCGAGCAGCAGGCCGACATTCCAAAAGAGCGCGCCAAATGCCAGCGCGCCGGGCGCGCGGACGGAGACGCGGCAGAGACGCGCCATCAGCCAGATCGCCACACCCATCCCGGCGAGCGAACACCAGCCGTAGAGAAACGCATTCGTGCAAGCTGGCTGCACGCGGCCGTACGTCAAAAACGGGATATCCGCAAGAAACTCGGGGTGGTGCAGCTTCATCGAGGTGATGAACGCCAGCAGGCTGGAGACGAGCAGCCAAACGATCGCCGTTCCGAAGAGGGCGAGCACGGGACCGCGTGTCGATTCGTCAATCAAGGCGCGCTCGATCACTTCGTCCTGCTGAGCAGCGCGCGCGGAGACGGTCGCGCTCGGCTGCGACAGCGGCGAGGCGGAAGCCACAGGAGCGGGTGCGGAGCTGGTTGCGGGCGCTTCGACGGTGGTCATGCAAAGAAGGCGGGCGGGAGAGGACGCGGTTACTGAGCTACCGAGGCAGGCTCGGCTGGACTGGACGGCGTGGTTGCCGGGGAAGCAGGGGAAGCCGAGGTTGGCGTAGCGGGAGATGGGTTTCCCTGGGGGACTGGACTCGGAGCGGCTTCAACGGGCGGCGTCGCCGGTGCGGCCGGCGTCGCAGGTGCAGCAGGTGCAGGTGCGGGTGCAGGCGCGGCTGGAGGAGGTTCCGGGGCCGGCACAGCAGGTGTGACTGGGAACGTCGGAATCGGGAGACTAAACCCCGGAGGCAAGCCGGATGATGCAGGGGGCTTCGAAGGCGGCGCTGATTCGGTCTTCGAGTCGCTGACCGGCGGGAGTGGGGTTGGCGAATCGCTCGGTGAAGGAGGCGGATTTTGGCTCCCATCAGTGGCCGACTTCGGCATCACCGGAACAGAATCAGGAGCGGGCGCAGGCTGCGATGGGGCCGAGGGATTAGGAGCCGGCGGCGCGATCGGCGCGGAGGGGCTTCGAGGCTCCGTTGGGGCCGGTGTGGTCGAAGGCGGTGTCGCTGGAGCCACAGGTGCTGGGGTAGCGGAAGCGGGTGCCGCCGACGGAGCCGTAGACGGTGCCGGAGTGGCGGCCGGTTTCGCGGGCGGGGGCGTCGCGACAGCCGGTGCAGGCGCAGCCGCGGGAGCAGCTTGAGCCGCGCCATTAACGAGCGGCTCGAAACGCATGGTCTGCGCGCCACCAGGGGCCGACGGCAACGATGGCGGCGCGGGCTCCGCGGAATTGGGATCAACCACGGCGACCGGCAACGGCGGATCCACCTTCACCGTGGAAGGCCCCGGCTTTTTGCTCTTCAACTCGGCGATCGTGAGCTTCATCGCGTCGTCGATCGGGATGTGAGCCACGCCTTTCGCCTTGTCAGTCCAGCCAATCGTGCCGAGCTGCTCCTGGTGCTTCTTCGCCAGCAATTCGCGAGCGGTGCGCCGGCCGTCAGCACGGCGTGCGTCAATTTCATTGGGCGCTCCGTTGGACTTGATCCACAGCCAGACGAGGCTCGCGAAGAAAACGAGCAGCACAAACCCACCGACGAAGGTGAGAAGGCCGGTTGGAGTGCGGGTGGGATTTTCGCGCGCCATGTTAATTCGTCAGTGAGATCGAGGCCGCGAGACGCGGATCGCGCGTGGGGAAAAGATGCGCATTGCCCACCGAGCGCAGCCAGAGCCAGCCCGCCATGCCGCCGACGGCGAGGAAGGCAAACAGATCGAGCGGGATCGCGGAAAAGCGATACCCCGTCTGGTGCAGTGACGGCATGACCACGAGGTAAATGTCCACGAGCTGCATGAGGAGCACCCAGCCCGCGAGCAGACAGAGGCGGTTGGGGGTCTTCTTGATCCACTGCGTCAGCAAAATGGGGAAGGGAATGAAGAAACGGCCGACGACCAGCAGCACCGAGATCCACCACCACGACTCTGTGTTGCGAATGCGGAAGTAGATGTTCTCCTCCGGAATATTCGCGTACCAGATGAGCATGTACTGGTCGTAGCCGATGTAGGCCCAGAAAATGGTGAAAGCGAGCATCCACTTGCCCATGATGTGGTAGTGCTCCAGGTTCACCGGCTTCAGGTAGCCGCGCGCCTTGAGCGCCGTCACGATCAACACGAGCAGCGACATCGATGACCCGGCCGCACCTGCGAAGATGTACACGCCCCACATGGTGGAAAACCAATGGTAGTCGAGGCCCATCAGCCAATCGACGGCGCCGAACGTCAGGCACACGCCGAAGAGAATGAGTCCGCCCACGGCCAAACGGCGCATGAAGTGGGAGCGACGTGCGCTGCCATCCTGATCCTGCGCCACCGAGGCGCCTCGCAGCAGCCAAGCCAAGCCACCGAGGCAGAGGAAATAGATGACGTAGCGGATGGCAAAGAAGGTGTGATTCAGATACCCGTGCTTGGCATCCAGCATTGGGTCGTCGCCCGGCTTGAGATCCCACCATTTCCAAATCATCGGTGCGCAAAAGAGCAGCAGCGGAAGCAGGAGAACGAAGAAAAGCGGAATGACGCTTGCGATATTCTCCATCTGCCGGCGCACGAGCACGCTCCACTCGGCGTCGGTGGCATGATGGACAATGGTCCAAAAGAGTCCGCCGCAGGCCAGCGTGAAGAAGTACGTAAAGGCAAAGAGCCAGGAGTAGGCGAACTGCTCGCGCCACCAAATGAAGCCGATGAAGCTCCCCAACAACCCGATGGCGGCCGCTGCCAGAAAGGCGAGCGGGAGCAGACCGAATTTGCTGCGGTCGAGGGTTTCCGGCGCCGGAGCGGCGAGTTCGTGGATGGAATGCGCCATTTACTGCTTCGTGTGGAGTTGGGTTTGTTGCGCTTCCGGCAGTTCCGCGAGCTTCGCGTTCTGGCTCTTTTGCAGCGCGCGCAAGTAAGCGACGATGGCCCAACGATCTTCGACGGCGATCTGCGGGCCATAGGCGCCCATGGTATTTTTGCCGCTCGTGATCGTGGAGAAAATCTGGCCATCGGGCATCACGCGGATTCGGTCATCCTGTAGGGAAGCGATCGTGACGAGGCCGTAGCTCTTGACGATGCCATCGCCCATCGCGACCGCGCCGTGGCAGATGGCGCAATTGATATTGAAGCGTTCCTGGCCGCGCGCCAGCAACTGTTCGGTGACATCGACCGGGAAGCCGTCGCCGTACACTTCGCCGATCTTACCGGTGTTGTAGTAGTCGGGGAAATTCGAGAAACCAGCGGTGTCGGAGCGATTGTTCGCTGTCAGCTGATAGGTGCCGCCCGGCAGAAGGTAGCCAAGGGGAACGGTGCCGGGGATCGGCGCCCGCGCCGCGCGGCCATCCGCGAAGAAGTCGCTCGGATGCTGCGGCTGATACTTCGGCTGATGCTTCATATCGGGGAAAATCTGGAGCGGCGGGAGCGCCGAATGCCGACCGAGCCCCAGCACGTTATCCGCGCGGAAGCCAGCGACGGAGACGAAGCAGACCACCATCACGAAGAACGAGAGGAAGAAGTAACGAAGCATGGCGATCAATCGTGAATGAGCGTGACATGCGCACCGCCGAGGCCTTCGAGAAGCGCGCGGGTGCCGTTCTCGGAGAACTTGGGATCGCGCGCCTCGATGATGAGGAAAAAGCCGTCAGTGGAGACTTTGGCGAAACGTTCCCAATTGAAGACCGGATGATACCAGCGGGGCAACTGGCTCATGATGAGCAGCGTGAAAACGGTAGTGAACGCCGAAAACAGGACGGTCAACTCGAACATGATCGGGAAGAAGGCCGGCAGCGTCGCCCAAGTGTACGGCTTCCCATGCACGATGAGCGGATAAAGGGAAAACGACGGAATGCAGGTGAGCCCAACGGCGGTCAGCAACCCGGCGGCGCCGCCGAAGAGCACCGGCGCGGAGAGCCATGATTTGGTCATGCCCATCGCCTTATCCATCCCATGCACCGGAAACGGCGTGTGGACGTCCCAGACCTTGAAGCCGGCGTCACGCACTTCCTCAGCCGCGCGCAGCAATTGCGCAGCGCTGTCAAACTCGGCCCCTAAACCATAGACTTTGCGGTATTCAGTCATGGCTCAGTGGGCGTGCGCCTGGCCGGGGTGCGTGGCCGTTTCGACCGGACCGTGACCGGAAATGCCGACGCCGGAATCAGGGATGTAGGCGTGCGGATCGGCCTCTGGGGTGACGATCTTGATTTCGCTCATGGCCACCATCGGCAGGTAGCGCATGAAGAGCAGGAAGAGCGACAGGAAGATGCCGAAAGTCCCGGCAAAGGTGAGCTTTTCCACCCAGCTCGGATGATAGTGGCCCCACGAGGAGGGAAGAAAATCCTGCGCGAGCGAGGTGACGATGATGACGAAACGCTCGAACCACATGCCGGCATTAACGAATTGGCAGACGATGAAGACCACGATCCAATTGTTGCGCGCCCAGCGGAACCAAAAGATCTGCGGCGAGAGGACGTTGCACGTCATCATGCAGTAATAAGCCCAATTGTAGTAGCCTTTGCCATGCACGCCCACGCGGGCCTCGAGGAAAGTGAAGAGTTCGTACTTGTTGCCGCTGTAATAGGCGACGAACAGTTCCATCAAGTACGCATAGCCGACGATCGTGCCCGTCAGCAGGATGATCTTGGCCATCTTGTCCACGTGATTGCGGGTAATGAGATCCTTAAGCTGCGGGTAAATGAGGCTCGCGGGAATCAGGATGGTGAGCACCATCGCAAAGCCGCCGAAAATAGCCCCAGCGACAAAGTACGGCGGAAAGATGGTCGTATGCCAGCCGGGCAGGATCGAGGTGGCGAAGTCGAAGGAAACGACGGAGTGAACGGAGAGCACCAGCGGGGTCGAAAGTCCGGCCAGAATGAGATAGGCCATCTCGTAGTGCCGCCAATTGCGATTGGAGCCGCGCCAGCCGAGGGCGAAAAAGCCGTACAGAAATTTGGTCACGCGGGACGTGGCACGATCGCGCATCGTCGCCAGGTCAGGCACGAGGCCAGTGTACCAAAAAAGGACCGAAACGGTGAAATACGTGGAAACCGCGAACACGTCCCAGAGCAGCGGCGACCGAAAGTTCGGCCAAATGCCGTAAGGATTGGGAATCGGCGCCAGGAACCAAGCCATCCAAACGCGCCCGACGTGGATGCCGGGGAAAATGGCGGCGCACATGACGGCGAAGAGCGTCATCGCCTCGGCGGAGCGGTTGATCGAAGTCCGCCATTTCTGGCGCGTCAGAAAGAGAATGGCGGAGATCAGCGTCCCGGCGTGGCCGATACCGATCCAAAACACGAAATTAGTAATGTCCCACGCCCAGCCATTGGGATGATTTTCGCCCCAGACCCCGACGCCATTCGAGATCTGGTAGCCGATGCAAAGGAGGCCCAGCGAGGCGAGGAACGCCATGGGGATGAAGGTGATCCACCACCAGATGGGCGTGCGGCCTTCGCAAATGGTCGAAACCTTGTCGGTGATCCAGGAGAGGCTGCGCTGGTTGGAAACCAACGGCGGCCGCACGAGGCTCTCGGGCGTATCAAGCGTGACGATCGACTGCGACATTAGGAGTGTCCTCCGGCAGCGGCTTCCGCAGGCTCAGCGTGCTCACCGCCGTGATGATGGGGTTTGATGAAATTGCCGAGCTTCGCGGCGTCGGGCATGCGCGGATTCGGATTGCGAATGCGCGCCAGGTACCAGACGCGGGTCGAGACGTTGAGATACTCGAGCAGGCGATAGGAACGCTCGCGGACCATGAGCTTCGACACTCTGGCCTCGGGATCCTTGATGTCGCCGAAGACGATGGATTCCGTCGGGCAAGCTTGCGCGCAAGCGACGGTGAAGGAGTCGGTCGGGATTTTTACCGCCGAGGTCTCGCGAGCGTGGACCTTGGCGGCGATCTTGGCTTCCTGAATGCGCTGCACGCAGAAGGTGCATTTCTCCATCACGCCGCGCATGCGGACGGTGACGTTGGGGTTCTTTTGCAGCTTGATCGAGTCCGGCGTGCCTTTCGGCGAGACGAGATTCCACTCGTACAGGCCGCTAAACGGGTTCCCCTCTTTGCGCCCAAGCACATCACGCTGATTGTAATCGAAAAAATTGAAGCGCCGCACCTTGAAAGGGCAGTTGTTGGCGCAGTACCGCGTGCCAATGCAGCGGTTGTAGGCCATGACGTTGAGGCCGTCTTCGCTATGCACGGTGGCGTTGACCGGACAGACGGTTTCGCACGGCGCGTTCTCGCAATGCTGGCACATCATCGGCTGCGAAACCATTTCCGGCTCGTCGGGCGAATTGCCGAATTCCGGGTCCACCGAGAAATAGCGGTCGGTCCGAATCCAGTGCATCTCGCGATTGCCGATGACCTGCTCCTTGCCGACGATGGGGATGTTGTTTTCGGCCTGACAGGCGACCATGCACGCGGAGCACCCGGTGCAGGTGTTCATGTCCACGGCCATGCCCCATTGATAAGGGTCGGAAAGCGCGGGATGCTTGTAGAGCGACACGTTCTTGGGCGTGTGCGCGTCCATGCCGAGGGTCTTGTAATACTGGGCGTCTTCGCCGTCGGGCGCGCCAAGCGCGGCTGAGGCGACTTCCTTGTACTTCTCGAAACCGGACTCCCGCGTGAGATCAGCGCCGCGGCCCTCCATCGCGCCGTGTTCCTGCGTGACCGCGAGTGGGTAATTGCGGCCGAGCTTGGTCAGCTTCGCGCCGACAAGCAGGAAGGGCTGAGCGGTCGTGCGGAGCGGGTAAGCGTTGAAACCCGTTCCGTGGCCGACGCGGCCGACGACGGTGCGGCCGTAGCCGAGCGGGATGGAAAGCGAGTTGTCGGCGTGGCCCGGCGCAATGAGGACCGGCACCTCCATGCTGCGATTCTCGACTTCCACCTTGACCATGTCGCCGTCTTCGAGCCCGCGCGACTTCGCGCTAAACGGCGAGATGAGCGCCGCGTTGTCCCACGTCAACTTGGTGATCGGGTCGGGCAGCTCTTGCAACCAGCCATTGTTGGCATGTCGCCCATCGTCCATCTTGGAATCAGGGACGAGGACAACCTCGAAGGTGTCGCCGCCCGTGGCGGGCAGCGCAATTTGCTCGGCACCGGAATGGGCGTCATCCTCTGCAGCCGGAGCACCGGGGAGGGCGAGCGGAGTTAAAGCAGGGGCGCTCTTTTCGAGGAATCCATCACGGACGAATTTCGTCCAAGCCGCAATCGAGTCCGGCGCATGGCCAGCGCGTTGTGCAAAAGTCTGCTGCACCAGCTCGGGTCCATCGGGCTTCGGCAATCCGGCGACGCGCGCCAGCAAGTCGAGTTCCGACCAGCCGCCGTAGAGCGGGAGAATCATCGGCTGCACAATGGTATAGCTACCATCGCTCGCGAGGCCGTCACCCCAATGCTCGAGGTAATGCGCCTTTGGCACATGCCAGGCCACGCGTGGGCTGCCGCTCTCATCCTTTGTCGTCTCGTCTTCGGCACAGCCGAGCCGCACGACGGTTGGCACTTTCGCCTGCAGCCCGACCCACTGCAGATCGGCAGGCGCGTTGTAAACGGGATTGCCACCCAGAATGAAGAGCGCCTGAATTTTCTGGTCGTCGATGTCGCGCGCCAGCTCGCCGATGCTCCGCGAAGGACGCTGCTGGCTCGGACGTGAGAAAAGGGTCTTGCCAAGATTACCGAGCGCCGCGTTCAAGCGCAGCACCTGTTGGCGAATGGCAGGGGGCTGGCGCTCACCGACGAGGATCAAACTGCGGCCTTTCGCCGCGAGCAAATCGGCCGCAGCTTCTCGCGCCCATTCCGCGTACCTTTCCGTCCCAGCGGAAGGTGAATTGGCCGGCAATCCGTTCGTCTTCGCGTCCCCTGCCCCGTGGATATGACCCGCCAGCGCCACCAGGAACGCGCCCATTTGGCTGGCGGGCAAACGCAGGCGGTGATCGGCCATTCCGCCCGTCACTGTGTAGCGATTCTCCACTACATAGAGGCGGTTCATCTTCGACTCGGGTCCATCAACCCGCCGTCGCGCGGAGAACTGCCGCGCGCCTTCATTCGTCCCCTCGGAAGAGCCGAGAAAATCGGCGTCGAGCGCCATAATGACATCGGCCTTGTCAATTTGCGCCACCATCTCCGGCACCGCGCTCGCCGGCGCCGCCGATGGTTCGTACACGCACCAGGAAACTTTCGGATACTTCTTCTCGATCTCGCCTCGGAGCCGCTCGCGGGTTGGCGAAGGGCAGCCATCCACCAGAAACGCCACTCCGCCGCCATCACCCGCCTTGCCCATCATCTCCGTCAGCGCCTTGTCAAAGGTCGCCGCATCGGAGGCTTGGCCATCGTGAAGAAAGTCGCGGGACCGCTCAGGGTCATACAGATCAAGGATCGAAGTCTGCGCCCACACATCGCTCACCCCTTTGGTCGCCGGATGGAGCGGATTCCCCTCGATCTTGGTCGGCCGCCCATCGTAGGTGCAGACCACCAGCGGCGCAAAGCCCATCCGCCCCGGCATGGACGTGGCGTAGAAGAGCGCCTTCCCCGGAATGGACCACTCGACGCCTTTCGTGAACGGCACCAGGTGCTTCTCGGGCCGCCGGCATGAGGTGAGCGAAAGGCCCGCCAGCGCCGCCGAGGCGCCCATCAGTTGCAAGAAGTTGCGCCGCGAAACCTCGCCGCCCTGCATCTCCGCCGCGCCCTGCGGAAATTCCCGCTCGAGCCAGCCGCGAAACTCCGGCGAATCCGAGAGCTGCCCCACGGAGCGCCAGTACTTGCGACCAGTCGCGGCCTCGGGAGGATGTTGGAAAACGCGCTTCATGGAAATGGGATTACCGGTGGCAGCCGGCGCAATTCTTATCAGGCGGATTCACCCCTTCGCGCACTTTGATCGCGAGGCCAACGCGGTGCTGCGCGTCTTCGGCGCTCTCGCCCGCTTGTTGCTCCGGCTTCCAGCCGAGATGCGTCACTTCGGCCACCGGCCGCAGCCGATCCTCCGGCGCGCGATGGCAATCGAGGCACCACTCCATCGTCTGCGACTCGTGGTGATAGACCACATCCATCTGGTCCACGCGCCCGTGGCAGCTCACGCAGGAAATCCCGCGGTTCACATGCACCGAGTGGTTGAAGTACACGAAATCGGGCGTCTTGTGGATTTGCACCCACTCAATCGGCCTGCCGGTTGCCCACGAATCCATGACCGGCTTCAGCTTCGGATTATCCTTCTGCACCTGCGAATGGCAGTTCATGCAGACCTGCGTGGTCGGCACATTCGAGTGCGCCGCGACTTCGACAAACGAGTGGCAGTAGCGGCAATCCATGCCGAGCTGATCGACATGGATGCTGTGCGGAAAAGGGACTGGCTGCACCGGCTCGTACCCGACGCGCGAGTACTTTGGCGTCAGGTAATACCACGCGCCAGCCGTCACCGCTGTGCTGAGCACGCCGCCGATGATGAGCAACTGAAGCGGGAGCCAATTGGCGCTCCGTGGGAAAATGTTCGCCATGCGCTAAAAAAAAAGGGGCCGGAGGGGACCGGAGCGTGGAGTCGAGCAGGGGCGCGGTTTCAACGTTGGCGGAGCTTAGGTGAAGGGGGCAATTCGGCGCAAGCGAAGTTTGTGAAATTTTTCACAAGCGCTCTGCTTTCCGCCAAAACGACTCGGGGCAGCCTTCCAGCGGACGCGCATTTTGAGGAGGTCCGCGCGACCCGCGCAACGCATTTTTTCGCAAAAATAAAAGCGCCGTTTTCTCGCGCTTCCCGCCGCCTCCCGGCATGGCCGCGTCCGAGCTTCAGCATCTCCCTTCCCGGCCTGAGACGGCGAGGTTGCGACGCTGGAGGACGCGTGGCAACATCCCGGCATGGCCGAAGTCCGAGTCATGCCTGCGCCGAGCGATGTGCAGCGGCTCGCCGCACGGGAGCGGCCAACCGGCAGCCCCGTCATGTACCAGGAATGGCGCGACCTGCTCTTTCTGCACTGGGAATTCCCTGTGGAGACACTTCAACGAACTCTCCCCGAGGGGTTGTTTGTCGATACTTGCGAAGGTCGGGCGTATCTCGGCGTTGTTCCATTTTTCATGCAAAATATCCGCCCGCGCTTCCTGCCGGCGCTTCCGGGCGTTTCGAACTTCATGGAACTGAACGTGCGCACGTACGTCTTCGACCGCGCAGGTGTGCCGGGCGTCTGGTTCTACTCCCTCGAGGCGAATCAGTGGTTGGCCGTCCAAGTTGCGCGGCGCTTCTTCCACTTGCCCTATCATCGCGCCCGGATGTCCGCCATCCGCTCGCCAGCGGGTGCCATTCAATACCAATCGGTCCGGCTCAGGAGCCACGATCCCAAGGCAGCCTGCCGCTTCACTTACAGCCCCGCCGGCCAAACACCTGCCCCAGCGCCGCTCGGGGCGCTCGAATTCTTCCTGATTGAACGCTATCAGCTTTACGCCAGCACCCCGCGTGGCCTCTGCCGCGGTGCCGTCTTCCACCCGCCCTACCTGCTGCAAGCTGCCCAACTCGATGAGTGGAACGAAACGCTCCAGCAGCTCAACGGGTTCGCCGCCACCGCCCGCCCGCCCGATCACGCCATCATGTCCCCTGGCGTGGATGTGGAGATCTTCCCGCTTCAAACCGCGTAAGTTACGCCGACGTTCCGTGCCCGAAGCCGACATCCCAGGCTAAGGCCCAAACAGGTCCGCAATCCGCTGCTTGAGCAACGCAGCCTCCCACTGCCCCGTCACCTGCGGTTCTGCAAGGTAGCCGTAGTTCAAGGCCGAGCCGAGGCGCGCGAAGAGCAGCCGCGAAACCTTGCCCAGAGGCCCCATCCCCATCACGCTGAGCCGCCCCGCGCTCTTCTGCGCGAAAAGCCCGAGCAGCCGCCCGAGATCGTCCGCGTTCTCGATCTGTCCAGCCACTTTCGTGATCGAAGCCCGCGCGGCCTGCGCCAGTTGCCAGCGCTCGCGGAGCACCCGCGCGGAGGGAGTTTGGCGAAAATGATGGTCCGAAATGATCACCTGGATCTGCGCATGGCGGGCGGCCGCCAGGACCCCACTCAGCGCGGTGAGCGAGCGTAGCTCGACATCGACGTAAGCAGCACAGGGCAAAAACTCCTCAAAGAGCCCACGCCGCTGCGCCGTACTTAGCTCCTGCGCTCCCCCCTCGCGCGGATGCCGTACCGTCACGATGAGCGGCGCCGGCAAATCCCCTGCGGCGCGCCGCAGTTCCGAGGCGCGCTCCGCAAAGTGATCCACCCGCAGTTCCAGCACATCAACTGCTCCCGCCCGGAGGCGAAGCGCGCGCCGGAGCGCCTCGTCCGAGTGGATTGTCCCGACGACGAGCGGCAGATTCACGGGAGTTCCATTTGTGTTTTCAGTGTGCATCTCGTAGAGCACGCTGCAACGCCCGCGCTTCTCCCCTCACCCATGCTCGGTCGCCGCCAGGAACTCAACCTCCAGTTTTTGCAACTCCTCGATGGATTGCTGCTGGCGGTCGCCTTCTATCTGGCGCACGCCTTCCGCTTTCTCGGGGCCAACTGGTTCGTCTTCGACAGGCCCATTGGGCCGTTTTCCGAGTTCGAATGGCTGCTGCTCATCATCCCGTTTTTCGGTCCGCTCACGCTCGAGTTGCAAGGCTTCTACATTTTCAGCCTTCAAAAGCCGCTCACGCGCAGCATCCAGCAAGTCGCGCGCGCCGCCTTGTTCATCGGCCTGCTCATCGCCGGGTGCGCCTATTTTTTCAAGGCGGCCATTCCGAGCCGCGCGGTCATGCCGCTCTTTGCCGTCTTCGCCTCCGTCGCGCTGCTCTCCCGCGAGCGTTTCACCCTGGCGCGCCTGCGCTCACGCGCGCGCCGCGAAGACCTGCGCGAACCGATCCTCCTGGCCGGCACCGTCGAGGACATGCATCAGTTTCGCCACACCTTCACGGCGGAGCAGTTGATGCTGATGAAGGTCGTCGGCGAACTCGATCTGCAAAGCCATACCATCGCCGACCTCATCGCCTTGCTGCACGAGCATAGCGTGAGCCGCGTCATTTTTGCCGGCGGCCACTCGATGCTCCAGACCCTGCAAGAAGCGATCTCCGCCTGTGAAATCGAAGGGGTGGAAGCCTGGCTCGTCGCCGATTTCATCCAGCTTTCCATCGCACGGCCCACCTTCGACAGCTTCGGGAACCGGCCGATGCTCGTCTTCCGCACGACGCCAGACATCTCTTGGGCGCTGCTTGCCAAAGCCGGCTTCGACCGTCTCGGCGCCATCGTCGGCCTGATCTTGCTCTGCCTGCCGATGCTCCTGATCGGCCTGGCCATCCGGCTGACCACACCAGGCCCGGCTATTTTCCGGCAAACGCGCGCTGGCAAAAACGGCAAGCCTTTCCTGATGTACAAGTTTCGCACCATGTACGCCGATGCCCCGTCGCGGCAGGCCGAATTGGCCGCCCAAAACGAGATGTCCGGTCCCGTCTTCAAAATTGGGAACGACCCGCGCATCACCCCGCTCGGCCAGTTCCTGCGGCGCACGAGCATGGACGAATTTCCCCAATTGCTCAACGTCCTGCTCGGCGACATGAGCCTCGTTGGCCCGCGGCCCCTGCCCGTGTACGAAGTCGCCAAATTCGAAAACACCGCGCAGCGCCGCCGCCTCAGCATGAAGCCGGGCCTCTCCTGCCTCTGGCAGATCCGCGGACGCAACGAGATCAGCTCCTTCGAGGAATGGGTGCGCCTCGACCTCGAGTATATCGACAACTGGTCCTTCTGGCTCGACCTGAAAATTTGCCTGCTGACCCTCCCCGTCATTCTTCTGGGCAAAGGCGCGAAGTGATCTCGTCCCCTGGTGGTTCCCTGCTCCTGTTTGTCCTCGTCTGTACAGCCTTGGGGTCTCTTTTCCGATTTTGAGCGAGCCGGCGGGCGTGAAGCGGTGTAAGTTTCTCCCATGCATTCCCCGGCTTTGCTGGCGCTGATCATCCAGGCGGCGCATGGCGTCGATTCCCTGGCGGCGCTGCTCACGGCCCTCGCACCGCTGCTGCTGATGGGCGGAATCGTGGGCGCTTACCTGGAGATTAAAATGCCGGGGCTGGCGCTGCCGGGGATTGTGGCGACGGTCTGCTTTACGCTCTTCTTCACCGGCAGCTACCTGGCTGGGCTCGCCGGGTGGGAGGTGATGATCCTCTTTGCCTTGGGAGTGGCGCTGCTGCTCTCGGAAATTTTTCTCCATCCCGGCACCATTTTACCCGGAGTCGCGGGGCTGTTGCTCATCCTCGGGACGTTGCTTTGGGCGATGATTGATCGCGACGGGAGCGAGCCGTTTTGGCCAACGGGCGCGATGCTCCTCGGACCGCTTCTGAAACTGCTCGGCGCTGCGGCGCTGGCGGCTGTGGCCATTGCGCTCCTCGCGCGCGTCCTGCCGCAGACCAGTTTTCACCGCCGGCTGGTGCTCGCGGAAAGAACGCCGCCGGGGGAGATGATTCCCAACGGTCCGTCGGAGCCGGAACTCGTGCCCGGCCTGCTCGGCACGGCCCGCACGATGTTGCGTCCAAGTGGCAAGGCGGAGATCGGCGGCGAGTTGATCGATGTGGTCTCGCAAGGGGATTTCATTCCGAGCGGCGCGCTGCTGCGGATCATCGCCGTCGAGGGGACGCGCGTGGTGGTGGTCAAAGAGCCCGACAATGCTGAGTTCCAGCCCCCGTAATGACAACCATCGGGGGCGCTACTTGGCGACGCCTTCGACCTCCAGATAGGTTGGGGTTTTGTCCCCTTGGCCCCCGGCGGGGGCTTCGATCCGCATTTGCTTCAGAAACCAGGCGCCTTCGATCTTCTGGCCGGAAACGACGCGGAAGCGGCGCGCGAATTTCCCCCCGTGATCAAAGGCCTCTGCTTGCATGAGCGCCCCGGCTTCCTGATCGATCCAGAGCGTCACGTGCCCGTATTGGGAATCACTGCCAGGCGGAGGTTGCACGGTGACAACCCAGCATTTCCGAAAGGTGATGGTCGCCTCCTTATCGAGCTTCGCGTTCTGCCAATAGAGGAAGCGGAGCGAAAGGTCCTCATACGAGATGTCGCTGCCGCGCACGCTATCGGCGAACTTCCGCCCCGTGACGTGCTCGGTCCCTTCCCTGGTACTGTCGCTCAGCCGCGCATCCTTTTCACCCAGCGTGAGCACAATCGTCTCCGGCGGTGGGTCCGGGAATTCGTAACGGACAGTGCCGCCGGCGAGGGTCAGGCGAAACGGGATCTTCATCGCGCCGGTGCGCAGGTGCCCTTGCAAAGTTTGCTTTTGCGCGACCTGATTAAGCCGCACCGCGTGCAGAATATCAAGAGCACTGGGGGCGGGCTCGGCCGCGGCGGGCACCCAGGGGAGGGCAAGCAGCGCCAGCGCGAGCAATCGATTCTTTACACAACGGGTGGGGTCCATAAGTCTGGCGGACCCTCGCGGAATCGCGCATGGACAGAAAGCTCCTTTTGCTCATCAACCAGCAGTGGACGAGCCCTGCGCTCGATCGCTCGATGGCGCTGCTCTCTTCCTTTGATCTCTGGGGGCCGGTGCTTTTGGTCGCAGCCCTCGCGCTCATCGTGCGGGGCGGGTTTCGGGTGCGCGCCTTTTTGCTCGTAGCGCTCGTCACCGTCGGCGTGACGGATGGCGTGGTCTGCCACGCGCTCAAGCACCTCGTCGCGCGACCGCGGCCCGCGCAGGTGCTCTCTGAAGTGCGCCTCGTCGATTTCGCGCACACCCATCCCCGATGGCTGGCGCTGGGGCGGGCCATGAAAATCACCCTCTCGCACGCGGACGCCTCCACCCCGAGCCGCTCCTTCCCCTCATCGCACACCGCGAATACCACGGCGGCGGCGCTCCTGGTGGCGCTTTTCTTTCCACGCTGGGGCTGGAGCGCGCTCGCCGTGCCGCTCGGCGTGGGCTATTCGCGGCTCTACACGGGCGCCCATTGGCCGAGCGACGTCGCCCTCTCTCTGGTGCTCGGCAGCGGCGTGAGCCTCCTTTGCATGGCGGCGGCGGAAGCGCTTTGGCGCCAGCTCGGTGCCTGGCGTCCGGCATGGCAGGGCGGCCACCCTCAACTTCTCGCGTCATGACGCCGCGCCGCCTGCTCCTCGCCTTTCTCCTCGCGCTGGCCGGGCTGCGCCTGCTCGCCATCGGCTGCTTCGAATTGTCGCCCGATGAGGCTTACTACCATCTCTGGAGTCAGCACCCCGATCTTTCGTATTACTCGAAAGGTCCGGGCATTGCGGCGACCATCTGGGCCGGCACCCATCTCTTCGGTCCCACCGAGTTCGGCGTCCGTTTCTTCAGCCCGCTCCTTTCCCTCGGCACCAGCATGATCCTTTTTGCGCTGGCGCGCCGTCTCTATGGAGAAGCGGTCGCCATCTGGGCCACGCTGGCGCTCACCTGCGTACCGATTTATCAGGCCGGCGGGTTGCTGATGACCATCGACCCGCTTTCGATGTTCTTCTGGATGGCGGCGCTCTACACCTTCTGGCGTGCGCTCGAGCGCAGCCCGGAGGGTTCGTCCTGGTGGCCCGCCACGGGCGCGATGATTGGGCTGGGCTTCCTCTGCAAATGGATCAATGCGATGCAACTGCTGAGCATCGCCGGGTTCTTGCTCCTCACGCCCAAGTACCGCCGCGAATGGCAACGCCGCAGCATTTGGCTGCTGCTGGCGGCCTTTGTGCCGTTCGCGATTCCGCCGCTCTGGTGGAATGCCCGGCACGAGTGGATCACGCTCTCGCATCTCTCCGCGCGCGGCGGGTTGGAAAAGTCTTTTCAGATCAGCCCGACGGAATTTCTCCAATTCCTCGGGCAACATTTCGGCGTCTATTCGCCGCTGATTTTCGCCGGCATGCTGGCGGCCATTTGGCTCGGCTGGGGCAGGGCGCGAGCGCACTTGAAGCCACGCTTTCTCCTGGCGTTTGCCCTTCCCGTTCTGGGCCTTTACGCCTTGCTGGCGCTCCGCGAAGCCGGGGAGGCGAACTGGACCGCGCCCGCCACCCTTTCCCTCGGTCTGCTGGCGGTGGCGCTCTTTTACGAATTGGCTCGGGAGCGGCGGTGGGTGCGCCTCTGGGGCATGGGGTCGCTGGCGCTTGGCTGGGTCTTGGCGCTGGTCTTTCTCGGGTCTGACGCCTTGCGTGGAATCGGCCTGCCGATTCCCTATCACCTCGACCCGAGCTCCCGGCTTCGCGGATCGAAGACGTGCGCCGGAGTCGTTGAGCAGGCACGGGCGGAACTGGAGCAGCAACTTGGGCATTCCGTTTTTCTGATCGGCAACAGTTATCAGACCGCCTCCGCGCTCGCCTTTTACCTCCACGATCCCCGCGTGGAGGGACCGGGTCATCCACCCGTGTACATTCCCGAGTCGCAGGCGTTGGAGAACGAATTCTCCTTCTGGCCGCGCTACGACGAGATGGAGGAACTCGGCGACCTCGCCCGCCATTACCTCGCGGAGCCCCCCAGCGATCCGGCGCTTCATCATCGCGTGCAGCAGGCGCTCGAGGCAATCCCCAAAGATGAGCGCGCACACCCGGTGCACACCGCCGATACTCGCCGCGCGCTGGTGCACGAGTTGCACCTGGCGATGCCGAAGCTACCGCTCGACGAATCGTTCGTCGAAGAGCAGGGCATCAGCCTCTTCGTCGGGCGCGACGCTCTGTACGTGACTGATCGGGCCGAAGAGCACCCGCCCTCCACGATCAAGAGCGGCTTCGAGCGCGTGGAAATGATCGGCTGCTTCGATGTGCGACGCCGCTCTCTGCCGCTGCGCCAGCTCCGCATCTTCGCCTGCTACAACTATCACGGCCTGTCGCTGTAGCGCTACGCCGCAACTCGCGAGAGCGCGCTTCGCTCAGTTGATCTGGAGACCGATGGAGCGGTTGAATCCGGGCGTGGATTTGCCGCCGGCGACCGGAGCGGGATGCACTCTTTTCAGAAGCCCTTTCATTTCGGCCACAACAGGTGCAAGGGAGGGGTCATCGGCCAGATTGTGCAACTCGTGCGGATCCTGCTGCTGATCGTACAACTCGGCTCCCTTGGCCCCATAGGCCCAATCCGTGTAGCGCCAGCGTTCCGTCCGCACGCTGTGGCCCGGAAAACCGCCGCGCTGCACTTGGGTAAAGGCCGGCCGCTGCCAGGAGGCGCTGGGGTTCTCCAGGAGCGGACGCAGACTGGCTCCTTGCAGTCCCTCAGGCGGAGTGAGGCCGGCGAGGTCGGCGATGGTGGGGTACAGATCGAGCAACTCCACCGTGCGCGGGCTCACCTGCCCCGCCTGCTTCGTGCCGGGTGGAACAATGATGACCGGTACGCGAGCGGCCTCCTCAAAACAGCTTTGCTTCATCCAGAGCCCGTGTTCGCCCAAGTGATAGCCATGGTCGCTCCAGAAGACGACGATGGTCTTCTCGCGCAAGCCGAGCCGGTCCAGAGCGTCGAGCACTCTTCCGACTTGCGCATCGACAAACGAAATGGCCGCGTAATAGGCCAGCTTGCACTCGCGCGCCTGGTCCGGGGTCACGCCCATGTACGGCCACGGCTTGGTCGAAGCCAGCGCTGGTGGCGGCACCGTCTTCAGCAAATCCGGCGCGAGTGCGGGCAAGGTAATCGTGTCCAGCGCGTACTTCGCAAAGTATTTGGAAGGGCAAATCCACGGGCAGTGCGGCTTGTAGAAACCAACCGCCAGGAAGAACGGACCGTCGCGATGCGCTTCCAAAAGCTTGATCGCCTGCGTCGCGACTTTGCCATCGGTATGCTCCTCATCGTGCCCAGTCGCGTCCGAGAGAAAGGCCATCGCCGCGCCGAGATGATTTTTCGGCGTGTAATTCATCACGTCCGGCTCGAGCGCCGTCTTGTCGCGCCCGGCGGGATTGAACGCCTCCTGCCAGGAGGCCGGATCGTCAAGGCCCGCGGTGCCGATGTGATCGGGATTGCCGTAGTGATAGATTTTGCCGACCCGCCCCGCGTAATAGCCGTTTTGGGAGAAAAGCTGCGGGAGCGTCACCACCTTCGGCAGCCCTTCGCGGAAGTGGTACTGCAAGTCGAAGACCCTGGTGGTGTCCGGCCGCAAGCCAGTCATCAGCGAGGAGCGGCTGGGGGAACAGAGCGGAAATTGACAGTAGGCGTGCTCAAACTTCACTCCTAGCGTGGCCAGATGGTCGATGTTCGGCGACTTGACCAGCGGATTCCCGTAGCAACCGAGGTCGTTGTTCATGTCGTCCACCGCGATAAAGAGGACGTTTGGCTTGACCGGGTCAGCCGCCGCCGCGCCAACGAGCAGCGCGAGGGCGACGAGGATGGAACGAAGGAAGCGTTGGGTCATAAGGGGGGAGGCGCGCGGCACGCCGCAAGGGGGGTGCCGTGCTGAGATTCGGCTTCGGTCTAACACGAGGCTGTGAACTGCGCGAGCGTGCGGCGCAACTGTCCGAAATCCACGGGCTTCACGAGGTGAACCTCGAAACCCGCTTCGCGCGAGCGTCGAAGATCCTCCTCCATGCCGTAGCCGGAAAGCGCCACCCCGCGCAAACCATGCGCGTGGCGCAGCTCCTTCATCAGTTCGATGCCGGTCCCATCCGGCAGCCCGATGTCGGAGATCATAAGATCAAAAGTCTGGCGGCTGGCGAGTTCCCGCGCCGCGGCCACCCGGCTGGCGCTGCTCACAGCATGGCCCGCGCGCGTCAGCAAGCGGGTGAGCACCAGCAGGGTGGGCTCGTGATCCTCGACCAGCAGCAGTCGCAAAGGCCGGTCGAGCACCAGGTCGGCCGGCTCGGACTCGGTCTGGACCGGCGCGCCTTCGCTGGCCGGCAGCCGCACCTGAAAACGCGCACCCCGATCCAGTCCTTCGCTCGCCGCCGTGATGGTGCCACCGTGCAGGTCCACGATGGCTTTGGAAATGGAAAGACCGAGCCCCAAGCCGCCGAAACGGTGGTCGTTCACCCGGCCCGCCTGGTCGAACGGCTGGAAAATCCGCTCCAGAGCGGCGGGATCAATCCCCACCCCCGTATCGCTGATTTCGATAAGAATTCTGCCCTCGGCGTTTTGCGAACGGACCAAAACGCGCCCGCCAGACGGCGTAAACTTCACGGCATTTTTCAGGAGATTCCAGAAGACCTGCTGCAAGCGCACCGCATCTCCGCGCAGGCGGGTCTGTCTCGCGGCCAGCTCGGTTTCTACGGTGAGCTGCTTGCCCGCCGCTTCCTCGCGCACGATCTCCAAGGCGATGCCCAGCAGCGCATGAGCCTCACAATCCACCTCCCGCATCGTCACCTTGCCACGCGCGATCCGGGTCAGGTCGAGCAGATCATCGATCAATCGCGCCTCCAGTTCGATATTGCGCTGCATCATGCCGAGGGCCTCCCGGACATCGAGTGGCAGACGTTCTTCCTCACGGAGCGCCGCCGCCGTCATGAGCACGGGCGTCAGGGGCGTGCGCAATTCGTGGGAAAGAGCCGCCAGAAAGTCATCCTTGGCGCGGTTGGCCGCTTCCGCCTCCTCCTTGGCCAGGGCCAGCGCCTCGGCGGAAGCGCGCTGCTCAGTCACATCCGTATTGGTGCCAAACCAGCGGAGGACCTCGCCTGCCGCATCCCGGATGGGAAAGGCCCTGGAAAGAAACCAGCGGTACTGCCCATCCGCCCCGCGCAACGGAAAAGTGTCCTCCCAGCCTTCGCCCGCCGCCAAATGGTGCGACCATTTGTCGGTGACGCGCCTCAGATGTTCGGGGTGATGCACCTGCGCCCAGCCCCAGCCTTGCATCTGCTCCAGCGTCGTGCCGGTATAATCAAACCAGCGCCGGTTGTACCAAAAGATCCAGCCCTTGTCGTCGGCCATCCACGCCAGTTGCGCGATGTTATCGGCCAGCGCACGGAAACGTTCCTCATTCTCCTTGGATACTTGAGTCGCGCGCGCCCGCTCCACCGCCTCCCAGAGGATATTCACCGCCACCCCCATGAAGTTGATCTCCTCCGGCGACCACTGCCTCGGAGCTCGCGTATTCAACCAGAGCAGCGCCACCAGACGCGCACTCCGCAGCAGCGGCACCACCAGCGCTCCGCGCAAATGGATGCTCGCGTAAGCGGCTCGCTCCTTTTGGGTGCGGGGATCGGTTGCCGCATCCGAGAGAATAAAGGGCTCCCCCGTGCGGAGCCGGTCGCCCACCTCCCCGTAGTCGCGCATCCGTATGCGCCCGAGCAGGCTCGGCATTTCAGGTTGCCGCCACTCGCTGGTCACAAGGACGTGTTCCTGATCTGGCTCCGTCTCGCCGAAACCGGTGCGATCCACGCGGAAATGTTCACCCACCAGCCGCGTCACCGTCGCCGCGATCTCCGCCGGCTCGGCCAGCGGGCGCACGGTCGTCGAGAGGGCGAGTAAAAAGTGCGAGCGCGCCTCGCTGGCCTGGAGAGCTGCCTCCAATTCGGCCAGCCGGGCGAACTCGCTCCGGTTGGGCTCAGGGGAGGAGGGAGTCATGAAAGTCCACGCACCAGCCTTGGCCCGCCGGGCATCTCAGGCAAGCCAAACGCCTCAGCTTTCCCAAATTGGGATCGGGTTGTTGCCGTCGCGCCCGATGAAGGCCGGGTGGCCGCGACCAGAAGCCGGAGACGATCTGCGAAGTCCGTCGAACGGGCCCGTGGCCTCCGGGCGCGCCGCGGACCCGCAACAAGTGCATTGACGCCGGATGGATCATTGCTACGCTCTGGCCCCTTTTCCACCGAAGCTTTTCTTTTCTCATGGCCAATACCAAGTCCGCCGCCAAACGCGCCCGTCAAACCGTCACCCGCACCAAGGGCAATCGCCGCGTGCTCAACGCCGTCAAGAAGCAGATCAAAGGAGTTCGCGAGGTGATCAAGGCCGGCAGCCGGACCGCCGCCAGCGAAGCGGCGAAACTCTTTGCCTCCACCGTCGACAAAGCCGCGAAGACTGGGCGCATTCACAAAAATAAGGCGAATCGCCTGAAAAGCCGCACGAACAAGGCGATCTCGAAGCTGAAGTAGTCCCGCGCCGCGAGAAGGGCAGTTCTGGCTCGCCGCCGCTCACGGCTCGAGCCGGCGCGACAACTCCTGGAGACCTTGTCGCAGTTCCTCCGGGAGTTCGAGAAAGAGCAGGGTGCTCTCGTGGAGTTCGCCGCAGCGTTCGCACCAGACGACGATCCCCTCCGCCAGCAGACGCCGCCGGGCGCCGCCCGCCGGGCAGTCGAAAGCCACGGCCATTTGCGTGCCGATACTGAACTGCCAGCGCGAGCGCAGCTTCATCCCGCGCTCGGAGATTTCCACCGCATTTTCTCCACATTCCTGGTCATCCGCCCCGTAGTCCAGCGAGAGCGACGTGACCCGGCTGGGGCTCAAACGGAGCGGTTCGCTGATTCTCATATGGGTGCCAGACACGAGCTAACTCTCTCGGAATGGAAGCAAACTAGCACGTCCGCACTCTCTGTCAAAAGACGCTCCCGGCGCTGGCATGGACTGCCCCCATTAATTGTCGTTATCCACAGTCCGAGAGACCATTGCACAAGTCACGCTCCCGCGCATCGCCAGTCTGCGCCCATCGAGGGGCGGTTCATTTGCCGGTTCGCTATTTAGCGAAGACTGCGGTAACCTGCGGGTCCTTCCTTCTTCTCCAGTGATCTTGCGCCGATTCCTTTCTGGAGTGCTTTTCTCAGCATTCGCGATCCCACCCGTCTCCGCCATCGTTTACCGCGACGATGAGACAGACCCGCAAGTGCAGGCGCTCTCGCAGCAACAGCAGTTTTCGGGTGCGGGCATCATCAGTGGCGCCAGCGGCGGCGGGAGCGGCGTCGCCATCGCACCGGGCTGGGTGCTGACCGCCAAGCACGTGATCACGGGTGGCACCACGGCCACCTTCTTTTACCAGAACGGCAACGGCTACTCGGCGGGAAGCGTCTCGGGCACCGTCTATACCGATCCCAACTCCGATCTGGGTCTCGTTCACCTCGATTCAAGCCTCCCGACGAACATGGCGTTCATCACGCCGAACTTCGACCGCAACGTCGTTGATCGCCTCATGTGGTCCGTCGGCTTCGGAACGTACGGTCGTTGGACCAAAGATGCGCCAAACTACTTCCCCGGCAATAACGCGCCGCGGGCTGGCACCAACATCACGGATCACAACACGCCCGGTTTTCTGGGATTTACGAATGACAACACGGCCGCCAACTCCACCGAGTTTGAGGCGACCACCGGGCCTGGGGACAGCGGCGGGCCGATGTATTTGCAGGATGGCAATCAATGGTTTGTCGCGGGCGCGGTGCTCGGCGTGGCGAATGGCGCCTTTGTCGATACGGACGTGAAGAGCAATTCCGCCTGGATCACCAGCACCATCACCGGCGTGACACCCGGCTTTACCTTCACGCCCAAAGCCGCCTCGCTCGCGCTGACTTGGGACAGCGCCTCCTCCACGCGCAACATCCAGGATGGCTCCGGCGTATGGGACCTTACGCGGACCAATTTCCACGACGGCACCTTCAACTATTCTTGGGACAATTCGCTCGTGCAAAAGGTCACCTTCGGCAATGGCGGCACGTCAGGCACGGTCACACTCGGGGCGGCCATCATCGCGGGCCAGATCGCCTTTGCGCAATCCGGCTACATCCTCTCTGGGAGTGGCTCCAATACGCTCACGCTCAGCGGCACGACACCTGGCATCGACAGCGGCGCGGCTGCCGTCAGCAGCCAGATCAATGCGCCCCTGCGCGGCTCCGGCATTCTCTTGACCAACTCCGGCACCGTCTCGCTCGGTGGTGCCGACGACAACTCCTCCGTCACCTTCACGGTCAATGGCGGCACGCTCCAGCTGAATAAAGCGAGCAGCGCCACGGTCCACGCTCTGGGCGGAACGGTCACGGTCAATGCCGGCGGCCACCTGCAACTCACCGGCACGGGCGGCGACCAAATCCTCGACAGTGGCGGCGTCACGCTTGCGGGCGGCACCTTCGACCTGAACGGGCAGACGGAAGCCATCAACTCGCTGACCGGCACGAGCGGCACGGTCGATAATTCCAAGGCCGCCGCCGCCGAGTTGAAGATCGGGGCGGGCAATGGCGGTGGCACCTTCTCCGGCGTGATCAAAAACAGCGGTTCGGCGCTTGCGCTCACCAAGCTTGGCTCCGGCACCGCCGTGCTCGGGGGCGCCAATACCTATAGCGGCGCCACATCCGTCCAGGCGGGCACCTTGCGACTGCTCACCGCCAGCGCACTTGGCGCTTCCAGCGGTGTCTCCGTCACGAATACCACCGTGACCGGCGGCGTCGGGACGACGCTCGAATTGCAAGGCGGCGTTACCTTCAGTGGCGTGCCGCTCAGTCTTTCCAGCGACAGCGCCAGTGATCGTCGGGTCACGCTGCTCAGCAGTTCCGGCGCGAATACCTGGGGCGCTGGCCTTACGCTCAACGGCTCCGGATTGAACATCCTCAATGTCGCTTCCGGCGCGGCGTTGACGGTCAGCGGGGCGATCTCCGCCGGGACAGGCGCCGGCGGAACGGGCGCCTACACCGGCACGCTTTTCCTCCGCGGGGTCGGCAACGGCACCCTCAGCGGGCCGATCAATCTGGGCAGCGGTTCCGTTGCCAAGACCGATGGCAATACCTGGACCATCGCCAGTTCGGGCAACTCCTGGGCGGGCACCGGTGTCTCCGTCGGCACGCTGAAGCTGGGCGCGGACAACGCGCTCCCGCTCACGACCGTGGTCACCCTTGGGCAGGGAGACGCGAGCGGCGCCACGCTGGACCTCAATGGCTTCAATCAAACGATCGCCGGCCTCGCGCTCAACTCGACTGGCGGTGCCAAAGTCATCACCAACACGGGTGCGCTCAAAACGCTGACGGTCGCCGCCAACGCCGCGAGCAGCTTTGGCGGCGCCATCAACGGCGCGCTCAATCTCGCCAAGAGCGGCGCGGCTTCGCTGACGCTGACCGGCAGCAACGGGTTTACCGGCAGCACCGCCGTCTCCGGCGGCACGCTTCTGGTCTCAGGCAGCCTTAGCGGCACCACCAGCGTCACGGCCCAAAGCGCCACTGTGCAACTCGGCGGGGCCGATGAAATCAATAACTCCGCGACCCTCAGCCTCAATGCGGGCACCTTCGCAACCGGCGGCTTCAGCGAAACACTGGGTGCCTTGAATGTGCTGACTGGCGCGGCAACGTTGGATCTTGGCAGCGGCGCGAGCCTGCTCCATCTCGCCAGCAGCGCCGCCAACGCCGCGCAGTGGACTGGTATCCTCAGCATCACCAATTGGAGCGGCTCACTCGCAGGTGGCGGCACGGACGAACTATTTTTTGGCACCTCTGCCGCCGGGCTCACCGCCGGTCAACTCGCCGACATTCATTTCATCTCCCCCGCCAATCTCGCGCCCGGTACCTACGGCGCGAAGATCCTCGCCACCGGCGAAGTGGTCGCCATCCCCGAGCCGTCCCTCGCGTGGCTCCTCCTCACCACTGTGCTTTGTATCACCGCCAGCGTTTTCCGCCCTCGGTTTCGGCAGCCCTCCAGCACCAGCTCGCGCCGGGGGCGGACCTCGCCGTTTCGATCGGAGCCCGCGGGTAGCGGCGGCGATTTCCCCCTGTTCACCCGCCACTCCTCCACGGTAGTTTGCTTCCCATGACTCGGATGACATTCTTCTCTTTGATCGCCGCGACCGGCTGGATGGTGACGGCCTGCGAACAGCACTCCGCCTCGGAACTGGCCGGAGAAGACGGCAACCGGCCAGCCGCGAAGGAACAAGCCGGCGAAGGGCAATCGCCGCAACCGGAAGCGCCGAAAGCACCGACCGAAGTGCCGACCAATCCTGGTGGCGCCGCCCCGGTCGAGAAGCCCGCCTCGTCCCCCGCCTTCTTTCCCAGGTAAAAGTCGCCGCACCATGACTGCACCGGCGCGGCGCGCGACACCCTCAAGGGTCATGCGCCTGCAGGCCTTTCGCGATGCCTCCCGAGGACTTTGGCTGCTGGTCGCGACGCAGCCGAACGCCCGTTTCCATTTGGGCGCGACCGTTGCTGCCCTGGTCGCTGGCGGGTGCTTCCATCTGGCCTCCGCGGAATGGGCCGTCCTGATCCTGGCGATCACCCTGGTCTGGCTGGTGGAGGGCCTGAATACCGCTATCGAATTCCTCGTCGATCTCGTCTCCCCAGAGCGGCAGCGTCTGGCTGGTTGGGCTAAGGATGTCGCCGCCGGAGCCGTCCTGCTCGCGTCCCTCGGAGCGGTCGGCGTCGGCCTGGTCCTCTTCGCTCCGCGGCTATGCGCGCTCTGGCATCCCTGAAGGCGGAAGTGCTTTTCACGGGCGCCGCCGCCTGCTATGCCAGATGGCCACCGGCCATGACCAAGCTCGAAATCCAGGACACGCTGCGAAAGACTCCGCTCTTCCACGAATTCACCGATGATGAGCTCGCTTCCTTCATCGAGTTGCTCGATGCGGTGGAATTTCCAGCCGGCGAGTGCATTGTCCGCCAGGATGATCCGGGCGACGCCATGTATCTGCTGGTCCGTGGTCGTGCCCGGGTCCTGCATCATCGTGAGGGACGCCAGATCGAGCTGGCGGTGCTCAAGCCATGCGACTTTTTCGGGGAGCTGGCCCTGGTCGATCACGGCCCGCGTTCGGCCGATGTCGAGACGCTGGAGGCTTCTGCCTTGCTGGTCATCTCGCAGGGAGCGCTCGGCGCCCTCGCTGGCGTTTACCCCACCGCCGCTTTTAAATTCCTCATTGCCATCGGCCGCATCATGGTCGGGCGGCTGCGCAAAAGCAACCAGAGGTATGTGGACTCGCTGCTCTTCCCGACCGACGGCCGGGACTAGCCGCACGCGGCTCTCAAGGGTGACGAGCCGCTCCTCCTCTTTCAGACATCGGTCGCGGGGACGGCTTCGCCCGGATGGGTTTCCGTCCCCACCGTTGACTTCGTGAAGACTTCGTCAAAGGGGGCGCGCGCCTTGGCGACGGTTTCGAAAACTTTGCCGCTGACGGAGACGAGCGTGCAGGGCTCGGTGGCCGTGGCGGTGAAAGGCCAGGCCCTCATCGCCAGCAAAGTGTTTTTCCCAACCTGATCTCCCGGCGCCAGCTTCCGCACCACGGTTCCGCTGGCGTCGCTCAACTCCAATTGCCCTGCCTTCACCACGTAGAGCGAGCGCGCCGGATCGCCCGCGTGGAAGACGCAGTCGCCTTTCTCCAGATGCATTTCCGAGACGAGTTGCGTCGGGCGCGGCTGAAAGAGCGCGATGTCGCGCTTGAAGAAAAGATCGAGCGTCCAATCCATCATCACGCGCAACTTGCGTTCGAGCCCCGGCAGCTTCGAGAGATAGATCGACCGCCAAAGCCACCACGCGAAAAACCCTTCGAATTGCATCCCCATGATCTCGGCCACCGCCGTCTTGTGTCCAATCGACGCCAGTTCGCCGTAGCCTGTAAAATCGAAGCTCTCGACCGTGCCGTGCC
Organism: uncultured Verrucomicrobiae bacterium; assembly: GCA_963792695.1. Classification (GTDB taxonomy): domain Bacteria; phylum Verrucomicrobiota; class Verrucomicrobiia; order Chthoniobacterales; family Chthoniobacteraceae; genus DASYIS01. The sequence continues at coordinate 23,171 of CAWBXA010000022.1, read as the reverse complement.
CCGTCAGGACCGCGGCGATATTGTGGCCCATGAGCGTCCCTTGCCGCAGGGCAAATTGCGCGGTCGGCGGACAAAACGGGCGCGGGGCAAACGGCGAACCCATCTTCTTCGGCGCCTCCTCCTTTTGGGCCATCGGCACGGCTGCGCAATCGCCCGCCGCCCAGAGCCGCTCCTGCCCGACGATCCGAAGCGTCGGCTCGGCCAGCAGCCGGCCCTTTTCGCAGCCGAGATCATGTTTTCGGCATAGCTCCGTCAGCAGCGGGTGCGGCGCGTTGCCGACCGTGGAAATAACGGTGTGCGTCTCGATATGCTGCCCGTCTGGCAGCATCACGCGGGAGGCAGTGATCGAGGAGACCCGCGTGTTGAGATGAATCTCCATCCCGCGCACCCGCAGACTTTTCTCCGCATAGGTGCCGAGCGATTCCCCGATTTCCGGCAGCAAGTGAGGGCCGCTGTGAATCAAGACGACCTTGATCTGGCTGGCCGCGATCCGGCTGTAGGCATCCGCCATCTCCACGGTCAGATCGAGCAATTGCCCCGCGGTCTCCACGCCCGAGTAGCCGCCGCCGACAATGACGAAGGTCAGGAGCCGGTGCTGCTCCGCCGGGTCGCTCTCCACATTCGCCTCCTCGAAGCGGTCGATCACCGCCGCTCGCAGCTTCAACGCGTCGCCCACGTTTTTCATGAGCAGCGCGTGCTCCGGCATCCCCGGCACGCGCGAGAGATCGACCACCCCACCCAGACCGAGCACCAGATGCTCGAAGCCGATGTGAATGTCCTCGACGAAATCCCCCGCTTGCACGCGGATCTCCCGCGCGTCGAGGTCGATGGCGCTGATCGAGCCTCGCAACACCGTCACGTTGGGGCACAGCCGGCGGATGGGGTTCACCACATGGCGCGGAGCAATCGAAGAGCCCGCCACCTCCGCCAGCATCGGCTGGAACACCGCAAAATTTTGATCGGAGACGATGGCCACGCGCTGGCGTGATGACTCGCCCAGATCCCGCGCCAGCGCCCGCGCGCAATAGATGCCCGCGAACCCGCCCCCGGCAATCAGGACATCGTAGTGCATCGGCTTGGTGGGAATCGGCATGAGCGGAGTAGTTACCCGAGACTCCCAATGCGGGGAAGGCACAAAGCCAGAGGACGGCTTAAAAGAGCCCTGGGTTCTGCGCTGGGGAACGGTTTGGAGTGGACGCCGCCCGTGGTGCTCTGGCATACATTTCGGCTCTTTTCCCTCCGCTCGACCTGCCGGCCTTCGGCAGTTGCGGGCCACCCTCCTTCACCTCTCACTTCCTTATGCCCACACCTACGATTACCCCGAAACTAGCCCCCAAGGCCGCCCAAACCTCCAATATCCGCTCTACGAACGGGTCTGGCGGTGCCAGCAACAAATACGTTTACACTTGGGGCGCGGGCAAGGCCGACGGCGATGGCAAAATGAAGGCGCTGCTCGGCGGCAAGGGCGCGAACCTCGCGGAGATGACCCGCATCGGTCTGCCGGTGCCTCCCGGATTCACGATCACGACGGAAGTTTGCACCTATTTCTACGCGCAACAAGAGGACCTATCCGGCCGCAGCTTCAGGCGCAGATGGAAGCGGGCGTGCGCAACATGGAAAAGATCATGGGCACGAAGTTCGGCGATACCGCGAAGATGCCGCTGCTCGTGGCGGTGCGCTCCGGCGCGCGTGATTCCATGCCGGGCATGATGGATACGATCCTGAACCTCGGGCTGAACGACCAGACCGTGCTCGCGCTGGTCAAGGCGACCGAACAACGAGCGCTTCGCCTGGGACTGCTACCGCCGCTTCATCCAGATGTACGGCGACGTGGTGCTCGGGCGTGCAGAAGCGCCCGGACGAAGATCACGAGCCTTTCGAGGCGGTGATCGAGCACTTCAAGGACGAGAAGTACGGCAATCACGAGATCGAGGATACGCAAGCTCACCGCCGACGATTTGAAGGAGACTCGTCGAGCGGTTCAAAGCGCTCGTGAAAGAGCGCACCGGCAAGACTTTCCCGAACGATCCCTGGGAGCAGCTGGAAGGCGCGGTCGGAGCGGTCTTCGGCTCCTGGATGAACGACCGCGCCATTGTCTATCGCCGCAAGTACGGCATCCCCGCCGAGTGGGGCACGGCGGTCAACGTGCAGGCGATGGTCTATGGCAACACCGGCGACGAACTCCGGCTCCGGCGTCGCGTTCACGCGCGACCCGGCGACGGGCGAGAAGATCTTCTACGGCGAATTCCTCATCAACGCGCAGGGCGAGGACGTGGTGGCCGGCGTGCGCACGCCTGAGCCGGTGACGGATCTGAAGAAGCACCTGCCGAAGGCGTTTGCGGAGCTGGAGAACATCCGCGCAGCGCTCGAGAGCCACTTCAAGGATGTGCAGGATTTCGAGTTCACCATCCAGGACGGCAAGGTTTTCATGCTCCAGACCCGCAACGGCAAGCGCACCGGCGTGGCCGCGGTGCGCTTCGCCGTGCGAGATGGTGAAGGAGAAGCTCATCGACTGGAAGACGGCGATCAACCGCGTGCCGGCCGATCAGCTCGACCAGGTGCTCGCGCCGATCTTCGACCGCGCGGCGCTCAAGAGCGCCAAGGCGATCGCGCACCGGCCTTGCCGGCCGGCCCCGGCGCGGCCACCGGCAAGATCTACTTCAACGCCGATCGCGCGGCAGCAGCCGCGGCAAAAGGCGAGAAGGTGCTGCTCGTCCGCATCGAAACCTCGCCGGAAGATCTGCGCGGCATGATCGCGGCGGAAGGCATTCTCACCGCCCGGGGCGGCGTCTCCTCGCACGCGGCGCTCGTCGCCCGGCAGATGGGCAAGGTCTGCGTCTGCGGCGCGGCGGCTCTGCAGCATCGATTACAAGGCGAAGACGCTGAAGGTGGACGGCCAGACCTTCAAGGAAGGCGATTTCCTCTCCATCGACGGCACCAGCGGCACGGTGTACGCGGGCGAGATCCCGACCGCGCCTTCCGAAATCATCCAGGGCTGCTCAGCGGCAACAAAGCGGCGCCAAAAGAGCGAGCACCTACCAGAACTTCGTCCAAGCTCATGGAGTGGTGCGCGAAGGTCACCCGCATGCGAAGTCCGCACCAATGCGGATAAGCCGGAGCAGACGCGCAACGCCGTCGCTTTCGGCGCGACCGGCATCGGCCTTTGCCGCACCGAGCACATGTTCTTCGAAGGCGACCGCATCGACGCCGTGCGCGAGATGATCCTGGCCGACAATCTGGAGGACCGCGGCAGAAGGCGCGTCGCCAAGCTGCTCCCCTACCAGCGCGAGGATTTCGCCGGCATGTTCAAGGAGCTGAAAGGTTTGCCGGCCACGATTCGCCTGCTCGATCCGCCGCTGCACGAGTTCCTTCCGCACGACGACGCAGCGCAGCAGGCGCTGGCGGAGAAGCTCGGCATCACCGCGGAGAAGTGGCCAAGCGCGTGCACGAGCTGCATGAGTTCAACCCGATGCTCGGCCATCGCGGCTGCCGCCTCGGCATCACCTTCCCGGAGATCACCGAGATGCAGGCGCGCGCCATCTTCGAAGCGGCGGCCGAGGTGCAGAAGAAGGGCATCAAGGTGAAGCCGGAGGTGATGATTCCGCTGGTCGGCTTCAAGAAGGAACTCGATCTGCAGGTCGAGATCGTTCATCGCGTGGCGAAGGAAGTGCAGGCGGAGACGAAGCCAGAAGCTGAGCTACCTCGTCGGCACCATGATCGAAGTGCCGCGCGGCGCGCTGACCGCGGATGAGATCGCGCAGACGGCGGAGTTCTTCTCCTTCGGCACGAACGACCTCACGCAGACGACGCTCGGCATGAGCCGCGACGATTCCGGCTCCTTCCTGCCGCACTACGCCGAGGCTCGAGATCGTGAAGAAGAATCCCTTCGCCACCATCGACCAGACCGGCGTCGGCCAGCTGATGGAAATCGCGATCGAGAAGGGCCGCCAGACGCGGCCCGGACATCAAGCTCGGCATCTGCGGCGAACACGGCGGCGATCCCGAGTCGGTGAAGTTCTGCCACAAGCTCGGCCTGAGCTACGTGAGCTGCTCGCCGTACCGCGTGCCGGTCGCGCGCCTCGCCGCCGCTCAGGCGGCTCTCGCGGAAGCGACTGCCCCGAGCGCCAGCGCCCCGAGCGCGAAGCGCAAAGGGTAGCGCACGCGTCCCGCGTGTCCCGGCGGGCGTCGCGCCCGCCGCCGCCGGACGCCACCGACGCGCGAACGCCATCTCTGACCAGCGCGGCCACCACCAGCATCCATTCCACCGGCCCGCCGCCCCGGTTCCGCCTTCACGCTCCACGGCCTCTTCCCACCTCCCATGACCCCCGCGCTTGGCATCGATTTCGGTGGCACCACGATCAAGTCGGGGCGCGTGGTGAATGGCGTCATCGTGCAGCCGGGAGGGGTCATTGACACCCAGCACCACGCCGGACCGGAAGAAATCCTCCAGGCGTTGATTCAGGAGATCAGCCGGTTGCGGGAGGCTGCTCCCGAGGTGGCCGCCATCGGCGTCGGCCTGCCCGGCCTGGTCGATAGCCTCCAAGGAATCGTGCATGAATTGACGAATGTCCCCGGCTGGCGCGATGTCCCGCTGAGCGACCTTCTGCAAACGCGCACCGGCCTCCCCGTCACCATCGAAAACGATGCCAATGCCATGGCTTATGGCGAGTGGATGTATGGCGCCGCGCGCGCGGCTCACCACGTGGTTTGCGTCACGCTCGGCACCGGGGTCGGCGGCGCGCTCATCCTCAATGGCCAGCTTTACCGCGGCGCGCAACTGGGCGCGGGCGAAATCGGCCACATGAGCATCGACCTGCACGGGCGGCCGGGTCCGTACGGCAATTTTGGCGGCTTGGAAGAGTATGTCGGCAATCAGCAGATCGCCGAGCGGGCGCAGGCGCTTTACGCCTCCGCTGGCTCCACGCGCACGTTCGACGAATGCGCGCCGGCGGCCCTCGCCGCCGCGGCGCTCGCCGGCGATGCCGTGGCCACGGGCCTGTGGGAGACGCTCGGCGAAGAGATCGGCGCCGCCCTGGCGAGCGTCGTCTGGATCTTGAACCCCGACGTGATCGTAATCGGCGGCGGAGTCGCCAAGGCCGGCCCGCTTCTCTTCGAGCCGATACGCCGCTCCATTCACGCGCGCACGGCGCGCGTTTTCCATCAGCACCTGCGCGTCGTCCCTGCCGCGCTCGGGAATGAAGCGGGCATCATCGGCGCCGCCGCTCTGGCGGTGGCGTCGCTCGGCGAAGCCGCTCAACCTGCGCCATGAAGCCGCGCCACACTCTCTCCATCCGATTCACCTCGTCACCACCGTTGCTCACACTCTCTCTCCGCCCATCAACATGAAGCCGCTCCTGATTCTGCTCTCCTCCCTCGTTCTCACCACGCCTCTTCTGGCCACCATCGAAGGCCAGGCCGTCCACTATCAGGCGGGTGACACTGCCTGCGATGGCTACCTCGCTGCCGATACCGCCGTCCAGACGCCCCAGCCCGGCATCCTCGTCGTCCACGACTGGATGGGCCTCACCAAACATACCGAGGAGACTTGCCTCGAGCTGGCCAAACTCGGCTACGTGGCGCTCGCCGCGGATATTTACGGGCACGGCGTCCGCCCCGCGGATCGAGCCGCCGCTGGCACGCTCGCGGGCAAGTACAAAAGCGATCGCGCCCTGCTTCGCCAGCGCGTCAATGCCGGGCTGGCTCAGCTCCAGGCGACCCAGGGCGTCATCCCCACGAAGATTGCCGCCATTGGCTTCTGCTTTGGCGGCACGACGGTCCTCGAGCTCGCCCGCTCCGGCGCCCCGGTGGCTGGCGTGGTCTCCTTCCATGGCGGGCTCGATTCGCCCACCCCAGCCGATGGCCAGAACATCAAGGCGAAGGTGCTCATCCTGCACGGCGCCGACGATCCGACGATCAAGAAGGAAGACCTCGAAGCCTTCGAAAATGAAATGCGCGGCGCGCACGTCGATTGGCAGATGGTCGCCTACGGAAATGCCGTCCACGCCTTTACGCAACCCTGGGTCGGCACCGATCCCTCCAAGGGCGTCGCTTACAATGAAAAAGCCGCGCGCCGTTCGTGGCAGGCAATGCAGGATTTCTTCGGCGAACTCTTCCACTAAACGCCGAAGCCTCCCCCTCCCCACCTTGCCATGGCCACTCGCAACGGAATTCTCGCCGGCGGCAACTGGATCGTCGATGCCGTTAAGATCATCGACACCTTTCCGAAGCAGGACGCACTCGCGAACATTCTTTCCGAGACCAAGGGCACAGGCGGCTCGCCGTTCAATATCCTGATCGATCTCGCCATGATGGGCGCGCAGTTCCCGCTCGAGGCGCTCGGCATGGTTGGAGACGATGAATATGGACGCTGGATTTTTGAGCAATGCGCAACCTGGGGCCTCGGCACGGCCCGCCTGCAACGCGACCTCAGCGCGCCCACCTCTTACACCGATGTCATGACGGTCCAGAGCACCGGCCGGCGGACCTTCTTTCACGCCCGCGGCGCCAATGCCCTGCTCGACGACACGCATTTCGACTTTACCGGCAGCACCGCCCAGATCTTTCACCTCGGTTACCTCCTGTTGCTCGATCGGCTCGACAGCCCGCATCCGGAGTTCGGCACCGTCGCCGCCGCCGTCCTCGCGCGCGCCCAGGCCGCCGGCCTCAAAACATCCATTGATGCCGTCAGCGAAGACAGCGACCGCTTTGCCAGGGTCGTCCTGCCGGCGCTGCGCCACGTCGATTACTGCATCATGAACGAGTTCGAGGCGGAGCGCGTGACGGGGCAGACCGTCCGCACCGAGGCCGGGCTCGACCGCGCCGCGCTGACGCGCGCCATGCAAACCCTGCTCGCAGCCGGGGTCCGCGAGCGCGTCGTCGTCCACTTTCCGGAAGGCGCCTGCGCGCTCGGGCACGACGGCCAGATGCACGAGCATGGCAGCGTCCGCCTGCCGCCGGATTACATCAAAGGTGCCGCGGGCGCCGGCGACGCCTTCACCGCCGGCGTCCTCCTCGGCTGGCACGAACAGTTGCCCATCGCCGAGGCTCTCCGCCTCGGAGTCTGCGCCGCCGCCGCCAATTTGAGTGATGAAACCTGCACCCGCGGCCTCCAGCCACTCGCCGCCTGCCTCGCCCTCGGAGAGCGCTACGGCTTCCGCTAGTGTCTCTCTCAGGCCTCAGCAGCGTAGACCGTGCAGTCGAGCGCTGCTCATGAGACACGATGCGATACGCCATTGTTGTCGAGCGCAGCCCCACAAGCTTCGGAGCTTATGTCCCCGATTTGCCCGGCTGCGTCGCCGTCGCAGAGACGCGCGATGAGGTGGTTCGCCTTATTCGAGAGGCCATTGAATTTCATCTTGAGGAGATGCAGAGCGAGGGGCTTTTGGTTCCAGAACCGGCATCCAGCGCGGAGTACGTCGAGGTCGCGCAGGCTTAAGCAGGCGACCACGCGCATCCTTCGACCAATCGATGGTTGGAAGGGGTGCTCGACCCGTGCCCGCAGTTACGCCTCTGTCGCGCTCCCAGCGCTGCGTCGCCTCGCGTCTTGCTGCTTTCGCTCTGGATGTTAGAATTCGTGCGATGAGCAAAGTTTCCTTCGCAGACGTGCTGGAGCTCAGCGTCCCTGAGCGCATTCAGCTTGTTGCGGACATTTGGGACAGCATCGCCGCTGTCCCGCAGCCTGTGCCTTTCACGCAGGCGCAACGCGATGAGCTGGAGCGCCGACTGGAGGATTACCGCCAACATCCCGAAGACGGATCGCCGTGGGGGGAGGTCAAGAGCCGAATTTTGGGATCGCGATGATTTCACGGACCATCTTCCGACCCGCAGCGGAGTTTGAGTTACACGAGGCATACCGCTGATATGAGGAGCGGGAGACAGGTTTGGGAGCGGATTCATGCGATGCGTGGATAGCTGTGTGCGGATGATTCGCCGACATCCTGAAATATCTCCAGCCGTTCACAAGCATGTGCGGCAAGGCGTCTTGAGACGCTTTCCGTATTCGGTTCTCTATTTCACCTCCGGCGACGCCATCATTGTTATCTCCGTATTCCACGCCTCGCGAGATCCTAAGACTTGGAGGCGACGCGTATAACACATTCAGCGGTGGGGCCTAATCAGGCGACTACGCGCGTCCTTCGACCGATCGATGGCTGGAAGGGGTACTCGACCCGCGCCCGCTTTTGCGCTTTGTAGCGCTCCCAGCGCTGCGTCGCTCATGCAAAGCGCCCTTCGCCATCACCCGCCGCCTCCAGCCTCTCGCCGCCTGCCTCGCCCTTGGAGAGCGCTACGGCTTCCGCTAGGATGCACACCGCCCCGTTCCGCGTGGAAGGTTGTGCAAAAAAGTGGTGCGCGGTACAGGGTTCGAACCTGTGACTTCTTGCGTGTGAAGCAAGCGCTCTACCGCTGAGCTAACCGCGCCATAAGCGAGCGCCAGTAGCGTACGCAAACCCCGCCGGCACGCCAGCAAAATCCTTCCTTCTCCACTCATCCTCGGCTCCCATTGTCCCTATGTCTCATCCCCTGCCCCTGTGGCCTCTTCTTCTGTGCCTGAGTCTCGGCTGGCGTGGCGCGCTGGCGAAGGCGCCAACGGCGCCGGATTGGGACGCCGGGGCGGCGGTGCTCCAGGCTTTGGTCGAGAGCCGCTCGTTGGCGGGGGCGGTGCTGCTGGTGGCCGATCGCGAGAAGACGCTTGGCGTGGGGACCGCGGGCTTTTCTGACGTGGCCGCGCAGAAGGCGATGCAGCCCGACGCCGTCATGTGGATCGCTTCCATGACCAAGCCCTTTACGGCCACGCTGCTGATGATGCTGGTCGATGAAGGCAAGGTGCATCTCGATGATCCGGTGGAGAAGTATCTGCCGGAATTCAAGGGCCAGATGGTCCTCGCGGAGAAGGATGGGGAGCATCAGTTGCTGAAGAAGCCGGCGCATCCTTTCACCGTCCGCGAAGCGCTTTCGCACACGAGCGGCCTCGCCTTCAAGTCGCCGGTGGAGGAGCCGACGCTCGACATGCTGCCGCTCGCGACAGCCGTGCGCGGTGTACGCCAGCCAGCCTTTGCAGGCGAGCCGGGTACCAAATATCAGTACGCCAACGAGGGGATCAACACGATGGGCCGGGTCATCGAGGTGGTGAGCGGGATGCCGTACGAGCAGTTTCTGGAGCAGCGCCTGCTCGCGCCGCTTGGGCTGACGGATACGACCTTCTGGCCGCAAGCGCCGCAGCTTGCCAGGCTCGCCGAGTGCTACAAACCCATGGGCGACAAATCCGCTTTGGTGGAGACGATGATCGCGCAATTGCACTATCCGCTCGAGGAACGCCGCCGCCAGCCGATGCCCGCGGGCGGGCTTTTCTCGACGGCGCGCGACGTGGCGCGCTTCGGCCAGATGCTGTTGCGCAAAGGCGAATGGGAAGGCAAACGCTACCTGAGCGAGGGCGCGGTGGCCGAAATGACGAAGCGGCAGACGCCCAACGAGAAAGATGGCTACGGGCTCGGTCTGCAGCTTTGGGGCAACGGCTCTTTCGGGCACAACGGCGCCTACGCAACGAGCCTCCAAATCGATGCGGCGCACGGCCTGGTGCTCGTCTATATGGTCCAGCATGCGGGGTGGCGCGATGAGGAGGGGAAACGCGGCGTGGACCTCTTCCGGCAAGCCGCGGTACGCTCCTTTGGAAAAATTTATTGATCATGCTGGCCAAACCTCAGAGCGCGCTGCTCATCGTCGGTCACGGTTCCACGGTCAATCCCGATTCCAGCGGACCGACGCTCGATCACGCGGAGGCCATCGAGCGGCGGGGCGTGTTTGGGGAAGTGCGCGCGGCCTTCTGGAAAGAAGAGCCCAGCTTGCGGCAGGCGCTCCATATGCTCGATGCGGACGACATCTACGTGGTGCCGAACTTCATTTCCGAAGGGTACTTCACGCGCACGGTCATCCCGCGCGAATTGGAGTTGCAGGGCGCCCTCACCGTGCGCGACGGACGCCGCGTCAAATACTGTCGCCCGGTCGGCAACCATCCGCAGATGACGGAGTTGCTGCTGCGGCGAGCCAGGGAGGTGGCGCCCGAAGTGGACCCACGCGCCACGACGCTCTTCATTGTCGGACATGGCACGGGGCTCAACGACAATTCAGCCGTCGCCGCCAAGCGGGAGGTGGAGCGCGTCGCGGCGCGCGGGCTCTATGCGCAAGTGCTGAGCGCTTTCATGGAAGAGCCGCCGCTCATCGCTGATTGGGACGCGCTCTCGGACCAGCCCAACGTCGTGGTGGTTCCCTTCTTCATCGCCGACGGGCTTCATTCGTACCAGGACATCCCGGTGCTGCTTGGTTTGACGGAGGAAGTCGGCGCAGCGGCAAGCCAGAGCGAAGTCTTCCGGCACAATCCGCATCAGCTCCGCGGACGAACGCTCTACTACGCCAGCGCGATCGGGACCGAGCCGCGCTTTGCGGAAGTGATCCTGGACCAGGTGCGGGCGTGGGACGAGGAACACGGCGGATCGACACTATGAGCCGCGACCTGCTCGGCGCGCTCGCTGTCTGGCTGGCCGCCGGGCGACGGCAGATGGGAGAAGTGCTCATCGAACCGGGGACCAATGGATTCGTCCTGTCGCATGTCCGCGATGTTGGGCGGGAGGATCTAACAGCGCACAGTGTCGCGGGAGAGGCGCGGCGGATTGCGCTCTACGCCGAGGACGGCGCGTATCGTCCGCTGAAAACCGCGCCCAATCTTCGGCGCGGCTGGCGGCTGGAATTGGCAACCCTGGCGGAGGTCCACCAGGCGCTCGATTTCTTCTATCCCGCGATGCTGGGCGTCCTGCTCGATGCGGAACGCGGGCGGCTCCCCGCCGTCCCGCTGCGCGGGACGCTCGCGCGCCAAAGCGGCATGTATGCGGTCACCCGCAAACTGACCGACGAACAGGCTCAGGAGCTGATCGCATGCGTCTGCCCCTCGGCGACGCGTTGTTTGAAGACCATTCTTTGGACGATTGCCGAAGGCCAGCCGATCCAGTCCCTGCCCGCGGCGAAGTTCGACGCGGCCATCCCTCAGACAGAGCCGGCGCTCGCGCCCACTTTGCCAATGCTTTGCCATGAAGCGTGCAACATCCTCATCGCCCAAGCGCGCGAAGCCGTGAAGAGCGCGCCCGTCTGAATCCCAGCGGCACGCCGGTTACTTGCCGGGTTCTTTGACCAGCGAGATGGAGGAGACCGCACCGTTCAGTTCCATCTCTTTGCTGAAGGAAATCTCCACCTTCGCGGTCGCGGCGGGCACATTCGGGACGGAGACCGCAGGCGGCGTGGTGTAGCCATACCCACCGTTGATCAGCACGTACCCCACCACGACGCCATTTTTGACCAGGGCGTCCGCGGTCGCGGGTCTGTTCCTCCAGATTCCACCCCGCCCCGGCGGATAGCGGTAGAAATTGGAGACGGTGTTCAGCTTCGCGTCAGTCACTCCAAATTTGCCAAGGGCGCCCATCAGCGCGGCTTTGTTTTGCCGAGCCTCCGCATCGGTCGGCCCGCCACTGCCAGGACCCGCCGGATGCACATGGCTGAAAGCCTCACGGAACACCTCCGGTTTGACGCTCAGCGCCGCGGCGATCAAGACCACGGGGCGTCCGTGATCGACCCCTTCGGTATCGTGTCCGCCCGAAAAGACCACCGGCACGCGGGTGACATCCTTTGGAAGCTCCTTCGGATCGGCGGAACGCGCTGGCGTGGCCGAACAGAGCGCGAGCGCCAGGGCTGCAAGTGAAATCGAGACGGCAGGCAGGGAGAGCTTCATGTGCGAAAGGTGAGATTCTAGGTGGCGGTGGCGAACATCCAGAGGGGCGCCGTGCATGCCGTCAAGGCTGCTTCCGTTTGGACTTTCCGCCGCTCGGAGCGGTCTTCGCGTGGATGGTGAGTCGAAGCTTGACGATCTTTCGCACCAGCGCCACCGGGAGCGGATGGTCCGCGGCGAAGCGGATCGTCCCCTTGCTGGTGTCGTAGTCACGAAGCGGCTTCCTCAGCGCCTCGATGACCGCGCCGGGATAAAACGCGCAGTGTTTCCGCCCCGCGCCGTAGGCCAGCAGAAAGCGGCCCTCCAGCCGAAAGGCTGGCAGGCCGTAGCAGATGCACTCCTCTGCTTTGGGCGCCGCCGTCTTGATCGCCTGCCGCAGGCTCTCCAGGGCCGCGCGCTGGAGCGGGTGCAAGGCGGCCAGGTACTGGTCGTGGCTCGTCGGCTTGGGGCTCTTCCGGCGCTCATGCGCCACGGGAGGCGCGGTGGCTTTTGCTGCGGTCGCTTGCGGCATCGATGGGGAATCGAGCCAAAGCCGGCCCGCGCGCCGGCGGGCGTGCCAGCCCTGGCTCAAGTTGATCTTTGAGGGCCTCACCTCGTGCAAAAGCCCGCGCAGGTTTTCGATGTCCGCGAAGTCGATGTTGGGCACGGCGCGGGCTTGCAGCCAGCGATGCAGCGCCCGGCGTTGGAGCGCCAGTGGGAGAGCACGCAATGGTGCCAGCTCCGCCGCCTCATCGAGGAGAGGTGTCTGTGACTCGAGCCATTCGTCTTCGGCCGCCAAAAGTGCGGCAGCTCGCCACAGCGCCGGGCGCACCGGGCGGTCAAGTTGCGCTTCCAGGTACGGTAAGATCTCGTGCCGCAGCCGATTGCGCGTATGCGCCAGGTTCGCATTGGTCGGGTCATCCAGAAAGTCGAGTCCCCGCGTGGACACGTACTCATCGATCTCTTCCCGCCACGTGCCCAGCAAGGGGCGCCAGACCGTCAATTTCCTTTGCCCGATGACATGCACCGCCTGCGTACGCATCCCTCGAAGCCCACCCGAGCCCGAGCCGCGGAGCAGGTGGAAGAGAAAGGTTTCCACCTGGTCATCCGCATGATGCGCGAGCAGCAGATGCTGGCAATCCCGGTGCGCCGCGACTTCGCCGAAGAACGCGTAGCGCGCCGCGCGAGCGGCTGTTTCCATCGACCCACGGCGCTCTCCGCCTGACTTGGCGCGACCTATTTCACAAGCGAGTCCCCGTGCGTTCGCGAGGTCCGCGACCCACTTCGCCTCCTGAGCGCTTGCCGCGCGCCAACCGTGGTCGAAATGGCAGACGATCAATCTGCGCCCGCCTCGCTCGAGCAAGGCGTCGAGCAGCGCGACGGAATCGCGCCCGCCGGAGAGGCCGATCAGCGCCGATGAGCCCGCTGGCGGCAAGCCGCGCGGGTCCAGCGGAAGCGGCGCCGCGCGCTTAGCCGATCTGGGCCGACCCGAAGTACGGGCGGAGGGCTTCCGGGATGGCGACGGTTCCATCTGCGCGTTGATACGTCTCGAGAAGCGCCACGAAAAGCCGCGGCAGCGCCGTGCCCGACCCGTTGAGGGTATGACAGAGCCGGTTTTTCCCTTCCGCATCCTTGAAACGGAGGTTCATCCGGCGCGCCTGGAAGTCCCCGAAGTTCGAGCAACTCGACACCTCCAGATACGCATTTTGCCCCGGCGCCCAGACTTCGATGTCGTACGTCCGAGCCGAGCCAAAGCCCACATCGCCCGTACAAAGCTCGATCACGCGGTAATGCAGCCCCAGCAGTTGCAGCACCTTCTCCGCATGCGCGGTCAGCAGTTCATGCTCCGCCGCGGAATTTTCCGGCGTGGTGATCCGCACCAGTTCCACCTTATCGAATTGATGCATGCGGATCAGCCCCCGCGTGCCGAGCCCCGCCGCGCCGGCCTCGCTGCGAAAGCAGGGCGTGTAAGCTGCGTAACAGATCGGCAGCGCCTCCAGCGCCGTGATCTCCTCGCGATGGAGATTCGTCACCGGAACTTCGGCCGTGGAGGCCAGATAGAGGCCATCGCGCTCGCACTTGTATTGCTGGTCCTCGAATTTCGGCAACTGCGTGGTCCCGATCAGGGCCTCGGGCTTCACCAGCACCGGCGGGTTCACTTCCGTGTACCCGTGCGCGCTCGTATGCAGATCGAGCAGGAAATTGATCAGGGCGCGCTCGAGCCGCGCGCCCGCTCCCGTGAAGCAGACGAAAGCGCTGCCGCTGATCTTGGCCGCGCGCTCGAAGTCGAAAAGCCGGAGCCGCTCGCCGAGTTCCAAATGAGGAAGCGGGGCGAACGAGAACGCCGGCTTTTCGCCCCACACGCGCAGCTCGGGATTGGCCGTTGCATCCGGCCCGATCGGCGCGCCGTCATGCGGCAGATTTGGGACGGCGAGCAGCAACGCGCGCTGGCGCTCATCCCATTGCGCGGCTTCCGCGGCGGAGGCGGCCACCTCTTCGCCCATCGCTTTGGCCGCGGCTTCCAGCGCGGAGGAATCTTCGCCTTTCGCGCGCTTCATCCCGATCTCCTTGGAGAGCCGTTTGCGCTCCGCCTGCCGGCTCTGTTGAAAAGTCTCGCTCGCCCGGCGCGCCCGGTCGCATTCCAAAATCTCGTCGATGCGCGCCGCCAAATCGCCGCCGCGCGTGGCGAGCCGCTCCTTCACATAATCGGTCTTTTCGCGAATGAGGCGGATGTCGAGCATGGGCGTGCTTCACGCAGTACACGAAGACCGGTCAGAGACACAAGGGAACCTCACCAAGCGGCCTGGCGCCGCGCCTCTGGTAGTCAATGCCGGCCCATCAGCGGCGCGAGTTCGGCTGGCTGGCCGGTCGCGCCCACCTCGCCCGCCCGCGCCGTGCCGCGTTGGAAACTAAGGGTGGCGCTGCGTTGCTCCACCTTGTCGGGGCTCGTCGCCACAATCGGGATGGTGAAGTCGCCATCCGGCAGGGTGAAATGATAGCGGAAAGTTCCGTCCGGCGAGAGCTGGATCGCCTGGTGATTCACTGTCACGGCCGCGTCGGGATGCGTGCCGCCGTAGAAGATGATCTCCGCATTCACATGCAGATAGAAACCGCGCTCCGTTTTGGTGCTAAAAGGCTGCGCGCTCCAACTCGCCCCAATGGCGGAAAAGAGGCTCTGGGTGGAAGGACCGAAGTTACTCAACTGCAGCCCGCTCGCGCTTTCGCTGTGCAGCCGCTGATGCAATTGCTTGCGGAGCAACTGATCCAGCTCATCCGAACCGAGCCCTACTCGATCGACGAGCGAGTCGCCGAGCAATGCCGCCAGCAGGCGCTTCTGTTCATCCGTCCACGTCGGCATGGCGCCGGAATGGAATTCGATGCGACCTTCCCCAGCCACGCGCGCGAGCGCCGCGATCAGCGTCTCGCCTTCCGCCATGCGCTCCTGCACCAGTTCGAGCAGCCTTTCAAAAGTGACATGCGCCGGCACGGTCGCAAAATCGACCGGCTGCGCCTCGGGAGCCAGCGCGTCTGGCGGAGTATGCGCCGGCTTCGAAACGGCGATCCGGCGCCAGGCGCCTTCCTGGTCGAAATACCCCACTTCCGCGAGGTAATCGGTGTCCGGCAAATGCACCGGCACATACCAGTTCCGGGCGGAGGGGTTGATCTCCACCAGTGATTCCTGCTGGCCGCTCTGCCGCGTGATCTTCAGGAAAAATTGCGCGTAGCCGTAGCGCATCCCGGACGCCGGATACTTTGTCCAGTTGAAGTCCCAATAGGCAAAGAGCCAGCGTGGATCCCGTGCCACGAGGAAGATCATCTCCTCGTCGTAGCTCTCCGGCAAGTGGCCGAGATCCTCAAAAGCGGGCGCCGAGTGGGAAGACCGCCCCACGCCAGGATCAGCACTGGGTGGAGCATCACTTTGCTCGGAGGCGAGGGTCGGTTCGGAGGAGACGCGGAAAGCGCCTCTTTTTGTCTGGCTATCCGGCAGCGCGGGCTCTGAGGTGGAAGCAGCGATGGGATCGGGTTTTGCCATAGTGTAGAAAGCGCCCGAAAAGGGCGAACCGGTTCTAGAGACCTGCTTCGGCACGGTCAACACCAAACGAAGGTGAACCTTTCCAAATTGCCGAAAATGGCTCAGGTTTTGCCCCTAGAAGTCATATTCAAACCCACTCTCTGGTGAAATGCTGACAAAACGTGTCATTCCGTGCCTCGATGTTCATGACGGTCGCGTCACTCGCGGTGTTCAATTTGGACGTGCCGAAGAAGGCGGCCTGCGCAACGTCGGCGACCCCGTGGAGCTAGCCGTCCGCTACAACGAGCAGGGTGCCGACGAGATGGTCTTCTTCGACATCACCGCCAGCGCGCACGGGAGAGGCTCGATGGTCGAGGTCATCCAGCGCACCGCCGAACGGTGCTTCATGCCGCTCACGGTCGGAGGCGGAATTCGCAACCGTTGAGGACATGCACACGATGCTGCATGCCGGCGCGGACAAGATTTCGATCAACTCCAGCGCGCTCGCCACGCCCGAACTGATCTCCCTCGGCGCGCGACGTTTTGGCAGCCAATGCATTGTGGTCTCGATCGACGCCAAACAGGTGTCCGCGGGTCGGTGGGAGGTGTTCACGCACGGTGGCCGCCACGCGACTGGCCTGGAGGCGCTCGACTGGGCCGGCCGCGCCTGCGAATTGGGCGCCGGCGAAATCGTCCTCAACTCCATCGATGCCGACGGCACCAAAGCGGGTTACGACCTCGAAATCACGCGCCGCGTCAGCGACGCCGTGGGCGTGCCGGTCGTCGCGAGTGGCGGCGCGGGTCAACTCGCGCACCTTTCAGAAGTCCTCCTCGCCGGCCATGCCGACGCCGTCCTCGCCGCCAGCATCTTCCACTTCGGCGAATTCTCCGTGGGCGAGGTGAAGCGATACCTCGCCGATTGCGGAATCAAGATCCGCCTGCCCGAACTGGCGTCCATTAATCCCTGACAAGGCGCTTCGCCGTCCACGGAATACGCGGAAATCACCGAAGATCGCCTGGCCATCGGAGATCCCCGCTTCCGTGTTCTTCGATGACTTCTTTGGACCAACGAAGCGGCGTACCTTTGCGCGTCGCCGCCGCTCTCCGCCTTCTTCCGTGCTTTCCGTGCCTTCCGTGGACCAGCGAAGCAGACGCCGCGAACGAGGCGACCCTTTCAAAGAGCCGCGCTTCGCCGGCGATCAGAGAGCGAGCGTTGCTTCGCCTGCGGAAAGGGTCCGCATCTCCCCGACCGCGGTGCGCAGCACCAGGTGGCCATCCTCGTCGAGCCGTTCGGCGATGCCGCGGAGCACGGTCTCGCCGATGCGCACCTCGATTTGCTGCCCGAGCAGGGTGCTCCGGCGCGAAGCTTCGGCCACCAGCCCGGCGAAATCCTGCTCCAAAGCCTGCTCTGTCGAGGCGAGTTCCCGCAAGAGCGCCGCGGCCAGAGCGGCGCGATCCTGAAGAGCGCCCGTATGCTGGCGGAGCGAGGTGGCGCGCCCGGCGAGTCCCGGCGGAAAAGCTTCGGGCGCATGATTCACATTGATCCCCAAGCCGAGGACCAAAAAAGCGGCGCCCCGGAAATCGTGGGCCACTTCCGCGAGCAAGCCGGCCACTTTTCGACCAGCCAGTTCCAAGTCGTTGGGCCACTTCAGGCGCAACGCGCAGCCAGCGATTTTCTCGATGGCGCGCGCCGCCGCCAGAGCCCCCCAAGTGGTGCAACGCGGCCACTCTCCGAGCGGCAAACGCGGGCGCAAGAGCAGCGAACACCAGACCCCCTGCCCAGCCGCCGATTCCCATCTCCGCCCGAGCCGCCCACGCCCGCCTGTCTGCCGCTCCGCAAAGACCGCCACGGCTCCCGCCGCTCCGTCGCGCCCAAGTTGCGCCGCCACGTCATTTGTGGACACCGTCTCCCGCAGCACAATGATCTCGCGCAAAAAACTCGCGAGCGGCTTCGCCTGAGCACTCCCCGCCAGTCTCGCCCACAGATCGTCCGCGATCAGCCGGTCGGGGCTGGCGAGCAGCTTGTAACCGAGACTGGGATGATGCTCGACCTCGAAACCCGCTTCGCGCAAACCCGCCATGCAACGTGCCACTTCGCTCGGGGTTAGCTCCGCCCCCCGCGCCACCTCCGAAGGCAGCACATGACCATCGCCTAAGCGCAGTAAGCGCAACACCGTGGCGTCGCAAGTCATGGCATCACACCGTGCTCCATCTCCACGTAAAACGCTCCCCATCTTCGTGCAGGACGTCGAGCAGCCATTGGCTAAGATACGGTTGCCGGTGCGCAGCCGTGGCGCTCACGGATTCTCAATTGTCGGTTTGCCCCTAAGCGAGCGCTTTGCTGGGAGCGGCGATCTGCGTCATCGCCTCGCGCTGCTCAGGATCGAGCACCAGCGGCGTCAGTTCTCCACCGAGCAGCGTTTCGATCACGGTGCGGGCGGCGTGCGGACGACCGTAGTGGGTGGCGTGGCGGCGCATTTGCGCCAGCCGCGGCGGGTCATCCAGCAGGGTGTCAATCTTGTAGGGAAGCGTCGTCAACTCGTTGCATTTAATGGCGATCCCTTTCTCCAGGAGGTGGTCGCTATTGCGCTCCTCCTGACCGGGGATTGGCTGGATGATCGCCATTGGCAGACCGCAGGCGAGCGCCTCGGAAGTCGTGAGCCCGCCCGGCTTGCCGATGAATAAATCACTGATCCGCATCAGCTCCGCCATGCGATCCGTATACCCGAGGATGCGGAATTTCGGATGGTCCGCGCCCACCTGGGCGGTGATGCGCCGGCACAACTCTTCGTTGCGCCCGCAAATGAGAACCGTCTGCGCGTCGTGCCGCAAATTTTCCTTCAGCCGCTGGACGATGAACTCAGCGGGCGAGGCGCCCATCGCCCCGGCCGAAAGCAGCAGCGTCGGGCAGCCCTCGCGCAAACCGTAGCGCGACCGCACGGCCTGCCGATCCAGCGGTGCGCTAAACGCCGGGTCGATGGGGATGCCCGAAACGGTGATTCGATCGCCTGGCAGCCCCAGCGCCTCGAGATGCACCTTCGTCTCCTCCAGCGCGACGAAATAGCGGTGAAACAGCCGCGACAGCCACATGGCATGGCAATCGAAATCGGTCACGACGATGGAAAGCTGCGCCTGCAACTCCCCTTTCTCGATCAGGTGCGAAATGATGCCCGCCGGCATGAAGTGCGTGCAGACGATGAAATGCGGATCGAAGCCGCGGATGAACTTCACCAGGGGACGCGTGTTCAGCCGATCGAATTGCAAGCGCGCCGTCTCGTTTTTCCAAGGCTCGTCGCTGGCGCGGTAGAAGTAGCCGAGCAGCGCAGGCGCGTTGCGCACGAGCTTCGCGTACAACGTCGAGTAGAAGTCGCGGAAGAGCTTGTTCGTAAATTTCAGCGCGTCTTCGTGCACGACCTTCTCCACGCGCGCATCCGCCGCAAACGCCTTTTCCAGCGCCTCGCCCGCGCGGAGATGGCCGGTGCCGGCGCTGGCGGAGAGAATCAGGATGCGTTTGCGGATCATCGGGAGCGGCAGTGTCCGCGAGAGATTCGCATCGCGCCAGCCGGGAAGATGGGAGAAGAAGCCCTCCCGCCGAACAGACGAAACCCGCTCCCGGCACGAATCACCTTCCGCCATGCCACTGCCGCCCGCGAAGTCGAAGTCGAGGTGCTCCCGAAAAGCCAGCCGGTTCGTCCCGGACACGCGCGGGTCAACGACCCGATCGTCGCCATGGTCGCGCGGCTGATGGATACCCTTTTCGTGATTCCCGGAACGAAAATCCGCTTCGGCCTCGATCCCATCATCGGACTCATCCCCGGCATCGGCTCACCCGCCTCCGCCTTCGTCTCGCTGCTCATGATCGCGCGCAGTGCGCAGCATGGCGTGCCGAATTCCGTGCTGGCGCGCATGGGGCTCAACGTGCTGATCAATGCCATCCTCGATGCCGTGCCGGTCGCGGGCGACTTCCTCTCGGTCTTTTACCGCTCGAACGCCAGGAACCACGAACTGCTGCTCCAGCACGCTGGCACCCGCCGCCGCGCCGGCGTGCGCGACTGGCTGTTCGTGCTCGGCCTTCTTGCGGGCCTTGTCCTATTCGTCGTCATCCTCATCGTCGGTGCGCTCACCGTCGCGGCGAAGCTCTGGGCGCTCGTGACCCACTAGCGCGAGGACCGCTCCAAAACGCTCGGCTCCCCAATAAGTAATGGCAGGCGGGGCGACTCTCCGTACACTGTTCCCTCCCATGACTCCTTCCCCTGATTCCGCTCTTTCGCGACGCACTTTCCTGGGCACCTCGGTCGCCGTGGCGGCCGGTACCGTCCTCACCTCGGGCCTCCCCTCGATCACGCGCGCGGCAGAAAGCTCGAAGACCCTGAAGATCGCCCTCATTGGTTGCGGCGGGCGCGGCACCGGCGCCGCCAGCCAGGCGCTCAAGGCGGACATGAATATCGAGCTGGCGGCGATGGCGGACATCGCCCCGGATCAAATCGAGAAGAGCCTCCAAAACCTGAAGCACGTGGAGGGCATCGGCGAGAAGGTAAAGGTCGATGACGCGCACAAATTCGTCGGACTCGACGCCATCGACAAGGTGCTCGCATCGGATATTGACGTGGTGCTGCTGACCACGCCCCCTGGGTTTCGCGCCGAGCATTTTGAAAAGGCGGTGAAGGCGGGCAAACACGCCTTCGTGGAAAAGCCGGTGGGCGTCGATGCCCCGACCGTGCGCCGCTTCCTCGCGGCGGCGGAGGAGTCGAAGAAGAAGGGGCTCGGCTGCCAATCCGGCTTTTGCTGGCGCTCGAAGTACGCCGAGCGCGAGACGCAGAAGCACATCCACGAAGGCGAGATCGGCGACGTGCGCGCCACTTACGGCACTTACCTCGGCAATACGCCTTGGGTGAAGCCGCGCCAGCCCGGCTGGACCGATCTCGAGTATCAGCTCCGCAACTGGATGTATTTCACCTGGCTCTCCGGCGATCACATCGTCGAGCAGGCCGTGCACACCGTCGATAAGATGTGCTGGACCTTCGACGACATCAACCCGATCAGCGCCACCGGCATCGGCGGGCGCCAGCAGCGGGTGGAGGAGCAGTACGGGCACGTCTTCGATCATTTCGCTGTTCGAGTACGAATGGCCGGGCGGCGCGCGCGGCTTCATCTTCTGCCGCCAACAGCAGGGTTGCTTCAATGAGGTGGCCGATCACTTCTCGGCACCAAGGGTACGGTCGATCAGATGAGCGGGCGCTACAATCGGCTGAAGACCTTTGGCGGCGAATCGTGGAAATTCGATGGCGATAACAACGATATGTACCAGACGGAGCATGACGAGTTCTTCGCCTCCATCCGCGAAGGCAAGCCGCTGAACTACGCCGAGAAAATGGCGCACTCCACCATGGTGGCCATCATGGGCCGCATGGCCGCTTACACCGGCCAGACCATCACTTGGGAAGACGCCATCAACTCGCAGGAGTCGCTCGCGCCCGCGAGAACCGCTCGACTGGAAATGGCGCTCGGCGACGCCGCCGGTCGCCATGCCGGGCCGCACGAAATTCGCCTAGAGCGCCGGCCATGGACCGGCCGGTCATTTTCTGGCGGCGAGCGCCGCGGCCCTGGCGGCCGGAGCCCTGCGGGCCGGAGACGCGGCCGCGCGCAGAAAGCGCCCGCTGAAAAAGGCGGTGAATCTCGGCATGGTGAAGTCGCAGCGGCTCCACCTCGTGGAGAAGTTCAAGATGATCCAGGACGCCGGCTTCGACGGCGTGGAGCTGAACCGGCCCGACGCGCTGCCGCTCGATGAGCTGCTCCAGGCGAAGAGCGACGACCGGGCTGCCAGTCGCGAATGTGATCTGCTCCACGCACTGGGGCAAGCCGCTCACCGCGCAGGATCCCGCCGTGCGCGAGCAGGGGCATACGCGGCCTGAAGCTCGCGCTTGGAGGAGACGCGGCGCGCTCGGCTGCCCGACCGCTGCTGCTCGTGCCCGGCGTGGTCAATCAGGAGGTCTCTTACGCCGATGCCTACACCCGCTCGCAGGCGGCGATTCGCGAGGCGCTGCCCGACGGCCGAAAAGGCCGGAGTGAAGATCGCCATCGAGAACGTGTGGAACCATTTCCTGCTCTCGCCGCTGGAGGCCGCGCGCTTTGTCGATGAGCTGCGAGCCCCTGGGTCGGCTGGCATTTCGACATCGGCAACGTCGTCACCTACGGCTGGCCGGAGCAATGGATTCGCATGCTCGGCAAACGCATCCTGACGCTGCACATCAAGGAATTTTCGCGCAAAAAACAGATGAAGCGGGCTTGCGCAAAGGCTTCGACGTGGAGCTCGGCGAAGGCGATGTTGGCTGGCCAGCCGTGATGGAGGCGCTGGACGAAATCGGCTACCACGGCTGGGGCATGCTGGAAGTCCCCGGCGGCGACGCCGCGCGGCTGAAGTTCCTTGCCGAACGCACCGACCATCTCTTCGCTTCGTGAGAGGAGCGAGTCTGGCGAGGTGATCGAGGGGAGAACCAAGCGGCTGAACTGCTCATCCGCTCCTGACTAAGCATCCGCCTGACGGCTTCTCGAGCGCCGCACCACCTAAGGGTGAAAGACCTCGCTTGACATGGTCGCGCGTTGCGCAAAGTCTCGCTCTTCCTCTTTCCAAAGTCATTTCATGAAAATCACTGCTCTCCTTCTCGCGACTCTCGTTCTAGGATCTCCGCTCGCTTTTGCCGGTCATGAGATGATCAGTCCCAAGGACTCCAAGCAGACGGCTCCCGAAGAACTGCTCTTCAAGGATCAGGAACTGCAATTCAGCGACTACGCCGTCTATAGCGTCGGCAACGGCCCCACCCACGTGGGCCTCTTTCGCAACCACGCCTGGGGTTCCGGCGATGAGATCAACTACTTCTTCATGCGCTACATCGGCATCGGCGCCGAGTACAGCAGCTCGTACGCGAAGGAAAGCCCGGACACGGATCGCGGCGAATTCCACAGCCACAAGGTCGATCTCCAGCATGTCGGCGGAAACCTCTTCTTCCGCCTGCCCCTCGAGTCGCTCCACCTCGCGCCTTACGCCTATTTGGGCGGCGGCGCCGATTTTGGCGATCGCCAGTGGGCCAGCGCTCATGTGGGTATCGGCTTTGAATACCGCATCATCCAGCACTTTCTGCCGAGCTTCATGGCCGAGCGGATCGGGTTTTTCGCCGATGCCCGCTGGAGCTATCTCGGCGACCGTTCGTTCCCGGATGACAACCAATCCCGCGGCGACCTGAACTTCTTCGCCGTCCGCACCGGCTTCCGCTTCACCTACTAAGCGCCACGGGGAGCGTACACGCCCCGCGTGCCTGATTCGGCGCCGCCGCCGAATCACGTTCTGACACGACGGACGGAAACGTCCCAAGGAGGATTTGCGGACCACGCCGTCCACGCGGCGGGTCTGGA
>CAWBXA010000021.1:0-105628 GCA_963792695.1 uncultured Verrucomicrobiae bacterium | reverse complement strand
ATTCACACTGCTGAAGACGATTTCGAAGCCGCACTCGCGCAAGACGCGCGCCCCAAAGTCGTAGTCGCCGACACTGGCCCCGCCGGAAAGGAGCAGCAAATCCCACCCGTGCGCCTGTTCCCTTTCCACCAAGTTACGCAGCACGCCCGGATCGTCTCGGCCACGAGTTTGGGAGACCAGATCGACACCGGCGTCGCGGAGCAGCGCGGCGATCAGCGTCGAATTGGTGTCCCGGATCTGCCCTGGCCCTGGCGTTTGTTCCGGCGGCACCAGTTCCTCGCCCGTGGTGATATGCATCGCTCTGGGCCGCTCTGTCACCAGCGCCGCTCCGCATCCCGCCTGCGCCAGCAGGGCGAGTTCGCCAGTCTGGAGGCGCACTCCCGCCTGGAGGAGCACGTCTCCCCGCCGCGCGTCCTCACCGCGGAGACGAACATGGCGGCTCGGACCACGCTCCGTCGGAATCATGAACCGCCCCTCGCGGCGGACATCCTCCTGCATGAGCACTTGCACCTCGCCGGGAGGCACTGCGGCGCCCGTGAAAATGCGCCAGCACTCTCCGCGCTCCAGAGGCCGCGCGGGCGGCTGACCCGCCTGTGCTTCTCCGGCGACAAAAAACTCCTGGGAGTCGTCGTCCACCCGGACTGCGTAACCATCCATCGAGGACCGGTCAAAACTGGGAAAGTCTTCGCGGGCCAGCACGGTCTCACGCAGCCAGCGACCGTGCGCGAGGGGCAACGGGCAGGGGACCGCCGCCAGGGTGGGCGTCTGCTGCGCGATCAGCGCCCGAGCCTCAGCTAGCGAGATCATGCCCATGGACGGAGCTCCTTTCGTTTCCGGGGATACGCCGCACGCTTGCGCCGCCGCTCGGATCGGGCTACCGCTCCCGCTGCATGACTGTGCAACTGCTCGCCTTTGCGCAACTCGCCGACCAGCTCGGCTTCCGGGAGCGTGAGATTAGCTGCGAGCCGACGGAGACGCCGCGCGCGCTCCTTCAACGCCTCGCTCCCACTGCCGATTTGAGCCGCCTCCGCGTGGCGGTCGATGAAGAATACCGCGCGTGGGATGATCCGCTGGGCCCAGCGTCGGAGATTGCTCTGATCCCGCCGGTCAGCGGCGGCTAACCCATGCGCCAGTCGATTCGATTCACGAACGTCGCTATTGTCCCGCCGCCGCGCACGCTGCTGAGTCGGGAAATTGGTGCCTGCGTCGAGTTTCTCGGTGTGGTGCGGGAGCTGGAAGGCGACCACTCGCTCAGCGGTCTTCACTACGAGGCGCACGAGAGCATGGCGGCCCGCCATCTTCAGCGAATCTTTGACGCGCTGAGCGACGTTCACCCCTGCGCGTCCGTAGATTTCATCCATCGCTTCGGGTGGGTGCCAGTTGGCGAAGCATCGCTCTTTCTGCGCGTGCTCGCGGCGCACCGAGGTGAAGCGCTGCGCTTCTGCGCTGAAGCGATCGACCGGATGAAAATGGATGTTCCGATCTGGAAGCGATCCGACCTGCCAGGACCGCCGTAGGCGGGTACCGGAGCTTCCAGAGACTCGTATAAACACCAACTCGGCTCCTTTTTGACTTAGGGTGCGGAGATGTCCACGCAGGCCAGGTCACCTTCGTTATCGCGCAGAAAAAGCCGTCCGGCATCGAGCGTCGGCTGAGTCCAGCAACGGTGGTCGAGCACATGCCCGCGCGACAAGGCGTGAAAGCCCGTGGGGCTGGCGTCGGCGATGATGAGTTCTCCCTTTTCGGAACAGATCAGGAGCTTGCCATTGGCCAGGAGGAGCGAGCCGCCCTTGACGCTGCGTTCCTCCCATTTGCGCTCGCCAGTCCCGGCATCCAGGCAGACGAGATTTCCTCCGCCAGCGTTGCCGTCGATCCCAAAGATGGCGCCGGCATGCGCCACGGGCGAATTGAAATGGGATCGCAGGTTTTTGTTGCGCCACAGCTCGACCGCCTTGCCCGCGGAAATCTGCAGGAGTGCGCAGCCGGCGTTGTACCCGGAGGAAATGAAAAGCCGGTCGCTGCCGATGAGGAGCGGGCTGGCCGCATTGATGTCGTAGGAGGTCTTCCACGGGGAGCGCCAGAGTTCCTGCCCCGTTTTGAGGTCGAGCCCGAAGAGCGCCTCGGCCTTGAAGAGCACCACCGTGGGACGTCCCGCGACCATGCTGACCAAGGGGGTCGCGTAGCCCGCCCCATCACTCCCGCTCTTCCAGACCACTTTGCCAGTCGCCTTCTCAAGCGCCACCGTTGAGCCATCCGCCGCGCCGACATCACAGATCAGCAAGTTGCCGCTGACTGTCGGCGACCCGGCGTAACCCCAGCTTGGACGCCGCCCGCCAAAATCCTTTTGATAATGCTTGTACCAGACCTTGGCCCCCGTGGCGGCTTCGAGGCAGAAGAGATCGCCCTGGTGGGAGACGCTGTACAGAAGCTTGCCATCGAGGGTGGGCGTGGAGCGCGGCCCGCCTTCAAACATGTTCGGATCAAGCGCAATCGGGTACGAGTGCCGCCACACTTCGTGTCCGCTCCTGGCATCCAAACAGTAGAGAATGTCGTTCGCCTCGGTGTTCCCCAGCGTGTACGCACGCCCGTCCTCCACCGTGACCGAAGACGTCCCTTTGCCGAGTTGCGCCCGCCAGAGAATTTTCGGGGCATTCGCGCCTGAGGGGTTGAAGCTCTTTTCCGAAGACGCGCCATTTCCCTGCGGCCCGCGATATTGCAGCCAGTCGGCGCGAAGCGTCGAAAACGGAAAGGCCAGAAAGGCAAGTGACAGGAGGAGACGAGGGACAAAGAAACGGTGCATAGAGGAGAATCGGCAGGCGGGAGAAAACCGAGGGCGTGGCCAGCTTAGCCTCGGCGGCTGATGGTTTCCTGGATGATCGAGAGGAATTCGGAAATGCGGAAGGGTTTGGTCAAGTAGGTGAGGGCTCCGCCCGTGAGCAGGCGCTCGATGCGGTCGCCCATGACGTCCGCCGTGACCATGATGACCGGGATGTCGCGCACGGCGGGGTCATCCTTGAGCTGCGCCAGGATGATCTCCCCGGAGAGATCGGGCAGATTCAAGTCGAGGAGAATGAGGTCGGGTTGATGAGTTCGGGCGAGTTCCAAGGCGAGCGAGCCCTGCATCGTGGAGAGGAGTTCGTACTCGGGGTGGCTCGAGAGGACGCGTTCGACGAGCTGGAGGTTCAGTTCCTCATCCTCCACGTAGAGCAGTTTGTGCGGGGTGGAGGAGGCTAAAGTCTTCGTGGGGAGGGTGGTCGCAGGTGACGAAGGGGGAGTGAAGGGAGCCATCGCCGCAGGTAGTTCGACCCAGAAAGTGCTGCCCCGCCCGAGCTCGCTTTCGCCCCCCAGTTCGCCCTGCAGCGCATGCGCCAGGCCGCGACTGAGAGCGAGCCCCACGCCGACACCACCGGGAGCGTTTTTCCCCGCCTCCGGCCACTCAGAAGCGGATAGCAAGCCGCGCAGCTTCTCGGGATCGAGGCCCGGCCCGGAGTCGGTGACTGTAATTCGCACGCGACCCGCCGCACCTGGCCCGCTGCTGATGGCGACTGTCCCATGCGCCCGATTAAACTTCACCGCGTTGCTGAGCAGCGTCAGCACGATCTGGCGGAGTCGCTGGGGATCGGCGTGCACATGAGGCGGAGTGCCGGCCACCGGCCCGGTGAGGGTGACGGCGACCTCCCGCCGGTCCGCCAGAGAGCGGACCAATTCCACGATACCGCGCAGAAAAGGGGCCAGCTCGACCGGCTCGCTTTGCAGCGGGAGGCGGCCTGATTCCAGGCGCGCAATATCCAGCGTTTCATTGATGAGCGTCAGGAGGTGGTTTCCGGCCCGGGTGATGTGCGCAATGCTTTCGGTCTGCCGGGCCGTGGGGTGCTCCAGTTCCAGGAGTTGCGTGAAGCCGAGGATCGCATTGAGCGGGGTCCGCAATTCGTGGCTCATGCGGGAAAGGAGTTCGCTTTTGCCCTTGCGGGCCTGCTCCGCGTGAGCCCGCGCCTCTTGCAAGCGCGCCTGGAGGCGGTCCTCGAGTTTGGCGCGCGCGGCGTCCAATTGCTCCTGCAGCCCCGCCTGCGCGGTGACATCCATGAGCAACCCAGCGAGCTGGCGTGGACGGCCCGTCCGATCTAGAAAAAAAGTGCCGCTGGCGCGAAGCCAAAGCACCCGGCCGCTCGGACATTGCCACCGGAATTCCACCTGCAAGGGTCCCGATCCGCGTGCCGCGCGCTCCCATTCCATATCGAGCCGCGCAAGATCCTCCGGGAGCACTCGCGCGCGGAATTGCTCCAGGCCGCGCGCCATCTCCGCCAGTGGGTAGCCGAGGAGGGTTTCCACTGGCCCGCGAAACTCCATCGCGCCCGAGGCTGGCTCCCACCGAAAGATCACCTGTCCGCTGGCCCGCAGCGCGGCTTCTTCGCCATTCGCCTGCTCGATGCGCGCCAGCTCCTCGCGTTTCGCTTGGGAGAGATCGCGCATGACCGAGGCCAGCAGCGGCTGCGCGGGCGAGCCGATGGAGACCAGCGTCTGATGGACTGGCAGTTCGCTGCCGTCTGCCAGCAACAACGCGGTCTCGCCGCGCCACACCCCCTCCCGGAGCGCGGTCGGGATTCCTTCCTCCCGGAGAAGTTCCCAGACCCAGGGTGAGTGCAAGGGGCAGAGGAGAAAACCCCCCTCTCGTCCGCTGAGGCAGCCCGACCGCGTGCGCGCGGCGTCATTGAGAGCGATGATCTTCCCTTCGGGAGTCAGAATGGCCACGAAGTCGAAGAGCGCACCCACGGAGTTCCCCAAGCTCTCGAGAGCCTCGGGCGAAATCCCGGTGGTGAACGAATTCTGAGGCATCAGCTTCTCCAGTTTACTCGGGCAGCGGCTCGCCGCGCGTTTCTGGAGCGAACCAGATCAGAATCATTCCTAGCACATACACGAAGACGAACGTTGCGCCAGCCTTCGCATAGCTGTGGTGGAAAGCGGCCATAAGCGCCCCCATGTGCCAGGCGCCCGCGGCGGCGAGCAGGCGGCCGCTGTTGTACGCGATCCCCTGGCCCGTCGCCCGCACGCGGGTCGGAAAAAGCTCCGGCAGATAATGTGGCAGCCAGCCGTAAAAGGATGCCGTGCACGCGCCAACTACAAAGATCATGGCCAGCAGTCCTGCCGAATAAGTCGCAAATCCCAGGTACATCACCAGGCAGGACACAAGGGAGGCGAGGCAGAGGCCGAAGTAAACCGGGCGCCGTCCAAAGCGGGCGCCCAGGAGCGGCGCCAGCAGACAGCCGAGAATGGCGCCCAGGGAGGAGGCCAACTGCCCCACCGCCTTGGCCTTCGGCAGGAGCCGGTGCGTGAGATCGACGTCAATCCAGGTGGGAATGATCTGCACGCTGCCCCAGGTGACCATGAGCGCGACCGAAGTGAGGCCGATCGCCAGCAGCGTGCGGCGGCGCAGCGTGCGACCGAAGAGTTCCCCGAGCGGATTGCGCACGAGCCCGGCACGCGCCACGGAGCGGTGCCAGCGTTCGCTCTCCGGCACGAAGCGCGCGATGAGCAGCGTGAGCAGAGCGGGTGCGGCGCCCAGCACCATCATCCAGCGCCACGAGTCGGCCGTGATATGCACGCCAATGCCAATGACGGCGACCAGAGCATACCCGAGATTACCCGCTGCACCGATCAACCCCGCCATCAGCGGGCGCTGGCCGCCCGGCCATGCTTCCATTACGAGGGCCACCCCGAGCGACCATTCTCCGCCCATGCCGATCGCCGCCAGGAAGCGGCAGGCTGCCAGTTGCTCAGCACTGGTCGCGAAATAGATGAGCCCAGTGAAGGCCGAATAGGCAAGCACGCTCAGAATCATGGCACGGACCCGGCCCAGCCGATCGCCAAGCCAGCCAAAAATCAGCCCACCCAGGGCCGCCCCGAGAAGAAAGCAGGCATTGATCACTCCGATCCAATGGCCGACAAAATCCGGCGAGGGTGCCGCCTGCCGGGCAAACTCAGCCAGGGCGGAACTGGCCACCAGCGGGAAAATGCCCATTTCCAGCCCATCGAACATCCATCCCAGAAACGCCGCGGACAAAGTCCAGCCGAGAGCCCACGCGGTGAGGCGCGGCGGTGATGAAGAACTGGTGATCATAAGGGTTCGGAAGTCTGGAGGTGGGGTTTGGGCGTCTGCCTGGACTTGATAAATAGAATGAAAGGGCTACGCGGTGCTTACCCGCATATTTTTCACGACGGCGCGCACGTCGTAGCGAAGGCGCCCTCGCCGTCGAGCGTGTCCGCGGCGCCCACGCCGCAGTCGAAATTTTTGCGCGGTCGATGTGCCAGTGACGACTGCGGCGGGGGCGCCGCAGGGCACTTCCGACGGCGAGGGCGCCGTCGCTACATCCGCAGGTTTGAGGCGCGGCACAGCGGCGCGGGCGTACGATCCTGCGCGTTCGACGGTGTTTTGCGGTGTTTTTACGAGGCGGCGGTGAGGTTTTTCGACACGGCCCCAACCCCGGTCGAGCTTTCGGCGCCGGGACAGCGCCTGGGCTCGCGTCACGTTCGCCCAAGGCCGCGCAGACGTGCCGGAAGATGCTTTGACAGGGATAGACGCTACTAAAGAAGAGCCGGATGTGGCTCGAGTCTCTGTCATTTCGGGACGGAAACGCGGCCTTTTCACTCAGCCAGTATGCCGCTCTGAATCATCGACCCGCCTGAATCTTCTCAGCGTCCAGCGCGCTTTCACGTGCGACAGTTCCCCAGTTTCGGTCATTTCGGAACTCATTGCGGAGTTCGGAGCGTCTTCCTCCGAGCGTGATCCCATGTGACGCTGGCTGGAGTGAGTTTCGGTCATTTCGGGACAAATATGCGGCTTTTTCGAATGGGCCTCATGTCACTCCGAACCATCGACTCCCGCAAATCTTCCACGCGTCCGTCGCGTCGTCATGTGCGACACCCCCCCGCGTTTCGGTCATTTCGGAACTAATTGCGGAATGTTTGTCCGTCCGAGTGGCGAACGTGACGCGGTAACGAAGCCGCTTGCCAGAGTTTCGGTCACTTGGGGACGGATTTGCGGCTTTTTCCACCTCGGGTCGGATGCTGCCCTGAATCATCGCCCCGCTTAAAACTTCTGCGCGCCGTTCACGTCTTCGCGCAGACAGCTTCCCAGACTTTCGGTCATTTCGGAACTAATCACGCAGTTCCGAGCCGCCCTGGTGCGAAGCATCACGCCGAGCGACGCCGGGCTTGCCCAGAGTTTCGGTCATTCTGAGACAGAAACGCGGTTTTTCAATCAGCTCCTACGCTGCTCTGAATCATATTCCCGTCCCAATCTTCCACGCGTCCTGCGCGCCTTCATGTGCCACAGTTTCCCGAGTTTCGGTCATTTCGGGACAGAAACTCTGAAGGCGGGGCGGAAACGAGCCGCCAAAGGGGAGCGAAGGCGCTTCGGGAAGGCTCCCGCTTTGATTATTTCAAAGAACAAACGATGCCTGGAAGAACCCGCCTGCGGGACTCGCCAAGTGCGGCCCGCAACAGCAGGCTTCCTGGTTGGACCCCGACCATAGCACGTCTTTCCGCAAAGCGGGACGCGGCGGGTCAAATAAACCGAATTTTTTCAGCTAAGAGATCGCGCCTCTCTCAGAACCCGTGAGAGCGCCATTCGGCGGCGCCACGGAGAATCGGCCAGGCCTTCGTCGCGAGTGGCGCGGCGAGTTGGATCCGCAAGGGGTTCAGATGCGCTTAATCGAGCAAGGCCCAGAGATACTCCGTCGTGTCGTCTTCGACGAGCACCGGTCGAAATCAATCACCAAAGAAGCGGCCCCAAGCACGATGCTTGGTATGGCAGCGCCGGGTGCAGTTCTTCAATTTCATCCCCTCACCCGAGTTCGGCTCCGGCGTCTCACTGGCGCTTTGGTCGTGATTGCCCACCAAGGCTGGAACGTAAACACCCCAGCCGGTCCGCCCGCCGTCTCTAGGAAGAAGCGTCAATTGGCGTCGTCGCGAGAATCTTCTCCCGGCGATTGCGGCGCGCAGGATGTGGTAGTACGATCCGCGAGATTGCAGACGCAAACTTGAGCGATGCCTCCTTTTCGCAACCAAAACTCTCCTTGTCCAGATATGACGACTAACCCCGAATGCCCCCCTTGTTGACTGACCCCGAATGCCCCGCTACGCCGCGGAACCGCGCTCGCGAGCCTTGGGCCGGGTGTCTGGAAATGTGGCTGGCTTTGGCGGCACGCATGATATGCCAGGAGAGGGAATGTGGAGTTATGATCCACACAATAACAGCTTCAAGGATCGTGAATGGCATAGCGGCCAATTCCAATTTACGAACATGGTCATAGAAAACTTTTGGTCCTCGCTTCTCGACGCCTTCGGCCTTTCTTCGCAGCCATGAAGAAGCAACTGAGAATTATTGCTGCGGTGTTGTGCTTGTTGGCTGTTGTGGTGATGTCCGAAAAGCTGGGGACCTTGAACGATCAGCCGATAGATTTTTATGGCCGAGTTGTCGATCAACGCGGTGCTCCTGTTGCAGGAGCAAAAGTCCGCGGAGGCGTTATGGTAGAGAAGGTGTGGATGGGCGGAAAATTCGTGGATTATCATACGGTGACTGATGTCGCAGGGAACTTCGCCTTTCGCGGTTTACGTGGAGCGGAGATAGTCATCCAACCGAGTAAAGATGGCTATGAGTTCAAAGCGGACATCAATCGGAATTTCTATTATTCATCACTCCACCGAGATAACGAGCGGCACCATCCCGATCAGTCAGCGCCGGAGGTGTTCATCATGTGGAAATCGAATGGAGCGGAACCGCTCACCCATGTCCGCTTTGATCGAGTGGGTGTGCCCGTGAACGGCACGCCTACGTCGTTCGATTTGTTGACGGGCAAGAAGCTTGCCAGTGGTGGTGACGTAATTTTGAAGGTTAAGCGGCAGCCCGAACATATCCAACGTGGAAACCGCTTCGATTGGAGAGCAGTCATCGAAGTTCTGGGCGGGGGAATCTCCGAGCTTAACCAAGCCTACCCCAATGAAGCGCCTGCGGACGGATACCAAGCGCAGTTTACCATCGACATGCCGGCGTCATCGGCCGGCTGGCAAAGCTCAGTGACACGCGACTTCTATGTGAAGGCTCGCGGAGGAACGCTTTATGCGCGACTCACTTTGCGAGTCACCGCTGACTACGAGCCACCACCGACGGGAGTAACTCTTGAGGCGTTCGTGAATCCTTCCGGTTCGCGTAACTTGGAATACGATGCGCGCAAGCAAGCGGCAGTGCGTTGAATATGGCTCGCCTTGTGGAGCCGCGTTCTCCCGTCTGCATCTCCGCTGCGACGCTTTGTGCTACCGCGCCAGTGCTTCTGTCCCAAATCATCGCGTTGGTCGGACTCGCGTTCCTGTGCGAGTCCAGCGACTCCGCGCGCCCCGAGCCCGAGTCCTATCGAAGAGCCGCCGGCTGCCCCGACGAATGCCAAGGTGACCCCTTCTGGAACCGCCGGAAATCCACGCGGGGTCCAATGGACTTTAGGGGCTCCTGTGCTGACGGCGGCGTCAGTGGAAATATCTGTGGTGGTGCGATAGAAGCAGGACGCCTGCGCGATCAATGTAGGACAGATTTGGTAAATGCGTGCCGACGAGCATCCATGCGGCCTGAGGGGCGGGGAGAGCATTTTTTTCTTCAGGGCGAATGCCCGCTCCCGGAAGAAGGGGGTCGCCCTCGGGAAAAATGCGGCGGCGGGGGAATTATTCCGTTCAAGTCAGCAAGCATGCGGGGCGCGCGCCATGTCCTGCTTTGATCGACGCATTGTCGCTTTGAACGCCATACCGCGTTGGCGGTGGGGGCTTGCGTTTCGGCGCGGACCTCGTACCGTTGTGGCATGCCTGAACGGACTCAACGACCGGCCAGCCCTGCTCCCTGGGGCCCGCAGCAAGGGGATGGCGGCGGACCCAAAGCGCCCGACGTGCAGAAGCCCGACACCAAGGATCTCCTGCAACGGATGCGGAAGGTGGACCCGAATCAATCCCGCCGCTATCGGCAGCGGACCGGCGAATAGCCGCCGTAGAGTACAGTCCACGGAAGAGACGGAAGGTCCTGCGAGAGGAAACACCGAATCAGCCTGCGAGCGTCTCTTCAGATCCCACTCGCTCGAACCAAGTTTCATGTTCCATCGCGAAAATCCGACCTGGACTCCGCAGCCGGCTCCAGAGGGGGCGCCGTTGGAAGGCTTCGCGGATTTGCTGCGGCGGCATGGGAGTCTGCCGCCGATGCCTCCAGTGAGTGGGGCGCACGCGCCGGTGCAGACGGAGGCCACGACCATTCTCGCCTTCAAATTCGCCGGCGGAGTGCTGATGGCTGGTGATCGGCGCGCCACGGTCGGCAATCTCGTCGTGTACGACCGGGCGGATAAGGTGCTGGAGATCGATCCGTATTCCCTAATGGCCATCGCGGGCGTTCCGGCGACGGCTTGGGAGATGGCGCGCGTCCTGGAGCACTCGTTCCAGTTCTATCGACGCTCACAGCTCCAGGAAATGAGCCATGAAGGCAAGGTGCGCGCCCTTTCCAAGCTGCTCCGGGACAACCTTGGCTTTGTCATGCAAGGGGTCGGCGTCGTGGTGCCGCTCTTTGCGACGTATGATCTCGAAACGAAATCGCCCCGGCTTTATTTTTACGACGCGATGGGCGCGCAGTTCGAGGCGACCGATTATGCGGCCAACGGCTCGGGCGGGCAGGCGGTGCGCAGCGTGCTCTATTATGAAAATGAGTATGGCGCGAAGCCGCTCCGCAAACGCAACGAGCAGCAGGCGCTCACGGTGGCGCTCGCGCGCCCTTGACACGGCGGCGGAGACCGACACCGCCACCGGGGGCGTGGATCGCCGGGCGCGCGTCTTCCCCATCGTGAAGATCATCTCCGAGGCGGGCATCGCGACGCTGCCGGAGAAGCAAATGGCGAGGCTTTTCAAGGAGCAGGTGCGATGATCGACGAGCCGTACCGCTGGATGGAGGCGATTGCCAATCGCCGGGAATATATCGAGCATCAGCTCGCGGGCGGCAGTCCGATTGCGGCGCTCACGTATCGCGATGGCGTGCTTTTCTTCACGCTGGGGCGTGAGCGGCAAAAGATCTTTGAGATCTATGACCGGATCGGCATGGGGGCCATTGGGCATCCGGGCGACATCGAGCGGCTGCGCATGGCCGCGATTGAACTGACGAGCGCGGAAGGGTTTACGCGCTCGGCGCACGATGTTTCGCTTGCGCCGGCTTGCGACCTACTCCTTGTCGCCGGTGCTGAAAGCGGCCTTCGAGCAGGTGTACGGCGCGCCCTATCTCGCGCGGTTGCTCTTTGCGGAACTCGGACGAGGCGACGCGCCGAATACAATTGTGCGTCTCGAATACGACGGCGCCATCCATACGAATGGCGGAAATTTCGGGAGGGCCTTCGAGCACTTTGGCGCGATCGCGGGGACGACCCTGGCCACGGAGAAGATGGAGACCTACCTGCGCGAGCGGCTCTCGCCCTCGGGCACGCTCCAGGAAGCGCTCACGCTCGCGGCGAATGCCTGGGCGCTCGGTCATCTCGCCTTGGGCGCGGAACGCCCGGAGCAGGAATGGTCCGCCGAGCAGATCGCGGCGCATCGCACCACGCAACTGGAGGCCGCTTCCATCGAGGCCGGTCTCCTGGAGCACGGAGCGCGGACGGCCGTCACCTGGCGCTCGCTTTCCGATGCGGAAGCACGTAAGCTGCTCCACAGTCCTGCCACGCCATGAAAAAGAAGCGCTCCTCTGGCAGCCGGTTGCTCCGGCCTGCGAGCGGATTTTTTCGCCAGGCTCTTCCGGCCGCGCAACGCCTGGCCGTGTGTGGGTTTGGTGGTGCTGGGCGGCTGCCTGACCTTCATCATCACGCCGGATGAACCGAGCAGCGCGGGATCGCAGGGCGCTCCGCACGATGAGGGCTTTCCCACCGTGATCCTCGATCCGGGCCACGGCGGGCGAGATGAAGGCACGCGCTGGCGCGGGGTGGCGGAAAAGGACCTGACGCTCGACCTCGCCACCCGTGTCGAGCGCCTCGCGCGCATCGCTGGTTTTCAAACCGTCCTGACGCGCCGCTCGAACGTCTATGTGCCGCTCGAGGAGCGCACGCGGCTGGCCAATTCCTACAAGGACGCGCTTTTCGTCTCGCTTCATTTCAACAGCGATCCGACGACGACCAGCAGCGGGATCGAAACCTACTATGCGCAGGAGAAAGAGGTCCCCGTGGCAGACTGGTCCTGGATCGGATTTTTCAATCGTGGCGAAAAAGTCGCTGACGACCCGAGCGAAACGCTGGCGGGTGCGGTGCAGACTTCGCTCATCATCCGCACGGAGGCGAAGAATCGCGGCATTCACCCAAAGAACTTCTATGTGGTGCATCACACGCGCTGTCCGGCGGTGCTGATCGAGGGCGGCTTCATTTCCAATGCTTTTGAGTCGCAACTGCTCTCGACCGAGCAGTACCGCGAGACCCTGGCCCAAGGGGTGGCCGAAGGGCTCCTGCGCTACATGCAGACGCGCAACCAGGAGCCGGGCAAGGCCGCGGTCCCCGCGCTGGAAAAGCAGTGAATGTGGCGCCGTGCCGCGCGTCCAAAGTTCCACCGCATGAAGACCTTCTCCCTCCTTCTCATCGCCCTGGTCTTCATGTCGGCCAAGGTTCAGGCGGACGAGCAGATGCGGCAGGTGCAAAGCGCTCTCAAGGAGCAGGGCTTCTATTTCGGCGAGATCGATGGCACGGCGGGGCCGGAACTTTCGGCGGCGACCAAGCGCTACCAAATCCGCAATGGCCTTGAGGTCACGGGCACGATCACGGACGAGACGATGTCCGCCCTTGGTCTCCGTGGCGCTCCCGCGGCACCGCCCCGCGAAACGCTGCCGCCGCGCACCGCCGTTGAACCGTCCTCGACCGCGCGGCCGCGGGTGGATTTGCGGAAAGATCAGGCTCTGGTGGAAAGTGACCGCCGGGCTCTGCGTGAAACAGCACCTACACGTCCGCCACGAGAAACGGCGAACGTTCCGCCGCCTGAGGCGGATCGCCCGGTCACGCGCCCGGATCGTGGATTTTCCACGCTTTTTGCCCGGACACCCTACGCCAGCGCCCCGCCCGCCTTGCAGGAGGAGACCCTGCGGGCCGCGCAACGCATGCTCGCCAGCCGTGGCTTCTACCGCGATCCTGTCGATGGGCAACCCGGTCCGGCGACGGAGGAGGCTGTCTTGTCCTACCAGCGCGCCAGCCAATTGCCGCTCAGCGGACGGCTCGACTTGGAGACGCTGAATACGCTGCACCTCCTGCCGGGCCCGAACACCGCTAACCCGATGCTCAAGCCCTTTGCCCCCGACCGGCGCCCGCCGGCCACGCAGCCCCAGCGCGTCTATCGCGGAGTGTGGGTGGACTGAGCGCGCATTTTTAATTCCGTGACCTCCTCGCTGCGGAGCGCGAGCCACGTTGCGCTTGCTGCCAATTTTCGCTCCCCTCATGATGCGGCCCATGGCCGTGCGCTCCAGGACGAAGACTAAGACGCCCACTGCGCGCCAGTACTGGCTCGTGAAGCAGGAGCCGACCGCGTACGCGTGGGAGCAATTTGTGAAGGATGGCCGAACCGCCTGGACCGGCGTCCGAAACTTCCAGGCCCGCAACAATCTTAGGGCGATGAAACTCGGCGATCACGTCCTGTATTATCACAGTGTCATCGGCAAAGCGGTCGTGGGCATTGCCACCGTCGTCCGGACCGCCTTCCCTGACCCAACGGCCACTGAGGGCGATTGGAAGGCCGTGGAACTAAAGCCGCTGCGCCCCCTGAGACACCCCGTTTCGCTGGAGGCGATCAAAGCCGATCCCGTGCTCCAGGAGATGCTCCTCATCCGCCACTCACGTCTCTCCGTGATTCCGCTCCAGCCGGAGGAGTTTGCCAGGATTATCCGCATGGGGGCGTGATGTATCGATCAGGCGAGGAGCTTTTGAGTGACTTCGCCGTGGACGTCGGTGAGGCGGAAATCGCGGCCCTGGAAGCGGTAGGTGAGCTTGGTGTGATCGAAGCCGAGGAGGTGGAGGATGGTCGCGTGGAGGTCGTGCACGTGAACCTTGTCTTCGACGGCGTTGAAGCCGAATTCGTCCGAGGCGCCGAGCGTCAGGCCCGGTTTGATGCCGCCGCCGGCGAGCCACATGGTGAAGGCGTTGGGATGATGATCCCGCCCGTCGTTTCCGCCTTGCACCATGGGAGTCCGACCAAACTCGCCGCCCCAGATGACGAGTGTGTCTTCCAGCAACCCGCGCTGCTTTAGGTCTTTGATCAAGGCGGCGCTCGCTTTGTCGGTCGCCTGCGTTTGATCGCGCAGACCTTTCGTGAGGCCGCCATGGTGATCCCAAGCTTCGTGAAAGATTTGCACGAAACGGGTTCCACGCTCGACCAGGCGGCGGGCGAGCAAACACGCATTGGCATAGGAAGATTTGCCGGGCTCCGCGCCGTACATGGCGAGAGTCTCCGGCGATTCCCTGGTGATTTCCATCAGCTCAGGAGCGCTGGTTTGCATGCGATAGGCCAGTTCGAAGGAGTTGATGCGGGTGGCGATCTCAGGGTCGCCAACGGCGCCGAGATGTTGTTCATTGAGGTGCTTGATGGCGTCGAGAGTGTCGCGCTGCATGCGCGCATCGACTCCTGCGGGATTGGAGAGGTAGAGGACAGGATCACCCTGGCCGCGAAACGGGACGCCCTGATAGACGGAAGGGAGGAAGCCGCAGCCGTAATTCGAGGCGCCGCCACTGGTTCCTTTCTGACCGGTGGAAAAGACCACGTAGCCGGGGAGATCCTGTGAGGCGGTGCCCAGCCCATAAGTGGTCCATGCGCCCATGCTGGGGCGGCCAAATTGGGTCGCGCCCGTGTTCATGAAGATTTGTGCGGGCGCGTGATTGAACGCATCCGTTTGCATCGACTTAACGATGGCGATGTCATCGGCGACTTCGGCAAGGCCGGGCAGGAGTTCGCTGAGCTCGGCGCCACACTGGCCATGTTTGGCAAATTTGAACTTGGGCGCGAGCAGGGTGCTCTTTGGATTGATAAAGGCGGCGCGATAGCCCTTCAACAGCTCAGGTGGAGGAAGGGTCCCATTGAACTTCTCCAACTGCGGTTTGTAGTCGAAAAGGTCGAGATGGCTGGGCGCACCGGCTTGGAAGAGATAGATGACGCGTTTGGCTTTGGGAGCGAAGTGGGGCTGCTTCGGAGCGAGGGGATCGGGGAGCGAAGCGGCGGCGCTTCCCGCAGGCGAAAGGAGGTCGCCCAGCAGCGAGCTGAGCGCGACGGAGCCAAGGCCGACCTTGCACTGGTTGAAGAACCAACGCCGGGTGATTTGCTGGCGAATCTGATCCTTAAAATAGGCGAGGTGGTTCATGACTTACTCCTTGGTGATGGTCTCATCGAGATTGAGCAGGACGCGCGCGGCGAGCGTGTAAGCAGCCAATTGCGCGGGGGTGGCGCCGGGCGGAAGCGGCGTCGGCTTGCTCGCATTCGTAGCGACGAGCCACGGGTCGCGCTCGCCACTGGCGAAGCGGGTGATTTGCGCATCGAGCAACTGGACGATTTCGGCTCGCTCGGCGGAGTTGGGTAGGCGGGAGAGGCATCGGCGGAAGAGAAAATCCGTGCGATCAGCGTCGGTGCCGCCACCATCCTCGAGAGCGCGGCGGGCGAGCGCCTGCGCGGCTTCGATGGCCACGGTTTCGTTCAATGTCATGAGCGCTTGCAAGGGCGTATTCGAGCGGTTGCGGC
Organism: uncultured Verrucomicrobiae bacterium; assembly: GCA_963792695.1. Taxonomy (GTDB): domain Bacteria; phylum Verrucomicrobiota; class Verrucomicrobiia; order Chthoniobacterales; family Chthoniobacteraceae; genus DASYIS01. Next base: position 89,875 of record CAWBXA010000021.1, on the reverse strand, counting down.
GCGGGCAGGAGACGTTGCCTTCCGGTGTGTCGAAGGTGGAGAGCAGCGGATAGGGCGTGCTGCGGCGGCGATAGGAATAAACGGCCCGACGGTAACGCTCTGAACCTTTCTCTTCGACCCATGGGAAAGGGGCGTAACTGACGGGCGGTTGAAAGAGAAAGGCCGGCGCGGGTGGCATGACACTGCGACCGCCGACCGCCGGGTTCAGCAGGCCGCTGGCCGCGAGCTGGATATCCCGCACCACTTCTCCTTCGACACGAAACCGCGGGCCGCGGGCGAGCAGGCGATTGTAGGGATCGCGTTCATAGAGATCAGGCTCGATGCGGGATGATTGCTGATAAGTCGCCGAGGAGACGATCAGGCGCTGCAAATGTTTGATGCTCCAGCCGTGCTCCATGAACTCGCAGGCGAGCCAATCGAGCAACTCGGGGTGGGAGGGCGCTTCGCCTTGCAAGCCGAAGTCCTCCGGGGTGGCCACCAGACCGATGCCGAAGTAATGCTGCCAGACGCGGTTGACGAAGACGCGCGCGGTGGTCGGCGCCTTGGGATCGACCAACCAGCGCGCCAGCGAGAGCCGGGTGGGAGGCGCGTCCGCGGGCAGCGGGTTAAGAATCGCTGGCACGCCGGGGGTGACTTCCTGAGCCGGCTTGAGCCAGTCGCCGCGGGTGAGAAGGTGGGTTTCACGCCGGTCGGTGCGCGCGTTGAGGACCAGTTGCGTGGTCCCCTCGGGATGTTGACGCCAGAGCCCTTCGACCCGGTCATTCGTCTCCCTCCCCTCCGGCGCATGCGCGCGCCAGTAGCTAAAGAGAGCCTCGCGTTGCGCCCGGGTGCGCTGCTCCCGTGGCACATCGAGGATGGTGCGGATCTCCGCTGGCAAGGGGGCGCTCTCCGGGGCGGGACCAGTGCCAATGGAAAGTCGAAAGCGCCCGAGATTGTTCCCATGCAAGTCATCGGCATTCCAACCGCCATGTTTTTGCGTCAGCTTAATCAGTAAGTCGGTACCCCCTTTATAAGTGATCGGTTGGTCCGCGACAAAGATGGCGGTACAAGCTTGGTTGCGACGGCCCGGACCCACGTCATTGGACCAGGCAGTTTCTTCATTGCCATCGATCGCATAACTGGCTGGCCCAATGACGCGATGCTTCGGCTCCTTTTCATTAAATTGCGCGATAACGGGCGTTTCTGGCGGTGGCTCCAGATCGGCGAGAGCTTTGACAAATTTCACCGCGGTTTTCTTTGCGCCCGCGGCGACCGAGCCAGCCTCAACTTTGAATTCCGTCAGCCCAAAGGTGCCCATGTGAGAACGGCCGGGCCCGTTGGCGGGGAGGTTCGGATCATTCAAAACTTCGAGGCGAAAGGCGATGATATTTTGCTCCTCCGCCTTGATGGCCATCTTCACCTCATGCTTGGTCGGCTGAAAGCCGGCGGTGATGAACGAGCCATCCCTTTGCGGAAGGTAACGCTGGCCACCAGTTGAGATATCTTCGACGACCGGTTGGATCACCGTCCATTTGGTGGCTGGCTCCGCCAACTGATCTTCCCAATCGGCGAGGCGTGCCTCCCAATCGGGCAACTGTTCGCGCAATTTGGCATCCTCGTCGGCGATTTGGCTCAGCAAATCGGCCCGTTTGATTTGCTCGGCTGGGGCATAGAAAACCGGCTGCGACTCGTGATCATTGTTTAGATAAGCGAAGAGGCGGTAATATTCCTCCTGCGAAATGGGATCGAACTTGTGCGAGTGGCACTGCGCGCATTGTATCGTAAGGCCGAGCACACTTTTGCTCATCGCCTCCACGCGATCGAACATCTGTTCCATCCGGAATTGCTCCGGATCGGCGCCACCTTCCTCATTGATCATGGAATTGCGCAGAAAGCCGGTGGCGATGAGTTGATCCGGAGTAGCGTTGGGCAACTGATCGCCAGCGAATTGCTCAATGACGAATTGGTCGTACGGCAGGTCGCGATTGAACGCATTAATCACCCAATCGCGATACAGCCAGGCAGACCGCGGCGCGTCTTTTTCAAAGCCATTCGTATCCGCGTAGCGCGCGGCATCGAGCCAATCGCGACCCCAGCGTTCACCATAATGGGGGGAAGCGAGAAGACGCTCCACCTGCCGCTCGTATGCGCCCGGCGCAGTGTCGGCGAGGAAGGCGTCGAGTTCAGGGAGGGTCGGCGGCAAGCCGATGAGATCAAGGCTCAAGCGGCGCAGGAGCGTCCCTTTGTCTGCCGCCGGTGAGGGCGCGAGCTTTTCCCGCGCCAACCTGGCGCAAACAAAGGCGTCAACCGGGTGGAGCGAAGCGGCGGCAAACTCCGGCACATCCGGCACAGAGGGGCGAACGGGCGGGGTGAAGGCCCAGTGTTTGCCCCACTTCGCACCCTCGGCCACCCACTGCCGGACCAAATCTTTCTGAGCGGCTGAGAGTTGCCGCTTCGCTTTCGGCGGCGGCATCATTTCCTCGTGGTCCGATGAGAAGATGCGGGTGATCACGTCGCTCTTCTGGACATCGCCGGGCACAATGGCGCGCACGCCGTCCTTCTCCGCGAGCGCGGCTTCGAGCGTGTCGAGGCGGCGGTCGCCTTTGCGGCGATTTTCATCCTGCCCATGGCAATAAAAACAGTTGTCGGAGAGGATGGGGAGAATCTCCCGGCCGAAATCGACCGGCGGCGGCGACTCCACGGCTCCTGCAAAGGGCAGGAGCGGCAGGGCAGCGCAAAGGAGGACGGCGGAATGAACGAAGCGGCGGGACATGGGGAAAGCCACGCGGTATGTAGCAGGGGGATGGGAGGCAGACTTTGATCTGAGCCGCAGAGTTTTGTATATAGGCCGCATGGAGCCAGAGACCAGACAGGGCGCGTTTTTCCGCCAATTGGCAGAGCTGGAGCGGCTCACGGCTCTCTTTGAGTACCTTCCCCAAGTCTATCTCTTTGTCAAAGATCGTGAGCATCGCTTTGTAAAAGTGAACCGGGCCGAGTTGCAGTTGCACGGGTTTCGCGAGGAGTCGGAGATGCTCGGGAAAACGGACTTCGACCTGCATCCGCCAGCGCTCGCCGCGCAGTACGTGGAGGAAGATCGCCGGGTGATGGCCTCAGGCCTCCTGCTGGCCAATCAAGTCTGGCTGGTGACGAGTGCGGACGGGGTGCCGCGCTGGTTCCTTTCCACGAAACTGCCGCTGAAGGATGCGCGCGGGCGGGTCGTCGGCATCGCGGGTGTGATGCGCCCGTACGATCAGGGCGGCGAGGCGTCGGGGGAGTATCGGCGGATCACCCCGGCGCTGAAATACGTGCTAACCCACTTTCGCGAGCGGGTATCCGTGCTGGAGATGGCGCTGCGCGCATCTTTCGGGGAGCCATTTGCAACGGGAGTTTCAACGGCTCTTCGGGATTAGACCGACGGAGTACGTGCTGCGAGTGCGGCTGGCGATGGCACGCCGGCAACTCGAGCAGACGAGCCAGGCGGTGGGACAGGTCGCGCTGACCTGCGGCTTTTATGACCAGAGCCATTTCACGCGAGCGTTTTGCAAAGCAACCGGATTGCGGCCACTCGAGTATCGGCGGCGCTTCACGGCACGCCTCGGTAAAAGTTAAAGCCGCGCACTCAAAGGCGAGACGATTTCGTCGGAACGGGGCAAGTGCCAGGCAGGAGGCGCACACGCTGTGACACGACGCGGAAACGGCCCCGGTTCGCGCCGGGGCCGTCGGTCCTCCACTGCTCTCGCGAGCGTGGCCTTTATTTCCGCTCGATCACCACGTAGCGCGTCGCATTGCGGGATTGGACGCGCAGGAGAACTTTCTTTTCTTTTTTCAGTTTCTCACTCATGTCCACTGCCTGCTTCGAGTTGGTGATCTTCTCCCGGTTGATCTCGAGAACGACGTCGCCTTTTTGCAAACCGGCTGCCGCGGAAGGTGAATCGGGATCGACCTGGGTGATGACGACACCTTTGGCGTTTTCCGGGAGGTTGAGTTCCTTGCGGTTGTCCGCATCGATGTCGGCGACCGTGACGCCATCGAGCACATCAGGGTCGCTGGATTCCTCCTTGCTGTTCTCGGCGACGAGGCCTTTGTTAGGCCGCTCGGCGAGGTCGATGTTAACGGTCTTTTCCTGGCCTTCGCGGAAGAGCTTCAACTCGACTTTCGCTCCCGGCGCCATGGCGCCGATGAGCAGTTGGAGTTCGCGGGAGCTCTTCACCGGCTTTTTGTCCACAGCCACCACCACGTCTCCTGTTTGAACGCCCGCTTTTTCAGCGGGGCTCTTCGGTTGAACTTCCGCGATCAGGACTCCCTCGTCGTTCTTAAGGTTGAAGGCCTTGACCAAATCATCGGTCAGCGGTTGCAGGCCGACTCCGAGGAAGCCGCGCTGCACCTTGCCGGTTTTGAGCAGGCTCTCCATGACATTGCGGGCCAGATTGGATGGGACCGCGAAGCCAATGCCCTGGTTGCCGCCGCTGCGCGAAAAGATGGCCGTGTTGATGCCGACAAGCCGGCCTTGGAAATCAACCAGCGCGCCGCCGGAGTTGCCCATGTTGATGGAGGCGTCGGTCTGGATGAAGTTTTCGTAGTCGATGATCCCCATCCCGCCGCGCCCGACGGCGCTCACCACACCCATGGTGGCGGACTGCGTGAGGCCAAACGGATTGCCAACGGCGATCACGATGTCGCCCGAGCGAAGCTTGTCACTGTCGGCGATCGTGACCGCCGGAAGATCCTTGCCCTCGATCTTAATCACCGCGATGTCGGTGCTCGGATCGACACCAATCTTCGTCGCTTTGTAGATGTGCTGGGCTTCGCCAATCGTGACATCAATGTCGTCGGCGCCTTCGACGACGTGATTGTTCGTCAGAATGTAGCCGTCGGGGGAAACAATGACTCCAGAGCCGAGACCCAGCGGCTGGCGTTTGCTGCCCTTGGCGGTGCCATTGTTGGAGCCGTCGCTGTTTGGCGCGCTCGGAGTGTTGCGGTTGCGCGGGCGCTTGTTATTTGGCGGCACTGGCGCGGCACCTTGTTCATCATCGCCATCCGGGATGCCGAAGAAGCGCCGAAAGGTGGGGTCGTTGAAGAGTGGGTTGCCGGCAGCGGGGCCGCTCGGCGCGCCTTTGCCGACGGTCTTGGAGGTGGAGATCGTGACCACGCTCGGGGCAACTCTTTCCACGACGGGCGCGTAGCTCGGAGTGTTGGCTGGGAGCGCGGTGGGGTCGTATTTGATTGCAGGCATGGGCCGGGGAGCGGCCTCGGGTTTGGCCTTGTCTTGCGCGAAGGCGGAGGTGGCGAGCAACACCGGCAGGAGGAAAGTGGTGCAAATTGAAGGGCTGAGGAGTTTCATTTTGTGGTGGGGTTTGGACACGCCGGATGGGTGCGCGTTCAATGCGCTTTGCAAGCGCTGGAAACTCTCAAGGCTGCAGCACCGGGCGGGTGATCGTTTGGAGACTCCGCCGCGCCGAGGACCATGGAGGAGGCGCAAACCAGAAGCGGTCTCGCGCCACCGGGAAGTGGCCGCTCAATGCTCCCTTGCCAAGGAAAGGGGTGGGGGAGAGAGTCGGCGCCCGCTTTTTATGTCCGAGCTGACCGAGATTCCGAAAACCTACGAGCCGCAGGGGATCGAGGAAAAGTGGTATGCCTTCTGGCAGGCGGAGGGCTGTTTCACGGCCGACCCGCAGTCACCCAAGCCTGCTTACTCCATCGTCATTCCGCCGCCGAATGTCACCGGGATGTTGACGCTCGGGCATGTGCTCAACAACACCATCCAGGACATCCTCGCCCGGCGCGCGCGCATGCTGGGGAAGGAAGTGCTCTGGCTGCCGGGCACCGATCACGCTGGCATCGCCACCCAGACCGTGGTGGAGCGGACGCTGAAGAAGAGCGGCCAAATCCGGCATCGCGATGACCTCGGGCGCGAGAAGTTTTTGGAGAAGGTGTGGGAATGGAAGGAGAAGCACGGCGGCATCATCATCCAGCAATTGAAGAAGCTGGGCGCCTCGTGCGATTGGTCGCGCGAGCGCTTCACGATGGACCCGGCTTACTCGGCGTGCGTGCAGCGGGTCTTTGTCGATCTTTACAAAAAGGGGCTGATCTATCGCGGCAAGCGGATGGTGAATTGGGACCCTGCGGCGCTGACGGCGCTCTCCGATGAGGAGGTGATCATGAAGCCGCAGAAGGGGACGCTGTATTACTTCTCGGTCGAGGTGCCAGAGGCGGCTGGCACGCGGCTGACCATCGCCACGACTCGTCCGGAGACGATTCCCGGCGACACGGCGGTGGCGGTCAATCCAAAGGACGCTCGCTACGCGCACCTGATCGGCAAAATCGGTCATCCGGCCGCTGCCCGCGAACCTGCCGCTGGCGCAGAAGCTCATTCCGATCATCGGCGATGAGCACGTCGATTTCGAGTTCGGCACAGGCGTGCTGAAAGTGACGCCTGCGCACGACAAGGCGGACTTTGAGATCGGGCAGCGACACGGCCTCGCCGCGCCGGACATCATGAATCCCGATGGGACGATGAACGCGCTGGCGGGCGAGCCGCTCATCGGACTCGACCGTTTCAAGGCGCGGGAGATCGCAGTCGAGCATCTGCGCGCTCTCGGCGTGCTGGAGAAGGAAGAGCCATATGAGAACAACGTCGGCTTTTCTGAGCGCAGCGATGTTCCCGTCGAGCCACGCCTGAGCGAGCAGTGGTTTTTGAAATACCCGAGCGTAGCGGAGGCGAAGGCGGTCGTCGCTGGAGTTGGAAGTGCGCTTGGCGGTAAATCTCTGGAAGCGCATCTCCACGAGGAGAAGTTGGACACCCAGCCTGCACCAAACGCACGACTCAAGCTGGCGCAGGTCATATCAAAGGTAAACCTCGCAAAAAGCCGGATGCAGTTTTTCCCCGAGCGATGGGCGAAGGTGTACGACCACTGGCTGGAGAACATTCAGGACTGGTGCATCTCCCGGCAGCTCTGGTGGGGGCATCGGGTGCCGGTGTGGCGACGGTCCAAAGTGGGACAGTGACCAGGAGACGATGGTTTCTACTCTCGGCTATCTGGCTGAGTTGAAGAAGACGCGGCCTGGCGCAGCCTTCGTCAAATTCCCGGAAACCGGCAAGACCGCGACAGACGAAACGGGCGGCGAGTTGACCGGTATTGCTTTGGAGGTTTGCGTGAATCCTGGGTTTCGAGATGTAGTGCTTCGAATTTGAGGAGTTGGGCCTCGTGCAGGACCACGATGTCCTCGACACCTGGTTCTCCTCCTGGCTGTGGCCTTTTGCGACCATGGGGTGGCCGGAGAAGACGGAGACGCTCGCGAAGTTCTACCCGACGACCGACCTTGTCACGGGGCCGGACATCCTCTTTTTCTGGGTGGCGCGGATGATTATGGCGGGTTTCGAGTACACGGGGGAGGCACCGTTCCGGAACGTCTATTTCACGGGGCTGATCCGCGACAAGCAGGGGCGCAAGATGTCGAAGTCGCTCGGGAATTCGCCCGATCCGCTCGACCTCATCGCGCAGTACGGGGCGGATGCGTTGCGCTTTGGCATCATGCGGAGCGCGCCGCTTGGGCAGGATATTCTTTTCGACGAGAAAAACGTGGAGCTGGGGCGCAACTTTTGCACGAAGCTCTGGAACGCCGCGCGCTTCCGTCAAATGCACGGCGGCGAGACTGAAGGGGAGATCAATCCGGTGCTGCTGACGAGCGACGACAAGTGGATTCTTTTGCGCCTAGATGCGGCCATCGGGGAAGTGACTGCGGCTCTGGAGGGCTACCAATTTTCTGAAGCGGCACAGGCGCTCTATCGCTTCTTCTGGACCGAGTTTTGCGATTGGTACCTGGAGGCGAGCAAGGCGGCGCTGTTCGGCGGCGATGAGGCGCTGAAGGCGAACACCCTGGCCGTGCTCGATTTTGTGCTGGGACACACCCTGCGGCTCTTTCATCCGTTCATGCCATTCATCACGGAAGAGCTGTGGCACGGGCTCGGGTACGAGCGCGATCTGCCGGAGGGGCAGGGCGGGAAGACGATCATGTATGCGCGATGGCCGCAGCCGCTGGGTGAAGATTTCCGCACCCACTACCGCGTGGCCGAGGCGGATGAAAAAGGGACCATGGCGAAGCAGGAGGTCGTAAATGTCGGGCGCGCTTTGCGGCGCGATTCGAACCTGCCGTCGAATAAGAAAGTGTGTTTCGTCCTGCGCCCGGTGAGTGAGGTGTCCGCGCAGGATGTGGAGGTGCTGCGGCTGTTGTTAAACGCGGAGGCGCTCGAATTGCAGAGCGCCTACGAGCCGCCGAAGGGAACGCCGACCGCCCCGACGCCTCTCGGCGCGCTGAGCCTTCCGCTGGCCGGCTTGGTCGATCTCGAAGTGGAGCGAAGCCGGTTGGGAGAGAGATCTCCAAGGTCGAGGCGGAGCTTGGAAAAGTGATGGGGAAGCTGGCCAATGAATCGTTTGCCGCCAGCGCGCCGCCGAAGGTGGTGGCCGAGCATCGGCAGCGGCAGGCGGATTGGGAGGCGAAGCGGAGCGAGTTGCAGCGCATGCTGGAGAGTCTCGAGTAGAGCAGGCACTGGGTCTAGCGGACCGAAGTTGGATCCGGCAGGGGCGTCGGATTCCAGTTGTTTTTGTCTCCGGCGCCTTTCCGCGGCGGAGAAGAATGGTGGGTGATTGCGGTGGCTGACCACCGGCTGATTCGGGTGTCCCTGCGGGACACTGAGCGGCTACAGAATCGTAAATTGCTCGAGCGACGCACGCTTACGGGCTGCGATTTTGCTTCCAGGGGAAATTGTCAGCGGCGGTCCATTGCGAGTTCCATGCTCGCTCGGCTGCCACCCCGAAGCCTGTCGGCGCGACGCCGACAGGGACACGCGGGACGCGTGCGCTACCCTCGGCATCACTTCGTGATGCGTTGGACGGCGGCGGCGAAGCCGGCGGTATCGCTCGCCACGATATTGAGCACGTCGTATTCGCCAACGAAGGGAGAGTGAGTGGGAAGCAAGGCAGCGTGCCCGTGAGAGGGGGTCTGGAAGCCGAACGGGAAGAGTTCGCCGCGCGCTTGATCCAGGATGAGGACGTTGTTCCCCGGTGTCCCAAAGAGAATGAGATCAGTCGCGGTGGTGCTCCATTGCGGGTACCGATGTGGTGACTGGAGCGGCTGCAAGCTTTCGACAACGCCGCCGGGTGCGGCCACGCCGAGCACGGCGGTGCGTCCGCGCTGCTGATAGAATCGCACCAAGGTGCGCGCCTGCTCCGCCAGCGCGTGATCCTTTTCCTGATCAAGCGTCAGCGCGACGGTGAGGAGCGGTGTTTTACGGCCGAGGAATTTCAGCAAGGCGCTCGGGTCGTTGAGGGCAACGATGGGCGGTGGAGCAACTCTTCTCGGATTGGGAATGAAGCCGAATGGCACCGACTGGCTTAAGCCGGAGAGCAACTCCGTGGCGGTGACCCGGAATTGCCCGCTCCACAGTCCCTCACCAAACGGGAGGCGGATCGGGAACCCGGTGGCGCCGAACAGCTCGACCGTTTCTTCACCCTCGGTGACGGTGATTTTCACGGGCACGCCGCGCATCGCGTTGGGCTCGCCAACGGAAACGCGCGCCTCGAAAGCGCCGTCTTTCGCTGCTTCGATGGAGAGCGCGGGCGCGGTCGGTTCCGCGGGCGGCAGGGCGTAGTACTGGAAGGCGTCCCTGGTCAAATCGACTTGGACGGCCTCGTCGGGCGACAGCCGGCGCATTTGGCGCAGGTCGTAAATGGGCCGGTCGGTGTGCCAGGTGAGCACGCCCTGTTGCGGCTTCACGTAAAGGCTGGCGTTGGCCTTGCTCTTCCAGACTTCCGGCTGGCTGGCGCGCGGGTCTGGCGGGAGCAACATCCCTTTTGCCTCTTCGCCTTCCGCGTACGCCTGGTTGAGTGCGGTGACGTATTGCGTATCGCCGCACTGCGTCGGAATCGCCCAAAGTTTCGGTTCGCCGGAGACGGCGAGCGGCGACGGGACGCCTGCCATGGCCGCGCGCAAGATTCTCGATATTCTCGCAGGTTGCGCTCGAAAAGGAGCGGCGTCGCGTCGAGCTGACTTTGCGGCTGGTACGCGGCGACGCGCAGTTCTGTCGGGGTGGCAGGCACCGGCGCAGTCGGATTCCTCGTCGGTGAGAATGCGGCCGCCGCGCGCGAGGAATGCGGTCAGCGCGCTTTTCCAAGCCGCGGCCCCAAGTCCAGGAGGCGTCCTGCGGGCGGCAGCCGACGAGAGAATGGCCTGCATGGAAGGCGGCAGCGGACCGCGGTTGATTTCCTGGTAGGTGATGACGCGCGCGGGCCAACCCGCGGCGTGACAGAGGAAGAGCGCCTCGGTCACTTTGCCCTCGTGCGAGCCACTGAAAAGTTGCTCTGCGGGAGGCGTGCGTCCGGTGAGCACGCCGCGTTGCACGGCTTCGTTGTTGCCCGTAAAAAATGCCGATGGAGGCCAGCGGTTCCGTGCGCGCATACACGCCGCCGAAGCGATGAATCCACGCGTGCATCTCGCGCTGGTTCGCGGCGGCATCCGGCCGCGCCGCGGCGCCGGCGGGCTCGGCGAGGAAGTTTGTGCCGATCCCCTGGATGCCGCGAGTCAGCGCCAGCGCGCAGGCGCGCTGATAGCTCTCGCGCCCGTAGAGGAACTGGTAGTTGTCGAGCAGCGACCACGTCGGCTTCTTGTGCCAGTAGCTGCGGAGGCGGTCGGTGAGCGCCACGTTGTGCATCGGCTTCGCGGCGTGCGTCTGATTCCAGTCGTAGGCCTGCATGCACATTCGAGCCCCTGAACATGACGCGCCCGGGCAGCGCTCGCCCACGGCCAGCCGCCGCGCGCGCCCGGGCCCGGCGAGCTGCCAAAGGCCGACGTGGTAAAGACGAGCCGCGGCGCCGACCTGCCGCACCGCCTCCGCAAAGTACTCGTACTGCTGAAAGCCGCGTCGTACCGCTGCACGTACTTCAGGAATTCGGCGCGTGTTCTTCGCCACGTATTCGAAGGGCAGCTCGCGGCGGCCCGGCCTGCGGCGGGCGCGGCACCGTCGGCTGCGGCTTGCCGAGGAATTCGATCATCGCCTCGCCCCACGGCCGATCCGGGCGTGGGCGGCGCCGGATCCAGCCGCCGGCGTAGCCGTCGCTGCTCGCGCCGACGCAGAAGCCCGAGGAAATTCGGCAGCCGCGCGAAGCGCTGCGCCGCGAGCGAAAGGCTGCGGTAGAGCGGCGCGTGCCACTCCGGCAGGGTGTGCGCGAAGAAAGGCGAGCGCCGGGTGCTGGAGCGACGGGCCGGCTGTCGTTGTTGTCGTATTGCAAGCCGAGCTTCAGCGCCGTGCCGGGCCAGCGCGGCGGCGCGCGCCTCGAAGCGCTCCGGCTCCGCCGCGGCGCGGGAAAGTGTTGCCTGGTCGAAGACCGCATCGAAGCCCAGGTCCGCGAGATAGCGGCGTACTCCTCGGGCGTGCCGGTGAAGCCGGCCTGGGCCTTGCTGTAAAAGCCGCCGCTCATGCCCGGCGGGCAGTTGCATCGCGTAGATGGTCATCGGCGAGCGCGGCACCTCCACGCCGAGCGCGCGCTGCGAGGCCAGCCGGGCGATCGTCAGCCGCCGCGGCGCGGCGGATCTGCTTCAGCGCCGTCGAGATCGGCGGCCCATTCCTTGGGATGCGGAAAGGCGCCGGGCGCGGTCGAGCGACCTGGACGCGAATGGCCGGGCCGCTCGCCGGGATGACGCGCATCCAATGGGAAGACTTCTCCCGCGGCGAGCCCAGCTTCACCGGCATCAGCCCCGACTTCAAAACGAACGGGCGGTCGGCCATCGACGCTCAATTCATAGGGCTGACCGGGGGCCGTCGCCGGCAGCAGCAGCGTGAGCGAGCGCCACGGGCCGTCCTTTTGAAGATGGTTCGCGTCGCCCACTTTAAGCACGCACGATTTTGACCGGGGCGCCTTCGGCCGGCGATGCGCACCGGAAAGGTCCAGAGCTCGTAGCGCCCCGACATCGTCTCGCTCGTGTTCGCCGTCCTCGCCGTCTTGTCGGCGGTGTAGAGGTGCCGCAGCCCGCCGCCCCCTTCGATCGGGCGCAACCAATGGTGCCCGGCTCGATGCGGTCATCTTCCTTGAGCTGGAAAGGCGAAGCCGCCGAGGCGCCGCTGCGCAAGCGCAGGGCGATCTTTTCCTCCGCGCCCGCGCGAAAAATCGGCGCGCCATTGAGTGTGAGGTCCGGCCAATCAACGCCATCCTGCCCGGTTTGCCGCTGCGCGAGTTGCCGCGTGGGCGCGTAGCCATCGGAGCGGCCCACTGGCAGATCGTAACGCACGAGGCTGAGCAGCCCGAAGTATGTGCCGGCCGGCGCGGGCGCGGGCGCTTGCTGCGCCTCGAGCGGGAGGAGACCGCAGAACCAGCCGAGCACTGGGAGGAACAAAGGCCGGATGCGCATTGCCGTCTCCCGGCACGATGAACCGCGCCCGAGCAGAGGCAAGCGGCGATTCACGCCAACGCCTCGATCGAACTGAAGAAGGAGGGGATCACTATGAAGAAGGCAATCCAGTTTTCCCGTTTCACTTTCCTGATTCGGTGCCTGCCAGATTGTCGTGAGCGCCCATTTGAATCTCCCAGGAAGCTCAGCCCGCTGCCCGGTGGCGTTGGATTGACATGGTTTGCGCGGGGGGCTTAGCCTGCCCGACTTCATGAGATTCCTTTTGCCCTCGCTGCTGCTGCTCGCCCTGGCGCTGGCGGGTCATGGCGCGGAACCGGCGCATTTGCTGCCCAAGACCTCGGTGTTGCCGCTGGCGCTGGACGATGCATTCCAGTTTCGCAAGACCTGGTCGTTCATTAACGATTCCAAAGTGTGGAAGCCGTCGAGCGAGGACATGATCTCCTTTGAGCGGCTCCATGCGAACTATGGGGCGGTCAGCAACTACGACCGGCTGCAGCGGGTTGGTGACTACTACACCTTTTACTGGCGGGCGAAGCGGGCGGCGGATGTCACGGTTCGCTTCGAGTACTGCCAGGAGAAGCTGGGGGCCTTCGTCCAGGCGCAGGAGCGCAAGTACACAGCGGCCAAGGGAACGCTCAAGAGCGAATTCAACGTGATCGGCGATACTTATCTGCAAGAAGGGCATGTCACCGCGTGGCGGGTGGTGCTGATTGAAAATGGCAAAATCGTGGCCTTGAATCAGTCGTACCTCTGGCGATAGTTGCTTTCCACATCCGCGCTTGTGGCGGGGCGGCCCTCCGGGGTCGCGAATAACGGAGGCGGCTTTGCCGTCTCACTCTTTCCCGCCGCCAACGGGTGACGGGGCTCGCATCGTGAATACCCCAATCTCCTCCATCCTCGTCGGGCACCGCGAATCGGACGGTGTGTGTCCGGGTGGAAGGGCGGGGCTCGTTTCTGAACAGCACCGGGTTGAAGGAATTCGCACGGGAGATGACCAATCGCGGCTACCGGGAATTTGTGCTCGATCTGAAGGGGTGTCCGGTCATGGACTCGACGTTCATGGGAACGATGGCCGGGATCGCGCTGCGCCTGCGGGAGATCGGCCAGGGGCAACTGAGCGTGACGAATCTCAACGAGCGCAATCGCGACCTGCTGGCAAATCTCGGGCTGGACCAGCTTTTTTGCATGGAGGCGCGACGAGCGGCGCGGCGGTGGGCGAAGTGCCCGCCGGCGCGGCAGAGATTCCACTGGGGACGCCGCCCGTGGCCAAGGTGGAGCAGGCGCAAACGATGATCGAAGCTCACGAAGCCTGCATCCTGGCCAACCCGGCAAATGCGGCGAAGTTCAAGGATGTGCTGGAATATCTCCGGCACGATCTCCACGTGGCGCGCTAAGCCGGCGATGTGGATGGCCGTCCTTCTTGGGTTGCTGGCGATCGCTCTCCTGGGCTCCGCGTGGCTGCTTCTCTGCCAGCAGCGGCGCATCCGCTCGCTGGACGAGGCGCGGGAAAAGGTGGAGCAGGAGGAGACGCGGGTCTTCGATTTTTTGCACCGCCTGGGTGAGTCGCTGAGCGAGACCACGCGACCCGCCGATCTGCACGCGCGCATCGTGGAAGGTGCGCAGCGCGTGCTGAAGGCCCAAGCTGGGGCGCTCTACCTCGAGACTGAGGGCGGCAGTTCGCTGCGGGCGGCTTTTCTCTCGCGGGATTGCCCGCCTTTGGTGGAAATCCCCGAGCAAGCGCGGCAGGAGGGAGGCGCCAGCTTTTCAGCGAGTCACTTTCTTCGGATGCGCGCTTTGAAAAGTGGCGAAGGGGTGCTCGGCGCCGTCTGGCGGGATCGCGAACCGATTCTGCTTTCGGGGCGGGACTCCCGGCTCGAGGTGGCGCAGCGCGAGGTGCCGGCGACCACCTCGGCCATGGCCGCGCCGCTGCTGCACGGCGGCAGAGACGCTCGGAGTGCTGCTCGTGCTGCGGGTGGGCGACGATGAGCCTTTTCGCATCAGCGACTTCCAAACCTTCAAGGCCATCGCGGAGCAATCGGCCTTCGCGCTGAGCACGGCGAATCTTTTCTCCGAGGCGGCGGAGAAGAAGCGGATGGATGAGGATTTGCAGATTGCTTACGAAATCCAGCGCATTTTGCTCCCGGCGAATGCGCCCGATGTGGCTGGCTTCCAGATCGCGGGGCTGAACATTCCCGCCCGGCAGGTGAGCGGCGACTATTACGACTATGTGGTTGTCGATCCAGAGCATTGCGGCATCGCCATCGCGGATGTCTCCGGCAAGGGCGTGCCGGCGTCGCTCATCATGGCCATGTGCCGGAGCGTGCTCCGCAGCCAGGCGGCGGGCGAGCGTTCGGCGGCCAGCGCCTTGCGCCGGGTGAATGCGCAGATTTATCCCGACATCAAGGAGGACATGTTCATCTCGCATGGCCTACGCGATCCTCGAGCGCGATTCGCCGACGCTCACGCTTTCGCGCGCCGGGCACGACGCGCCGCTGCTCTATTCGCAAGCGGCTCCACTCGATCACCCGGATCAATCCGCCCGGCATGGCCATCGGCATTGACAGTGGGGGCGTCTTCAATAGAGTCACGGGCGACTTTTCCCTGACGCTGGAGCCCGACGATTGCCTGATCCTTTACACGGACGGCGTGACCGAGGCGCTGAATAGCGAAGGCGACGAGTTCGGGATGGAGAGGCTCACGCAATCGATCCTCACCAATGCCGCCGACGGCGCGGCCGGGATTATCACCCGGCTGACCGACGACTGGCGGCGCTTCATCGGCGCCTGCCCGCAGAACGATGACGTAACTTTGATTGTGATCCGGAAAAAATGAGCAACGAGACGCGCGAGATACCCATTTCTGAAGACCGAACCCGCCCAAGGAGGAGCGGGCGACTCCGCCATGGAGCAGAGCCAAACGCCGGACGGCTCCGATGGCCAGGACGCGCTGGGCGCGAGCTGGAGAAATTCAAGGACCGCGCCTTGCGCAGCGCAGGCCGACTTTGAAAATTATCGCAAACGTGCCTTGCGCGAGAAAGAGGAAGCGGTGCGCTATGCGAATGTGGACCTGCTCGAGCGGCTCATCCCGATTCTCGACAATTTCGAGCTGGGCTTGAGCGCGGCGAAGACGCAGTTCCGAAGGCGGTGCGATCCTCGCTGGGATGGAGATGGTCGCGCGGCAACTGAACGATTTCCTGAAGCAAAACGGGGTCGAGCCAATCGCCGCGGAGGGGCAGAAGTTCGACCCCAATCTGCACGAGGCGGTGGCGCAGGAAGCGAGCAGCGAGGTGCCGGAGGGGCACGTCCTCCGCCAGCATCGCGCGGCTTTCGGCTGAAGGAGCGGCTCATCCGGCCCGCAGCGGTGGTGGTCTCCAAAGGCGCTCATTGAGCGGCGCGCGGTGCTATCCCGAGCGACCAACGGCTTGCCCAGTCATGGCTACCAAACGCGACTATTACGAAATTCTGGAGGTGACGCGGACCTCCACAGGCGAGGAGATCAAGCGTTCCTACCGGAAGCTGGCGGTCAAATTTCATCCAGACAAGAATCCGGGCGATCACACGGCGGAGGAGAAATTCAAGGAATTGGCAGAGGCGTACGACGTGCTCTCCGACGCGGAGAAGCGGGCGGCGTACGACCGGTTTGGCCATGCGGCCTTTGCCCAGGGGGCCGGCGCGGCCCGCGGCGGTGGCGGCTTTCACGATCCGTTCGACATCTTTCGCGAAGTCTTCGGCGCGGCGGGCAATGCCGGCGGCGGTGGCGCGGGTGGGATCTTCGAGCAATTTTTCGGAGGCGGGCAGCGTCCGGAGAAAGATGGCAAACAGCGGGGGGCCGACTTGCGCTACGACTTGCAGATCAAGCTCGAGGAGGCGGCCTTTGGCTGTGAGAAAGAGATCGAAGTCGAGAAGCTCGAAGCCTGCTCGCATGCAGCGGCAGCGGCGCCGAGGCGGGTTCGCGGGCGGTCACGTGCCGCGATTGCAACGGGCGCGGCCAGGTCATCTCGTCGCGCGGATTTTTTCAGGTCTCGCAGACGTGTCCGCGCTGCCGCGGCACCGGGCAGGTGATCGAGCGGCCGTGCCGCAAGTGCAACGGCGAAGGCCGGGTGGAAGCGCCGTCGCGCATCAAGCTGAAAATCCCGGCAGGCATCGAAGACGGCTCGCGCCTGCGCTCGATGCGCAACGGGGAGGCGGGCATTCGCGGCGGACCGCACGGCGACCTCTACGTGGTCATCCACGTGAAGGAACACGAAGTTTTCGAGCGCGAAGGCGAGCATCTCTTTTGCGAGGTGCCGGTTTCATTTCACCACAGCGGCGCTCGGTGGCGATGTCAAGGTGCCGACGCTCGAAGGGCAGGCGCAATTGAAGATCCCTCTCGGCACGCAGGGCGGCACGGTCTTCAAGCTGCGCGCGAAGGGCATGCCGGTTTTGAATTCGACCGCGCGCGGCGATCTGATGGTGCGCGTGCTCGTCGAAGTGCCGACCAAACTCAACGCCGAGCAGCGGCGCAAGCTGGAGGAATTTGCCAGTCTCATGGGCGAGGACAACGCGCCGCTGCACAAATCGTTCTTCGAAAAAGCGAAGGAATTCTTCGGGTAAGCGGCGCTGGCGTATGGCTTCGGCGCGAGGACCGAAGCCGCATCCCACTTGCTCTCTGCAAGGGGCGAGTCCATCTTCTTCACCCTCGATTTCGCCATGAATCCCATTCCTGTTTCGATCCTGACCGGCTTTCTCGGGGCCGGCAAAACGACGCTGCTCAATTACATTTTAAAGCAGCAGCACGGCCACAAGTTCGCCGTTATCATCAACGAGGTCGGCAAGATCGGGATTGATGGCATGCTGGTGGAAAATCAGAAGGAAGAGATCGTGGAGATGAATAATGGCTGCCTCTGCTGCACGGTGCGGAAGGATTTGGTGAAAGGAGTGCAGAACCTGGTTAAGAAAGGCGGCTTTGATTATCTCCTGATTGAGACGACCGGCATCGCTGATCCGGGTCCGGTCGCGCAGACTTTTCTCAATATCCCGCAGATGCAGCAAATCGCGCGTCTCGACTCCATCATCACGGTTGTCGATAGCGAACAGATCGAGAAACAGATGGCGGAGACACAGACCGCGCGGGAGCAGGTGGTGATGGCGGATTTTCTACTGCTGAATAAGACCGACCTGCGCACCCCGGCGGAGTTGGATGCGCTGGAAGAGACGATCCGGAAGCTCAATCCGCACGCGACGATCTTTCGGACCAATCATTCCGAGGCCAACTTAAAAGAGTTGCTGGATATGAATGCCTTCAAGTTGGACCAGAAGCTTGCGGCGGACCCGGATTTTCTGAATGAGATGCAGACGCGGCATCACCACGACATTATCTCGTGCGCCTTCGAATTTGCCAAACCGTTTAACGTCGAGGCGCTGGAGGTGTATGTGCAGGAGCTATCGGAGAAGGAAAAGATTTACCGCTCAAAGGGGTTCCTATGGATTGCAGGCAATCCGCGGCGCGCCATCTTTCACGGAGTGAACAACCGGTTCACGCTGATGTGGGATCGGCTTTGGGAGAAGGACGAGCCGCGCTCCTCGCAACTCGTCTTCATCGGCAAAAATCTCCAGGAGGCGCGCGTGCGTCAGCAGTTGGAGATGTGCCTGGCGAAGTAGCTAAAACTTCGGAATGGCAGGGGTCGCGCCAGGCGGGGCGGCTCCGGGGCGGGCCAGCTTCTTTTCGAGGGCTTCGGCGTCGCGCGTCTGGAGTTCGAAGAGCAGATCGAATTGCAGGTGGGCGGCGGCGTGATCGCTCCGTTCCCACTTGCGGCCCTCAGCGAAGGTCTTCAGCGCATTCAGCCCTTTGTTGCCGGTTTTCGGCAACTCTTCGCGCCAGGAGCCGGAGCCTCTTTCCGCTTCCAGGATCGCTTTGATCTCTGCGTCGGTGAACTTGATCAGGACACCCGCGACTGGCAGATGCGCATATTCGATGCGGATCGTCGTGTCTTGCACGAACGCCGCGCGCACGCGGTAGTCGCCGAAGTGATAGATCACGACCTTGGCGCCCGGCAGCAGTGGCTTGTCCGATGGAGCGGCGAGTTCCGGGGCGGGCGCGCCGTAGCGCGCTTGGGATTGGGCCTCGGTTTCGCCGAGCCGAGCTGGGCTTTCGGCAGTCAGGCAGGCGGAGAGGCAAAGGAGAAGGAGCAGGCGAGTCATGCAGGTGAAAGGGAGTCAATGGTGGAGACGCTGCGGATTCATTTTCCGATACAGAAAGTGCTGAAGATTTTGCCCAGCAGATCTTCGGTTCCAAAGGGGCCATTGATTTCGCCGAGCGCGCCGAGGGCGGCCCGCAATTCCTCCGCGACAAACTCCGGTGAAAGCGCGTCCGTGAGCGCCTGCCTGGTGGCCACCAGGGTGGCCTGCGCTTTCTCAAGATGCGCCTGATGCCTCGCATTGATCGCCACGGACCAATCGGTCTGCGCCGCTCCTTCGGCCAGAATCCGGTGCTCCATGGCCCCCTCAAGCGCGGCCATTCCGATCGCCGAGACGCAGGAGATGCGGATTGCCTCCACGCCCTGCCACGTCTGGTGTTCCCCGAGGTCGATCTTGTTCAGGATCCGCAAGGAACCAGGCCGCTCCGGGACCGAGTTGAGATCGCGCGGGGCGGTTGCGTCATGAACGTGCAGGATCAACTCGGCCCGGTCCAGCTCCTGTTCGGTGCGCCTCATGCCGGCTTGCTCGACCGGATCCGCCGAGGCGTGCAGGCCTGCCGTATCGACCAGACGCAGAGGAAAGCCGCGCACGCTGATGACTTCCTGAATCGAGTCGCGCGTGGTCCCAGGGGTGGCGCTGACGATGGCTCGGTCATAGCCGAGGAGCAGATTGAGCAGACTCGATTTCCCGACGTTGGGCGCGCCGTAGATGACCGTGCGCACGCCCTCGCGCATAATGCGGCCACGCGCCGCAGAGGCGAGCAGGTCCGCGATTTCGCGCTGCATTTCCATGAGCCGCGCGTGCAGCGCCTCACCGGTTTGCGGGTCGATGTCTTCCTCCGGGAAGTCGATATACGCCTCGACATGCGCCAGCGTGTCGAGCACGCGCTCCTGCAAAGCGCCGATGCGGCGGCCCAGCGAACCGGAAAGCTGCTCGTGAGCGGCACGCAGGGCGAGGTCGGTCTGCGCGGTGATCAGGTCCATGACGGCTTCGGCCTGCGTGAGGTCGAGCTTGCCGTGCAAAAAGGCGCGCTGGGTAAATTCGCCCGGCTGCGCCAGGCGCGCGCCCGCGGCGAGCAGTGCCGCCAGGACGCGCTGCGTGACCAGCATTCCGCCGTGGCCACTGAACTCGACCACATCTTCACCGGTGTAGCTGGCAGGTGCGGGGAAGACGGTGAGCAACCCCTCGTCAATCTTCTCGCCGCCCGACCAGATGGCGCCGAAGTGCTGCACCCGCGCCGGCATCTTTTCAACCGCGGTCTGGCTGCGGAAGACGCGGCCAGCAACGTCGGCGGCTGCGGGCCCGCTCAGTCGGATCATTGAGATCGCCCCTTCGCCAATCGGGGAAGAGATGGCGGCGATGGTGTCGGACATGGCGGGCGGCGGGGCTCTCCCATCTCGCCCATCGCTCACATGGGACTCATGGAAGGGACGGGAGTTACACGTTGGCGGCAAGCTGCGTTTCCAGCGCGGCGAGAAAGCGGGCGTTTTGCTCCCCGGTGCCAATGGAGACGCGAATCCATTCCGGCAAGCCGTAGGATTGCATGTCCCGCACGATGATGCCGCGCCGCAGCAGGGCCTGAAAGGTCGCCTGGCCGTCGCCGACTTTCACCAGCACGAAGTTTGCAAAGCTCGGAACGAAGGCGAGACCGAGCCGGGTGAACTCCGCCTGCAAATGGGTGCGGCCGGTGATCGTCAGTTCACGCGTGCGGCGCTGGTGCTCTTCGTCCGCGAGGCCAGCGAGCGCGCCCGCCTGGGCGATGCCGTTGGCATTGAAAGGCTGCCGCGTTTTCTGCAAAACGTCGATGATCTCGCGCGGCGCGAGGCCGTAGCCGATGCGCAGATTGGCCAGCCCTTGGATTTTCGAGAAGGTCCGCAGAACCACGACGCGTCGGCCCGCGCGCACAAACTTCAGCGTGTCTGGCGGGTCTTCCAGGAACTCGTGATACGCCTCGTCGAAGACCACCACCACATGTTCCGGCACGCGCTCCATGAAGCGGTCGAGCTCGGGCTGCCGCAGCAGCGTCCCGGTCGGGTTGTTCGGGTTCGCGATGAAAATCTCACGGGTGCGCGGCGTGACGGCGGCGAGCATGGCGTCGAGGTCGTGCGCAAAATCGGGATCCGGCACCTCCACGGTCTTCGCGCCAAAGAGCGTCGCCATCAGCTTGTAAACGACGAAGGCGTGCCGGGCCACGATGATCTCGTCACCGGGCTTCAGGAAAGCGTGTCCGATGAATTCGATGATTTCATTGGAGCCGCACCCGAGCAGCACATTGCTCCGTTCGAGACCGAACTTTTGCGCGATGGCCTCGCGTAGATAGTAGCCGCCGCCATCCGGGTAAATGTGGGAGCGCCCCAGCGCCTCCTGCATGGCGGCGAGCGCCTTGGGCGAAGGGCCGAGCGGGTTTTCGTTGGAGGCCAGCTTGATGATTTGCTCCGGCTCCAAGCCGAGTTCGCGCGCCACATCCTCGATCGGCTTGCCCGGCTCGTACGAGACGAGATCGCGCAGCCAGGGATGGGCTAAATTCCAAATATCCGACATCGCGCTACTCTCGAATTTCGCCCCGAGCCTGTCGAGCGCTACCCGTTCTGGCCCCGCTGGCGAAGGGCGTGGTCGCAAAGGACGAGCGCTGCCATGGCCTCGACCATGGGCACGGCGCGCGGGAGCACGCAGGGATCGTGACGGCCGCGAGCGAGGAGTTCTGCGGCCTCGCCCGTCTCGGTGACGGTCTGCTGCTTTTGAAAGATCGTGGCCGTTGGTTTAAAGGCGACGCGGAAAAAGATCGGCTCGCCATTGGAAATGCCGCCCTGAATGCCGCCAGAATGGTTGGTCGCCGTGCGCACGCGCCCGCCTTCCATAAAGAAAGGGTCGTTGTGCTCCGAGCCACGCATCCGGGTGCCGGCGAAGCCCGACCCGATTTCGAAACCCTTGCTGGCCGGCAGGCTCATCATCGCCTTCGCCAGCTCCGCCTCCAACTTGTCAAAAACCGGCTCACCGAGTCCGGGCGGCACGCCGCGCAACACGCACTCGATCACGCCGCCGACCGAGTCGCCGGCGCTGCGCACTTCCTTGATGAAAGCAATCATCCGCTCGGCGGACGGTGCATCGGGACAGCGGACGATATTCGCCTCCACCTGCTCCAGCGAGACTGTGGCGGGATCGACCGCCGCCTCCAGGTCGTGGATCGACTTGACGTAGGCGACAATCTCCAGCGCGGGAAAAAGCGAGGCGAGCACCTGCTTGGCAATAGCCGCCGCGGCCACGCGCCCGATCGTCTCGCGAGCCGAAGCGCGTCCGCCGCCCTGCCAATTCCGAATGCCGTACTTAGCTTGGTAAGTGTAGTCAGCGTGCGATGGACGGTAGGCCGCCTGCACCTCGCGGTAGGCTTCGGGACGGGCGTCCTGGTTCATCACCGCCACGCAGATCGGCGTACCGAGCGTCTGCCCCTCGAATACGCCGGATAGAATCTGGCAGCGGTCCGCCTCCGCCCGCGGCGTGACGATTTCGCTCTGCCCCGGTCGCCGCCGGTCGAGATCGCGCTGGATCATCGCCTCGTCGAGCGCGATGCGCGGCGGACAGCCATCGACGACCACGCCGACTCCGCCCCCGTGTGACTCCCCCCAGGTGGAGATGCGGAAGAGCTGACCGGAGTGGCTGGACATGGTGGGAGAGTGGACGGATGGCGGAAGGCGAAGGACGGGCGGAGTCTCCCGCTCGCTTTGTCTCCACCTAGCTCGGTCTCCTGTGAAACGGCTCCCGAGGGATGAACGATGACCAGACCTCAGGCTTTCCGCAAGCGCCCGCGGTGCGCGAGTTAGGCGTTGGTAAACCCGAAACCGGTCCCGAAGAGCGGAGGGGCTCCCATGGACCGCGGAGGGGCTCCCATGGACGGAGGATGGGCCTCCATGGACGGCAGATGGGCCTCCATGGACGGTAGATGGGCTTCCATGGACGGCAGATGGGCCTCCATGGACGGTAGATGGGCTTCCATGGACGGCAGATGGGCTTCCATGGACGGCGGATGGGCCTCCATGGACGGCAGATGGGTGCCCATGGACGGCGGATGGGCCTCCATAGACGGCAGATGGGTGCCCATGGACGGCGGAAGAGCGCCTATCGATGGCGGAAGGGCAGTCTTGGGCGCGGGAGTGGCGTCGCTGAAGCGACGGACGGCGGCGCAGAGGATTCGGAAGGAGAGCGAGAAATGGGGGCCGAGCAAATGGGTCCGAGCTGGGCAGCGGGGGAGGCATGGCTAGGTGAGCTTTTCCAGCTCGGACCAGCGGGTGTAGAGGGTGTTGGTGCGGGTGCGGGCGGCGCGCAACTCGGCGTCGAGTGCAGCAACGCTGGAGCCTTGCTGCTTGTAGAAATCGGGCGCGGTGAAGAGGGCTTCGAGGCGGAGGACTTCTGCCTCAGCGGCGGCGATGGCGGCTTCGATGCCTTCCCATTCACGGGTTTCTTTCCAGGTGAGCTTGCGGGGTTTTATCGACTGGGTGGACGGAATGGACTCGACGGACGGCGCTAAGGCGGGAGGCGAGGGTGGCGCGGGCCTGGCGCTGGGCGGGGTGGCGCGGCGGCGGAGGCGCTTGGCGAGGTAGTCGTCGTAGTCGCCGGCGTCGTGGAAAAGCTGGCCGTCGCCTTCGAAGGCGAGGATGTGAGTGCAGACGCGGTTGAGGAACCAGCGATCATGCGAAACAAGGAGGACGACGCCTTTGAAAAGGACGAGCGCTTCCTCGAGGAGGCGGAGGGTGGCGAGGTCGAGGTCGTTGGTCGGCTCGTCGAGGATCAGGACGTTGCCGCCGCGCTTGAGGATTTTTGCGAGAACGACGCGGGAGCGCTCACCGCCGCTGAGGAGCTGAACCTTGGTCTGGATGCGCTCTTCGGTGAAGAGGAAGCGTCGGAGGTAGGCGCGCAGGGAAATGGTCTCTTTTCCGAGGCGGACGTGCTCGAGGCCTTCGCCGACTTCGTCCCAGACGGTCTTGGCGTCATCGAGCGCGAGGCGGCCTTGATCGACGTAGTTGATGACGGTGCGAGAGCCGATCTCGATGGTGCCGCGCGTCGGGGTGAGCTCGCCGAGGAGGAGGCGGAGGAGGGTGGTCTTGCCCAGGCCATTGCGGCCGACGATGCCGAGGCGGACATCGGGCGCGAGATTGAGGGTGAGGTCGCGGATGAGCGTGCGCGGGCCTTGCTCGAAACCGAGGCAGGTGATCTCGATGACGCGGTTGGCGAGGGGCGGCGCGGGGGGGATGAGCAACTCGACGTCGATCTCCTGCTCGGGCGCCTCCTGCGCGGCGGCCTGGAAGTAGCGCTCGATGCGATCGACCGACTTGGTGCGGCGGGCGCTCGGCTTGCGGCGGACCCAGGCGAGTTCGCGCTTCAGAAATTTCTGGCGGCGATGTTCCTGCTGCTCCTCGACGCCGGCGCGCTCCGATTTGGCGATGAGGAATTCGGCGTAGTTGCCTTCGTAGGAAATGAAGCCGCCGCGGGCGAGTTCGACGATGCGGGTGGAGACGCGATCGAGAAAATAGCGGTCGTGGGTAACGAAGAGGCAGGCGCCCGGGTAGGTCTTGAGGAAATCTTCGAGCCACTCGATGGCCTCGGTGTCGAGGTGATTGGTCGGCTCGTCAAGGATGAGCAAATCGGGCCGGGCGATGAGGGCGCGGCAGAGGGCGACGCGGCGCTTTTCACCGCCGGAGAGTGTGCCGACGAGGCGGGTTTCCTCCGGCGCGTGGAGGTTCGAGATGAGCGAGCCGACGCGGTGATCGAGGCTCCAGCCGTCGAAGTGCTCGATCCGCTCCATGAGTTCGCCGCTGCGCAGGCTTTCTGCGGGCGCGATCTCGTACTCGGCGATCATGTCGAGGACGTGCTGGGCACCCTGGAGAATGTTGGCCTGGACGTCGGCGGTTTCGTCGAGGGAGAAGCTTTGCGGGAGGTAGCCGGTGAGGAGATCGCGCTGGCGGGTGACGGCGCCGGAGTCGGGCTCAAGGGCACCGGCAGCGACGCGCAGGAAGGTGCTTTTGCCGGTGCCGTTGCGGCCGACGAGGCCAA
Organism: uncultured Verrucomicrobiae bacterium; assembly: GCA_963792695.1. Taxonomy (GTDB): domain Bacteria; phylum Verrucomicrobiota; class Verrucomicrobiia; order Chthoniobacterales; family Chthoniobacteraceae; genus DASYIS01. Next base: position 65,273 of record CAWBXA010000021.1, on the reverse strand, counting down.
TGCGGTCGTTCTCGTTGATCGAGAGGGTGGCCTTGTCGAGGATGGTATGGGCGCCGTAGCGAATGGTGAGTTCGCTGGCGCTGAGGACGGCGGAGGCCATCAGGAAAGGAGGGCCGCGAAGACGCTCAGGAGGAATCCTGAAGGGCGGCGGCGGGAGCTTAACGCCCAGCGGCCTTGACGCCGCGGCGGATGGCGGTCGGGACGCTGCCCACGGTGCGCTTCTGCTCGACGGCGCGCTGGGTGGTCTTGCGGCGCTTGTCGTTGAGGGCGGTTTTGCGTTTGCGAAGCTGGCGGGCCAGTTTGTCGGTGACGCGATCGAGGGCGATGTAAAGGTCATCGTTGGCGTGCTCGGCGTGAATATCGGGACCGGAGACGCCGAGGTGGATCTTGACGATGTGGCGCTTGCCGGCGGTGGCAGCCAGGTCGGCAACGAGGACCACGTGCGCGCCCATGATGTCGGTGCCAAGATTTTCGAGCTGGCTAACTTTGGCGGCGACGGCTTGGTGAATGGAGGCGGTCAGTTGCAGATGCCGGGGGCTGAGGTGAATTTGCATAAGTGGGAAGAGGTTATGAGAAACGGGTGGGCAGTGGCAAGAGAGGTGAGGGCGGCGGCCACCCTCGAGCCGCCCCCATGTCGTCGCCGACCAGAGTGAGTCGGGCAGCGCGGAATTGTTGCCTTTCCATTCGTTTCATTCATGACATTTGTGAACACCTCCCCTTCGCCTATGCACCTCCTGGACCGGATTGATCACTGGGGCCGCGCGGTACCCGAACGCCTTGCACATCGCGCACATGGACGCACGCTGACTTATGGCGAACTGCTCGTACAATCGGAGCGGCTGGCTGCCTGGCTCTCCCGCGAGTTCGGCGCGAGCCGCGCGCCGGTGGCGGTGCACGGGCATAAAGAGCCCGAGATGCTGGTGGCCTTCCTGGCGGCGGTGAAATCCGGACGCCCTTACGTGCCGATTGATCTCTCAATCCCCGAGCAGCGCGTCGCGCGTATCGTTGCTGGGGCGGAAGCGGCCACCACCCTTACTCCCGAGCGCGTTGCTGCGATTGTCGCGGAGCCGACGGTGGCCGAGGCGGCGCCGCGGCGCCGGGTCGAAGGCGACGACGCCTTCTACATTCTGTTCACCTCCGGCAGCACAGGCGAGCCGAAGGGCGTGGAGATCACCCTGGCGAATCTGACGCATTTCGTGGACTGGATGCTCGCGGAACAGCGCTTTAGCGAGGCGGGCGAGACGTTTCTCAACCAAGCGCCGTTTTCTTTCGATCTTTCCGTAATGGACCTCTACCCCAGCCTGGTCACGGGGGGCACGCTCTGCTCGATTACGAAAGAAGAGATCGCCAATCTGAAGCTTCTCTACCAGGCGCTCGCGGCTTCGGAGGTGTCCACCTGGGTATCGACGCCCTCATTTGCGCAGATGTGCTGCATCGAGAGGACTTTTGCGCAGCCGATGCTCCCCGCGCTGCGGCGCTTTCTTTTTTGCGGCGAAACGCTGGCGCCGGAGACGGCCGCGCAACTCCTGGAGCGCTTCCCGCAAGCGGAAGTCTGGAATACTTACGGCCCGACGGAGGCCACCGTCGCCACGACGTCGATCCGCATTGACCGCGTCGCGCTGGCCGCGCATCCCACCCTGCCCGTTGGCGCCGCGATGCCGGGCACGCGCGTGGTCATTTTGGGAGAGAGTGGCACGCGCGTGCCGGAAGGTGAGCGGGGCGAGATTGTCATCGCTGGACCGAATGTCTCGCCCGGCTACCTGCGCCGGCCGGACCTCACGGCCAAAGCCTTCTTCACTCTCGACGGCCAGCGTGCCTATCGAACGGGCGACTGGGGCCGGGAGCGCGAGACGCAGATCTTCTTCGAGGGCCGGATGGACAGCCAGGTCAAGGTCAACGGCTACCGTATCGAACTTGGGGATCTTGAGGCCAACCTGCGAGCTCTGCCGGAGATCGCCGACGCGGTCGTGCTGCCGGTCATGAAAGAGTCGCGCATCGACTCGCTGGCGGCCATCGTGGTGCTCGCGGGCGCGAAAACCGGCAGCGATTTCGAAATGGCGGCGACGATCAAAAAGAGCCTCGGCGTGCGGCTGCCGGCGTACATGATTCCGCGCAAGTTTCGCTTCGTGGAGGCCTTTCCCATGACCGCGAATGGCAAAGCGGATCGGCGCAAACTCGCTGAGTTGCTCTGAGCCGTGCGAACAGATCGGAGGCCACGCACCATGAACCTGCGCTCCCTGAACGGGATCGCCTGGGCCATGAGCCTGCCACCTCCAAAGGACCTCGCTTCACCCGCACTGCCGGGACCGCCCGGCTACATGAGAAAAGCGGTCGTCCCCACAATGGCGCCGATCACGCCCATGGCGATGCCGGCAAACCAAAAGGGTTTCCACTCGGAAAGAATCGCGACTGAGCAGATGACGATGCCGATCTGCAAGAGAAGGGCCGCAAGATCGCAGCGGTCGTTCACCTTCGAGAGCTTGCCCGCTTCCGCCTGCAGCTTTTCGGCTTCGCTTTTGATTTCGGCTTTCTCGCTGTCGTAACGCTTCGCCTCCTCCTGCAAGTGCGTCGCATTCTGCTGGCCGGCCGGCGCGAGGTTGGCTCCGCCCAGATCGCGCAGGAGGCTCGCCTGCATCCCAGCCATCTGGCCTTTGATCCCCTTGGCCTGGTAGTACATCCAGTGGTCGGTCGCCTGATTCGTCTTGATGATCGCCTCGGTTTTCGAGGCATCGCCGCGATTGTTGACGAGGGAAAGGACCACCGCGAGCATGGCGATGGTCAGCGCGATTTTCTTTTCAAAATCGCTGGTGGCTTCGGGGATTTCTGGGGCTTCAGGCATGGTGCGCGCGGTCATACGCCTTCCGGCGTCCAACGACAAGTTTCATCGCAATTCTACGGCTGCGCTTTCGCGTCGCCGGGTATTGAGGGTAATTGAAAGAGCGGCCTGGGGGAGTTCGCGCTTTGCTCCAGGGTGAGTTCGGCCTGAACTTCCCACCAGGCGCGCACCGGCTCGCCGGGCGGCACCGGGCGTTCGGCGCGCAGCAGGTCAATCGCCGCGCCCCGCACGGGCGCGCGCATCTCCAGTGTGATGGGCGCGGGATGTTGTTGGCCAAGCGCCGTCATTTTCACCCGCTCGTCGAAGCCCTCGACGAGCCGGTAAACGACCGTATTGCTACGCGGGTCGACCAACTCAAAAATCCAACGATTGGGGTGAGTCGGGTGCTCCGGTCCGTACCCAAACCACCGGAGGAGGATTCCTGCCTTGGAGTCGAGCGCTGTTTTGAAGGCGAAGGCTTCGCGCACGGGCGACTGTGGCCCATCGTTGGCACACCGGGAAAGAGTCACCGTCACGCGTTCATCCGCCGGTGCGAGCACTCGGCATTCGGCCGTGAAAAGTGCCCCGGGAGGCGGTGGCGGCGGCAGCGGCTCCTCGCCGGGCGTGCTCGGCTCGTCGGTCGCGGATTCGTCCAGAGCCCTGGCGCGGTCGATCCAGGCATGCACAATCCGCGCGGTCTTCCACTCGGGAACCGAGCGCTCCCAAGCGCGGAAGGCGGGTCCATCGACCGAAGCCTTCCCCGTCGCCTTGGCATCCTCGGCACGCGCGGCGAGCATGGCAAAGTGCTTTCGGGGGTCGGCGGGATAAGCCACGATCCATGCGCCATCGGGTTCCACGCGCAGCAGCTTCACCGCATGCAACGTGATCTCCCAGCCGGTCGAATCGCGAAAACGTGGCAGCAGATTGGCCGGGCCGCTCAGCGTGATGTCGTGCCATTGACCCTCGGGCGTGCTATGAAGAAGGTCCGGAATCGGGCGCAATGGAGCAGCCGTTCGGAACTCGGCAATTTTTCTCCCCAACTCCGGCAGACTCGCCAAGGTCTGCGGGCCTAGGCCGAACGACAGTTGCTGCACCGTTCCATCATCATCCAGGGCGAAGACGTGCCCCTTCGAGAGATCGAAGGCCGCGCTGTTGATGTGCAGCGTTTCCGGTTGGCCCGGCCCGAGACGGAACGAGAAAAAGCACCCACCGGTGGTGATGACTTGCCCTTCGATCACAGGCCCCTCCGGCAAACTGCTCACTTCTGCTTGCGAGGTGGCCGCAAACCCGTCCGCGTGATAGATGACAAAATGCAGCCGATCGGGGCTCTGGCAGATGTAGGCGCCGTGCCCCTCCGTCTCGTAATGCATGATGGAGGGCGGAAGACGAGATGAGCCCGCGGGCGATGGTGCCAGGCCGCCCGGCCGATGCCGGACGGCTTTTGGAAACACGAAAAGCGCCAGAGCGGCACAGAGCGGGAGAAGAAGGCCGGCCGCAACCAGAGCGCGCATTGTGCTGAATGGGCGCTGAGGCGGGAGCATCGGCATCTGGGCATTCGAGCCAGCAGTGACCGTCTGCACCTCGGCACCCAATTCGGCGGCGGTTTGGTAGCGGCGGCTCGGCTCGTTCTCGAGCGCGCGCAGCACGATTTCATCGATGCGCACGTCGATCTTCACGCCGCGCAACCGTGTGGAAGGCGCTTGCAAATCGTGCGCTGGCAGTTCGCCCGTGAGCATTTCGTAGAAGACCACGCCGAGGGAGAAGATGTCTGCGCGGCTGTCGGTCAGGCCTGGCGTTTCGCGTTGCTCCGGCGCCATGTAGCCTGGCGTGCCGGCCGCGTTTTCCTCCGCGGCGACCACCTCGGCACCCATCATCTTCGCGATGCCGAAGTCAGCGATCTTGACCCGGCCATCCTTCGCGAGCAGCAGGTTTTCCGGCTTGATATCGCGATGCACGATGCCGCGGTCGTGGGCAAATTGCAGCGCATCGCAGAGCGGCGGAATAATCGCCAGCGCCTCCTCAGGCGTCAGTTTTCGAGTGCGCAGCAGGTGGCGCAAATTCACTCCATCCACGAATTCCATCAGCAGATAAAAGAAGCCGCTCACCTGCCCAAAGTCATGCACGGTGACGATGTGCGGATGATCGAGCCGCGCCAGCGCCTGCGCTTCTCGGGTGAACCGCTCCGCGAATTGCGGATCTTTCTCCCGCTCCGGCGCGAGGAGTTTCAGCGCCACGTCGCGCCCCAGCGCCCTTTGCCGCGCCCGATAGACCACGCCCATGCCGCCGCGCCCAAGGCACGCGAGGATTTCGAGCTGCGGAAAGTGCGGCGCGATTTCCTCCGGCGAGAGCGCTGCGCGCACCGAGTCGTCCGGCTCGCTGGCAAGCACCGTCTGTGTCCCAAAGTTCAGGTTCACGAGGCAGCGCGGACAAAGCCCACCAGGAGCATCGTCCGGGAGAGCCGCGCCGCACTGTGGGCAAGGAGAGGGAGAGGGAGCCTTCATCAAAGGAGAGATTTCACAACGCGGGAGCTTTGTTACACATCGCGGGCGAGCACAGCGGCGAGATGACGCATCTCCTCATCCACGCTCGACGATTCGGCCACGGTCTCAGTTACGGCGTCGCGAAACAGATCGCGAAAACGTTTGCGGAATCGATGCACTGCGACGCGCGCCGCGCCTTCGCTTGCTCCGAGTTGCGCCGCCAGAGAACCGTATGGGATGGCGCCGCGCGCGCTGACGAGCCACGGCTGGAGCAGCTCGAATTCGCGTCGTTTGCGCGCCGCCCCGAATTCTCCGCCCAGCCGCTCCAGCGTCTGCTCCAGCAGTGTCATCGCCCAGCGCCGCTCGAAGACTTCCTCCGCCTCGAGCGGCGGCTCGTGCCCGTAACGCAGTTCCGCCTCGGCGCTTTCCAGCGGCACAAAGAGAAGGCGACCGCCGCGCTTGGTGGTCTGCTTCCGACGCCATTCCTTCGCCAAAAAGCGCTTCATCGCCACCAGCAGAAAGGTGCGAAACCGCCCCCGCTCCGGGTCAGCGCTGCGCAGCCATTCCTTGGCCAGGAGGCGTGCAAAGAACTCTTGCGTGAGATCCTGCGCATCATGCGGAGCGTGCCCGCTCCGCCGCACGAAAGCATACAGCGGATACCAATAGTGTCGGCAGAGAGTCTCGAGCGCCGCCTCAGCCACGGTCGAAGTCTCGCGCCGGGCGCCCAGCACGACCGACCAGCGCGTGGTCAGGAAAAGCGGGGACGGTGGAGCATCGGGCATAGGGCAAAGCGAACTTACCAGTGCTGCGGCTTTTGTTACAGCCGCGCCGCGCTCGACAACTGGAGTCGAGGCGCGCCAACCTCAGTGCCATGCCTGCTTCGACCGTCAGCATTCATCCCTATTTCAAGGTTCGCGCCGGCCAGCTCGAGGCCGCCCGCGCGCTTCTGCCTCGCTTCGTTGCAGCCACAAGTGGGGAAGCGGGTGTGCTGCACTACGAATTCACCGCGAAGGGTGATGAGATTTTCTGTCGCGAAGCGTACGTGAATGCCGACGCCGTGTTGAAGCATCTCGCCAATGTGGATGCTCTTTTGCAGGAAATGCTCACGCTGGCCGATTTGAGCCGCTTGGAATTCCACGGGCCAGCCGAAGAACTCGCCCAATTACACGCACCTCTCGCTGCGCTCCACGCGGCCTACTTCGAAGTGGTCGCGCGACTGGAGCGGTGATGGACGTAAGAGGCGCTTGGGTCAGATCAGCCGCGCCATTAATGCTCAGTCGCCCTTGTGCTCGCTGTGGCACGCTTTGCAATTGACCGCTTCTTTGTAGTGCGCCACCCCTTCGGCTTTGTTGTTCACGATTTCTTCAGTGGCTGCGACGAGCTTCGCCACCTTCATTTTGTAGGCGGCCTGATCGCCTTTCGGCGGTTTGGCATCAGCCATGCGCCGGTAAAGCTCCAGCGCCTTTTTCACATCGTCGGGATTGGCGGTGCCGTCGGCGATCTTTTCGGAGAGCTTCTTTTCGCCCTTGGGCGCCTTGTGCGCGAACTTCATCGCGTCCTTAATGACCGAATCTTCGGCGGCCAGGACCAGCGCGGTCAAGGCGAGGGTAAGCAGCAGGCAGGGGAGAAGCTTTTTCATAGGGGTGGCGGTTTGGTAGCGACGAATGGGCGGCGAGGTCAAGCGGGTCCAAAGACGATCACCCTTCGGCCACGGGGGACGGGCCGCCTCCTCCGCTGCGCCACCACGCGCGTGGCAGCAGGCCCAGGCCGATGAAGAGGGCCTGCAGCGAGGCGAAGAAAATCAGCCACATGAAAGCGGCGCTGGTGAAGCCGTAGGAATGGAGGCCGATGCCAAGCATATTGACGCCGAACCACGACCAGGCGGTGACGATATTGCCGCCGATCACCAGCACCATCAGGCCGCGTTCCCGGACCAACCCGCCCCAACGCGCATGGAGCACCAGCGCATTCCAGAGCACAATGATGAGCGCGCCATTTTCCTTTGGGTCCCAGCCCCAAAAACGGCCCCACGATTGATCCGCCCAGATGCCGCCGAGCACCGTGCCAACAAAGGAGAAGAGCGTCGCGAAGCAGATGATGCCGTACACCATCTTGGCGAATGATTTGCTCAGCTCCTTGGTCAGGGCTGGGGTGAACACGCCCATGATGATGTAGAGCACCGCGAGGATTCCCGCGACAAAGGTCGAGGCGTAACCGAGCGTGACGACCACCACGTGGGTGCCGAGCCAGAAATTGGAATCGAGAACAGCGCGCATCATCTCCATCGTGTCGCCGGAAAGGGCGAGGTGATGGGCGATGATCAGAGTCAAAAAGCCGATGATGCTGGCCACCATGAGGCCGATGGCATTGCGCCAGAAAAGCTCCAGCACCACCCCGAGGATGCAGGCGCCAACCCCAATGAAGATGGCGGACGAATAGAGGTTCGTGACCGGCGGACGCCCCTCGAGGCACATGCGGAACAGGAGGCCAGTCGCATGCACGGCGAGGGCCGTGAGGACAATCCCGAAAGCGCCGCGGCGCACCGGCTCCAGGCGCACCGGTTCGAACCAATAGACTAGCACGCACAGTCCCGCGAAGCCGTAGAAATAGAGTGCGAGCAGGAAAGGTGAGAAATCGTTGAAGTATTGCTCGCGCGCGCATTTGGTCAGCTCGGTCTGATACGCCGGCAGGAGCGAAGTGCGGTAATCTGCGACGGCTTGATTGAAATCGGCTACGCGGTTGTTTTTGAACGCGTCGGCCATGCGGGCATACGCGTTGAGCGCGTACGGCTCGGGCTCGCCGCGCGCCACGTCCATGAGCACTTCACCGGTCCGAACCCAACTGGCATTGGCCACCTCGGGATGAAGCGGTGGGACCAGCATCGGCGGCTCCATCTTCTGCATCGTCTCGAAGCGCTCCAGATCCTGGAGCAGGGTATTGAGCACCGTCTGGTCGAAGGGCTGGCCAGCCTTCTGCGCGCGCGCGGCGGCGACGCCCTCCGGAACGGTCTTGATGTAGTGGTCGAGTTCCGCGCCCCAGGCCTTGGCGTTCTGCGGCTGAAGGGTGTTTTGCAGCCGCAGATAGATGCCGACGCCATTCCATACCTTTGTGACTGCCTGGTCGAAGGTGGTCCGCTTCGACGATTCGACGGCCCCAACCCGCTGGGCTTCCTCCTGCAACTGCTCCAGCTTGTTGCGGATCTGCTGCCACGAGTAATTTTTACCGTCAGAATGCTTCGCGCGATCGGCCTCAGCTGGCAGATCGAGCAGGCTCTTGAGCTGTGGATGATCGATGCGAAAAACTGGCCGCGCGTCGGCCAGCTCAGGATTGGCGAACATCTCGAGCAACCACTGGATCGCGGTCAGCTTGGGAGCACTCGTTTCCCACGGCGCGGTGTTGACGGTCTGCTTTTCGTGCAACTGCAGCAGCGAATTGCGAGCGAGCGAATCGAGCGGCTGAATGCGCCCCGTTGTCAGCACGGGCAGCCGGCCGAATTCATGGAATGCGAAGCCCTCGCTCTGATCGTGCGGGGGCAGCAGGGCGACCAAGGCCCAAACGACGAACGGTGCAGTCAGCAGAAGAGGAATCCACTTTTTCATAGGGCTGGCAGGCCGACTTCTAACGACGGCGTCGAAGTACGAGAGCCTTCGCGCTCATACGGGTTGCGGGGCAGGTTCGTTTCGGCGCTTTTTAGCCGGCTGCGATTCAGGGCCGCGGGCCGGGTTGCGCCTCTTCCCGACGAAGCCGATGAGGTGGAAGAGAAATTGATACAACATGCCAAGACCGACGATCAGGCAGCCAAAGTAGGGCGTCAGCCAGCCGGGGTTTTTCACCACTTGAAAGGTGCTCGTGCCGAGCGCCGCACCGTTGGCCGCTTCATCCGCGCCCATCTGATATTGATAGAACGTCAGCCCGTCGTAGCGTAGCGGGTTGTTCATGAAGATATCGACTTCACGGCTCTCGTGCGTGCCGGCATTGACCAGCCGGACGCGGCTCTGGAAATTTTTTGGGATACCCTCGGGATTTTCGGAAGTGACGGTGCCGGGATAGACATCGTGCGTCGTCTTGACCAGCGTGAGCGAAAATGGCTGATAGTAGCGCTCGAAGCGGTACGCCACGCGAAAAGCCCGGCTATCCGCGGTGATTTCCTCGGGGCGCAAAGTTGGCGAGAGCAGCCAGGTGCCGAGGCTCTGCCCTCGGGCCAGCAACTCCACGACCGCGTACGGGACGTTGCCTTTGTCCATCTCTTTGTTCTCCGGCAGATCGAGCACAACGGCTGAGAGTCCCACTCCTCGCGTCGCGACCGGCTGAAAAGTGTCCGGCGTGATCGGCTGGCCTTGCAAAAGCCGCGCGGCGAGGCGGCCTTGCGCCAGCATTTTTTCGTCCATGCGCATCCCCATTTCAGAGGAGCGGGCGAAGCGCGTTAGCATCGTTTCGCGAAAGCGCTTTTTCAGTTCAGCGAGCAAACTGGAGGCGCGAGCCGGCTGCGCCGCAACGCGTTTGGCGGCTGCGATGAGATCTCCTTTGCCATCCTCACCGACGCTGGCCAGCGCCTCGCGCCAGACTTTCAAGCGACCTTCACTTTCGAGCGCGCGCTCGGCCTGGGCGGCAAGTCCCTCCGGCGACGCGTACTCGGCTTCCATCGTGGCCAAAGCCGTGGTCAGCGTACCGTACGCTTCGTTGATGACACTGCGCGCGAAGATTTCGCTGTTGGGCTCGGTCTTGAGCACACGCACGACGAATGGCACTTCAGGATGCGAAATCTCGGCTTTGGTCACGAGGCGTTCGCCCGGAATGGAGACGACCTTTTCTCGCGCCCCATCCGAGTCGCTGGCGAAGACGAGTTCCGTCGCGGTGCGGGATTGCGAGTAGGCGCGCGTTTCGCCTTCGCGCAGCGAGAGGAGGCTTTCGCGCGAGAGTTTGTCCGTCAGCAACTGGCCGAGCAGGAGCAGCACGATGCCGCCATGAGTCAGGTGAATGCCGAGTTTGCGCCAGGACCATTGAAAGCGCTTCACGTGCGCCGTCACTAGATTCAGCAGCAGCACGATGCCGAGCAGGTAGCCGCCTGGGAAGACCGGCACCTTCCAGTGCGCTCCAGCGGGACCGACCCAGATGAAAAATGATCGGAACCAGCGGGTCTGCGCATTCCAGAGCCCTTCATCGACCTGAGCCAGCGTTCCCAGGAAGACCAGCACCAGCCCAATGGCCAGGCAGACCACCGTCAGTCGCAGCGAGGCAAAAAACTTGGTGACGGAACGCATCATGTTTGCGGCGGCTGCCTGGCGAAAAGGAGGAAGGAGTCGCGCGCGGCGGCGACGGCGGCGGCATCGCCCGAGAGCTTGTAAAACCACCAGGCGCCCGCGCGCGGCACGATGGCGCCGACCATGCGCCGCTGCTCGTTCTGCAAATCGGCCACAAGGGCACCCGGCAGGGCGCTGTCGAGTGGCTGGGCCAGCCCGGCGACTTCCGGCTCCGGTATTTCCGGCAAACCAAGCTGCCGCCGCCAGCGGATGATATTCGCGGTCGCGCCGCCGGTGTCGCTGTTGAACATGCTGACCGCAACCTCGGCTTTGGCGGAGCCAGCATCGGGCACGGCGTACTTGGCAACCTGCATTTGACCAGTGGGGAGCGGTCGCCAATCGGCAGGCGGGGTGAGCGCCGGCGGCGTGAGCGGAAGGGACGGAACGGGCGGGGGGGCAACGGGAGACGCCGCTGCCACCGTGGCGGGCTGGTCCTCAAAGCGGACGCTTTTCAGAAATTCAAGGAAGGCCGGCTTTTGCTCGGCCACCGCCCCGTCGTCGCCTTGCAGCTTGAAGAACCAGGTGCCATCCGGGCGATTGAGCATGGCGGTGACGATGCGCGTCGCTTTGCCGTCGCGAGTTCCATTGACCTCGAAGAGCTTGCCTTCCTTCCCTGCGGCTTCGACCGGAACGAGCGCGGCCTCGGCTTGCGCGGGATCGAGTTCAGCCGCACCGGCTTGCGCACGCCACATGTTCACGATCATCGCCTCACGCCCGGCAAGATCAGGCAGCGGCGTGATCGCGACGGTGGCCTGGCCGCTCTTCCCGGCGGCTACGAAAGAAGCGGCGCTCATCTTGCCAGCCTCTGTCTGCGACCACCCGGCGGGGAGTGTCCAGGCCATGCGCGGCAGCGGCGCGCGCTCGGAGGGGGAAGGAGCCTTCGCGTCAAGCGACGCCCCGTCCGTGTTGCGCTCGGCCTCGACCATCGGCGGCGCGACTTCGGACGTTGGCTCTTTGGGCGCGGAATAGACAGTCACCTCCCGCCGTTGGCAGGCCGTCCCCCCAAGCAAAACCAGAGCGCCCGTGGAGAGAAAGGGAGTGAGGCGGTGCATGACCAGGGGGAGGAAACTCGCGGTGAAACCAGCGGGGGGCAAGGCTCTAAATACTCTACCCAGCGCGGGCCATGGCATTGGCTCTTTGCTCACATTTTCTCGGGCACCTCGATGCCGAGCAGGCCAAGGCCTTGCCGCAAGATCTGGCTGGTCGTCTCGCAAAGCATCATGCGGAGGCCGCGCACCTGCTCCTCTGCGCGCAAGACGGGGCAGCTTTCGTAGAAGGAGTGGAATTGATTCGCCAGGTCGAAGAGATAGTTCGCCAGCAGATTGGGCCGATGGTCATCGAGCACCTGCGGCACCGTCTCGCCAAATTGCAGCAGCTTTTTCGCCAGCGCCAGTTCCGCCGGCTCGGTAAAGCTGAGCCGCTGATCAGCCGTCTGCGCGATCCCTTCGGCGTCCGCCTTGCGAAAGATGGCGCGGATACGGACGTAGGCGTTTTGCAGGTAGGGCGCCGTGTTGCCGTGGAAGGAGAGCATCCGCTCCCATGAGAAGACGTAATCGCTCTGGCGATTCGGCGACAGGTCGGCGTACTTGACCGCACCGAGGCCGATCATGCGGGCAATGGCGCGGCGTTCTTCTTCCGGCAGTTCGGGATTTTTTCCGTCCACGATCTTCGCGGCGCGCTCGACTGCTTCATCCAGCAAGTCCGCCAGGCGGACGGTATCGCCGCCGCGCGTGCGAAAGGGCCGATTATCCTCACCCAAAATCGCGCCGAACCAGACGTGTGCGAGCCGCATCTGCGCGGCGGTTTCCGGCTGCCAGCGCCGGAAGATCGCGAAGAGCTGGCGGAAGTGCAACTGCTGCCGGCCGTCGGTGATATAGACGACTTCATGCGGTTGCCACGTCTCGCGACGGTACTGGAGCGTCGCCAAGTCGGTCGTGGTGTAATTGGCGGCGCCATCGCTCTTGAGCACCAGCGCGGGGTTGTCGCGCCAGCCGTCCTGATCCTTGATGAGAAAAGGGTCGTGTTCGGGCGGGCCGAAGCCGTCTGAAAAAACGCAGACCGCGCCTTCGCTCGCGCGCGCCACGCCCTTGAGCCGCAGCTCGCTGACGACGGCGGCGAGCCGGTCGTTGTAGAAACTCTCACCCAGCGCAACATCAAAGCGGACGCCGAGACGGGCGTACACCTCATCGAATTGCTGTTGCGAAAGGCGGATCATTTCGCGCCAGATCGCCAGGTTTTCGGGGTCGCCGCTCTGCAAACGGACCAGCTCCTGTCGTGCTCGGTCGAGGGTGGCCGGCTCGGTTTGGCAACGCGCGGAGATGCCCTTGTAAAGCCGCTCCATTTCGCTGAGCGGATCGGAGGCGAGCGCCTGGTGGTCGAGTTCGGTTTTCCAGCCGACGAGCAACATCCCGAACTGCGTTCCCCAGTCGCCAATGTGATTGTCTCGGACCACGTCATGGCCGACAAACGACGCAATGCGCGCCAGGGCGTCGCCCAAAAAGGTCGAGCGGATGTGGCCGACGTGCATCGGCTTGGCGACGTTCGGTGAGGAGAAATCGAAAACGATCTTCTTCGGCCGATCGGGTGCGGGGACGCCGAGCCGGGCGTCGCGCGTGAGCTGCGCAAATCGCTCGCCGAGCCAGCGGGGATCGAGGCGGAAGTTGAGAAAACCCGCGCCCGCGATTTCCAACGAGGCGCAAAACTCCGCCACATCGATCTCGTCCTTGATCTGCTGCGCGAGCTGGCGCGGATTGGTGCGCCGCAGTTTGGCAAGCACCATGGCGGCATTCGTCTGATAGTCGCCAAAACGGGCGTCGGCTACGGGCTCGACGCTGGGCCAAGGGGCCTCGGCCACGCCGAGGCGGCGGAGCGCGGCGTGCAGACGACCTTCGAGGAGCGCGGGGATGGTTTCCACCCGCGAGCTTTGCCCCGCGCGCCGGAAAACTGCAAACCGCAAACGAACCGTGCGCGCCCGAACGGGGGCGCCTGCCGCATTTTTACGAGTCGTTGCGCAGCTCCCCTTCCCAGATCCAGCGCTGGGGGATGGCGCCGAAGCTGAGCAGCCAATCGTTGAAACGGCGGAGGTCCCAGCCGTCGCGCTTGACCATTCTCGCGTGCAGGCGCTCGACCTCCAGCCAGCCCAGCAAGTAGCTCATCGGCACCGTCGGGCTGCTGGTGTACCAATTCACGTCGCCGCGCGCACGGGCGGGGGTGAAGCCAACGCCGCGCTCGAGGCGGCGGCAGGCCGCGGAGAAAGAGAGCGCGCCGTCGTGCAAGCCAGCATCGATCACGATGCGGTGGGCGCGCCAAAGGGCATCGCGCAATTGCAGAAGCCGCGCCTCGGGCATCTCGATCACGCCCTGCTCGACGCACATCTTCTCGCACCACAAAGTCCACCCTTCATAGAAGATGGCGTGATGGAAGAGGCGGCGCAGTTTGCTCGGATGCCGATTCTGAAGACAGAACTGGAGGTGATGGCCGGGGTATGCCTCGTGGGCGCAAGTGAACTCAAGGCCGAAGTGCTGGCGCATCTCCGCCGCCTTTTGCGCCGCTTTCTTTTGGTAGAGCGAGAGGTCGTTGACCCAAAAGATGCCGGTCTGGTCGGAGTCAAACTGGCCGGGCTGGCTGTAGGCCGCAGTGGGAAACTGGTGCCGCAGGAAGGGCGGCACGAGCATCACGTGGCACCGCTCGCCCTCAGGGAAGGTCATCAGATTGGCGCGCGCAAAGTCGGCGCGGACCTCGCCGGTGACCCGCTGGTATTCCTCGAGAAGCGTCCCGGCGGAGGGCTGCCATGCGGCGGCAGCGGCTTCAAGCACGGCGGCCGCGCCTTTCCGGCCAAACTTGCGAACTTCCTGGGCGAGTTGCTCCTCGAGTTGCGCGACGAGCCGCTCGCCGAGGGCGGTCGTCTCCCGGCAGGTGTACGGCAGGCCGGTCCGCTCGCGAGTCAGAAACTCGAACCCTTCTTCGCCGATGGCGTAGCCGTTTTCCGGGCCCGGCTCCTTCGCGGCGACGGCGTGGGCATACTTGCGAAAGGCGGCGCCAGCGGAGGCGAAGAGCGCGGTTGTCTTCCCCGGATCAGGCGAAACGAGAGCCACGGCGGCGGCCGCTTCGGCCAGAAAAGTCTCCGCGCCCTGGCAGCTCTGGACCGCCAGTTTGGTCCAAAGCGGCACCGGCTGCCGCAGGCAAGCGGCGCCTTGCGCAAGAAAGCGCGGCAGCGCCTCGAGCCGGCTGTGCAAGGCTGGGATGATGCCGGGGAGGCGCTCCGCGTTCTTCACCAGCAAATTGAAAATGCAATCGACGGCCGCGTTGCCGTGCCCCTGCGGATTCGTGCGCCAATCGTCTCGACGAAAGTGGAAGAGTTGCGTTCGCAGCAGCGCCAGCAAGCCGCGCCGGTCGAGCCAGTCGTCACCCGAAAAGGCGCTGTCGGCCAGGCCTTCCACCTCGCGCGCGATTTCCCGGCAGAGGCGCTCGTATTTGAGGTGCGTCGCCGCATCGTTTTCCCCAAGCGCACTATCGAACTCGTGCAGCCCCATGGCGCTGCCCTCCTGCGGAAAGAGGGCAAAAAACTCTTCCAGGTATCGGTCGCCCAGTGCGCGGAAACGGGCCACCTCCGATGGGAGCGGCGGCGGGCGGCGCGCCCGCGGTTTACTCGTCGAGGGCGATGGTGTCATTGGCAGCCTTGGCAAGAACGAGGAGTCGCTGCACCTCGCGCTCGGAAAGCGGGCGGTCTTCACCATGCTCGATGAGGCTGCGGATGCCCCGGAGCAGATGCGTGAGTTTTTGCAGAAGCGGTGTGGCGCGCAGCCGCGGGGTCAAAGCGTCGAGCTTGGCCAGAAAGTAGATGGCGAGTTCCGGGCGGTCGAGCAGCCGGGCGCGCTCCGGCGTGTATCGGTCCGCCACGCAGCCGCTCGTGATTTCGAGCCCGCGCAGCCAGCCACCGAGGGCGAGCAGTTGCACCAGATCGTCGTCGTGCAAGGCGCGCAGGGCGTCATCGGCTTCGTTCTGCGTCTTCACCAGTTCGTGCCGCACTTCCACCCAGCGATCCTTGTCCGCAGCTTCCAGAATGTGCCGGCTCCGAGCCGAGATGCGATCACCAAAACCGAGCGCCTTGGCGCACCGGAGCAGAGCCCGGCCAACCGCATCGACGCGCGCCCGCTTCTCGCAGGCGACCACCAGGAAGGCATCCGCCATCGTGCTGCCGGCCAGGAGAGCGAGGCGGGGGCGCTCCTGGGGCGCGTGCGCGGGGGGCTCGCGCCAGACCTTTTCCAGCACGATCGGCTGAAGTTCCACCGCGCGCTGCAAGAGGCCTTCAATGGAAGGGGCGGTAAACTGGTTGACCAGCGGCGGTTTCGCCTCTTGCGCCAACCCACGGCTCGCCAAGGCCAGCACCGCCACCAGCAGGTGGCAGCGGCGGGCGAACGAAGGCATGGCGGACTCTGTCATGAATGCGGCAGGTTTTGCACGGACAAAGGGGCGAGCTTTCAGTGGCGAGGCTCCGGCTGTCAGAAGGATTCGCGCTGGCCAGCCATTTTGAGGGGCAAAGTCGGTTCCCTCTAAGCTTTGGCACTCAACTGCCTTAAACTGTGCGCCCAGCTCGCTCTTGGTGCCTAATCTGAGGCTCTCCTCAGGGCGCAACCTTCCACTTTTTACCGATTGACACCACCTGCCGGTCCTGCAAACTTCCGCGCTTAATTTTGCCGGGACCCCGGCCTCCGTTTTTGTATGCAAGGAAGTTTGGGAAACATCATTTGGACCGTCAGTTACTTTGTCGTCCTCGCCGGGCTTTCGCTCTACGGCCTGCATCGTTATGCCATCGTGTATCTATACCTCCGGTACCGGAAACAGATGCCGCAACCGCTGCGCACTTTTGAGGACTTGCCGCGCGTGACGGTGCAGCTCCCGATCTTCAACGAAATGTACGTGGTCGAGCGGCTGCTCAAGGCCGTCGCCGCGCTCGAATACCCGCGCGAACTGCTCCAGGTGCAGGTGCTCGATGACTCGACGGACGAAACGGTCGCCATCGCGGCGGCGCGCGTCGCCGAGCTGCGGGCCGCGGGCCTCGACGTGGAGCATCTCCACCGCACGGATCGCACCGGCTTCAAAGCGGGCGCTTTGGAAAATGGCCTGCAAAGCTGCAAGGGCGAGTACGTGCTGATCCTCGATGCGGACTTCGTGCCAGCGCCTGACATGCTGCTGAAGACGGTCCATTTCTTCACCGATCCGGAAATCGGCATGATTCAGACGCGCTGGGGCCACTTGAACCGCACCTACTCCCTGCTCACTCGTGTGCAGGCGATGTTTCTCGACGGGCACCTGCTGCTCGAGCAGACGGCGCGCTCCCGCAGCGGACGTTTCTTCAACTTCAACGGCACCGCTGGCCTCTGGCGGCGCTCTTGCATCGCGGACGCCGGCGGCTGGCAGCACGATACGCTCACGGAGGACCTCGACCTCTCCTACCGGGCGCAACTCAATGGCTGGCGCTTCATCTTCCTCGCGGATCTCGTTACCCCCGCCGAGTTGCCGGTCGATATGAACGGCTTCAAGTCGCAGCAGCATCGCTGGACCAAAGGCTCCATCCAGACCTGCACGAAGCTGCTGCCCACCGTCTGGCGCGCCAAGCTCCCTCTTCTGGTGAAGCTGGAATCGACGGCGCACCTCACCTCGAATTTTGCATACCTGCTCCTCTTCTTCCTCTGCATCTTAATCAATCCGGCCATGAGCGGCGGGGCGCATCACAGCACCTGGAAGTCGCTGCTCATCGACGTGGCCATCTTCTTCTCCGCGTCAGCGCCTGCCGGTGTATTCTACATATGCTGCCAGCGCGCGCTCTATCCCAAGAGCTGGTTCAAGGAGATTCTCCTCCTGCCGGCGCTCATCGCGCTCGGCATCGGACTCGCCGTGAACAATGCGCGGGCGGTCATCGAGGCGCTCCTTGGGCATCAATCGGAATTCACGCGCACGCCGAAATACGGGATTGAGCGCAAGACGCAGTCGTGGAAAAGGTCGCAATACGCGCCGCTCAAGACGGTGTTGCCGTTTGTCGAACTCGGCTTCGCGCTTTACTTCAGCTATTTCGTCCTCATGGCCGCCTGGCACGGCCAATGGATGTCGGTCCCTTTCCTGGTACTCTTCCAAGCCGGCTTTGCCTATGTGGCGCTCTGCTCGCTGGCGCAGTGGATCCCCGGCCTGCGCTTCCCGGGCCGGGACACGGGCGAGACGCTGCCGGCGTAGGCGGCTGCGTGGCGGCCAGGACGGAGCCTCTGCGCGGTGACCGCTCCTATCGGCTACTAGCGGCCGGGCGCAGGATCATAATTGAGCGACGGTCCCAGCCAGCGCTCGATCTCTTCCAGCGGCATGCCTTTGCGCTGCTGATAGTCGGCGACTTGGTCGCGGTCGATTTTGCCGAGGCCAAAATACCGCGCCTGGGGATGCGCAAAATAGAAGCCGCTCACGCTCGAGCCGGGCCACATGGCGCAGCTTTCGGTGAGCAACATGCCAGCGCTCTTTTCCACGTCGAGTAACTCCCAGAGGAGTTGCTTCTCGGTGTGGTCGGGGCACGCCGGATAGCCGGGCGCGGGCCGAATGCCGCGATATTGCTCTTCGATGATCTGCTCGCTGGTGAGCCCTTCCGTCTGGCCGTAAGCCGAAGGCATCGCGCACGCGCTTGTGCAGGCACTCGGCGAAGGCTTCCGCCAGCCGATCGGCCAGCGCCTCGGCCATGATCGCGTTGTAGTCGTCGTGATCGGCGCTGTAACTGCTCCACCATCGCCTTCAAGCCATGGCCTGATGTAACCGCAAACGCGCCGAAGTAATCCGCGCAGCCCAGTCTCGCGCGGCGCGATGAAGTCAGCCAGTGAGCGGTTCGGCTCCCCTTCTTCCTTCCGCATCTGCTGGCGGAGAAAGTGGAACGTCATCCGCTCCTCGCGCCGTTCTTCGTCGGCGAAAAGCTCCACGTCATC
The DNA here is from genome assembly GCA_963792695.1 of uncultured Verrucomicrobiae bacterium. Classification (GTDB taxonomy): domain Bacteria; phylum Verrucomicrobiota; class Verrucomicrobiia; order Chthoniobacterales; family Chthoniobacteraceae; genus DASYIS01. The sequence goes on along the minus strand of CAWBXA010000021.1, from coordinate 46,720 downwards.
GCCCGACGCGTTCGCCGGGAAAGAGGCCGTAAACCCCGCGCGCAGTGAGCAGACGTTCTCGCAGGATTTCCGCCAGCAATTTCTGCGCATCGGCGAAAAGCTTGCGCGCCTGTTCGCCATATTTTTCGTGCTCCAGGATCGACGGATAGCGTCCTCGCAATTCCCAAGTGTGAAAGAAAGGCGACCAATCGATGAAGCCCGCAATTTCCTCGAGGGTGATGGCCTCTTCGCCGAGCTTCGGATCGCTGCGAGACGCGCCGCACGCCCGTAAACTCCGGCTGCGCGATCTCCTCCGCCTTCCACTCGATCGGCGTGCGCCTCGCGCGCGCCTGTGCCAGCGAGACGAGTTCCGCTTTCGGCGCCGGCGTGCGCCTCGCGCAGCTTCTCCTGTTCGGCGCGATTCTTCGCCGCGAAGGCGCGCCGCGCTGCTCCGGGTTCACAAGGCTGCTGACCACCGGCACGGCGCGGCGAAGCGTCCAGCACGTGGATGACTTCGCCAGTACGGCCGGGCGCAATCTTCACCGCGGTGTGCGCCTTGCTCGTGGTCGCGCCGCCGATGAGCAGCGGCTGCGTCATCCCGCGCCGCTCCATCTCGCGCGCGACATGCGCCATCTCGTCGAGCGAGGGCGTGATCAGTCCGCTCAGGCCGATGACATCCACCTTCTCGGTCGCTCGCCGTCTCCAGAATCTTCTCTGCCGGGACCATCACGCCGAGGTCGATCACCTCGTAGTTGTTACAGCCGAGCACCACGCCGACGATGTTCTTGCCGATGTCGTGCACATCGCCTTTGACGGTCGCCATGAGCACCTTGCCCTGCGTGCGCACTTCGCGCCCGGCGGCGAGCGCCTCGGCCTTTTCCGCCTCCATGTACGGCATGAGCCAGGCGACCGCCTTCTTCATGACGCGCGCGGATTTCACCACTTGCGGCAGAAACATTTTACCCGAGCCAAAAAGATCGCCGACGACGTTCATGCCGTCCATGAGCGGCCCTTCGATGACCGTCAGCGGCGGTCATACTTCAGCCGCGCCTCTTCCGTGTCGGCGTCGATGAACTCGACGATCCCCTTGACCAGCGCGTGCGAAAGCCGTTCCTCGACCGTGCCGCTCCGCCATTCGCCGGCGTCTCTCCACCGCGGCCTCGCCTTTGTCCTTCTTTTTCACCGTTTCGGCGAAATTGACCAGCCGCTCCGTGGCGTCGGGGCGGCGATTGAGCAGCACGTCTTCCACCAGTTCGAGCAGTTCCTTGGGAATCTCCTCGTACACTTCGAGCATCCCCGCATTGACGATCCCCATGTCGAGCCCCGCGCGAATGGCGTGGTACAGAAACGCCGAGTGCATCGCCTCGCGCACCACGTTGTTGCCGCGAAAGCTGAAAACGAGATGTTGCGACACGCCGCCGCTCACTTTCGCGTGCGGCAGGTTCGCTTTGATCCAGCGCGTCGCTTCGATGAAATTGAGCGCGTAGTTATTGTGCTCCTCGATGCCGGTCGCGACGGTGAGGATGTTCGGGTCGAAAATGATGTCCTGTGGCGGAAAGCCGACTTGATCGACGAGCAGACCGGTACGAGCGCTCGCAAATCTCGATCTTGCGCTCGAAGGAGTCCGCCTGCCCCTGCTCGTCGAAGGCCATGACCACCACCGCCGCGCCGTAGCGCCGCACCAGCCGCGCCTGCTCGAGAAACTTCTCCTCGCCCTCCTTCAGCGAGATGGAATTCACGATCCCTTTGCCCTGGATGCACTTCAGCCCGGCCTCGATCACGCTCCACTTCGAGCTATCGACCATCACCGGCACCCGCGCGATCTCCGGCTCCGTCATGATGTAATTGAGAAACTTCGTCATCGCCGCCGCGCCGTCGAGCATCCCCTCGTCCATGTTGACGTCGATGATCTGCGCGCCGTTTTCGGCCTGGTGCCGCGCCACGCTCACCGCCTCCTCGTAGTTGCCCGCGAGGATCAGCTTCGCGAATTTCGGCGAGCCGGTCACGTTGGCGCGCTCGCCGATGTTCACGAAGTTTGTCTCGGGCGTGAGCGTCAGCGCATCGATTGCCGCTCAGCGCAGGTACGGCTCGACCGTCGGCACGACGCGCGGCGCGATGCCCGCGCACCGCTTCGCGCGATCTTTCGCGATGTGCGGCGGCGTCGTCCCGCAGCAACCGCCGACGATATTGAAAATGCCTGCGCTCGCCCCACTCCGCGAGTTGCGGCGCCAGCGATTCCGGCGTCTCGGGAAAGCCCGTCGGCAGCAGCGGATTCGGCAGGCCCGGCATTCGGATAGACGCTCACGTAAATCGGCGCGAGTCTGGCAGAGCTCCTCGATCAGCGGCCGCATTTCCTCCGGCCCGAGCGCGCAATTCATCCCCACGCTCAGCAGCGGCACGTGCGAGATGGAATTCCAAAACGCCTCGACCGTCTGGCCCGTCACGCCGCGCGTGCCGCCCTTTTGAATGAACGTCACCGAGGCCATCAGCGGGCACGACGCGCTTGCCCGGGCTCCGGCGCGCTGGCCGTAACGGCAGCGCCGTCAGCCCGCGCTCCTCGAAGATCTCGCTCGATCGCGAAAAAGGCCGCCTTGGCATTGAGCGTATCGAAGATCGTCTCGACCAGCAGGATGTCCACGCCGCCATCCAGCAGCGCGCGCACCTGCTCGCCATACGCGCGCACCAGTTCGTCCCAAGTCGTCCCGCGCGACGACGCATCGTTCACGTCCGTGGAGATGGACGAGGTTTTGGTCGTCGGCCCGATCGCGCCCGCCACGAAACAGTGCCGCCCCGGCTGCGCCGCCATCACCGCATCCGCCGCCCGGCGCGCGCATTCCGCTCCCGCGCGCGACAGTTCGTAAGCGAGCCCCTCCATCCCGTAATCGCTCAGCGAGATGAACTGCCCGTTGAAGGTATTCGTCTCCGCGATGTCCGCGCCCGCCTCGAAATAGCGCCGGTGAATTTCCTCGATGATCTGCGGCTGCGTGAGGTTCAGCAGTTCGTTGTTCCCCTTGCAGATCCTTCCCCTTCCAATCGCGAAACCGCTCTCCGCGAAACTGCTCCTCGCTGAGCTTGTACTGCTGGATCGTCGTCCCCATCGCGCCATCGATGATGACAATACGCTCCTGCAAAAGCGCTTGCAGCGGGTGAAACGACGGAGCTTTCTCAGGCATGGGGATCATCCCGAAGATAGCGCCCCGCCCCTCGCCAGCAAGCAACAAATTGACGCATCATGATGGGATGATGGGTTGCCTGGCGACACGTGTAAACAGCCTCCGAGTTTGCGCACTCCGATCGAGCGACACCGACTGCTTGGTTCTTTTTCAAAATGCGCGGCATGACACGCCCGCTCGTTTGCGACAGACTGCGTGCATGGCAACTTGCTTCCCCCAGGTGCGTCTCGTCGGTTGTTTGATATTGCTCGCCCTCAGCCGTGTCGCTGGGCTGCAAGCCGCGCCGGCCCGGCCCAACATTGTGGTGATCCTCAGTGATGATATGGGCTTCTCCGACCTGGGTTGTTATGGCGGCGAAATCGCCACACCCAACCTCGACCATCTCGCGGCCAGCGGCGTCCGCTTCACGCAATTTTACAATACCGCCCGCTGCTGCCCCACGCGCGCTGCCTTGCTCACCGGCCTCTATTCGCACCAAGCCGGTATCGGGCACATGACCGAAGACAAGGGGCTCGATGGGTTTCGCGGTGAGCTGAACCGGAAATGCGTAACCATCGCCGAGGCGCTCAAGCCGGCCGGGTATCGGAACTACGCAGTCGGGAAGTGGCACGTCTGTCACAACGTTTCCGCCGACGGCGACAAACACGATTGGCCGATGCAGCGCGGGTTTGATCACTTCTACGGCACGCCCGCCGGAGCTGGCAGCTATTGGGACCCGAGCACCCTCACGCGCGACAATACGGTCATCTCCGCCTTCGCCGATCCCGAGTATCACCCGGACCAATACTACTACACGGATGCCATCGCCGATCACGCGATCCGCTTTGCGACCGAGCACGCGCGCGACCACGCGAGCGAGCCGTTTTTCATGTACGTCGCCTTCACGGCCGCGCATTGGCCGCTCCACGCAAAAGAAGCTGACATCGCGAAGTACCACGGCAAGTACGACGCCGGCTTTGAGGCGATCCGGCAGGCGCGTTTCGCCAAGGCGAAGCAGCTCGGCGTCATCGAGCCCAATTGGACGCTCAGCCCGACGAAAGGCGACTGGGAGAAAGTCGGCAATAAGGCGTGGGAAACGCGGTGCATGGAAGTGTACGCCGCGCAGATTGATTGCCTCGATCAGAACATTGGGCGTCTCGTCGCCGCGTTGAAAGCGAACGGGCAACTCGACAATACGCTCCTCCTTTTCCTCCAGGACAATGGCGCCTGCGCAGAAGAAATCGATCGCAACAGCAAAGTCGCACGCCTCGATTATCCAACCTTGCCGATCATCGCTGCGGACGTCATCCGCCGCGAGATGCGGCCCAAGCAAACGCGCGACGGCTTTCCCGTGCTCGGCGGACCGGGCGTAATGCCAGGACCGCCTGATACATTTCAGAGCTATGGCGAATCCTGGGCCAACGTGAGTAACACTCCGTTCCGGCTCTATAAACACTTCGAGCACGAAGGCGGCATCTCGACTCCGTGCATCGCCCACTGGCCTGCGGGCATCGATCCGGCGCGCCAGAACACCTTCGAAAAACAACCTGCGCACGTCATCGACATTATGGCGACCTGCGTCGATCTCGCGGGGGCGCAGTATCCGGTCGAGCGGAAGGGAGAGAAGATCACGCCGCTCCAGGGAGTGAGCCTGCGACCGGCCTTTCACGGTGAGTCACTCGCGCGCCCGGCCCCGCTTTTCTTCGAGCACGAGGGCAACCGCGCGATACGCGATGGCACCTGGAAGCTGGTCGCGAAGAATCCCGGGGGCGCTTGGGAGCTCTACGATACCACCGCGGATCGCACGGAGATGCACGACATCGCGGCGCAGCAGCCTGAGAAGGTGAAGGAACTCATCGCGAAGTGGGAGACTTGGGGAAAGAACGCCGGCGTGCTCCCGTGGCCCTGGAAGCCGGCGTACGGCGGAGGGAAGTCCGACGCGAAGATGCATTTCGACTTGAAAGCCGGCGCCAGCTTGAGCGGGGATGATGCGCCCCAGATAGCCGGGCAATCGCTGGCGTTGCGCGTGGAAATCACCAATCCCGCAGCAGAGGGCGTCCTCGTGGCGCAGGGCGGCTTGAAAGCGGGCTTCACCCTATACTTGAAGCAAGGGAAGTTAATTTTCGCCATCCGCCACGGCAAGAATTTGCAGAGCATTGTCTCCGCCGACCGGATCCCCGCCAAGCCTGGAACGATCACCGCCACGGTGAGCCACGATGGAAACGCGCACCTCGCCCAGGACGGCCAGCCGCTTGCTGATGGGCGGCTCGACCTGCCGGATCAGCAGCCGCAAGACGGCCTCCAGGTGGGCCGCGACGAAGGGGGTGCTGTCGGCGATTACCATGCCCCGTTCGCGTTCGGAGGGCAAATCGGGGGTGCTTCCCTCGACCTTGGTCAATAGGCCACGCCACCCGGAGCGGCGGCGGCTGGGCGCCGAGTTACTTCGCGTGTCCAAGAAGGCGCGCGTACACTTCTTCGTAACGATCAACGGCTTTGGTCCAGGAGAAATCTGCCGCCATGCCACGCGCGAGCAGTGGTCCCCAGCAGGCGGGCTCGGCAAAGGTTTTCTGAGCGCGCATGATGGCGTCCCAGAAAGCTTCGACAGTCGGCTCGAAGAAGAGGAATCCGTTCCCCGTGCCGGTCGTCAGGTCATGGTCGCGCACAATTTCGTGCAAGCCCCCCGTCGCGCGCGCAATCGGCACCGCGCCGTACCGCAGGCCGTACATGGCCGTCAGCCCGCACGGCTCGTAGAAGGAGGGGATGAGCGAGAGGTCGGCGCCCGCGGTGACCAGATGCGCGAGCTTGTTGTCGAGCTTGGCGCGGTAGGCGAAGTGCTCCGGGTGCTGCTTGGAAGCGATGATCAACTCGCGTTCGTAAGCCGTGTCGCCTTCACCCAGGATGACGAGGCGCACATCGTTGGCCAGCAGCCGGTCAAGGAGCGGGAGCAGCAAGTCGATCCCTTTTTGCGAGGCAAGGCGGGAGACCATGCCGAAGACCGGCCCCTCGGGGTTCGGCGCGAGTTGCATCTCGGCGAGCAGCGCGTTGCGGCAGACGCGTTTCCCAGAAAGATCGCGTGCGGAAAAGCGCGCGGGCAGCAGCCGGTCAGTCGCCGGCGTCCAGGTCCGCTCATCCGCGCCGTTCAGGATGCCGGTGAGCTTGTGCGCCTGCTCGCGCATCACCGCGTCGAGGCCGAAACCGAATTCGCGCGTCTGAATTTCCCGTGCGTAGCGCTCGCTGACGGTCGTCACCGCATCGGCCGCGACGATGCCCCCTTTCAGCAGGTTAAGATTGCCGTAGAACTCGACGCCTTGCGCGCTGAAGTAGTGCCCGGGAAGGTTCGTCAGGCCGAAGTCGAATGCCCAGAAAGAGCCCTGGTAGGCGAGGTTGTGAATCGTCAGCACGGTCTTAATCGGCAGACGTCGCTCTTTAACGAGCACCGGCAGGAGCGCCGTCTGCCAATCGTGGAGGTGGAGTATTTCCGGCGGCGGCAGAATGCGCCGCGACAGCTCCATGACTGCGCGCGAGAAGAAGATGAAGCGCTCGGCGTTGTCCTCATAGCCCCGCCCTTCGGTCCCGTAGATGCCGGGCCGGTCAAAATACTCGTCCTGTTTGACCAGAAAAACCTGCACCCCATTGGGCGCGCTGCATTCGAGGATTTCGGCCTCGAGCCGTTTGCCGCCGACTTGCACCGGGATGCGGACACCCGTAGAGCGAATCTCCAACTCTTTCTGCTCATGGATTGAGCGGTAACATGGCAGCACCACGCTCACTTCATGCCCGCGCGCCGCGAGCGCCGCAGGCAGCGCCTCGATGACATCACCCAGCCCGCCAGTTCGGGCGAGTGGCTCCATCTCACTGGCGGCAAAGAGGATCGTCATGGCCGATGAATCTGGCCAGAGCACCCCCGCGGCGGCGAGCAGATTATGCCGCCGGCGCCCTGGCAAGCTGCCAACGCGCGCCCATCCTTACACCGCTCGGCGTCGCCATGAGCACGCTCGGTCAGCTGATCAGCGAAGGGGATCGAAGAGGTGGAGGTGCCAGGCTCCGAATCGCGTCCGAGAGCGACCCGCGAAAAGTCTCATTACGGAGCGCCGTCCAAGGTACGACGACGGCAGCATGGCTTGCATCACAGGCCGGGTAGGAGCGGCTGGCCCAGCTCCTTGAGAAACCGGTTGTGCTTTGCGGTGGCCGCCTGGATCGCGTTCTCGACTAGCAGCCTGTCGGGCTTAACGAAGGGACGAACACGGATTAGTGGGCCAGGCCAAATTTCCCCGTCTTTCTTCATCCTCAAAGCTGTCGAGTGTCTGCGGGCTTCTTTTGGCTACTGTGCCAGGGGATCGTTTGGGCGATTTTTCGCGCTTCGACCGCATCCCTTCCCTTTAAGCCGTCGCCAGGGTGGCGCCGAGCCGGTGGAGGCGGCGCATGTTGTAGGCCAGGGTGACCAGCGTCCATTCCAGGCTCACCTTGGCCAGGCCGCGCAGCGAGAAGCGGCGGAAGCCCATCGCTTCTTTGATGATGCCAAAGACGGGTTCCACCGTCTGTTGCCGCAGCTTGTAACGCGTCCGCCCGGCTTTGGTCGCCACGCGATGGATCATCTTTTCCTCGAAGGAGGCGTTGGACTCGGGCGCTGGCGGATCCTGTTTCTTTTCGAGATCGGCCACGCTGCGCCCATGGTGTTCGCGCCTGATCGCGGCCAGGATTTCCACGCCGGTCGGCTGGCCGGCGGCGTCCTGCTCGACGGCGCGCACGGCCGCCTCGTTGACAAAGCCGCTGTCGATGAGCACTTGCTTCACCGATCCGGCCGCCGCAACGACGGCGGCCATCGTCGGCACGAGTTGCTCCTTGTCGTTGGGCGCGGTGCAGACGTGCTGGCCGACGATCACCGGCTCTCGACCTCGACCGCGGCTTGCGCGTTGTCCGCCTGCTCGAAGTGATCGCCCGTCCCGGCTTTCATGATGCGGCTCTCCGGGTCGGTGAAGTTGTATTGATCCTTCGGCTTCGGCTCGGCGCTCGGCGGTTTCGGCTCGGCCCCGCGCGGCTTCTTCCCTGCCTGAAGTACGGCTCCGGGCGCGGACATTTTGCGCTCATGCTCCGGTTGCTCGGCCGCGGCCCGCACCCGCGCCGGCGCTTCCATTTCCGCGCGCGCTTGGGCCAGCTTGGCCTTGCGCTGCTGGCGCCGCTCGATCTCCTGCGACACGGTGAGCCCATCCTCCAGCGGGGTCGCATCGGCCGCCTCAGCCTTGGCCAGGAGCTGCGCGATCTCCAGGTCGAGTTGCTGCATTTGCACGCCCGCCCGCGCGTAGCTGACCGCCGGGTGCTTACTCGCCGCGGCCAGCACTTTGCTCCCGTCCAAGGCCAGCGTGATGCCGCCGACCTGGAGCACCTCGCAGCGCGCCGCCATCTCCAGCACTTGCGCAAAGCTGCGCGAAAGCAGGGCTGAAGGCACGGGAACCAGCGACAGAGTTTTGCTGGCCTTCGTGCCGCGGCGCGTGGACGCTCAACGGTCGCCTCTTTCCCTTGCCGCGCCTCATTTTTCACGTGGATATGGATGCGTTCTTCGCCTCCATCGAACAGCGGGACCAGCCAGAGTATCGCGGGCAGCCGCTCATCGTCGGTTCGCCGCCAGACCGGCGGGGCGTTGTCTGCGCCGCCAGTTACGAAGCGCGGAAATTCGGTGTCCGCTCAGCCATGCCGTCGCGGACGGCGGGAAAGCTCTGTCCGCATGGCATCTACGTGCGGCCCCGGATGGAGGTCTATCGCGCGGAGTCCACCGCCATCATGGAAATCCTAAGGCAAACCAGCGCGACGATCGAACGGGTTTCCGTTGATGAAGCCTACCTCGACCTGAGCGAGCGCGCCGCCAGCGCGGAACCGGACGAGGCGCTTCGGGCGGCGGTGCCCTTCGCGCAGCGCCTGAAGGAGCAGATCGCCCGCGAGCGCCGTCTCACGGCCAGCATCGGCATCGGCTCCAACAAATTCCTGGCGAAACTTGGCAGCGACTTTCAGAAGCCCGATGGCCTTACCCTCATTCCCGAGAGCGAAAAAATTGCCTTTCTGCGGCCGCTGAGCGTCGGTGCGATTCACGGCGTGGGACCGGTCACGGCGCGCACGCTGGCCGCGCACGAATTGCGAACCATCGGAGACCTGCAGGATACGCAACTCGACCTCGCCCGGCTGGTCGGCTCCTTCGCAGCGCGGCTGAAAAGTCTGGCTTTCGGGGAAGACGACCGACCCGTGGATACGAGCGACGAGCGCAAGAGCATTTCGAGCGAAACGACCTTCCTGGAAGATACCCAGCATCGGCCCACGCTGCGGGCCGCGCTCAAGGAACTGGCCGCCGACGTGGCGCAGACGCTCGAGCAGGAAGCAGCCGGGGCGCTCACGGTTCAAGTGAAAGTCCGCTACTCGAACTTTCGGACGCTCACCCGGCAGTTGCGCCTGGAGGAGCCGCTCACTCGCGCCGATGACATTTACCGGCTCGCCTGCCACCTCCTGGCGCGAGACCGGCTGGTCACCGGCCCCCTGCGGCTGCTCGGCCTGGGAGTCTCCACGCTGGTCCCCCCCAGCCCGCAACTGCGGCTGCCGATCTGACCCGAATTCCTGACCTGAGTCCACGGGACACACGAAAAGCACGGTGGAAGGCGTTGGCAGGTCGCGTCCAAGGAGAGAGAAAGGGCGCAGGGTGAAGGGTGCCGCCTCCCGTAAATTGTTTCAATCGGGTGCCCGATGTGCTTGGTAAGGATCGTGGTGGCCGTCCTACCGCGAAAAATCCGGTTGACCCTTTGCTAAATCTCGCTTTCGCTCCCTCCGATGTTCGAACGCCCAGAAACAGATTTCTTGTTTGTTGCTGGAAGTGCGATGATCGGTGCGGGCTCAATTTTCAACGTCGCTGGATCGTACTACCTTTACGACACGAGCGAATCAGAAGACGCCGCGGACCAGCGGGCCATCGGTTCGGATTGGGCCATCGTGGGCCAGGACATCCGGGACGCACTGGACGCTGCTGCCACAAAAGAGACGTGAGCGAACTGCCAGATGAGCAGCCCGCAAATCTGAATCCCGCCATGGCGCCAGAAGCGGCCCTGGTCGTGCCGCCGGAGATTCGGCAATCGATTCACGATGTCCTGAAAGCTGGATCTGGCGTGGAGCCCCAGCAGCTTGAGCAGCAGTTGTTAGCCGTTTTCACGAAGCTGACCTTTTCCTATTCTCGCAGGAGCCCGCTTCCGCCACCCATTGAACTTGCTGAGTACGACAGGGTTCTTCCTGGCTCGGCTGAAAGAATTTTTGCGTCAAGTGAACGGCAGGCCGCTCATCGAATTGCCGTCGAGGCAAGCACGATTGCCGCTCAAAACACGCAAAGCGGACGGGGCCAGCACTATGGATTCAGCATCGCTGTGCTCTGTTTGATCCTTTCGTTCATCGCCATCATGACCGGCCACGAAGTGTCCGGGTCGATTATTGGCAGCTTGGATTTAGTGGCTCTGGTGACAGTTTTTGTGATTGGAAGACAGGCGCAACTTTCAAATCTGCAAGACAAAGCGAAGGCGGTTCCTCCATCACCACAGGGAAAGTAAACGCCAGAAACGACGGGGTGGTTACTTCACGCATCCTGTGGTCCTGTGGAACATTCGATCAGGACACGACCAAAAGCGTGGTCGCGGCCGCTGACGGAATAACGGACGGGATCGCTTGACGACGACCTCCCTTTCAAAAATTATTCGTCTCCTTTGTGCTTTGGTAGATCTGCCGTCTCTGTTGCTCGTTTCGCGGATGAGCCAGCCCTTTCCACGCGCGGGGCGGCTGCGTTGCGATTCCAAGGCATGACCCCAGATCATGGCTCCGAGTGCGTCTGCGAGGAGATCGCTGGGGAGGTGCGCGACATTGCCATCAGCCTTTTTGCCGGACGCCTCAGTGCTGAGACCTTCGAGCAGGCGGTCGTCGCGCTGGAGTCGGCGAAGGTGAAACGTTTCGGCTTCCGGCTCACTGCTGAACGGCTCGCCGATGAGGGGAGCCGTTTTAAACTCCAGTTTGCCGATTCCGGCAAGACCTGCGCCACGCTCGACTTCGACGCCTCAAGCAAAAGGCTCGAAGTACACCATCTCTGCGGGTAGCACTCCTCTGTGTATGTGGATGCGTCGAGCGTCCAGTTTCATGTGATTCTCGGGGTCTTGAAGAACGACAAGATGGACGACCCTGCGAGAATGAGTATTGCGCAAATAAACAAGCTTACCCGCTTCTCCAGTACTTCAATGGCGTTGCCAACGGCGCTGCCTTTCATGTACATGAAAGGCTGCTCTAGCCATAGCACCCCATCGGCCAGGTGTGTCGCATCTTTCGCAATGACTATTTTGATTAAGATGTCAGAAGGTAGTTCAAGCGGGATTGCCCCACAATCAACGCTGGGAGAAGGCGTTGTAGGCGAAGAGAACTTGATTCAAGACAACATTCTCCGCGTCTAGCAAAGTCGCCGCCAGGAGCATCCCTCGCGGGTCGTAAGCCCAACGAAGACGCTGGGCAGTCTGGTCGATGCCGGGGCCAAAGGTGTTCACCCCTTCTTCCAAAATCCTGCCGAGCAGATCGTAAAGAAAGTTCATGAGTTGTGCCAGATTGATTCACCGATCTGATCACGTCGTTCTGCCAATTGGTAAACTGGAGCCACCAAGCAAAAGAACCTGAATAAAGTTCTATCATCGATAGTTAGAAATGACCCCTCGCGGAGCGCCCCTTGCGAAGAGCTCAAAAACGAATCTATTCGTGAGCTAAAACCAACGAGTCTCTAAGTGGATAACTACATTCAGAACGGAGTCGATTAAGCAATTCCCGGCCGGGCTTCTTGTCAATAGAATACTGAGATGCACTGTCATCGTTTCCATTTCCGGGCCAGGATTCGAGAGACTCTGGCGCCAGAAGAAACAGGAGGTGATTGCACAAACCCACCTCCGCTACCCCGATCACCTCGTCTCCGGGGCTTCTATATACAACGAAGTCGGTCTGGAATCGTGATTTCCAAGTAGCCCCCACTACGCGATGTTCAATCACCTTCCTCCCGTCCTTTTGTACTTCGACCTCAACAACTCCGCCATCGAACAACCCGCGGACGTAAACAGAGACAACTGTCTTGTTTGCGCAAGACACCTTTGCAACAGGCTCGCGAACCCGCACCTGAAGCAAAACAATGCAAGAGAGCAAGATGCTGGTGATTAAAAATGAGAATCGTATGATTCTGTTCACGACTGTCATTGTGGCTAACTCCCAATAAACTTTCTTCCTGAAACGACATCGGGCTCGATGCCGTCGCGCCAGGAGAACCGCTTGGCCGCAGCAGCTTTCACGCCGAGTCTTTACTCGTTGCAGGGCTTGCCAACAATTTAACAATAAAATCGGTGAACGAATTGGGAATATCTGCATTATTAAATCGATAGACAAGGCCCCCCAAAACGCCCATTAAGAAGTCAGCAGCATACTCGCTTTCAGTTGACCGTATTGTTGCAATAGCAACGGTTAGTAAGTGCGGAAGTGCGTCATCGCTACAACTTGTTGCGATCTCGTATGCGGTTGAGGGGCTTCCAGACAAAAACTCAATCACATAGGAGCGCTCCCATTGTTGGAGGACTTCATCTGCCCACTCTTGGTCCAGGTTGCGTTGGTCATCACACATTTTATATTTGGATTAGGCCATGTACCGCTCCGGATGGCAAGACCTGTAGCCGTAATTGTAGAGCCGCGTCGCCGAATCTTGGAACTCCCCGTGAAACAGGAACTCCCATTCATATGTGGAGGCGGTGAATCTCGAGTAGTCCGGCGCGAGGAAGCGCCCCACCCCAAACGCTTCGTACCCGTATCGCTCCCGCACCTGTCCGTCGAAAAGCCCATCGTACCCATAGAAGTTGTCCTCCGTCAGCACGCCAAAGGAATGAGTCATCTCATCGCGCAGCCACAACACGTTGCCAACTTGATTGCGTCCATACTTGCTGTGGTTTTGAAATTGGCCGCCACCATCGAAATAGCTCACAGAGCCGCCCTCCTCGAACTGAAGAGAGGATCGCGCGGTCGTTCGATCGTTGCAAATTCGTGAGGAATCCTTCATGGTGGACGAAAATTCCTTCTAGAGCAGTATTGATTCCTGGTAGTCATGGGAGGTAAAATGTTAGGCCAGCTCTGATTAGTCATGGTTTATCGATTCCCACGCTAAATGCCGTCCAAGCGAATCTTCGACCAGAACAAAATTCCCCACGAACTTTACAATAAACGGATCGCCGAAAGGATCGAGGTACTCACCATTCGAGTCGACCTTCGTGTGCACGTAAATACTTTTTTCAAAATACCGCTGCATTTGCGGCGCCAGTGGTTCAGCCGCGTTTGGCCAAGCCCCTCGGGCCAGACGGAATTCCACAATCGTTTTGGCCAAGTTCTCTGCTAACCATCTCTGTACCAAAAACGGCGACGGGCGCACTGTGTTCCAAAAAAATGGAGAAACTATAATCCCAAGGGTAAACCCAATCAAACCAACGAGCCAAAAGAATCTTGTCCTCACGAGTAAGTATGGAGTTAACGGCGAGCCTCTGGAGATGGTTGTTTTGCCGCACGCTGATGCTGGAGCACTTGTGCGAGACCGTCGTAGCCGTACAAGTTGTCCTCCGTCAGCACGCCAAGGGAATGAGCCATCTCATCGCGGCGCCAGAGCACGTTGCCGATTTGGTTGCGGCCATACTTGCTATGCACCTGTGCGGTGCCCCCAGTCGTCCAGAGCGTCTCGATCAGTTGCCCAAACCGGTCAAGCGCGGTGTACTGGTCGCCGGCCTCGCCGATGCCGCCGGTGGCATGGTCGTGGGCGCAACCATTCGCGCAATCGCGTTTCGGCGGCGGAGGCGTGGCAGTTCCAGCAGAGCCTGACATGTGGAAGGGGGAAAGTTATTGCCTTGCTGCCGGGCAACGCATCGCTGATGGAAAAGGTAGGCGGGAACAGAGGGAAGGCAAGTCTGGCCTGTGTTGGGCCGTGTTAAGCCTTTGCGGAGGTCGCTCGCGAGGATCAGCAAGGCAACAGTCACCGCGCACAGTCGGGCAGCGGCGGGCGCTCAGGGCTGGACCCTTTGCGGGAGGGCTTGCGGCTGAACGGCCTTCGGCCTATACGGAGCGGCTACTCATGAGCTTTCCTTTCCGCCGCGCGGTCCTTTTTACTTTTCTCCTGGTGCTTGCTGGTGGCTCGGCGTGGGCGGGGGAAGAGAAGGTCATCGAGCAAAAGGGGGTCACGCCCCTGGACGATTTTCCTTACGTCCGCAAGGCGATGGAGTTGGAAGTGGGTGCAGGCGCGTTTGCGACGATCAACACCCGAGGGAGCAGGACGCGGCCTGATACCGGGTTTGCGCTGGGTGAGGTGCGGCTCGGCTGGATGCTCTCCGACGTGATGGGCTCGGGGCTCTTGCGCGGGAACGTCGAGCTGCTCGGGCAGGCGTACGGGGCGGGGATTTTCGATGGTCCCGGCGAGTATCTGGCGGGGGCGGGCCTCTTGCTCCGCTGGAACTTTGTGCAGCCGCAGGCGCGGGTCGTCCCGTTCATTCAGATTGAGGGCGGAGGCGTGTACAGCGATGCGGCTGATCAGGATGCGGTGCAGCGGCTCATCGGCTCGGACCTTTCTTTTAGCCTCGGCGGCGAAGTCGGTCTGCGCTTCATGGTCAACAAGCACTTCGCCATCACGGGTGGGGTAGAGTACCGGCACATCTCCAACGCGAATACCGCTTCGCGCAATGTCGGGCTGAACGCGCTGGGCGGGACGATCGGGCTAAGCTTGTTTTACTGAGCGCGGCCGAAGTTCTCAGCTTGGCTGGTCTGCCGACCGGGCGCGCCAGCACTCCAGAAAGCCGGTGGCGAAGTCTTCGGGGCGCTGGGTGATCCAGCGGTCGATCTGGGCGGGCGTGAACCATTCACCGCAGTCGATCTCCGCGGGCGGCAGGCGGAATGGCCCCTCGTGTGCGGCGCGGTAGAGGCGCACGAATTCCTCGCCGGTTGCAGCGCAAGCCGGAATGTCGGCGATGGGCTGAACCGCGGCGACGACACCCAATTCCTCCTGGAGTTCACGGCGGGCGGTTTCGTCGTAAGCGTCGCCGGCATTCAGGTGGCCGGCTGCGCTGGAATCCCACCGTAAGGGATGCACATCCTTCCAGCGCGAACGCCGCTGGAGGAAGAGTTCTCCTTTGCGATTGAAGACAAAGATGTGAACCGCTCGGTGGCGCAACCCGCGCGTGTGGACTTCGTGACGGGAAGCGGTGCCGATGACCTGATTGGCGGCATCCACCACGTCGAAGATTTCGCCATGCACATCCTGCGCGAGGGCGGGCGCAGCCCCGGCGGAGGGCGCGTTGCCGCCGAAGTTGGCGAGCGCCACCCATTCAGCGAGCCCGAGTTCCTCGGCGCGCATGGTTTCGGGCAGGCCGAGATGCCGCGCCAGCTCGGACCAGGCAGGCACTTCGGAAGCGAGCAGTTTGCGGAGCTGCTTGCGCCGCTGGGCAAAGCCGAGCTTCACCAGCCGCTCGAAACGCGCGCCGCCGCAGGCGAGCGCCTCGTCAGCCGGACGCGGCGTGAGTTGCACGATGGCCGATTCCACTCCGGGCACAGGCGTGAAGACGGTGGGCGGCAGGGTGCGCAAGTATTTCACCTGCCAGCGGCGCCCGATGAGGAGCGAGGGCGCGCCGTACTCCTTCGTGCGGGGGCGCGCGGCGAGGCGCTCCGCAAGTTCCCGCTGGAGGGTGAACAGTATGCCGACGATCGGGCTCGGCTCACGGGTGAAATTGAAAAGAATCTGGCTCGAGATGTAGTACGGCAGATTGCCGAGCACGCGCACGGGGCCTTCGGCAAACAGCGTGCGCACCTCGAAACGCGCCGCGTCTTCGTGCAGCACTTCGAGCTTCGGGAAGCGGGTGCGCAGATGCTCGATGATGCGGTCGTCTTTCTCGATGAGCAGCCCGCGTGGCGAACGCCGCTGCGCCGCTTCGGTGAGCGCGCCGAGGCCCGGGCCGATCTCCACCCAGGCGCTGCCCGGCTCGATGCCGAGCGTCCCCACGATCCAGTCCGCAAGGTTTTGGTCGTGCAGAAAATTTTGCCCCAGGCTGCGGGTCGGCTGGATGCCGAGCAATTCAAGCGTGCTTTTGATCTCCGACAGGGTCATGCAGGAGGAAATCCTCTCTCCGTCACTGCAATTTGGGGCGTGCTTTTTTGCGCTCGCGGAAGAGGCGCTGCGCGTCCGGCAGCGAAGCGCCCTGGATGAAGTACGCGGCGGCCGCTTTGCCGACGGCGTAGGTGCCCGCCGCCGCGATGCCCCCGGAAACAAAGTCACCCCACACGGGGATGAACTTCAGCGCGGCGCGGGCGCCTTCCCGCATGACCAGGCCGAGGCCGATATTCGCGCCGAGCGCGCCGATCCATTCCCCTGCGAGTTTAACGCTCAACTCGCGCCCCGAGATGTGCATGATGCCGGCGACCATGGCGGCCTGGAGCGTCGTTAGGATCGGGAAATCGGCGAGCGGGATGGGCTGGGTGCCGACGGCGCCACAGATGGTGGCGACCGACTTGATGAGCGCGGCGGCTACTTCCATTTGTAGTTCCTGGACGCCGGAAAGGCGCGCCATTTCGAGCTTCGCCTCCCCCGGCAAATCCGTGGCGATCAAGGCAGCGAGGCGATGAATTTCCGGCCGGCCGAGCGCCAGGACAAAGGCGCCGACGACATGCGCGGACAAGGGACTGCCTGGGCCGCGCTCCATCTCTTCGTGCAGCGCCGCGCGGGTCTCCTCCGCCGCCTCCAGCGTGCTCGCGGTGGCGACGCCGATCACCGGCACCTCCAGCCCGCCGCCGCTGAGGGTGGCGCCAAAAAACTCGCGGACGCGCTGCTGATCCTCCTCCTGCTCGGCGACCGCTCTGGAGCCGGCGCGGAGGAAGAGGCAAAGGTCCGGCGCTTCCGCCGCGAGAGCGCGCCGCACCATGCCGGGAGCGACGGGACGCCGCGCGTCGAGCATGCGCAGTTTGCCACGACCGGAGGCGAAAAGCTGCCAGGTGCCATCCTGCAGATGATCTTCATCCTGATGCGCCGCTGCTTCACCGAAGAGGGCATTGACCACGGTGGAGCGGCTGGCCGCACGGTCGCCGAGGAGCAGGAGGCGCGGTGGGCGTTGCGCCAGGAAGAGGGTCTTGATGGGACGCACCTCGCGCAGAATCGGCGACTGCAAAGCCTTCGGCAGGCGCTCGACAAGCTTCTCGAGTTTATCGTACACGGCGGAGATGCTCATCGGAAGGGTTCGGGTTTGGGAGGGCGCGCGGCTCTCTGCGATGGGGGTGCGGGTACCGCTGGACCAGCCTGTCCGCCCGCGGCTTATTTCACGGCTGCCCAGACCCGGTGGACATCGTCGTGCTCATCCAGCGCGTTGAGGAACTCCACGACTTCCGCATGATGCTCCTCGCTCAAAGAAGGGAAGTTTTTGGCGACGTAGCCGAGTTCGCTGGTCACGACGGTCCAGCCGTTTTTGGAAAGCCACTGCGAGACGGCATGGAGGTCGGTGCGTTCGGTGATGAAGCGCGCGCCGGTGCGCTCTGGCGGGATGTCTTCGTTCTCCGCGTGGGAGAGCGGCTCGACGTTTTGCGCACCGGCCTCGATGGCGGCCTCCTCGAGATCGACGCTCGCCGCGCCGGTGTGGGCCTCGGCCAGGCCGACGTGATCGAAGAGGAATTTGTTGCTCCCGGAGACGCCAAGCTGCCCTTTCTTGAAGAGCACGCGGACTTCCGGCGCGGTGCGGTTCACGTTATCGGTCAGCGCTTCGACGATGAGCGGCACCTTGTGCGGTGCGTACCCTTCAAAGACGACGTGTTCCAAGACGAGCTTTTCATCGCCGACTCCGGCGCCTTTTTTGATGGCCCGCTCGATGACATCGCGCGAGACGCTCTCGCGCCGCGCTTTCTCGATGGCGGCGAAGAGCCGGGCGTTCCCATCGGGCTCCGGCCCGCCGAGCTTGGCGGCGACGGAGATTTCCTTGACGAGCTTGGACGTGGCGGAAGACTTGCGCTTGGCGTTGACTTCACGTTTGGCGAGGAGCCATTGGCGACCCATAGGAGGGCAGCCTTGCCCACGCGCCGCCGCGTGGCAAGCCCGCTCGAAGGCCTTCGCGGGTGGCGTTGACAAGGAGGAGGCGGCTCCGTAGCGTCGGCGAATCATGCTCCTTCGCGGCGGCGTTTTCGCCCTTCTCACACTCCTGGCTCTCGGCTGGCCGAGCGCGTTGCGCGCCGCCGAGCCGGTGGCCGAACTCGGCAGCTTCTCCGCGTTTCCGCAGTTGGATTTGAACAAGCTGGCCGGCGGCAAGGTGCTGACCGCGCGCGGGGCGCTGGCGGATTCGCCACGCGATCTCTCGGTGCAAGCCGTCTATCTGGTGCCAGCGCCGGTGGGCAAGACGGTGGAATTGCACCGTCAATGGGATCCGGCCCGCCACCCGGAACTCAAGGTCTGGTTGCATGGCGATATCGGCGGCAAACCGTCGGCGGGCGACTTCGCCAAGCTCTCCTCGGCGCCCAGCAACGGCGCCGTGCGCGGTCTCGCGAGCGCCACGCAGAAGCTGCCCGAAAAGGGAGCGCTGCAGCTCTCGAATGCGGAAGCACAGGAGTTCTCCAAAGCAAGCGGCGGCGCTGGCGGCGCCTTGCCGGGGCCAGTCGCGGCCTTCTGGACTCATGTGTTGCTGAATCGGGCGAGTGCTTTTGCCGGAAAAGGTCTCAGCGGGCAGCCGCCCTACGAATTCGGCAACGGCAGTGCGCGCCCAGCCGAGGAAGTGTCCCGTCTGCTCAAAGGGCAACCCAAAGTACGCGGGCAATTCCGGTCCCTGATTGAGGCGACGCCGCTCGGCGGGGGCGCCGGTTCCTTGTCGCCGCAACTGTATTGGGAATTGTTCGATGTCGAAGGCGAAGGGGCCCTCTCCCTTGGCGCTTCCTACGCGAAGGAAGGTGGTGAGACCGCGCAGATGGTGGACCTGCAGTACTACGCGAGCGGTGGCTATTACGTGTACCTCACGCTTTACCAGATGTGGGCCGTCACCTCGGAAGGCAAGCCGGCGACGCTCGTCTGGCGTGGGGACAGCCTGGCTTCGCAAGCGCTCAGCGAATTGCGCGGCATGGAGAAGATGGGCTCCGGCGCGGCCATGATGAAAGAGGTGCAGCGGGCGATCAATCTCTTCCAAAAAGACTCGCGCTGATGAAACGAGCCATGCCTTCCAAGTGCCTTCGCCGCCTCGGCTGGGGAGTGACGCTGCTGCTGCTGAGCACACTCGCGGGATGGGCCGGGGACGCGGCCACGACCGTGACTGAATCGGTGCCGGCCCCCACCTCGAAAGGCCCAAATTTCTCGTTTGAGATCGAAGGGGAGTACAGCTATGTGGGCGACGCCTCCACCGAGTTGCGCGGACGCCGGTCGGGCGATCTGAACGAGCAAAGCGGACTTTTCCGCGCGGTGATGGTACCTCAGTGGGGGGATGGTCCGAGCTTTCGGCTCGGTGTGGCCGCACAGCGCTTCTCCTTTGGCCTCCCAAACCGTGCGCCGCTGCCAAATACGCTCGAATCGGCCGCGGTGGTCCTCGGCCTCGACTTTCAGTTTGGCAGCTCCTGGCTGGTACGGGTGGAAGCGGAGCCCGGCCTGTATGGCGATTTCCATGAGACGGATCGCGGCGCTTTTAATGTACCGTTCATCATCGGCGGGTCGTATATCGTGAGTGCGGATTTGCAGTGGGTCGGCGGCGTCAGCGTCGATGTGAACCGCCAGTATCCGGTTATCCCGGCGATTGGGCTGCGCTTGCATTTCGCCGATCATTTGACCCTGAATTTCGTGCTCCCTGCGCCCCGCCTTGAGTACGAGTGGAGCAAGTCGCTGACGCTCTATGTCGGCGGCAATGCCAAAGATGGCACCTACCGGGTGAGTGACCACTTCGGTGATGATCACCGCATGCGGAGCCTGAATGCCGCCATCGTGGAATATGACGAGGTGCGCGTGGGCGGCGGGCTCTCATGGAAAGCGGTGCCCGGCGTGACCGTGGAAGTGGAAGGCGGCTACCTGCCGTACCGTGAGTTCAATTTCCATCGCGCTGACGAGAGCTTCAAGACGGAGAGCGGCGCGCCCTACGGCCAGATCGGCTTCAGCGCGAAATTCTGAAGCAGCGCGAGAAGTTCGATTGCGCAACCGCGACGGGAGATCATCCCGGACCGCCGCCGCGGCAAAGGCGATGACAGCGCGCAAACCGTCGCGCGGCACCGTTGCGAAATCGGCCAGCACCTCGAGCTCCGTCGCTCCCTCGGCCAGGCTGGCGAGCAGGGTGCGCACCTGAACGCGCGTTCCCTTCACGACCAAAGCCCCTCCGCAAAGTCCCACCCGCCGCACGAAGTAGGCGGCGTAATCGAAGTTCATGGCGGCAGGCTACCAGTGGGAACGGAGTGGCTCAATTTTCACCCGTTGCGGCTACCGCGAGCTTTTCATCTGCTTCTCAGCGTAATGCCGCCACTACGCGACGACATTCATCGCGCTTCGCCATCATTTTGACGTGTCCAAAAGTTTACTCATCTTAAGTCTTCTTGCGAATCAACGTAACCAAGTCGGAGGGCACCCTGGCTTTCTGTGGCCGTTCCGATTTGTGATAACTATTCAGCAGACCTTCTAGGGGAACAACAGAATCGAAGTTGGATCAATGAGAGTCTGAAACACGAATCCGGCAGTCCCAACTGATCCCGCGATCGGCGTGCCGTATACCACTGGGTCCTGCTTACTAAAATCCAACGTATATTGATAACCGCCGGCCCGCCCACGTGCTCCCGCAGAAGAACCGGAAGAGTTAAAGGTCGTAACTGTGTTTATAGGGTGGGAAATATCGAGTGGGCCACCCCAAGGTCCTGCATCAGCTTTCGTAGATCCCAACGACGAGATGTTCGGTGCAAAAAAATGAACAAGGCCACCACCGGAGCCGCCTAAAGTCCCGTCGGCAAATGATTTTCCGCCAGAACAATCTACTTGACCGGCTTGGTTGATACTACTGCGCGAAGCCAGCACGACTACGCCACCGCCACCTCCTCCATTCCAAGTTTTGGAGTCGTCGATGTAGGCTCCATCAGCTCCCAGAGCAGTTATAGTTCCCGTATTCAAGATGTAACCGCTTGCCACGATTGTGAGACTTCCACCCCCGCCAATAATTCCGGCAACCCCAGCGTGTACAAACCCGCCACCGCGGCTTCCGGGTCTTACGATAGTTTTAGCGATGTCGGGAGATACACCACCCAGATTGACTTTTGTAGTTGGGTAGCCTTCCTGAACTGGCGAGTCGTTAGATTGCAATTGTTCGATAGCTGACGCGCCCTTTGTAGTCGGCTGAACGACAATTGTACCCGCGTTGGTGAAGCTCCCGGTACAGCGGATAACGGTGCCGCTCGGCACGGTAAGGGTATCACCAGGCCTTACAGTGAAACTGGTGAATTGTGCATTTTCCGGGTCAAGCGTTGCGTCGCCCAACGTCGTAAAACTCCCGCGCTGGCCGCTGCCGTAGACAAGATAGTCGGCGCTGACGCCGACACCCGCCGGACCCATTGGTCCCGCAGCGCCAGGATTTCCTTGAGGCCCGGCCGGACCGAGCAAGCCAGAGTCGCCTTTGTCGCCTTTCGGTCCCGCTGGGCCTTGAATTCCTTGTGGTCCTCCGGCGGGGCCTGCTGGGCCGGTCGCGCCCACGGCGCCTTGCGGACCGGTCGGGCCTTGGGGTCCTGCGGGACCTTGCGGTCCGGGGACGGTCGAGAGCGTAATGTCGATGACTGGTTCATGCGCAGTCGTGGTGTTCTCCTTCGAGTCGAACCACGCCGCCGCCGGCGAGTTGGCGTTCTCTGGGACGAGGGCAAGTCCGTTATTGGACATCGTTCCGTCGATCCAATTTTGCACTATGGCCGTCACATCCACCTCGACGAAGGAACCGGTGTCGGGCAACACCACGGCGGCGTTGAGCGTCAGGCCAAGCGCCGGGGCGTTCTGGCCATTGAGGCTAGTCTCAGTCCAAGTGGTGGTCGGCAAGGCGACCTTGAAGTTGCCCGGTACGAATCGTTTGCCAACGTAAAGACGCAGCGTCGCTTTGGCAACCTGGCTGCCAACGGTTCCCGGCGGCAGACTCGAAGGATCGAACTTCAGATAGCTGGTGTACCCCTTGTAAACCACCAGCACCGGATTCGTCCCGAAGTTGAAGGTGTTGTTGCCGTTGAAGACGAAAGAGTCGGCTGTCGCCGGGAGCGTGGCGGCCCCCTCCGAATCGCCGGTGGCCAGGGCGAACAGAGCAACGATAAGATAACTGAGCGCGATTTTCATGAGGATAGATGAAGGTGGAAGACGGACTCCCGTTTCCCCCGAGGGTGCCAGCGGGAGGAGCGGCACGGCTGTCAATAGCACACAAGGCCCAAACCGCCATAGCGAAAAATCCGATAAATGCCGTGCTTCTCCATGTATTCCTTCGTATGTCGAGCTGAAGCGTGCGGACTACCGGAGAAGCGCGAAATCCCGCCTGATTTGTCCAGTGATCAGTGTTCACATGGACTCGGTGCTGCTCCAAACCAATGCGGGGTGCAAAACTTCGCGGCTACGCGGCGAGCAACACACGAAAAGGCACACAAAATTTAGATGCGGAGCGTCCTGAGCCGTCATCGCTTGGCACGAAACGGACGAAGCGACGAACCTGGAAGCTTGATAAATGCAGGGTTTCAGCACGCTTCGGCACTCGCTGGCGCGTCGTGTCACGAAACGACGGATGGTGCGCGGTACAGGGTTCGAACCTGTGAGGAAAGCGAGGAAACATGCGGGCTGCAAGGCGGTGACACACAAGGAGACACACAAAATTCTCGGGAGAGGGACGAAGTAGCGGAAATCGGCGAGGCGTGGCCGGGGCTGGCTGAGCCGTTTCGAGCGGCCATCCTCGCCATCGTTCGGAGCGAAAGCGCGAAAGGAGGCGCGCAATGATCGGAGGGGTTTCGAGCACTCGCTCGGAGCTTAGGGCCTTCGGGCCGGCAAGGGCCGGTCGCCGGCAGCGGCGCCAGCCGCGCCGGCGCCCGGCCCCTTGGTTTATCTAAGGGCCATATCTCACCGTGCGGGAACTCCACCCCACGAAGCTTCACGCCTTCCTCTCCGTTCATGCGCCGGAACTGGAAGAGAAGGCCAAGGCCTGCGAACTCGCCGGGGAATCCTACCGGGAAGCGCACGGTCGCATCGAGTTTCACTTTGAAGGCTCGTTGATACGTGTCGGCGCTCTGCCTGGCTGGCAACCCTACGAGCGGCAGCACAACGCCAAGCGCGGCAAGATCGGCGGTTTCTCGCGTAAGGCACGCACGCGCATGATGGAGCTTTGCGCGAAGATTCGGAGCGATGCGCCCGCCCTCTTCGTCACCCTCACTTAACCTTGCACCTGGCCGGGTGAAGCCAGTCGGTGGAAGCGCGATCTGGACGCCTTCGGGAAATGGCTCCGCCGCACCGCTCCCACCTCTTCCGCCGTTTGGAAGCTCGAACCGCAGGAACGCGGCGCGCCTCATTTTCATCTTCTCGTTTGGGGCGTCGCGTTCCTCGCTCACGACCTCATTGCGCAACGATGGTTTGAGATCGTCGGCAGCGGTGACCCGAACCACCGCGCGGCCGGGACGAGCATCGAGCGCGTTCGCTCCGCCCGTGGCGTGCGCCGTTACGCGAGCAAGAGCTACATGGGCAAGGAACTCCCCATACCGCAAGGCTGGGAGAATGTCGGCAGGTTTTGGGGCGTCATCGGCAGGCAACACCTCCCCCTCTCGCCGTGCGAAACGATCGTCGAGCCGAAGCGAACCATGATCCAGGTGCGCCGCGTCCTGCGTCGCTACCTTCGCTCCAAAGGGCTGCGCCGGGGAGGAAAGTGCTCCATGCGGCTTTTTACGGAAGAGCACCTGCAGTGGGTCCGTGTCATCGATTGGGCGAACGGCCTGCCCCTCCCCGACCTTCGGGACTTCTTGGCGAAGCCGAGCGGAGAGCAGAGAAAGTTCCCCTCGAACCACTAACTCTCCGGTCATCAGCGTTTTCGCCAATTCGACTTCGTGCAACGAACCCCTGCAGCGAATCCGACTAGACAGGGGAAGGTCGAGCTGTCAAAGATGCGAAATCCAAAAGGAAAACAACAGATGAATAGCGATCGGGTAAACACACGAGCCTTCGTAAGATGCATCAAAGTGCGGGGTCTCTTCGGTAGTCTCGACTATGATCTTGAACTCGATAAAGGTCCAGAGGAGCGATTAGCGCTATTTTATGGAGACAACGGGTGCGGGAAGACAACCGTCTTGAAGCTACTCTATCACCTACTTGCGCCTGTCCACGGAAGGGGACACAAGTCTGTCCTGTTGCACACTCGCTTTTCAAGCTTTGAAGTCTTTCTTAATGGCGGGGTGACTGTGAGTGCCCTCCGGCGGCAGGGGAAAACGATGGGTAGTGTGACTTTTCGATTCCAAGCACCCAGATCTAAGTCAATTGAAGTGACGGTTAAGACGGATGAAGAAGGCACGCTTGGGCAGTTTGGGCCAAAGTCCGAAGGGAAACTTTTGGAATTTTTGGAGGCTCTGCAAGGTCTGGAGGTTGAGCTATTTTTTATGCGAGACAACCGCAGGATCACAAGTAGTCGAGACGAAAACTTCGCTGAGGATAGCTCGTCTGGAGGCGATAGAATTCAGCTCGCGATGGGGCGAGCTGCCCATGCGGAAGCAATGCAGCACTCAAAGCTTGTCGAAGCCATTGCGAATCTTCATCAGTACTTCAATCAATTGACCCTTACTGCACGGAGTGTCGGTGAAGATGACTCTAATAAAATTTACAAGCAAATCGTGAATCATCTCGCTCGCCCCCGCGCAAAGCCGAACGCGGTAAGTGCCGTCGATTTCGAGCAACTGCCAGAGCGACTGATTGCTCTTGGAGAGCGAAATAGAGACTTTGAGCGCTACGGCTTTACTTCACCGCTGAATGTTGAAAGAACCGTGGCAAACCTACGGAAATGTCCACTTGCAACAAGAGCTGCTCTTCTGAGCGTTCTTACACCTTATGTTGAAGGACTAGAAGCTCGTCTCGGGGCATTGGCTCCGATTCAAACCCTCGTCGGTGAATTTGTTGGCACATTAAACTCGTTTTTAGGAGGGAGCAAAAGCATTGAATTCAGTATAAAAGACGGGCTTACGATTACTGGATACACAAAAGAATCGCTCTCGCCGGATTTACTCTCCTCTGGAGAACGTCAACTTCTGACACTGCTTTGTCATCTTCTCCCTGCCCGTAGGACAGCGGCGATTTTCATGATTGACGAGCCAGAGCTTTCTTTGAACGTAAAATGGCAGAGGAGGCTTCTCGACAGCCTGCTCTCGTTCACGAAGGGAGCTTCCATCCAGTTGGTGATGGCAACACATTCCGTGGAGATGATTACCCCTCACCGAACCGAAGTCGTCCGCTTTAAACCGATCGATTCGATGAGCAAGAGACGTTCCTTTTCAGCCGCGTGAAGTTTTTATATAGACATGGAAATCAGTGAGCTGCGGAAAATCGAGGAGCTCGTTACCATTTACGAGCTGGAAGACACCCTCTTCGATGTTTTTACGGAGGGTGAATACGATAAAGGAGTGGTGCGCCAATTCTTGGCTTCAACTACTTCCGCTCAGTCAAGGATAGCCATTTATGCCATTGATGAAATAAATGTCAGTGGTGATTTGGTGCGTAGCTTCGGGATGCAGCCCGGAAATCGATCGGAGGTTGTATCGCTATGCATGTGGCTCGGGCAGAAAATGGGAAGCAATTTTGACAGGGCGATTGGGATTGTTGACGCAGACTTCGATCACATACTTGGCCTTCCGATTGTTTCTCCCCTTCTGCTTAGGACGGATTTCTCATGTGCTGAAATGTATTTTTTCAATGAGGTGGTTTTTGAGAAGCTTTTTCACATCGCTTTCTCCAAGGCGAAAATTGCCCCGCGAAGAATAATTCAAATTCTCACCCCTGTTCTAAATCGGCTTTTTCTTATTCGTTTGGTCGATGAAACCCTCAAGCTGTCCTGTGAATGGCCAGCGTTGAATACTTTTGTAAAAGTCAAGGGTGGCGATCTTCTATTCGACGAAGAGGGCTTTCTGCGTCAGTATCTTGGATCGAGAGGCAGGATGAAGGACTTCCCGATGGTGCAGGACGAGCTTAAAATATGGACGTCGCGCCTCCCTGCGGATGGACGATTCGCGATAAATGGGCATGACCTGATTGAATGCCTCTCTATTTATCTTGCGTCGTTCTATGGGAAAGCCGTCGATAAGGAAAGGCTAAGGCCCGTCTCGTTGTCATACGTTTTCACGTGTTGCATGGAGAATAAGGGGTTACGAGATGCGCCCATGTTTCTCGAGCTTATGCGTCGGTTGAGTGTTGAGTTTGCCGAATAGGAATTTCCACTTTGGAACAGGTTTAGGCGCTGGCTGCGGAGAATCCGCTTTGTGCGCAACGAGCTCGGGATTGCGATTTCCGCCCATCGCCGAAAAGATCGGACACCGGCGCGCTCGATGGGAGTTGACAGAACGCAAACCCCCCATAGGTTGTCAGTATGCAAACCGAATTCCCTTTCGTCGAAATACCCCCCGAGGTGGAGCCCTTTCTTGGCAAGCGAGAGGATGGCAAACGAGTGTACCGCAAGGACGGGTCCCAGGAAGAAAGCGCGGCGTGGTTCGACCTCCTCACGGAAATTATTGGGCCTTCTGTGTCGCCGGGTGGAGTCGGGATGTATTGCCCGGTATCGCGGGCGGCGGTCTACAAGCGCATCAAAGAAGGCCGTCTCTCGATGTTCCTCTTTCATGTGCAATACCGGAAAACCACGCTCTTCGGAAAAAACGAGATCGTTCGCGAGAATCCATACGGTTACATCCCAGTCAGCGAGGCGCGGGCTTGGCGCCAGGAGCTTGAAGAGAGGGCGTTGCGGCAAGGCACGATTACCGATGAGGAATTGGAAGGGGCGAAACCCGACTGGCACGGCGAATTTCTCCAGTGGCAGGAGAAGAAGGAGCGAATAGGCGGGCTCGACATCATGAAGAAGGACGGAATCACGGTGCTTGAATTGGTGAAAGTTCTGGCCGGCTCGCTCGTGAGCAAGAAGGGCGTCACCCTCAAGGAGAGGACGAAAAAGTGAGCGAGGACGACAAGCTTTTGACGGTCCGCGAAGTGTCTGACCTCTGCACCGTGAGCGAGCGGAAGATTTGGCGGGATGTAGCGGCGGGGCTATTTCCCAAGCCGCTCAAGCTCGGGCCGAAAACCACCCGATGGCGGCGATCTCTCATCCTCCAGTTCCTCCAACAATCCGAAGCTCTAAACGCCTGAACCCATGATTTTTCACGTCTTCAAACCCAAGCGTCGCCACGACGGGAAATCCCAGGCTTCGCGACTTTACAGCGGACGCTACCGGCTCAACGGGTCTGGCCCGATCACGACTATTGCGCTCGGCACGGCAGACAAGCAGGTTGCCACCGAACGCCTGCGGAAACGGGTCAACGAAATCGAGCGCGAGGGCGAGGGGTTGATTCCAGCTAAGGCCGTGCGAGAGGCGGGGCAAAAGCTCCTTTCCGCGCACTTGGAAGATTTACTAGCGGCAAAGTCGGCGCTGCACCGGGATACTCGCTATCTCTACGAACTCCAGAATCGGGTGTAGAAGCTCCTGCGGGAATGCCGTTGGGTACTCACGAAAGACGTGACGGCGGAAAGTTTCATCAACTGGCGGAATGCTACAGAGGGAACTCTCGGATAAGACGCTCAACGAGTATTTGACCTCCATGCGAACGCTCCTGAACTGGATGGAAACGAAAAGACGGCTCTCGGCGCAAATCCTCTCAAGATCGTCGAAGCTCCCTCAACACGCATCGTCTCCGTGCGGCCGCGTCGTGCCTTTTCAGAGGAGGCAATGCGGCGGCTGCTGGCGGTGGCCGGACCTCGGCGCATCGCTCTACCAACCGCCGCATTAACCGGCTTGCGCCGGGGCGAAATGGATCAACTCCAACGCGGCGACCTCCGGCTCGACACAGACGCGGCCCCACATGGTCGCCAGAGCCTCCACCACGAAGAACGGGAAACAGGCAATCATTCCTGCTGCACCTTGAGTTGGTGGCGGCGTCTGCGGGTGACATCTTGCCGGGTTGCCGGACGATCCCTCGGTGCTGGTCTTCGCCGATCTCATGCCCGATATGGATGAATTCCGAGCCGATCTGAGAGGGGCGGGCATTTCCTTTCATCGATGAGCAAGGACGACGTGCGGACTTCCATTCTCTCCGCCATACGCTTCTGCACGAATCTCCACCGGGCGGCACCACGCAACGCGAAGCGATGGAACTCATGCGGCATAGTGACCGGCGGCTGACGGATAGCGTCTACACGGATTCGAGCCTATTGGAGACGGGTGAAGCGGTGCGGAAACTCTGCGGCTTCGGTGACGCACAACTGCACTCACAAGGAAAAGACGTGGGGCGTCCTGGGATGTCATCGAGTGGCACGAATGGCGAACCTTACAACGAACCTGAAACCCGCATGAATACAGGCGTTGCGAGGTATCCGGCACCCGCTGGCGCTTCGTGTCACGAAACGGCAGGTGGTGCGCGGTACAGGGTTCGAACCTGTGACCCCTACAGTGTCAGTGTAGTGCTCTACCACTGAGCTAACCGCGCCCGGACTCGACCGCCGGTGGTGCGGCGATGGGGGCGAAATGGTAGCGGGCGCCGCCGGCATCGCAATCTCTTTCTGCGAGGCGATGGCTCGACGGAGCGGTTCCGGCGTACGGGTGGAATGGCCGCCGCCGGAAGTTTGGCTCCCCGATTGCCGGTGGCATGTGGCGGCTCGAAAGCGGTGGGCAGCCCGCATCGTGCCTGCGGCAGTGCATCTCATGCTCATCCAGAATCCCTTTGGAAGGATGAGGCTCTTCGCGGTCAGGGGCGCGGCGTAACCGTGGTGGTTTTCGACGCCGCTTTCGCGCGTGCTGGTCCACTTGACGAGCTTTGCGACGCATGCGGGCGCTTCTTCCCTTTGCCGACGCTCGCGCTACCATGCGGTGGATGGCCGGACTGTATGTTTATCGCTCCAATCGCCTTGAGGCACTGGGCGAGCGGCTGGCGGGGGTGCTTGCGGAGCCGCTGTCGAATCCGCTTCAGCCGGAGATGATCGTCGTGCAGAGCCTCGGGATGCGGCGGTGGGTTTCCTTTGATCTGGCCGCACGCCGCGGCGTCACGATGAATTGTCGCTTCCCGTTCTTCCAGGAATTCGCGCACGAATTGCTCAGCGCCGGCCCGGCGGGCGAAAGCTTTTCCCGTGGCGCTCTGCCGTGGCGGATCCTGGCGGAGCTGCCGAAGCTGCTGGGCAAGCCGGGCTTTGAACCGCTGTCCCATTATGCCGGCCCCGGCGCAAACGCGGCGCTGCAACGCTTCCACCTGGCACAGCAGATTGGCTCGGTCTTCGACCGGTACCTTGCGTACTCGCCGGAACGGCTGCTCGCATGGCAGAACGGGCGCGAGCCGGACTGGCAGGCGCAGCTTTGGCGCGCGCTGGCCAAGGGGCGCAGCGAGGCGCACCCGCCGGCGCTCCTGCAAAGCTTCCTCGCGCGACTGGCGGCTGGCGGGAAGGCGGGGCAGAGCTTGCCGCCGCGCGTCTCGGTTTTTGGCATCTCGGGCGTGCCGCCCTTTTATCTTCATACGCTGGCGGCGGCGGGGCAGTGCCTGGAGGTGCACCTTTTCCTGCTCGAACCGACGGACCAATACTGGGGCGACCTGCTTTCGGAGGCGGAGCAGAGACGCTGGTTGCGCCGGCCGGAAGCGCGCGGGCGCTCGGCCGGCGGAACTTCATCTGGAAGCGGGCAATGAGCTGCTGGCCTCACTGGGGCGGCCCGGCAAAGCTTTCGCCCGCGAAGTGGTCGATTTGCAGCCGGCCCGCGCGGAAGAGCTCTTCGCCCGGCCCGCTGGCACCTCGCTGCTCACGGGCCTGCAGGCCGACATCTTCGCGGTGAGTGAACCGGCCACCTCGAGTGACGATGATTCCCCCGGCGAGCGGCGGACCATTCCGGCAGAAGATTGCTCCATCCAAATCCATTGCTGCCACGGTCCGATGCGCGAGTTGCAGGTGTTGCATGATCGACTGCTCGAACTTTTCGAGCGGCTGCCTGGCCTCCAGCCGAAGGACATCCTCGTGACCATGCCCGACGTGGAGACGTATGCGCCCTTCATTGAGGCGGTCTTTGGCAATCCAGAGAGCGAGACACAGCGGCTCCCCTTTACGATCGCGGATCGCAGCGCGCGCGCGGAGAGTGCGGTCGCCCGCGCGCTGGGGCTCTTGCTGGCCTTTGAGGGGAGCCGCTTCAATGCCAGCGCGGTGCTGGAGTTGCTGGAGAACAAACCAATCCACGACCGCTTTGGCATCGTGGAGAGCGACCTCGATCTCCTGCGCGAGTGGGTGGACGAGGCTGGCATCTGCTGGGGCATCGACGCGGAACACCGCCAGGCGGCTGGGCTGCCGGGCTTTGCGCAAAACTCCTGGCGCGCCGGACTGGACCGGCTCCTGCTCGGCTATGCGTTGCCGGGGGATGGCGCAACGCTCTACGGCGAGGTGCTGCCGATCCCGGAGATCGAGGGCGGGGCGGCGGCGCTGCTGGGGAAGTTTGTCGATTTCTGCGAGCAGCTTTTTGCGCTGGCACCTTCTCCTCTCCGCGCCGCGCACGCTGGGGGAGTGGGAGGTGGCTCTGCGGCATTTGCTGGACCGTTTGTCGCGGACCAGGATGAGTTGGCGGATGAGTTGAAACGCGTGCGGGGCGCGATCCGGCAAGTCGGCGCGCTGGCCCCGTGGC
The DNA here is from genome assembly GCA_963792695.1 of uncultured Verrucomicrobiae bacterium. Lineage (GTDB taxonomy): Bacteria > Verrucomicrobiota > Verrucomicrobiia > Chthoniobacterales > Chthoniobacteraceae > DASYIS01. Next base: position 15,720 of record CAWBXA010000021.1, on the reverse strand, counting down.
ATCCGGGCCCGATCGAGTATGCGGTGCTGCATGCGCATTTGGAAGGGGCGTTGGCGGAGACGGAAAGCGGCTTCGGATTCCTGTCGGGCGGCATCACTTTTTGCTCGCTGAAGCCGATGCGCAGCGTTCCGTTCCGGGTGATCGGCGTGCTGGGATTGAACGACGACGCCTTCCCGCGCCGGGAGCCGCAAGTGAGCTTCGACCTGCTGGCGCACGAGGCGCGGGGCGCCGGTCGAACCCGCCGCGACGATGACCGCCAGCTCTTTCTGGAGACGATTCTCTCGACGCGGGACGCGCTTTATCTCTCGTACAGCGGGCTCTCGCCGCGCGACCACAGCGAGGCGCCGCCCTCCGTGGTCGTGAGCGAGTTGCTCGATTATGTCATGCGCAACTATCAGAGCGCGACCGCTTCCGGAACCTCGGCAACACCGGCTCTGGCCGTGGTGCGGCATCCGTTGCAGGCCTTTTCACCGCGCTATTTCGAAGGGGGCAAACTCCTCTTTTCCTATTCGGCGGAACAGTGTGCGGCGAGTCGCGCGCGCTGGCCGGAAGCGCCCGGCAAAAAAACGCCGGTCCAACGCGCCGCTCTCGCCCCCAAGAGCCCTGCCCCCGGGAACGACACCCTCTCCGAAGTCAGCCTCGCCGATCTGGTGGAGTTCTTCGTGGCGCCAGTGCGCTATTTCCTCAAGTACCAACTGGGAGTGCGCGTGCCGAAGGTGCGCGAGACGGCCGATGATTGCGAGCCGCTGGCGCTCGGCACTCTCGGCAGATACGGATTGCAGCGGCAATTGGCGGCAGGCGATCTCAGCGCCTCAGCGCTTGCTCAGGCGCTGGGGGTGGCGCGCGCGCAAGGGAGGCTGCCCGCCGCCTGGTTCGGAGCCAAAGAGTTCACCGAGTTGAGCAAGGCGATGAAGAAACTGGTTGCAACCGTTGGCACGGCGCGCGCCGGTGGGCTGCTCCCGCCGCGCGCGCAACGGGTCACCCTTGGGGGTTGCACTATCTCCGGCACCGTCGCCGACTTGTACCCGGGCGGCGTTGCGCGGGTCATCGCCTGGAAACTCAAAGGGCGAGATTGGCTCAGCGCCTGGGTGCAGCATCTCTTTCTCAACTGTCTGGACGATTCGTTTCCGAAAACATCGCGCCTCTTCGGCACGGATCGCGGAGTCGAATTCGCACCGCTTCCCGATTCGGCAGCGCGGCTGGCCGATTTGCTCGCGATTTTTGGGGAAGGGGCGCGAGCGCCGCTGCCCTTTTTCGCTGGAGTCTCCTTCACGATGGTCCAGGCGCAGATGGCCGGGAAGGAGAGCTTCTCGCGTGACGACTGGGAGAAGTGGGAGAGCCAGGACGAATATATCGCGCTCGCCTTCGCGCGCGCCGCCGAGCCGCTGGACGCTCCTTGGAAAGCGCTGTCGCTGCGCATTTTGCAACCAATGTTCCAGCACGCGAAGGAGGTGAAGTCCGCATGAAGCGGAGCAAAAAGGCCGCCCAGGAGTTCGACGCCCTCGCGGTGGCGGAGCCGCTGCTTCGCGGCACCACGCTGCTGGAAGCCAGCGCCGGGACGGGCAAAACCTATGCCCTCGCAGCCATCTACCTGCGGTTGCTGCTGGGGCACGGCCTGGCCGTGCGCGAGATCCTGGTCACTACTTTCACCAAGGCTGCCACGGCCGAGCTGCGCACCCGCCTTCGCAGCCTGCTGCGCGAGACGCATGATGCTTTTCGCGATGGCCATTCCGAGCACGGCTTCGCCGCGGCCGCGCTGACGCACTGGCGTCCCGAAGCGGAGGCGAAGCGCGTGGTCCTCGCGCAGGCTTTGCGCGAATTTGACGAGGCGGCCGTTTTCACGATCCACGGATTTTGCCAGCGCATGCTGGGCGACCGCGGCTTTGAAAGCGGCGCTCTGGGCGAGCAGCGTCTCATCACCGATGAAGGCGAGCTGTTGCACGAAGTCGCCGCCGATTATTGGCGCACGCGCTTCTACGATTGCGCGGATTGCCTGAGTGCCGCCGCCGCGTTCGCGCGACTCTCGGTCGAGAGCCTCGCCGGAACCCTCAAGTTCCGCCTGCAGCAACCCTCCGCCAGGCTCATTCCGCCCGCTTCGGAGGGTGATCTCGATCAGCTTTGCTGCGCCATCAGCGCAGCCTTCCAGGAGGTCCAGAATTGCTGGGTGCGCGAGGAGAAAGAGCTGCGCCACCACTTCAGCGATGGGCCGAATGCGTGGGCGAAAGCGAAGCACGGCCAGCCGGAACTGGTGCAGCAGCACCTGGATGCGGTCAGCGGCTGCCTGACTCGCGCCACGCCGGTCGCCGGCCACGAAGAGCTGGCCTTTTTTTCACGCTCCCAAGTGGACAAAGGCACGCGCAAGGCTTCCCAAACGCCGCCTCTCGCCTTCTTCGATCGGTGCGAAGAGTTGCAGGTGCATTGTGAGCGCTTCGGCCGGGCCGTGCAGCTCGATTTTCTCCGCTGGGCGCCGCCGCGTCTTGCGGAACGCAAAACGCGCCTCGGAGTTCAGTCGTACGGCGACTTGCTCGCGCGGCTCGCGGAGAGTCTGCGCGGCCCCTCTGGCGGCGCGATGACGGCTGCCATTCGCGCCCGCTTCTCCGCGGCCTTGGTCGATGAGTTTCAGGACACCGATCCGGTGCAGGACGGGATTTTCGAGCAACTCTTTGGCAAGGGCGAGGCGTGGCTCTTTCTGATCGGCGACCCGAAGCAGGCGATCTACGGCTTTCGCGGAGCGGATGTTTTCACCTATCTGGGCGCGGCGCGGCGCGTGGGTCCCAGACGCACCTACACGCTCGGGACCAACTTCCGCTCCGCGCCCCAGCTTGTTGGGGCGACGAATGCTCTCTTCCAACAGGCGCCGAAGCCGTTCGTGATCGAGGAGATCGCCTTCCGCGAGGTCGCCAGTACGGACCGCCGTGACGGTGCGCTTTTTTCGGGAGATGAGTACGCCGCACCTTTTCGCATCTGGCACTGGCAGGGTGAAAAGGGAGCTGCGCCCGTTCCTCAGGTCCGGCAGGATATCCTCACCGCCACGGCTGCGGAAATCGCGCGGCTGCTGGCCGGTGGCGGACGCGTCGGCGGCCGGGCGGTTTCGCCGCAGGACATCGCCGTCCTGGCGCTCCGGAATGCAGATGCACACGCCGCGCAGGAAGCGCTCGCGCGCTTGGGCGTGCCGAGCGTCGTGCTGCAGAACCAGAGCGTCCTCAAATCGAGCTCTGCGCGCGAGATGCTAGCGCTGCTGCGAGCCGTCGCGCGGCCGGCGGACGAAGGGCTGATTCGCGGAGCGCTGCTCACCCCGCCGCTCGGACGCAGCTTCAGCGAAGTCGCCGCGCTCTCAGGAGACGGGGCCGAATGGGAGCGCACCCTCGCCCGTTTCCAAGCCTGGCATGCGGCCTGGCTGAGCCACGGCTTTAGCGCCATGTTTCAGCGCCTCTTGCGCGAGGGCGGCGTCGCGCCGCGCTTGCTCGGGCAGGAAGGCGGCGAGCGCAGTCTGACGAATCTGCTGCATCTCGCGGAACTGCTGCAAAAGGCGGCGCTCGAAGAACGGCTTGGTCCACGCGGCCTCCTCCGCTGGCTGGAGCGCGAGATAAGAAGCGGCAGCGCCGCCGCCGAGGAGCACGAGGTCCGGCTGGAGCGCGACGATGAAGCGGTGCGCATCGTGACCGTGCATCGCAGCAAGGGCCTCGAATACCCAATCGTCTTTTGTCCGATCATTGTTCCAGCCAAAAAGAAGCAGCGTGAGCTGCGTTTCCATGACCCGGTTTCGCATGAATTGATCCTCGATTTCGGATCTCCGGAAGCTGCGGCGCACGAGGCGCTTGCCGAGGTGGAAGAACTCGCGGAGGAAGTGCGCCTGCTCTACGTCGCGGTCACGCGCGCCATGCTTCGCTGCGACATCGTCTGGGGGCGCTATGGCGAAGCTGATAAGTCCGCGGCCGCCTGGCTGCTGCATCCCGGCCCGGAGGCCGAGGAACTGCCGCAGTTTCAGGCCCGCGTCGCGGCGCTCTCGCCGGAGGAGGTGCGCGCGAACTTGGAAGAGCTGGTCTCCGCATCCGAGGGTGCCATCGCCCTCCACCCGATGCCTTCCGCCGATGCGCCGCGGTACCAAGCGCCCGTCGGTGCAGCGAAGGCCATGGCGGCACGCCCCTTTCGCGGCACGATCGCTCGCGGCTATGGAGTCTCGAGCTTCTCTTCGCTCACGGCCGCTCACGATGCGGAGCTGCCGGATTACGATGCTCCGCGGCCGGAGGCGCTGGCGCCGGAACTCGACACCACCCCAGAGGGAATTCACGCGCTGCCCGGCGGGACCCGCACCGGCATCTGCCTCCACGAGATTTTTGAAGAACTCGACTTCACCAACGACGCCGCTCTCGAGCCGCTGGTCCGCAGCAAGCTGGCGGCCTTTTCCTTGGCACCGGTGATGTGGGGCGAAAGTGTGGCCGCCTGCGTGCGCCGCGTCTTGCAAACGCGGTTGAGGGACGGTTTTCGGCTGGCGGACATCCCGAGTGAAGCGCGCCTTTCCGAACTGGAGTTCTTCCTCCCGGCTGGCCGCCTGGAAGCCGCGCCGCTGCGCGCGCTCATGCAGACGGAGGGGCTCGACCGGCTCGATTTCGCGGCGCGTGAAGGCTGGCTCAAGGGTTTCATCGACCTCGTGGTCGTGCACGGCGGGCGCTACTTTTTGTTCGACTGGAAATCGAACCGGCTGGGCGACCGTGCGGCCGCTTACACGCCGCCCACGCTCGCCACGGCCATGGTGGCGCACGCTTACGGGCTGCAGCTTCATCTCTATACAGTCGCACTGCACCGTTATCTGCGGCAGCGCGTGCCTGGGTATGATTACGAACAGCATTTCGGCGGCGCCTACTACATTTTTCTGCGAGGCGTCGAACCGCAGCATCCCGATTGGGGCATCGTCCAGCGCCGGCCGAGCGCGGCCACGGTGGCCGGCCTCGAACAGTGGCTGGAAGGCGCACCCGGCTCCACTCTCCCATGACTCTCCGTGCAGAGCTTGAGATCACCCCGCTCGACGAGCATTTCGCGCAACTCGTCGGGCGCCTGGCGGGCGGAGCTTCCGGTGTCATGGAGGCGGCTCGCGTCGTGAGCGCCGCGCGTGAAGCGGGCCATACGTGTCTGCCGCTCTCCGCCATTTCCGAAGAGCCGGCGCAGCTCGCCGCGGACCTGCGCGCGAGTTCCGTCGTCGGAGCACCGGGCACATGGCATCCGCTCATTCTCGATTCCGCAGACCGGCTCTATTTGCAGCGATACTGGGAATATGAGCACGAACTCGCCGCGGCCATTCGGTCGCGCCTGCTCGAGCCCCCGTTACCGCCCGAAGCGGCGTGGCTGAATGCCACCCTGGACCTCCTGCAACCGCTCGTCGCCGGGCAAACCGAAGATCAACGCGCGGCCCGCGCGCGCGGCCATGCTCGCGCGGTTTTGCGTGATCACCGGCGGACCCGGCACTGGCAAGACACGCACGGTGGCGCTCATCCTGGCGCTGCTTTTCCAGGAGGCCGCGCACCGCCGCCAGCCGATGCCGTGCGTCGCCTTGGCGGCGCCCACGGGCAAAGCCGCAGCGCGTTTGACGGAGGCCTTGCAACAAGCCTTCAGCGTCACCCCGCTGCTCGGCTCCCTGGGCGAAGCGCCCCTGCCGGCTGCCGTCACGCTGCACCGCCTGCTCGGCCTCACGCCGCCCGCTTCCCAGCCCCGCTTTTGCGCCGCCAATCCCCTCCACGCCGACGTCGTGATCATCGATGAAGCCTCGATGATTGATCTCGCGATGATGGCCAAGCTTTTCGCTGCGGTGCTTCCTGAAGCCCGTCTGATTCTCCTTGGCGACAAGGATCAACTCGCCTCCGTCGAGGCGGGTCATGTGCTCGGCGACATCTGCCAGGCGGCCACGGCTGCCCCGGCGAGAGGCGGCGTCACTTCTTTTGTCGCGCTGCGCAAGAACTTCCGCTTCGCGCAGGAGAGCGGCATCCAGCGCCTCAGCCTGGCCGTTAATGAAGGCGACGCCGACGAGGCGCTGGCGCAGTTGACCGGCCCGGCGACGGAGGGCGTAATCGGCCATCCGCTCCCCGCACCCGCGGCGCTGCCTGGCTTGCTGCGCGAGCGGATTGTCACCGCCTATCGGCAGACTCTCGAGTCTTCGCCAACGGAGGGGCTGCGCATGGCCGGCGCCTTTCGCCTTCTAGCCGCCATTCGGCGCGGCCCGTATGGTGTCGAGCACCTCAATCGCCTCGCCGAAGGAGCGCTGGCGGCGGCCGGTCTCATTCAGCCCAACGCCCGCCAATATCGCGGCCGGCCGATCATGATTTTGCAAAACGATTACAATCTTGGCCTTTTCAACGGCGCAGTCGGCGTGGTGCTGCCCGACCCGGAGGCGGATGGTGAACTCCGCGCCTTCTTCGCCGTCGAGGGTGGCGTCCGCAGCATCCATCCCGCGCGGCTGCCCGGCCACGAGACCGCCTGGGCCATGACCGTCCACAAAAGCCAGGGTTCGGAGTTTGAACGCGTGCTCCTAATTCTGCCCGACCGCGACCACCCGGTCGTCACGCGCGAGTTGCTCTACACCGGGATCACGCGCGCCCGGCAGTCGGCGGAAATCTGGTTCAACGCCAGCGCCGTACGGGCCGCCATCGCGCGCCAGACCGTCCGCTTCAGCGGTCTCCGGGACGCGCTCGCCGAGGCGGGCTGATCGGTCAGGCGCGGAGGACGCGGAAATCTCGGATCAAAGGAGGCGCCGCGGCGGTTCTCAGCGCCCGAGGCGCACATCCATCCAGACGGCCAGGATGAGCACCAGGCCGCGTGCGAGGAATTTGTGTTCGGGCTGCACCGCGAGCAGCGTCATGCCATTGATCAGCATCGCCATGATGAGCGCACCAAACATCACGCCCAACACCGTGCCGCGCCCGCCGCGCAAAGTCACCCCGCCGATCACACACGCGGCGACCGCATCCAGCTCCATCAGGTCGCCGACGGTGGTCGTCGAACTGCCGCCATACGCCGTCTGAAGGAAACCGACGAGAGCGACGATGGCGCCCATCAAGGTGTAAGCGAGAATGGTCACACGCTGCACCGGCACGCCGGAGACGAGGGCGGCTTCTTCATTGCCCCCGATCGCATAGAGGTAGCGGCCAAACGTGGTGTGATTCGTCAGCAGCCACACGCCCCCGGCAACGGCGCCGAGCAGGAGTGCCGGCAGCGGCAATCCGCGAAACTGATTCGCCACGACCACCAGCAAAAAGAGGAGTTGCGCCGCCAGGAAGAACCGGAGGAAAGCCACTTCGCTGTCGTTCTCAGATCCTCTGAGGGCATCGTTTTGCCGCACACTTCGCCATTGGATCAAACCGAGCAGCAGCACGACGGCGCCGGCGAGTGCATAGCCGGCCTTGGGTGCCACGTAGGAGGTGGCCAGCATCGAGAAGATGTTGCCCGTTCCCGACAGCAGCAGCAGGCGCCGGCCCCCAGCCAGCCCAAACACCTGCACTTCGCCACCCATGGCGCGCACTATTTCCCAGACGCGCCAATGTTCCGTCCCGTAGCGAAGCCAAAACGAAGTGACGCTCGCCGCCATGCCGCCCGACGGTGAAATGGGGACGGTGTGGCTCTGGATGATCAGCCAAAAGAGCCCTTTGAAAACGAGCAATCCGCCGAGCGTCACGATGAAAGCGGGAATGCGCTCCCGCACGATCAACGTCCCCATGAGTGACCAGAGCACCAAGGCGACCATAAGCGCGGCCAGCAGCGCTGCCCCAGCGGGCCACGGAGGCAGCGGGAGCCATGCCGCCGCTTGCGGACCGAAGCCACGCTCAAGCGTCGCCTTCACCCAGTGCAACGCGGCGACCGGCACCGCGCCGCCCGAGGCGAGCACGGCTGCCAGTCCGCCGATCAGCCCGACTCCGCTGCCGGCGCTCAGATCAATGTGACCGGGCAGAATCACCAGCAGCATCCCGAGCGCCAGCGTGGCCGTGATCGCCAGTTCCGTCAGCAGCAGCGAAAGGTTCCGCGGCGAGAGGAATTGCGGTGAGCGCCAGGCGAAGAAGGCGCCCACGCCCAGCAGCGCCAGCGCCAGAGCGAAGTCGCGGAAAGAAAGCCGGGAAGTCATGAGGGGGAAGCGACCGCCCGGAGCGTGCCCGGAATTTCCGTTGGGCACAAAGGATTTGCATTTGCCCGGCGCGTTGAGAAGGGTTCGGCAACTCCAAGAACATGTCTGAAACTCTGATGGAAGCTCCGGCGAGCGAGGTGCATACGCTCGCCCATGTGGATGAATACCTGCGCATCGGCCAGGAGTCCGGCGCTTCAGACATCCACCTCGGGGTTAATGCGCAGCCGATCTGGCGCCGCAACGGCCTGCTCGAATCGATCTGGGTGAAGGCGCCAAAGCTGACCGAGCCGGAAACTCAGGCGCTCGCCATGGGCTTCCTGGATGAGCCTCAAAAGAAAATCCTCGAAGAGCGGGGTGATATTGATTTCGCCTACGCCACCTCTTTCGGGCGCTTCCGCGCTTCTGTCGTTCGGCAGCGTCTCGGCCTGGACATCGTCTTCCGTATCATCTCCTCGAAGCTCCGCACGATGGATGATCTCGGCCTGCCGCCGCAGCTCAAGATGCTCACGCAATATCACAACGGACTCGTGCTCGTGACCGGAGCAGTGGGCTCCGGAAAATCGACCACGCTCGCGGCGTTGATCGAGGAAGTGAATCGCACCCGTAACGATCACATCATCACGCTCGAAGATCCGATAGAGTACATCATCGACTCGAAGAATTGCCACGTCACGCAGCGCGAAGTCCACTCGCATACCAAGAGCTTCGCCGCCGCCCTGCGAGGCGCCCTGCGGGAAGATCCCGACGTCATCATGGTGGGCGAGATGCGCGATCTGGAGACGATCTCCCTCGCCATCACGGCTTCGGAAACCGGGCACCTTGTCATGGGCACCCTGCACACGGGCAACGCGGCGCGCACGTTGGACCGCGTGCTCGACGTGTTCCCCACCGATCAGCGGGAGCAGATTCGCGTCATGGTCAGCGAATCGCTCCGTGGCATCATTTCGCAGCAATTGGTCCCGCGGGCCGATGGCACCGGGCGCGAGTTGGCGCTGGAGATCCTGACCAACACCCCCGCCGTGGGCGCACTGATCCGCGATGCCAAAACCTTCATGCTGCCGGGCGTCATGCAGACCGGCAAAAAGCAAGGCATGCGCCTCATGGACGACTCGCTCACCGAGTTATATCAGCAGGGCCTCATCTCTCAGGAGGAAGCCCACAGCCGCGCCGAGCAAAAGCAGCTCATGCGGCAGAACTTCAAAGCCTCCAAAGGCTAAATCGGCCAGCCTCCCCAACGGGCCTAAAAACCAGCTTTGGTCCCGTCCGGACCAAGCTTGGTTTGCGCCAAAACAAGCTTGGTTTGCCCCAGACCAGACTTGGTTTGCCACGAAACAACCCTGGTTTGCCCCGGACCAGGCTTGATTTACCCCGGAACAACCTTGGTTTGCGCCAAACCAAACCTTCTCCGGCCCAGACAAAACCTGCTCCGCCTCAGCCCAGGTTTGCTCCCGCTCAGACGAACCCTGTTCCCAGCCGGAACAACCCTGCGCCGCTCCAGACCAGGCCTGTGCTGACCCAGACCAAACTCGTTCCGCCAGCCCTTAAGGCGTCGCCGCCAGGCGCAAAGCACAGCCGGACTGGGTGTTACACTGCGGCAGGCGCTGAGTTGCGCATCCGCCGCCAGACGCGCACCAGCAGGAAGAGCCCGCCGAGAAGGAGCGCATAACCGAGCCATTCCATGCCGACATTTTGCGCGACGGAACCCTCGGGGATAATCGCTTGGGAGGCATTCTCAGGCAAGGTGCGCACGGGAACCTCCCAAGGCGTCGCATGCTTCTCCGTCTGGCTGGCGTAATACTCCGGCGTCACGGTGAACCAACTCTCCTGCTTTTGAGGCTGATGGGCTGTGTCCTCTTGGATCCAGCTGACACGCAAAAGTTGCCGCTGACGCTTGGACCCGTCCCCATCGGTCTTCGCTTCCAGCACCGTGCCCGTCACGGTGATGCCGGACTGCGCAAGCTGTTGCCGATGCGCTTTGGAAACGAGCCCCAAAGCCGTAAAAACCACGCCCATGCCGATGAGACAAAGCGGAACCAGATAGACCTGCCAGTTTTTCATGTGCCCGAATGAAAATGAACGGGCCGTGGGCGTCACGAGTAATTTTCAAGCCGCGGCTGCCGGCAGGGGCGAGGCCCCGCTCGACAGGAACGGCACGGCCCACTTAGGTTCAGGTGACATGAGCCTCCTGGTACATCACGATGGACAACAGCTTGGCCCCTACTCCATTGACGAGGCGCGCGCTGCTGTCGCCAGCGGCCACCTGAGCCTCTCCGATCTGGCCTGGCACGAAGGCTTGCCGGATTGGGTGCCGCTTTCCTCGTTGCTCGGGATGTCCGGCGCCACGGCGCCTCCGCCGCTCGTGCCGTATGGCGCCATCACGCCGACTTCCACCCTCGCGGTCACCAGCCTGGTGCTCGGCATTCTTTCGGTGCTTTCCTGCACCTTCTTCACCGGCATTCCGGCGATCATCTGCGGCCATATCGCGCGTTCGCAGATCCGCCAGTCCGGCGGCACGACGAAGGGCGAGGGATTGGCGATGGGCGGCCTGATCACCGGCTATATTGGCACGCTCTTGATGGGCGTCTTCCTCCTCGCGATGATGTCCGCGATTGCCCTGCCGTCCTTCACCGCCGCGAGGGAGCAAGCGCAGGCGACGAGCTGTCTCAACCGGGAGCGCCAAATCTATATGGCGTGCAGCGCCTATGCGCAGGAGCATGGAAAGTTTCCCGCCCGTCTGGAGGAACTCGTGCCAGGGCAGTTGGCTAATACCTCCCTGCTGCAAGACCCGTCCCATCGTAACGAGCCGGTGGGCTATCTCTACTACGGGTCACAAACGACGAGCGATGACAACACGGCAGTCTTGCTGGTGAGCAAGGCAACGTACCGTGGCAAACGCACGGTGGTACATCGCGACGGCTCCGGCGAGATCATTGCCTTTACACCCCCTCCCGAGCCTTAGCGGGTGGCGCAACCCTCCACCGCCAACCGTCAGAAGATCACGACGCACTTACCCGAACGCTGAATACGTTCCATGCAAACCACCGCCCTCACTCCCGCTCGCCTTGCCCAATCAGTCATCGCCGTGCCGCCGTTGGCGCGCGATGCCAGCGGACAAGTCTCGTGCGAAGAGAACATCAGGTTGGTGCAGCACATCGAATCTGGCGGCGTACAGAGCCTGCTCTACGGCGGCAACGCCAACTTCTATCATTTGCGGCCCAGCGAGTATGCCGGGATCCTGGAACTGTTGGCGGAAATCACCTCGCCGGAGACGCTGGTCATCCCATCAGCAGGGCCCGCCTACGGACTCTCCGTGGATCAGGCAGCAATCCTGCGCGACTTTAACTTAGGCTCATCTACCGAAGCCGCAGCAAGATCGAAGCCGGCGCCAACCAAGAACAACTAAGCCAAATCCTGCGCACATCTCGCGCCAACAATGCTGAACGAGGCGTGACTGGGGCCCTGTTGATGTACGACAACTGGTTCGCCCAGGTTCTTGAAGGTCCGCAAGAGGCTGTTGAGCGGCTGTATGACCGTATCAAGATAGATCCGAGGCATGACACGCTTGACGTCCGTGAGGCGCATCAGGTCGAAACACGAGCGTTCGCGCGTTGGGCTATGGCGAATGTAGGTGAGCATGGCGAGGTGGACATTCCACTGACCACAACTGCAGCCGGTATTGTCGAAGGTGGCGTGCGCAAAACGGCGACGCCGGAACAGGAACAAGTGCTCGGAATCTTACGCGACCTAACACGCGGCTACGGGCGCGGCTCATAAAGCCTGAGTTTGGCCAAGCGCGCACCCACGAACCATTGCAAGCCAGCATACTTACTTGGCAAAGGCTGTTCCAAGCATCGCTCATACCCGAGCGGCGAGCGCATCCAGGGCAAATAGACGCTGTGGTATCTCCGCCACCGGCTGCTTCGCAATCGGATTGCCAAGAGGTGATGGGACTGGCAACGACTGGTTTGCCGCCTGCCAAAGCGCGTAAGTCTGGTGTTTGTTCTATGTCGGGATTTTAGCTCATGCCTTGCTGCCCGACATCCGGCCGGAGATGTTTGCACCTTCGGCCGGCTTCGAACAGTTGTTAGCCTTTGGGACCGTGACCGCCCTTGTCGTTCTGCCAGGCGCTCACCTCGGAACGCCCGGGAGCCTTCGGCGGCTCGGTCGTGGCCTTGGCTCGCTGGGCCTGCGGCTGGGACGCGAGCCGGCTTCTGCTCGGCCTTCACCGCCGCCGTCTCCGGGTGAGAGGCCGCGGGCGCCTTGGCATCACCGTGCCTGTTCGTCTCGAACCGCTCGGCAACCTGCTTTAAATCGGCGGGCGGACTTCGCAGCCTCTGGCGTGCTGGCCTGCGTGGGCGACCGCGGCCTTGCCGTCCTGTTGCCCCGTCTCGGTCTCGCGACGCAGAGCGGTGTTCCCGCCTTAGGCCTGCTCGACCACGACCTCGTCGCGGCGCACGGTGTCGCGCACGGTTTCGTGCCGCTCGGTCACCTAGCGGCGCAGCACCACCTACCTCGGTCACCCGAACACTCCTTCCACACCTCGGCCACCTCGAAACTGTCGCTCATCTCAATGACGCCGTCTCGGTCAGGATGCCCTGGGTTCGCGCTCGACCGCACCGGCACCGGTCGGCCAGCAGCGCTCCACCACGACGCGCTCATCGCGCGGCGACACCGTCCTGCTCCACGGGGGTCTCCACCACGATCCGGCGCACCCGCGTCGTCTCGCACTCTACCCGGCGGGTGCCCACGTTCGACGTATCCTCGCCGACCGGGATCACCTCGACGTTGCTGGTCGTCTCGACTGCACCGCACCGCGATCGAGGCGCGAAGCATAGCCGGTCTGAGCAGGGTACTCAGGCCGCGGAGCGTCGGCGGACAGCACCTGCTGCGACGCCTTGCCGATGGACAACATCGCGTCCAGGAACGGGATGCCGGTGCTCACGGTGGTTGTGTCATCAGCCATAATCGTCTCCTGGTTCCGTTCGAGTGCAGTGCGCTGCGGGGGCACCGGCACGACCGTGTGGTCAATCCAGGTATTCTCTGGTCAGGGCGCGAGTCTTGCTGGGTTCTTGCAGGACCTTCTCGGCCACGGTGCTGAAGCCTTGAGGCCCTGCAGGCGCTGCGACGCTTGCACCTCGAGCAGGGGCACGGCCTCCTCAGCAGTGCGGCGGACGGCGCGAAGCAGGATCTCGCGTGTTCTGCATGCGCGTCTCCCGTGTCCTCCCGCGCGAAGCACTGCTGCAGCTGAATGAAGCGCCCACTCGATTGACGAGGCGGAACAGTTCGTGCGTGGCGCGCAGGTTGGTCTGCACGACGCCTTCAACCAGACCCGCCACGCCCTGACGCATGTCGTGCAGGCCACCCTGGGCGGCATGGGGCAGCGTGGCCAGCCGGCGCACCTCCTCGGACGTGCCGTGGGCCACCTGCGCCATCTTGCGGCTCACCTCCTGGAAGGTCTGGGCCGCTTCTTGAGCGATCTGACGCTGGCCCTCGGCCACCACCTGCGTGGTCCGGCGCACGGTCTCGTTGGCCGTCTCGCTGGCGCGGCGCACCGCCTCGATCCCAGCCTGGGTGCCCTGCGCGTGACCTCGGCGTGGTTTCGGTGCCCTGGCGCAGAGCCTCGGCAGCAGCACGGCCGCGCTGCTGCACAGCCTCGGCGCTCGCTTGGCCATGCTGCTGACTGCCCTGGATATTACTGTGAGTAACGCTATCCGTCATGGTCCCTTGTCCTTCGCACTAATATTAACCCGCGTAACCAATGTCAAGTTGATTGAGTGCTATGTTCAATCTATCTGATCTAAATTACCTATTTCCATATGCAGTATGCATCTCCTGCAAGTCATGGAAAATTCTTTGTCGAATGTTATCAACATATTTGATGATAATCATCATCAAGACTTCAAATCCCAATTATTTTATTGTATATAAATAAGCTTATTTCAACGAATTAGTCTCGTTGACTATACAATTTGCGAGATGCTGCGCCTCAGTGACTATGCAACACTGGCCCGTCACATCCAGCCGCGGCACCACCCGGCATCAGCCCGCCGTGCCCCGCACCTTGGCGTCCGGAGCCGTCGGCGGGAGAACACTTCGAAAATGCGCCCGCACCGCCGCGTAACACTCGCACGCACGCCGCTCGAGCCCCGGGCGGTCAATGACCGGCAAACGCAAGCGCTCACGGCGGATCACGCCGGCCTCTCGAGATCGCGCAACGCCGTCGCCACCGTCACGCGATGCGTGCCCAACATTTCCGCCAAGTGCTCCTGCGTCAGCGGCACGGCATCGCCGTCCACCCGGTCGAGCGTGATCAGCATCCAGCGCGCGCAGCGCTGCTCCACGGAGTGCAGCGCGTTGCAAGCGACGGACTGCAGCACCTGGGCGAGCAGCGCGTCCGAGTAGCGGCTGAGCAGGTCGCCCAGCGCTGGCGAGGCCGCCAACGCTGCCTCCAGGTGCTCGTGCTCCATTCGGAACGCAGATCCTGCGACCTGCACGACCCCCCGGCTGAACGCCGTGCGCTTCGTCCCGTTGGCGACGGCGCCGATGGCGCCCTCGCGACCGACCGTTGCGGCCTCGGCGATGTGGCCGTCCGCGGTCGGGATGACCAAGGACAGGACCGCACCGGCCGGGAAATGAACATGGCTGACCGGCTCGTGCGGCTCGAACAGGATCTGGCCGCGCGCAAGCACCATCGGCTCCAGATACGGGACGAGGCGGCGCAGGTCGTTCTCGCTCAGTGCCGCGAGGAGGCCGTTGCGCTGTGGCGTTGCCGCCGTCACCGCCGGTGATCGGCGCGTCGCTGCCGCTTGAGCCTGCCTTGGCTGGTTCGCCAACGTATCCGACCTCGCTTGTTCAACCCGACATGCACGTCGCAGGCCCGCCCAAAGGCGGCCCGCATGCCCGATCAGATAGCGCCGCCGCGCAGGCTCGTCTGTAGTGAAAGCTACAGTTGCGTCGAATGGCTACATACAATTTCGAATTGCCTTTTCGATATACAGATCGTAATGATAGCGGCTGCTGACTGCGGTTTTGGAGGACTTAATCTTGGTGGGTTTTGAGGAGCCTCTTCGGGCGGCTGAGCAAGCGTCCACTCCTGCTGAGATCGAGGATCGTCGTCGCCCAGGACGCAACGATCACGTGAGCCCGCCCTTAATCCCGCTGCTGCGCAATCCAGCGGCGCCGTTAGAAACCGATTGGGCGCCGGTGATCGATGCGACATTCGACTTGGCGCTGGAGGTCATGACGTTCTGGACCGGCATGGCCGAGACAATCTGGGGAGTGCGGCGCCAAACCGAGGCAGACTGACGCAAGCGGACGCCAGGAATCACCAGTGCAATTCTACTAAAGGGCCTACTGGAACCATCGGAGCGACATTTCATAATGAGGACTGGAGCGTCGCCACGTACACCAGATATCTCATTGCAGTTAATCGTGAGACTCGCAGGGTTGGTTGATGTGAAGGCAACGCGAGACCTGATCGGATTAAGAACTGCATTTGAAATTATGGAACAGCGGACATTCGAACGTCCGCTGTTGCCGCAACCTGGATTGACCTTGCGGGCGGGAGACGGTGAACCGCCCAAGGCTGAGTTGGCACGCCGCGGCGGCGGGCG
>CAWBXA010000020.1:0-202410 GCA_963792695.1 uncultured Verrucomicrobiae bacterium | reverse complement strand
CTTAAAGCCGCTTGAAATGAGGCGCGAGCGCCCGTTTTTTCCTTCCCTTTCCCCGCGGAATCTCTGAGAAGAGCACGCGCCGTCCCAACCCCCTCCTTGGAATTGCCCTAACACCCTCCCATGAAATCGCTTCTCTTTACTGGCCTCGCCCTTGCCACCCTCCTCACCGCCGCCTCCGCGCAGGTCGCCCTCCGGCCCGGCGACGTGAAAATCGAGAAGGTCATCCCGACCTTTCTTAAGACCCCGGAGTTCGCCATTACCAATGGGCCGACCAAGCGCTCCACGCCCGCCCAATGGCTCGAAGTGGAAGTCGAATTCCAAACGGTCCCCGAGGAAATCGACGAGCTGACGTTCAACTACCACATCCAAGTCAATGGCAAGATGCTCGTCGGCGATGTCACCCACATCGACATCCCCAAGGGTCGCGACCATTATTCGGTTGCTTATGTCGCCCCGCGGTCCCTTGAGAATCTCATGGGCGGGCATCCGCTCACCCAAGCCGCCATGCAAGGCATCTGGGTCGATTGCACCCATCAAGGCTTGAAGCTCTCTGAGTCCGGCAAAGGCCCCATGCCGAATGTGCCGCAGATCACCGGCAAAGTTGTTAATAAGTCGATGACGCCCTTTGCTCCGCTCTTCTGGGATCGTTACGAGGCGCTGAAGCCCTCTTCCCGCTAGGCCCGCGCGGTTTCCCTCATGGCCTCCCCGAAGCGCATCGTCAGCCTCGATCTCGGCACGCAATCCGTCTCGCTCGCCGAGTTTCGCTCGGAAGCGCATGGCGGCCTGGTGCTGCATCAATACCGGTCGAGTGAGTTGCAGGCCGACCCGGCGCACGACGCGACTCGTCATGCGCAGGTCAAGTTTGCCTTGGCGGACATGGTTTCCGCCGCCGGGCTTAAGGGACAGCCCGTCAACTACGCCATCGCCGCGCAGTCGGTCTTCACCCGCTTCGTCAAGCTCCCCTCCGTCGGCGAGGAGCAGGTCGATCAAATCGTCACTTTCGAGGCGCAACAGAACGTCCCCTACCCGATCAATGAAGTCGTCTGGGATTACCAATTGGTCGATACCGGCGACGCGGCGCAAGTCGAGGTGGTCATCGTCGCGATCAAGTCCGACCTGCTCGACGAAATCAACGACTCGGTGGAGGCTTCCACGGCTGCATACCGCCGTCGTCGATGTCTCGCCGATGGCGCTCTACAACGCCTTTCGCTACAATTACTCCGATGTCGAGGGTTGCTCGCTCATCATTGATGTCGGCGCGCGTACCACTAACCTGGTTTTCATCGAGACAAACAAGGTCTTCTCCCGCTCCATCTCGAGTGGCGGCAACACCATCACCGCCGCCATTGCGAAAGAGTTCGGCGAGCCGTTTGGTGCGGCGGAGGAGCGCAAAAAGCGCGACGGCTTTGTCTCTCTCGGTGGCGCTTACGCCGACCCTGATGACCCGGACGTGGCGCGGGTCTCGAAAATCACGCGCAACACCATGACGCGGCTCCACGCCGAAATCGCGCGCTCGGTTTCCTTCTACCGCTCGCAACAAGCGGGCGCGCAACCGGCCCGCGTTTATCTCGCCGGGGCGACGACTTCCATGCCGTACATGCGGGAGTTCTTCCAGGAGAAGTTCCAGATGCCGGTCGAGTTCTTCAACCCTCTGCGCAACGTCACCGTCTCCAGCACGTTGAGCGTGGACGAGATCGGCCACAAGGCGCACACGCTCGGTGGCCTCGTGGGCCTCGCCCTGCGCAGTGTCTCCTCCTGCCCCATGGAGCTGAATCTCGAGCCGGCTGGCGTGATTCGCCGCCAGCGTGCGGCCCGGCAAAAGCCCGCCTTTGTCCTCGCGGCGCTCTGTCTGCTCGCCGCCCTCGCCGCGTGGTGGCTCTATTACGATAAAATCAACGCCGTCACCGCCGAGGTGAACGACCAGCAACTCGCCTCCCAAATTTCCTCCTTGCAGGACTTTGAGAAGCGCATGAATGCCACCGTCGCGCAGACAAAGCAGCAGCAGGAAGCCGCCGCCCCGCTCTTGCAGGCCGTGCACGAACGCGATTATTGGGCCCGCATCATCAACGACATCAATGCGCGCCTGCCGAAGGATTTCGTCTGGATCACCGCCTTTGAGCCGCAGATCGTCAAGATCGATCCGAAGCTGATCGCCCCTCCTGGTGGCGCCGCTCCCAAGCCGCTCGGCCCCAAGACCAATGCGCCGCCAGTTGAGACGCCGATCGTCATGGTCCATGGCTTTTACCTCGCAAATCCGCGCAACACCGCCGTCGTCGATGAGTTCCAGGAGAACCTCGGCAAATCGACATTCTACTCCGTCGGCACCACCCCCGCTCCGACCCGGAGTGTCCCGAACGAGAACGATTGGGCCTTCGACTACTCTTTCCCGCTCGTGCTCAAAGAACCCATCGCCTTCACCGTCCCAACCGCGCCGCGCAAATGAATTGGTTCAAACAAAACCGCTTCCTCGGTGGGCTGCTCATCGTGACGCTGCTCGCCGCCGGGGTGCTCGGGTATTTGCTCTGGACCGCCAAGAGCAAGTACGAGGAGACTTCTGCCAATTTTGATCAGCAGGCCGCGGAGCTGAAGCGGCTCCAGACGCTGCCCGCCTTTCCTGATCAGCAAAATCTCAAGAAGCTCGAAGCCCAGCGCGATGAGCATCTCGCTCTCATCGATCAGTTGCAGAAGGACTTGGCAACCGTCCAATTCCCGCTCGAACCGATGACGCCCAACGCCTTTCAGGATCGGCTGCGCGATTCCGTTACCGCTTTCACCGCCCAGAATAGCGGGCGAATGAAGCTGCCGACCGACTTCTATCTCGGCTTTGGCCGATACCAATCCGCGCCACCCACGGCGGAAGCCGCGCCTCTGCTTGGGCGCGAGTTGAAGGCCATCGAGCTGGTCATGAACGTGCTCGTCAGTTCCGGCATCACCGAGTTGGAGACGTTTTCGCGTGAAGAACTCGCGGAGGAAGGGCACACCGCGAGTAAGCCTGAGCCTGCCACGCCGGCTCCGATGCCCGGCGCGCGCAAGTTGCCGGGCCGCGGCAGCGATGCCGTTCGCAAGCAGGTGCTCGATCTGCGCATCGGCGGTGAACAACCCGCCTTCCGCCAGGTGCTCAACAAGCTGAGCACTTCCAATCAGCAATTCCTCATTCCCCGTTATCTGCTGGTGGAGAACTCCAATCCCAAGGCGCCCTCGAAGATCTCCGACAACGCCCTCGCCGACCCCTCCGCCGGTCAGCCACCCCCCGCTGCCCCTGCTCCCGCCGCACCTGCTGCCCCCGCACCCCCCGCCGTCAACGGCGCCCCGGTCCCGGCTCCGGCAACTACTGGCGCTTCGGCAAATCCCGGCGCTCCGGCGGCTCCCTCGCTCAAGACCGTCGTCGGCGAGGAAACCGTCAAGGCGACCATGCGCTTGGAAGTGGTGAATTTCACCGAGCCGCCTGCCGATCCCAAGTCCGCCAAAGCTCAACACACGTCCGCCAAATAATTTCCCCATGGCTTGGATCAAGAGCAACCCTCATTTACTGGCCCTTATTCTCCTGGCCGTTGCGGCTCTTGCGACTTCCGGTTTGCTCGTTTTGAACGCGCAAGGGTTCAGCAGCAAGTTCGACGAAGTTCGAGCGACACCGCCCAAGGGTACCAAAGTGCCCCAGATCGACGCCGCTCCCATTCAGGCCGCCAGAACCGAACTTTCTCAGCCGGCCACTTGGACGCCGGGAAAAGACAGCGGCTCGCTCTTCGTATCCGAGCGATACATGATCGGTTCCGCTGGCGATCTACAGAAACCGGGCGGGTTCTCTCTGTACTCGGACAGCCTGACCAAAAAGCCGATCCCGAATCAGTGGTTTCTCGATCACCATCTGCCGCTCCTCACTCCGGGTGTCGCCCGGCAGGATCCCGACAAGGACGGCTTCAGCAACGAAGATGAGTGGCGCGCTGAGCCTTCCACTGACCCGAACGATCCGAAGTCGCATCCTCCCTACTTCACTCGTTTGTTCCTCAAGCTGCTCAAGCGCACCCCATTCCGCCTGAAGTTCCAATCGTGGGATGGCGACGCGAAGAAACCCGAGGAGATGACCTTCCAGATCAATACCCTCGACCTTCGGCAGCCGACTGCTTTTCTCCATATCGGCGAGGCTGTCTCCAAAACGAAGTTCAAGATTCAGAAATTCGAGGAAAAACACGCCGAAAAGAATGGCATCCAGGAGGACACCTCCGAACTCACGCTGCTCGACACCGAGTTCAATGTCCCCGTCGTGCTTATCATGAACAAAGTGGTCGATTCCCCGGACATCTACGGAAACTTCACCTATCTCTGGAACGCCCAGGCGCAGGACATCACGATCAAAAAGGGCCAGCAATTCGCCCTCAAGCCGGAAGTTGATCAGCGCTACAAGTTGCTTGACATCAGCGACAATGAAGCTCAAATCCAGACGCCTTCCGGCCAGACGGTCACCATTCCGAAGCTGCCCACTGGCTACCCGTAGTTGAGTTGACCGATTTCGCGTCCTGTCCGTTCAAACATTTCAACCTTTTCTTTCCACCCCAGACCGTACCCAGACCTATCCATGATGAAGCGCGCCTTCCGCACCCCGGCCTCCACTTTCATTCTGACCGCGGCCATTTCGCCCGCGCTCCTCTCCCTCCCCGTGGCCGCCGGTCCGACCGGCGGGCGCGAATACCGCTCCAGTAGCGAGACCGACGTGGCCACCCGTGAGGAAGTCCGCCGCCAGGCGCGCGTCCGCCAGGGGATGGATGCCCTAGAAGCAGGCGATCGGGCGATGCACAACAAGGATTACGAGGAAGCTTTCCGCCAGTATCGCCTCGCCGCCGACCTGATCCCGGACGCCTCGAATACCGCACGTCTCCATGCGCACGCCATCCACGGCTTGTGCGATGCGGCTTGCTCGCTCGCCGAGCAGCGCATTGGCGAAGGCCGCTACGGCGACGCCGATGCCCTCCTCCGCAAGGTTCTCGCCGATTACGATCCGCATTGCCACCGTGCCACCGAGATTCTGAAGCACCTCGAGGAGCCCGACTATTATAACAAGACGATCACCCCCGGCTTTCGGGCCAAGGTCGAGCAGGTGAAGCAGTACTTCATCGAGGCCAGAGGTTCCTCGAGCTACCGGCCGCTTCGATCTGGCTTTCAAGCGTTGCGAACAAATCCTGAATCTTGACCCGTACAATATCGCCGCCCGCAAGCTGCAGGAGGAAATCAACCTCAGGCGCTTCAATTACGCCGTCAAGGCGACCGACGAGACGCGTTCCTTCGCGCTCTGGCGAGTGCAAAAGGCCTGGGAAATGCCTGTCCGCCGCTTTGGTGGCCCGGTTAGTCAGGTCATCGAGCAGACACACGCAGAGCCAGGGCTTGACCCAGGCGCTCCAGCGGAAGCTCGCCACGATCATCGTGCCGAAGCTCGAGTTCCGCGAAGCCACCATTCGCGAGGCCATCGAATTTCTGAAGCAAAAGAGCGTGCAGCTCGATGTCAACGAGCCCGACCCCGCCAAAAAGGGCGTCAACATCGTCTTGAAACTCGATGCTGGTTCCGGCGGCACCGTGGCTGCTCCCGATGCCCCGGCTGCTCCCGCTGGCGCTGCCGTCATCCCCGGCCTTGAGCCCGCTCCCGGAGCCGCCCCCGGCGCGGCGCCGGTGGCCCTTGCGGGGGTTAACCCCAGCGAGGCGCGCATTACGGTTTCCCTCACGAGCATCCCGCTCGGCGAGGCGCTCAAGTACGTCACGAATCTCGCTGGTTTGAAGTACAAGGTTGAGCAATACGCCGTTTCTGTCGTTCCCCTTTCCACCCCCACGGAGACGCTCATTACCAAAGAGTGGAAAGTGCCGCCGAGCTTCCTTTCCTCCGCGCCCTCCGCCGGACCCGGCGCCGATCCGCTTCAGGCTCCCGCCGCGGGTGCGGGCGCAGCCAACGACGCCACGCGCGGCGGCACGAGTATCGCGAAGCGCTTGGAAGCGCGCGATTACCTCACCGCCAGCGGCGTCTCCTTCCCTCCGGGCAGCTCGGCCATCTATCTGCCCGGCAGTTCAAAGCTCATCGTTAAGAACACCCAGGAGAACCTTGATCTGATTGATGCCATCGTCGATTCGAGCATCAGCAACGGCCCGGTGCAGGTCGAGATCGAGTCGAAATTTGTCGAGATCAATCAGAACAACTTGAAGGAACTCTCCTTCGATTGGCTCATCGGCCAGTCGAACATTCCGGGCAGCAACAAGCTCTTCTCCAGCGGCGGCACCACCGGGACGTCGCCGGCGCTGGATCCGCGGATTATCCCTTCTCGAATCCGAACGGCAACCCTGTCGGCACTCAGCCCATCACCTCTGGCTTGCGCAACGGCAACCTGGCCATCAGCCAGAACGCCATCGACGCCCTGCTCTTCGGCGTCGCGCGGCTCCTCCGCCCTCGCCCCGGCTGTCGGCGCCGCTCTCCGGCGTCTTCACCGATCCGCAGTTCCAGTTCGTCGTCCGCGCCCTCAACCAGAGCAAGGGCATCGACCTCCTCTCCGCTCCTCGCGTGACCGCCAAGAGCGGCCAGAAGGCGACCATCGAGATCATCCGCGAATTCCGTTACCCGACCGAGTTCGACCCGCCGCAGATTCCGCAGACCTTCGGCAACGGCAACGGCGGCGGCGGCGGCGGCACCGGCGGCGTCAGCAATCAGTCCGCGGCAGTCCTTCCCCGTCACGCCGACGACGCCGACCCCGTTCGAGACCCGGAATACCGGTGTCACGCTGGAAGTCGAGCCGGTCATCGGGCCCGGACGGCTACACCATCGATCTGAACCTCGTTCCGCAGGTGGTCGAGTTCGAGGGCTTCATCAACTACGGCAGCCCGATCCAGACCATTCGACCAACTGCTCACCGGCCAGCCGGTGACGAACATCATCACGCCGAACGTCATCAATCAGCCGATCTTCTCCACCCGCAAGGTGCAGACCAGCGTCAGCGTTTTCGACGGCCAGACGGTTGTGCTCGGCGGCCTGATGCGCGAAGACGTGCAGAAGACGGAGGACAAGATCCCGCTGTTTGGCGACATCCCGATCATCGGCCGCCTCTTCCGCTCCAGCGTCGAGCAGCACCTCAAGCGCAACCTCGTCATCTTCGTCTCCGCCCGCCTCATCAATCCCGCCGGCGAGCCGTTCCACCTCGAACGAAGAAGAGGAAGAGATCGTCGAGACGCTCCCGGCGCCCGAGCTGCCGCGTGCCTGCGCTGCCGCTCATGCCGAATCGAAGGCGTAGCCGGCGTCGTCTGGGTTCTGCGCCGCGTGTTCCGTGCCGGTCCTGGGCATCACGGGCGGAATCGCCACCGGGCAAGTCGAGCTTTGTCCGCGCGCTGCGCGCACGCTCTGCCCGGCGGAGCTCTTCGACGCGGACGCAGACCGCGCACGAGCTGCTGGCCGGCGATGCCGCGTCCGCGAGGCTGTGCGCGCCGCCTTCGGCCCCGCGGTCCTCGATCCGCGACGGCCGGCCCGACCGCCGGCGTCTGCGCGAGCTCGTCTTTCGCGCGAGCCGGCGCGCCGCCGGCAGCTCGAGGCGATCCTGCATCCGGCCATCCGCGAGCGCTGGCTGCGCCGCGCCGCCGACGTACCGCGAGCGGCACGACTGGCTGCTTGTCGATATCCCACTTCTTTATGAAACCGCGGCGCAAAGCTACTTCGACCGCGTCGTCGTGGTCGCCTGCTCGCCGGCGACCCAGCGGCGCCGCTTGCGCGAGCAGCGCGGCAGCTCGACCGCGGCCTGATCGAAAATATCATTGGCGCGCAGCATCGATCTCGGGTTGAAGATTAGCGGCAGGCCGACCACGTGATCTGGAATGACTCCACGCCCGCCTGCCTCGACGGGCAGGCCCACCTGCTCGCGGCCTTCTCCGTAAACTTTATGGCTGAACCGCTACCCGACACCCTTCACCGAGCCGATTCGGCATTCGCGACGCCGCCACCGCGCCCGAGCTCACAGTCCCGCAGGAGCTCTGGATCGATGAGCTGAACGCCGCGCCCTTTCCACGAGTTGCTCGAGCGCGCCGAGGCGCTCAGCGTGCAAGATCAATCCCGAGAAGACGCGGCATCACATCGTCTTCGATCTCCTCCGCGCCTTCGCCGCGCGCGGCACGGAGCTTTTCGCCGACGGCATCCTCGAGCTCGGTCGCGCAGGGCAGCGGCTACCTGCGCTGGCCGCGCTTCAATTTCCGCTCGCTCCCGCAGGACGTCTTCGTCCCGGCCGCACATGGAGCGCCAGTTCTTCCTCCGCAATGGCAACCGGCTCACCGCGCGCATCCGCCCGCCGCGCGACCGCGAGCGTTTCATGACCGTCGACCGCATCCTGAACATCGAGGGCATCCCGGCCGACGAGTGGCAGGAGACCGCCGAGTTCGAAAAGCTCACCGCGCTCCATCCCACCGAGCGCATCGTGCTGGAGAATCCCAAGACCCGCTCGGTCACCCCGCGCGCCGTCGATCTCATCGCGCCGCTCGGCCGCGGCCAGCGCGGCCTCATCGTCGCCCCGCCGCGCACGGGCAAGACGGTCATGCTCAAGGAGATCGCCCAGGCCATCCGCGTCAATTCGCCGGAGACCGCACTCATCCTGCTGCTCGTCGATGAGCGCCCGGAGGAGGTCACCGACTTCAAACGCTCGCTCACCGGCTGCGAGATCTGCTCCTCCACCTTCGACGAAAGCCCGCAGCGCCACACCCAGCTCGCCGAGCTGGTGAGCGACCGCGCCAAGCGCCTCGTCGAGCTCGGCCAGCACGTCGTCATCCTGCTCGATTCCATCACCCGCCTTTCGCGCGGCTACAACAACCTGCAGCCGAACAAAGGCCGCATCATGTCCGGCGGCGTCGATACCAAGGCGCTGATCAAGCCGAAGAAATTCTTCAGCGCCGCGCGCAATACCGAGGAAGGCGGCAGCCTCACCATCCTCGCCACCGCGCTCGTCGAGACGCAACAGCCGCATGGACGACGTGATCTTCGAGGAGTTCAAGGGCACCGGCAACATGGAGCTGCGCCTCGACCGCGGCCTCTCCGACAAGCGCGTCTTTCCCGCCATCAATTTCCTCGCCTCCGGCACCCGGCGCGACGAGCTGCTCTACCATCCGCAGGAGTTCGAGAAGATCTCCGTCCTGCGCCGGCAACTCGCCGCCCTGCCGCCCCTCGAAGCCACGGAGATCCTCATCCACGCGCTCAAGCAGACCAACTCGAACGCCGAGCTGCTGCTCACCGGGCTTGCGCGACTGATGCGCTGCCATTTTCGTCCGCATCGATCGGAACTCATCCCGCCGCGCTCCGAGCGCACCCGATGCTCGATACGACGCCGCGCTCGCCGCTCCTCCCCGCGCTCGCGCCGCATCGCGCATCGATACCGAGGCGGACAGCCTGCACTCGTACTTCGAGAAGCTCTGCCTCATCCAGCTCAGCATCCCCGGGCGCGATTACCTCGTCGATCCGCTCGCCGGGCTCGCCGCTGGAGCCGCTCTTCGAACGTTCTCGCCGGCAAGTGACTCGCTCTTCCACGGCGCGGATTACGATCTCCGCCTGCTGCGGCGCGATCGGCTTCGAGCGCCCCGCGCGGCTCTTCGATACCATGATCGCCGCGCGCCTCTGCGGCCTCACCGAGTTCTGCCTCGCCGCGCTCATCTCGCAGCACTTCGGCCTGCAGCTCGACCAAGGCCTCGCAAAAGGCCGACTGGGGCCGCCGCCCGCTCTCCCCGCAGATGGACGAGTACGCCGTCAACGACACGCGCTTACCTGCTCGAGCTCGCGGAGTTCCTCGAGCGCGAACTGCGCGAGCTCGGCCGCTGGGAGTGGTTCGAGCAATCGTGCGAGCGCGCCATCGCCGCCGCCGCCGTGATCAAGGAGCGCGACCCCGATGCGCTCTGGCGCATCTCCGGCTGCAACGACTTGAGCGAGCGCGGCTCCGCCATCCTCCGCGCCCTCTGGCATTGGCGCGACCAGGAGGCGCAGCACGCCGACCGCCCCACCTTTCACGTCCTGCACAACGAGCAGCTCGTCCACAACGCCGACCGCCTCGACCAGCGGCAGCCTGCCGACGTCCCGCACCTGCGCGGCAGCCGCCGCCAGCGTTTCGAGCAAGCCGTCACGCCGCGCCCCGCTCCTCCCGCCCGAAGAGTGGCCGAAGTCCATCCGCAAGCCGCGCTTCCGCACGCCACCCGAGGTATGAGCAGCGCTCCAAAATTCTTCGCGAAAAGCGCGACCAAGCCGCCGCCGCCCACCAGCTCGACCCCTCGCTGATCGCCCCCAAGGCCGCCCTTGAGCGCCTCGCCGCCGAGCCCGGGCAAGCCGAGTCGATCCTGATGCCCTGGCAACTCGCCATGCTTCAGTGAGCGAAAGCGCCGCTAATGACTCACCGGCGCGGCAGCGAAACCCGCATGCGGTGTTCCATCGTCGTTCAACTTGTCACACGCCCAAAGCAGACCACGCGTGACGAGGCCAAGTACTCGGGCGAACTCATCGTCACATTGGAGTGCCCAAGGGTCGTCGAGAACACCCGCGCCTTGCCGTATTGATTCAGCCAGATGCAGACGTGGTCCTGCTTGGTCTCCTCGCCGTATGCTTTGGCGAGCGGCGTGGCGGTCGGCCACACTTTTTCATTCTTATAAAGTTCGTCCGGCGAAGGATCGTGCCAATCCGCGGGGAAGCCGTGCATGACCGGGTGCTCCGGCTTGATCGCCTTCACTTCGAGAGGCGCGCCTTTCTCGTGGCTGTGCGAGGTGATGCCGACCAGCATATGCCACTCCTCGGTCGGGGCCATGCGATAAGAGTGGGATGGAGCAATGCAGCATCACCGCGGGCACGCCCGCTTTATGCGCGGCGGCGATCCCCTCCACGAAGGCGACGTCATCCACGTACCCAAAGCACTCGTTATGCACGACGACATCGTAGCCCTGCCACCAGTTCGGCTTCTCGTAGATGGAAACACGCGTCTTGCGCGCGTCGTCGCCTTTGCGTGGGAATGCCCTCATAAACGATCGTCCACTCGACATTCGCGCGAGCGCTAATCCCTTCGCTGAGGATCTTCTTTTGCGCCGCGTAATCATGGCAGCAGCCGCCGCAGACCATCAGCGCCTTGATTGGCCTGGCCTGCCCTGTGGCACCGGGCTGCTCGTCAGCGGCCAGGGCGAAACCAAGGCCGCTCGCCGCGAAGAGCGCCAGAAAAGCGAGTCGTTTCATGGCGAGGAGAGATAGCCGGCGGTTTTCGGAGCGAAAGCTACTTCTTCGCATATCCCTCTTTCGGGGTGCCATCCTCCTTCAACTTGTCGCAAGCCCACAGCAGGCCGCGCGCGACCATGTCCATATAGCGGGCATCCGCCACCGTCTCGTTGTTGTGGCCGATGGTCGTGCTGAAGACGCGCGTCTTGTCGTACATATTGGTCCAGACGACGACGGTCTCGTTCACTTTGTCGGTGCCGTCCTTTTGCTTGGAGGTCTGCTTGCCTTTCGCGAGCGCCTTGGCGGTCGGGAAAATCTGAATGTTATTGTAAAGCTCCTCATTGATCGTCTTCCAATCGCTCATCCCTTTGACGATCGGATCCTCCTTGGCCACGAAGCTGATCTCAATGGGCGATTGTGCTCCGTGCGCCGCTCGACTGGATGCCGAGGTACTCGAACCACATCGCTTCCGGGCGTGCCCGCGGTCTGCGGCTTGCCGGGGTCGCCCACGCGGTAGCAGTGCATCGCGCAATGCAGATTGACGCCTGGGAATCCCGTCACGATGCGGCTTGAGCACGCCTTCGACGAGCGCGGGGTCTTTGATGTCAGCGGCGCATTCATCGTGGATCACGACGTCATAGCCGTCGCGTAATCCGGCTTGCCCAGAATGGCCAGCGGCGGCTTGGTGGTCCGGTCGTCGGTATGAATTTGATCGACGACCGCGTTGAGTCGCTTCTCGAGCTCTGTTTTCACGATATCCTTTTGCTTGGCGTAATCGTGGCAGCAGCCGCCAGTGATGAGGAGGACCCGAAGCGGCTTGGGGGCGTCGGCGGCGGACACGAGAGGGGAGAAATGGGCGGCGGCCAGGAGGAGAAGTAGGAGGCGTTTCATGAGGAGAGAAGCGGAGGCTGGGCCGGGCGGCTTCAATTGCAAGAATCCTGCGCAAAGTCCACGCAGCACGAGGGCGATGGGCGTCATTGACCTAAGCAGGCGGCGCGCCTACGGTGCCGACCCGCTTTTTCGCCGCGATGAGCCAAAACTACAAAGAGACGCTGAACCTGCCGCAGACGCAGTTTCCCATGAAGGCGGACCTGGTGAAGCGCGAGCCGCAGCGGCTGGCGCAATGGGAAGCGGCGGGGCTGTACGAGGCGATCCAGGCGGCGCGCGCGGACGCGGAGCTGTTTGTGCTGCACGACGGCCCGCCTTTCGCCAATGGCGATGTCCACATGGGCACGGCGCTCAACAAGGTGCTCAAGGACATCATCGTGAAATCGCGCTCGATGCTCGGCTTTCGCGCGCCGTACATCCCCGGCTGGGACTGCCACGGGCTGCCGATCGAGTTCAAAGTGGTGAAGGAATCGCGCGGGCTGGCGCCGGTCGAGATCCGCCGAAAGCGCGAGGCTTACGCGCGCAAATTCATCGATTCCAGCGGACGCAATTCAAGCGGCTCGGCGTGCTCGGCGACTGGGAGAACCCGTACCTCACGCTCGACCCCGGCGTATGAGGCGGAGATCATCCGCGCGTTTGCGGCGTTCGTGGAGAAGGGGCTGGTCTATCAATCGAAGAAGCCAGTCTACTGGAGCACCGGCGCGCAGACCGCGCTCGCGGAGGCGGAGGTGGAGTATACACAGCGACGGACCCGGCGGTGTTTGTGAAGTTCCCGTTTCTGGCTTATCTCCTGCGCTGAATCCTCGAGCGGGCGCAGAGTCATGGCTAGGACTTTGCTCGAAGAGACGGCCTCTTTCGTGATCTGGACGACGACGCCTTGGACGCTTGCCCGCGAATGTCGCAATCGCGGTGCAATCCTCGCGGATGGAGTATACTCGTCGATTCCATCGACTTCGCAACAACGGGAGACGGAAATTTCGCTCATCGTTGCGGAGGAGCTTGAATTCTTAGCGAAATCGCCAATGGGTTGATTCGCCTGTTTCAGAGCGTCAGAGGATCGAGTGTCTCGGGCGACAGTCTCGTCGGCACCGGAGGCACAGCATCCGTTCCTGCCGCGCAAGTCGCTCGTCTTATGCCGCGGATTTCGTCACGATGGATACTGGCACCGGCCAGGTACACATCGCCCCCGGTCATGGCAAGGACGACTATATCGCCGGCCAGCAGAACGGACTGCCGACGCTTTCGCCCGTGGATGACTACGGCAAGTTCACGGAGGAGGTCGGCATCCCGCAATGGGTGGGCAAATATGTTTTCGATGCGAATGCCGATGTGGCGCAGCTCCTCCGCGAAAACGGCTCGCTCTCGCGGAGCAAAAGTACACGCACGATTACCCCTACTGCTGGCGCTCAAAGACGCCCATTGTCTTCCGCGCCGTCGAGCAATTCTTCATTAAGATCGATGCCTTCCGCGCCGCGGCGCTGTTCGGCCATCGATCAACGTCGAGTGGATGCCCGAGTTGGGGCCGTAATCGCATCTATGGCACGGTGGAGTCGCGGCCCGGACTGGTGCATCTCGCGGCAACGGACCTGGGGTGTTCCGCTGCCTGTCTTCTACGATGCGCAGGGCGAGCCGCATGGTCGAAGCGCGCTCGCGCGGCAGGTCGCGGATCTCGTCGAGCAGCACGGCACGAATCTCTGGTTTGAGAAGACGACGCCGAATGGTGCGCGGCATGCTCGATCTGCCCGCTGGCACGACGCGCCGCAACGACACGCTCGATGTTTGGATCGACTCCGGCGTCTCGCACGCCGCCGTGTCGGCAAAGCATCCTGAGCTTCAGCCGAAGGCGGGACCGGCGTTTCGCCCTGCCGATGTCTATCTCGAGGCGACGGATCAGCATCGCGGCTGGTTCCAATCGTCGCTTATCACCAGCGTCGCGCTCCATGATGGACAGGCGCCGTACCAGACCGTGATCACGCACGGCTTTGTGGTTGATAAGGACACGCGCAAGAAAGTCTCCAAGTCGGCGCAAGGCACTTATGCGAAACCGATGGATGCGCAGCATTTCGTTGATAGATATGGCGCGGATATCGTGCGGCTGTGGGCGTCGAGCGTGGAGTTTACGAATGAGGTGCCGTTTTCCGAGGAGTCCTTCGCGGGGCTCACCGATGCCTACCGGCAGTTTCGCAACATTCTGCGCATCCTGCTCGCGAACGCTTCGGGCTCCGGCCGGGCGTGGAGTCTGCCGAGGGGAGCCACCACGATTGACCGCTGGATGCTTAGCCGGTTGCAGACCGTGGTCGCGACCTGCCGCGAGGCGTATACGGCGTTTGACTTCCGCAAAGTCTTTCAAACTCTCAACCAATTTGTCACGGTCGATGTCAGCGCGCTCTACGTCGATATCACCAAGGATCGGCTCTATTGCGATGCGCGTCGATTCCCCGCGCCGGGTGCCACGCAAGCGGTCATGCAGCAGCCTCGTTGAGGCTCTGTCCCGCCTGCTCGCGCCCATCCTCGCTTTCACCGCTGACGAAGCTTGGGAGTTCTCCGGCGCGACTTCATCGGTTCACTTGGAACTTTTCCCCGCGGTTGTGGAGAGCTTCGATGTCCTGATGCCGAGGCGAGCCATCGACGATTGGCTGAATTGCGCGGCGTTCGTGGGCCAGGCCGTCGAGCCGGCGCGGCAAGAGAAGTTGATCGGTAATGCGCTGGAGGCGACGGTCACGATCGCCATTCCCGATGCAGACGCATTAAGAGCCAATGACCAGGCGCGGCTTCAGGAACTGGAAGAGTTCCTGATTCTGAGCGAAGTGAAGATCGTTCAGCTGGCGCTGAACTGGCGGCGACGCTGGTCCGCACCGAGCGCCCGCGCTGCCCCCGCTGCTGGCGGCATTACCCGAGCGTCGGTTCGCATCCCGATTATCCCGACTTGTGCGACCGCTGCGCCCGCGTGCTGGTGCGGCCGGCGACGAGTCGTGAAAGCGGTCCGATCGCCCTTGCGGTTTCCATGAAGCACCCGCTGTTCTCGCGCTCCCTTGTTTCGCGCTCGACCAACTCACCAAATTGTGGGTGGTGCGCACCATCCCGTTCGAGACCAGGACGCCCGTCATTCCGGGATTTTTCGACCTGGTCTATTTGGGCAACACGGGCGCGGCTTTCGGATCATTCAAAGATTACAACGTATTCTTTATTCGTCCTCTCCGGCGTTACCTTCGTCGGCCTGCTGATCGCTTGGGCGCGGGGCGCCTTCCGCGAGCGGCGTAATCGCTGGGGAGTCGGTTTTGCTGCTGGGTGGTATCCTGGGTAATGTGACGGACCGCTTCGTGCATCATCACGTCGTCGATTTCCTGCTCTTCGATTTGCACGTGCCGCTTGGCCCATCCCTGGCCGGCCTTCAATGTCGCCGATAGCTGCATCTTCCTTGCGGTGGCCTGCTTCCTCGGTGCCGCCTTGTTGGAGGGCCGCGTTCAGAAGAGCCCTGCGTCCTCGACCTAACATCGCCGGCCACTTGCGCCGGAGCTGAGCGGCAGATAAAAGTCGGAGCCCATGCCTCCCTCTCCCCGCGCCAAGCTCTTTGTGATGATGATCCTGGAACTCTTCATCTGGGGCGCGTGGCTGCCGCTCATCTGGCCGTACATGACCGAGATCGGCTTTAATGGCTACCAGCAAGCCTGGGTCGGCAGCGCTTTCGCGATTGCCTCCGTCCTCGCCATCTTCTTTTCCAATCAGTTTGCGGATCGCAACTTCGCATCTGAGCGATTCATGGCCTTCAGTCACCTCGTCGGCGGACTAGCCATGCTGGGCCTCTTCTTTACCAGGCAGTTCCCGCTCTTTTTCGCGCTCATGCTCATTCATTCGATCCTGTATGTACCGACGCTATCGGTCTCCAATTCGATCGCTTTCGCCAATCTAAAAAATCCACAACGGGAATTCGGTCTCATCCGCATGGGCGGCACCATCGGGTGGATTTTAGCCTCCTGGCCCCTTTATTTTCTGCTTGCGGGAGCCCAAGGCGAGGCGTTGCGCACGGCGCATAGCTATATCTTCATCGTCGCCGGTGTGGCCTCGCTCGTGCTGGCGGGCTTTTGCCTCACCTTGCCGCATACGCCACCCAAACCGGCGGTCGAGGGAAGCCACCGCCTGGCTTGGCTAGAGTCATTTCGCCTGTTGCGGCTCCCTTACCTGCTCATCCTCTTCATTGTTACTTTCATCGATGCAACCATCCATAATGGTTACTTTGTGATGTCCGGCAATTTCCTCACGGCCATCGGCGTGAAGCCGGAGAATATCATGCCGATCATGAGCATCGGACAGATTGCCGAGATGGGCACGATGGCCGTACTCGGCATGGTGCTGGCGCGGCTCGGCTGGCGCGTGACGCTCATCCTTGGGATTCTGGGTCACGCCGTCCGCTTCGCCGCCTTCGCTTTCTTCCCGCAGAATCACGTCGTCATCATCCTCGTGCAAGTGCTGCACGGCATCTGTTACGCTTTCTTCTTTGCCACCGTCTATATCTTCATCGACGCCGCGTTCCCCAAAGACGTTCGCGCGAGTGCACAAGGCCTTTTCAATCTCCTGATCCTCGGACTTGGCGACCTCGCTGCGAAGTGGCTCTTTATTCCGCTCCAAGGCTATCTGACACATGACGGCGTCGTCGATTACCGCACGCTGTTTCTGGTGCCGACCGGCATGGCGTTGACGGCCATGTTGCTGCTCGGCCTCTTCTTCCATCCGCCCGCCGCGATTACCACCGAAGGCGAAGAAATGGCCTGAGAGCCATCAGCCGGTCTGCCTTACATCGTCTTGTAATGGACGCTTAGCGTGCGAAAGACGTGCGCTTCGTCTTTGGCGGAATAATAAGAAGAGTTCGATCTCGGTGTTATTCAGATTCCACTGATAGCCGACGACGGTCTGCGTGACCGTCCCTTCCGGCTCGGTGCGGCGGACGATCTGCTGGCCGAGGCCATAGCGTTGCTCGATGCGGCGACGGACCTGGCCCATGAAGTCATCATACTTTGCCTCGTCCCACTCTTCCTTCTGATACTGCAGCTCGACCTCGCAGAGTTCCATCGCGCCGGAAGTAAAAGACGGTGCGGCGCAGTCCGGTTTGCACCAGCCCTTCCACGTCCCACGCTTCGCGCCCATCGAGCGTGCGGCGTCGCGTCGACGATCGTTGCCTTGGCGCCTTTGAGCAGCCGCTCGAGCCGCTCCGTCGGTTTCGCCCCAGCTCAGGCCAAAAGGCGGCTTGATTTCGCGCACCGCGTCCTGACCGAGCGCGAGTGATCCCTGCGTCCAAGGAGCAGAGGCGCCGGCCATGGTGTCGGAGAGAGCGCCGGCGAACAGCAGAGACTTGGTCCATCGGATTCGCGACGATCGGAATGACGTGCGCCAGCTAGGCCGGCGGCGGCGTTTTCTTCGCCGTGCTCTGGATATAGACTTCGCGCAGCTGCTTGAAATCGACCTCCACCGGCGAGTTGCGTCATCAGATCGACCCCGCGGTTGTTTTTCGGAAAGGCGATGACTTCGCGGATGCTCTCCGCGCCCGCGATCAGCATGACCAGGCGGTCGAGCCCGAGCGCCATTCCCCCATGCGGCGGCGCGCCAAAGGAGAAGGCGCGCAGCAGATGCCCGAACTTCTGCTGCTGCTCCTCGGGTCCGACGCCGAGCACCTCGAAGAGCCGCGCCTGCAAGTCGCTTCTCGTGAATCCGGATCGAGCCGCCGCCGAGTTCCACGCCATTGAGCACCACGTCGTAAGCCACGGCGCGGACTTTGCGCATATTCGCCCGCTCTCCAGCAGCGCCATATCCTCCGCTTTCGGCCGGGTGAAGGGATGATGCACGGCCACCCACTTGTTCTCCTCCGGCACAAAGGCGAGCAGCGGGAAATCGACCACCCAGAGAAAGTTCAGCGCCTCGCTCCCCTTGGTCAGCCCGAGCAATTCCGCGCAGCGCAAGCGCACGCGGCCCGAGCACTTCGCAGGCGGTCTCCCATCTATCCGCGCCGAAGAAGAGGACATCGCCTTCCGCAAAGCCCATGCGCTCGGCCAGCGCGGCTTTTTCCGCTCTCCGAGAAAAACTTCACGATCGGCGATTCCCATTCGCCACCGGCGCTCCACTTGATGTAGGCCAGGCCTTTGGCGCCGAACTCGGTCTTCACCCACTCCTCCCATTTCTTGAGTTGCTCCTTGCGAGAGCGCCGCGGCCGCGCCTTTGGCATTGATCGCCTTGATCACGCCGCCGGCATCCGCAACCGCGCGGAACACCTTGAATTGCGACTCGCGGAAGATGTCCGCCAGGTCGATCAACTCCATCCCGAAGCGCGTGTCCGGCTTGTCCGAACCGAAGCGGTCCATCGCCTCCTGATACGTCAGCCGCGGGAAAGGCGTGGGAATTTCCACGCCCCGCGCCTCTCGGAAAATGCGCGCCAGCAAGCCCTCGACGAGCGTCTGGATTTCCTCCTCGCGTGATGAAGGATGCCTCGATGTCGATCTGCGTGAACTCCGGCTGCCGATCCGCGCGCAGGTCCTCATCGCGGAAGCAGCGCGCGATTTGGAAATACTTCTCCAAGCCGGCGACTTGCAGCAGTTGCTTGTACTGCTGCGGCGCCTGCGGCAGCGCGTAAAAGGCGCCGGGATTCAGCCGCGACGGCACGAGGAAATCGCGCGCGCCTTCCGGCGTGGGGTTGGAGAGAATGGGCGTCTCGATCTCGAGGAAGCCGCGCTCATCGAGGTAGTCGCGCGTCGCCTTCACGATGCGATGGCGCAGCCGCAGATTGCGCTGCATCGGCGCGGTGCGGAGATCCAGGTAGCGGTACTCCAGGCGCAGATCTTCGTTCACCTTGGGATCATCCAGCGGGAAAGGGCGGCACCTCGGCGCGTTGAGCACCGTCAACTCACGCGCCGACGACTTCGATGTCGCCCGTTGGCAAGCGCGCGTTTTCCGTGCCGGCAGGCGCGCGGCGACTTTGCCGGTGATCTGGATCACGTCCTCGCTGCGCAGCTTGTGCGAAGCGGCGGCAGCCTCGGGGTTCTCCTCGGGACGGAAGACCACCTGCGTCACGCCCTCGCGATCGCGCAGATCGATGAAGATGACGCCGTGATGGTCGCGATTCGTATCGACCCACCCGGCGAGCGTGACGGTTTGGCCGATGGCGTCCGGGCGCAGGCTGTTGCAGGAAGTGGTGCGATACATAAGGGGCGGGGAGAATAGCCGCCTCGGCCCGGACTGCCAGCGCGGAGTGCGGTTACGGCTGCGCGAGCAATTTCGCGACTTTCCCCTCCAGATCTTCCCTTCCATTTGTATCGACCAAATTACCCTGTTTGTCGACCAGCCACATGGCCGGGATCGAGTGGATGCCGTACTTCTCACCGAACTTGTTCTTCCAGCCTTTGCCGTCGAAATACTGCGGCCATTCCATCCCTTTCTCTTTGGTGAATTTGCGCAACGTCTCGCGGTCCTGGTCGAACGAAATGCCAACGATTTCGAAGCCCTTGTCGTGCAGCTTCGCGTAAGTCTCCTTCACGTGCGGGATTTCGCCGACGCACGGCCCGCACCAGGTGGCCCAGAAATCAATCAGGACCACTTTGCCCTTGAGCGCCGCCACATCGACCGCATGGCCGCCGAGCCCATTGAATTTGATGTCGAGAGGCTTGCCGACCTCAGGCGTCGCTCCTTCCGCGGCGTGCGCGGTGAGCGGGAGAGCAGAGCAAGCGAGAGGGCACAAACGGCGGGGACAAGGAATTTATGCATGATGGATGTGAAGGGGGATGAAGATGAAGTGTGCTTCCGCGAGCCGGGGAGGAGAAGCCGCATTTTTCGCCGAATCATCGAAGCCGGACGCGGACAAATTCAAGGCGCAGCTCGTCTCCTCCTTCGCCAGAGACGCGCCAGCCGCTGCGGCAACTCCGCCGGATTGATGAGCTGTTCCTCGCGTGTGGACAGCTTCTTGAGTTTCACCTGCGGCCATTCGTCGCCCACGAGCACCGCATGGCGGGCGCCAAGTTGCTCCGCAAGTTGGAATTGTTTGCCGACCTTGGCGGTGCCAAGCTCGAATTCAACCCGCAGACCCGCTTCCCGAAGCTTTTGCACCAAACCAAGCGCCTCAGGCCGGCGGTCCTCCTTCGCGACGACGACGAAGACATCCGCCGCTTGCTGCCGGGCCATCCACTCCGCCCTGCGCGCGCTCGCTGCTGGGTGGTCGTCGATGAAGTTTCCCAGCACGACGTCGCCCATCCCGAAGCCGAGCGCCGGCAGGTCAACTTTGCCGTCACTCATCAAGGAGATGAGCTGGTCGTAGCGTCCGCCGCCCGCCAGCGCGCGCTCTTTTTTTCCGCGGTCGAACACCTCGAAGACCAGCCCGGTGTAGTAAGCGAGCCCGCGCACAATTGTCAGGTCGATTTCCACGTATTCGGCCAGCCCGCGCGCTGCCAGATCGGCGAGAATGCCCGCCAATTTGCCTGCTGCCTCACCGGGCGCCGCGATGAAGCCCCGCACGTCCTCGAGCGTCACGCCAAAGGCCGCCAGCTTTTCGGCGCTTTCCTCAGGGCGCATGCGCTCGAGCTTGTCCACGACCGCCAGCAGTTCGAACACCTGCTCCTCTGGCACGCTGTGTTTGGCGGCGAAGCGCATCCATGCCTCGCGATCACTTAGCGCACCACGAAATCCTGTGCACCGAAGCCAAAAGCACGCAGCGCATCGATCAGCGCCGCCAGCAACTCTGCGTCAGCCGCCGGCGAAGGGTCGCCGATCAGGTCGAAGTTGAGCTGCGAAAACTCGCGCAGCCGCCCACGCTGCTGCTTCTCGTATCGGAAAAAAGGGGCGCGCAAAACCACTTCAGGGGTTTGCGATAGTCGCGATGCCGCGCCGCGACCATGCGCGCCAAGGTGGGCGTCATTTCAGGGCGCAGCGCCACATGCCGCGCCGCCGCGATCGACGAAATCGAAAAGCTGCCCGACCAACTCGCCACCGCTCTTTTTCTGGTACAACTCATAAGGCTCGAGCATCGGCCCATCATATTCAGCGAAGCCGTAGCGATGCGCCACCGCGCGCCAATGCGCGAGCAGGTAATTGCGCCGCGCGCATTCGTCGGGCGGAAAATCACGAAATCCAGGCAGTGGTTGCATTAGAACGGAATTTAGAAAAGCACATGGAAGAAGCTTTTCAGAAAGGCTGAACCCCATGAAGAGAAACCTTCGCGAAGCCGGCCGAAGGCCGAGTAGGCAACCAGCAAAGCCACTCCCGCGTCAGTGAATGATTGATCAAGACTGAGGCGCTCGGAATCCTGCGCTCCTCCCAGGACTCTGAACTCAGGACGTGGATGGCACACCTGGTACGGCGGACACTCGCTCTTTCGGACTTACGGCGTGGGGGCGAAGGCTGGGGCGTGTGGGTCACCGGCGTTTTCCAGGTAGGCGAGCAGGTCGAAAATCTCTTCCTTCGTCAGGCTGTTGAGGAGCCCGGGTGGCATCAGCGAGACCGGCGAGATCTCTTTGGACGCGACTTGTGTCTGGCCGATGGTGCGGCGCGTCCCGGCGAGCGGATCGGTGACGAGGGTGAGGTTGTCGTTGTTCTCCTCGGCAATTTGGCCGGCAATCGTCTCGCCTTTCCTGGTGGTGACGATGAAGGAGGCGTATTGCTCGGAAATGGCCTTGGAGGGTTCGATGATCGCCTCGAGCAGATCGTGCCGATTGAACCGGCTGCCGATGGCGGAAAGGTCCGGGCCGACGTTACCGCCGTCCTTGCCAAGATGGTGGCAGGAAAGGCAGAGCGTGCTAGCGAAGAGGTCGCGCCCACGAGTGAAGCTGCGAAGCCGCGCCACCTGGTCGAGCTCCGGGGTAAGTTCAGCAACGGTCCACGCTCTGACGAAGGGGCGCGGCGCGGCGGGCGCTGCCAGCGGGGCCGACGGCTTCTCGTGCTGGGTGAGCGAGAGGAGCGCGGCTTGTTCATCCTTCGGCACCTTTTCCAAAGCGCGATCGCGTATTTTCTCCAGGAACTTGCCGAACGAATTGCCGCCGCGAAAATCCTGCGCCCTGGCAAACCATCGGAAGTAGCGCTCACGCCGCCTCTCCCATTCAAAGCCCTGCCACTGGCCGGAATCGGCCAGCACATGCGCATACCAAATCTGCTCCTCGGGCACGGTGCTCTTCTCCATGAGAGCGAGAGTCGTTTCGTTGGACTCGGTTTGCGGCAGGCGCGACAGGACTTGGGAAAGTTCGCGGTTCAGGGCGAAGCTGTCCGCCGGGTAAAACGGGCTGAACTGGTCGATGACGGCATCGGTGATTTGCGCTTTCGGCGAGCCGTGGCGCGCATGGGAGATCTCCATGACGCGGAGCTTCAGGAGCTTCAGCCCCTCGTCGAGGTTCTCGAAATGGAACTTCTCGAGCGCTTCGAGCACCGGATCGCGGTCGGCGTTGGAGCCGCGGCGGATGAGGGCGAGCAGCGCAGTTAGGCCGGCGCGCGGCTCGGTTTCCGCGAGCGCGCGCGCCCGCCAACGATCCAATGGCTGTCGCTCCAGCGCCACGCGTGCGGCATAGCGGATGGCGCGATCCTCGCTTCCCAGATGCGGCCAGAGGAAGGGGATGGCGGCAGGGTCGTCGGGCGCGTAGAAGAGCGTCTCGAGCTGATGCCGCAAATCACGCGCCTGCGCAGCGGCTGGGTCGGCCAGCACCGGCGCTGGGGCGGTCTCGGGCGGGCCGGCGTAGCTCACGCGGTAAAGCCCGGATTGCGTGCCGCGCCCGCCGGTAATGAAGTAGAGCGCGCCATCCGGGCCGAACTCCATATCCGTCAGTGGCATTCCTTTGCCCTTGAGGAAATCCTCGGAGGTCGCCGTGTACGACGCTCCTTTGGGCGTGACGTGAACAGCCAGAATGCGGCCGTAGGTCCAGTCGAGGGCGAAGAGCGCCTTGCGGTAGCGCTCGGGGAAATGGCTCCTGGTGGCAAATTGCATCCCGGTCGGCGAGCCGAGTCCCATCGGCGCAATCGACGGCACGGAGTCTTCGTAATACTCCGGCCACTTCGCGCTCCCCTCGCGAAAGCCAAACTCCGCGCCGCGCGGAATGTGGAGGATGCGCGTGGGGCGGTACCATGGGAGTCCAACGTCCCATTCCATGTCGCTCTCGTAGGTGAAAAGCTCGCCGTCGGCATTGAAAGCGAGGTCGTAGGCGTTGCGCAGGCCGAAGGCAAAAAGCTCCCACTTCTTCCCATCAGGATCGGTGCGGAGAATCTGCCCATACGGCACCTTTACCTTGTCGAAAAAAGTGGCGACGGGATCACGGATCGTGTTGAGGACCGTGTCCTCTTCGATCTCTGCCAACGGCAGCGTTCCCTCCAGTTCCTGGGGCGGCGGCGTGGCGTTGCCGTGCGTGAAATAGAGCATGCCATCCGGGCCGAGCACAATGCCGTGCGCGCCATGTTCGCCACCGCCGCCGGGCACGGCCTTGAAAAGCGCCGCCGTATCGAGCACGTCATCGCCATCCGTGTCGCGCAGGCGATAGATGCCGTGCCCTTCCGGCCCGTCGCCGCTGAAATACAGCGAATCATAAGCCCAAAGCAAACCCATCGCGCCGCTGACTTTGATGGGCACCGGCTCGAACTTGGCGACGCGCCCCTCCGGCGTGAGCGTGAGTCGAAAAAGCCCGCCGTCGGCGGCGGCATTCTGAGGAGAAAGATAGAGGCGCCCTCGGTCGTCAAAAGTCAGCGCGACCCAGGACCCTTCGCGTGGCGAGCCGGAGCGCAGCAACTCGACTCTGAAGCCGGCCGGGACGGTCAATTGCTCCGCCGGGGTCGCGCCGCTCGCCGGGGGAGCCGCGCGGACGCACAGCAGGCAAGCGAACGTGAGATGGAAGAGCAGGGCGACGCGAGAGAACACCATGCTACCGAACACCTCGCCACCTGCGCGGAGAAGCCGAAAAAGCCAAGCCCCCCCTTCACTTCGCCACCGGGGCGATCTCAAAATGGTGGGCGGTGGGCTGGTTGGCCTGGTAGATTTGATCTTCGAAGGCGCGCGCCTTCGTGGCGAGTTCCGCGAGCTTCGGCTGGAAAACTTCGCTCCGCCATTGGGCAAGCTTCGCCTTGGCCGCATCCGCTTCGGGTCCGCCAGCCGCCTCGGCTTTCGCCGCGGCACGGCGCTGCCCTTTCATCTGGCCCCATTGATCACGTAGGGGGCGGATTGCCTGATCGTTGCGGTCCTTGTTCAGCAGGGCCACTTTTAGCGCCTGCTGGTACTCGGGCGTCTTTGCATCCCCTTCCAACTCCACGCCCGCCGCCAGGTCGCCACTCGAGAAATCGCCCACCGCCTGGCCGTCGATCTGCACGGTGTATTCCCCATGCGGCAGATCGCGCACGGTCAGTTTTTCGTTTGAGAAATGATGCCCGGCATGGGTCATGTTGAAGCCTTCGCCCGCTTCGGGTGGCAGGACCCACGGCAGCGCCTCCGCGGTGTAGTCAAAGGCGATCGTCTCACCGGTTTTGGCCACCTGTCCGGCCTGCCCTTTCGGACTGTGGGCGACCCACTTGTCTCCGTCGTGCGCAATCACCAGATGCGAGACAAAGCTGTGAGGCACCATGTCCTCGATCATGGCCACGGCCATAACCACCTGCCCTGTGCGGCGTGGGATGCACCGCATCCCCGATCATGGTCCAGTTGGGCTTCGCCTTGCGCTGCGCAAAAGTGTACTGATTGAGTGGCGACCACATATCGACAAAGCCGAGCCCGCGGCGATACGCCTGCTCGCGCAGCCATGCTCCGTAGAGGCCGAGCACGCCATTGTAATAGGCCTCTTTGGTTTCGTTCGCGTGATTCGTCATCTGGTCAGCGCGCGAATCAAACATGGTCGGCGTCATCGGAACCACGGTCGCGCCCCCCGCGGCGAGTTGATCGAGCAACGTCCCCATATCGCGCTGGTAAGTGTCGAAAATCGGCTGCTGATAAGGCTGATACGCGCCGTCGTTCATCCCGAGCAGGACGCTGGCATACTTTGGCTTTTGCGCCGCCACATCCTCTTCAAAGCGGTCGAGCGCGTCCTTCGCCCGATCGCCGCCGACGCCGGCGTTGTAAAAATGGATGCGCAGCTTGGGGTAGCGCGTGTAGAAATAATCCTCCACGTATTGCGTATAGAGGCACTGATGCGTGATCGAATCACCGAGGAAGACAAAGGTGTCGCCATCCTGGACCTCGATGTGATCGACCGTCTTTTTGAAATCCGGCATCGGCAGCGACGGGGCGGGCTGTTGCGCCAGCACGGTTGTCACAGTAGCAAGAAGAAGCGAAGCAGTACGTCGAAGGGGAAAGGGCATAGGTGAAGGGGAATCGTGCAAGGTTGGAAATGCGCCGTCCACAGATTACTTCGGGGCCGCCGCCAGCAACGCCGCCTGCATCGCCTCGAGCGGCGCTGGCCTGCCAAACCAAATCTCAAAAGCCAGCGCACCTTGATGCAGCAACATGGAGAGCCCGTTGGCGGACCGTGCTCCGGCGTCGTCGGCCGCGAGCATCAGAGGCGTGCGAGCCGCAGTGTAGATGGTGTCAAACACCAGCAAATGCTCGCTCAGTAGCGCGCTGCTCAGCGCGGGGGGATCGCCAGCTTTCATGCCGACCGATGAGCAGTTGATAACCAAGTCGGTTAGCGCCAGTTCCGCTTCCAGCGCCGCCTCTTCCCAAGGCGCGCTGATGATTTCAGCGAGTCTCTCTTTTGGAGACAAGTTCGCGGAGTTCGCTAGCCAAACCCGCCGCTTTGGCAAAAGTCCGGTTGGCCAGAGCCAGCCGCTGACAGCCTTCCATCACACATTGCCTGGCCACGGCCCGGCCTGCACCCCCGCCCGCTCCAAGGAGGAGCACCCGCAAGTCGCCCAGCTCAGCCCCAAACGCCGCGCGGATCGCCCGCACCAATCCCGGACCGTCCGTATTGAAGCCCGCCAAGGCTTCGCCTTCGATGCGAATGGTGTTCACGACTCCGACGCGGCGGGCGTGCTCATCGACCTGATCCATGCAGTGCAATCCCATCTCCTTGTGCGGAATCGTGAGGTTCACGCCGAGGAAGCCCCGCGAGGGGAGCAACCGCAGCGCTTCGGGAAGCTCAGCGGGTAGGATGTGCAGTCGCGAGTAGCGCGCCGGGATGCCGCACGCTGCCAGCGCCGCATTGTGCATCGGTGGCGAAGCCGAGTGCGCCACCGGATCGCCCAGGACGGCCAGCCGCACAGGCCGCGCCTCCTCTGCCGTCGCCACTTTCCAGCGGCGCAGGTCCTCCAACGTATAAACCTCTCTGGGCATGGCTTCTTCTTCCCGCATTCGTCGGAGGAGGCAAGTGCCCTCGCGCTCGTCTCGCAGAACGACCGATCAAGAAACCGTTGCCTCACCGAATGCGCGCTTCTATTCTGCCCCTCCCATGCCACGCACCGCAGAGGCCGAGACCCCCGTGAGACCTGCGACGGAGAGCGCCGCCCTTTTCGTGCGCGCTTATCGGTGGATGCTGCTGTCGCGGCTCCTCGAGGAGAAGATCGCCGCGCTCTACCGGGCCGGCAAAATCACGGGTGGCGTCTTTCTCGGCAAAGGCCAGGAAGCCCTCAGCGCCTCCATCGGCGTCTCCCTGCGCGAAGGTGACATCTTTGCGCCGCTCATTCGCGATCAGGCCGGCCGGCTCGCTTTTGGTGAAACGGTGCTCGATTGCACTCGCACTTATATGGGCTCGCGGCTCGGGCCGATGCGCGGGAGGGATGGCAACGTCCATCGCGGCCGCCCGCGCGCCGGGATGCTGCCCATGATCTCGCATCTTTCGGCCATGATCTCGGTGGTGAATGGGACCCTCATGGGCCGCCGTTTCCGTGGGGAGACCGGCGCGGTTGGCGCGGTCAGCATTGGTGAAGGCGCCACTTCCACCGGCGCCTTTCACGAGGCGCTCAACCAGGCCGCGATTGAGGCGCTGCCGCTCGTGCTGGTCGTTGCCAATAATCAGTATTCCTATTCCACTCCCAACTCCCGGCAGTTCGCTTGCGAGGATTTGGTCGATAAGGCCATCGGCTACGGCGTTGAAGGTTCGACAGTCGATGGAACTGACCTCACCGACTGTCTGGAGGGCATCGGCCATGCAGTCCGTCGCGCGCGGGAAGGGCACGGACCACAACTCGTCGTCGCCTCGCTCCTGCGCCTCGTTGGTCATGGCGAACACGACACTGCGGAATACGTGGATCCCGCATTGCGCGCCTCACCCCTTGGGCGCGATTGCCTGAAAGTCGCCGAGGCTCACTTGCTGGCGCACGGTTGGGCCGCGCCGGCCACGCTCAAGGAGTGGACGAGCGAAGCTTCCCACGAGGTCGAGGAGGCCGTCGCGATGACGGCTCGGGAAGCGGTGCCGAATCCCAGCGAAGAGGATTGGTGCGCCTTGGCCGCGCGCCACCTGGCCGATGGCTTTACCGAGGCATGATTACGTATCTAGAAGCCATCCGGGAAGCGCAGGCGCGGGCGCTCCAGGACGATCCGCGTGTCTATATCTACGGCCAGGACGTGGGTGGATTTGGGGGCGCCTTCAAGGCGACCAAAACTCTGGCGGTCGAATTCCCCGGCCGGGTCCTGGATGCGCCGATCAGTGAAGACGCAATGGTCGGCTCCGCCATCGGAGCCGCAATTGAGGGCATGCGCCCGATCATCGAGATGCAATTTGCGGATTTTTCGACGGTCGGTTTCAACCAAATCGTCAATCACGCGGCAACATTGCACTGGCGCACAGGCGTGCCGTGTCCCATTACAATTCGCCTCCCTTCCGGCGGAACGGCGGGCGGCGGGCCGTTTCATTCACAGAGCATGGAGGCGCTTTATGCGCACTACCCTGGCCTCATCGTCATGACTCCCGCAACGGTGGAGGACGCCTACTCCATGCTGCTCGAAGCGGTATCCATCGACGACCCGGTTATATTTTGCGAGCATAAATATCTCTATTATCACCTTAAGGCGGAGCGACTTCCGACGGAAGCACTCCCCGTCGGCAGGGCGCACGTAGCACGGCAGGGTCGCGACGCCACGGTCGTCACCTACAGCGCCATGTTGCATGAAGCGCTGGCCTGCGCTGAGGACCTCGCCAAGGAGGGCTGGGAGGTCGAAGTCATCGATCTCCGCTCCGTCAAGCCGCTGGATACCGACACCGTCCTCGCCTCCGTAGCCCGTACCGGACGCATTCTCGCGGTCGGGGAAGCATGGCCTTGGGGAGGTGTCACAGCCG
Organism: uncultured Verrucomicrobiae bacterium; assembly: GCA_963792695.1. Lineage (GTDB taxonomy): Bacteria > Verrucomicrobiota > Verrucomicrobiia > Chthoniobacterales > Chthoniobacteraceae > DASYIS01. The sequence continues at coordinate 174,138 of CAWBXA010000020.1, read as the reverse complement.
AGATCCTGGCCCGCGTCGCCAGCGAGGGGTTCGGCTTGCTCGATGCCCCGCCCATGCGTCTTAACGCCAAAGACACTCCAGTCCCGTACCATCCCAACCTATGGGGCACCCACCGCCCCACGGCGCAAACGGTCGGGGCTGCCTTGCGCAAGCTGCTGGCCTACTGACCGTCTGCCTTTCTCTCCTTCCTACCCATGCCCAGAGTTCCCCTTATCATGCCCCAGCTTGGCGAATCCATCGCCGAAGCCACCATCGTGGCGCTCCCTTTCAAAGAAGGGGATATGGTTGATGAAGATCAGGACGTGATCGAGGTGGAGACCAACAAAGCCACCATGAGTGTCGCCTCCCCCTGCCGGGGGCGGGTGGCTGAATTGCTGGTCGAGTTGCAGCAAAGCTACGCCGTCGGCGCCACGCTCGGCTACCTGGATGTGGACGAGGCGGAAGCGCAACGTCTCGGGTTGGATACACAAACTGAAGTGGCCGCTGCCGCGAGTGGCTCGTTCGAGAGGCCGTCCGAGCCCGCCCAGCGGGAGATCGGGATGCGCTCCAGCGGCGTGCAGCCCACGGTTCGCGGCCTGCCGGTGCCCGCCCACGCTGCGGGAGCAAGCTTCATCTCGCCGCGGATGCGCGCCCGCATGACGGAACTCGGCCTGCATGCCGCCGACCTTGCGGGCATCGCCGGCAGTGGCGCCGCAGGCCGGCTCACCGTCGAAGATTTTGAGAAGTTCATCGCTCAAATCGAGCAGCACCAACTCACGCCCGCGTCTTCCATGCGCGTTGCCGTGGCGGACGCGATGCGCCGTAGCTGGACCCGTCCCCTGGCCACCGTTGGCATGTCAGTCAATATTGACGCCCTGCTTGCCCATCGCAAAACGGCGGATCCGAAGCCCGGTCCGGCGCTCTACGCTCTGCGCGCTCTGGCCATCGCCCTCGGCGAAAACAGCGCCCCGGCGGGCCGGCTCATCGGAGACAAAATCGTCCATCCTCAAGCCATCGACGTCGGCTTCGCCGTCGAGGCTGAAGACGGCGTTCTGGTCCCGGTTCTGCGCCAGGTCGATAAGACTCCGCTCCGTGATCTCGTCGCCCGCTACAACGAGTTGGTCAAGCTCGCCCGCCAGCGCCGCCTTCCTCCGGCCGCCACCGGCGGCTCCATCGCCACCGTCACCAATTTCGGCACGTTCGGCCTCGAATGGGCCACCCCGATCCCCCTCCCAGAGCAAACTCTTGTCCTCGGCATGGGCGCCGGCCGCGTCGTTCCAAATTGGGACAAAGCCTCCGAAAAGTTCCTCCCTGTTACTGAAGCGAACCTCACCCTCTCCTTCGACCATCGCGTTCTCGACGGCGGCGCCGCTGGCCGCCTCCTCTCTCACATCGGCGCTCTCATGCGCTCTCCCGAGAAGCTGTAAACCCGCCACGGCAGGGATGACATAGGGAACCGGAGGTTGAACGCGCGCCGGCCGAAGTTCAGCCATTGGATTTGATAGACCGGGATGCTGAATCCTTGGCCCGGCAACCGGGCAGGAATCGTTAAGCTTCACGCGGTGGGAAAATTGCCTTTCCGTGTCGAAAACCCTTCCACGTTCCGTGCGCTTGTTGTAGCCTTGAAGGCACCCAACCACCACCTGTTGGGGTTTTCTGCGCCTTTTTTGGCCCGCATACCGCTAGCCACTTGGTGCAAAACTCATCGCTTTTCGCAGGCCGGTCATCCCAAATTCTGCTACCTTAAACCACTCCATGAAGCTTCAGTCTGCCCGCCGTTCGCGCCGCGCTTTCACCACTCCTGAGGCCCGTGTTCCCGCCCCACGGACCGGAGTCTCGTTCGAGCGAGTCTTTAGCACGGTGGGCGTTTCACCGTTCGACCAGGTTGAATGGGACCTCCGCACGGCGGAGATCACCGACGACGCCGGCAAGGCCATTTTCAAGCAGGAGAACGTCGAGGTGCCGAAGCGGCTGGAGCGTGCTGGCCACCAAGATCGCGGTTTCGAAGTACTTCTATGGCGACATCGCCAAAGGCAACGACCCTTACCAAGGCGGGCGCGAGCGGTCGGTGCGCCAGCTCGTTCATCGCGTCACGCGCACGATCACCGATTGGGGCCTGGCGGACGGCTATTTCGCGGACGAGGCGAGCGACGGAGACGTTTTACGATGAACTGACCTGGCTCTGCGTCAACCAGCATGGCGCGTTCAATTCGCCCGTCTGGTTCAATGTCGGCCTCTGGCACCAGTACGGAACCGGCGCGGGACGCGGCGAGGGCAACTAGTTCTACGATCGCGAGCACGGGCGAGGCCCAGCGCGCGCCCACGCAATACGAGTATCCGCAAGGCAGCGCCTGCTTCATCCAGGCGGTCGACGACAACATGGAGGACATCATGCGCCTGGCCGCGTCGGAGGCGATGCTCTTCAAGTACGGCTCCGGCACCGGCACCGATCTCTCCACGCTCCGCTCCACCCGCGAAAAGCTGAGCGGCGGCGGCCAGCCGAGCGGCCCGCTCTCCTTCCTGAAGGTCTATGACCAGGTGGCGAATGTCGTGAAATCCGGCGGCAAGACGCGGCGCGCGGCGAAGATGAACACGCTCAAGGATTGGCATCCCGACATCGAGGAATTCATCGAGGCCAAGACGAAGGAGGAGAAGAAAGCCTGGGCGCTGATCGAGCAGGGCTACGACGGCTCCTACAATGGCGAGGCCTACGGCTCGATCATGTACCAGAACGAGAACCTCTCGGTGCGGGTGAGCGACGAGTTCATGCAGGCGGCGCTCGAGGGCCGCGAATGGTGGACGCGCCGCGTGACCGATGGCACGCCCTGCGAGAAGAAAGACGCGCGCGACGCTGCTGCGCAAGATCGCCGAGGGCACCTGGACCTGCGGCGATCCCGGCATGCAGTTCGATACCACCATCCACCAGTGGCACACCTGCAAGGGCACCGGCCGGCAAAACTCCACCAATCCGTGCTCGGAGTACCTCTTCCTCGATAACACCGCGTGCAATCTCGCCTCGCTCAACCTGCTGAAGTTCAAGCGCAAGGACGGCGCGTTCGACGTCGAGCGCTTCAAGGCGGCGGTGCGCATCTTCATCACCGCGCAGGAAATCCTCGTCGATAACGCCACCTACCCGATCAAGGCGATCGCGGAAAACTCGCACATCTTCCGCACGCTCGGCCTCGGCTACGCCAATCTCGGCGCGCTCATCATGAGCTACGGCCTCGGCTACGACACCGACGAAGGCCGCGCGCTCGCCGGCGCCATCACCTCGATCATGACCGGCCACGCCTACGAGCAATCCGCGGTGCTGGCCGAAGCGATGGGCCCGTTCCCCGGCTATCGCGACGCGCGCTGCAGCGGAGTGGAGAAGCCGGTCGCGCCGACAAACGAGGAGTCGATGCTGGAAGTCATCGAGCAGCACCGCGCGCAGGTCGCCAAGATCCAGCGCGAGCGCGCGCTTTCGCCGCCTGAAGGAAGAGGCGCGGGCTGCTGGGACGGCGCGCTGCACCGCGGGCCGCAAGCACGGCTATCGCAACGCCCAGGTCACCGTCCTCGCGCCGACCGGCACCATCGGCTTCCTCATGGATTGCGACACCACCGGCATCGAGCCCGACATCGCGCTGGTGAAGTACAAGCTGCTCGCCGGCGGCGGCATGCTCAAGATCGTCAACCAGACGGTCAAGCCCGCGCTGCGAGAATCTCGGCTACAGCGCCGGCGGAAAGCGCCGGGATCGTCGCGCATATCGACCGGTACGACACCATCGAGGACGTGCTCGACGAGCAGACCGGCGCGACGGTCTGCTCCGGCCTGCGGCCCGAGCATCTGCCGCGTCTTCGACTGCGCGTTCAAGCCGCACCGCGGCACGGCGTTCGCTCGCACTACCGCGCGCACATCCGCATGATGGCCGCCGCGCAGCCGTTCCTCTCCGGCGCCATCTCCAAGACGGTGAACCTGCCGAGCGACGCCACGGTGGAGGACATCGTGAACACCTACATCGAAGGCTGGAAGCTCGGCCTCAAGGCGATCGCCATTTACCGCGATGGCTCCAAGCGTTCCGCGCCGCTCGCCACCGACGCCAAAAAGCACGCTCCCATGAGCGAAACGCACGCGGCGGCTGTCGCCGAGGCCGAGGCGGTTCTCGCGCACAAGACAGCAGCTGCAAACGCGCATCGTCGAGCTCGAGGAAGAGGTGCGAGGACCTGCGCGCAAAATGCGATGAGCCGGTGCGCCGCCGCATGCCCGAGACCGCGTCTGGCGATCAACCACAAGTTCGAGATCGCCGGCCACAAGGGCTACCTCACCGTCGGCCTCTTTGAAGACGGCCAGCCCGGCGAACTCTTCATCCAGATGAACAAGGAAGGCAGCACCATCGGCGGCCTCATGGATACCGTCGCCACGCTCACCTCCATCTGCGCTGCAATACGGCGTGCCGCTCGAGTCGCTGGTCAAGAAATTCGCCTTTCAGCGCTTCGAGCCGTCGGGCTTCACCAAGAACCCCGACATCCGCCACGCGACCTCCATCACCGACTACATCTTCCGCTGGCTGGCCTGCCAATTCATCACGCGGCTACAAGGAAGCGACCAGCCCGAACAAAGGCCAGCAGGACCTGCCCATGAGCGAACTGAGCGAGATCGACAAACGCGCCATCAACCGTCCCGTCTCCGACCTCGGCACTTTCGCCCGAGCAGGACGTCCTCGACATCATCACCCACGGCGGCAACTCCGAAGGGACCGCCGTCACGTCCGGCAGCCATCCCGTGACCCACGCCGACCGCGTCCGCATCGCCCTGGGCAACATGTTCATGGAAACCCCGTGCGCGCATTGCGGCAGCTCCAAAGTCATCCGCGCCGGCGCCTGCGGCGTCTGCACCGATTGCGGGACCAGCCAGGGTTGCTCCTGAGCGGAGCCTCTTGCTCTTGCTCTTGCTCGTGCTCGTGATATTGATCGAAGGCGGATTACAGTCGATGTCGAATCGCCGCGCGGTGGGGACGTCACGCAGAGCCCGTCGGCTTACCTCCCCTGCCTTTCCGCGCGGTGGAGCAACTCGGTGGTGGCGGGATCGCCCGGCTCGAGGGAGAGCGCCACGCGCAGGAGGCGAGCGGCGACCTCCCAGCGCTTTTCACCAAATGCGATAACGCCGAGATTGGTGTAGGCGTCTGCCTGGCGAGGGTCGCGCTCGAGTGTTTGGTGGTAATAGGCGCGCGCCGCAGTGGTGTCCCCACGCTTCAGCGCGAGATTGCCGAGAGCGAAGAGAAGCGACGGATTGCCGGGGGCCAGCGCCTGGGCGATCAGGAGGTGTTTCTCCGCCCGGTCGAGCTGGCCGACTTCCAGTTCACTGATGGCGAGATTGTATGGCTCCAGGCTGGCGATCAATCCGGGCGGCACCGGCAGATGCACCAGCGCCGTGGTGAGCGCGACCAGGCCGGCGCAGCTCGCCAGCGCCCGCCAGCGCCGCGCCTGTCCGAACTCGACGGCGCGCATCAGGAGATACGCGGAGAGGATCAGCAAGCCCGGCACCGCCGCCAGCCGATAGCGCTCCGTGACAAAGACCGGCAGCAGCGCGAGCATTTGCAGGAGCACCGCCGCAGCGACCCAGCGCGCCCGGCGCTTTTCGGCCAGGGCCAGGCAGAGCCCGGCCGCTCCGAGCGAGGCCACGAAGCCGAAGCCGAGGCCGGGTAGCAGCACCTCTTCTTCGCGCAGGAGCGCAATGATCGTCACGTCGTCATAGACAAAGGCGTTCCAGAAGTTGCGCATCTTCTGCACGAGCAGTTGCGCCCAGACCCCCGGCTCCTGGTGGATATGCGCCCAGGCTTTCGCGCTCCAATAATGGGAGACCTCGGCGCGCGTGAGCGGGCCGCCGCTTTGCTGCTCGGCCACGGAGATGGAATCGATGAGCAACTCCTGCTGGCCGGAACGAAGCGGACTCGGGACCTTGGGATAGCCATTTGCACCGGGGGCGTTGCCGATCCAGAAATTAATGCCGCCGTGCGCGGAGAGAAACACCGGCTCGCGCGCGATGAGGTGATTGTGCAGGGAGGCCGGCGCGGATCCGAGCAAAACTCCGAGTCCGAGCAGCGCCAGGGCCAGCGCGCGGTGCGCCCGAGAGACCTTGGCGCGAAGCGCCGCGACGATGAGCAGCGGAAGCGCGAAAAGGACGGTCGCCACCATCATCGCGCAAGCACCGACCAGCGCTCCGAGTCCCAGCGACCGCCACGGCTTGACGAGACTCTCGCCGTGCATCGCTTGGGCGACGCAGAACCAGTAGCAAGCCACCGCCAGCACGGTCGGCATGAGCACCGCCGAGAAAACCTGCGCCGGCACAAACAGGATCCAACCAAGACTCGCCAAGGCCGCGAGCGCCGTCGGTGGCCACGGCTTCACTGGCAACGGGCTGGAGCGTTCAAGCATACGGCGCGTGATCTGGAAGATCAGCCAGGCTGTGGCGGAGTCCGCCAACGCTTGCAGAAGAAGGACCGCTCCTGGATGGACGCCGACGACTCGGTAAATGCCAGCCAGGAGGAATGCATACCCGGGCAGGCCGTAAAACGCATGGTGATCGGTCCACTCCCCCGCGCAAATGCGCAGCGCCCAATCGTGGTAAAAACGCATGTCGCCCGACTGCACCCCGAAATGCGGTGATCCCACGAATCGAGCCAGCACGCCAAGCCGCGCCATTAGAGCCAGGCCAAGTACCGCCCATCCGGCGTGCTCGGCGAGCAGCGCCAGCCCATGTGCTGCTGCATCCCGCTGAGGGGCAAACTTGCGCGGAACCGCCGCTGCCGCTCGCAGGCGCAACACTGGCTCGGCCACCAGCGGGGCGGGCGGTCCGGGCAATGGCATCGTCGAATCCATGCGCTGCTGCCAAGCACGCGCTGTTCCACCGACTGCGGCTGGCCAGTTCAGCGCATCCCAAGAGCGGGCTTGGGCGACGGCGCGGGCGGCATCTCGGCCGCGCGGACCACATCGGCGACCGGTGGCGGCTGCATTTGCGGAGTGAGGCTCGAAAGCGTCGGCGGCGCGGTGAGGGCGGCATCATTCCCCTGCTCGCGCGCGCGCGCGCGGAAATGCAATTGCGCCTGCGAGGGGGTCTTCCCTTTTTCCGTCCTCAGCCGCAAATAGGTTCCATCAGCCTGCAACTCGCGCGCTTTCACGCGGTCGTTCAAATACGCTGGCAGCACGTCCTGCGTGAGCTCGGCCACAGATCGCTTTGTCCTCCACGAGAAAAGCCGTCTCCACGCGCCGATGCAGGTTGCGCGGCATCCAATCCGCGCTCGCGAGATAGATCTCCGGCGTCCCCGCGTTGGCGAAGTAGTAGATGCGGCTGTGCTCGAGGAAGCGCCCGATGACGCGAAATGACGCGGATATTCTCGCTCACCTTCGGCACGCCCGGGCGCAGGCAGCAGATGCCGCGCACGATCAAGTCGATCTTCACCCCGGCGGCATGACGCCTCGTACAGCGCGAGAATGATCTCCTCGTCCACCAGCGAGTTGATCTTCACGATGATGCGCGCCGGCTTGCCGGCCTTGGCGTGGTCGCGCTCCCGTTCGATCATGCCCTTCACCCGTGCCGCGAGATCAAAGGGCGCGACGAGCAGCTTCTTGAAAGACGGTGTACTCGACCAGTCCCGTCAGCGTGTTGAAAAGTCCGGCCACCTCCTGGCGCCAGCTCGCGGTTGCACGAAAGCAGGCTCAAGTCGGTGTAAAGCCGCGCCGTCTTCGGATTGTAGTTGCCAGTCCCGAGATGGACGTACTGGCGCAGGCGATCCTCGTCGCGGCGCACCACGAGCATCGCCTTGCAATGCGTCTTCAGCCCGACGACGCCATACACCACATGCGCGCCAGCATCCTCGAGTTGCTGCGCCCAGCGGATGTTGTTCGCCTCGTCGAAGCGCGCCTTCACCTCGACCACGGCGGTGACTTGCTTGCCGTTGATCGCCGCCTCGCTCAGCGCCGCGACGATCGGCGAATCGCCGCTCGTCCGATACAGCGTCATCTTGATCGCCAGCACCTGCGGATCGCGTCGCCGCGCATCTCGACCATCTCCACGATCGGCTGAAACGAATGGTAGGGATGGTGCAGCAGCACATCGTGCTGCCGCAGCGTCTCGAAGAGATTCGCGCGGCGCGGCAGAGCCGGGCTGAAGATCGGCACGAACGGACGGTCCTTCAGCCGAGCGAAGGCATCACTCGCAAACAGCGGCTCCAGGTGCGTCATGCTGATCGGGCGTCTTCATCGGTACAAATCGGCCTCAGTGAGCTGGAACCGCTCCAGCAGCAGCTTGCGGAAATCAGGCGGGACAAGTCTCCTCCACCTCGATCCGCACCGCGTCGCCACGGCGCGCGCGGATGAGTTCCTGCTCCAGGGTATGCAGCAGATTCGTCGCCTCTTCCTCGTCGATGTAAAGGTCGCTATTGCGGGTGATGCGGAAGGCATGGACCCCTTCGATTTTCAGCCCTTGGAAGAGTTCGGCGATGTGATGCTTGATCAGTTCGCTGAGGTAGATGTAGTCCCACCGCTCGCCGCCTTCCTCGTTCTTCACCGGGCAGCCGCAGCAGCCGCGCCACGGAGCGCGGCACCTGCACGATGGCATAGACGCGGCTCACCGCGGCTGCGCGGCTTGCGCGCGCGGATGATGAGGTTGTGGCTCTTGTTCACCACCTGCGGGAAGGGGTGGCTGCTATCGACGGCGAGCGGCGTGAGCACCGGGAAAGACCTCCTCCTGGAAGAACTTGGCCGCCCACTTGCGATGGCCCTCACTTAGCGTCTGAGGGCGCGTGAATACGAATCCGCTCCTGCGCCAGAGCGGGTAGAATTTTCTCGTGCCAAAGCGCATACTCGGTAGCCACACATTCGTGGACACTCTTTTGGATCGCCTCGAAGACCTCCTGCGGCAGCAGGTCATCGGGCCCGGTCTCCGTTACGCCGCTTTCGATCTGCTGCTTGATGCCAGCCACGCGGATTTCGAAGAACTCGTCGAGATTCGAGGCAAAGATGGCGAGGAATTTCACCCGCTCCATGAGCGGCTGGCTCGGATCGGCGGCTTCCTCCAGCACCCGCCGGTTAAATTCCACCCAGCTCAGTTCGCGATTGATGAAATTTTGCGGCGCGGAGAGTTCGGTGGGCATCACGGGAAAGCTGGGGAAATGAAGGCGCATCTTCTCAGAGGGACCGCCCCGGGTCAAAGGAGGAGCGCGGCCACGGCTTTTTCCAAACGCGGAGGACGACCGGTGCGCCTTCCGGCCAAAGCCGACACTTGCCACGCGCGGCGCCCTTTGCGAGGGTGCCCGCCCCTTATGGCCAGCACCGCCACCTTTCAGCCCGCGCCGCCGCCGCCCGACGAGTTTGATCCGCTCGAGTTTTGGATTCGGCATCGCAGCCGCATCCTCCTTTACGGCGGGCTCCTGATCTTCGCCGGCCTCATTTACCTGGCCTACTGGTGGTCGCAGACGGCGATGCGCGAGAAGGCGGCCCAGAGCTTGGCGGCCGCGGCGAGTACGGAGGACTTCCGCAAGGTCGCTGACCAGTATCCGCACACCACCGCCGGGGGCAATGCGCTCCTGCTGCTGGCGGAGCATCAGCGGTCCGAGGGCAAGCTCGACGATTCCTCCGCCACGTTGCAGAGCTTCCTCCAGAAGCACCCCAAGCATCCGCTCCTCTCCGGCGCCTACACCAGCCTCGCGGCCAACCAGGAGGCGCAAGGCAAGCTCGATGACGCGCTCGCCACTTACAAGAAGGTGACCACCGGCTTCCCAAACTCCTTCTCCGTCGCGGCGGCTTATCTCGCGCAAGGCCGCATCCTCACCGCGCAAGGCAAGGCCGAAGAGGCGCGCCATGCGTACGAAACGGTCATCGCCTCCTACCCCGAGAGCCTCTTCCGCGAAGAAGCATCCGTGCAGTTGGCCAAGCTCAAGAAGTAACCGCCACCCGTCAGGCGGCGGAACACGCTGGGCTGGACATCAGCGGCGGGGCGGCGGATTTTCCCGCGATGCTCAGTTGCTCGACCTGCTGGAATTCTGGCCGCCATTCGGACGGCGAGGCCATGCTCGATGAGATTGTCGAGATGGGCTTCACCCGCGTGGAACTCGGCCACGGCATTCGCATTTCGCTCATGGAAGGGGTGCTCCGCGCGGTCGATCGCGGCAAGGTGACAATCTCCTCGCTGCACAACTTTTGCCCGCTGCCAGTCGAGGTGACGCGCGCCTCGCCGGATTGCTACCAATTCTCTTCGCCCGACCAGCGCGAACGCGACCGCGCCGTCCGGCAGACCTTCGCCACCATCGACTTCGCGGCTCGGCTCGGCGCGCGCTTCGTGGTGCTCCACCTGGGACGGGTGGACATGCCGGATTATACCGACAAGCTCATCAAACTCGCCGAAGTTGGGCAGCACCTTTCGCGCGCTTACGTCAATGCCAAGCTCGAGTCGGTGAAGAAACGCCAGGCAAATGCGGATGGCTACGTGCGCCGTGCGCGCGAGTGTCTGGCAAAAATCGCCGATCACGCCGCCGCCAAAGGGATCGTGCTCGGCGTGGAAAGCCGGCACTCTTACGAAGAAGTGCCGACCGAACGCGAGATGCTCGCCTTAATGGCCGATTTCCAGACCCCGCATGTCGGATACTGGCATGACTTCGGACACGTCCAGGTGAAGCACAACCTCGGCTATCTTGATCACCTACAGTGGATGACGGCCATCGCGCCGCGGCTGGTCGGCTGCCACCTCCACGACACTCAATGGCCGGGGCGCGATCACCAACCGCCCTTCACCGGCGATGTCCCTTACGAGCCGCTGCTGGCGCTTCTGCCAAAGGAGACGCTCTTCGTCTTCGAGATGAGCCCGCGCCGCGAACGGGCGGACATCGTGAAAGCGCGCGAACAATGGATGGCGAAGTTCGGCGCCTGAAATTTCGATAACACGACGCTGCCCGCGCGGAAGAGTGCTGGAGCTTGCGGGTCAGCCGCCTACTATCGCCGCCCCCAACCTCTTTCCCCTTTTTGGCCATCCCTCCCAAATTGCAGCGCCTGGCCGTGACGCTTGTGCAAATCGCGATCACCGCGGGCATTCTCACGTACCTGTTGCACGACCCCGTCAAACGCCACGAAATGGCCGAGACGTTGCTGAGGGCCAGGGGCTGGTGGGTGCTGGCGGGCATCGGTGCTTATGGCGCCGTCGAGTGCCTGGCGGCGCTCCGCTGGAAGTTGCTCTTGCATGTGCAAGGAATCGATCTGCGGCCGCTTCGCCTCACGATGCTGGTGCTCATTGGAGTCTTCTTCAATTTCTTCATCCCCGGCGGAACCGGCGGCGATGTGGTGCGCGTCTTCTACCTCTTGCGCGAGGCGCCGGAACGCAAAAGCGCCGCCGTCCTTTCGGTGCTGGTCGATCGCATCATCGGGCTCTTTGCGCTAATCGCGCTGGCCTGCATCTTTATCGGCTTGCGCTGGTCCTGGCTCACCTCCACGCCGAGCACCCGCGGCTATGTCTGGATGACGCTTTCGATTCTGGCCGTCGCCAGCGGAGGGGTCGTCTTCTCGGTGATCGCCAGCGGCCTGGGTCTGGTCCACAAGCTGCCTATGCGTTTGCCGGGCCGGGACCGCATCGCCGAATTTGCCCTCGCTTACAATCACTACGCCCGCGCCTGGCCCGCGACGCTGGCGGCTCTGCTCGGCTCCATGATTTCGCACCTGGGATACATCTTCACCTTTTTCTGCGCTTCCAAGGCCATCGAGTCGCCGCTTTCCAACATCCCGACGTACGGCGAGCTCTGCACCATCATGCCGGTGGTCAACACCATCACCGCTCTGCCGATCAGCCTCGGCGGGATGGGCGTTCGCGAAGGGCTCTTTCAAGTCTTCCTCAATGAACTTGTTGGCGTCGAAAAGTCGGTCGCCGTCGTGATTTCCTCCCTCGGCTTCCTGCTCTCGGCCACCTGGGGCGCGCTCGGCGGCCTCATCTATATTGTGTATCGCCCTTCTGAACACGCCCGCATGGCCAGCATCCGTGCCGAAGTGGCTGCGCTCGAGCACACGGTCGCCGAGTCGGAACGCGCGATGGAGGTGGCCGGGGAGGAGGCGCGCTGATGCCCTCCGCCCGCCGCGGGCGCCCGTGGCTGAGCGCCAACTTCGCCATGACCTGGGATGGGCGTATCTCCACGCGCGCCCGCACACCAGCGGACTTCTCCTCCCCACTGGACAAGCGCCGCCTGCTCGAAATACGCGCCCGGGCCGATGCCATCATCGTGACTGCGCTCACCGCGAAAATCGACCGGATGACCATGGGGCTGCCCGACGCCGCCTTGCGCGCCGCGCGCGAGCAGCGCGGCCAAGTCCCCTACCCGCTTCGAGTCCTCCTGACCAACTCCGGCCGCCTCGACCTCTCCTGCCCGGTTTTCGAGAAAACCTTTTCGCCCATCGTCATCTTTTCCACGACCAAGATGCCGAAGCGCACCCGCCTCGCGCTGGAGAGCCGCGCCACGTTGCATCTGGATTCCGGCGATCGCGTCGATCTGCGCGCGATGATGATCACCCTCCACCGCGAGCACCAGGTTCGTCGCGCTCATTGCGAAGGCGGCGGCACCCTCCTGCGTTCGCTGCTCGAAGCCGAGCTCCTCGACGAACTCTTCCTCACCCTCTGCCCGCGCATTTTCGGCTCCGCCCAAGCTCCGACCGTCACTGGCCCCCCTGGCGACTTTCTTCCCAAATCCACCGTGTGCAAGCTGGTGAAGTTGGAGACCGTCGGCGGCGAATGCTTCCTCCAATACCGGATTCGTCACGAGGGCAGTGCGCCGAGTTCCTCCTTCAAAGTGAACATGCCGCCTCTTTCCTGCCTCTCAAGTTAAGAACAAGCATCGGTTTGGATGGAGACGTTGGGTGCCTATTGACCCACAGTCGGGATCTGGCGTCACATCAGCACAGCCACCGCAAACCACCCAACCATCGCCAATCCGATGGCAAACCGCACCGCCAGTCCGGCAGTCGTCCCGAGCAACGTCCCCCAAGTCGATTTGCCCGCAGGCACGAGATCTTTGCCGCCCAGCAGCTCGCCGATCAGCACCCCGGCCAGCGGACCCACGAAAATCCCAATCAATCCAAAGAAAAGCCCCACGACAGTGCCAATGATGCCGCCCACGGCTCCCCACCGGGTTGCGCCAAACCACTTCGCGCCGACCGTTCCACTGACCAAATCAACCGCGTACGAGAGGAGCATCAGCACCGTCATTCCGCCCAGTGTCCACCAACCGGCCGCGTGCCGCCCGTCAATCGTGAAATGCTCCAGGACCGCAGCCGCGAGAATGACCGCCGTTCCGGGCAGCAGCGGCACCAGCGTGCCCGCGAGGCCGGCCCCCATCAGCACGAGCGTGATCGTCCACCAGACGTAAGTCATGAGCCGGTTTCCATTGAAACGCGCGCCAGCCTCCACTTTAATCCGCGCTCCGCAATCTCCAAATCCGATTCCTTACACCTATGCCTCTTTCCGTTGGAACCAAAGCCCCTGACTTCACTCTCAAAGCCAAGAACGCCGACGGCCTCCGCGACGTCAAGCTGAGCGATAGCGTCGGCTCGAAGAACACCGTCCTCCTTTTCTTCCCTGCCGCTTTCACCGGCGTCTGCACCGCCGAAATGTGCGACGTGACCGCGGGCTTGAACGGTTATCAAGACCTCAATGCCGAAGTCATCGGCATCAGCATCGACTCCCCATTTGCTCAGGAGGCGTGGGCCCAAAAGGAGAAAATCACCTTCACCCTCGCCAGCGACCTGAACAAAGAAGTGACCAAAGCCTACGACGTCGTTCTCTCGGACCTCGCCGGCATTGGCTCTGCCGCCAAGCGCGCCGCCTTTGTCATCGACCGCCAGGGCATCATTCAATACGCCGAAGCGACCCCGACTCCCAAAGACCTCCCCAACTTTGACGCCATCAAGGCGAAGCTTGCGGAGCTGAAGTAAACGCCCGGTTTCGCAAACGCGAAACCGTCGTTTCATCGCGACGGCTCGTGGTCTTTGGTCGCTGCAACGCCGCCGTGGCGCGTGCGTCTCTATGCGTGCGTCGCCGTGAAGTGCCCGCGCAATCCGTTGAATTCCTCCGTCGCGCGATCCGCCCGCGCCGTCCGCTGAAACGATTGCCGCCCCCGGCTTTGCCATCCCGAATGCCGCTCCGTCCCCGCCACCGCATGCGGCAGCAGGCGATTGACAAACTCCAGCACCCGCGCCGTCGTGTTTGGAAAGAGCGCCTGCGCCAGGATCGCCGCGCGTGCCTGCGGCGTGATGACTAAATCCGCCTGACCAGCGCGGCACGCCTCCACAATGAGCCGCGCCGCCCGATCCGCTTTGGACGCGCCACCCGGCAGAGCCGCCCCGGTGCTGAACCAGGCAAACTCCTCTTCGTAAGACCCCTTGAAGATGGCATTGAGATGCGACCCGGTGCGGACCAGACCGGGGCACACGGTGGTCACGCGCACCCCCTGCTCCGCCACTTCGCTCCGCACCGCCTGGGAGAGACCCACGAGCGCAAACTTGCTCGCGCAATACGGAGCCATGTGCGGCACCGCGATCCGCCCGCCAAAAGAAGCGATATTCACGATCCGCTTCAGCCCGCCCTTCTTCAGCATCGGCAGCGCCTCCTGCATCATGAGCAAAGGCGCCCAAAAATGCAGCGCCATCGCTTCCTCAAAGTCATTCCGCGTCATCGTGTGCAGCGGCCCGACTGTGATCTGCCCCGCGTTATTGATCAGCACATCCAGCCGCGGTGAAAAGGCCGCCGCTTGCGCCATGACCTCCCGCACCTGACCCTCCTGCCGCACATCGGCCGCAATGGTGAGCGGCTGGCTGGCGCCGCGACGCCACAGGTCATCCGCCGCACGCTGCAATTCCGCCCGGTCGCGCGCCACCAGGATCAACCGCGCCCCTTCCCACGCAAATTGCCGCGCCATCGCCAGGCCGAGCCCGCGCGAACCCCCGGTGATCAGCACCGTCTTCCCGCGGAACGACACCACTGGCCGCATGAGCCGTTGCGCCGCCAGCGCGGTGACGCCGAGGGCCAGCGCGCCGAGCGCCAGGGAAGAGTCGCGTTTCGTCATGCCCAAAGAATCGCACGCCGCCCGCTCCGCAGTCGCTCTTCGGCCATTCGTCAACCAGACGAGCATCCAGCCTGCGAAGTTCCGCGCTATGGTGGCCGATGCTCCAGCACGCCCGGCCATTCATTCTTGCTCAGGCCCGGCGCCAGCAAAACCGATGCTCGCCGAGCACCCTGATAAAGGGGCTCATTTGAAGCGGACCACACTGAAACGATCCGGCGGAGCATAATGCTTCGTGCCGTTGGGCTCCGTCACCACGATGCAAGATTCGTAAATCGCGATGCGGCCGGTGGAAAAGGTTTCGAAGCCCCACGAGCCAGTCTCGTTGCTGCGCGGCACCGGCTTGTCCCCGAGGACGACCAGGACAATCTCCCCGGTGGCAATCGGCTTCGGCGCACAGCCCGCGGTCATCGCGGCAGCTGTCGCGAGGAGACCAAGCGCGGCGACTCGGAGGAACCCCCAGCTCAGCCCGTTCGCCGCAGCGGAGGGAGGCGGCTTCATTGTGCTTCGAACTTGGCGTCAGCGTAAAATTCCGTGAGCCCACATTTCGGACAGCGGAAGGCGGCGATGGGGATGCCGTCCGCCAACTTCGCTTTCGTCCGGGTCCAGAACGATTTCTTGGGGTGGCCGGCGTGCCAGCTTCCGACGAGGATGGCGGCGTGGGAATAATCCGGCACAAATCCTTGGACCATCTCCTGATGGCATTTCGGACACAGAATTTTGTTGGTCGTCATCGTTGTTATTTGAGGTGGGGCTCAGCCGGCGGAGTGGCGGGTCGAAGCAGCTACCGTGAGGCCCGGAGCAGTTCGCTGGAACGCATGTTTAGGCAATTCGTTCATTGCGAGTTCGGAGAATGTGAGCCATGGCGAAACCGAGAACGGCGAACAGCGGCGCAGCAACGAACCGCGAGTAAAAATAGATGTAGCTGTCCAACGGGGCTGCCGGTGGAAACTCTGACCGAACGAGCAGGACATGAAGACCTGCGCCTGCCAAACCGGAGCCAATCGCCCAACAGAGCGCCCGGCTGGGAGAATGACGTTGCCGGAACAAATAGCCCGCCACGAGAAAAGGCAATGCGAACGGCACGCTATCGACGAGAGGCTGCATGGAAATAGCACGGCCCAGGCTCGGGAATGAACGCCCCTCTGTGACGACGTGATACCAAGAGAGCGATAGAAAGACAAGCGAGAGGAATGAAGCCGCGAGAGTTAGCACGAGTATCACGAGGTCTTTTTGGCTTCGCTTCACGGTGCGAGTATAGGATCGCCTAACCCCGGATTAGACCGCTTCAGGAGTGGCCCGAAGGAAGAGGTAAAGCGAAGGGTTGTCCGGCATACGGGGTGATTGCGGGTCGCCAGTTGATATGCCCGCCGGCTGATTGAGCCAAGATGGAATCGGGCGGTTGGGAAACCCACGAAAGACTCCCGTCGTGGGAGGCGGGAGTCTTGAGAGCGGGCGGGGTGGTGGCGAGCTTTTTGGCTTAGATCACCATGATCTTGGCGGGGTCGCTCCAGCCAGCAGTGGTTCGCTGGAGCGCCTTGTTAGGCGTTGCGGAATAGACGTTGTGGCCGAGTGGATCACAAAGGATAAACCGGGTCGCCAACTTGCGGTGAATATCCATGAGTGTGCCAGAGTCGATCGTCAAGAATGGAAAGTGGCGCGTAGATGATCCGCATCAGCGGGTGAACCCAATGTTCGGAAGCAGAAGTGTAGAAGCCCAGAGGAGCCCAACTGTACCACTTGACGCCGCTCGTTCCAATCGCCGCCGGAGCGTAAGCACCGTTCGCCGATAGTGTCACATAGGTGATCACATAGGTCATGAGCAAAACTGCAGTGACTGTGGGGGCTGCTTTAGACATGCTTGGCTACAAGGATGCGGATAGCGACGCCTAACATCTGATTGAGCCGCTCGGCGGGGACGGTGAACGTCGGACTACGGCGGCAGGAGTGGTTCGAGGGAAGAGGCGAAGCGGAGGGTTGGCCGGCATACGGGGTGATTGCGGGCTGCCGGTTAATATGCGGACCGGCTGATTGAGCCAAGATGGAATCGTGCGGTTGGGAAACCCCAGAAATACTCCCGTCGTGGGAGGCGGGAGTCTTGCGGGCGGACGGGGTGGCGGCGAGCTTATCGACTCAGATCACCATGATCTTGGCGGGGTCGCTCCAGGCGCCCATCACGCCTTTGATGCCGGCGGTGCGGACGCGCACCCAGACCGTCGTGCCGGGCGTGAAGCCCGTCAGCAGCGCGGTGCCGCCGCTGAACAGCCCGGCTTGCAAAACGTCCCTGGGACCTGCCCACGCCGCCCGGCGACATCCCCTCGCCCCAGTTGCACCGGGCGCTCGAACCACGCAAAGTTGTCCTTGGGCGACCATCAGGGGAGCCGCTGTTCTACCCCTCCGCCTCCGCCTCGTGCAATGACGTTATTTCACCTGAAGGGTCCCTTGCATGAGCACCCAGTGACCGGGAAAGGTGCAGAGGAAGGGATAGTTGCCGGGAGCGAGGGCGGGCAGGGTCACGATGGCGGTGTCGTTGGGATTGAGCAGCGGCGTGGAGGCGAGGACTTGCGGGATGGACGGGACATAGGACTTCGCGATGGCGTCTGGCTGGGTGATGAGCGCGTTGGCTGCATTCCCGATGACTTGCAAAGTGCCGGGCTGCCCAATGACGAGGTTGTGCTGCATCAGGTCGGGATTCTCGAAGGCGATGGCAATCGGTTGGCCGGCTTTGGCGCTCAGTTGCTGGGGAGCGAATTGCAAGTTGGGCGCGGTGCTTAGCTTAAGAATCTGGTGCGTCGCCGCCAATTGCTCCAGCGTCGGGCCATGCGGCTTTTCTGTCGGTGGAAAGAGCCCGCCGGCAATCAGCTCGGCCACGGGCGTTTTGCTCGCCAACAACGCATGCAGCGCATGCAAATCCTCCGGCTTCGACCTGGCGGCAAACGCCGTGGCGACGCCGCGCAGGATGCCGCTCAGCCGGGCCGTCTGGTCAATCTTCGTGAGGCTGACATCGTCCCACCAGGCGGTGCCGGCGCATTGTCCCCAGCCGCCGAAAAGCAGGTTAAGACTGAGTTCCTGGATGTCTCCCGTTTTGAAACTGGTCGTCACCTTCTTCCAGTCAGCCGTGCCGATGAGGAAATCCGTCTGCACGGGCAGGTCCTGGATATTCACCAGGGCGCCGCGTCCGCCCTTGCCCGGACGTGCAAGGTCCTGGCATCTCAACCAGGCGGTAAGGCGATACTCGGTTTGCGGTTCGACCGCAATGCGCGCCTGCCAACTGGCATCCGCGCCTTCGCTGGAGCTGATGCGCAGCGACGCCTTGCCCGAGTGGGAAACGGCAGCATCGATGGCGAAGTCCGCCTTGCCCTGAAAGGTGCGAGCTTTCCACGCGGAGTTATCGGAATTCTCAAAGCCGGGATTTGGTATGAGGTCGCGCGGCGGACTGCTGAAAGGGCTTTTCGCGTCGGCCAGGGCCGCCCGCAAAAAGGCCGAGCCGTGCCGCGCTCCGGCGATCGTGAGCGCGTCCGGGAGCCAGCGGTCGTTCAGAACGACGCTGTCGCTGGAAAGCGCATAGAGCGCCTTCCCCGCCGGATCGCTCGCTGGCATCTCACTGAGAGCGAGCATGGCGTGGAGCCGAACACGCTCATCTTTGTCGCGCAAGAGGCCGGAATCGAGCAAGGCTCGCAGACCTTCCTCGTTGCGCGGCATTACGTCCGCGGCGCGCGCGGCGAACGCCGGCAGCAGGATGAGTGAGAGCGCTGGAGATGGTCGGCAGGTCATCCGCGCCCAGCAGGTGCAGCGTCCAAAGCGCGTGCAGCGCGCCGCCATTCACACCGACTGCGTCCACTTTGCGATCTGCCACGAGCGCGCGCAGCTTCGGCGCCACATCCGTTTGACCGCGATCAACCAATAACCGCTGCGCATGTTGCCGCCACAGCAGGTTGTCAGATACGAGCGCGACTAACAAGGTCGCCGGGTCCTCCTTGCTCAGCTTGAACTGCTGCGAAGGCTGGCTGTCCTTTGGAGTCATTCTCCAAAGCCGCGAATGATCGGTACTGCGCAGATCGCTGAGGAATGCGCCGCCTTTGCCAAGGGGCGCATCGAAGCCCGCCGCTTCCTTCCGCGGCGGCGGGCCGTGTTGCATGATGAAGCTGTGAAAGTCGCTCACATAGACTGAGCCATCCGGACCGACGGTGCTGAAGACCGGCGCAAACCATTCGTCGTCGGACGCGAGCAGATTCCAGCCGTTCTCGATGCGAAAGTTTGAGCCCTCCCGTTCCGCCACCCCGCGATAGACGATATGCGCCGTCGGTTCATTGATGAAGGCGACATGGTTCCAATACCACTGCGGGAAGCGCCGCGCGGTATAGAACATATGCGAGGACGCGGATGTGAACCCGCCATGCACGTCCACCTGCCGGATATATTCGCGCATGAACGGCGCGCGCTTATTAGCATCCACACCGGGCAGCGTGCCGAGTTCCAGGCCCGGCGTCTTATTATAATACCGCTCCGGGATTGGGAGATAAACGCTGCTTTGGTTATTAGCCGTGCCGCCGAACATGTCGCCGTCTTCGTTGAAGGCGAACGCCCAGATGTTATTTGAGACCTTCCCCAGCCTCTCGAGCTTGGAGCCGTCGGGCTTGAAGCGAAACATGGCGTTCGCCTTGAATTGCACCTTCTCACCGCCGACCACGCCGTTGAAGGAATCCGCGCCGATGCTGCCGTAGATCCAGCCATCAAACCCATAAGTCAGATGCGAAGGTCCAAAGTGCGTGTCACCCGTGCCCCAGCCGGTGAAGAGCACCTTTGTTTCGTCAGCCACGCCATCGCCATTGGTATCGCGCAGAAACAGGGTGTCAGGCATCGTGAGCACCAGCGCGCCATCCTGCCATGGCAGCACGCTGCATGGGATGCTCAAGCCCGTGGCAAAAACGGTGACTTTGTCAAAGTGACCATCGCCTTTGGTGCTCTCCCAAATGCGAATCCGATCGCTGCCTTGCCCCTGCTTTTTCAGCGCATTGGGAAAGTCGCGCGTCTCGCAGGTCCACATGCGCCCGCGTTCATCGAACTTTACATCCATCGTCTTCCACAGGTCTGGTTCACCTGCGACCAGAGAGATATCCAGCTCCACGGGCACATGGAAATGCTTCAGGCTTTCGGCCGGCGTGAGCGGACGCTGCGCGCGGGGCGGCGGATTGCGTTTTTCGTAGTTCTGGACTGGCGGGCCGTCGTAGTATTCGAGCGGTTGAAGTTTCAGCGCAGTGAGTTCCGCCACGGCCTTTGGCCCCGTCGCCCACTTGATCGCGCGCCCGATGAGTTCCTGAAAAGCAGGCAGCGCCCACACGCGCTCATCGTGACCGGAGGCCGTGTAGAAAACACGTCCGCTCCCCTCCGTGCGGACCCACGTCCAAGGCTCATCATCGCGCTGCTGCAGGAGATGGCGGTCCGGATTCAGTGCATCGTGAACATAAGTTTCGTCCCACGCCTCGAAGGTCGGCAGATCTTTCATCAACTCGTGCTCGGGATCGACGATCCTGGGACGGAAGACTCCGCTCTGATGCTTCATAAATCGGCCACCGAGCAACCGCCGATACTCTGCGGAATTCCCAAAGCAAGCCGACGCGCAATGGATCGCGACTAACCCATGGCCCTCGCGCACGAACTTCAAAAGTGCCGCCTCCGCCAGAGGCCGGAAGAGTCCCGTGATTGGCATAAATCGCGAGCACATCGTAGCGCCCCAGCGTTGTGTCATTCAGGTCTTCAAGATGGTCGGTGTAGGTCAGGTTGATGCCCTTTGGTCCAAGGCTCCGGTAGAGAAATGGAAAGCGCTCCGCCGGCTTGTGACCCCCATTGTCGCCAAGGAAAAGCACCTCAAGCCGCCGCCCTTCCGCCGATGCAACAGAGCTGACGAGGTGAAGTGCGCAGAGTGCGAGTAAGAGACGGAAAATTTTCATGTTTGGAGAAAGGGAAAGGGCGAGGTGGGCAGTCAGGCGATACTCTGGATAAGGCCAAGTTTATTGAGGACTTCTGTTGGCGGGCCGGGGAACGCCGGCATCGGGGTGTTGCCCACGTATCCAATCGCCTTCCATCCCTCGGGAGTCCCGTAGTAGGCGCCCGCCGCGATGTTGCGAAAGCGGTTAAAGAATTCGGCGGCCTTGCGGAACTCTGGTTTCGCGTCCGGCGGCCATGCGATGTCATCGCAAATGGCGTGGTGCTGCTCGGTCTCGGCCGCGGCAAATTCCTGGCCGAAGCGGCGCTGTGACTCCGCTTCCATCCAGGCAAGACCTTCCAGGATCACCGGCCGGTCGCCCGCCTGCTGCGGGTAAGGTGCGCTCACCCATTCGTCGATAAAATCCGGGACGCGCAAGGCGCTCGCCGCCGGGCCTAGATCATCGGCGGGGAAAAGCACATCCGCCAGCGCTGTCGTGGTTTTCCGCTGTACCGGCGTCAAGATCAGCGGCCAAAGGTCGCCAGGGTTGTAAGTCTTCGTGACATCCGGGTCTGTGCCGTATCCGCGGGGCGAGGACGGCGGCAAATTGGTCTGTCCCAAAGCGCTTAAATCATGCGCCACGATCGTCGCGGAAGCAGCGAGGAACCATTTGATGACGTCTCGTCGGGAAAGCCGCGGTGGTGTGGTCGTGCTGTTCATAGCTACTTAACCGATGCGGCACGTACGATGACTGTGCCCGCTGCGGGAATGGAGACTGGCTTGGCCCCTGGAAGCTTAACGGTCCGCGCCTCCGCGTCCGCGTTGTAACACAGCCATGCAGGACTGCGGGCCGGGGAAAGGAAATCAGTGGCACCCAAGTCGAAGGCGAGCACACGCTCGTGTTCAGTCCTCCGCACGAGGGCGGCGAACAGACCAATATACGCGCCGCCGTAGGATGCGAGATCAGTCGGACCGCGACCATTTGTGAAGGAATCGCCACTGGCCCAGGGACCGGTGCTAAGCGTCGCGATCAGCCGCCACGAGCGAATGGCAAGAAGCTCATTGGCCTCGTGTTTCCCTACCGCCTCGATCTTAACCAAAACTGTGCGTGCATCTTTCTCGATCACCGAAGAGCCCCCGGCGGCCAGAATCCGCCCTTGGGCTGAGCCTTGCCGACGAATCCTCCGCAGTCCTTCCAAGGTCCTTCGCGCGTCGCGGCGCATTTCACCTGAAACCGGGCCTCGGGGTGAGCGACGCGCGCTTCGATGTGCCAGCTCGCTGCGAGGGAATTGGGAGGTAATTGCGACTTCGATGAGAATGGCACATTCCGCCCTTCGCATCGCACGAAACTTCATCTCCGCGTTTCGCGCTCGTGCAGTCCGGTATTTGCCTCGGCGTCCGCGCAGTCCCGTTTCCACGGCCTCCAGTTTCCACTCGGGACGCACGATCGCCTTCTCCCGCACGCCTTCGTAAGGCACCGCCTTCAGAGAAGTGTCGCGGAACTCGGGGCTCGACTGCATGTCGGCGGCACCTCATCCGGGAAAAAACAGCCGGGCATTGTTTGCGACGTGCGTGAGCCACTTCGCCAGGGCGCGGCAAATCGCTCATCGTAGCGCGCCAGCGGCGCCAGTGCCGCCGCGGCATTGAAGGTGTTCATGGCAAAGGCGTATCCTTCACCCGCGCGCGTGAAGCCTTGAAGTCCGTAAACTTCGGCATCGCCAAATTTCCGCGCCAGGATCCCCCAATGCGGCCGGTGAGCTGCCTGGTTCGCCGTTGTCCGGAAGGCACCAGTTCAGCAGCTTTGGCCACGTCGTAATGAGTGCCGTGCTCCGCATTGAATTTCGCGGCCAGAGCGGGCGCGTAATAAAGCAAAGTTTCGTAAAGCGGGTTCCCTTGCTCGGCCTGGCGGCGCTCCAGGAAATCCAGGCACCAGCGCGCGGCTTCGAGATGGCGCGGATCGTGCCAGCGCGTCCATGCCGCATATTCGATGTAAGCTATGCCAGCTGCCGCGTCCGGCTCGCTCCAGCGTCCGTTGTCCGCGGCATATTCTTCTCAAAGTCAAAACCGGTATGATTGAAGTCTGCATTCGCTCCGCCGAGTGTCTCCACAATCTGCCGATAGCGGTCGGCCATCGCCTGGAGCTTTTCGCCCAATCCGTCGGACATCAGGGTAGCGCAAGCGCAAGTTGGGAGTAAAGCACGCCTGGCAGCACCAGATACCAGAAGCTGCCGCCTTGGTTCTTCGCGCCGACGTTGTTGGCCACCACGCCGCAGTCATTAAACCATGCCTCCTGCAAAGTCGCGAGCCAATCGTGCCCGCGGTCGTTGGTCTTGTCCACACCTGCGAGTTCGCCGCTCATCACCGCCGCCAGCGCGCAAATGGCCTCGCCGCCTTTGCGGAGCCGACATAGTTGCGAATCAGAAAGCGCGTCTTCGTCACATCACCCCACGTCAGCAGCGGGAGATTCGGCCCACTGGCGCTCTCGTCGAAAGCGATCCGATCGAAGAGAACTGCCCTCCGCTTCCAATCCAAGACCCGCCAAGTTTGTGGACGTGCCGGCATCAGGTCCACTAGCGGGACCGATATGGAAGCCTTTTCCTCCGCAGACGCACACGCGGCGAAAGCCCATAACACCGGGAGAATGGCCGAGCCTGCGCGCGCGACGGTAAAAGCGATGGAGCAGGAGACATCAAAACAAAGAAGTCAGGGCTGCCGGGTCTTCGCATCCGCATTGAGTTGCTGGCTGCGATCCATGGGGCCGTCCTGCCGCAGACCTGGCACGTCATCACCAATAAAAGCAGGTCGCGCGTCCGGCGTCTCACACTCGAATTCCACTCCGCGCAAGGTCAGCCCTTCGACATGCCGGCAGAACAGCCCATAACATGGCAGGTCGCCGAAGATGTCGAACTCGGGATAACCGCCAGGCGCCTCCGGAATCTGATCAAGCTTGATCTCGGCGTGTGGCTGCATGTTGCCACCGAGGTGACTGACCCGGAAATTGCTGAGAGTCACTCCGCGGATGAGATGCCCCGGCAGGCCAGTGATGGATGCTGGGAGGGTCGCTTCTTCCTTGACGCGCGGTTTGCCGCAGCCGCTCGCAACAATGTCACTGATGATAATGTTCCTGATCTGCCCCACCTTCAGCGGCTCTTTCACATCGACCCACTTCCTCCGCCGGTCGCCTAAACGAATGAAGCAATGGCGATCCAACGTTGCGCATCACAAACCCTCGGACCACCACTCCGTCCATCACGCCGCCATCCACGATCTCTAAAGCGATGCCGCTGTCAACCGTATCATAGACAATGCAATTGCTGACGGTGATGTCCTTGAAGCCGCCGATGGATGCCGTGCCGCATTTGAATCCATTGCATCCCGAGCTAAGAAGGCAATTCTCAACGACCACCCGCTGGCAATCGGTGTAAGATGCCTTCAGGCAAAGAGCATCGTCGGCCGTCTTAATGTCGCAATTGGCCACGCGAACGTTGCGGCTGCCGTCAATATCAATGCCATCGTTGTTGCCATTGACGGCGCTGCGCACGGTCAAGCCTTCAATCAGCACATTATCGCAGTCCAGGTAGTTCTGGACCCAATAGGCGGAGTTGCGAAGGGTCAAGCTACGAACGCGCACATTGGTGCAGTGTATGAAAGCGAGCAGAAAAGGCCGGGTATAGACAGCTTCCACCTTGTCCATTCCACCTTGTCGCCTTTTGCCGATATTAAATGAATCATCGCGGCCCTGGCCATCCACGATCCCCTCCCCTTCAATGCCGACGTCGTGAAGGCCTTCAGCGTGCACCAGCGCATAACGCCCGAATTCCAACTCCTTTCCGGGGACCGGCGGCTGATGCTCAGGGTAATCCGCCATGTCTGTGCTGCCGAGAAGAGTCGCGCCTTTGTCCAGATGCAACGAGACGGAGTTCTTGAGTGAGATGGTCCCACAGAGATAGCGGCCCGGCGGGATTTGCACCAATCCGCCGCCTTGCTCCGCAGCGGCCTCGACGGCCCGCTGGATGGCGGCGGTGTCTTTGGTGGTGCCGTCGCCTCGCGCGCCGTAGTCCCGGACATTCCAGCCGCTTGGAGGTTTCGGTGATGGTTCGTCCGCGCGCGAGGACAGCGCCGCAACACGAGCATGGCAGCGACCAACACGTGCGGCAGACCGCGGTGATGAGTGAGGTTCTTCATATCGATCAATCAGGAAAGGTTCCCCTGGCGCGCTTGTTCCACGATGTAGTCACCGGTGCGCCATGCGAGCGCCATAATGGTGAGCGTGGGATTCTTGTCGGAATTCGAGGCGAACGCCGCGCCGTCGCAAACAAAAAGATTCTTCACGTCCCAAGTCTGATTCCATCCGTTGCAGACGGACTTGGCTGCGTCTGCGCCCATCATCGCGCCGCCGACTTCATGGATGACGCGCCCGCCGTGTCGATGATGTCGAGCGGATCGTCGGTGAGCGGTCGCAGGAGCTTGCCGCCCATCGACTCGAAGATCTCCGCGTAAGTCTTCTGCGCGTGGCTGTACCATGTTGAGTTCGTGGTCGGCCCATTTCCAATGCCAGCGCAGCACCGGGATACCCCACTTGTCGTGCACCTCCGGGATCGAGTTCGGCATAACAATCGTCATTCGGGATCATTTCGCCGCGGCAGCCGATGTAAATGACCGAGCCATAGTAGCGCCGCGCTTCTTCCTTGAATTTTGTGCCATAAGCGCCCCGCGTGAAGTCGTTGCTCACCGGGTTGCGCGCCGCCCGGCGGCTGGCGGGTCGGACCGCCTGGCTCGGTGTGATAGCCGCGCGGGAAGTCAAATTTGCCCGCATGCTGTTCCTGTAAAGCCACCAAGGCGCATACATGTGGTCGCCGCTGGTGCCGTCCTCATTGTGCGGCGGGAGATTCTCCATCGCGGGAATCTGCGCGCCGACCGAGCAGCTCACGGAGTCCATCATATACTTGCCGACCAGTCCGCTGCTGTTCGCCAAGCCCTTGCGGAAATGCTGCGCCCTTGGAATTGAGCAGGATGCGCACGGTCTCACCGGAGCTCGCCGCCAGGACGACCGCTCTGGCCTTGACGCGCTTTTCCCGGCCGGTTGTCTTGTCGATGAAGAGGACCCCATCCGCTTTGCCTTGCTTGTCGAGCGTGACCTCGCGGGCGTGCGCATTGGAAATGATGTCGAGATTGCCGCTCGCCAGGGCGCGGGGGCAGATGCACAGTTGTCGATTGGTAGGTCGCGCGGATCGCGCAGCCGCGCCCGCAGTTCGGTGGCGTAAAAGCAGGCGGCGCGGGCACGCATCGAGTCGGCGGCAAGCTTCTGCGCCCGCGGATTTCCAGGATGCAACTTCGCGGGGATGTTGTCCGCATCGAGCGCCTTGGTGAGCACTGCGCGATGGATCGGGATCATGGGGAAACCGATTTTCTTGCCGTGCTTTTGGAGCATCAACTCATGGGTGCGCGCTTTCGACCGGCGGCAGCAGTACTCCTGGCGGAGAGTCGGGCGTGTTCTCCATGCCTTCGTTCGTGCCGTGGACGCCGATGAGCATCTCGACCTTGGTGTAATAGGGTTCAAGGTCGTCGTAAGAAATCGGCCAATCGAAGCCGAGCCCGTCGCGGCTGCGCGGCTTGAAGTCGTAAGGACCATTGCGCAGGGAAACACGGCCCCAGTGATTGGTCCGCCCGCCCAGCATCCGCGCACGCCACCAGAAAAACTGTTCATCGCGATCCTTGCTCGCGCTGGTGTAAGGCTCGCCCGGCACCTGCCATCCGCCATCCACGGTTGCGTCCCAAAACCCCGCCGGCTTGTCAGGCGTCGCAAGTCCGCCGAGCGGCCCTTGGGGAGGCGTCTGAAACATCGGCGTCTCGGAGATGGATCGTAGCTGCGGCCCGCTTCGAGCATCACTACTTTCAGGCCCGCGAGAGTCAGCGTGTAGGCCATCTGTCCGCCGCCCGCGCCGGAGCCGACGATTGCGACGTCATACTGAGTTCGGGATTGCGCGGGGGTGATCGGCATTGGAATTCAGCAATAATGCGGAGGCGCCGCAGATTTGTCATGTCCCGTAAATGAGGGATGAGCCGAGGAGTGGAAAGCCACGGCTTCCACGGTATGCTCCGGGGATGTTCACCCGCCGCGCCTTCGCCCGCCGCTCGACCCATGGGCTGTGGTGCTCTCTGGTGATGCTCGGCCATCGTGGGGAATGCTGTGGCGCAGACTGCCACAGCCCGCTCCGCTACAGGTGATGTCCGTGAGCCTCGACGGAGCCGCCGTGCAGGGCATCTCACATGGCCTGACAGTCCCGAATGGAACACGGGATGTGCGCATTCAGTTCGCGTCCTCCGCCGGCGGAAGCGCGGCCCTGCGAGTGCGTTACCGGCTGGATGGTTTCGACTCTGAGTGGCAGGATCCGCCAGCGCAGATGCGGACGGTTATTCATTTTCTTGATGCGCAAGGTCTCGAAGTCGGCGCATCGGTGAGCTTGGTCAGCGGCAGCAGTGCGAACTGGCGCGGGTCGGTCCAGCGTTCCGATTTCCAGCCGCGCGCGATGGAAGCCGCCGCCCCTTCGAGATGTCGAGAAGGCTTACGTCGAGTTCGTGTCGGGCGGCTCGGAAAGCACGCTCGGGGTCCATGCTTTCCGGAACTTCAGCGCCGATGTCGTGGAGTCTGACGGTCGCAAGCAGCACTTTGTTTTTCCGATGAATGCCGGCATTGATTTGGAGAATCCACTCGGCACGCCGGCAGGATGGATGCGCCAAGGCTCGAATCCTGGAATGGCGATGGTGCGGCCGGTGTCGAACCCTGCGCCGGATTATGCGCTGGTGTTGAGCGATGACGATGGCCGGAGCTACTGCGGTTGGCGGATGGCGCCGGCGAGGGCGATTGCTCGTGCAGCCGGGGCAACGGCTCGCGCGTGCAGTGGGAGGAGTGTTTCAATATCGGCGCGGCCGGACCAGCCACGGCTACTTACCGTTATCTCCGGCCCGGGAGTTATCGCTTCCAAATGCTCACGGCAGCCGCCAGCGGCGAGCCGCTCGGCGGCGCCAACGAAATTTCGCTCACCGTACGGCCACCGCTTTGGCAGGAGCCGTGGACCTGGGTGCTGGCGCCGCCGTCATCATGGGCGTTGGTGGCGTTTGCCGTTCGCCATGCGACGCAGCGGCGGATGCAGCAAAGGCTCGCGGAAGTGGAGCGGCAGCGCGCCCTGGAAGGCGAACGAGCACGCATTGCCCAGGACATTCACGATGACCTCGGCGCGAGCCTCGCGCAGATCGCCATGCTGAGCGAACTCGCGCAAACCGACTGCGCCCGGCGATGGCGCCAGCCGCGCGCATCTCGATGAGATTTACACCCGCGCCCAAGCCGCCGGTCGCAAGCTCGATGAAATCGTTTGGGCCATCAATCCCGCGCATGATTCCGCCGAAGACTTGGTCGGCTACCTCGCGCGCTTTGCCCAGGATTATCTGAGCCTGGCGCGCATTCGCTTTCGGCTCGACGTTCCTCCATCGCTGCCGGAGACCAGCCTCTCTTCCGGAACAGCGGCATCAGATTTTTCTGGCAGCGAAAGAGGCGATCCACAATGCCGCGAGGCACAGTTCGGCCGCAAGAAATCGTCCTCAGGGTGCGCGTCGAGCAAGGCAGCCTTTCGTCACCGTCACGGATAATGGCTGTGGTTTCGCCGACTCGGAAAAGACCGCCCACAGCCGCGGCTCCGCAAGCATGCGGGCGCGCATGGAAAGAGTCGGCGGACGATTTCAGCGCCGCACCAGTCTCGGCTCCGGTACTTCGGTCATTTTTACGCTGCCTGTCCAGCAACCCGCCCAATGAACGACACCATGCATCCGCTCAGCGTAGCCATCGTCGAGGATGATTCCGGTCTGCGCCGCAGTCTCGAGATGATGGTTCATTCCATGGCTGGAATGAACTGCGCGGGCAGTTATCCCTCGGCCGAGGAGGCACTCGAGGGGCTTGCGCAACACGAGGCGGCGGTGGTCTCTGATGGACATTAACCTGCCCGGCATGAACGGCGTCGAATGCGTTCGCCGGCTGAAGCAGCAATCGCCACAAACGCAGATCGTGATGCTCACCGTCCACGATCACACCCACTCCGTCTTTGAATCATTGTCGGCGGGCGCCAGCGGCTTTCTCCTGAAACCAGCGCGGGCGGCCGAACTCGCCCAAGCCATCCGCGAAGTTCATGCAGGCGGCGCACCGATGACACCCAATATCGCCCGCCTGGTCGTGCAGACATTTCAAAGACCTCACCCGAAGCCTGACCCCGCCGCTGACTTATCACCTCGCGAGCGCGAAGTGCTCGAGCTTCTCGCGCAAGGCTTTTTGCAAAAGGAAATCGCCGATCAACTTGGCATCAGCTTCCACACCGTGCAGTCGCACACCGCGCGGATTTACGAGAAACTCCACGTCCGCTCGCGCGCCCAAGCAGTGGCGAAATATCTAAGAGCCTGCTAGGGCACAGCCGCGCGACCAGGCGCCGCGCCGTGCCGTAGCGCACCCAGGCGGTCCATGCTGCCACCAACAGGATTTGGCCGAGCACCGAGGGCTCGGGGATCGGGACGATCTCGAATTGTGAAGCGCCGAATTTCACCTGGTGTCCACCGGTGCCGAGCGCGAGGCCCGCGTCATTCGTGAAATGAAACCCGGTTAGTTGGGCGTCAGTGAAAGCTTGGCTGCCGTTAAAGAGGAGCCGATCGGTGTTCGTGCCATTGTCGTTCAGGCTCGCCGCGGAATAGAGCGAGCCTGACCAATGCGCCACCGTTAACCCGGTGAAGGACGTGCCCGCCACGGCGGATAGGTTGAGGCTGGCAAAGGTGAACGTGTCGGTATTCCCCGCGCCAAAATCGATGGTTGCCGTTTTGCTCAGCGTCAAGGCCCCGAGGCTCTCAGTGAGCGCGGATCCGGCGGGATTGGTGAAGGCGAGCGACGCGCCACCGGTGCCTGTGCCCAAACTGATGGTCGCCGCGGGGTTGAGGCTGCTGCCCCCGCCGTTCAGCAGGAGCCCGGCGGCATTGCTCACGGCCACGGACGTCGTTCCGCTCAAGGCACCGTGCACGGCCACCATTCCCCCGCTGATGACGGTGGCTCCGGTGTAGGTGCTGGTCGCATTCAAGGTGAGGGCGCCGGCCCCGATTTTCGTGAAGTTCCCGCCAGCCCCACTCAAGACGCCTCCGTAAGTGGTGGAAGTGTTGTCGCCGCCCACGGTGAGTGTCTTCGCGCCAAGCACGATGTTGCCACCAAGCGCGCTCCCTCCGGCGATGGAACCGACGGTCAGATCGAAGCCGTTGAGATCGAGCGTGGCGCCGGTTTGTCCGCTCAGAACCATCGCGGAACCGACGCCCAAGGCGCTGTTCGATCCAGCTTTCACCGTGCCGCTATCGATATTGGTGGCGCCAGTGTAAGTGTTCGCGCCCGCGAGTGTCGTGATGCCGCTGCCCGAGAGTGTCAGCGCGCTGGCGGCGCCATTGTCGATGATCGGTGCGCTGATCGTGAGGTCCGCGTAATCGTGAATGACGACCTCTCTCCCAACGGCTCCCGCCTGAAGCGCTGCGCCCACGCCACCGGCCGCGATGATCGAGCCGGCGCCCGCCGGAGTGACGAGAATGCCGCCGGTCGTGATGGTGCTCGCGCCCGTGTTTTTGAGCGTCAAGGTTTTCGCCGCTGTGTTGAAGCGCAGCGTGTTGATGGTGAAAGCGGCGGGACTTTGGCTGGCGGTGAGATCGGTATCGCCACCGGCGGCGAAGAGGTTCGTCTGATACAGGCCCGAGGTGATGCCGAGCGTGCCGGCATTGTTGGTCAGCCAATCCGTTTTCTGGAAGGTGGCAAAGGCCGCGCCACCTGCGGAGCCCGTCAGCACCTTGTTCGTCCCCGCGAAAAGCGTGGTGGAACTGGTGGTGATCGCCCCCGCGCCGTTTTGCGAGGCGTCGGCGGTGCTGCCCGCGCCGCGGCTGATGCTGCCGAGGTTGAGGTTGATCGCCGTGGCGCCGTTGGAGATCGATTGGAAAAGTGACGAGCTATTGGCCGCCAACGAAAGGCTGCTGAAGGTTTGCGCCGTCGTCGCGCCCGCTTTTCCCTTGATCGCGAAAGCGCCACCGCCCCCCAGGAGAAGGCTGTCGGTGGCGGGCATCAAGTTGGTCGGCGTGGACAAATTTGAGAAATCGAGAACGAGCGAGCCGCTGCCGAGGAGCGACACGGCGCCTGCCATCGTGTTCGCGATGGAGCCATTGATCGTCACGGTGCCGGTCCCCTGCTGCGCTAGGTTGGCCGCGCCTTTGAGGAAACCGTTGATGGTTAGATTGCTGGTCCCGGCCAGGTTGAGCATCTTGGCGCTGGAGCCTGTGAAGCCCATATCCACGCCGCCGAGAGTGAGCGTGCCGCCCGCGCCGTTGACGGTCAGCGTCAAGTCGCTATTGGCAGCATTGTCCAAACCATTGGTGATGGTGAGGTTTCCGCCGCTTCCGTTCACACCGAAGGTGGCCGCATGCGCCACGAGCAACCCGCCCGTCCCCGCTGTGGCGGTGAGCGCGCTGCCATTACTAAACGTTTGCAGTTGGCTGCTGTTGTTGGTCATCCCGGTGCCGAGCAGGAAGCGGTTGCCGGCGAAGGTATAAGCTGGCGCCGCCAGCCCAAAGGTGACGTTGGCGATCGTAAAGGCGTCATTCGTGAGGGTGTTCGTGAGCGAGCTCCCCGCCGTGCCGCTGCCATTGAAAACGAGCGAATCTCCAGTGACCGGTGCCGCGCCACCCACCCAGTTCACCGCGCTCGACCATCCAGGCGAAGAGTTGCCCGCCCAGGTGATCAGCGCTGCCTGAGCGTGAACCGGCGTTGCCAGCCCCGCAGCGGTGAGAAGTATTCGATAGACGAATTGCTTAACCGTGTTCCGAGCACCGCCCTCAAAGGCGACTCGGGACATCGAGTGGGACATGTCAATCGTGGCGAATCTTCACGGCTCCCTGTGAAGCAGACGCTGCGCCAAACCGTGCGCTCCAATTTAACGCCACCGCCGAATTGATTCCGCGCCGCGGATTCCACGCCAGCCGTGCGGCGTAAACCGCCTGCTCCCGCAACCTCCGCCGCCTGATTGCTCCGTGCCGCCCCCCGCCGGTGGCCTCCACAAGGTGATTTCTGCGTTTCTCACTTGAACGGCACCAGGCACTCGAATAGCAACTGCCTCGCTACCTCACCAACCCACACCGCCATGCACACGCTCCTTTCCTTTCTCCTCCCCATCGCTCAAGTGACGACCGAGACCACCGACCTCACGCCGGTCCAAGTCTCACCAGCCGCGGCATTGACCTCCATGGTCTTCGGCATCGGATTCGCCCTGCTCT
Source organism: uncultured Verrucomicrobiae bacterium (assembly GCA_963792695.1). Classification (GTDB taxonomy): domain Bacteria; phylum Verrucomicrobiota; class Verrucomicrobiia; order Chthoniobacterales; family Chthoniobacteraceae; genus DASYIS01. Next base: position 141,837 of record CAWBXA010000020.1, on the reverse strand, counting down.
TCTCCGCGCTCATGTTTTGGAAGGTCTTCACCAAGGCGGGTTACCCCGGTTGGGCGAGCCTGGTGCCGATCTACAATGCCTACGTCCTCTGCAAAGTTGGCGGCAAACCGGGCTGGTGGGTTCTGCTCATGCTCATCCCGTTCCTTAATCTGATCTTCTTTATCCTGCTCTGCATCGGCATTGCGGAGAATTTCGGGAAAGGTGGCGGGTTCGCGGCGGGCCTCATCCTCCTGGGCATCTTCTTCTTCCCGATTCTCGGTTTTGGCAGCGCGCAGTACCGTGGCCCGGCGGGTCCCGCTCTGCCAGGCGGTGCCGGCATGCCGGTTTAAGCCCAGCGTGGTCCTGGTGCCCGCGGCGGCGCAGGGAGTTCCCGCGGCCATTGGCAATCCCAGTGTGCGGCTGATTCGTCGCCGGCTGTCCCACCATGCGCTTTCCCGAGTTGGCCGCCAACCGTTGTCTCACCCTGGCGGCGGTCTTGCTTCTCCACGCCAGCCCAGCCCTGCGCGCCGATGACGACCTCGGCACCTACGCCACTCCGCAGACCGCCATCACCACGACGCTCCGCCCGAGCAGCGCGGCGGCGGTAGGCGCCTCTGGCTACCTCGGCGTGGAAGTCGTCCCGGACGCCGAGGGCGCACTGACCGTTGCCGGCATTTCCGACGACTCCCCGGCTGCGGAGGCCGGCTTCGCCGCCGGCGACCTCCTCGTCGGCGCGGAAGACAAATCGTTTTCTGACGTGGCGACCTTTCGCGAGTGGCTCCGCGCCCACGCGCCTGGCGATACTGTCGCCTTCTCGATCCGCCGCGCAGGAGCCCCCGCTACGATCACCGCGACCCTCGACACGGCGAGCCATCCGCTTCGGCCAAGCAACGTCCGCGGCTATGTCGGCATCAGCTACGAGGAGCCGGACGACCGCGGCGCGGTGATCAGCCGGGTGGTCGCAAAATCGCCCGCCGCCGCTGCCGGCATCGAGCCCGGAGACGTACTCACCAGAGTCGGTGAAACGCCGATGAGTTCCCTCTCGACGCTCTCCGATGCGCTCGCGGAAAAGAGCCCCGGCGAAGAACTGCAACTCACCCTGTCCCGCGCTGGTGAGGAAAGGCAGGTCTCCGTGAAGCTCACCGCCTCGGCCGCCAACGATGCTTCGCTCGCGACCTTGCTCCCTTCCATTTGGAAGCGCGACACCTACCGGCTCGCCGTCATCGAAGTCGAATTCCCGGACGCGAAGACCAATCCGCAAATCACCGCGGAGGCGTGGCAGGAAGCGCTCTTCAGCGACGGCACGTATCACGACAAGACCAGCGCCACCGGGCAGAAGGTCCACGGCAGCCTCACCGATTTCTACCATGAACTCTCGTGCGGCAAGCTCACCGTGAGCGGCAAGGTCTTCGCTCCCGTCACCGTGGCCAAAAAACGCGCCGAGTATGCTGGGGGCACCCGCGAGGCGGACAAAGCGGCCTTCCTCAATGAGGCGCTCGACCAGCTCCTCGCACGCGAAGGCGCCGACGCGCTCCACGACTTCGACGGGCTGATTTTCATCTACGCCGGCGACCGCTTCCCAAAGGCCAATCGCGGGTCGCTCTTCTGGCCGCACCGCGCCAATTTCCTGCGCCCCGGCAAACGCTGGTCCTATTACATTTGCCCCGAAGGCGGGCCGACCATGGCCTCGATCAGCGTCTTTTGCCATGAATTCGGCCACATGCTCGGGCTGCCCGATCTCTACGCGCGCCCCGAGAATCCCGGCTCGGAGGGGCTTGGCATCTGGTGCCTGATGTCGAATGAGCGGGGCGGCGGGCGGCCGCAGCACATGAGCGCCTGGTGCAAAGAGAAACTCGGCTGGCTCAAGCCGGCAGTCATCGATCCCGCCCTGCCGCAGAAGCTGGTGCTCGGGCCCGTCGAAGGCTCGCCGACCGAATGCTTCAAAGTGCCGCTCCGTCCCGATGGCGCCGAATATCTGCTCCTCGAGAATCGCCGCCGCGTCGGGTTCGATGCCAGCCTGCCGGCCGAAGGCTTGCTCATCTGGCGCATCGTCGGCAGACGCCCCATTCTGGAGGAGTCCCACGGAGTCGAAGGCCCCGAAGGCCCGCGCGTCTTCCTCGGGAGCGTTCCCTACCCGAGCCGCTCCAACCACGCCTTCACCCCCTTCACGACCCCCTCGAGCCGCTCCCAGCTCGGCGGCGGCCGCCCCGTCTTCCTGACCAACATCCGCCAGCACCCGGACGGGCGGGTCAGCTTCCAGATCGGCCACGAAGACCAGTAGGCGTATTCACGGTCATTCCGCGGAATGCGGGTGGGAAGCGCCTCCAGTCAAAGGGAAAGTCGGCGCAGCGCTGCGACCGTACTCAAGAAGCCATCTCCATGGAAGGCGCGCCGGTTTAGGTCGACCGGGCTAGTTCCTCCCCTCTGATCTCCGAAGCTCCGCTCGCCTTGCTGCCTTCGGTCAAAGCTAAGCCTGATCTGTTAGGCACATTCATTTGGGCGTTGAAGTAGGTATCGAAACTTTCGGTAAGTCCAAGGTTCCGCGCCAAACGCGATTACCGCGAGCGCTGTCCTTCCTTCGAGCTTCGATGTCCCTTGGGTTAAGCTCGGATACGCCAAACGAACCCGAAACGAATCGTTCGTCGCGGCTACGCGCCGGGATAACCCAACAACCTGAATCAAGTTGAATTGCGATACCAGCATCTCGGGCAATGAAGTAGCCGCTAACCGAAATGCGGAGACGGATCGTCGAATCAAAAGGTAACAGAAGAGTGTAGGGTGGCGGTGAGACGATGCTCGCGGCGCTGGGAGTTTGTGGAACGGACTTACCAGCGGCGTCGACAACGTCCAGCTTAGGCGAACGGAAATCCACAAGAAACGGGTTGAGCACGTCCGAAACGTTCTGTAGCTCAAGATACACCAGCGCCATGCGAGTGCCGTGGAATGGTGTCCCCTCGGAAAGAAGCAGCCGGCCGCGAAGTCCATTGATCGGAGCAGACCAGTCCCCAATGGCCGTGGGTTCGGATGCACGAAGGCCAATGCCGAAAAGCAGGAGAAAAAATGCAACAAGTTTCATAGCAGGCGGCGGAACCCGCCTGACGACCCCAAGCTCAGCGGCGGCGGAAGCAGCCAGCGTGACAGTCGGAACCGCTCGCTGGAGGGCGTGGTTAAGCGACATCATTTCGATGTTCGATTGTAAAATACATACTTTACGGGCTGCGAAACAATGTGACCCACCCAAAGTCCGGCGGATGCTGGCACTTCATTGGACTTCACCTCGAAGACGGCGCGCATGGTGACCGTCTGCGAATGGCCGTAGCCGACTGGAAGGGGGAAATTCTGCCATCTGTCTGAATCCGCAAAATAAACGTCCAGCACCAAATCTTCCTTCGGACTTAGAATCCACCAGTGTAGCATGTTCTTCGCATAATCGGGCACGACTCTTTGAGCCGTGAACTTCTTGCCCGAATCATCGGTAAGTTCGAAGCTCAAGGCGTGATCTCCCCACGAGTTGCCTTCCGTGACAATTCGCTGCGGCTTGTCCGAAGTGTTGGTAAGAATGACGGGGAAATGGCTGGTGAGGTCGAACGCCACCACTGACCGCTCTGCACCCGGGTCCAAAGCAGGAACAGCGATAGAAATTCCAATCGCAGCATCTCCCGCCTGCGCATGCTGGGCAATGCTCATTAGTGCTGCAAAAGCCATAATCGAGGCCGTTTTCATAACAGATTTGATGGCACGAAGTGAAAAACGCTCACGCTTGTCGCTTGAACGACCCCAGGCAGTCAGCGACCTTCGGAACGCGGCGCGCTGGCTAGCAAAGGCGACAGAGGGAGAATGGACGAAGGTGGCGGGATGGTTGGCGGCAGCCAGCCGGACGCCCGGAGCACTTCGCTGCAGCCAAAGGTTAGACTTACGGTCATTTGCGCCTTTACCGATGTTCGAGCGTGAGGTCGTAGAGCCTAGATTCGACGCGTCCCGTCCAGACCTTGTGTTCTGCCGATTCTGGGGTTACTTGGACTTGGTAGATTGCCTTTAGTTTGATTTGGATTTGTTTCTCGGCATCGGCAGTGAGCTTGGGACGGCTCTCCCAACGCTTGTCGAGACGAATGGCGTAAACCTGATGCTCGCCGGGAGGAATGAGAAACGTGGTTGCAAAATTCATCGTCCAAGCCTCCGGTCCCCTCGAAACGACCACCTGCTTGCCATCGGGCATCGTAAACTCGAAAGAAACGGCCGCGAAGCCCCAACTGTTCCACGTCTCGAAGACTGACTGTGGACCTTTGGATTTGTTGGTAAGAACGACGTAGAACTCCTTGGGATTGTCGTCTCCCATCACGATGCCTCTAACTTCTGGACGGCTTAAAGATGGCACGACCGTCAGCGTGAATGGTGCGGCAGCATCCGTGTCGGCACTCCACGCGTGAGAAGTCACGGCGAGAACGAAGACGACGAGCGAACGACGAAGCATGTGTTTCATATCGAGAAAACGGTCGGAAATGGGTTGTCTTAGAAGCTCATGCTTCAAAGTAGCGCGAGCAACGCCAAACATCTGATTAAGCCGCTGGGTGGGCGGGGCGGTGTTGAAGTATACTCGGCGGCGGCGGAAGGGACTGGTGGAGTGGTGGGCAGCACGGCAGATGGAGTGGATTCGAGGTTGCCGATCTATACGCCGCGCCGGGCGCTCGAAACACGCAGAGATGTCCTTGGGAGACTATCAGGGGAGCCGCAGTTGTACCCCTCCGCCCCCGCCTCGTGCAACGCATTTCCATCGCGCCAAAGCCCGGCCCGGGGCAGACAACTTTCTGATTGTAATCCCTTCCAACGCAAGCGGCACCGGCGCGCCGAGCGATCCGGTGCAATTTGCGGGCGGGCTGTGACTCGAGGGGAAGGGGGCGAGGGCGCCCCCGGCACAACCGGCGGCGGCGCCCCCGCGGTGGAAACCGCACTCGGAACTTTCCTTGGCGGGAGAAAGGCGCACGCTGCCCGCGCCTTCACCCTCCGACCACTCACCAAGCCCCCGCCATGTCTAAATACTCCTCCTCCCTCGAACTCCTCGAAAGCCGCATCGCCCCCGCCGCGCTCCTCGTTACCAGCGCCGCCGATGATGCGGGCGCGGGCACCTTGCGCAACGTCATCAACGGTTCGCACGCGGGCAACGTCATCTCCTTCGCGCCTGCCGTCTTGGGAAAAGTGATCACCCTCACGCAGGGCGAGATCGCCATCACCCACTCGCTCACCATCAACGGCCCCGGCGCGGACAGCCTCGTCATCAGTGGGAACAACGCCAGTCGCATTTTCAACATCGACGACGGCAACGCCTCCAATAGCACCGTGACGCTGAATGGCCTTTCGCTGGTCAATGCCAAGTCGGGCGGCTCCGGCGGAGCTGTACTTTCGGCGGAAAATCTCTTCGTCAGCAACTCTGTCTTTAGTGGCAACAGTAGTAGCTCCAGCGGCGGGGCCATCGAGGAAGCCAGCGCCACGGCCGGCCTGCTGCTGGAGAATACGCAGATCATCAACAACACCGCCATTGGCTCCACCGGTGGTGGCGGCGTCGGTTTTCAATCCGGGGGCTCCTTCGGAGCGCTCGGGTGTTTCATCGCCAATAACACGACCGCAGGCGCCGGGGGCGGCCTGACTCTCACAGAGACTGGCTCCGGCGACTTGTATGTCATCAACTCGACGATCTCCCATAATTCGGCGACCCAAGGAGGCGGTGTCTATTTCAATAACCCAAGCAAGGGCGCCGACGGGCTGGCCCGCACGGCCGATGATGGGCTGGCCATGCTCTACGGCTCCCTCGTCACCAGCAACACGGCGAGCACCTCGGGAGGCGGGGTCGATTTCGACGCCGGTCGCGCGATGCTCCTCAACTCGACGCTCAAGAGTAACACGGCGCCCCAGGGCGGCGGCGGGGTGACGACCAGCGCCACCGACACCCTGCTCGTCACCGGCAGCTCCTTTCAGCAGAACCACGCGACTGATGCGACCAAATCAGGCGGCGGCGCACTCTACCTCGCCACTACCCCGGTGGCCACCGCCACGGCCATCTCCGGCGCGACCATCAACACCAGCGAGTTCGTAGGCAACCAAAGCGCCGCGGATGCAGGCGCCATCCGTGTCGATGAGACGGGGCTGACGCTCAACCTCACCTCTTTCCGCCAAAACAGCGCGGCGGTACGCGGCGGGGCGATTCACGCGCTGGACGGAGGTCCGAACGCCGCGCCATTCGGCGTGACCAACTCCGAGTTCCTCGCCAACTCCGCCGGCAGTTCCGGCGGCGCGGTGTCTTACGACGGGAACCCCTCGCTCAGCCTCACCATGATCGTCTTCACCGACAATTCCTCCGGCGGCTTCGGGGGCGCCGTCATCGCCGGAACGAGTGGCACCCTGACCCTCCACGACATCGCCGCCACCGGCAATACCGCCGGCTACGATGGCGGAGCCATGTTCCTCGACTTGAGCGCCTCCATCGACCTCGATTTCGTCCGGTTCCAGGACAACTCCGCCCTCCGGGATGGCGGAGCGCTCTATCTCGACTCCTTTGGGCCGGTGACTCAAGTGACTCTCCAGCACGCCCTCATCTCGGGCAACATCGCCAAAAACACCGGCGGCGGCGTCCTCTTCCACTCCGCTCACCTCAACATCGCCAGCAGCGAAATCATCCATAACTTCGCCGGCACCTCCGGCGGCGGAATCAAGAGCAGCGGCACCGGCACCCTCACCCTCGACCCGGCGACCACCCTCGTCGCCAACAACACCGCCAACGACGGCACGCAATCGAGCTAAGCTCCCGGTGCTGCATCCCTCTCCAGCCTAGATCCCCAACCCGGTTTGTTCGTGGCCCTCGGGTTGGGCTTTGGGGGCGCGCTTGTAGGTGGCGTCGAGCGCCAGCGTCAGGGGGCGCAGGACTTGCCGGCCATCAAGGAGTTCGGCCACCGTGAGGATTTGCAGGCGCGGGTACTCTTTCATCCAGACGGTGCTGCTGTAGAAGCCGGCTTCGGATGCTAGTCATACAATATAGTAACGGGGCTTCCTTTTAGGAGGGGCGCTCCCCATGAGAACGCGTTTCTTGTTGCCACGACGGGCGGCGGTCCGCCCTCTGGGTCGGCGTTGCGAGACGGCGGGGACGGCGGTTGACGCTGCGGGGTCGCTCTTCGGCCAAATGGTCCCGATACCATCGGCTGGAAGCGGCAGACCATTTCTCTAGGAGGGCAGACCCTTTCGAGCGGGGCGCTTACCATTTCGCGCGTCCGGCGGACCACGCGCACCGGGAGCTGTACCATTTCGCGCGGCGGACGTACCATTTGGCTCGGCAGGCTTACCATTTCGCGCGGCGGACGTACCTTTTGGCTCGGCGGACGTACCATTTCGTCCGGGGCGTCTCCCCATTTCCTCCGGTAGCCGTACCATTCAGCGCGGGGAGCGGACCATTTCCTCCGGTAGCCGTACCATTCGGCACGGGGAACGGACCATTTCCTCCGACAGCCGTACCATTCGGTGCGGGGAACGGACCATTTCGTCCGGGGAGCGGACCATTTCGCCCGGCAGCGGTACCCGTGGGAGCACCCCCGGCCTTGGAGCGCGCACTCAATGACCTGGGACACAGGTACTTGGGACACCGGGACGCGGGATTCCGCACCCGCGCCAGATTATTTCAAAGCAAAACCAAAATTCAAACGCCCCCAGGAAACCCCATGACCGGGCTGAGCGGGGCGGACAATTTTCTGATTGTCATCCCTTCCAACGGGAGCGGCACCGGCGCCCCGAGCGACCCGATGCAATTTGCCAGCGGGCTGTAGCGGCGAGTTTCACACGTCGGGGGGAAAGCGCGGAGCATCATTAGAGCTTGCCGGCGCAGCCCTGCTTTTGCTCTTGTGCAAACAAACCTATGAAGCTCCGTCTCCTCCTTGCTCTCGCCCTGGCCGATCTGTGCACGCTTTCAGTTTCGGCGCAAGTCTATGTCGGCCAGACGGGTAACGGCAAGGTGGGCGAGTATAATGCCTCCACCGGGGCAGCGATCAACGGGAGCTTCATCAACTCCGGGCTGAGCGATCCGCGAGCCCTCGCGATCTCGGGCAATACGCTTTATGTCGCGGACGATGTGACTAAGACGGTCGGCACTTATAATGCGACCACCGGGGCCGCTCTTAACGCGAGCTTCATCGCTGATACCTTGGGACCGAAGGCCCTCGCGCTCGTCGGCACAACGCTCTATGTGGGAAATGCCGCCAACGGGACGGTGAGCACCTACAACGCGCTGACCGGGGCGCTGCTCAACGCGAACTTCATCACCGGCCTGAACGGGCCTTCGGGCTTTGCGGTGTCTGGCAGTAAACTGTTTGTCTCGAATTACAGCAGTAATACGGTGGGCGAGTATGACGCGCAGACGGGGGCGGTGATGAATGCGACCTTTCTCTCCGGTCTGGTCAACAATGAGATCGGGAGCCCGTGGGGGCTGGCGATTTCAGGAAATGCCCTTTACGTAGCCTACAACAGCAACTCGGGCATCGGGAAATTTGACGCGACGACGGGCACGGCCATCAACGCGAGCTTCATCAACGACCCTTTTGCGCCGACGAGCATCGCGCTGCTGGGCAATTCGCTTTACGTGGCGGACTCAGGCGGCAACCGGGTGAGCGAATACGACGCCAGCACCGGCGCGGTCATCAACACTTCCTTCATCACTGGTCTCAGCAGTCCGGTCGGGCTTGCCGTGGTGCCGGAGCCGGCCTCCGGAGCGCTCTTCTGCGGAGCCGGGGTTTTGCTCCTGAGCCGGAGTCGCCGGAGAATCTGAGCACATTGGAGATTTGGTTCGTTCGGCCGTGGAGACGGCACTCGGGGCTTTCCTTGGCCGGAGAAAGGCGCACGCTGCTCGCGCCTTCGCCGCTCTTACCACCAACCAAGCCATCATCATGTCCAAATACGCCTCTTCCATCGAACTCCTCGAAAGCCGCATCGCCCCCGCCGCCCTCGTCGTCAACTCCGTCGCGGATGCGGGCGCGGGGACCTTGCGCGACACCATCACCAATTCGCACACCGGCAACGTCATATCCTTTGCGCCCGCTCTGATGGGGAAGCTCATCACGCTGACCAGCGGCGAGATCCTCATCAACCACTCGCTCACCATCAACGGCCCCGGTGCGGGCAACCTTACGATCAGTGGCAACAACAACAGCCGCATCTTCCATGTCGACGACGGCAGCGACTCTTCCCTCCTCACCGTAACGCTGAATAGCCTTTCGCTGGTCAACGCTAAGAGCAGCGTGATCGGCGGGGCCATTGACTCCGCTGAGAATCTCATCGTGACCAACTCCGTCCTCAGCGGCAACACGTCCAGCAGCAATGGCGGAGCGATTGAAGAATTCAGTATTTCGGCCGGCCTGCTGCTCGAGAACACGCAGATCGTCAACAATTCCGCCACGGGCGTCGGCGGTGGGATTCGCTTTTCCTCCGGCGGCTCGTTCGCGGCGATCGGCTGTCTCATCGCCAATAATTCCGCCACGGGGTCCGGCGGCGGCCTTTCCCTTGAGGAGATCCTCAGCGGCACTGGGGACTTATACATGATCAACTCGACTATTTCCCACAACAGCGCCACGACCGGCGGTGGCCTCAGTTTCACCAACTTCCGCTTGGGAGCCGACGGAGCCGGCCACACCGCCGACGACGGGATGGCCCTGCTCTACGGCTCGCTGGTCACCAACAATACGGCGACGGTCGCGGGCGGCGGCGTCAACTTCGACTACGGCCGCGCGATGGTCATCAACTCGATGGTCAAGAACAACGCCGCACCCCAGGGCGGCGGTCTGGCGACCACCGGCAAGACCGTTACCCTCCTCATCACCGGAAGCTCCTTTCAACTGAACCGGGCGACCGATGCCGCCAAGCTCGGCGGAGGCGCGCTTTATCTCGCCCCTTCCGCCGCGGCGACGGCCACCACCATCTCCGGGACGGTCATCAACACGAGCGAGTTCGTCGGCAACCAGACCGCCGCGTCCGGCGGTGCCATCCACGCAGACGGCACTGCGCTCACCCTCAACCTCACTTCCTTCCGCCAAAATGCCGCGCCCAGCGGTTTGGGCGGAGCGATTTTGGCGACGGATAACAACTCCAATAACGCGGTGCTCGCCATCACCAACTCGGAGTTCCTCGCGAATGCCGGCGGCAACGCAGGCGGCGCGGTGTACTACGCTGGGTCGTCCGCGCTGAACCTCACCATGGTCGCTTTCCGAGACAACAGCTCCAACGATATCGGAGGTGCCCTGGCCGCCGTGACCTCTGGGGCCATTTCCCTTCACTCCATCGCGGCCACCGATAATGCCAGCGGCAGCGGCGGCGGCGCCCTCTTCCTGGAGACGGATGGCGCCATCGACCTCGACTCTCTCCTGCTGACGGGCAACTCTTCCATCGGGAACGGCGGCGCGATCTCCCTCTACACCAGCGGCAACGCCACCCTGCATCATGCGGTCATCTCCGGCAATACCGCGCAGTTCGCCGGCGGTGGCGTCTCCTTCGCCGCCCCTCAATTCAGCATCACGGCCTCAGAAATCATCGACAACATCGCCGGCACCTCCGGCGGCGGGCTGAGTAAGTTCGGCACGGGCAAGCTCACCTTGGATTCGGCGACCACCCTCGTCGCCGGTAACACCGCCAACGACGGCACGCAATCGAGCTGACGGCGGAGGGGCGCGGGAGCGTGGTGATTGGCATTCCTTTCCGAGGCGGGTGGGCGCACGCTGCTCGCGCCTGCGCCGCTCTCATCATCAACCAAGCCACCACCATGTCCAAATACGCCTCTTCCATCGAACTCCTTGAATCCCGCATCGCCCCCGCTGCGCTCGTCGTCAACTCCCTCGCGGATGCGGGCGCGGGGACCTTGCGCGACACCATCACGGGCTCGCATGCCGGCGACGTCATCTCCTTCGCGCCGGCCCTGATGGGGAAGGTCATCACGCTGACCAGCGGCGAGATCCTCATCGACCACTCGCTCACCATCAACGGTCCCGGTGCGGGCAACCTCGTCATCAGCGGTAACAACAACAGCCGCATCTTCCATATCGACAATGGCGGTGCCTCCAACAGCACCGTCACGTTGAATGGACTTTCGCTCGTCAACGGGAAATCGACCAGTGTCGGTGGGGCAATTCTGTCCACTGAGAATCTCATCATGACCAACTCCGTGCTCAGCGACAACACGTCCGCAGACAATGGCGGAGCGCTCGAAGAGACCAGCGGCAGCGGTGCGGGCGTGCTGCTGGCAAATACGCAGATCGTCAACAACTCTGCCACCAGCGGCGGCAACGGCGGTGGTATCCGCTTCGCCTCGGGCGGGTCCTTCGCAGCCATCGGCTGCTTCATCGCGAACAATACCGCCGCATCGTCCGGCGGCGGCCTCTCGCTCGAGGAATACGCCAGTGGCACCGGGGACTTGTACGTGATCAACTCGACCATTTCTCACAACAGTGCGATGACCGGCGGAGGCCTCTTCTTCAGCAATTTACGCCTTGGCGCCGACGAGGTCGGTCACACCGCCGATGACGGGCTGGCACTGCTCTCCGGCTCGCTGGTCACTAGCAATACGGCGACCGCTGGCAGCGGGGGCATCCTCTTCTCCACGGGCCGCGGGATGGTCCTCAACTCCATGGTCAAGAACAATGCCGCGCCGCAAGGTGGCGGCCTCTCGACCGACGGCGCCACGGACACCCTCCTGATCACCGGCAGCTCCTTCCAGCAAAACCGCGCGACGGATTCGAGCCAGCTTGGCGGAGGCGCGCTCAACCTGGCCCCTTCCTCGGTGGCGGCCGCCAACACGATCGCCGGCACGGTGATTACCACGAGCGAGTTCGTTGGCAACCAGAGCGCGACGATCGGTGGTGCCATCGATGAAAGCGGCACGGCGCTCACCCTCAACCTCACTTCGTTCCGCCAGAATGTCGCGCTGGGCGGATACGGGGGAGCGCTTGCCGCCACGGCTGGGGACGCGGCCCATCCCGCCGTGCTCGCCGTCACCAACTCGGAGTTCCTCGCCAATGCGGCCAGCGCCGCGGGCGGCGCGGTATATTACAGTGGCGCCTCCCCGCTCAACCTCACCATGGTCTCCTTTACGGACAACTCTTCCGGTGCTCTCGGGGGAGCTCTCGTGGTGAGCTCCAGCGGCGCCATCTCCCTCCACTCCATTGCTGCGACCGGCAATGCCGCCGGATCGAGCAGCGGTGCCTTTTTCCTGGACTCGGGTGGCGCCATCGACCTCGATTTTGTCCGGCTCACGGGCAACTCCGCCCACACCGACGGCGGCGCGCTCGTTCTGACCGCCGGCACGACCGCCTCCTTGCATCATGCGGTCATCTCCGGCAACACCGCCAAATTCTCCGGCGGCGGTGTGGCTTTCAGTGCCCCTCAACTGAGCATCGCGGACACGGAGATCGTGAACAACATCGCTGGCGCCTCTGGCGGCGGGCTCAAGAACCTCGGCGGCGGCACCGTGACACTCGATCTAACCACCACCCTCATCGCTGGCAACACCGCCAACGACGGGCGCCAGATGGGCTAGACGAGGAGCGCGTCGTTTTCTCTATGGGGCTTGGCGCGGGTGCGACCTCGATTCCCGCAACCGCCAAGGAACTCGTCATCTAGCGACTCGAGTGCTCCCCCGGCCCAGGCGACGGAGTGCCAGGCCGGACGCAAGGCCGAGACCCACCAAAAGTCCGCTGCCGGCCTCCGGGACCGTGGCGACCCGAAAGCCGAGGGCGATGTCCTCATAGGTGGGCGCATTGGAACTGCTGAAAGTCGCCCGCAAGCTGCCTTCGCCCCCGGCCCACGCGCCGCCCCGCAACCCGCGGCTGGTGCCGATGATCGTGTCGTTCCATTGATAGACATTGCCGCCCTGGTCGTAGGTGCCGTAGTAACTGCCCGCGACCGTGAAGGCGCCGACATTGGTGAGATAATCCTGGCCGCTGCTGAAGCCGGCGTTGGTCACCGCATAGCCGCCATTGTAGCCATTGGCGATGCCGTCATCGTAGAAGAGGTTCGCGCTATTCGGGTCGGTGGTGCTGCCGTTGCGGCTGTTCGGAGGGGTGTTCGAGCGCGTCGGGTAGAGCCAGTAACCATCCGCATCCCCACCATGCGCGGCTGGCTGGTAATAGGCGGCCTTGTACCACTCGTTCTCGCTCGGCACCCAGATGTTAGCCGCGGCATTGCGTGGCGCGAGGCCCCCGAGGGAAAGCGTGTAGGCGCCCGTCTCCGTGCTGGCCGCGCCCTGCCCGTTGTTGAGCCAGTTCGCAAACCGCATGCAATCGAGAAAGCTTACGTATATGACCGGCTGCTGCCCCTGGCCCAGCTTGACGGCATAGGTGAACGAGCCGCTCACGCCGGACTGCACGATCCCGCCCAGCGCACCGCTGCTCATCTTCGGATTGTAGAGGGCGTTCGGGTCGCTTGCGGCTTTGGCATTGAGGAACTCCGCGTATTGCGCGTTGGTCACATCGTACTCGCCGATGGCGTAATTGTAAGCCACCGCGCCGAAACCGGTGCCATCCGCCGGATTGCCCGCATCGCCGACCGGAACGAAATCCACGGTCACCGCCAGCGCGGCTCGCACGGTGGCGAGTACCAGGAAAAGAGAGAAGAGCGCCTTCACTAAAGGGGGAGTGGACGGCCGAGCCTCACGTTTTCCCCGCCTGGCCGCAAGTCGGGCCTGGGACATTCCTCTCTTTTGAAGAAATCTCGACGCTGCTCATGGCCACGGCTAAGCACGAAGGATGCCCCTTCGCCCCTCCTCCCTCGAACTCCTCGAAAGCCGCATCGCCCCCGCCGCGCTCCTCGTGACCAGCGCCGCCGATGATGCGGGCGCGGGCACCTTGCGCAACGTCATCAACGGTTCGCACGCGGGCGACGTCATCTCCTTCGCGCCTGCCGTCTTGGGAAAAGTGATCACCCTCACGCAGGGCGAGATCGCCATCACCCACTCGCTCACCATCAACGGCCCCGGCGCGGACAGCGTTTTCATCAGTGGGAACAACGCCAGTCGCATTTTCAACATCGACGACGGCAACGCCTCCAACAGCACCGTGACGCTGAATGGCCTTTCGCTCATCAATGCCAAGTCGGGCGGCTCGGGCGGGGCGATACTTTCGGCGGAGAATCTGATCGTCAGCAACTCGTTCTTTAGTGGCAACAGTAGTAGCTCCAGCGGTGGGGCCATCGAGGAAGCCAGCGCCACCGCCGGCCTGCTGCTGGAGAATACCCAGATCATCAACAACACCGCTATTGGCTCCACCGGTGGTGGCGGCGTCGGTTTTCAATCCGGGGGCTCCTTCGGAGCGCTCGGGTGTTTCATCGCCAATAACACGACCGTAGGCGTCGGCGGCGGCCTGACTCTCACGGAAACTGGCTCCGGCGACTTGTATGTCATAAACTCGACGATCTCCCATAACTCGGCGACCCAAGGAGGCGGTGTCTATTTCAATAACCCAAGCAAGGGCGCCGACGGGCTGGCCCAGACGGCCGATGATGGGCTGGCCATGCTCTACGGCTCCCTCGTCACCAGCAACACGGCGAGCACCTCGGGAGGCGGGGTCGATTTCGACGCCGGTCGCGCGATGCTCCTCAACTCGACGCTCAAGAGCAACACGGCGCCCCAGGGCGGCGGCGGGGTGACGACCAGCGCCACCGACACCCTGCTCGTCACCGGCAGCTCCTTTCAGCAGAACCACGCGACTGATGCGGCCAAGTCAGGCGGCGGCGCACTCTACCTCGCCGTCCCCCCGGTGCCCACCGCCACGACCATCTCCGGCGCGACCATCAACACCAGCGAGTTCGTGGGCAACCAAAGCGCCGTAAACGGCGGCGCTATCAGCGACGACCTGACGGGGCTGACGCTCAACCTCACTTCCTTCCGCCAAAACAGCGCGGCGTATCGGGGCGGAGCGATCAACGCGTATGGCGTAGGCATGAACGACGCGCCCCTCAGCGTGACCAACTCCGAGTTCCTCGCCAACACCGCCGGCGGTTCCGGCGGCGCGGTGTCTTACAGCGGCTTCTCGCTCAGCTTCACCATGGTCGCCTTTACCGACAACACCTCTGGCAGTGAGGGAGGCGCCATCTTCGCCGGAACCTCTGGCCCCGTGACCCTCCACTACATCGCCGCCACCGGCAATACCGCCGCCGGCTACGGCGGAGCCATGTACCTCGACGAGAGCGCCTCCACCGACCTTGATTTCGTCCGGTTCCAAGACAACTCCGCCCTTCAGGATGGCGGAGCGCTCTATCTCGACTCCATTGGGAGGATGGCTCAGGTGACTCTCCAGCACGCCATCATCTCGGGCAACATCGCCAAAAACACCGGCGGCGGCGTCATCTTTTACTCCCCTCACCTGAACATCGCCAGCAGCGAAATCATCCACAACTTCGCCGGCACCTCCGGCGGCGGAATCAAGAGCAGCGGCAGCGGCACCCTCACCCTCGACCCGGCGACCACCCTCATCGCCAACAACACCGCCAACGACGGCACGCAATCGAGCTAAGCTCCCGGTGCTGCGTCCCTCTCCAGCTTAGATACCCAACCCCGTTTGTTCGTGGCCCTTGGGTTGGGCTTTGGGGGCGCGCTTGTAGGTCTCGTCGAGCGCCAGCGTCGGAGGGCGCTCGACTTGCCGGACAGCGAGGAGTTCGGCCACCGTGAGGATTTGCAGGCGCGGGTACTCTTTCATCCAGACGGTGCTGGAGAAAAAACCCGCTTCGGCGGCTTCCTGCCGCATCGGCTTGGTCGGCTCGTCCATGGTGATGAGGACTCCAATGGCGGCTTTGTCGCGCTCGATCACGCCGCGCAGGTTGCGGATGTCTTTCACGCCGGTGTCGCCGCCGCTTACGAATTTGTCAGAGCCGACTAAAAAGGTCCATGTTCCCGCGTTTCCTCCCCGGACGATGCCGCGTAATCAAATCGTTTGCCAGTGTTACAACTCTCTTTGTTCGGTTTCCAACTAGCTCCGCGAGGATGTGTTCGAAAACTTCGAATCCGTCCAGCACGTCATCCAGTGACAAATCACGCTCATGGCTCCCAGTGTTCCCCAGTAATTTCATCGCCATGAGGAGCTTAGCCGCTTCGGGATTGCTAACTCTAAATACTTCAATTCGTTGATGTAGGTTCAGTTTGTCAAACCTTCCCTTCTTGTTCTTGCGGAGGCGCTGCACTTTCAAATGGTCCATCAATCGTTCGGAAGCCACACGGACGCGGTTTGCTGAGGCTGCCCTATCCGTCCACATGAGGACGAAAGCGGCTCGAAGTTCGTCCGCCACGGCCTTAGGACACGTCTTTGGAATTGGGAAAACATCGGGCATCGGAAAAATGGACCGTGGATAAAATCGCCTGAACCAGTCCGTTTCTTCCTCGTTACCGCTCCAATCCTGTTCTAACCAGCCAGTCCCGGAAACCGAAGCGTGTTCGCTGCACCGTTTTTGGTCGCACTGAACCCACGCGGTAAACCCGAAGCAAATATCCCCAGGAAAACACTCTGATCGATCCATCTTCTTAGATTCATTCGTCTCGTGAAAACGCAACGACGAGCGATCCAGCCGGAGTGTGCCAGACCCGCACGAAGGACACGGCCACCCTGGCGCACTGTGCTCGGTGATTGGCTGCTTCCAGATCGGACGGTTCATAGCTGATTCTTCACAGCAAAACTCCTAAGATCGAACGATTCATCCGCAAGGTAGCGCTAGGATGTCGAGGTTGTCGCCGTAGTAAAGGGTGCCCATGTCGGAGGTTGCCGCCGAGGGGTAAGCCAAGGCGGTGCGGGTGGCGAGCGGGATCGCGAGCCGTCGCTACCAGGGGTCGATGTAGTACTTTTCCTTCGTCCGTTTTCGCTGAGCGCGCCGCCGCGCTGGTCGTGCCGCGTCCGATGGCCGACCCGGATACGGAAATCCTGCGGCAGGCGCTCAATACGCTGATCACTTCGCTCCAGCGCGGCGGCCCGCTTTTGCCGGGGAAACCGGTGGTGACGGTCGATGGGCTCAACACGCCGACGCAGACGGGGCACACGACGGCTGATCCCGGCACGAACCTCGACTGGCTGCTCATGAATAGCGGCGAGAGCTTTTGGACAAATATCCAGAGCGGCCCGGCGGATTCGGTGGACATGACGGGGCTGACCGGGGCGGACAACTTTCTCATTGTGATCCCTTCCAAC
Organism: uncultured Verrucomicrobiae bacterium; assembly: GCA_963792695.1. Classification (GTDB taxonomy): domain Bacteria; phylum Verrucomicrobiota; class Verrucomicrobiia; order Chthoniobacterales; family Chthoniobacteraceae; genus DASYIS01. The sequence continues at coordinate 124,675 of CAWBXA010000020.1, read as the reverse complement.
GGGAGCGGCACCGGCGCGCCGAGCGACCCGGTGCAATTTGCGGGCGGGCTGTGACTCGAGGGGAAGGGGGCGAGGGCGCCCCCGGCACAACCGGCGGCGAGGACGCCGCCGCTACTTCTACGGGCGGCGGGGGCGCCGCCGCGGTGGAGACGGCACTCGGGACTTTCCTTGGCCGGAGAAAGGCGCACGCTACCCGCGCTTTCGCCGCTCTCAACATCAACCAAGCCACCACCATGTCTAAATACGCCTCTTCCATCGAACTCCTTGAATCCCGCATTGCGCCCGCCGCGCTCGTCGTCACCTCCGTTGCGGATGCCGGCACGGGGACCTTGCGCGACACCATCACGGGCTCGCATGCCGGCGACGTGATTTCCTTTGCGCCGGCTCTGATGGGGAAGGTCATCACGCTGACCAGCGGCGAGATCCTCATCAACCACTCGCTCACCATCAACGGCCCCGGCGCGGGCGCCCTCGTCATCAGCGGCAACAACGCCAGCCGCATCTTCCACATCGACGATGGCAGCGACTCCAACAGCACCGTCACGTTGAATGGACTTTCGCTCGTCAATGGCAAGTCGGGCAGCATCGGCGGGGCCATTGACTCCGCTGAGAATCTTATCATCACCAACTCCGTCCTCAGCGGCAACACGTCCAGCAGCAATGGCGGAGCGCTCGAAGAAAACAACGTCCTCGGTGCGGGCCTGCTGCTCGAGAACACGCAGATCGTCAACAATTCCGCCACGGGCGCCGGCGGCGGAGTCCGCTTCGCTTCCGGCGGCTCCTTCGCGGCCATTGGCTGTTTCATCGCGAACAATACGGCCGGCGACTCGGGCGGCGGCCTCTCCCTCGTGGAAATGCCTGGCGGCACGGGCGACTTGTACGTGGTCAACTCGACCATCTCCCACAACAGCGCGCCTCAAGGCGGAGGCCTTGCGTTCATTAACTACCGCCTGGGCGCGGACGGGAAGGCCCATACCGCCGATGACGGGCTGGCCCTGCTCTCCGGCTCCCTGGTCACCGGCAACACGGCGACCACTGTGGGGGGCGGTGTCCTTTTCGACGCGGGCCGCGCCACGGTGAACAACTCCATGGTCAAGAACAACGCCGCGCCCCAGGGCGGCGGCCTCTCGACCGACAGTGCCACGGACACCCTCCTGGTCACCGGCAGCTCCTTCCAGCAGAACCGCGCGACCGATTCGACCAAGCTCGGCGGAGGCGCGCTCTACCTCAACCCTTCCGCCGCGGCGACTGCGACCACGATTTCCGGGACAGTCATCACCACCAGCGAGTTCGTCGGCAACCAGACCGCTGCGTCCGGCGGTGCCATCCACGAAGACGGCACCGCGCTCACCCTCAACCTCACTTCTTTCCGCCAGAATGCCGCGCCCGGCGGTTTGGGCGGAGCGCTCGCGGCCACGGCTGGGGGCGCGGCCAACCCCGCGCTGCTCGCCGTCACCAACTCGGAGTTCCTCGCCAATGCGGCCGGCAACTCGGGCGGCGCGGTGTACTACAGTGGGACGTCCCCCCTGAACTTCACCATGGTCACCTTTACGGACAACTCTTCCGGCGGCACGGGGGGAGCCTTTACGGCGGTTTCCAGCGGCGCCATCTCCCTCCACTTTATCGCCGCCACCGGCAATGCCGCCGGTTCGAGCGGTGGCGCCTTCTACGTGAACCCGAATACCACCCTCGACCTCGACTTCCTGCTGCTCACGGGCAACTCCGCCCTCGGCGGCGGCGGGGCGTTCACCCTGGTCACCGGCGGGAACGCCACCCTTCATCACGCGGTCATCTCCGGCAACACCGCCAAGCTCGACGGCGGCGGTGGAACCTTCTTTGGCCCTCAACTGAGCATCGCGGATACGGAAATCGTGGACAACATCTCCGGCGCCTCTGGCGGCGGGCTCAAGAACCTCGGCAGCGGCACCCTCACCCTCGATTCCGCCACCACCCTCATCGCCGGCAACACCGCCAACGACGGCATGCAAACGAGCTGACGGCAGAGCGGCGCGCGAGGCGTGGTGATTGGCATTCCCTTGTGAGGCGGGTGGGCGCACGCTGCTCGCGCCCGCGCCGCTCTCACCACCAACCAAGCGGTGCGAGACTGGGCCATCGTCGGCGAGGGTAACTAAAGCGCACGTTGTCCGCGAAGCCTGCTACGTTGCGGCATGTCCACCTTCGCCGGCCAGGTTGTCCTCATCACCGGCGCGGGCGCAGGCATCGGCGCGGCCACGGCGCGGCTCTTCGCGCGCGAAGGAGCGAGGGTGGCCCTGCTGGGCTGCGTCGAGAGCGAACTCCAGGAAGTCGCGCGCGTCATCCAGACCTTTGGCGGCGAAGCGCTGATCCTGCTGGCCGATGTGGCGGACGAGCCGGAGGTGGCGGCGGCCTTTGCCACCTTGCGCGAACAGTGGGGCCGCCTCGATGTGCTCTTCGCCAACGCCGGCATCAACGGCACCTGGGCTCCGCTCGAGGAACTCACCCTCGCAGAGTGGGACGAGACGCTCAACACCAACTTGCGCGGCACCTTTCTTGTGACCAAACACGCCATCGCCTTGCTCAAGCAGGAGGGCGGCTCGATCATCATCACCGCCTCCGTCAATGGCACGCGGATGTTCAGCACTCCGGGGGCGACGGCTTACACTTGCTCCAAGGCTGGCCAGGTGGCCTTCGCGAAAACGGCTGCGGTCGAGCTGGCGCGCCACCGCATTCGCGTGAACGTCATTTGCCCTGGCTTCATCCAGACGCACATCCACGAGCACACCCACCGGCGCGGCTTGGAAAGTTTGCATCATGTCGCCGAACCGATTGAGGGTCCGATCCCGCTGACCGGCCACACTGGTGGGCGACCCAGTCAGGTCGCCGAATTGGTCCTCTTCCTGGCCTCTCCAGCCGCCGATCACATTACGGGTTCCGAGATACACATCGATGGCGCCCAATCACTCCTCCAGGGCTGAAGAGGCCCACGGTGCTGCGCTTCACGGGCGCGTGCTTTTCTCGAAGGGCTGCTCGATCGGGAGGATGACGGGAGCAATGACCGCTTTCCAGACGGCGTAGCCCGCGGGCAGCATGTGGATATCGCCGGGAATAAAACACTCGGGCCGCGGCTGACCATCTTCGCCGAGCAGCGGAGTGGTGATGTCGAGAAACTTCATCCAGGGTTGCGTGGCGCATTCTTGGCGGAGCAAGTCGTTCGTCCGCCGCACCTCGGCGATTTTCTCGAACCGCTTTCCGGGGCTGGGCACCAGGCTGATTACATAGAGGCGCGTCTCTGGCAAGGCGTTGTGGAGCTTGCGCTGCAGCCTCTGAAAGTTCGCCAGGACCTCTTCCGGCGTGCTGCCAGCCGCGAGGTCGTTGCTCCCTTCGTACAGGATCACCGCGCGCGGCTGGAAAGGGATGGCGAGGTTCTCGAGGTAAAGGTCGGCAGCCTGCGGCATGCGGCTGCCGCCAATGCCGAAGTTGTGCACCGCGAGCGGCGCAAGATCGGTGGCGACGGTTTTCCAATACTCCATGTGCGAGCTGCCGATGCAGATGATGTCGCCGGGCGCCGGTGGATGTTGCCGCGCGCCGTCCAGCAGCTTTTCATAAAGCGACGAACCCGCCGGCTCGGGGGCATGGTCCGGGAGCGGAGATGCCGGGTTTTCCCTGGCCCAGGCGCCAGGCGCCAGCGCCACCAAAGCGAGGAGGAGCAATTTCCATTTCATCAGTCCCCAACATGGCGCGCCCAAAATTCGAGGCAAGCCCTCCGCCACGCATCGACTGTGCGACCCAGCGCGATGCGTGCGCGGCGGGAGTTCGGCTTTGCGCTGGAGCTGAATCAGGGCCGGTCCCGAGAGAACCCCTCGGCGCAGGGCCGAATCAAAGGCATGAGCTTCCGTGAAGGACCGAATGACAAGCCCGAAGGCACGAAGCTGGGCTGGAGCGTCACCCAATCCGAAATTCTGCACCGGGGCCAAACCTCCGCTTTTCGCCGGGATCAAATCCGCATTCACGACAAGCAAATCGATTACGAGTACGAGGAGCGGGCGGCGGCGGTGATCATTGTGCCCGTGACCTGCCGCGGTGAGATCGTGCTCATCCGGCAATATCGTTACCCGGTGGACGCGTGGTGCCTCGAGACACCTGCGGGCGGATGTCACGACGTGGGCGGCCTGCCGCTGGAGGAGGTGGTGCGCAAAGAACTGCGCGAGGAGATCGGGGCCGAAGCGGGCGCGCTCCAGCAAGCTGGCTGGTTTTTCACGGCCCCGTCGTTCTCCGATGAAAAGGCTTGGATCTATCTGGCCTGGGATGTGGAACTCAGCCGTAAGCCGAAAGCGGAGCAAAGTGAGGAGATCCAGATCCGCGTGGTCGCCGCCACGGAAGCGCTGGTGTATGCGCGCCACGGAGAACTGGTGACCGCCCCTTGTGCCCTGGCGCTCTTGCGTTGTGAAGAGCTGATCAGAAACCGATTCCCGCGGGAGCCGCGACGGCGGGCTTCCGACCGCTGAGACTCCACCGCCGGCATAATCCCGCTTGGTCTCCCAAGGCGCGCCTTCCGCAATGGATGGCTCTGGTTTCCAGCTCGATCGCTCGTCTGAGCTTCAGATCCCCAGCTTGCGAAAGTCTCGTCCACGTGCGCGAAGTGGATCTCCAGCGAGCAAAGCCGGTCGATCTCGGCGCGCGTGAGATGCGCCGCGATCTCGGGCTCGGCGGCGAGGTTTTCCTGGAGCGAGTGCTTCGCCCTGCCAGGTCTTCATCGCGGCGCGCTGCACGGCTTCGTAGGCCGCCTTGCGCTCCATGCCGCGGCGCGTGAGCTCGAGCAGGATGCTCTGGCGAAAAGTAGAGCCCTTTGGTGAGGCGCAGATTGCGCTCCATGTTCGCCGGATAGACGAGCAGCCGGTCGACGAGCTTGCGCAGCGTGCACGAGCATGTAATCGACCAGGATGCACGAGTCCGGCATGATGATGCGCTCGACCGAGGAGTGCGAAATGTCGCGCTCGTGCCAGAGCGGCACATTTTCCAGCGCCGCCATGGCATTGCCGCGGACCACCCGCGCCAGGCCGGTGAGCTTTTCGCCGGTGATCGGGTTGCGCTTGTGCGGCATGGCGGAGCTCCCTTTTTGCCCGGCGCTGAAGTACTCCTCCACCTCGAGCACCTCGGTGCGCTGGAGATGGCGAAACTCCGTGGCCCAGCGGTCGATGCTGGAGGCGATGAGCGCGAGCGCCGTCTGAAATTCCGCGTGCCGGTCGCGCTGGATGACCTGCGTGCTCAGCGCCGCCGGCCTGCAGCCCGAGCCGCTCGCAGACGCGCTCCTCCACGCGCGGATCGAGATGCGCGTGCGTGCCGACGGCGCCGCTGAGTTTGCCCACGCGGATGCGCGGCTGCAGCTGCCGCGAGCCGCTCTTCGGCGCGGCCAAATTCGTCCCACATCAGCGCCAGCTTCAGCCCGAAGGTGATCGGCTCCGCATGGATGCCGTGGCTGCGCCCGATCATCGGCGACCGTCTTGAATTCGTGCGCCCGCCGGGCGACGACCTCGCGCAACTCCGCCAGGTCCTCAGCAGCAAGATCGGAGCCTCGCGCCATCTGCACCGCGAGCGTGGTGTCGAGCACGTCGGACGAGGTCAGCCCCTGGTGCATCCAGCGCGCGGCCGGCCCGACGTAGCTGGCGACGTTCTCCAGAAAAGCGATGACGTCGTGATTCGTCCGCTTCTCGATCTCCTCGATCTCCGCCAGGTCGAACCGCGCCTTCGCGCGAATCGTCTCCGCATCCTCCGGCGGGATCACCCCGATCTCCGCCATGCGCCTCGCAAGCCAGCACCTCGATCTCGAGCCAGATTTCGTATTTGCGCTGCTCCGACCAAAGCGCGGCCATTTCGGGTCGGGTGTATCGTTCAATCACCCGGAAAAGGCTACCGCTGGTACTTCGAGCCGCCAACACATTAAGCCGTTTTGAGGCGTTGCCGTTCGGCGAGGCGAGAGTCGTGCCGCAGATAAATCGTTGCAGCGCGGAGCGCCCTGCCCTATACCAACTGCCGTGATTCTCTTGCATTGGTGGCGTCGTTAAAACGGGCTGGAAGCTGGCACTCCTCGCCGGCCTGGTCGCCGCCCCCGTGCGTGGCACACATGCCGCCCTGAGATGCCCCACAGGTGGCCGGGCTCGTTTCTCTCCCGCTTCCTCGCTCCACGCCTCGAGCACCCGCCACGACTGTTCGCTGATCACATCCTCCCGTTCCACTGATCCCTTTTCTGCCTCATGACCTCTCCTCTTAAATACTCGGCTGATGGCCTCATCCCCGCCATCGTGCAAGATGCGGCTACCGGGCGCGTGCTGATGATGGCCTGGATGAATGCGAGCGCGCTCGCCTCGACTCTGTCCACGGGGTGCATGCACTACTGGAGCCGGTCGCGCCAAAAACCCTGGCTGAAGGGGGAGACGAGCGGGCACACGCAAAAGGTCGTGCGCTGGTTCGCGGATTGCGACGCTGACACGCTCCTCTTTCAAGTGGAGCAGAGCGGCGGGGCCTGCCACACCGGCTTTGAGAGCTGTTTTTTCCAGGAACTCGATGCCCGACGGGGCGCCCAAACCGATTGAGGAGGAAAAGGTGTTCGATCCGCGGGAGGCCTATCGCCAGCCATGAAGCCGCTGACGCTCCTGCCCACGCTCGAGGAGTTTCGCGCCCTCGCGGTCCGCGGGAATCTCATCCCGGTTCATACTGATCTCCTCTCGGATGGGGAGACGCCGGTTTCCGCTTTTCAGAAGCTCGACCGAGGCGGCTTCTCCTTTCTCCTCGAATCGGCGGAATAGGGCGGCGAGCACGGACGCTACTCTTTCGTCGGTTCGCGTCCGCGCGCGATCTTTGAAGCGCGCGGGAGAAATATCCGCATTACCGAAGGAGGAACGGTTCGCGAGTTCGAGACGGCGCAGGATCCCCTGGCGGAGCTGCAAACGCTCATGGCGCAATATCACCTGGTGCAGCCCGTCGGTGCCGCCCCTTCGCATTCGCCGTTTCAAGGCGGTGCAGTTGGCTACCTCGCGTACGACATGGTTCGCTTTTTCGAACCGACGGTGGGCGCCCCCAGCCGGGACGAACTCGGCCTGCCAGACGCGCTCTTCATGATTGCGGAGACGGTGCTCATCTTCGATCACCGCACGCGCAGCCTCCGCATTCTCCGCCATGCCGAGGTGCGCGACGGAGAAGTTGACGCCGCTTACGAGGAAGCCGCCGCTGGCGTCCACCGAATCGTCGAGCGTCTCCGCGCGCCCGCGGACTTGCCGACCATCTCCGCCGAACGCGCCGAAGCGCCGCCCGCGGATACCTTCCACAGCCACACGACGCGCGAGCAGTACCACGCGATGGTGCGCACTGGCCAGGAACTGATTCACGCCGGCGACATCTTCCAGTTTGTGCCGTCGCTTCGTTTTGAAACGCCGTACACGGGTGACCCGCTCACCCTCTATCGCACGCTGCGCTTCGTGAACCCCTCGCCTTACATGTTCTGCCTGAAGCTCGGCCCAGGCCTGGCGCTGGTCGGCTCTTCGCCTGAGGTTCACGTGCGCACGATGGACCGGCGCGTCGAGATTCGCCCCATCGCTGGCACCATCCGCCGCGGCGCGACCGAAGAGGAGGACGACCGCCACGCGCAGCTTCTGCTCGCCGATCCCAAGGAACGGGCGGAGCACCTGATGCTGGTCGACCTGGCGCGCAATGACGTCGGCCGCATTGTTAACTATGGCACGGTGCAGGTGACCGACTTCATGACGATCGAGAAGTACTCGCACGTCATGCACATCGTCACGAACGTCGCGGGTGAACTGCGGGAGGACAAGAATGCGTATGATGTTATGCGCGCGACTTTCCCCGCCGGGACCGTCAGCGGCTCGCCCAAGGTCCGCGCCATGCAGATCATCAATCAGCTCGAGCAGCGCCAACGCGGCGTCTATGCGGGCGCGGTCGGCTATTTTGGCTTTGATGGCTGCTCGGATTCCTGCATCGCCTTGCGCACCGTGGTGTTGAAGGACGGGCACGCTTATGTCCAGGCCGGAGCCGGGGTCGTTGCCGACTCAACTCCCGAGGGCGAGTATCAGGAGTGCGTCAATAAAGTCACCGGAATGATGGCGGCCATCGCCAAAGCCAAGTCCGTCTAACCTCGATCGTCCACACCCATGCTCCTCGTCCTGGATAACTACGACTCGTTCACTTACAACCTGGTGCAGTATTTCGGCGAACTGGGCGCGGAGATGCTCGTGCGGCGCAACGACGAAATCACTCTCGAGGAGATCGCCACCTGGCAGCCCGAGCGCATCTGCATCTCTCCCGGTCCTTGCACGCCGAATGAGGCCGGTCATTTCCAATGATGTCATTCGGCGCTTCGGCGCATCCACGCCGCTCCTCGGCGTCTGCCTCGGCCACCAATGCATCGGCGAGGTTTTCGGCGGTGAAGTCGTCCGCGCGGATCGCCTCATGCACGGCAAAACATCGCCAATCCTGCACAATGGCGCACGGCGTCTTCCACCGATCTGCCGAATCCCTTCGAGGCGACCCGCTACCATTCCCTCATCGTGAAGCGCGCCACCTTCCCCTCCGCCGCTGGAGATCACCGCCGAAACAGCGGAGGGCGAAATCATGGGCCTGCGCCACCGCGAATTCCCCATCCACGGCGTGCAATTTCACCCCGAGTCGATCCTGACGCTGGAAGGTAAGCGCTTGCTGAAAAACTTCCTCGAGTTGTGAAGGACCGCGGATGGCGGCGGGCAGATGCTTGGAGACGCTTCGCCGGGCGCGCTCGGAGTTAAAGGAGGATCAACTTGAAGGGCACGGTGGAAATGGTCTGCTGCTGGTACCCACTGTTGAGCGCCAGCACGAGACCGTCGATCGGCGTATCCGTCCCGAGGTCGAAGGTTGAGTTGCCGTTGTTGTCGGTGAAGGCGAAGATCTTGTCGTTGTTCAGGTCGGCGCCGATGGCACTCGCCTGGATTTCCGATAGCGCCGATACCGCGTTGCGCACGGAAAGCGTCGTCGGGTTCGTCGCCACATCACCAGAGAAGATGGAGGCGATGCGCGTGGCGCTGATCCGCGTGATGGGGCCAGTCGTGCCGTTGGTCGCACCGATGCCGCCACCGCCGCTGCCACCGAGACCGGAAATCAATCCGCCCATGGTAGTGACTCCAAAAGGCTGCGCAAAATTGCCGAGGTCGCCGGTGATGGCGATGTCGTGCAGCGCGCCGCCGTTTCCGCCAAAGTAAGGCGTCGCGAGGCCAGAAGGCGCGTTCCCCCCGTCGCCGCTCTCAATGCGGTCGGCAAAAAGCCCGACAGTGGCGATAACGTTCGAAACATCGCCACCATTGCCGCCGCGTGGCTGCGCTGCCGCCGTGGTGGTGGCATTACCACCATTGCCGCTGGCGAGCGTCAGGACGTGAGCCGTCCCACGCAGCGCCGAGATCGCGCCGCCGTCGCCGCCGCGATCGCCAAGGGCCGTCCCTGCGGAATCGCCACCTGCACCGGCCAAAATGCTGACCTGCCCATTGGGGGCGGTGAAGGCAATCTGTGAGATCGCCCCGCCGCTTCCGCCACTGGCGAGTGCGCCCCCGGCACCTCCGCCACCGGATTGAATCGAAAGCGACCCGGACAGTGCCGGCTCGGTGAAGCTGACCATGGAAATCGCCCCGCCACTGCCAGGCGTACTTGGTCCTCCGCTCCCTTTGCCGGAGACGACGCTCAAACCGGCTGCGAGCGTGCCAAAGGTGCCAGTATTCACGAGAGCCAGGCTGGAGGTCGCGCCGCCGGAGGAGCCGAAGTTGCCTGCCCCGCCCACGCCCGTGCCAGCGTCGCCGCCGCCAATGACCAGCGTGCCGCGCAGATCGCCTGCGTTGGTGAAGGCAATTGAGGAGACGGCTCCGCCGGCACCCGTGGTCGCGGTGCCCGCTCCACCCGTGCCGCCATGAATCGTCGAGACCCCGCTGAGAAGCGTGCCGTAGTTGGTGAAACTAATGAGGCTCACCGCGCCACCCGCGCCGCTTGTCCCGCCCGAGTCGTTGCCGCCGTTGCCTCCGAGCACCGCCACCGTGGCTGTTTCAAGGCCGCTGCCGAGCGTGAGAGCCACCGAAGAGACGGAGCCGCCGGCGCCGGCGCTCAAGGCGCCGCCGCTATTCCCTCCTTGAAGGACCAGCCCATTGAGATTTCCGCTGCCGACGTTTACGGCCACATTCGAGAGAGCGCCGCCGGCGCCGAGAACGCCTGTGGCGGATGTGTTGCCACCGTTGCCAGCGCCGAGTGCCACGCTGCCATGAGTTTCGACGCTGATACCCACCGAAACCATGTTGAGTGAGCCGCCACCGCCGGCGTTGCCGGTCGTGGTTGATCCACCGCTTCCCGCTCCCACTGACAGGAAGCCAACGCGGCCGAAGTCGAGCAACGCCATGGAAAGCCCGCCGCCCGCGCCCGCAGCTCCGGCGCTGGCTCCCGATCCGCCGATGCCTGAGTTGATGACGACCGAACCTTCAACCGCGCCAATCGCCACGGCCAAACTGGAAAGCGAACCGCCACTCCCACCAGCACCGCCACCGCTGCCACCCCCCGCGCCCACGAGCAGACCACTCAAGAGATGCTGCGCGTCGATTTGCATCTGCGAAAGCGATCCGCCGTTGCCGCCGAGTGCGGCACCCTGGCCAAGGCCGCCTGGGCCGGCCGTGAGCACGACCTGGTTCTGTGCGAAATCGCTGATTCCGACCCGGATTAGCGAGAGGTTGCCGCCGTTGCCACCGGCGCCAGTCGAGCCACCCTGCCCGCCGGATCCTGAGCTGAAATCGAGCCCATCCGCGAGCACACTGCCCGAAAGCGCGATTGAAGAAACGGCGCCGCCAGCGCCGCCTGCTCCGGTTCCGGCGCCCACGCCGCCCGCACCGCCCGTCAGATTGACAGCGGCGGACGTTTTGGCCGTAGCGACGCCAGAAATGGCAATCATGTTGAGGGCGCCACCCGTTCCGCCTGCGCCGTTGCCGCCGCCAGCCCCGCCTTGACCCCCTGTGAGCTGCATCCCAGCGGGCACCGCATGAAGCGAAAGTTGCATCGACTGCACCGCGCCTCCGTCGCCACCCATGCCGCTCGTGGAGCCTCCACCAGCACCACCCCGCCACTGCGCCGAGCCGCTGAGCGCATCGGTCCCGGTGAAAAGCAGGTCATGGACTGAACCGCCTGCGCCAGCAATTCCACTTGAGGCGCTGCCGCCGGCGCCACCGTGGAAGCTCACCGAGCCATCGACGGAACCAACGGTGATCGACATCATCGATTCCGCTCCGCCGACGCCGCCGATTCCGGTACCCGTCCCGGCCCCGCCCTGTCCGGCGAGCACATTCAGATTCGAATCAATTGCTGTCGAGTTGAGCAGCACGCTCGAAATGGCTCCGCCCGCACCCCCGGCGCCACTCGTGCTGCCGCCATCGCCACCAAAACCGCTCGTCAAATTCAAAGTTCCGCCCAAATGCGCCAAGCTAAGCGCAAGGCTGCTCAGAGTTCCGCCACTGCCGCCCGCGCCTGTCGCTGAGCCAACGCCGCCGTTGCCGCTCGTCAGTGAAACCGACCCAACGCTGTCGCTCGAAGTCAGGCTCAAACTCGAAACGTCGCCCCCGGCGCCGCCGAGGCCCGCGCTGGCGGAAGCTCCACCACCATTGCCGGCCGTGATCGAAAGCCCGCGCGTGAAGTCCGGCACCGAGATGCTGCTGATCGAGCCGCCCTTTCCACCCGGTCCCGCTGCCGACACGGCACCGCCATCGCCCGCATGAATCTCTGTCGCGCCGTGCAGGAGCTGCACCTGCGTGATCGAGCCGCCGTCTGAGCCTGCGAGCGGGGTAAATCCCACCGTCAGGCTCGTCCGGCCAAGCAGGACCGTCTGCGTGGTCGCCGCCGTGCCCGTGTAGAGCCCCTTGACGCTCAAACCGGTGCTCAGGTCCGTCGCCGTCCCCAGTCCGATCTTGGTCATGGAGCCGCCAGACGCGACAATCCCTTGCACACCGCCCGTTGAACTCAGCCCGTCAATCGCGGCTGCTTGCAACGCAATCACGGTCCCGCCGACCGTCAAGGCTCCCGTTCCGTCCAGCGCGGTGAGGATGCTGCCGCGCACGTCAGTTTGCAGAATGCCGGCGAAATGATCGCTCACCGCCAGGCCTGAAATCTCGTCCCGCTCGAAACGCCCGTCGCCGTTCGCGTCCGTCATGAAAACCATGGCTTGTCCTTTGGTCGGATTGAACAGCACCGGGTTGCTGGCATCCACCTGATGATTGTTGTTGGCGTCGAAGACGAGCGTGTCGCCTGCCGCGGCGGACATCAGGAAAGCGAAGTCGCTCCCCGCCGCGGTCTGAGCGGCCATCTCGGACGCGGTGTCTTGCGCCGACCCACCCCCGGGGACGGTGACCGAACGGCTGGAAGAGCTTACGAGCAGCGTCGCGGGCGCGATGCGCGCTTCGAGTATTTCTGGGGAGGAGAAGTGAGGCATGCCGCCGAGCTTAGCTCAGCAGCGACGCTCCGGCGAAGGGTATTTGCTCGGGCACGGACAGGAACTGCCCTACTCTGCCGCGGCCAGAGCCGCGTGGTCGATGGTGGTAAGCCGCTCGCGCCGCTGGCCAAGCTGCGGGATGCACTCGATTAGCGCTTTGGTGTAGGGATGCTGCGGGTTGCGCAGCACGTGCTGTGTCTCGCCTTGCTCGACGATCCGGCCGCGAAACATCACGGCCACGTTTTCGGCGATTTTGCCGATGATCCCGAAGTTATGGGTGATGAGGATGATCGCCATGTCCAGGCGCGCCTTGAGTTCGCAAAGCTGGTCGATGATTTGCGCCTGGATGGTCACGTCGAGCGCGGTCGTCGGCTCATCGGCCACCAGGATGTCCGGCTCGCAACTCAGGGCCATGGCGATCATGGCGCGCTGCTGCATGCCGCCGGAAAGCTGGTGCGGGTAGTCGTGCATGCGCTGGCGGGGATTCACAATGCCGACCAGGTCGAGGTACTTCACGATCTCGTCATCGACCCGTTTTACCTCCGGGCGATGCAGGCGGATTGCCTCGGCGATCTGACTGCGGATGGTGAAGACGGGATTCAGCGAAGTGGAAGGCTCCTGAAAAATGTAGGCGATGCGCGCGCCGCGCAGTGACCGCAGTTCCTGCTGCCCCATCTTCAGAACATCACGTCCATCCAGCAAAATCTCCCCCGAGCGATACACGGCTGGCGGCTCCGGCAAGAGCCGCGTGAGCGCCAGTCCGGTCACGCTTTTGCCGCTGCCACTCTCGCCGACCACCGCCAGAGTCTCACCTTGGTTGAGCGAAAACGAGATGCCCTTGACCGCTTCCACCACGCCTCCCTCCGTGCGGAAATCGATGGCCAGGTTGCGGACTTCGAGGAGAGGAGTGAGCATGGGCGATTCTACAAATTGGCGAGAAACTCTTCGAGCGAAACGCCAGATTCCTTCAGTACTTTCGAGAGAGTGCCGACTTTGATTGGACAATGCATCGGGATCACAGCGACTTCATCGCCCTGAATCATGGTCACGTGCGAACCTTTCTGCCGAGTACGCAAGAAGCCATCCGGGTGTAAGTTTGATAGCTTCTGCGCCGTCAATGTCCCGCGGAAACTTCATCTGGAAGGTGGAGCGCGAGATCGTGGACGAAATGAAGATTGATCTTGGCCGGAAGTTCCTTCCCTTCGAAGCGAAGTTCGACCGCTTCCTTGATCATTGCGCGAAGTTCTTCAAACGATTCTCCCCCGGTGACGATCCCTCCCACGCCCTTGTCCGGCCAGGCGGCGGAAAAGCTTCCGTCCTCGGCATCCTGCTCAATTTCAAACGTAATCTCGCGCATCGTGTTAAGATAGCAGTCGCGGCGGGATTGCCAATCTCATCCCTGCCGCGGATCGAACGCCCGCCGCAGCGCGTCGCCGAAGAAATTGAGCGAGAGCACGAGGAAGAAAAGCGCCGTGCTGGCGGCCGTGATGTTCCACCAGACGAGCGGCTCCCGGCTCAGTTCGCTGCGGGCGCCGTTGATCATGGCGCCCCAACTCGCCGTGCCGAGCGGCGCACCGACGCCCAGATAGGACAGGATCGCCTCCACCGCCACGAGGCCGGAGAAGCCGAGCACGAAGTTGATCAGGATCAGATGCATGGTATTCGGCAACAAATGCCGCGTGATGATCTTCCAATGGCTCTGTCCTAGGGAGCGCGCCGCCGCGACGTATTGGCGCTCAGCCTGGCGCAGGACCTCGCCGCGAATCAGCCGGCAAAGTCCCACCCAGCCAGTCACGCCAAGGGCGAAGGCCATGTTGCCGAGCCCTTTGCCGAGCACCAGCAGAAAGGCCACCAGGAGCAGGATATCGGGAATCGATGCGATGGTACTGTAGCAGTATTGGATGACGTCATCGACCCAGCGTCGATAGTAGCCAGCGAGCACGCCCAGGAGCGCGCCCACTGGGATGTAGATAGCGCTGGTGAGCCCACCGATGAGGAGCGCCGTGCGGCAGGCCTTCAGTGTCTGCACGAGGGTGTCTTTGCCAAGCGCATCGGTGCCAAGCAGGTGGTGTCCCGGGCTGAGCAGCCGCTCCGGTTTAGCCACTGAAAGCGACTCCGTGGCGAGCGGCGCGCTGTAGCTCTTTTCAACCGCCAGGCCGCGCGCCAGCCAGTCGATGACGCTGATGCCTGATCCCCCCTGGCCCACTGGGAGTTGGATCATTTCCAGTGCGCCGATCACCAGATAAATGGCGATCACCACCCCGGAGGCGAGACCGAGCCGGTCGCGTCCGAGGCGCGCCCAGGCGCGCTGCCAGCGTTCGTTGCGCGAACCGAGCAGGATGAGCCCGAAGGTCAGCGCGAAGCCAGCCACCACGAGGGTATTCTGCACCCAAATTCGATCAAGGAAGTTGCCCATGGGCTTAGCTTAGGCGGATGCGCGGATCGACCAGCGCGTAACAAAAGTCCGTGGCGATCAAGCCGGCTTGGATTAGCAGCGCCCCCAGGAAGACATAGGCCTGAACCGTTGCGAAATCGGTCGTCTGAATCGCGAGGTAAAGCGTGTTGCCCAACCCTGGGATGCCGAAGAAATTTTCCATCAAGACCGAGCCGAGAATGAGTACCGGCAATTGCGCGACCGTCAGCGTAATCAGCGCAATCATGCCGTTTTTCAAAACGTGAACCGACATGACGCGGGAGATCGGCACGCCTTTGGCAAAGGCGGTCCGCACATAATCCTGCCCATACTCTTCAAGAAAGATCGTGCGATAGAGCCGGACATCGCTGCCCAGCCCGCGCACCACCATAAGAGCCACCGGCAGCAGCAGAAACTTAAGTGTGCTCCACCCATGCAGCTCATAGCCGAACGCGGGAAAATATCGCAGCGCGATGGCCACGAGCGCCTGCCCGCAAATGATGTAGATCATGGCCGGTATGCTCATGGAGACCACGCAAAGGATAGTGCCCGCAGTATCCAGCGCGGAGTGGCGGATAAAGACGAGGAAGAGCGAAAACGCCACCGCCACACCCAAGCCGGCGAAGAAGGCGGGCGCGGTAATGAGCACCGACGGGATCGCCCCCTCGCGAAAAACATCCTTCAACGGCCGGCCCGTCACGTCCGATTTGCCAAAGTCAAAGGTGGCGAACTTCCACATCTGGTTGAGCAGAATGGAGTCATAGAAATGTTCGCCGGGACGCGTGTTGATCAGCCGCGGCTTGTCGTAACCGCGGTTGTGCAACCAAGCCCCGACCGATTGTGGCGTCGCCCGTTTGCCAAGTTGCACCCGGGCCATCGTCTCCGGCTGCTGAATGGCAAAGAACAGAATGAAGGTGATCATCATGACCCCAAAGATGATCGGCACGGTGTAAAGCAGCCGCCGGATCAGGTAGCTAAACATGGCGATGGCGATTCCAGCGGGCTCCGTACACCACCACGCCGACACTGCCGGCGGCCAGCAACGCCAGCGGCCAGTACGACTTCTCGTTCCATTCGCGCCGCTTTTGCTCGCGCAAGGCGTAGTCGATGACCGTGTATTTAAGTCCGCCCTCCAGCATGACGTTGCGATGGGTGCGCGGCGCCCACGGCTGCACGATCACGTAACCTGCCTTGTTGAAAGTCAGCACCGTCGGGCAATCCTCCAGGAGCATCGCATTCATCTGATCGATAATCGCCGAACGCTCCGGCGAGTTCTCCATCGCCGACATTTTCTCGAAGAGCTTGTCGAACTCGGGATTTGAGTAGCGCGAGCCGTTTTTCCCGACGGGCGGAAAGTTCTTGCTGTAGAAGAGAAAGAAGAAGTTCTCCGGGTCCGGGTAATCCGCCATCCAGCCGCTGCCGCTTTCGATCTGGAAATTTCCCTGGTCATCCTTTTCGAGCATGCGCGCGAAGTTGTTCTCAATCACTTTCACCCTGATGCCGAGCTGCTGGAATTGCCGCTGTTCGTACTCCGCCATTTGCCGCTCGTCCGCGCCGCTCGCCACGCAGTCCAGCGTGATCTCCAAGGGTTGCCCCGTCTTCGGGTCGATCCCATGCGGATACCCAGCTTCCGCAATTAGCCTTTGCGCTTTCGCCAGGTCGTAGCCGTAAGGATTGCGCAACTCTTTGCGGAAGCCGGTCACCCCAGGCGGAATCAATTGCTCAGCCACGGTCGGGACACCGTTGTAGAAAACGTCGATCCAAGTTCGCCGGTCAAATGATGCGGAGAGCGCCTGCCGCAGCTTCTTATTAGGACCGAGCACCGGATCCTGCATGTTCATCTGACTATAAAACGTGCTCGGCTCCACCTCTTTATCCAGCCCCATGCCGCGGTCCCGATACTTTTGCGAGAGCGACTTGACCGGCGTTATCACCGAGTTGAAGGCGTCTTTGCCTACTCCCATCCCGTCGAGGTATCCCTGCCGGGTCAGCAGAAAGATTGGCAGCGCCTCGCGGAAGATCGTGAAGTCCACCTCATCGACGAAGGGTATTTGTTGGCCTGTCAGAGGCCGGTTCAGCGCCTCATCTTCAGGCCGCCAGCCCCCGGTCGGAAAAGTCACCGTGTGGTAATTTGGGTTCCGCAACAACCTGATCCGCTGCCCCGGCACATACTCCGCGAAGCTAAAAGCGCCCGTGCCGATGGGATGGAACTTGTAAGTGGGACGCTGCTTCTTCTCACCAGCATGCTGCTGCCCGTCGTAGTAAGTGATCGCCTCCCGAGCGACCGGCGCGGTGAAATGCATCGCCAGCCAATAGACAATCTGCGGATATGGCTTCAGCAGGTGCAGCGTGAAAGCATGATGATCAGTAATCTCCAGCCCCGCGATCCCCTGGCTGTAGTTGAATTTGCCGCCGTTTGACTTGGCCGCATCGTACGCCCCTTGCATGCCGGCCACATAGTCGGCCAGCGCGCTAAAGGCCGGGCACTCGACCGCGGGGTCGCACATCCGCTGGAAGGCATACTGAAAATCGGCGGCCACCAGCTCGCGCCCTTTCCCGCCAGGAAAACAAAGACTATCATGGAAGAGAATGCCCGGCTTGATCTGGCAGGCGTAATCGACACCACCCCTGGCATTCGGAACTCCCTTTGGGATCGCCTCGAGCAGGCACGGCTGCAGTTCGTAGGGATCCGTCTTCATCGGATTGTACTCGAGCGGACAATCCATCACCGGCTCGAGGATGCGCCGGCTCATCTCGTCGTACGCGTATTGCGGATCGAGGGAGCGCGGCTCGTCGGGCATCGCGCTATAGCGCACCACCCACGGCGAGCCGTCGGCGCGATGCTCGGCCAATGGCGCGGGGTGCGGGTTGTTCGAGCAAGCCGCCAGCAGCCCGCAGAGTCCGGCACCGAGCAGCAAGGCAGGACGTAAGCGAGGCATCCGCTGGGAGCTAGCGCGGGCGCTTTTCCTGATGCGCGCGGATTTGATCACGAAGTTCCGCCGCGCGCTCGTACGCCTCCATGGCAATCGCCTTCGCCATGTCCCGCTCCATTTTCTCCAGCTTGGAAAGCGGTTGCTTGGCGCGGATTTCCTCCAGCCACTCACCCAGGAAGCCGAGTTCCGGGCTGTTCTCCATCGCCTCCGTCAACTCGTGCGACTCGTAAAACTGCCGCACGCGCGACATCCCCTGCTCCACCTCGCGAATAGCCGCTGGATAGTCGTCCCGCGCCAGCTCGATCGAAGCACTGGCGCGCGTATTCATCATCAGCACGTACGGCGTGAACTGCACCACCGACTCCGACAGATCTTCAGAGTCGGCGTATTTCTCCACGAAAGAAAACATCTCGAGGTTGCGCTGCGTATCGCGCACCACCGCGTCGAATTCGCTCAATTGAAAAAAAGAGATGTAGCGGTGATAATATTGGATTCCCTCCTGCTGCAGCTCGCTCACATCATCCGGCGACAGCGTGTAAGTCTCGCCCTTTTTCTCCGCTCGGCGCGCCCGCTGGCGATAATGCTCGAGCAGCGAATCGCAATCATGCGGGCGCTGCCCATCCGGCCTCCCGGCCACCTCCATTTGGATGACGCCGAGATCAATCCGCAACTGCAGCTTTTCGCGCCCGTCCTGGCCGGTAATTTTGCGGACTTTGAGCTGCCCCGCCTCGTGGGGCCAATCGCGCAGCAGATCATTGAGATCGAGACTCATGTGTAGGGGAGGATTATCAGAACGAGAGGGCGCTTTGTCAACGCGCGCAGCGCATCGAGTCGGCTTCCTCTTGCGTCGGGACGCCGTGACTCGCAACCGCAAAGTGCGTCATCCGCCGCCTTTCGTTGGAGCCCGCCAGTTGACTCCACCACTCCTCGCGGCATCATGCCGGAACTGCCGAATGCCTGCTCCGCTCTTTCCCGCCAATCTCCAGGTCATCGGCTCCGAGCTTGCCATCGCTTGGAACGATGGCCGGGAGACGTATCTCCCCTTTGAAACCCTGCGGCGCGCCTGCCCCTGCGCCGGCTGCGGGGGCGAGCCGGATGTGCTGGGCTATGTCGTACGGCCCGAGGTGCAATACTCGCCCGCCAGTTTCGAGTTGCGCGGCTGGAACATGGTGGGCGGCTACGCCTGGCAGCCGACCTGGGGCGACGGGCACGGTTCGGGCTTGTACGCGTTCGACTACTTGCGCAGGATCGCTGCCGCCTAGTCGCCGCTTCCCCCTATGAGCCGTCGAACGAAAGTCGTCTTCCTGGCGACCATCTTCCTGTTGTGCGCCGGTTGCGCCGCGCTGCAAATGTGGCGGCAAAGAGTGCGCAACCTCACCGTCCCGACCGAGCTGTTCGACGTGATCTCCCATCAGGTCGAGGCCTTCCGCTCCGACGACTACGCCAGCGCTTACCAGCAAGTTTCCTCTGGCTTTCAGGAGCGTTTCAATATCGAGGCGTTTGCCGATCTGATCCACTCGGATTACCCTCCGCTCCGCTTCGCGGAACGGATTGAATTTGGCGCCGTGCGCTGGGATTCGAGGCGTGCCATCGTCCCGGCGTATTTCTTCCTGCCAAATGGCGAGGTGATCCCATGCTTCTACTCGTTCATCCACGAAGAAGGTCGCTGGAAAATCGACGGCGTCCGCGTGCAAAAACGCTGGCCACCCGGTCGGCGTTTGGGCGGGCTCCGAACCTGACCCGCAGCGCAGGCTTAGACGCTCGGGCGACCGCGCGTCAGATTGATCAGCCAAATCACGAAGAGGATGATGGCTGCGATCCAAAGCAGGTGGAGCGCGACACTCGTGATGGCGAGCGCTGAGCGAAGGACGACCCAGCCGATCACCAGGATGATGGCCAGCCAGAGGAGGGTATGAGTAGCGCCGGAGGTATTCATACACCCCTATCGCAACAGTCTCGCTACGCAGCCGGGTCCCAGTGATGGTTCAGCCTCAAATGGAAGTTGCCAGTGAGGGGTGAACGGAGTGAGCGCGGGCTTCTTGGCGTTTGGTTTGGCGGTATTCCCTGGCTTGGGCGAGTTTTTGGTTGCGGGCCGCAAAGATGGCCTTGTCCTTGCCAGAAAGTTTGTCGGCCGGGGTCACGTAGCCGATAGCGGAGTGAAGCCGGACGGTGTTGTAGTGGGTGACGAAATTGGTCACCAGGCGGCGGGCGTCCTCCAGGCAGAGCGGCGTGCCGGGGCGCACACAGTCCTCCTTGAGCGAACGATGCTAGCGTTCGATTTTGCCGTTGCTCTGCGGGTAGTAAGGGCGGTGCCGGACGTGGCTTAATCCGGCCACGGGGATGAACTCCTTGAAGTCACGGGCGATAAACTGCGGCCCGTTCTCGGAGATGATGCGCGGCTTGGCGCCGGGATACTTTTCCAGGGCGCGCTGGAGGATGGTCTCCACGTCCGCCTCGGTCATGGCCTCGCGCAGCTCCCAGTGGACGAGGAAGCGCGTGCAGCAATCGAGGATCGAGCAGAGGTAGTAGAAGGTGCCGGAAGTATTGAGGTAGGAGACATCGATGTGCCAGTGCTCATGCGGCTGGAGCGGCTGGACGAAGCCGGCTCCCTTCTTCGAGGGCTTGGCCTGCCAGCCTTCCAGGACCCCTGCGGCCTTGAGCACGCGGTAGGTGCTGGAGGGGCTGACGGCGACCAGATCGCGGTCGAGCATCATGAAGGTGAGCCGACGAGGACCAGCAAGCGGCGAGGCACTTCGGCAATCAGCTCATTGATGAGGCGCTTCGGACCTCCACGCTTGACTTCGGCGGGGCCTGTCACTGAGCTTGGGGTGGTTGGAACATTTTTTGCGTGAACCCAATCTCGACATATTCTGAATCCTGCTTTCCTCATAAACAAACCGTAGCTTTGTGGCCTGATCGGTTGCACGTCACTGGGTCGGTGTTTATGTTGCGGGAATACGAGACAACCATCCTATTGTCCGATCTCTCAGAGTTTTTGTCACGGTCCACCTTTCGAAGCCAATTCTTCCACGCGGGAGTGTTCCTCGTTATCGTATTCGGCTTCGTCACAATCCTCGTCCTTCCGATACTTATAGCTGACGGCTCATTGGGGGCGTTACAGCTTTTCTTTCCCGGCCTTACCGTGCTTGGCATCATGCTGTGTGCGGCGTTTGCGCGAAGGATCGAGATGGTTACATTTACCAATCGACAACGACTTGCCTTGTTATCGATCTTCGGCACCGCCAAACACAAACAGAAGCTGGCACACTTTACCGGGGACATTTTGGATGCTATTCGCAACCAATCCGAGGCAACAAACCAGCCTTAGCTTCGACTGGGGGCGAAGGGCGGGTGGAGCGTCGATGCTCAGTGGGTTGAACAAGTCCGCTTGATCTAAACTGGCCCGGTGCCATAGAGAGAGCTTATAGCAGCCTGTTCCCTGACGGAGGCACGGGTTTCAAGGTCAGATTGGAAGACTGCTGCAAAACACAAGAGTGATCCAAACTCTCCGGGCTTTCAACGAAAGGGCGCGGGTGGGCGCCGCAATTGGTGAAGTTGGCTAGTAACGCGGAGGCCGCAGAAGCTGCTCTCCAGGCGTCGATCAAATGCGTCGCATAGCTCACTGCTCACAGCTTACTGGAGTCTTGCTCACTGCTCCCCGGCCGTCCCTCACGCCAGCGCCTTGCCCGCTCCACGATGGCATCCGCCGGCACGGCGAGCAGCGGGATCAAGATCGGCCACACGGGCGCGAAGTACCGCGGATTGCGCTGCGACACGACAAAGACGCCCATAAGGTACCAGCACGCGATGAGCGTCCAGACGCCGTATGTCTTCCGGTAAGCCGGTGCGAAGGCCAGCGCCCCCGCGGCAAAAAGCCACCAGCCGAGCACCGTCGGACGCGACCGCTCGATGGTCCGCTCGCTCTTCGCGCCGTGCGGAATGCGCACGACATCGAGCGACCGGCCCACCGCGCCGAGGACGGAATGCACGACATGCAAAGCCGCGCTCCCGGGTTTCGGATCGAGCCGGCTTTGAAAAGTGGTATACGGCTCAACGGCTCCGTGTTTTGGCAGCCCGAAAGCCAGCCGCAGAGGGCTCAATTCATCGCGCTCCGCCTCGGCGTAAAAGTGCTCCGTGCGGCCGCGGTAATAGCGGCCGGTGAATCGGTCCTGCCGAAAGGCCGAGAGATCAGCCGAGGCGATCAGCCGTTGCACTCCCAAATAGAGAAACGCCATTGGCCGCGCCTTGATCCCCTCGGTCGCCAAATCGAAATAAATCTTCGCGCGCAACTGCGGGTTCGTTCCGAGCGCGCTCCAGAGTGGGCGCTTCGGGTCGCCGCCTGGCCTGGCGAGGAATTGGAAAGGCCCGCCATCCTGCTGGTAATACAGGTCGAGGCGTTGCGCGAGCGGTTCGACCATGTCGGCAATTTCCGCTTTGTAATCCGCATGCAGTGGCGTGTGCAGTTGCGTCAGCGGAAAGACCGCCGTGTACAGCAGCCAGGCACCCTGCTTGCGCGAGCCGACCGTGAGCGTGACCGCAAAGAGGAGCAGGAGCGCGGTGACGTGCCAGCGGCTGAGCCTGCGCCAGGCGCTCGAAAGAAGCATGCCGAGCAACAGTCCCGGCCAGACAAAACGGCCAGACGGTTTGGTGAGGAAAAAAAACGCGAGGGGGACGAAGAACCACCAAAACAGCCGCGCCGCGCGCGCGGCCCGTGCTTCGCTCACCCAGGCCGCCCACCCGGCGAAGGCCCACAGCAGAGCCGCAAAGAAGACGTTCTCGCCGAGCAATTCCTGCTCGTACCAGATGATGACCGGCAGGGCGGCGTACACCACCGTGACCGGCACCATCCAGCAGCGCCAGTGAACCGTCGTCTTGCGCACCAGGTAAGCCAGCGGCACGAGCGAAACGATTCCCAGCAGGTGCTGGAGCAGCGCAATCCAGCGGAGCGCCGCGCCCGGCAGCATGGCCACCGGGACCATGAGGAAAGGATACAGGTAGCGCCGCTTCTCCTCGAGCGAGATCGAATGCCGCACCAGCAATTGGTAGGCAAACGAGAAGTAGGACCGCGAATCCGCCCCCCAAAAGGCATACGGCAAGGCCCAGAGGAGCAAGGCCCTCAGTACCGTGCCCACCAGCAGCGCCGGCACCGACCAGAGCAGCGCCTCCCGCAAAACGGGGTGCCTGGCGAAGAACGAGCGGGCAAACATGGGGTGTCCCTCCTTCTCTAACCGCCCCGCGCCCGCATGGAAGCCCGCAATCGCAGCACGCGAACCGACAGATGGCACCGGCAGAGCGCCAGCAGCACGGCTCCCTCGGGCCGGGCACCCTTCGCCCGCACGAAACTGAGCCGCCCTGCTTCGCTCCTGCTTCCATGCCCGGTGCGCAGCGTCCTGAGGCCACGGCCCGGCAAAGCGGCATTGATTCAGGCACACCTGCCCCTATGGTCTGGCGTCGTGCCTTTTGCCTCTTTTCTGCGCTCCTGCCGCGCCTCCATTCTGTCGGCGCCTGACCCGGCTGAAAACGACGCAGCATCTGCGAAATGGCCCCTGCACGCCGCCTTGGTCGTGCTGCTTGCCCTTGGTGTCGGCCTGCTCTTTCTCCAGGAGCCCGGCTTTGGCGACGACTTCACTTACTGGACGCTCGCCTTTGGGCTGCACGATCGCGGCGCGGCGGCCTGGAATTTGCACAGCTTCCACGATCTCCGCTGGCCGGTTTGGGGCGTGAGCTGGCTCTGGCAGTGCCTCTTCGGGCCGGGGCTCTCCTCCTACTATTGCGTGCCCCTTCTTTACCTCGTGGCGGCGGCGCTCCTCGCCTTTGCCTTTGGCCGCGCGGTGTTGCGTTCGCTGCCGGGCGCCTGGTGTTGTGCCATCGCCGTGCTCTTCATGCCGGTGCTCAATCCAGTGGTGTACCGACCCATGCCGGATCTCGGCGAAAGCGTGCTGGGCGCGGCGGCGCTTCTCACCTGGTGGAAGATGATGCGCTCCGCGGAGCCGAGGCGCGCATGGCCGTGGGGCGTCGTCTGCGGGCTCTGCATCGGCCTCGCTTTCTCCAATCGCATCACCGGGCTTTTCATTACCCCGCTGCTTGCCCTGGCCACCTTTTTCTTCTTTCCCAGCCTCTGGCGGCGGCTCCTGCTGCCCGCCGGAGTGGCGGCGCTCTATTTCGGCGCGGAATGCGCCGTTTACCAATACGTCTGCGGCGATTGGCTCCACACCCTGCACGCGAATCTCGGCAGCCGCGGCGCCAAGGACGCGGGCCCGATGGCACTCTGGCGGCTGCCCGTGCGCTTTCTTCCCACCTTCACGCATGCCGACCGGCTGGCCCCGCTCTACGCCGCCGCCGCCGCGGCCGGCCTGTGGCTTGGGTGGCGGCGTTGGGGCGCGCTGGGCCAACTGGCGGTGCTCTGGTTTGGCGTCCTGTACCTCGAATATAGTTGCGCCATTCAGAGCATCCACCCGTTGCGGCCGCTGATCGGCAACACCAGCCGCTACATGGGTGTGCTCGCTTTGCCCATGGCCGTGCTCGTCGGGCTGGCGGCCTTGGAAGCGAAGCGCTTCCTCCAGGAACTCCCCTGGCTTCGCGTGCGCCACTGGCGCGGCGAAGGCCAGGCGCGCGGCTTCCTCGTGGGAGCCGTCTGCGTCGTTTTGCTCGCGCTCGCCAGCAGCCGTCCCTTCTTCAATCTCGGTTTCCTCCCTGCCCTGCGGCAGCACCTCGAGGCCCTGCCGCGCGGCAGCAAGGTCTTCACCCATCGTTCGATGCGCGAACTCGCCTTTCTCACGGCTCCGGCGAGTGCCGCCCATCTCGCGTGGAGCGCACCCCGCGCCATCCTCGAGGGGAGCCGGGCGCTGGAAGAGATGGCCCGCGCCGCCGATCACTTCTGCTATATCCGCAAGCTCCTCTGGCTCACCGCGCGCAAGGATGAAGAGCACGCCGCTTCCGCCGCGCAGCCCGAGCTGGGGACGTATCTCGCCTCGCCCGAGCGCGACTGGATTCTCTCGGAAGTACTCGCCAAAGGCGGCGAACCGGAGGTCATTTTCTATCGCCGCCGGCCCGCTGGCGCTCCGGCGCCCCACATCCTCGAGGCCGCGCAAATGCCGGGACTCTTCCCCATGCTGCCTGCCTCTTGGACGGCTGGCGCCGACAAACGCTCCATCCATCTGGAATGGGAAGTCCCGCCAGCCCTGCGCGGCAAGCTCGTCAATTTCCAATTCGACGCCGCCTCCCCGCAGGTGGAGCCCATGAACGTCAAGCTCGAATTGCGCGGTGACCATCATCAGCGCACCCCCTACCTTTTCAAGCCCATCGTCTTTGCCGCAGGCGGGCGCGAGTTCCTTTGCCTCTCCATTCCCGAGAGCACCGTCAAATGCGCCCTCTGGTTGAACTTCGCCTCCGGCGCCAAGGGACTCACCCTCACCAACGCCCGCGCCATCTACGACGACACGCGCTAAAGAGCGCTGCTGAAGCTGAACTCGATGTGGCAGGAGATTTTTCATCATGCGCTTTTCGATCACCGCCACTGTTCTAGTCCCGCTGCTCCTCAGCGGATGGTGTATCGGCGTTTTCGCGGATGAGGGCGCCTTTGAGAAAATGAAGCAATTGGTGCGGAAACGGTTTCCGCAGGTGTCGCAGCTCTCGACGGCGGAGCTGGCGGAGTGGTTGAAAGATCGGTCGCGTCCGCAGCCGATCCTGCTCGATGTTCGGACAGCGGAAGAGTTTCGCGTCAGCCATTTGCCGGGCGCCATTCGCGTGGATCCCTCGGCCAAGGCTGCGGAACTCATCCCGGTCATGCAGCGGGGAAGTCCGGTGGTGACGTATTGCTCGGTCGGCTATCGCTCGTCCGCCTTGGCGGAGCGCTTATCGAAGGCAGGCGTGCCGAAGGTGCAAAATCTCGAAGGCTCGATCTTTCAATGGGCGAATGAAGGACGGCCGCTGGAGGCGAACGGCAGGTCCGTGCAGCAGGTGCATCCGTACGATTCCAAATACGGGAAGCTGCTCGACGAGGCCAGGCGCGCGCCGCTGAAATGAAGCCGACGGTGACCCTCATGCTCAAAGCTCCGCGGCAGGGCGAGGTGAAGACCCGGCTGGCGCGCGAGGTGGGCGATGAGGCGGCGGTCGCAGTGTATCGGCGGCTGGTCGAGCATCAGTTGGCGGCGATTCCGGCGGACTGGATCGTGCAGGTCCATTACTCTCCGGCTGATGCGGAAGCGGAGATGGAGACGTGGTTGGGAAAGGCAGCGGCGTATTTCCCACAGCCCAGCGGCGATCTCGGAGCGCGTCTCGTCGCCGCCAGCCAGCGGCATTTTTCCCGCGAAAACTCACCGCTAATTTTCCTCGGCGGCGATTGTCCGTATCTCACCCGCGAATATCTCAAGGCGACGGCGGAGCTGTTCGCCAGCTTCGATGCGGTGCTCGCGCCGGCCTGCGACGGCGGCTACTGCCTTCTCGGCCTCGGCGCGCCGGTCAAGGGGATTTTCCAAGACATCGCCTGGAGCACGGGTGCGGTGCTCGAGCAGACGCGGGAGAGGCTGCGCCAAGTCGGCGCGCGCTGGATCGAAACCGAAATGGTGGAAGACGTGGACGATCGAGCGAGCTGGCAACGAGCGGTCGCGGCGTTCCCGGGTCTCGGGGGGATCGCGCCGCCCCACGCATGAACGCCGCGCCTCCCGGTTCCGTGCGTCGCGTCGTACTCGTCGGCGCCGGTCATGCGCATCTGCACACGCTGCGGCATGCGGCGGAATTCACCCGGCGCGGCGTCGAACTCCTGGTTATCGCGCCCGAAAACTTTTGGTACTCCGGACTCGCGACCGGAATGCTGGGCGGCCGGTATTCGCCGGATCAGGATCAAGTGGATATCGCCGCGCTGCTGCCCGCGGGGCACTTCCTGCGGGATCGCGTGGTGGCGATCGACGCCGCGCAAAGATGCGTGCGGCTCAGCGGTGGCGAGTTGATTGGATTCGAGGCACTATCGGTGAATGTCGGCAGTGAAACCCGGCCGATCTCTGGCCAACACGACGGCGTTTTTTCGGTCAAGCCGCTGCGGGAACTTTGGCGGCTGCGCCGCGAATTGGAGCAGGCGCAAGCCGACCGGCGAAGCGTGCGGGTTGTCGTCGCTGGCGGCGGACCCTCCGGGTGCGAGATTGCCGCAAACCTCCGCGCGCTGTTTGGCGAAGAACAGGCCGCGATTACGCTGCTCGCGCGGGGTGATCGCATCGTGGAAGGCTTTCCGTTGCGCCTTGGCCAGCAACTCCATGCCTGGCTGCGCAGCCGAGACATCGACGTGCAACTTGGCCGCGAAGTGCAGTGCATCGAAGGGCGCACCGCCCGCCTGGCATCCGGCCATTCCATCCCTTTCGACTATCTCGTCAACGCCACCGGCCTCGGTCCGCCCGCCCTGCTCGCGGCGTCGGGTTTACCATGCAGCGAACGCGGCGAAATGCTCGTGGATTCGCATCTCCGCACGCTCTCGGGCGCGCCGATTTTCGGCGGCGGCGATTGCGTAAAGATGGATACTCATAACCTCGAAAAAATCGGCGTTTTTGCCGTGCGCCAGTCGCCCGTGCTCTTGCACAACCTGCTCGCCACCCTCGACGGAGCGCCGCTCCGCGTCTTTGTCCCGCAACGTCATTGCCTGCTCATCTTAAACCTCGGGGCCGGCCTCGGCCTGGCGCACTGGCACGGCTTTCACTGGTTCGGACGCTCCGCCTTCTGGTTGAAAGATTGGATCGACCGCCGCTTCCTCGCGCTTGCGCGGCGCCCGCACCCCTAGCCGGGCGCCAGCGACTCATTTGGCTACTTGAAGAGTGCGTCGAAATAAAGATTGGTGCGGCTGTAACTCTCGCCGCGTTTGCCCTGGTCATTCAGCCCCCAGCGATACGCCTGATAGTCGATCTTGTAGCCGCCCTTCGCGAGGAAGGAGCGCATCGTCGAAGGGCCGTGCTCGGTGAGAATTTTCGGCACGCCGCCGGCTTTCTCGAAGTCCTCCTTGAACCATTTGAAGATACTCGAAATTTCCACGGCATTCTTCGCCGGGTCGTACTGGTTCAGGTCCTGACGCCCGAGCCAGGTGGAGTAGGCGGCGTCAATTTGTCCGTTGAGCCCCGCAGCCGTGTACGCGGTGCGCTGGAGTGGCGGGCAACTGCGCGCGCAGCAGACGAGCGCCGCGTGCGCACGGTAGCCAATCGCCGGACGCAGCGTACCGTTCTCGATGTCATCGAGCGCCACCTTCGCCCCGCCCACCGTGTGCGAACGCTGGCTGAACGCGCCGGAGATATTCCAAATACTTTCGACGGGGTAATTCGCGAGAATGGTCTGAACCGCGAAAGCGTTGTAGGCGTTGATGCCAGAGGCGGCCAGATCGTCGCCGACGGCCGGCGTCGCGGGCTTGGCGGCAAACTGCGCGAGGTAGGTGTCGAGCGCCTTGCGGTCAACGTCGCTGGCCTTCCACTTTTCGTAAGCGACCAGTCCGCGCTCGTTCACGTATTTTTTCAAAAGCGCATCCCACGCCTCGTGGTGAAGGCCGGCAGGAAAATCGACCCGCACCGGTTTTTCTTTGGCCTGCAAACGAGGTGCGCCCAGGGCGAAGACGAAGAGAGCGCCGGCGAGCGCGGTGAGAATCCGGGTAGTTTTCATAAGGTTACTGGCTGGTTTTCTGCGGTGCGGGAATGGCCTTTTTGGCGACCCGCGAAATCCAGAGGGTGACGACGATGGTGGCGACGAGGCCCGCGCCGAAGAGCACCCATTTCCACGGCCCGGCGGCGTGGCCGCTCGACGCCTCTTTGCCCGCGGCGCCCAGGTAAACGTAAAGAAAAGTGCCCGGCAGCATGCCGACCCAACTGGCTGCGAGATACGGCCAGAACCCGATCTTCGTCACGCCATAGAGATAATTGCTCAGATTGAAGGGGAGCAGCGGACTCAGCCGCAGCAGAGCCACCATTTTCCAGCCTTCCCGGCCAATGGCCTCATCCATCGCGGCAAATTTCGCATTGTCCTGCGCGGCCTCTTCCACGCGGCTGCGAACGAAATAGCGGGCGACCAAAAAAGCGAGCGCTGCGCCGAGCGTCGCGCCAGCAGAGACGACGGCAAATCCGCGCCACAAGCCGAAGGCGAGGCCTGCACCAATGGTCATCACCGAACCTGGAAAAAACAAAACCGTCGCGACAGCGTACGCCAAAATGAAGACGATGCAGCCCCAGACGCCGCGCTGCTCGACCCAGCCATTGAACGCCTCGATCCAGTCTTTCACCGGCAGGAAATGCCACGCCGCGCCGATGGCGATGAGCGCCAGCACGAGCAGCAGCCACTTTCCGTAGCTGGACCAGAATGATCTCTCCCCGCTCATGATCGGCGGCTCCTTTCGTAGAGCCACGCGAAGACCTTTTTGGCGGCCGGCGTCAGGCGGGATTTTTGGAAAGCGTCGCCGCTCTTGCGCGCGAGTTCGGCGAAGGTGGGATACGCATGGATCGTCCCCGAAATTTTGCTGAGCCCGATCCCGCAGCGCATCGCGAGGACGAACTCGTGAATGAGATCGCCAGCATGGGCCGCCACCAGCGTGACACCGAGAATGCGATCTTTCCCGCGCACAGTCAGCACGTTCACGAAGCCGGCGGTCTCGTCTTCCACCACCGCGCGATCAACCTCCGCGAGCGGAAGCGTGTAGACATCGTAGGCCACGCCGCGCTTTTTAGCCTCGTCTTCGTTCGAGCCCGACGCGCGCCATTTCCGGGTCGAGATAGGTGCACCACGGGACGACAGAATAGTCCGTCTTCGATTGCAGGAATCCGAACGGGACGAGGATGTTGCGAGCGACGATCCGTGCCTGGTAGTCGGCCATATGCGTGAACTGGTAGGGCCCCGCAATGTCGCCGGCGGCGAAGATGTGCGGCTGCGAAGTTTGCAGGCGTTCGTTCACTTCCACGCCCTGCTTGTTGGCGCGGACACCGGCGGCGTCAAGGTTCAGCGCGTCGGTGTTTGGCGTGCGCCCAGCCGCGAGCAGCAGCGCGGTGGCACGCAGTTCGGTCACAGTTTCACCGCGTCGAACCGACAAGATGATCTCGCCGGCTTCCTGCCGCACACGCTCGGATTTCGCATCGAGGAAACAGGTCACGCCATCCGCCGCGAGCACCTTACCAACCAGCGCCGAAGCTTCGGCATCCTCCTTCGGCAGCAGGCGCGGGCCCTGCTGCACGAGCGTCACTTTCACGCCGAGGCGCGCAAATGCCTGCGCCAGTTCGCAGCCGATCGCCCCACCGCCAAGCACGAGAAGCGAGTCGGGGCGTGTCTCCAGCCGGTCGAAGATCGTTTCGTTGGTGAAGTACGGCACGCTCTCCAAACCGTCGATCTTCGGCACGGTGGCACGGGTGCCGGTGGCGATGACAAAATTCTTCGCGCGCAACGTGCGGCCATCGACCGCGACCTCATGCGGTGAGACGAACGTTGCTTCGCCGCGGACGACCTCGACGCCGAGTTTTTCAAACCGCTCCTGCGAATCGTTCGGCGCGATTTGCGCCCGCCGCGCGCGCATTCGTGCGATAACTTTCTCGAAGGCAAACGCAGGCTCGGACGCTTCGAGACCCCAGCGGTCGGCGTGGCGGATGCGGTCCGCGAGCCGCGCGGAAGCGATGAGCGCCTTGCTCGGCACGCAGCCGAAATTGAGGCAATCGCCGCCCATGTGCCCCCGTTCGATCAGGGCGACCCGCCCGCCGAGCCCGGCCGTGGCGGCGGCGGTGACGAGGCCCGCGGTGCCGGCGCCGATGACGACCACATTGTAAAGCGACTCGCTCATCGCTCAGAGCACAGGCTGCCGCTTGGGACATTTTCTCCCTGCCGCGCACTCGCGAGATAGCGCACCGTCAATGCGAAGTCGCGCCACGTCCGACCCGCCGCACCGGTGTGAAGCGGCGCGCGGAGGAGACCACCGGCGGACGCAGCGTGACGACTCGCCCAACCCGCGCCAGGCGGCGCGAAAAGTCGAGGTCTTCAAAGACATCCCACGCAGAAAATCCGCCGAGCGCCGCGAAAACGGTGCGGCGCACAAAGATCGCCTGATCGCCGAGAAACCAGCCGCAAAACCGGGTACGCGCCTCGGCCAGCGCGCAGGTCGCGCGGAGAAAGGGCGATGCCGAATCGTAGCGCCGCGCGAAGCCGCCGCCCACCACTTCCTCGTGTCTCAGGGCTGCCTGCAGCGCACGCAACGCGCTCGGCGCGAGCCGCGTGTCGGCGTGCAGAAAGAGCAAAGCGTCTCCGCGGGCCGCCGCGCGCGCCGAGATTCATCTGCGCCGCCCGCTGCCGCCGCGAACTGCGGACGAAGTTTGCGCCCGCCTCGCACGCGACGAGCGCGGTGGGATCCGTGCTCCCTGCATCGACGACGATCACCTCCAGTAATGCTTCCTGCCCACGCAAGGCGGCGAGCGTTGCAGGCAACTCGCCCGCCTCGTTGAAGGCCGGAATGATGACGGAGACTTTGCATGGTCAGCGCGCCGCCGCAGCTCGATCCCGCCCCGGCGGTGCAGCCGAAGCAATGGTTGCCGGTCGCGATCTCGCCGTCCCGCCAGTGTGTGCGGATCGAGATCCCAGACGTAGTTGCGGCCGTTGCCGGCCAGGGGCAGCCGCAGCATCTGATTGAAATCACAATCGTGCGCCTCGCCCTCCCAGCTCACGTTGATCGTGTTGCGGCACATCAAGCCGTCCACGGTCGCCGGATTGAACGCATCGATGAGCATAGCCAGATACTCCTCATATTTTCCCTCGTGCCGCAGCCAGCTCGCAAAGCGCGAGACGGGCAGGTTCGTGATCGTGTAGAGCGCGATTGAAGACGATGCCGAAGTGCTCGGAAAGCTCGCGTTTGTAGTCGGCTTCGAGTTCGGCCTGCGGGCCGGGCAGGTTTGCGCCGTTGGGATTGTAAACAAGGTGCAGCGGCAATTCCGGGCGCTTGCCGTAGCCGAGCCGATTGAGCAGTTGCAGCGCGGTGATGCTCGCATCGAAGACGCCCTCGCCCCGTTGCGCATTGACGTTTTCCGGCGAATAGCACGGCATCGAGGCGACGATCTCCACTTCGTTTTCCGCGAGAAATTCCGCAAGTCCATCGCAGCCCGGCTCGAGCAGGATGGTGAGATTGCAGCGGTCGATGATCCGTCGGTGCGGCGTCATTCCACGGACGCGCAGGATGGCATGGCGAAAATCCGGGATCATTTCCGGCGCGCCGCCAGTGAGGTCGAGCGTCGGAAGGTCGGTCGCCGCGAACCAATCGAGCACGCGGTCCAGCGTAGCGCGCGTGATGATTTCCTTGCGCTTCGGCCCCGCGTTCACATGGCAATGCGAGCACGTGAGATTGCACAGCTTGCCGACGTTGAGCTGCAAAATCTCCGGGCGCGCGCGCCGCAAGGCGAGTCGGTGACCGGAGAGCGTTGTGTCGAAAAGATTCAATGCTTTAAAACCTCAGCAGCAACTTCCACCATCGGTGCCGCAGCACGATGCGCCTGCGCTGGTGGCGTCGTACTCCTGGCCCTTTGTCTCGCGCGGATGGCGCAGCGTGGGACGGGCGCAGTCGAACGGCCGCGTGCTTTCCGGCGGCACGGGCGTGAGCGGCTCGATGAACTCGAAGTGCTCCCGATACGGCGCCTTTTGCAAAAGCTGGAAGGTCTTGTCGCAAACCGCGTGGCGCTGGCCGCGCACGAGCAGGTGGTCGTCGTCATCGAGCACCTGCTTGAAGGGTCCTTTGTAGATCACCGCCTGCTGGCGCTCCAAGCAAGGGCCCTGCTTGCCTTTCCAGGCCTCCACCGTCACGGAGCGAAATTCAATGCCTTGCACCGTCCGCCACGGCGCGGCGTCGCGTTTAACGATCTGGATGCCGTAAAAGCCGGCCTCTTCAAAGGCGGCCAGAAAGCCCTGCTCGGTCAGCGCGCCGGAAATGCAACCGCACCAGAGTTCCG
The DNA here is from genome assembly GCA_963792695.1 of uncultured Verrucomicrobiae bacterium. Lineage (GTDB taxonomy): Bacteria > Verrucomicrobiota > Verrucomicrobiia > Chthoniobacterales > Chthoniobacteraceae > DASYIS01. The sequence goes on along the minus strand of CAWBXA010000020.1, from coordinate 91,936 downwards.
CATCGTCCTGCAATTCCTCGGGCACTTCCTCGTCCGCAACAATATCCGAGATCACCGCGCGCCCACCGAGTCGGAGGACGCGGAAAATCTCCTCGAAGAGTTGCCGCTTGGCGCGTGGTTCGACCAGATTGAGCACGCAGTTCGAGACGACGACATCGATGGATTCCGTGGCCACGAGTGGGTGCTTCACGCGCAGTTCCTGGGCGAGATCTTCGGCGGCGAGAAAGGCGTCCGCGCTGGCGATGGGGCGCGAGTGAAGTTCGGCGTCCAGCTTCTCCAGATCGAGCGCGAGATCCTGGATGCGGCCTTTGCGAAATTCCACGTTGGCGTAGCCGATCCGTTCCGCGACGAGCGGGGCATTGCGCCGCGCCACGTCGAGCATCGCATCCGTCATATCCACGCCGATGACGCGGCCTTCCGGCCCAACGACCTGCGAAGCGATGAAGCAGATTTTTCCCGTGCCGCTGCCGAGATCGAGCACCGTCTCGCCGCGGCGCACGTGCTGGCTCGGATCGCCGCAGCCGTAGTCGCGTTCGATGACTTCCTGCGGGATGACCTTTAGATATTGCGGATCGTAATCGACCGGGCAGCAGAGCGCGGCTTCCTGGCGCTTGCGCGCCCGCGGCGTAGCGTTCTTTGACAGCGGCCTCAACAGGCAGAGCGGATGGATTCATGGCTTTGGGATGCTGAGGTAAACGGTTCAATGGTGAGATTGGATGCGGCGGTAGCGACTTGCGGCTCGGCGTGGAGCGCAGGATCGGACAGGCGTTCCTCGTACACTTTGCCCCAGCTCTCCTGATTCATCTGGCACATTGGCACGGCGACCCACTCGCCATCCTGCTTCACCGCGCCTTTGAAAACGCAGGAGTCGAGCCGCGCTTTGATTACCGGATCGTGCGGCGCGGTCGCGGTCACGGCGGCGTCCATAAAGTTGTGCATTCCGACACCCACGGTGTGAACATGGCCGCGCAGCAGCGAGCGGAAAACGGAGCGCGGCATTCTCCCCATGAAGACGAAAAGCACCAGATGAGTGAGGAGTCGAGCGGCGAGCAGCGGGTTCTGGGTGAGCGCGCCGGCGAGACGATAGGGGGCGGTGCCCGCATCGTCCGTCACGAGTGAGATGCCGCCGATGCGCTCGAGCACGCGCCCGAAAACCTGATCCCATTTCGGGTCGTCCGGCAGCGGCGGGTAGATCTCGCCGGAATCCTGCGCGACGAGCAGCGAGGCCCAGCTGTTGCAATCAGGATGCCCGAAGATGCTCGCGTCGCGCCTGAGCGGAAAGCCGGTGCCTTCGCAAATCTTTTCCCACACGAGTGCGGGGGTGATTGGCTCTTTGGAAAAAATGGTGCGGCCCGTGTCGGCCTCGGGCTGAAAGCTCAGCATGCGCCAGAGCTGCGTGCGCTCCGGGTCGGCCAGATACCAGCGGATGACGTCGGGCACGTCGCCGATATTCTTGCGCGTGACGGTAAAGCTGAGCGCGAACTCCAGCGCCACGCCGGTTTTGCGCCGGACCTGCCAGCCCAGCTGCGTAAAAGCTTCACGCACGGGATGCAGGTCAGCTTCGTTTTGGATCCGGCCAATCGGGTAGCCGTGCCGCCCGGCCTGCGTCACGTCGATGTGCACAGAGACCTGCCGCAATCCGCCTTCCACCACGAGCCGCTCCAGAAACTCGGGATGCTCAATGAGCGTCTGGCCATGCGTCATCAGCATCGGCACGAGACCGGTCGCGTAGGCGTAGCGCACGATCTCCACGAGTTCATCCTGCCGGCCCGAGCGCCAGTAGGCATCGGCCACATCGCCGCCGGTGATTTGCAATCCGCCGCCCGGCCCTTGCAACCGGCGGTTCGCGTCGATCTGCTCTTTCATTTGCGCGAGTGAGGGCAGCGGCACTTCGTTCGCGTTTTTCGGCAGGTAGCAGTGCGTGCAGTGGAACGAGCAATAACTCGCGCCAAGCGTGAAGCCGCAGTGCGTGAGATGCCGCCCGGAGATTTGATTCGGCGTGCGAAGTTCGACCGGCAGCTCATTCCAGCGCTGGCGCAGAATGGCGGCTTTTTCCTCATGCACAGGCTGGCGGAAGGCCGCCCAGCGCGCGTCCCACTTTTGACGGGTGGTTAGTTTGGTAGTCACGATCATGATGGCTTGGTGCCGGGTATCAGTGCCGAATCCACCTCCACGGCGCAGCCGCTCGAGTGGACTGCTTCAGGAAGAGGGTGCGCTCCGTCAGCGCGTTCAGATGCAGCGGCCTCGGGGTAATACCACCGGTGCAGCCGCCGAGGGGACACGCCCAGATGAAACAGGGCCAGCAGGGTTGCGTTCCTGAAAGTCGTTCGCCACGGGCCGCGCGCCAGATGCCGGCGTGGAGAAGAGGCTATGGGGGGATCCAGCAGCGCGACCTTTCCGGCCCGCCGTAGACGCAGGGAGAAATCCACATCCTCCATGAGCGGCAACCCGCGAAAACCACCCAGCCGCGCGAACACCTCGCGTCGCACAAAGATCGACTGATCTCCATAGAGTGCGCCAAAGTTTCGGTTGTGCCAGCGCTCCACCGGCTCCAGCCAGCGCAGCGTGGGATGTCGCTCGTCGAAGCGGCGATAAAATGCGCCGCCGACGCAATCCGTGTCCAAGCCCGCCAAAACATGGAGATGAGCGGCGGTCAATTCAGTATCAGCATGCTGAAAGAGCAGCCACTCGCCATTCACCTCCTCCGCCCCCAGATCCATCTGGTGACCACGGTTGGGATGCGCCGAGATGACGCAACGCGCGCCTAGATCGACAAGCGCTTGCACCGTTTCTTCATCCATCCCCGCGCCGGCGACGATGACCTCGCGCACCCATTTGACGGTCAGCAATTCCGCGGTCAGGCCGACCGCTGAATCTGCATCACGCCACACCGGGATGATGACTGAAATAGTCGCGACACCTTTCAAGGCGGGAGGAGTTTTGACATTTTGACGAGAGCGGCAGGAATCGAATCAGCACACCTGAACAGGTGACCCTTAACAAAAAAACAAGTTCTGAGGAGAGCTTCTTACCGTTCTTTTGATTTTTGGTACTCGTACCCGTACTCAGGATCGAGCACGAGCACGATTACGATGCGCCCATCTGGACATCCCGCCTCTCCCTCTCCTACAGCCCGCACATCCGCCGCACCTCCTCCATCTCCACGCTGCGCTTGAGCAGCCCCGCGAGAAATCCATCCACCGGCGGCGCCGTCCGAATCTGCGCCAGGTTCGCCGGCTTTTCGAGCCGCGAAAAGATAACCCGCGCCATCTTGGCCCGCGAGACCAGCTTTTCTCCGTACCCGGAGAGATCGCCCGCCGCGCTCGGCATGTTGCTCGACCAAAAGCGGACGAACTCCTGCGTCCCCACCTTATGCGTACTGAGGAAGACCACCGAGTGCCCGTGCTCCTTCTTCCCAATTTCATTCGTCCAAAAAATCTTCATGAAATCCCCAGGCCGCGCGGCCGCGAAATCCGTGAAATTCTGGCCGAGCTGCAATTCCGCAAAGAGCCGGGCAGTCCCCGGCCCATTGGCATTCCAGCGTCCCCAGACGCCCTGCCCATCGCGCTGGCCAGCGACCAGCAGCGCGGAGAGGGTCGCCTGATCCAGCGACAACGCCCCCTGCCTGGCCAACTGGTCAAGCGCCCGGACAAAGACCAGATAGGTCGCGCCAGAACAGAAGCTCGGCCGCGCCGCCTCGGGATTGATCGCGAGCGAAAGCCCTTTCAGCGAAATCGCGCGCCGCAACCCGTCAAACGACTCCTTTGTCGTCCGGTAATCTCCGGCTTGTGGCATGGTGCGGACCGCCTCGAGCACTTGCGCGTTGCAATCCGCCGCTCCACTCGACGGCACGACCAGCCGCGGGCCCGTCCGCTCCTCCGGCACCTGCGCGTTCGCCGCCAGCAACCCGCCGCCAATCCCCATAAAGACAGCGCCTGCGATGCGGAAAAAGTGGTTCAAAATCATGGAAGCGCCGGAGCGTAGCATGGCGGCCCGCCATGTCCAATCGGCACGCATCTTCCAGCCTCACAATTGCTGGCCTTCCGCGGTCTGCCTCTGTTCCCGCAGCCCAATCCGCTCAGCGTGTGCGGTTTACCGTTGCCGTGCGCGTTGAAGTTTGATTAATCCGACCCGGTCCACTGGCCGGCTCTGGCGACTCACTTCGCCGAATCGCCTTCCTCGGGATACGACCAGAGAAAACACCATCACTCCCATGCGCATCCGCCCTCGCAAACGTGTGCCGCCGTGGCTGCTGACGAGCTTCCATCTCTTTGTGGCCTGCGTCACCGCACAAGCTGGCGACCTGAAGTTCGACTTCGGCTCAGGCTCGGCGCAACCCGGCGCGGTGCAGGTCCCACCAGGAGCGGCCTATGATCCCAAGCGAGGCTTTGGCTTTCTGGAGAGCATGGGAGGTGCGCCGGATCAGCCGCGCGTGTTCGCGGTCGATCTGGCCGAAGGTAATTACGACGTCACCATGCGCTGCGGTGATGCAAAGCGCCCCACCTCAACAACGGTGAAGGCGGAGTCGCGCCGCCTGATGCTGGAGAAGGTGGAAACCGCTCCCGGCCGCTTTGAGACCCGCACTTTCACCGTGAACGTCCGACGGCCGCTCATCAGCACCGGAGGCGCAGTCATGCTGAACGACCGCGAAAAAGGACCGCCGGTTGCGCCCGATTGGGATGACCGCCTCACGTTGGAGTTCAACGGCGCGCATCCCGGTGTGGCGTCGCTGGAGATCAAACCCGCCCCAGATGCGGTCACCATTTTCCTGGCGGGCGACTCCACGGTCACGGATCAGGTCCACGAACCGTGGGCCGGCTGGGGGCAAATGCTGCCGCGCTTTTTTCAGCAGGGAATCGCCGTCTCCAATCAAGCGGAGTCCGGGCTTGCCCTCGGCTCCTTCGAGCATCAAAGACGGCTCGAGAAGATCCTTAGTATGCTGAAGAAGGGCGACTACTTGTTCATTCAATTCGGGCACAATGATCAAAGGGACAAAACACCGGGCGCTGGCCCCTTCACCACCTATAAAGCTAACTTGCAGCGCTACGTTGCGGCGGCGCGCAAGGGAGGCGGTCTCCCCGTCTTAATCACCTCCATGGAGCGGCGTCATTGGGAAGGGGAACAATTCCAACCCTCCCTCGCCGCTTACGCCGAGGCCGTGCGGCAGGTCGGCACCGAGGAGAAGGTGCCGGTGATCGATCTGAACGCCATGAGCATCAAGTTCTACTCCGCGCTCGGACCGGAAAAGAGCACGCAAGCCTTTGTCTTCTACCCCGCCGGAACCTTCCCCGGTCAGGACAAAGAGCTGAAAGATAACACCCATCACAATAACTACGGCGCTTACGAACTGGCACGCTGCGTCGTCGAAGGCATCAAGACCAGCGTGCCAGCTCTCGCTCCGCACCTGACCAAAGACACCGCCGCGTTCGACCCATCCCACCCCGATCCGCCCGAAAACATCCACATTCCAGCCAGCCCCGTCACCGCCGCCCCCGCTACTCCCGCCGGCAATTAGGCTTCAACGTAGCTATTTTCCTTTTAGGCTAACCCTGCCGTACCATTCAAACTAATTGTCTGTCTCGTATCTCACCGGCCGGGGATTTGATTAACCTACCCGCGCCTCGATGGCCGCCCACTCTTCCGGTGAATTCGCGTTCGCGAAGAAACCGCGCTCGGCTTCACTGACCTCACAGGTTCTCACCAGGTCCGCCTCCACCCAGCACCGCACCAGCGCCTGCATCGACCAGGCTCCATTTGACAGCGCCGCTTCGGCGGAGGGCCGGCAGGCGGGCGGGTAAAGTGCGGCGAGCGGTTCGAATCGGCCATCCAGCACGGGCACCACTCCTGCGCCGCTCCTCTTCCAGGTAGCGAGCATTCCCTTCAGGAAATCCGCCGACATCAGCGGCAAATCGACCGCCAGCACCAGGAGCGCGCACTCACCCGCCGCACGCCATCCGCCCACCAATCCACCCAGCGGGCCACACCCCTCCGCCGCGTCCGCCACGGCGATCAGCCCCTCCCCCGCACACCGCTCCCTTCTCCCTCGGGCGATGCCGATCCTCCCCGCCCCCGCGTCGCGCAAAGTCTGCACCTGCCTCTGCCAAAGCGGCTCGCCACCCACCAGCAGTTCCGCCTTGTCTCGCCCCATGCGCCGCGACGACCCGCCCGCCAGCAGCAACGCGAAGCACTCCTTGCGGTCAGCCCCGGCCTTCTCCTTGGCGCCCTCGGCAACCCCCGCGCGAATCACTTCTCTCTCACCCAGCTCTGCCTTCGGATCGCCTTGGATCAGCCCAGGCGCCGGCGCGGGCGATTGCGAGGCGGCGCGAAGCATGTCTTATTAAGAGCGCCGTCGCAGAGGCGGCTCTTGTCTCTCTTGCAGATGCCGCGGATTCACCACCTTTATCTCTCGCCCGGCCACAATTTCTTCGGTCATCACGGGCGCGCCCCTTCCACCCATGCGATGGAGGAAGTCGCCTCCGTGCGCTGCCTGGCGGGGCGCGGCTTGGAAGGCGACCGCTTCCTTGACTTCAAAGCGAACTACAAGGGCCAGGTCACCTTTTTCAGTTGGGAAGTCTTCCAGGAACTCTGCGGCCAGCTCGCCGTTTGGAATCGGCCGCCGTCCGTCCTGCGCCGCAACGTCATCACCGAAGGCCTCGATCTGCCCGCGCTGATCGGGCAGGAGTTCGAGTTGGAGGGCGTCCGCTTTGCCGGCACGCAGGAGTGCGCGCCTTGTTATTGGATGGACACCGCCTTTGGACCTGGCGCTGAGCAGGCGCTGACCGGCCGTGGCGGTTTGCGCGCCCGGATTCTCTCCGAGGGGACACTGCGCACTGCCTGAAACACGCGATCCCTCCCTCCCAGCACCCTGCTGCCGGACTAATGGCGCCTCTCACCCATCATTTCCTCAACTTTGTAAAAACGGCGCTGGCGACGGCGGCGGCGGTCGGTTCGCGCTATGTCATGCTGGCAGGAGTGGCGTGGCTGCTGGCCTATCTTCTCTTTCGACGGCGTTGGTTCCACCGGAAGATCATCGCGACTTTGCCCCACTCTTCCGAAGTCTGGCGGGAGATTCGTTACTCCGCGCTGACGCTGCTCGTCTTTGGCGCCGTCGGGGCGGGTACGTTCCAACTCGCCAGGGCGGGCGGTACGCAGCTCTATCATCCGCTGCTCAAACACGGCTGGGGTGGCCTCTTGCTCAGTGTCGCCGCGGCAATCCTGCTGCACGACGCCTACTTCTACTGGACCCACCGGCTGATGCACCACCGCCGACTGTTTCGACACTTTCACCGGGTGCATCACCTTTCGCGAAATCCCACGCCATGGGCGGCTTACGCTTTTGCGCCGCTGGAAGCGGTGGTGGAAGCGGCCATCTTTCCCCTGGCCATCGTGCTCATCCCCATGCACCCGCTGGCCTTCGCCATCTTCATGGGCTGGCAAATTACCTTCAATATCCTCGGCCATACCGGGTACGAATTTCACCCACGCTGGCTCATGGATTCCTTCCTGGGCCGCATCTTGAATACGCCAACCAATCACGTGATGCACCATGAGACGTTGCGCGGCAACTACGGGCTCTACTTCAATCTGTGGGACCGCTGGATGGGGACCAATCAGGCCGATTACGAGAGCCGCTTCCGCGCCGTCACTTCGCGCCCAGCTCACCGGCGCGCTCCCCCGGATCGTTCCCCGCTGCCCACCCCGGCGGCTCTCGCCAAATGACGGAGAGCGCCGTTCGCGACGTGTCGGATACGGCGCTCTGGGTGGCCGTGTACCGGGCGCGCGAGCATGAGCGGCCGGACGCGCTTTTTCGCGACCCGCTGGCCGAGCGGCTCGCTGGAGATCGCGGGCGCCGCATCGCCGCCGGGATAAAAGGAGGTCACCTCGTCGAGTGGGCCGTGGTCCTCCGCACCTGCATCATCGACCGCTTGCTTTCCGAGGCGATTGCGCGCGGCGTGGACACGGTCTTGAACCTCGGCGCCGGCCTGGACACGCGGCCGTATCGCATGACGCTGCCGACGGCGCTCCGCTGGATCGAGGTCGATTACCCGCACCTTCTCGCCCACAAAGAAGAGCAGCTCGGTGGAGCAGCGCCCGTGTGCCGGCTCGAGCGCATCGGTCTGGACCTGAGCGACCGTCCTGCGCGCCGGGAGCTTTTCGCCAGGATCGGCGCAGATGCGAGCCGCGTGCTCATCCTCACCGAAGGCGTGACGCCGTACTTGAGCAACGACGAAGTGGGTTCGCTAGCGGACGACTTGCGGCAGCCACGACCGTTTCGCGAATGGGTGCTCGACTACATCGCGGCGGGGGCGCTCCGCCAGTCGCGCCAGCGCCGGATCAGCCGCCAATTGCCGAACGCACCCTTTCTTTTTCGGCCGCCCGATTGGGAGGAATTCTTTCGTGAGCACCGATGGATCGTGAAGGAGTTCTGCTTTTTTGCCGACGAAGCAGACCGCCAAAAGCGCCCCTGCCCGCTCTCGTGGCGTCTGAAGCTCCTCTGGCTTTTTCTCTCCCGCCAGCGCCGGCAAGCCCTCCGCCGGATGGCCGGCTTCACCCTCCTTGTGCCGGGAGAGCACACTCTTCCGTCGTGATCATGCTCCTGCTCGTAATCGTGCTCGTGCTCGTATCCGGTCCCGATTGTCTGCAGGCAGGAGTCTCAACACGCCATGTCAGAGCCCTCTGATAAAAAGTGCCGCCTTCCTGGTCCCGGAAGAACGGCAGAAACGAGCCGGTGGTGCCAACCACCGGATGAAGCGAACCGAAAACGCAGCCCCGGCCGGGGCGTCAGCTCCCATCCCGATTTGGCTCCGCCGCCCTGGCGCATCTCAGTCGGCCCGCCGATGCCATTGCTCACTCGACATCCCCGGCGCGTTCCCTTCCACTCGCCCGTCCATGCTTTCGGTCGTCATCCCGCTGTACAACGAAGAGGACAACATCGCCCGCCTCCAGGCCGAACTCGACACCGCCCTCGCCGGAATCGAGCACGAGATTGTCTTTGTCGATGATGGCTCCAGCGACGGCACCCTCGCGCGCATCCAGCGCCGGCCTGGTGTGCGCGTGCTCGAATTCGTCCGCAACACTGGGCAAAGCGCCGCCATGTACGCGGGCCTCCATGCCGCCCGTGGCGAAGTCATCGCGCTGCTCGATGGCGACCTGCAAAACGACCCCGCCGATATTCCCAAGCTTCTCGCCGAACTCGACCGCGGAGTGGACCTCGTTTGCGGTTACCGCGCCAGCCGCAAAGACACCCTTTCCAAACGCCTCACCAGCCGCTTCGCCAATTTCGTGCGCAGCCGATTTACCCGCGACGGCGTGCGCGACACCGGCTGCACTCTCAAGGTCATGCGGCGCGAGTGCCGCGAAGCGCTCGTCCCATTCTACGGCATGCACCGCTTCATCCCGGCCTTGGTCAAAGGGATGGGTTACCGCCTTTCCGAGTTACCCGTTCACCATCGCCCCCGTATCGCTGGCATCAGTAAATACGGCTTCGGCAATCGCGCCCTCAAGGCCACCCTCGATATGTTCGCCGTCCGCTGGATGCTCTCGCGCCAGCTCAAAATCCGCCTCCGGCCGGAGTCGTAGCGAAATGGAACCCACACCGGCTGCGGAGCATCAGAAGGAGCCGCTGGCGAAGCTGCTGCACCACGCCATCACCGAGCAAATCATTGGCGCCGCGTTCGAGGTGCATCGGGTGCTCGGCTATGGATTTCTGGAGAGGGTCTATCAGCGCTCACTCCAGGCCGAATTGCTTCGTCGTAGCCTGCGAGTCGATCTCGAGAAGCCCATTGTCGTGAAATACAAGGGAGTGATCGTCGGCGAGTATATTGCTGATGCACTGGTCAATGACGTGGTGATCGTTGAAATCAAAGTGGCTCGGGAATACTGCTCGGCAGACGAAGCACAGCTGCTGAACGAACTGAAAGCCACAGGGATGAAGGTCGGGCTCCTCATCAACTTCGGGCGGGCGGCCGTGCAATTCAAACGCCTCGTCTTTTAGCGCAGCCTGGAGCGCGGATTTTAGGGCTGCGGACCGAAGACACGCGCCAATTCCGCAGACGCGAGTCAGTCACACCTTCCTCCTTCGGTGGACCCTCCCCCGCCCGCATCGCACCATTCAGCCCTCCCCCGCATCTTCCCCTTCCATCCGTGTTCCATCCGTGTTCCATCCGTGTCCATCCGTGTCCATCCGTGTCCATCCGTGTCCATCCGTGTTCCATCGGTGGCCCACATTTCCGATTCCGCCACGGATCAAACACAGATTGAACACAGATTGAACACAGGCCCGCGAGTCAGCTTCACCCTCTCTCGTAGACACTCCCCCGCCCGCTTCGCACCGTTCAGCACTCCTGCGCATCCTTCCCCTTCCATCCGTGTTCCATCCGTGGCCCAAATTTCTGAGTCCGCCACGGCTCCCGCGACTGAACAGGCACGGAAGCCTGTGCGGCTGCCGGCTCGCCCGCTTTTGCGAGACAAGCACGCGTTCAGGTGCTAGGAGACGGCGCTCCTCAGGGTTTCTCTGTGGAACTCCCATCCCGCCCACATGGACCCCATTCCCGATCTTCAAGCTCCCGCCACTCCGCCACACCCGCCGCGCAATCTCATCGCGCGCTTTTTCTCCGCGCTCGGCCCCGGCCTCATCACCGGCGCCGCCGATGACGACCCCTCCGGCGTTGCCACTTATTCCATCGCCGGCGCGCAACTCGGCACCTCGCTCCTCTGGACTGCTTTCCTCACTTGGCCGCTCATGGCTGCCGTGCAGATGATGTGCGCCCGCGTCGGCATGTGTACCGGCAAAGGCCTCTCCGGCGCCTTTCACCACAAATTTCCGCGCTGGCTCATCATCCTCTTCGCCCTGGCGCTGCTCGCCGCCAACACCATCAACGTCGCCGCCGACCTCGCCGGCATGGCCGATGCCGCGGAAATGCTCAGCGGCCTCAATTCCCATCTCTACGTCATCCTGTTCGGTGCGGTGATCGCCTTTGCCACCGTTTGGTTTCGCTATCATCAAATCGCCAGCGTGCTGAAGTGGCTCGCCCTCTCGCTATTCGCCTACGTCTTCGCCGCTTTCATCATCCGACCGGATTGGGGCGCCGTATTGCACGACACTTTCATCCCCGCGTGGCCGCTGCCCAGGGAAGCTTGGGGCACGATTGTCGCCATCCTGGGAACCACCATCAGCCCGTATCTTTTCTACTGGCAGGCCTCGCAGGAAGTGGAGGAGGAAAAAGCCATGGGCCGCCGCATGGTCAAGCAACGCCAGGGCGCCACCCCGCGGGAAATCCGCACCCGCAAACTCGATGTTGGCGTCGGCACCTTCTTCTCCAATCTCGTCATGTTTTTCATCATCCTCGCGACCGCGCTCACTTTGCATCAGCACGGCATCACCCAGATTGAAACCTCCAAACAGGCTGCCGAAGCCTTGCGCCCGCTGGCCGGCTCCTTCGCCACGCTGCTCTACACCGTCGGCCTCATCGGCGTCGGCTTTCTCGCCATCCCCACCCTGACCGGCTCCGCGGCCTACGCATTCGCGGAAGCCTTTGGCTGGCGGCAGGGACTCGACCGCAGCTACTCCAAGGCGCGCCTTTTCTACGCCATCGTCATCGGCGCGAGCGTCCTTGGCATCGTGCTCAACTTTGTCGGCGTCAACCCGGTCAAGGCGCTCTACTGGTCCGCGGTCATCAATGGGCTGCTCGCTCCCTTCCTCCTCGTCGCGCTCTGGCTTGTCGCCTCGGATCGCAAGGTCATGTGCGGCCAGCCGAGTTCCGGCCTGAGCCGCGCGGTCGTCGGTTTCACCATCGTCGCCATGTTTGCGGCAGGCGTCGCCATGTTCCTCGTGTAGCCTCCCGTCCATGCACCGCTTCTACATCCCTCCTGCCGCGTGGCGCCCGGACCGCCTCGCGCTCGATCCGGCTGAGACCCATCACGCCACGGAAGTCCTTCGCCTTGGCCTGATGGATCGCGTCGTCGTCTTCAACGGTGCCGGCGCTGAGGCCACCGCCGAAATTGTGCGCCTCGACAAGGCCGGCGCTTCCTTGCGGCTCATCCAAAGCAGCCAGACCGCGCCGCTCGCCTGCGCCATCACGCTCGCCCAAGCCGTGCCCAAGGGGAAAAACATGGACCTCATCGTCGAGAAGGCGACCGAGCTGGGCGCCGTCTGCATCGCGCCGCTGCTTTCCGAGCGCACGGTGGTCCATGCCGCCCCTGAGGAAGGCGAGCGCAAAGCGCAGAAATGGCAGCGCGTCGCCATCGAAGCCGCCAAGCAGTGCGGCCAAAACTGGCTCCCCACCGTGCCGCGCCCGCGCTCGCCCAGGGAATTCTTCGCCGCCGCCGAGCGCTTCGATCTCATGCTCATCGCCTCGCTCCAGCCCGGCGCGCAACCGCTGAAACGCATCCTCGCCGAGACCCCGCAAAAGCCTGCTCGCGTCCTCATCCTCGTCGGCCCGGAAGGCGACTTCACTCCCGCCGAAATCTCGCTCGCCCTCTCCCACGGCTGCCGCCCAGTCACTCTTGGCCCAATCATCCTGCGGACGGAAACCGCCGCCATCTACTGCCTGAGCGTTCTCTCCCACGAACTCCTCATCCCGGTCTAAAGCCCTGCCTCACCCGCCGCGCTTGCGCAGAAGACGCATCCATTCGCGCCCCTCGCGGCCGGGATACGCGCACGACGGCGCCCATTCCCGCTGCAACTCGAAAGCTACGCCAAACAGCCCATCGAGTTCTTGCAAGGAGGTCTCAAACGGCGGCCCGTCCGCCGGACTCGGCTGTCCCGGATCAAGATAGAAGATCGCCAGCAACTCCCCGCCAGCGCGCAGCGCGCCCGCCACCGCCGCGACATAATCCGGCCGCCGCGCCGGATCGATGGCGCAAAAGCAGGTATGCTCCCACACCATGTCGAAGCTCCCGCGCCCATCCTCCGGCAGCGCAAAAAGATCGCCGGCTTCATAGCGCTCCGTGCCAACTTTGGAAAACCCCCGTGCCGCCGCGATGGCCGATGGCGCGAGGTCGAGCCCGACCACTTCCTTCGCGTGCGCGGCCAGCGCCCGCACGTCGTGCCCGAGCCCGCACCCCGGCACCAGCACCCGCCCGAGCGAGCCCGCGCTCGCGAGATAATCGACCAACCCCGGGCAAGGCGCTCCCTTGTCCCAGGGTGTGTCGCGCGCCTGATATTGTGCCTCCCAATTCGTCATCGCCCCCTCCTTCGCCAGAGGCTCGCCTGAGCCACGCTCCATTGAAACTTCCGCGCATGCTCCCGAATGAGGAACGGCAGCTCTCGCGTCGTCCGCAGCTCAAATGACGCGCCCAGCGCCGCGCTCAACCCATCCAGCGTGGAGCACCGCCGACCGCTCCGCTCAAAGCCACCCAGCCAGTGCGCGCGCGGCGTGTGCTCCGTCAGCCAAGTGTACGGCGAGGTGATAACCAACTGCCCGCCCGCTCGGACCAGCCCGGGCAGCCGCGCCAGACACGCCGCGGGATAACGGAGCCGGTCGATCAAATTGGCCATCAGCACCACGTCGAATTCCCCCAGGTCCTCGCGCAACGCCTCCGCATCGCCCACTTCGAAGCGCACCCGCCGCCGCTCGATTTCCGCTGGAACCCGCGCCACCAACGGCGTCGTCAGTTCCCCTTCATCCCTACGCGCATACGCCCGCTCGCCGCGCGCCCGCAGCTCCTCCGCCGCCGCGATGAAGCTCCGCGAGAAATCGATCCCAATCACCTCGGCACATTGCCGCGCCAATTCAAAAGCTGCGCGTCCCACCGCGCACCCGAGATCGAGCGCGCGCGTCCCCGCCGTGAGTGCTGCCAGTTCCACGCAATCCGTCACACAGCGCACCGGGTAGCCGAGCGCCTGCCGCGGGCCAAAAGGGTACGGCAGGATTTCCTCCGCGGTCCCGTAGTGGAACAGCAGGTATTCATCGAGCAGCCGCTCCGTTTCGTAAAGGCTCACCGGGTCACCTCTTCTTTTGCACCAGGTAATTCGGATTTCGCGCCACCAATTCGTAGCGCCCCTCCCGCAGCACTTCCGCCACGACCCGGCACACCTCCCACCCGCTCCCATCCGCCGAATCATCAAACAAAATGAACCCGCCCGGTGCGAGAAACCGATCCGCGTTCTCGAAGTCGCGCCGCGCGAAGGCGTAGGTGTGGTTCCCGTCGATGTAACAGAAGCTCAGCGGCCCTCCGAGCTTCACCGGGCGCTCAAACACATCCGTCGCCTCCTCGTTTGCGCTCCAGCGCGCAAAGAAGGCATCCGAATCCGCCTCGATCGTCCACGGCCATTCCGACCCGCAAAAGCGTCGTGTATTGCGGAGAAACGAGTCGCGCACAAACGTCCGATACTCCTCGTGCGTGAGCGTCGGATGATCCCCCAGAGGCGCGCCCACCGCCTGCCCTTCAAAGCCCCAGCGGTCGCACGTGAAGAGCCGGTTCTTGATCCCGGCTTTCCCGCGCAGATACCCCAGCACGCACGTCGAGAGCCCGCAAAAGGAGCCAATCTCGAGCACCGGCGCCTCATTGGGCAGATGCCCCAGCGCATAAGCCATCGCATCGACGTTGCCGCGCACCAGCATGCCCGGCACCGCGAAACTCAGCCAGTTCAGGTACTCCGACCACGCACTCGGCAGCGAACTCGCACGCCCCCAAGGATCGGTCAAACGGCGCGCGGCCATCGAAAATGCCCCCCTCCAATCACCCCTGCGAAGGGGTTGCATCAGTTTGTCAAAATTCATGGAAAGCGGCTCACAAGCCTTATGAAAGAAGGGCAAACGCGCCCCAAACGCAGAAGCTACCGGCGTTCTGGGGACAGCTCACCAGCGAAGTACCGCAACGCGGAGTGACGTTGGAATTAGTCCCACCATAAGTGAATGGATTGTTCTTGGAGCAGGCGGGGAACGAGAAGCGGGCCATCTCCCTCCCAATCCGACACGTATCCATCAAGGCCATCTTGCATGGCGTCGTCCATCGGAAAAAGGTCTTCGATCCTGGCGGCATCGCTCTCAGTGAGCTTGCGGCTGAAATCCGCGTGTAAGCCGGCACTGTCCGCGAATGTGACGACAAACGGACAGATCGTCAGAATCGCCTCGAGCCGGGTAGCAACACGCTCGATTGTCTCCGCAGCGTCCATGCCATAGCTCTGCGCACCGTGCTCGCCGACATGGAAGGCCTCCACCAGTTTGCGGACACTGACCTGCGGAGTGACATAGATGTGGTGCCCTTGGTCGTCGTCCAGAAGGCCGACCAGGACGAGAAAGGTACTGGCGGCAGGGAGAGTTCGTAGCTCATCAGCCAACTGCTTCCCCTCCTCCCATTCGCTGTCAGGCCCACGAAACCAACCGGGTCTCTTTGGAACGGGTTCGAGGGTGAGACCGTGGCTTGTGAAATCTGGAATGCTCATCGTGAGGAAAACGTGCGGAGTCGCCTACAGACATGATGGCTGTGTGCTCTCTGCAAAGCCACATCAATCCGAGGGGAGAAAGGGAGTGCGTCTGCCTGCGATGAGGAAGTCGCGAGTGGCGCGAGTCGAAAGCCGTACCGAGCCGCCTGTGAAAAGCCCTCTTCATCCCGTCTTCGAAATGGCATCCTTAACAGCCAACCACCCGCCGAAAGCTCATTCCAAAGGAGGCGCGCCAGTTAAGGCCAACCGGGTTTGTTCCACCCCGCTTGATAGCAACGCTCCGCCCGCCTCTTTGCCTCCGGTCGATACTACGCCTGGTTTGTAAGGCGCTTCTTTCATTTAGCTTTGTATTGCTTGGCAAGTCGAGTAAGTCGCTGGCGAAATGGCTCGTCGATGGCTCGCTTCTGTTTGCTGTCGGCGCTGTAGAAGTTGAACTGGCTCGCGTAGAAGGTGTGCCGCTGCCCGGTGTCGTCGATGAGGTCGATGACGAGGCGAGCGTCCTCTGGTTGCCCGTTTTTGGCGGGTTTAAGCTTTGTGAGCTCAAGTAGTTGGGCGACCGCAGGCGCGTTGTCGGTGAAAGTATGTTTGAAGTTGGCAAGCTGCCGGACTCGCTCGGGGGTGAGTGCAGCGCGTGTCTCGACCTCCCACGGTATGAAATAAGCATCTGCTCGCAGCCAAGTGTCTGCGCGACTCGCCGGGAGAGCGAGCCACGCCAAAAAGACAGCGACCAAGACGTTCTTCATAGTGCGCGCGCAGCGGCACCTAACATAGGATCGAAGCGCCGCTCGGGTAACGATAAATTTCGCGGCAGATCGCCAGGTCGGTCGATCACGGGGAGCGCGCGCCTCGCGTGAACTACCGGTGCCCTCGCTGAAAAACCGAGCTTCGTGGACGCGACGCCCCGTCGAGTAAGGATGAAATCGACGCGCGTGTGGGCGCTCTCCGTTACGGTGCGTCCGCTGGTGGCTGCATCTGCGCACGCAGGCGGCAGATCGGGCAATTATCACCCGGCTTGGTGTGCATCAGTTGCCCCAAATCCGGCGCCACCCCTCCGACAACTGCATCCCCCGGAATGGTGAGTCCATAAAGCTGGAGTGCTTTTGGCCGCAGAATCGGGTCGTGCAACGCGCGCAACTTCAACGCCGGGTCGCTGGCCAGCGCGAATTCCCCGCTCGGAGCCACCGCCCGCAAGAGCGAGACCGCGTCGAGCGCGCTCGCCACTTCCAAAGTGGCCGTGCTCAGAACCGCGCCCGCGCTCGCCGGCGGCGTTTCCGTCTTCGGAACAGGGCCGAAGCTCGCCCGGCACCGCTGCCAGTCGCCGAAGGAAATGTTCCCGAGCAGCGCCAGCACCGCCAGTTGGCTCGTCTCACGCGGCACGTCATTGCGCGTCGCAAGATACGCCAGCAGCCCTCTCAACCGGCTCTCCTCCTCCCCTGCCGGGGCCGGATTGACGGCTTCGCCCGCTTTCCAAAGGAACTTGGGCGAGAGCGCGGCCACGGGGATCGTGAACGTCGCTGAAGTGCGCGGCGGCACCGTGCAATCCACCGCCCGTAAGGAGACCAGCTTCTCCCCGGCTGGGGTCTGCCACAGCGTCCCCGCCGGGCGCGCGAAGGTGACCAGCTGCGCGGCCTCGTTCGCCACGGAAATCTCCACCGCGTACGGCTCCTTGACCACTCCGCCGACTGCCTCAGCCGCACGAAGCGTCCAGGTGCTGGCAATGGTGGCCACGGAAAGCAGGCAAAGGAGCAGTTTCATCGAAAGCAGGCGCGTCAGATTCCTCCAAACGTAGCACAACTCTCGCCGTTTCACCCGTCCCTCCTGGTCTCGGCCACGAACCGCTCCGCCGCGCCGCGAATCTCCTCCGCCACGCGCGCCTGCCAGGTGACATGCCGCGGCTTGAACCAGGGGAATAGGCCGAACAAATCGTGCGACACGAGCACCTCGCCATCGCAACCCGCGCCCGGAGCCGATGCCGATCGTCGGGATTGCGCGACGCGCGTCGATATTGCGCCGCGACTTCCGCTCTGCACCAGTTCCAGCACGACGGCAAACGCCGCCCGCGCGCTCGACAGCGGCCGCATCCTCCGCGCAGCGCTCGGCTTCCTCCGGCCGTCTTGCCCCGGCACTCGGTAGCCGCCCTCCGTGCGAATGCTTTGCGGCAGCATCCCGATGTGGCCCATGAACGCGATGCCCGCCCCGCGTGATCGCGCGGCATCTGCGCCTCGCAAGCGCACGCCCCCTTCCAGCTTCACCGCATCCGCGCCGGCCATCGACGAGCCGCCGCGCATTGGCCACCGCTGCGGCCGGCGTGCTCGTAGGAGCCGAGGGCAGATCGGACACCACCACGGCGCGCTGCGTTCCCCGCGCGCACCGCCCGCGTGTGATGCTCCATCTCCTCCATGGTCACGCTCGTGGTATCCGGGTACCCGAGCACCACCATTCCGAGCGAATCGCCCACCAGGAGCACATCCAGTCCGGCTTCATCCAGCAGGCGCGCCGTCGGATAATCATAGGCGGTGAGCACCGCGAGCCGCTCGCCTTGCGGCTTCATGGCGCGCACCCGTTCGCAAGGCGGGCGGCGTTCATGGGAGCGTCTCCCGGCGCGTTTCCACGACTCGCGCGGTGTCGGGCAGCGCGGCCAGCAATTCCGCGACGCGTCAGCTACTGGCCCGGCAGCAGCAGCTCCGGGCGCAGATCGGCGAGCGGCTGCAGGACGAAGCGGCGCAAGTGGAGGCGCGGATGCGGCAGCACGCATCCCTTCATTCGTCAGCGCCGATTGCCCGCGTAGAGCAGATCGAGGTCGATGGTGCGCGACGCGTTGCGCGGGCGCTTGGAGGGCCGGCCGAGCCGCGCTTCGATGGTCTGCAGATCCTCCAGCAGTCGCTGTCGGCAGGCCCCTCGAATTCCACCTCCATGACGGCATTAAGAATAGCTGCCGCATCGATGCTCTGTGCCGACTGGCTCCGTCTCGTAAATCTGCGAACAGCGGATCGGCTCGCCGCACGCCCGGCAGCGCACCGCACCTCCAAGCTGGCCGCCCGCAGCGATGCGCCAGGCGATCCCCTAGATTCGAGCCCAGCGCGATTCCCGGCTCTCATTCGGCAGCGCCTCACTTCAGGCCCAGCACGTCCTGCATGTCGTACAGGCCCGGCGGGGCGTCCCGCAGCCAGAGCGCCGCGCGCAAAGAACCCCGCGCGAAAGTCTCCCGGCTCGACGCCTTGTGCGAAAGCTCCACCCGCTCGCCCGTCGCCGCGAAGATCACGGTGTGATCGCCCACCACATCGCCGCCGCGCAGCGCGTGCACGCCGATCTCCGCCGCCGTCCGCTCGCCGACGATCCCCTGCCGCCCGTGCCGCGCGTCGTTCTGATAGGAGAGCCCGCGCGACTTCCGCCAGGATCTCCGCGAGCCGCTTGGCGCGTGCCGCTCGGCGCGTCCTTTTTCAGCCGGTGATGCATCTCCACCACCTCCAGATCGAACGACGGCCCGAGGATCTCAGCCGCCTTGCGCGTGAGCCAAAAAAGGGTGTTCACGCCGATGCTGAAATTCGGCGCATGCACGATGGGGATCTGCTGCGCCGCGTGCTGGATCGCCGCGAGCTGCGCTTCGCTATGCCCGGTCGTCCCGATGACCAGCGGCTTCTGCTTTTCCACGCAGCGCGCGAGGATGAATTCCAGCGTCGAATGGTGCGAAAAATCGATGACCACCGCGCAGCTCGGGAGCGCCGCCGCGAAGTCATCGCCCGCATCGATGGCCGCGCCGATTTCGAGCCCCGGCTCCTCCGCGGCACAGGCGATGACCGCCTGGCCCATGCGCCCTTTCGACCCATTGATGAGAAGACGAATCGGCTCCATCAAATAAGAAGTTGCAGCGCGCGCAAGGTCGTCTCGAGCTTGCGTTGCGAAGCCTCGGAGAGCCCGCACAAGGGCAGGCGTACATCCGGCCGCATCCGTCCCGTCAGGGCTAGCGCGGCTTTGATCGGCACCGGGTTGGTTTCCACAAAGAGGTCCTTGAAAAGCGGATAGTACCTCAGGTGCAACTCGCGCGCCTGGGCAAACTCGCCCGCCAGCGCCGCCCGCACCAGCGTGCTGATGCTTTTCGGAATCAAGTTCGAGGCGACGCTAATCACTCCGCAAGCTCCCGCCGCGATAAACGGCAGCGTGAGCGAGTCGTCGCCCGAAAGAATCTCGAAGCTCGCCGGCAGCGCCGCGCGCAATTGGCTCACCCGCTCGACGCTTCCGCCAGCTTCCTTGATGGCGGCCACATTCGCGCAAGCCGCCGCCAGCCGCGCAACCGTTTCGACCGCGATCTCCACCCCGCAGCGGCCGGGGATCGAATACAGGATGATCGGGAGCTTCGTCGCGCCGGCGATTTTCTGAAAGTGCAGGAAAAGCCCTTCTTGCGACGGCTTGTTATAGTAAGGCGCCACCAGGAGCGCCGCATTGGCCCCGGCGCGCTCGGCTTCCTGCGTGAGCGCTATAGCCTCGCTGGTCGCATTCGAGCCGGTTCCGGCGATGACCATGCAGCGGCCCGCGACGGTTTGCACCGCCAGCTCGATCACTCGGGCATGCTCGGCATGGTCCAGCGTGGGCGATTCGCCCGTGGTCCCGACTGGCACCAGGCCCGTCACCCCCGCCTCGAGCTGGCCCTCAATCAATTGGACAAAAGCCTCCTCATCCAGCCGATCCTCGCGGAAGGGAGTAACCAGCGCCGTAAAAGTGCCTGCAAACATAAAGGGGTGCGGTTCTAGGCCAACCGCGCGGCGCCGACAACGAAGAAACGTCACTCAAGCGCTCGGCCGCCTGTGAGGCCCTCCAGCGTCGGTTGGTTGGATTCTGGAAAAGCTGGACTGATTTCCAGATTCATCTGGCACCAATCCCGTTGCCTGATTTCCTGATTTCCGGATTCATCTTCCGTTGACCGCAAGGCGCTTTTCGGTAAACCAGACGACGCACGCAGTCGTGACGGCCGCCAGGTTCAGAAGAGCAGGATGCCACGGGAGCATGACCGGAATGAGGACGATCACTTCCTCCGGCTTCACGCGGATCACCTCGACTGCTGTGTCGGCGGCGAGGAGCAGGGGCAGTAGGAGCAGCCAGGGTCGGGCGCGTGTGCAAAGCCAGGCGATGAACAGGGCGGCGAGCAAGGACAACGCGTAGGACGCAACAAACAGCACCGCAAGAAGGTGGTCGTTGTAACTGTCCATGGAGTCGTCCTCCGCGTACGTCTGGGTAGCCGCGTGCAGAAAGTCGAAGGCGCGAGCGAGCGGAACAGACCAAAGCGCCCCAAAAGCGAATGCCAGGACCCATGCCAGCACTTTGGAGCGGACCGTTCGCGGGCGCTCAGGCGCGGCGCCCGCCACGGCGGCCTGGCTCATTGCGGCGGGCCAGGCACGGCGGCGGCGCTCGCGGGCGCGGCGGCGGCAGCCGGTGCGGCGCCGGGCTTCGGCTTCAGCCGCACGGCATAAGCATCGTACTCAACCTGCAAACCAGCGAGGTCGCCGAGATACTTCAGGACTTCGGTGAACGGGACATTTTGCAATTGGAGGGTGACGGTTTGCGTATTGGCCTGCGCATCGGGCACGAGCAGCACCACATTCACATTCATCTTTCCCTCGGTCGCCTTGGCCGCCTGCTGCCGGAGGAATTCCACCGCGCTCCCGAGGGTTGCCTCCTTCAGCTCGACCTTTGGCAAAATGACTTTCGAGAGCTGCTGTTCGAGTCCCCCGCCGCGAGGCGCCTTCGCTTCGCGCGTGGCGATCAACCGCAGATAGTTGATGGCGGTGACGTTGCGCGGTTCGAGCTGGTTGACCAACTCAAAGCTTTTCTTAGCCGCGGCCAGGTCGCCCTTGACGTAAGCCGCCTGGCCTTCGGCAACGAGTTGCTGCGTGTTTTCGCCCGCCGCGTGCAGCATGGGAGCGCCGAGAAGGGCAAAGGAGACCAAAAGAACGGGGAGGAACTTCATAGCTGCAACATGGCGCACCTCCGCTGAAAAGAAAGCCCTCTCACGTGACGCCGGCACGAGGAGCGCCACTTTCGGCGGCGCTGCTCAAGTCATCCGCCCGAGCTTGGTGAGTAGCGCCTCGATCACCAGCGCCAGGAGCAGCAGCGCGATGATCCATGGGCGCAGCTCGATCTGGTGCGGTGATGGTGGCGTCTCCCAGCTTTTGGTCAGGTCGAGCCGTTCCTGCCCACCGCTTAGGGCGGAGAGCGCTTGCAGCTCGCCGAGCGCTTCCCGGCGAAACTGCCACTCCGCATTGCTGCTGGCAGCGACTGGTCCAAAGGGGAGCGTCGTCTGACCCACTTGGACCGCGCCGCGCGCCCGTTCGCCGGGATGCAAGGCCACGCGCGCCTGAAAGTGCCCTGGCGCGAGCCGCTCCCACGGGATCGCCCGTACGTCCGTGGGCAAGGTCCCGCTGAGGACCAGCTTCGGCTCGCTTTGCGCGATCCGTTTCGCCCAATCCTCGCCGTCGTAGAGCAAATCGATCGCCAGTTCATTGCCGCGCAAGTGTGGCACCACGCCGAGCCCGCTGGGGGCGGCCTCACCCCCGAGCCAGCGGCAGAGCGTGGTGGCAAATTCGCTGTACCCGGGCCATCCGCGCGCGCTCTCCGAAAAAGGGCCGCCCATCGGAAAAGAGATCGCCGCGGTGCGTCCCTGGCCGCGCTGCCAATACGCCACCAGCGGCGCGCCGTACTTGTCGCCGCTCACTCCCGCAGCCGTCGCGCCATTCTTCAGATACGACAGATTATACCCATCCACGCTGGGGAGCCAGCCCAGCGGCCGCGCGGCGATCTCCAGCCAGCCCGGCGTCGCTTTGAAAGGTGTCGCCTCCTCGATGAACGCCGACCGCGCGACCGCCACCGTCTCTTGCGCAAACAAGGCTGGCAGCTCCTTCACATCGGCGTTGAACATGATGCGTCCCTTGCCGCGCGCGGCGATGTCGGTGAGCAGCGCCGCGTCCGAATCCCGCTCCGTCCCCATCCCGATGACGCTGATCGTGATCCCGTTGGCGACCATCTCCTCGACGAGCTTCTTGTAATCCCCCGGCTCCTCGGAATCGGCTGCATCCGCAAAAAGGATCAGATGCCGCTGGCCCGCCTCCGCCTTGCGCAACTGCTCATACCCGCCCTTCAACGCCTCGTAAATGTAGATGCCGCCGCCTTCCGATTGAATCCGCCGGGTCTTGTCGATGATCGCCCCGCGCGCTGGCCCGACCTCGGTCAGCGGCACGGTGAAATGCGCGGCGCTATCGACCGGCACAATGGCGACCAGATCCGAGTCACCCAGCAAATCAACCGTGCGCGCGGCGCCCTCATCCGCCAGGTCCATCTTCGTCAGCGTTTTGCCACCGCCGCCGGGCAGCGTCACGGCCATGCTGCCGGATCGATCCATGACCACCGCCATGGCCACGCGTAGCTTGTGATGCTCCTTGCGCAATTCCATGGAGACGGGCAGCAGCGAATCGAGGGCGGAGGAGAAATAGCCGCCGGAACCGAAGGAGAATTCGCCGCCGCACATCAGCAAACCGCCGCCCTGTTCCCGCACGAAGAAACCGAGCCCGCTCAGGAACTCGGGTGGCAACTGATGCGCCGGGACATTGTTCAAAACGACGAGGCGCACGCCCGCGAGCGACCCGGAAGAAAGCCGCGCCGGCTCGGTGACCTGTTCCACTTGGAAGCCGCTCGCGCGCAGCGCCGCGGCCAGGGGATCTTCTTCATAAGCGGTCAGCAGCAGCACGCGGGAGCCCGCCACCATTTCCACCCACGTCTCGCCTTCATTGTTCTCTGGATGCGCGTCCTCGGCGGGCGTGAGGCGCACGCCGTAGCGATGCGCCCCAGCCACGCGCAGCCGGTCGGAGAAGCGCAGCCGCGCTTCACCACGCACCACATGGGCGGTCCCTTCGCCGATTTTTTGACCGTCGCGCAGCACCTCGAAAGGGACATTCCCATCACGCGTGCCGGCGACATGCGCTTCCAGGAGAAAGGACTCCGCAGCTTGCACGCGCGTTGGGCCATCCACTCTGGTCACGCGATAATCGACGCCGCTGAGTGTCTCGAAGAGTCGGTAATCGAGGGGAATCTGCCGGCGCGTCAGCGGCTCGACCACTTCAGCCAGCCCCTCGGTGGCGTACCCATCCGTCAGCACCAGCAGCCGCGAGACGCGCTCGGGCCGGAGTTGCTCGAGCGCGAAGCGGATGGCAAAGGCGGTGCGCGTTTCGAGTGGGTCGATGGAATTGCTGTCGCCGCGCCCGCGCACCAGCGGCGACGCCGCAAAGTCGATCAGGTGCAACTCGTCGCCTGGCCGTTTCGAGCGCTCGAGGATGCCCTCCCACTCCGGCAGCGCCCTGGCCGCCGCCTCAGCGGCGGAAGCCGAACGGTCGGCCAGCACCCAAAGATCGATGGCTTCCGTCGTGCCGCGAATGGTGGGCCGGGCCAGCGCCGCAGCCAGCAGCAGCAGCACAGCCACGCGCAGGGGCTTCAGCAAGCCGAGCCGGCTGCCAAATCCAGCGCGGTTCGCCATCAGGCTTTGAGTCGTTGGAAGATTGCCTCCACCGCCTCCCGATCAAACGGCCAAATCGCTGGCCTGGACCAGTTGAGCGTGATTTTGAGCTGATACAGCGGCGCGTCGGCGGAACGGGGACGGGCGCGGGAGGTCGTGGCGGGCATGGCGGGATGAAAGGCTTCGGGCGGAGGGTGAAGCGCCCGCATTCAGCCTGCAAGTTCGCAGAGGACGCTACCGCTCCGCCTTCGACTTCCGCTCGTGCCGTTCGCCTTTTTCGCGGATATTCCTTTCCTCCGCCGTTCCCATGACTCGCTCTCCCCTCTCCGCCCCCTCTTTCTCCTGCACCAAGCTTGGGCGGAGTCTCGCCGTGCTCGCAGCTCTCGCTTCAGCCGCAGCATCTGGCGCGGAGCCGTTGCCGCAGCTCTTGCCAGCTCCCTCGTCGCACGACGCCAAAATGGCTTGGTTTCGTGAGGCGAAATTCGGCCTTTTCATTCATTGGGGGCTTTACGCCATTCCGGCGGGCGTCTGGCACGGCCAGCCGGTTCGCCCAAGCAGCGAGTGGATCATGGCGCATGTGCCGATCCCGGTGCGGGAGTACGAAGAGCTGGCACGCGCGTTCAACCCCGTGGATTTCAACGCCGAACAGTGGGCGCAAATCGCTCAGGACGCCGGGATGAAGTACCTCGTCTTCACGGCCAAACACGGGGACGGCTTCGCTATGTATCACTCGCTCGTCTCGCCATATAATATCTTCGACGCGACGCCGTTCCAGCGCGACCCGCTGCGGGAACTGGCCGAGGCTTGCGCGCGGCATGGGCTGAAGCTGGGCCTCTACTACTCGCAAGCGGTGGACTGGCATGAACCAGGCGGGGAAGGCAACAGTTGGGATTTCGGACGCGATAGTGAGAAAGACAAAAGCGGCGCTTTTGATCAGTATCTGCAAAGGAAGGTCGAGCCGCAATTGCGTGAGCTGCTCACCAACTACGGACCCATCGGCGAGATCTTTTTCGACACCCCGGCGCTGATGACACCAGCTCGCGCGCAGCGATTGGCCGATTTGGTCCATGCGCTCCAGCCCGCGTGTTTGATCGACGGGCGGCTCGGTGTGCCGGGCGACTACGCCACGATGGGCGACAACGGAATGCCGCCCCCCGACTTAAAAGGCGATTGGGAGACGCCCGGCGAACTGAACCACAACTGGGGCTTCGACCAAAACGACAGCGACTACAAGCCGCCGAGCCAGGTGCTCTTCACCCTCCTTGATGTCGTGAGCAAAGGGGGAAATTATCTCCTCGATGTCGGGCCGACGGCACAGGGAGCGATCCCGGTGGTCGCCGAGAAGAATCTGGAAGCTGCCGGGCGGTGGCTCAAGGTGAATGGCGAGGCCGTGTATGGCGCGGGCCTCTCTCCGTTCGCGGAAGGATTTGGCGGCTTTGGTCGGAAGCTGCAGGAGGGGAACGGCAAAACCGTCTTTCTGCCCTTTCTTGATTGGCGTTGCACGGCGAAGCCGGGGAAGCTCTTCTTCACCATTTTCCACTGGTCCGGCAATGGCTTTAAGCTGCCCGCGTTTAAGAATCCCATCAGGAAAGCCTACCTGATGTCCGATTCGACACAGACAGCGCTGCCCCTCAACGAGCTTAACGGCGCCAGGGTCGTGCAGACGCCGCACTATGCGCCGGACGTCGTGGCGACTGTGCTCGTCGTGGAGTTCGAGGGCGAGACCGTCGAGCGTTGAGGCCGCTGCGCAACAGAACGCCCGCTGAGCCACATTGCCCCCCGTGCCTTGACTCGCCGGGGGCGGAACGCGATGGTGCGCGCCGGCTTCGCTCATCTCATGCTCGCTCTTATCGATTACGGCAGCGGCAATATCCGCAGCGTGCATAATGCGCTGCGCCACGAGGGCGCGGAGGTGAAGCTCGTCTCCGCGCCGGCGCGAGCTGGACGGCGCGGACCGGCTGCGTCCTGCCGGGCGTCGGCGCCTTTGGCGATTGCGTGCACGGCCTGCAAGCGCGCGGGCTCTGGGAGCCGATGCGCGAGTGGATGGCTCAGGCCGGCCCTTCCTCGGCATCTGCGTGGGCTACCAATTGCTCTTCGAGGAGAGCGAAGAGTCGCCGGGCGTGCGCGGCTTCGGCTTTTTCAAGGGCAAGGTGCGAAAGCTTCTCCACAGCCGGGCCTGAAGGTGCCGCAGATCGGCTGGAACGAGCTCGGCCGACCGACCCGCCGCACGCCGCTCTGGCGGGACTGCCCGCACACCCGCACGTCTATTTCGTCCACTCGTATTTCCCCGATCCCGAGCGATCCGCTCCATCGTCACCTCGTTCTGCACCTACGGCGAGACCTTCGCCGCCAGCGTCGGCGCGCGGACAACGTGGCCGCCGTGCAGTTTCACCCGGAGAAAAGCCAGGCCGTCGGCCTCCGCATGCTCCGCAACTTCATCGCGCATGTTTCCGCACCGGCCGTCGGGCGCGGTGGACTGCTTAGTCTGGCGCTCCGCGAATGATCCTTCTGCCCGCGATCGATCTCATGGCCGGCGAAGTGGTGCGCCTGCGCCAGGGCAAGGCCGAACAAAAGACCGTCTATTCCAGCGATCCCGCGGCCTTTGCGCGCCGCTGGGAGGAGGAGGGCGGCGACTATCTGCACGTCGTCGATCTCGATGCGGCCTTTTCCGGCGAGCAGCGCAATCTCGACGCGGTGCGCGCCATCGCGGACGCCATCTCGCATCCCGTGCGAACTCGGCGGCGGCATGCGCAGCGCAGGCGGCGATTCGAGCGCGCGCTTCGACGCCGGCGTGGCGCGCGTCGTCATCGGCACGCGCGCGGCGGAGTCGCTCGACTTTCGTCCGCGAAATGGCCGGCGACGTTTGGCGGCGAACGCATCGCCGTCGGCATCGATGCGCGCAGACGGCCTCGTCTCGACCAAAGGCTGGACGGAGAAGTCCGCGCTCCCCGCGCTCGATCTCGCGCGGCGGGCCGAAGACGCCGGCGCGGGCACGATCATCTACACCGACATCGCGACCGACGGCATGCTGCAGGGGCCGAATTTTGCCGAGCTCGAGAAGATGCTCGGCGCGCTCGCGCTGCCAGCTCATCGCCAGCGGCGGCGTCTCAACGGCGGCGGATGTGGAGCGGCTCCGCGCCATGCCGGGCTTGTACGGCTGCATCATCGGCAAGGCGCTGTATGACGGCGCGATCCGCCTGCCGGAACTCACCGCCGCGCCATGAAGAGCCGCCTCGAGGCCCTCGTCTCGGCCATTGGCGAAGTGATCGTCGGCAAGGAGCACGCCATTTCACTGGCGGTCGCCTGCCTCGTGGCGCGCGGGCATTTGCTCATCGAAGACGTGCCGGGCGTCGGCAAGACCACGCTGGCGCAGGCCATCGCGCGCGCGCTCGGCTTGCAATTTCGCCGGCATCCAATTCACGAGCGACCTGCTGCCGGCGGACATTCTCGGCAACTCGATCTTCGACCGCGAGCAGAACCGCTTTCTCTTCCACGCGGGGCCGCTCTTTTCGCAGATCGTGCTCGTCGATGAGGTCAATCGCACCACGCCGAAAACGCAGAGCGCGCTGCTCGAGGCGATGGAGGAGCACCACGTCACGATCGACGGCATCACGCACGCGCTGCCGGAGCCGTTCTTTGTACTCGCGACGCAAAATCCGCAGCGGCAGATCGGCACCTTTCCCTTGCCCGAATCGCAGCTCGACCGGTTCCTCATGCGGATCGAACTCGGCGTGCCCGACCGCGCGGCGGAGCGGCAGATGCTGCTCGGCGCGGATCGCCGCGAGATGCTGCGGGAGATGAAAGCAAGCCTCGATCTCGAAGCGCTCCGCGAAGTGCAGGCCGCGCGCCGCCGCATTCACACTTCGCCCGCGCTGCTCGATTACGTGCAGGATTTGCTCGAGGCGAGCCGCGCGCGGCATCGGCCGGGTCTCAGCCCGCGCGCCGGGCTGGCGCTGCTCCACGCCTGCCAGGCTTGGGCGCTCATGCAAGGGCGCGCCATGGCGCTGCCGGAAGACGTGCAGGCGGTCGGCGTCGCCGTCATGGCGCATCGGCTCGGACAGGACCTCGAGAGCACCGGCGAAAATGGGCGCTCCCTCGCACGCGATCTCCTGGAATCGATCCCGGTCCCGTGAGCGATCCGGCACCCACCGCATGAGGGCGAATCGCCACACCCTCGGCCTCGCGGCGGTCCTGCTGGCGATGTGGTATGCGGGCGCCAGTCAGAACAACGCCGCGGCTTATCTGCTCGGTTTTTTGACGCTCAGCGTCGCCGCCGCGTCGGCCCTGCACGGCTGGGCGAATCTACGCGGGTTGCAAATCACCGCGGAACCGATCCTCCCCGTCTTCGAGCACGAATCGCTCGTCGTGACGGCGGTCGCGCGGTCTCTCTCCCGCCACTTTGCCGTGCAACTGGCGCTCAGCCCCGAACAGCCCGCCGTGCTCTTCGATGAGATCTCCCCGGAAAAGAGCGCCCGCCTCGAGTTGCTCGCCCGCGGGCGCCGGCGCGGGCGCTACGCGAGTGTGGAAATCATCGGCACCAGCTCCTTTCCGCTCGGCTTCCTCACCGCCCGCCGTCTCTTCAATGTCGCGCAACTCCACCACATCTATCCCGAGCCGCGGGGCGCGCTTCCGCTTCCCTTCGCCGGGCATCCCGAGCGCGACGACCGCGTCGGTTTGCGGACCGAGGGCGAGGACTTCGCGGGCCTGCGCGAATGGCACCGCGGCCAATCGATGCGGCACGTTGATTGGAAAGCCGTCGCCCGCGGACAGCGCCTCATGGTGAAGCAATGGAGCGGCGCCGCCCTCGATCCGCTCCTGCTCGATTGGAGCCTCCTCCCGCACGCCGACCCTGAAGACCGCCTGCGCCAGCTCTCGCGCTGGCTCGTCCTCGCCGAGCGGCTCGAAGGCGTCCCCTACAGCCTCCGCCTCCCCGGCGCCGACATCCCCTCCGCGCGCGGCGACTCCCATTTCCACCGCTGCCAGCGCACCCTCGCCGAGTGGCAACCCCAGTAGCGGCCTCGGCCGCCGCCGGATGGTTCGCTCAGTCGGCGCGCACGCGGTCCGCACGAGTCCTCGCCTTTCGGTCAGTTCTTTGCAAGGACGCTCCGTAACGATCAGGAGCTGGCCGAGGCAAGCCTGAGCACCGTGGCGGTCCGGCCAACGCCATTTCGGCGCGGTGCGGCGCTGCCTTCGCGTCCGCGAAGCGGGCTTGCTCCGCCGGGGCCGGTGCGGCGTAGTGGGCGCCCGCCATGGCCGTTATCGAGACCCGCGACCTCACCAAGGTTTATCGCACGTACAAAAAGACGCCCAGGGCTCTGGGGAGCGGTGAAGGGGCTGGGCCGTCGCGCCTATGAGGAGACGCGAGCGGCGGATGGCGTCACCTTTTCCATCGAGGAGGGCGAATTCGTCGGCTTTCTCGGCCCGAATGGCGCAGGCAAGACGACCGTGCTGAAAATGCTCTCGGGCCTGCTGAACCCCACCAGCGGGCTCGGCGCGCGTGCTCGGCTTCGTGCCGTGGGAGCGGCGCGACGAAATGAAGCGCCAATTTGCGCTCCTCATGGGGCAAAAAAACGCGCTCTGGTGGGACTTGCCAGCTCGCGAATCGCTCGAACTCAATCGGGCGATCTACGGAATCGACGCAGCCGACGCTTCACCGCAGATCGTCGAGCGAGACTGACCGAGCTGCTGGATGTGCGCGAACAAGCTCGACGTGATGGTGCGCGAACTCTCGCTCGGCGAGCGGATGAAGATGGAACTCATCGCCGCGCTCCTGCACTCACCGCGGGTGCTTTTCCTGGATGAGCCGACCATCGGGCTCGACGTCACCTCCCAAAAAAAGGTGCGCGAATTTCTCAAGCGTTACAACGCGGAGCACTCGATCGTGACGATGCTCACGTCGCACTACATGCAGGATATCGAGGAGCTTTGCCAGCGGGTCATCATCATCGACGGCGGCCGCATCTTTTTCGATGGGCCGCTCTCTGAGATCATCGATCGCTTTGCGACGCACAAAATCCTGAGTCTCTCGTTCCCGCAGCCCGCGCCGTGTGCGATGGAGCAGTTTGGGGAGGTCGTCGAGCGCGGGGCCTTAAGCATTCGGCTGAAAATTCCTCGTGCCCGGGTGGCAGAGACGTGCCGCGCCGTGCTGAGCGCGTGTGAGGTGACGGACATCAGTGTCCAGGAGACGCCGATTGAGGAGGTAATCCGGCAACTCTTCCACGAGCAGAAAGACGAGCGCCTGAAAGCCTAGCCGCGAATAAAGGGGCGCGTCCTCTACGGCTCTTGGCCAAAGTCTCGATGCCAAGCCCAATTCAAGAAACACAGATCATCTGCGATGAACGCCGAAGGAAGGATTCCTACGATGATGCCGGACGACAAGAATGCGTACAACGTCCCCGACGATGCTAAACAAAAAGTGGTAAGGGAACCGATGGAGATTGACGCGGCGAAGATCTCGCTCGCGAATCGGAAATGACTCGGGGCGCTCTACGGCCTTCAAGGTGAAGTCTCGAAGCTCAGCATAGAAGTCGTCAGCCAGCTCACGGCTGGCGACGCGCTCGTAGTACTCCATGATCGCGCTCACATCGGAGTCGATCTTCGGATGCAGGATGACCCGCATCAGCGCTGGCGATCTTGGATGCGTTGATCGAGTTGCTCAAGCGTGATCCCCAAGGTGGAATCGGAATCGAACTCGGCATCCCGGCGCAACGCCTCTGCAACACCCCCGTCTTCGTCCTGGAGAACGGGTGGGAGGGACCGAAGGAGATGAGATGCGAGGACCGCGCGGTCGGAGTCCGGTAAATCGAACGCGAGCTTTTCGACTTCGGTGATCGTGAGCACGTCCTGAGTGTAGCGAAAGCCCATTCCAGAGCAAGCGCGCCAAGTCTCTGGTTGGCAGAGATTATGCGGCTTGGTGCGCTTCAGCAAGTTCCACGGTGGCGTAACCGCTCACCGCTTCTCACAGACAACTCGGCACGATCCCAGTCGGCGCTTGTTCCCAGATCGACGAAGAGTATTCTCCGCCCATGATTCAGACCATCGAAGCCATCGTTGACGAGCGCGGCGCTGTGCGTCTGCTCGAACCGCTTCATCTCGACCGACGCCATCGAGCGCTGGTCACGATTCTGGCGGACGAGCCTTCGGATGCCCACGAGACGGCGCTTCTCAGCGAGGCGTCGTTGGCCGAGGACTGGAACCGCCCCGAGGAGGACGCCGCATGGTCACACCTACAGCAGGCTCCGTAGTTCTCGTTCCGTTCCCGTTTTCGGATTTGTCGCAGTCCAAGCGCCGTCCGGCGGTCGTGCTTGCCGCCGCAGAGCGCGGCGACTGGATTCTCTGTCAGGTCACGAGCAAGTCGTATGCGGACGCTCGCGCCGTGGAACTCACGGACAACGATTTCGAGCAGGGCAGCCTTCGCCTCGTGAGCTACGCCCGGCCAGCCAAACTTTTCACAGCGCACGACAGTCTTTTCCTTTCCGAGGTAGGTGTCCTGAGTGCCGCGTAACTCAAGAAAATCACGGATGAAGTCGTCTCTGTTATTCAACGAAGCGCCTAGGCTTTGGCGGCGGCTTCTTCCTCGGCCACCTGGAGGTGGGTCTTGATCAGCGGCAGTGTCGTCGTGGCCAACGTCTTGAGCGTGGCATCCGCCGCTTTTGACTCCACTTTCTCCATGGTCGCTTTCAACAGTTTGTGGCCGCCGATGCCGCTATCTTGGAGGTACGCCTTGTCAAACTCGGCGCCGGACAATCCATGCAGTTTGGCGAGTTCCTTGGTGGTCTTCTCGTCCGCCTTCTCAGGAAGGGTAACCTTTTTGGCGGCGGCGACTTCCTTGAGCTTGGCGGCCAGGCCAGTCTGCTCCTCGACCTCCGCCTCGGCGAGCGTGCGCACTTCCGGGTTCTTGGCCATCTTCAGCGCTTCCTTGCTCACTTCGAGCTGCATCATGCCGCCCATGGCGATCTCCATCATGAGCTTCTCATCGGCCTTGGAAAGCGGCTCAGCGCTCGGCTTGATCGCGGCGACCTTCGCGCCAGCTTCCTTGTTGATCTTCATGAATTCGGCGGCATCCATCTTGCCGACTTTACCCTCACTGCCAGCGGCGAGAACGAGGGCGTTGGGCAGCAGGACGCTGGCAGTGGCGAGGGCGCTGGATTGGACAAAAAGACGGCGATTCATAGGATTTGATTTGTTGAGTTGATCGAGCGCTGGCGCTCCGCATGAGGAGACGAGCGTCGAGTTGCTTGCGTATCGGCCTGAACAAAGAGCACGCGTGTGCGGGCGCGGCCAAATCCTGACGCTGCCTCCACAAGCAGGGCTTCACCTGAGAGTGACGCGGTCTCGCGCGGTGGCGATCGCTCGCCGCTCAGGTGAGTTCGCGATTGATGCTCTTCACTTTGGACCAGTTATCGCCCAGCAGGACGGTGCTGACGGAGGCGGGAGCGATCTCAAATCGCTCCAACTCATTGAGCGACAAGGCGAGGTAATGAGCCAGCGCGGCTTTGATCACATCGCAATGACTGAAGAGCGCCACGGTACCGCCCTCGTGGTCAGCAGCGAGGGCGGCGAGTGCCTGGATCGTGCGCTGCTGGACTTCCGTGATGGTCTCTCCGTCCGGTGGGCGGGCCGCGGTGCGGCGCTGGCACCAGACTGGCCATTGCGGTTCAGATTCGAGTTCCTGAAACGTCCGCCCCGTCCACTGGCCGAAATCGATGTCGTCGAGCGCGGCGCAAAGGCGAATGTCCTGCCGGAGAGCTGCGGCCAGCGGAGCCGCGGTTTGCTGCGCGCGTTCACGCGGACTCGCGTAGATGGCCCCGATTCCATCCGTCGCGAGACGCCGTGACAAAGCTTCTGCCTGCCGTTCGCCTTGCTCGTTGAGCAGCACACCAGGTTTACGCCCAGCGAGCGCTTTCCCGACCAAATCGTGCGCCGCATGGCGGATCAGCAGCAGCGTGGTCATCCTCTGCGCTGTCAGCTTGGAACCAGCACCGGCGCGAGGGCAGAAAGGGTCGCGCCGGGCGCGTACCGGCGCACCATCCGCGCGCAAAATTCCGCGTATTCTTCAATCTCGAAAGGGGGGCTCGTGTGGTGTGCGCCGGGCCCGCGATGCTCCGGGGTGAAACAGAAGGTCGCCGTCACCTCGAACTCCTCCAGCGCAAGCATCTGCCGGTCGAACCAAGCTTCCCAACCGGGCCGAAAACTATCCGCCCAACTCAGCCCCGTGCGCACGTGCTGCACGCCCAGTCGCTGGAAACCAGCGCACGGCATCGTCCAGCCGGTGGTCTTCGAAATGGAACCACTGGCAAAGCCCCAGCGCTGGGGCGAATTCGGCAAAGTGCCGGCAGCGCGAGCTTCGGCGCGCCATCTTCGCGCAGCAACCCCATGTGGAAATGCCGGTAGTAGGAAGAGCCTTCCGCCTCGCGGTGGCGGGTGGTCGCCGGCCACGCCTTGGGCAGATCGTAGAGGCTGTACCAGTGGATGCGCGGCGCGCGGCCGATGAGCAGTTCGCGCCGTGCGCCGCAACCCAAACTCCTGCACCTCTTCCGCGCCAAACGTCGAGACTCCCACCTCGGTCACCCAGACCGGCAGGGCAGTCACCGCCTGGATTTCCGCGAGCTGCGCGGGCCACTCGTCGAGCAGCCAATTGTTCCAATCGAGCGGAAAACCATGCACGGCGACCGCATCGAAAACATCCAGCACACCGCGCTCCTGCAGCCGCGTGATGAATGAGGCATCAATCGGCGACATGCCTCCAAGCACGCGGGTGAGCTGCGGATTTTCCGCGGCCACCGCCTGCCCGGCCAGCTTCACCATCGCCGCAAAAATCTCCCACTCCGGGTCGTGATTTTGAAAATCCCAGTGCGACTTGTTATTCGGCTCGTTCCAGAACTTGACGGCTTCGATCATAGCTCGGCGAGCGCGGGGCGTCTCCGCGCGGCGGCAGAGAAAGACCTCCTCCTCTGGATGCGCGATGATCGTCGAAGCCGGCGCTGCGCAGCATGGCCTCGGCGCAGGCGCGATTGGGAATCCACCAGTTGGTCGGGTCATGCGCGTAGCGCCGCTCGACGAAGTACATCTTCGGATAATCAGGCCGCTCGAAAATGCCTGTTTCGGCAAAAGGATAATCGCGCCTCCACAGGCACCGCCTCCGGGCTGCCCCGTTGCATCGACTGGAAGACGAAACAGGTCGCGCGCCACGTGCTCGTGGATCAGATCCAGCGCGAGCAGCGGATGCCGCAGATGATAAAGAACACCCATGAAGATCACGACATCGAATTGCTCCCCGAGCTGCGCCGACATCATAGACGGAGAGTTGGCGGAACTCGATGTCGAGACCCGCGCACTTCCGCCGCCAGCCGCGCCTGCGCGAGATAGCGCTCATCGAAATCGATGCCGAGCACGCGCGCCGCGCCGCGCCGCTTCATCTCCAGCGAGTAAAAGCCCGCGTTGCAGCCGATATCGAGCACGCGTGCTTTCCGGTCAAGTCCGCTGGCAGGCGCGCTCGCAAACCGCTGAAACTTCACCTGTGGATAATCGCCAAGAAAATGGTGGGGCGCCGTTTGCACTCCGGCGAGGTCGAGATTGTGAAACCAGTCACCGAGCGCACGGACCCGCTGCTCGAGCAGAGTTCGGTCATAAAGCGGGGCAGATTCGGTGCGCGTGGTCATGAAGGAGAGGGAATGGCCAGCGCGCCAGCGAGGACGGGCTCCGGCTCAAAGGCGGGGTGCTCTTCCTCGCCCAGCGCCGGCTTCGCCGCCCTGGCTGAGCAGGCGGATCGCTTCACGATAGCCGTTGAGTGTGCCGACATCGACATAGGCGCGGCCCGCGCGCGCACTCCACGGGCTTCGCCGCCGCGCGCCAGCCATTCGTTGACGAGCGTGCCGAAGTATTCGTCGCGCGGCTCGCGCGAGAGCCAGAGCGCATGCAGCTCGTGGAAGACGGTGCCGGGCATCTTGAACGCGCCCCAGACCCAATTCGATTTCGGCGCGGGCTGCTTCACCTGGATCTCCAGCACCCGTCCCGTCCGCATCGGTCACGACGGCGTCGAAAAACTCCGGCCGCTCCACCGGGAAAAGCAGAAATTGAGCGTCTCGTCGCCGAGCGCGCAGAGGCCATCTTCGGGAAACCAGACGGTGTCCGGCAGGCCGATGACCACCATCTCATCCGCCGGAATCAGCGGCGCCGCGCGGAAGAGCGCATCGCACAAGCCCGCCGGGCGCGGCTGCACGACAAAGGCGATGCCGCGCCGAACTCGGAGACGCCGCCGCCATAGTACTCGAGGATGTCCGATTTGCCGGGCGCGATGACGAAGCAGATCTTCTGCGCGCCGGCGCGGATCAGCCGCTCGACGAGGTACTCGCTGACGGCGCGCGGCCGCTCGGTCGCGCCATCGAGCCGGCTGCCGACCGGCAGCAGTTCCTTGGAAAAGGCGAGCGGCTGAATGCGGCTTCCGGCGCCCGCGGCTGGAACGATGCCCCACATGGTCAGTTGATTCCAGAGGCAGCGGCGGAATCCCCCGTGGAGCGCGCCGCTTCCAGCAGTCGCTCCAGTTCGCCCGCGCGCACCTCCGCCGTGTGCTCAGCCAGGACTGCGCTCGCGCGCCGCGCGCGCCGATCCGCGTGAAGCTCGGCATCAGAGAGCGCCAGCGCCGTCCAGCACATCGCTGGCGTCCCGCGCCACGAGGATTCGCGGCCCGGGCGTGAAGAATTCCTCCAGCCCCTCCCACGAATCGCTGATCATCGGCACGCCGCACGCGGCCGCTTCAAACAGCCGCCCAGCGGGCAATAGCCCATAGCTGCCATGGCAGCGCGCGTGACGTTCAGCGTCAGCCGCGACGAGCAGAAAAACGCGGGATGCTCCGCGGGCGGCAGATGTTGCACGAAAAAAATATTCGGCAGCCAGGGAAACTCAGCGGGATACTGCGCACCGCCGATGAGAAAACGCGCTTCGCCATTCCGCGCGGGCCGGTTCGAGAAAAAGGCTTTCGAGCGCCGCCTGCCGATCCGCCGCATAAGTCCCGAGATAGGAAAGATCAGCCCGATAATCGAGCAGCCGGCGAAACCGGCCGATGCACCGCGGGATCGACGCTGCCGTACAGTGGCTCGGCTCGCACTGCGCCCAGCCGCGTGCGCAACTGCTGCAGCGCCTCGCCGCCAGTGTAGCTGAGAACCAGCTCGTAGTCGCGCAAACCGTTTTCACCGATGTACGGCACGGGCTCGCCCGGCGGCGAGTTGTGCCAGCGTGACGGGCGTATCGAGATCGTAGAAGACGCGCAGCGCGTGGCGACCAGCCGATCAGCTCGGCCGCCGCAAGCGCATCCGGGCAGTAGGAGGTGACGATGGCAACATCGGCGTCGCTCAGCTCGCCGGCGGGCCTGCGCGCTGGTCTCGCATCCCACTCGCGATAGAGAACGAGCTCCGCCCGGGCAGCTCCGGCAGATCGCGATGCGCGGCGTAATACGGCACGTCGCGCTCGAAGAAGACCACGTCGTGCCCGCGCGCGGCCAGCGCCCGGCAAAGCCCGCGCCAAAGCGTCGCGTGGCCATTGCCCCAGGAGGAGCTGATCGAGAGGCCGAAGATGACGATCTTCATCCGTTCACCTGTTCTTCCTTTGCGGACGCGCGCGGCTTTCCTTTTCACCGGGTCGCGCGGGGTCGCCTCCGCGCCGTCGCCGCGGATAAAAGCCTCGACCTGCTCGCGCGCCTCATCATCGGTGAACTGCGCGGGCGGCGACTTCATGAAGTAACTGGCGGGTCCCGTGAGCGCGCCACCGATGCCCGCGGTCGAGGGCCAGCCGCGCACAGCGGATGGCGTCGATGACGACGCCCGCGGAATTCGGCGAGTCCCACACTTCGAGCTTCAGTTCGCAGTTCAGCGGCACGTTGCCAAAGGTCGTCCCCTCCATGCGAATGTAGCAAAACTTCCGGTCAGTGAGCCACGGGACGTAATCGCTCGGGCCGACATGCACATCCTGCGCGGGCATCGGATGTCCGAGCTGGCTGGTGACCGCCTGTGTCTTCGAGATTTTCTTCGATTCCAGCCGCTCGCGTTCAAGCATGTTCAGGAAGTCGGTGTTGCCGCCAAAGTTCAACTGATAGGTCCGGTCCAGCCGCACTCCGCGTTTCCGAAAAAGATCGGTCAGAATCCGATGCACGATGGTGGCGCCGACCTGCGACTTGATGTCGTCGCCGATAATCGGCAGCCCTCGCTTGGCAAAGCGCTGCGCCCAGTACGGCTCGGAAGCGATGAAGACGGGCACGCAGTTGATGAAGGCGCAGCCGGCCTCCAGCACCTGCTCGACATACCACTTCGTGGCCATCTCCGAGCCGACCGGCAGATAGGAGACGACCACCTCCGTCCTGGTTTTCTTCAGGATGCCCGACGATGTCGTCCGTCGCGCCGCGTGCTTTCGGAATGAGCGGCTTCAGGTATTTGCCAAGGCCGTCGTGAGTCATGCCGCGGTGCACTTTCACGCCGAGCTTCGGCACCTCGGCGAAACGGATGGTGTTGTTCGGTTCCGCCCAAATCGCCTCGCTCAAGTCGCGCCCGACTTTGTCCGCATTGATGTCGAAGGCGGCGGTGAACTCGATGTCCCGCGGATGATAGCCGCCGAGGTCCACATGCATCATGCCGGGGACGAATTCATCCGTTTTGGCGTTGGCGTAGAATTGCACGCCCTGGACCAGCGAGGAGGCGCAATTGCCCACGCCGATGATGCCGACGCGGATCTTTTTGGAAGGGGTGCCGTTGGTGTGCATGGAAGAAGTCTTAGAGCGCAATGGAAAGCGGAGGGGAGGTTTCAGCCGGGACGGAATGTGTTCCCGTCAGAAGCGATTCCAACTCCGCGGCGCGATGGGCGGCGGTATGCCTCGCCAGGACGCGCGCGCGGGCCCGCAGGCCGATCTCGGCGCGCTCCTGTTCCGGCAGGTGTTGCAAGATTTCACAGACCTCCGCTTGCGAACCGGCGACGAGAATTTCGCGTCCAGGAGTGAAAAAGGTCTCCAGGCCGCTCCACGCGTCGGAGATGATCGGCACACCACAGGCCGCTGCTTCAAAGAGCCGCACGCTCGGCGACCAGCCCGCCTTGATCATATCCGCGCGGGTGACGTTGAGCGTGAAGCGCTGCGCATTATAAAAGGCGCGGTGTTCCGCCGGGCTGAGGTGAGGGCGGCGCTCGACATTGGGCGGCCACTGGAGGTCGCCGGGATACATGGGACCGACCACGGTGAAGCGCCGCTCGGGCAGTCTCTCAGCCGGCTCGAGCAGCAGTTCCTGGAGCGTCCCCTGCCGGTCTTCGCTATAGGTGCCGAGGTAGCCGAGGTCCCAGCGAAGCGGCTGCGGCTCGGGGTAATAAGCGCTCGGATC
Source organism: uncultured Verrucomicrobiae bacterium (assembly GCA_963792695.1). Taxonomy (GTDB): domain Bacteria; phylum Verrucomicrobiota; class Verrucomicrobiia; order Chthoniobacterales; family Chthoniobacteraceae; genus DASYIS01. The sequence goes on along the minus strand of CAWBXA010000020.1, from coordinate 53,694 downwards.
GACGGAGCAGTAAAGCGCGTGGGCCGCTCGTGCTCCGTAGGTCTCTTCGAGCAATTCCAGGGAAGGGCCGCCAGTAAACGAAAGGTAAGAGTCGAAGCGCGGGATGAGTTTCGGCTCGAGGTACTCGTGGTCGCGAGCCGCCAGTTTCGCCAGGGTGATTGGGGTATCGATGTCGTAAAATGCCGTCGCGCCGCTCGCGGTGCGCAGCACCCATTCAGCAACCTGAACTCCCTCCGGGACAAAGGAGCCGACGATGACCGCATCCGCTTCCCGCACCTCTGCCTCATATTGGTCGAGTTCCGCCACCGAGTTATAAAGAGCGACGCGGCAAAACGAGGGCCGGGGCAGGTCGCGGTTCTCGCGATACCAAGGGCGGTCACGCTCCAGGAACAGGATTTCATGCCCGCGCGCGGCGAGGGCGGCGAGCAGCGCCCGGTAGGTGGTTGCGTGCCCGTTGCCCCAGGAGGAGGTAATGTGAAAGGCCGAGGAAAACAATGCTTCATGCGCAGGCGGGGATGAGAGGGGCCGAGTGGGAGGAGTGCGCGTCGAGGACCTTCTCGAGCTCGGCGGCGCGATGCGCGTAAGTGTGCTCCCGCAGCGCACGCTGGTGTGCGGCGCGGCCGATTTCGAGCGCGCGCTCCGGCGTGAGCGCGGCGAGGTGTCCAGCCACTTCTTCACCGCTGCTGGCGACGAGCATTTCTTCTCCGGGTGCAAAGAATTCCTCGATGCCAATCCACTCATCCGTGATCAAGCAGGCGGCCGCGCCCGCGGCCTCGAAGACGCGCGTGGCGGGCGAGAAACCGTAGCGCGCCATGCTGTCGCGACTGATGTTCAGCACCGCGCGCGGGGTGCAGTTGAAGGCATTGTGATCGGCGGTGTAAACGTGACCGGCATACCGGACGTTGGGCGGCAGCCCCTTGTCGCCCCAGCCGCTGCCGCCCAGTAGAAAGCGCGCTTCGCGGCGCCAGTGCCGCCGCGGCAAGGAAGAACTCTTCCACGCGCGCTTCCCGGTCAGGCAGCCGATTCCCGAAGAAAGCCGAGGTCCGCCTGCAAAGCGCGCGTCCGGCGGCGACCGGGAAATGCGTGTGCGGGTCGAGCGCATTGTAAATCGGCACGCAGGCGCGCGCGCCCGAGCGCGTCATAGTCGGCAACCACGGGCGGGCCGCCGCCGTAGGTGAGGATCAGGTCGTATTGCGGGATCAGCGGGCGGAAAGGATCGTCTGGGAAATCCATCACGCGCTCCAGGGTCGCCGGCGCATCGACATCCCAAAAGGCGACCAGCGTGCCAGGCCGGCGCTGCGCCAGCACGGCCGCTTCGAGCAGTTCGTCGAACACACCCACCCCGCTCGCCTTGATGATGAGGTCCGCGCCGCGCGCGGCTTCGACCTGCGCGCAGCGCCGCGTCTTCGCGATTGGCGTACACCACGACCTCGGCCCACGACGGCGGATCAAGATCGCGGTGCTGCTGGCGCTCGTAAGCGTCTGGCTCGTAAAAGGTGATGCGATGGCCGCGCTCGTGCAGCGCCCGGATGATGCCACGATAGTAAGTGGCGGCGCCATTCCAGTACGCGGAAAGCAGGCTGGAGCCGAAGAAGGCGATGTTCATGACGAGGCAAGCCTCCAACTGTTCCGTCATGGTGGTGGGCCAGGAGTTCGCCATACGCCTCGAGATAGGCGGACGCCGTCGCCTCCGGAGTAAACCGGACCGCCCGCGTCCGCGCCTGCGTGGCCGAGATCCGCGCGCTGCGCTTCGTCGCGTGCGAGACCGTTGAGCACTTCGCGCCAGGCCGCTTGGTCACCTGGCGGCAGGAACAGCGCCGCGCCGCTCCAGTTTTCCCGCAGACTCGGCAAATCGCTCAGCACCAGAGCGCAGCCCGCCAGAGCTGCCTCGAGAATGCCCAGGCCAAACGGCTCGTAGCGCGCCGGCGCGGCGTAGATCGCGGCTTGCGCCAGCTTCTTCGCAAGCGCCGCGGGGGAAAGCTCGCCGAGGAAAACCGCCGCCTTGCGATCCTCACCGAGGGGCAGGAGAGAGGCCGATGGAGTTTCCAAGCTACCTCGTCCGGCAATCTCGACGGGCCAATCTAAAGACGGCGCGAGTTCTTGCAGCAGCCGGACGTTCTTGGCCTCATCCCAGAGACGGCCCGCTGTCAATGATCACCGGCTGCTTGATCCCCACGGGGAAAAGTCCCGCTTGCCGGCCGTTCGGGATGACCCGCGTTGGCGTGGTGAACGAATAACATTCCTCCAACGCGGAGAGCATCGCTTCCGTCGGAGCAACGACCAGATGGGCCGCCTCCAAGCCCGCCTTTACCCGGTCACGGTAAGTGGCCAGCCGCGCGGGCGCTTCCTCGCCCTTCACCGCCCGCCACCAGGAGAGGACGCACGAGTGCGCCCCGACCAGCACCGGCCTCCCCCACGGCAAATCCGCGTGCGCGTAACCATTCAGATGAATCACATCCGGCTGCCATTCTTCCGCGAGGCCGAGCAGCCAACCACCCGCTTCCTCCACCTCCGCCCACGGATCGTCCATCCACTCCAGCTTGCATTCACTCGTCCGCAAATCGACATGGCCGAATCGCGCCGCTTCCTGCCGTTGTGCTGGAGAAGGGAGCGCTCCCATCGTGGCAAGCAGGATCTCCACGCCGCGCCCCTGGAAGGCTCCGGCCAGTTCCATGGCATACGTCCAGACGCCGCCCATGGCGTCGGCCGTCATGAGAATGCGCAACGAGCGGCTCATCACTTAGGCCAGTGCCTCGGTTGGACGCGCAGGCGCGGAGTTGCGCAACCAGTCTCGCAGCCGCCGCAAGCCGTCGGCGATGCCCACGCGCGGCGCCCAGCCCGTTGCCTGCTGAAACTTCCGGGTGTCGCTCACGTAATACCGCTGATCACCCGGACGCCAATCGCCCCACTCGATCCCCGGCGGCGCGCCTTCCAATTCGCCGATGGTGTCCAGCAATTCCACAAGGCTGGTGACATTCTGCGGACCGCCTCCAATGTTGAAAGCCTCGCCCCGCACCGAGCTGATGGAGCGCCGCGCCAGCACAAACGCCTCCACCAGATCTTCCACGAAAAGAATATCGCGCGCCTGTTTGCCATCGCCGTAGAGCGTGATCGGCTGCCCTTCCAGCGCGCGCAGGAGGAAGTGCGCCACCCAGCCTTGATCCTCCGTGCCGAACTGCCGCGGCCCATAGATGCAACTCATGCGGAAAACCGCCGCTGGCAAATCAAAGGTCTGCGCGTAGTCGAGCACGTATTGATCCGCCGTGCCCTTGGAGCAGCCGTATGGGCTGTAGAAAGAGAGACGCTGCTGCTCGCTGATGCCCCGCTGGCGGATCAGGGGATCGATCGGCTCATAGCGGCTCCCCTTCAGCCGCAAAGCTACGTCGCTCAGCGCTCCGTACACTTTGTTGGTCGAGGTGAAAAGCAGCGGCGGCGGAACCCGCAAGGCCCGCAGCGCCTCGAGCAGTTGCAGCGTCCCCAGCGCATTCACCGCGAAGTCCTCCAGCGGAGCATCGAGGCTCGTGGTCACCGCCACTTGCGCGGCGAAGTGAAACACGACACAGGCGTGCTCGACCGCCGCCGCCACGGTGGCGGCGTCCCGGAGATCAGCTTCGAGCAGCGTCACCCGGGCGCCGTGCGCGGCGCGCAATCCCTCGAAATTTTGCACCACGCCCGCGCGCGACAGATTGTCCAGGAGCACCACCCGTTCGCCATCCCGCAGAAGCCGGTCAGCCAGATTGGCCCCGATGAAGCCCGACCCGCCGGTGATCAGGACATGGCCCTGCTGCTTCGCGTGCGAGCTGATCATATCGAGAGCCCCCGTTGCATCAGCTCCCGTGAGGCGTGCGCCGCATGGTCCACGGCTGTCTGCCCTTCCAGCCATTCGGCGATGTCTTGCAACCCCTCCTCGAGCGTGACCTTCGGCTTGTACCCGAGCACCTCCCGCGCCAGCGCAATGTCCGCGAAGCAGTTGCGGATGTCGCCCATCCGATAGCGACCCGTGATTTCCGGCTCGATCGACTCCTGCCCGAGCGTCCGCGCCATCAGTTCGGCGATTTCCAGCACTGTGAAATTCCGGCCGCTGCCGACGTTGAAGACCCGTTCCGCCGCCGCCGGCACTTCGAGCGCCAGCCGGCAGGCCTGCGCAATGTCATGCACGCTCACGAAGTCGCGCCGCTGCCGGCCATCCTCATTGATCAGCGGCGGCTGCCCGTTCAGGAAGCGCGAGGCGAAAATCGCCAGCACGCCGGTGTACGGATTCGAGAGCGCCTGCCGCGGGCCGTAGATGTTGAAAAAACGGAGGCCCACCGTCGGGATGTTGTAGGCGCGGCCCACCGTCATGCACATCCGCTCCTGATGGTACTTCGAGATGGCATACACCGAGGGCAGCGCCGGGCATTTGCTCTCGGGAGTCGCCACGGCGGTCAGCGGCGCTCCGTCCGCACCCCGGATCTCCCAATCGCGCGCCTTCAGTTGCGCCAGAGAGCGTTCGCCGCCCTCGATCAACTCCCCGCCCGCGGTGCGGTACAGTCCCTCTCCATAGATGCTCATGCTGGACGCCACGATCAGCTTCTGCACCGGGCGCTTCGCGAGCGCTTCGAGCAGCACGGCGGTCCCAACCCCATTGATGCTCGTATAGTTCTCAATCTGATACATCGACTGCCCCACTCCCACCGTCGCGGCCAGATGATAGACGGCATCCACTCCCTCCAGCGCCTTCCAGACCGCATGAGGATCGCGAATGTCGCCCGAGACCAGTTGCACGTCGTCCGAAAGATAGCTGGGCCGCCGTGCCGCTTCTCCATGCACTTGCGAGGCCAGGTTATCCAGCGCCCGAACCATGTAGCCATGCTTCAGTAACTCGTCGGCCAGGTGCGATCCGACAAAGCCAGCGCCGCCGGTGATTAAGATTTTGTAGGCCATGAAACGCTCAGGTGAACAGTTCGGTGCCGAACCGTCACCTTTCAAACGTACTTAGAAGGTGGCCAGCGGCTAAGGTTCATCCCCGACACATTTGTGAGGGTTTTTGACTGATTGCGTAGAACTGACCCTTAGTTCAATCAGCCTCGACTTTCCCGCTCCCGAGCATCATGCCGATAGCCGAAACGATGCTCACCTTCCCATCCCCATGCGCGCCGCCGTCTTAGTTGCTCCCGGTCGCTTCGAGTTGGCTGATGTGCCGCAGCCGGAGCCCGGTCCGGGTGAAGTCCGGCTGCGCATCGAAAGCTGCGGCGTCTGCGCATCCAATCTCCCGGTCTGGCAAGGCCAGCCGTGGTTCACCTACCCCATGGCTCCGGGCGCACTCGGCCATGAGGCGACCGGCTGGATCGATGCTCTGGGCGCGGGAGTGACTGGATGGACGCTCGGCCAGCGGGTCGCCGCTCTCTCCCAGCACGCCTACGCCGAGTTTGACCTGGTCGCCGCCAATGCCCTCGTGGCGCTGCCTCGGGAACTGGAAGGCCTCACCTTTCCCGGTGAGCCGCTCGCCTGCGCATGCAACATCTTTGCCCGCGCGGGTATCCGGCCCGGGATGATCGTAGCCATCGTGGGGATTGGCTTCCTGGGCGCGGTGCTTACGCAACTCGCCGCCCAGGCCCAGGCGCGCGTCCTTGCCCTCGGCCGGCGCCCCTTTGCGCTGGACCTCGCCCGCAGCCTCGGCGCCGCGGAGATCATTTCGCTCGATGACCCCACCGCCGCCGTGCAGCGGGTCAGCGAGATCACAGCCGGCGAGTTTTGCCCGGTCGTGATCGAGGCGGTGGGGAAACAGGGTGCCCTCGATCTCGCAGGCGAGCTTACCTCCATCCGTGGCCGGTTGGTCATCGCCGGGTACCACCAGGACGGGCCTCGTCAGGTCAAGATGCAGCTTTGGAACTGGCGCGGACTCGACGTGATCAACGCTCACGAGCGCGATCCCGCTATCTATCTGGCCGGGCTGCGCGCCGCCGTCGAAGCGGTGCGCACGGGCCAAATCGATCCCCGCCGGCTCTGCACCCACGAACTCCCTCTGGAAGCGCTCGGACACGCGCTGGATCTGACGCGCGACCGGCCAGACGGCTTTCTCAAAGCGATCATTCGGCCATGAACCCTTCTTCCCCTGCGCTCCCTCGCCTCGGCTTTCTGGGCCTCGGCTGGATCGGGCAAAAGCGGCTCGAGGCCATCGCCGAGTCGGGCGCGGCGCAGATTGCCGCCTTGTCGGATCCTGACGCTGACTTGCTCCAATCGGCATCCGCCGCTTATCCGTCCGCCCGAGCCGTCCGTTCGCTCCCGGAACTCCTCGCACTCAACCTCGACGCGCTCGTGATCGCCAGCCCGAGCGCCCTTCACGCGGAGCAGACCATCGCCGCCCTTGATCGTGGCTGGGCCGTCTTTTGCCAAAAGCCGCTCGGCCGCAATGCCGCCGAAGTCGAGCGGATCATCGCCGCCGCCCGCCGCGCGGATCGCCTTCTCGGCGTCGATCTCTCCTACCGTCACGTGGAAGGGATGCGCCAGATTCGCGAACTCCTCCAGGAGAAGGCCTTCGGCCAGGTTTTCGCCGCCGACCTCGTCTTTCACAACGCGTACGGGCCGCAAAAACCGTGGTTCTATGATCGCGCTCTCTCTGGCGGTGGTTGCGTCATCGATCTTGGCATCCACCTGGTTGATGCCGCGCTTTGGGCGCTGGGGTCGAGCGTCGTTGCGGTGTCGGGCGCGGTTTTCGCCGGCGGGCGCCGCCTGGCTCCGCATGAGGAAGAGGTGGAAGACTACGCCACGGCCCGCCTGGAACTCGACTCCGGCGCGGTGGTGAATCTCCTTTGCTCCTGGCGCCTCCACGCCGGCCGTTCCGCCGTCATCGAGGCCGCTTTTTACGGCACTTCAGGCGGGGTGGCGCTCCGCAATGTGGCGGGCTCCTTTACCGATTTCCAAACCGAACGCTTCACCGGCACCTCCAGCGAGGTTCTCTCCGCTCCACCCGAGGTCTGGGGGGGGCGTGCAGCCGTCGCCTGGACCCGCCAGCTCGCCGCCAGCCGCTCCTTTGATCCCGAGGTCGAGCGGCAATTGGAAGTCGCGCGGGTGCTCGACGCCATCTACGGGCGCGGCGCCGCTCTTCGCACCCCATGAAGATCGCTCTCTTCTACCATTCGCTTCTCTCCGATTGGAACCATGGCAACGCCCATTTCCTGCGCGGCGTTGCCTCCGAGTTGATCGCGCGCGGCCACGACGTGCTGGTGTACGAGCCCGCCGGCTCGTGGAGTTTGCAAAATCTCCTGGCTGATCACGGACGCGAGCCGCTCGAAGCGTTTCACCGCGCATATCCCAGGCTCCGCCATCGTACCTACGGGCCGGAGCTTGATCTGGACGAAGCGCTCAGCGGCGCCGATCTCGTCATCGTCCATGAGTGGAGTGCCCATAACCTGGTGCGCCGCCTCGGCGAGCACCACGCTCGCACTCGCGCCTATCGCCTCCTTTTCCACGATACCCACCACCGCGCGGTGACTGCGCGGAGCGAGATGCAAAGCTATGACCTCTCGCGATACGATGGCGTGCTCGCCTATGGAGACGTCTTGCGCCGGTTGTACCTTTCCGAGGGATGGACGCAGCGCGCCTGGACCTGGCACGAAGCCGCCGACACCCGCCTCTTCCATCCGCTGCCTGAGGTGGAGAAAGAGGGCGATCTCGTCTGGATTGGCAACTGGGGCGACGACGAACGCACTGCGGAGCTCGACGAATTCCTCATCGAACCCGCGCAAGCGCTGCGCCTGAAAACCCTCCTCCACGGCGTCCGCTATCCGCCTCAAGCGCTGGCCAAACTGGCGCAAGCCGGGCTTGCCTACGGCGGCTGGCTCCCCAACTTTGGCGTGCCGAAAACCTTTGCCCGGTTTCGCGTGACGGTGCATGTGCCGCGCCGCCCTTACGTCAGACAGCTCCCCGGCATCCCCACGATCCGCCCGTTCGAAGCGCTCGCCTGCGGCATCCCGCTGATCTCCGCGCCTTGGGACGATGTGGAGCACCTCTTCACACCGGGCGAAGATTTCCTCGTGGCGCAGAACGGTTGCGAAATGGAGGGGCACCTCCGCACAGTCCTCAGCGACCCCGCGCTTGCCGCGCGCCTTGCGCAACACGGTCGCGACACCATCCTCTCGCGGCACACCTGCGCCCATCGAGTGGATGAGCTGCTCGCAATTTTCGAGTCGCTCTCTTAGAGGCTGCCTTTGGAAGGAGGGGTGCCATCCCCACGATCAGAGCGGCCCCTGATTTGCCAAACCTCCGTTCTCGGTACGTTGGTGGACCCCCATGAGCATCGAATCCCGCCCGCCTGTCGTGCCGGAGATCGTCCATATCGTGCTGCAGCAGCTAATCAAGCTGCGCGCCGAAGGCGATCTCTCGCCAGCCAAACTCCAGTTGCAAATTCAACGCCTCGCGCGTGAGGAATTGCAGCCGCGACAGCTCTCCCTGCTCGTGCGCGAACTCTCCAACGGCCGCCTCCGCTTCCTCATCAAAGCCGCCGATGGCACCGTCTGTGACCTCATCGACGGACCCGCCGTTCCGGGAGAAAGCGCCTCTCCCTTCCCTCCGCAATCGAGCTTCGCCGAGCCGGAGTTGAGCATCGCTTCCCTTTAGCCCAACTGCAGAGCTGCCGAGCCAGTTGACCTGCTCGGAGATGCGGGTGGGCAAGTAGAATCGGCGTTTCATACGGTTGGTGGTGGTTTTGTGCTGCGGTTGAAAGTAGCCGGAGACGGGCGTGGCATCCCAGAATCCCAAGTCCCACGTGCCGAAGTCCCAAGTCATGTGCAGAGCGATCCGAGCAGGCTCGGTCCGGGAAAAACCAGGTTCACTCCGCCCACGAGCGACGCCCCTCCAGCCCGGAGTGATCTCGCTCCGGCGGGGAGCGTCGCCACTCCGCGCCCGAGCGACGCCCATCGCGCCGGGCGTGGGGTCAATCCCGCCAGAAGTGAGGTCAATCCCGCTGGGAGCGACGCGAATCTCGCCGGGAGGACCTTCACTCCGCCGAAGAATGAAGCCAACCGCGCCGGGATTGACGTGAATCCTGCCGGGATTGAACCCACTCCTCGCGGGAGCGAGGGCAATCTTCCTTCGAGCGAGGACCTTCCGCCCCCCGGTGAGACGCATCTTCCTTGGAATGAGCCTATTTTCACCCAGCTCCAGCTCCTTCCGCCCGCGGCGTCCACTGCCGGAAGCCCAAACCCCGCCTCTGCGAAAGCAGGCGCAGGCCACCGGGAAAACATACCGCGAAGTCTCATGGGGGCACCCGAGATACCCGACCCACCCCCCGCATCGAAGGAGAAAGTTAGGCCAGGTTGAACAAGCCCGGCGAAACGGAGCCGGCGCCTAGCCTTGGGGCATAGCTATCGGCTTCCGGCTGGAGGAGGAGGGTAGGAGACCTTTGGGGGAGCGCTTCGGGCGTGCTCTCTGCGGCGGAATGCTGGCTGACGGGCGTACAGTATGACGGACCTTTGACGGGCGTACAGCGGGACGGACCTTTTGCGGCTATGCGCCCAAACGCGCTCGTCCCCCCGCTTTCCTTTGACACGACACCCATTCCCGCCCGCATTTTCCCACGGATGACCCTGCGCCCGCTCAAATCCGATAAACTGTCGTATATCCCCCGGAATCGGGGTGATAGGCAGACGCGCAGAATTACTGGCTAGCATTATCTTGACGTGGCTATATCTGAATTTCACGCATCGACGATAATGGAAGTTCGCGCTTACTTTGGATTCGGAGGCTTCGAATGTGATCCGTCCGAGGTTTCCGGAGCTCTTGGAATCGAGCCTGATGAAATCTTGCGGAAAGGTTCGAAAAGACTCCTTCGCAACGGGCACGAAATAGAAGTCTTGCGAAATTCTTGGGGAATTGAGAGCAAAAGCATATCCAAGGATATAAATGACCATCTGCGCGAACTCTTACAGCGGCTCCAAGGCAGTGAAAGTTTGATCCAGCCCCATTTTGGAGAGGCGGCGTTTTCCGTGCTGTGGAAGGGCAATTACTTGTATGCCGGTAGCGGGCCATTCTACGAAAGTGATGTATTGAAGGGAATTGCACGTTTCGACAGCGATCTCTATCAAGACATTTACCAAATCGACCAAAGTGAAGACGAAATTGCGAACAAGTCCGAATTCAAGCGCATTCCCAAATGCTAACAGAAGAGCCTAGCATTGACCGGAGGCGATAAGGCGGGCGGAGCGTCAATGCCAGGCCCGGTTGAACAAGCCCGGTGAGTGGGAGACGGCGTCTCTGCCTTGAGGAATCGTGTGGTTGAAGGGACGGATCTGTTGCCCCCTCGCGCTGCCGGCATCCTTCCCGCGTCGCTCGCATACCGGCCCGGCAACTACAGCGCACTGGCTTGAGTGCAATTCGCTGTCGCCCGGCTTACTTTCCGAGCAGGTTTTCGAGCGCGGTCACGCAATACGTGGTCACCAGCACGGGATCCTTTTCCATCCAGCGCCCGGCATCGTTGACCCAGGAGCCATCGGGGGATTGCAGCGAAAGGATTTTGCGGGCGATCTCGTTCCGCCAATCGACTGTGCGCCCGTCGCGGGTGGTTAATTGCTGGACACCAGCGGCGCTGAGACCACGCGAGGCGAGATGATAGTAGTAGTAAAGTCCCTGATGGCCGAGCGCTGGATTCTCCTCCAGCGTGTAGTTTTGGCTCAGCCACTCGAGCGCGGCGGCGACGCGCGGATCCTCCGGCTTAAGGTCGGCGTAAATAAAGGAGAGCAGCCCCGCGTAAGTCATCGTGCCATAAGACCGGAGGGCCGTCCGTCCATCGGGCAACGACTGCTCGCCGGCATTCGTCGCGCCCGGATAGTAGATGAATCCGCCCTTGTTCGCCGGGTCGCCGCTGGCCCAAGGCAGCGGATTGCTCGCCGGCAAATTCTGGCAGCGGCTGACGAATTCGATGGCGGCCTTCCAATCCAGGTCCTGCCCCTTGCCTAACTCCGCTTCGGGCCTCTGGAGCCGGTACTCGTGCAGCGCCTCGAGCGCCACGAGCGTGTTGTCCAGATCGGGGTGGCCGCGCTTCGGGCTGGTGCCAGTCGGTCCATAACCGAAGCCGCCATTCGTCTCCGACTTCGCCATGCCGGTCGCCTGCTGGCCGACGACGAAGTTGCGCGCTTTGACGATGAGCGGCTCGTCCTGAGGTTCGCCGGAGAGAAGCAGCGCCATTAGGCAAACGGAGGTGTTGTAATTCGAGAGGCCGCTGCCGTATATGCCGCCATCGGGTTTTGCCTGCGCGCGCAGATAGGCGTACCCTTTGCGGATAATCTCCGCCTGCTCAGGAGGTGCCGACGCCGCGGCCGGATCGCGCCGCAAGGCGATAAGTGGCAGCGCCGAAAGCGCCGGGTGATCCTTGGCGGAAGCCTTGTTCTCGGGATTGGCAAACGATCCGTCGGGTTGCTGTTGCGCGCGGAGGTAAGCGAGTCCCTTGGCGATGGCAGCGGTGATTTCGGCGCGGGATGCGGCTGGCGCGGCGGTGGTTTCCACCGCGGCCAGCGGGAGGGTCAACGCGACTGCGACAGCGGTGAACAAGGGGAGGAACTTCATGGTTTGTCTTGGAATGATCGTCAAAAGGCAGGCTCTTGACCAACGAATACGCTCCGTCGCCTGCCGATCTTAGAGAAGGATCCGCGACCGAATCACCTGGCCACTTCGCGGACCACTTCACGAGGGCTTTTGTCAGTTCGCAGCCCGAGGAAAACCGGCTGGCGCAGACTCGCCTCGTTGGTCCATTCGGCGAAACGGACCTGACAAACTAACTCGGGCTTGATCCAGGTGCATTTGCGCATCTCGGATGGCGTCATCGCCTGCGACCAGCGCCCACCCGCCTTCTGCGGGAGATTGGCGAAGGGACATCGATCGACAGTCAGGTCCTTCATGCTGCGATGCAACGCCAGCAGGCCCGCGTGATCGAACCCGGTGCCGACCTTGCCGGCGAAAAGCAGCTTCTCCTTCTCGTAATACCCGACGACCACCGAGCCGAAGTGCGGTCGCGATCCTTGCGGCTGCGTGAAGCCGCCGATGACAAACTCCTGCTCGCTGGCCACCTTGAGCTTCACCCAGGCGGCGCTGCGCACGCCCGGTGCATACACGGACTGGCGCTGCTTGCCCATGATCCCTTCCATTCCCAAATCGCGCACCATCGCGAGGAGTTTCTCCACGTCGCCCTCGAGCGCCGCGGAGAAGCGCAACGCATCGGGCGCACCGGCCAGCAGTGTTTCCAGAGCTTTCTTTCGCTCGGCGAGCGGCTTCTGCATCCAATTCCGCCCGTCGAGATGCAGCAGGTCAAACGCGTACATCACCAAGTTTGGCCGGTCCCGGCCCACGCTCCGGCCTTGGAGTAGCTGGAATGATGGGCGGCCTTGCTCCTCCAGAGCGCAGATCTCGCCGTCGAGGAGAGCCGTCTCCGCGGGCAGGCTCGCCACCGCTTCGACGATCTCAGGGAAGTCAGCGGTCATCGATTTGTGATTGCGCGAAAAAATCTCCACCTCCGACCCGTTCTTGAGCACGACCGCGCGGTAGCCATCCCACTTCAATTCGAACAGCCAGACCTCGCCAGGGGGCGCTTTTTTGACAAACGTCGCCTTCATCGGCTCGATCCAGCCGACCTTCGGGAACGACTTGCCGCGCTTGGGCTTCGCCGGCGTCACCGGCGGGCGCGCGGCTTTCTGGCGTTCCTCCGCTGCGAGTCCGTGATTGGGATCCCACACCGCGTCCCCAGCCTTCGCGATCTGCGCCAGGGTTCGCCCAGAGAGCGCGGAATGCTCCTCCTTCTGCTTCGAAACAGGTCGAATCCCCTCGCCTGTTTTGATGACAAACCAATTCTTCTCGTCGCCGTCCCGGTGGCTGCGCACGAGCGTCCACTCACCGTTCAGCTTCTCGCCATGAAGCATCAGGTGGAGCTTCCCTTCGCTAACCGCTTGAACCGGTTCGCCGCCCAGCAGCTCATAGCGTCCGAAGTCCCACACCATCACGGTGCCGCCGCCGTATTGCCCCTTGGGGATGATCCCTTCGAAATCGGGCGTATTCGACCGGATGATCTTCCACATGCACCGCCAGGTGCCGCTCGCCGCGTTCGGTGGGCAGGCCTTTCGGGACCGCCCACGACGCCAGGACTCCCGCCATCTCGAGCCGGAAATCGTAGTGGAGACGCGACGCGTCGTGCTTCTGAATGACGAAGTTATTCGCCGTCCTCTTCTTCTCGACCTTGGGGCTCGGTTCGGCGGTAACGTTGAAGTCCCGCTTTTTCTGGTACTCGCGAAGGGACATACAGCACCCGCCCAGTCAACGACCCAGCTTCAGGGCGGTTCACGTGCAACCGCGCATCAAAAATAAGATGATGAGAATGGGAACCGGCACGCCGAGCAGCCAGAGTAAACCCCAGCCCATGACGCCAGCCTGTTTCGCTTTTTCGATGGTGTTTTTCATTTGAACTTACTTCGTTTCACTCCGTTGCCGCGCGTGTATGTCACAGGGCGGCCATTCCGAATAACACGCGCACTCGCCGTTGCGCCCTTTACCTCCGGCCCAGTCCCGCCGATATTGCTCTCGATCCATGCCGGCCCTTGCTTCTCCCGCGCCCACCGCCTCTGTCGCCACCCTCGTTGACCGCGTGTGCGAGGGGGAGCGCATCTCGGGCGAAGACGCCGTGGCGCTGTGGCATCTGCCGCTCAACGAACTCGGCGAGCTGGCCACGGTGCGCCGGAACCTCGCCCAGCGCAGCGCTCATGGCGGGCGCGGCGAAGAGATCGTCACCTACATCGTCGATCGCAACATTAACTACACGAACGTCTGCAACGTCTATTGCAAGTTTTGCGCCTTCTATCGGACGGAGAAAGACGAGGACCACTACGTCCTTTCGCAAGAGCAAATCGACGCCAAGCTCGATGAACTCGCCGCGATTGGCGGACGCCAGGTGCTGCTGCAAGGCGGGCATCATCCCGGACTGGGGCTCGATCACTATCTCGAACTGCTAACGCATATTCGCGCCAAGTATCCGCAGATCAACATCCACGGCTTCTCACCGCCGGAATTCCAGCATTTCGCGGCGACGTTTGGCCTCCCGCTTAAGGAAGTGATCACGCTGTTCAAAGCCGCCGGCCTCGGCTCGATCCCCGGCGGCGGCGGAGAAATCCTCGTCGATGCGGTTCGCGAGCGGATCGCGCCGCTGAAGTGCAAGAGCGACCAATGGCTGGAGGTGATGCGAGTGGCGCATGGCTTGGGCCTCAACTCCTCGGCCACCATGATGTTCGGCCACGTGGAGCGGCTCGAGGATCGGATCGAGCATCTGCAACGACTGCGCGACCTCCAGGATGAGACCGGCGGTTTCACGGCCTTTATCTGCTGGACCTTTCAGCCGGAGCACACCCGGTTGCGGGCGGAACCGGTCGGCTCCTCCGAGTACCTGCGCATGCAGGCGCTCGCGCGTATTTTCCTGGACAATTTCCCCAACATCCAGAGTTCGTGGGTCACGCAGGGGCCGAAAATTGGGCAGGTGGCGCTCCAATATGGCGCCAATGACTTCGGGAGCGTGATGATGGAAGAAAATGTGGTCTCCAGCGCCGGTACCTCGTACCGCCTGAACAAAAGTCAGATCGAACATCTGATCAGGCAGGCAGGGTATGAGGCGCGCCAGCGCGACACCTGGTACGTGCTGGTCAGTTGACGCGGGGCTCGGTCGGCACGATGTAAGCTCGCACCAGCGTGCGACTTCCTGCCGGCATGCCTGCCTCTCTTTTCACCTCCTCCATCCTGCTGGCCCGCCGGGCTGCCGCGAGGCTCGGCACCGTTTGGTTGCTGCTCGTCGCGGTCTCTCCCGCGCGTGCGCTCACCTTCAAGACTACCTACGACCAGTCTCTTTTCACCAACCTCACTGCGAGTGACATCACAAAGGCGGAAAGCGCCTTCACCTACGCGGAAGCGCAGTTCCAGAGCCGCTTCAGTGATGCGATCACCATCAGCATCACGATGGCGGCTGAGGCGGGCAAGAATACCCTCGGCGGAAGCAGCACCTCCTTCATTGACACCAGCTATGCAGAGGTCAAAGGCGCCTTGAGCGGCCACCGCACCACCTCTAACGACAATACGAGTGTGGCCAACCTGCCGGCCACCGCGCCTGCCGGGACGGGCGGCTGGTCCTTGCCGACCGCCGAGGCGAAGGCGCTCGGATTTAGTGGCATTTCCCCCAATGATCCGACTTCCGATGGCACCTTCACCTTCGGGGCGGGCTTCGCTTATACGTACGATCCGCTCAATCGGAAGGTGCAGGGGCGCTACGATTTCATCGGCATCGCCATGCACGAGATTTCCGAGATCATGGGCCGAAACACGAAACCTGGATTACAACGGGCTCGCGCCATACGACCTCTTCCGGTACACGGCGCGCGGCGTGCGCAGCACCGACCCGAGCGCCACCGGGGTGTACTTTTCCATCGACGGCGGCAAGACCAGCCTCAACACCTTCAACTCCGATCTGAATGGTGATTTTCAGGATTGGGCGGGCTCTTCGCCCGACGCCTTCAACGCGTTCGGCCCCACCAACGAGCAGGACGACCTCACCACCTCCGACCTCACCGCCATGGACGTGATCGGCTATCGCCTGATCCCGGAACCGGGATCAGCCATTCTCCTCGCGGCGGGGTTGGTGGCGCTCATCCGCAGGCCATCATGGAGGGAGAAGCGAACTGTTGGGCTCCATCCCACCTTCGTGTGAAGCTCGGTGGAGGAGCCGTTTCATTCCCTGGCCAGCTCCGCGAGGAGAAGCTGCAGGCGTTCACCCAGCAGGAACAGCGGGACAAACATGAACCAGAAGCGCCAGTCCCAGACCATCACACCAGTGTCCGCCGTGATTTTCAAGCCGGCGAAGATGTAGAGAAGCGGCAGGACCAAGGCCGCGGCGCGCATCCAGTGATGCGACCGGGAGCGGCGTTTCCGCGCATGCGTCAACAAGGTCCCGAAGATGAGCGGCTGATATTCTGTGATCGTCTTCACGCCGCCCTCCTCTCCGCCTGCGCGTGCGGCGTCGGCGCTTCCCACCGCAGCGGCAGCGTCTCCACGATATCACCGTCGCATCCAAACACCCGAATCTCTCCGGGCAGGCAGTGACCGACTTGCACCGCGTGTATGACCGCTTCGATCAACCGCCCGTGATGGACGGCATCCGGGAAGACTCCTTCACAAGAGAGTTGAAAGCCTTGCTCTAGTTCACCAACGGGACGAATATGGAATTGGAATGGCATGTGTTCATGTGAACACATGCCGCGCATCGGCGCAAGAACTTTCTTCGCGATCGGTTTCGCCGAACATCCGGCGAGACCGTCCCCGGCTGACCGCCGACGTCATGCCGTGGCACCGTCGCGTTCCCTAGGCGCGACAATCGATCCACTTCGCGCCAGTGGCAGCGCGGCCCGAGCGGGACCTCCGGCCATTTCATTGCCGACATTTTGGCGGCAACCGGAAGCGGTCTGGACCTTGATACGGTGGCTCAGCGGTTTGCGAACGCGTACCGCTGAGCCACCATGGCACGCTACTTCTTCTTCGGCTTTTCGGCTTTCTCCGCCTTCTCCGGGGCGGCGGGCTTTACTTCGATCTCCGAGGCCGTCATGGTGTAGTGGACGGTCACTTTGTCGCCGACCTTGGGAGCGGTGGCCGCCTTGGTGTTGGCGTCCTTGGCGAGCTGCCATTTCTCTTTGCCCTTCTCAACCGTGATGGTTGTGTCGGTCACTTCGGTCACGGGGCCGGTCACTTGATAGTCGGTCGGCGCAGCGAAGGCAGCGGTCGGGAGTTGAAGAAGGCCGGCGGCGATGGCGGCGCAAAGGATGGCAGGGATTTTGAGCATGGTCTTAACGGTTCGGGAGTTGATGTGCGTGGAAGTTGGGCGCCGAAGCGCCCGATCTCGAACAGGATGGAGCGAGCGCGATGATTTGATCTAGCAAAAACGCTCCGCGCAGACTTGTCATTCACGAATGACTAAAACGTCATCTTTTCCATCCTGATGGCCCTTTATCGTCCCCTCCGAGCTGCAACCCGATTTGCTCCCATGGTTCTGTGGGGGCTGGCTCTCCTTGGCAGTTCCCTGCACGGCGCAAACCCGTCTCATCCGAGCACGTCCTCGATTCCGATCGGCTCGATTGATCCGCGCGTAGAAGGATACCGCTTCCGATACACGCTCTACCCACCGGGCGGCTTTAGCGTCAAAAAATCGAAGGCGACCGTCTTTCCCGATTCGCAGAACCGGAAAGCGAGTCCGCTCATCGGAGAGGATGGCCGGTTCACCGAACTTGGCGCCTGGTACTTCGCGCTCGCCAGCGACCCTGCCGCCTTTGCGCAGTGGTGGAACGGATATTGGAGCGACGACAAAGTCTGGCAGCCGCACCAGACGCCCGTCTTTAATGGTACCACAGCCAGCAACCAGGGCCATCGCATCATCGCGTGGGCGGGCCAGTTCGCGAAGATGATCGAGCGCGATGAGCGGATCGCTCCAGCGGTCAAGGCCGCCCTGATGACCGATGAATGGAAAGAGGCGGTCGAGGAGACCATCGGCAGGACCATCGATGGCCGCGGCCTGCTTAGCCACGGAGCGAACATCAGCGACATGGCACAGTGCTTCCATTTCATCCGCACGAAATTCAGCGCGATCCGGCTGCGCGCTGGACCGGATCTACACTCTCTCGCGCGCCCAGGCGCTCGTCCGCACGCTGCTCACCGAGCCGTGGATCATCAATCCCGAGGATCGATTTCTCGACCCGCCCAGATCGCGATTACCTGGAGGCCATCGGGCGCGCCAGAAGGTGGGATCGAATCCGATATTCGGCATCGTGAAAAATGGGCAGGTACTCTGGGCCGGCGGGCTCTTCTCGGGCTGGAAAGACAAGCCGTCGCTGCATGGCACATGGGACGGGCTCTCGATCCTCAATTCGCTTTTCAAGTATTTTCCCGAGCGCGACCCCGCCAGCCCGAATTCGATCTTCCACACATGGAATCAATTGCCGAAGAGCAGAAGGCCATCGGCAGAGCGATGATCCTTCTTTGCTCACGCCGGCTCTGGCTTGATTGGAGCGAGAAGCAACGGCAAAACTTGGTGCTGGGTCGTCGATGGCCAGCCGACCGACGATGATGCGCGCCCGGATGAAGCGCCTTTTCTCCCGGCTTACGACGGCTACGGCGACAACCAACTCGGCTGGGCGCGGCAATGCTGGGAGGAGATGTTTGGCGACCCGCTGCGCAACACCACCGACGGCGTGCAAACCTTGCTCGCCCTGGCGCACGGCACCACACTGCCGAAGCTCACGATGCCGGTCGGGCAGCAAGTGCCTGGCCGCGTCGATTTTGGCAGGAGCGATCAACTCGCGGCCGTGGAACGGGACAAAGCCGCGCTGGATAACCCGGAAATGGCCAGGGCGATCGAAGTAAAATATGGACTTTCCGTGGCTGCGGCCAAGGAGCGCATTGAGCATTACTACCACAGCGCTGGCCTCCCACCGGGCGCCATCCAGCGTGACGATGCGCCCAAACTGGATCCGAAAAAAGAGACGCCCGCCGCCCACGAATAACCCCGCCCTTTGCCGCCATGTTCTCCTCCGCCCCCCGTCGTCTCCGGCCCGCGTTGCTCTTCGCGGTCTTCTCGCTTGCCGCGCTGCCGCTGCGCGTGCAGTCCGATCCAACCGCGCCCATCGATCCGTCGCGATTCAAAGCGCCCGTCCGGGTTGCTTGTCTGGGCGACAGCATTACTTTCGGCGTCGGCGCTGGGTCAGGGCAGGCGTGGCCGAGCCAGCTGGAGCGGATGCTGGGCGATCAGTGGGATGTTCGCAATTTCGGCCACAGCGGCGCCACCGTTTCCAAGGGCGACAAGAACTCCATTTGGTCGCAAAAGGTCTATGCCGATGCGCTGCTCTTTCATCCAGACGTCGCCATCATCCTGCTCGGGACCAACGACTCCAAGCCGGAAAACTGGTCTGCGAAAGAGCAGTTCCCCAAGCTCTACCAGGAACTCGTCAGGTCATTTGCGAACCTCTCATCGCACCCCAGCGTCTTCTGCGGCACCGCGCCTTACGTGGCGAAGAAAGGCAACTTCGGCATCAATGAAGCCGGCGTGCTCGAGCAGATCCCCATGCTCCAGCAGATCGCCCGAGATCATCAGGCCGGTCTCATTGACATCCATGCCGCAACCCTCGGACACGACGAATGGTACAAGGACAACGTCCACCCGTCCGCCGCCGGCGCAACGGCCATCGCCGCCGCCGTGTATCGCGCTCTTATGGGGAAGGAATGGACGGGCGAAGTGCCGCCGCCCGCGCATGATCCCGTGCTCAAGCCGACGCTGCGGACGAACGACAATCCGGGTGAAATCGCCTACAAAGATCTTTTCGCGATGATCGCGAGCGAGACGACCATGACGCGCGACGAGATGCAGCCAGTTCGCGAACTGTACGAACGGAACGCCCCAGTCGTCGCGGCGAAGATTCAGGAGTGGCAGGATAAAATCGCCGAATATGAGCGCCTGCGGATGACCTACAAACATACGGCCAACGAAGCGGAAAAGCCGCTCTACAGTGAATTCAAGAGCAAGGGCGCCGAAGCACAGAAGGAACTCGCCCGCTACAAACTACAGCAGAACATGGCGCTGATCGCCGCGATTCCGAGCGCACACAAAGCTGAATTCGGCACCGCCTGGCTAGCTCTCTACGTCACTGATCGACTTACCCCGATCTCGTCGTCCATCACCCCCGAGCAACGCGTGGCGATCCACGCCCTCTGCGCACCTCGCGGCGCCACTTACGCGGGCATCACGAACACCCCGGAGCGCAGCATCATGGAAGCCGAAGTGTACCAGGAAACCTACGCGCATGTACTGGACCCGGAGCAAAAGAAGCGGGTCGAGCCGAAATAGGGCGGCGTCAGGGACCCGGCACCTGCGGCGTTGAGCTGCCGCTTTCCCGCCCGACGATGTAATAGATGAGCGCGCCCAGCACATGGCCGAAGAGGATCACGATGACCCAGATCAGTTTCTGCGTGCTATCCAGGCGCTGATTGGTGAGGCAATCAACGAGCATCCACACCCAGAAGAGGCTGGTCAGGATGACCAATAGAATCACGACGACCCCCATCCCGGCCAATGCTCCAAACATTGCGTGCTCCGGTTGCATCCGGTGGAAGCCTTACTTGAGGGAAGCCTTTAACTCAGGGCGGCTGTAAGCTTCGCCCACCAGCGTGTTGCCCTGCATCACTTGCACCGCCCAGCCGGCATAGCGCGTGCCGCTCGCTGGAACGCGCTTGGCCGTCGCCTTCTTGCCCTTGCCGCCCCCGCCAGACGTTTCGCTGTGCGCACGCTCACCTTTGTAGGTGGCCGTTTTGGATTTCACCGTCTGCGAAGTGTTGGGTGCCAGGGAGGCACTCTCATCGCCGGATTCGGTGATCGCAGTGCTGTTGTCCTTTAGGTCATCACCGAAAAGCGTCCATTTCACCTTCAGATCCTTGAGTTCTTCGCGCATGGTGTTCGTGACTTTAATCTCCAGCGTTTTGCTCTCGTCGTGCTCGAGCTTTGGCCCTTTGGCGGGCTTCGCTTCCGTCGCCGGAGCGACGTTTTCACTGTGGACCTGGACCTCGATGGAGACCTTGTCGATGGCCTGAGCGGTCGGGGCGAACGCGAAAGCGGCCGCAGCCAGGCCGGGAAGAAGAGAGCGGAGAAGGATGTTTTTCATAGGAGGAAAGAAGCATGAAAAACACAACCCGTGACCAAGGCAAGCGCGGAATGCAAAGAACAAAGGCTTGTCGCTGCCGGGCGAAACGCCTCCTTAGTAACGCCGCCCATTGTTGCGAGACCGCCCCCCGTTTTTTCCATGCCGCCGCCCCCGATTGAGAACCACGCATGGCCCGGTGCCGGAACCGACGCAACCCGACGGCGCCTGAGCGGTCTCTGCAACTGGCTCGGTTCCCGTTGGGCTACGGGCCTTTGGCTTTTGGCGACCGGGTGGGTGGCGCTCCTACTTTGGCAAGCCATCATCGGCTGGCCCCTGAGCCGCAAGGTGCCGGTCGTTTTCCAAGCGGCACCAGAAAACGCGCCAGACCTGTGGCGCGCGCGCCTGCATACGCAAATCCCCTTGCTGGATTGGAATGCACCGTGGACGCGGCTTTGGCTGGAGAGCACCAGCGCAACCGAGAAGTCATCCGCTCGAATCGAACTGAAGCGCTACCCCTCGCTCGCCCGATTGCTCGCAACCCAAGCGCCGGGCGCCTGGACCAAAGGGCACGCGATCCTCATGCGCCCTCCCGGAAACTGGGCTCCGTTTGGTCAGCTTCGCGGTTTGGTCGCCGTAAGCTGGATAACACCGGCAATCACCTGCTGGGCGTCACTCGCGCTCTGGACGGTGGCGACCGGCCTGGCACTTTGGCGGAGATCGCTGCCCAGCGAGGCGCTCGCGGGCGCCCTGCGGCAGATTCCGATCGCTGCGCCGCTCCTGCTCGTGGCGCTGGCCCTCGCAGCTGCTCTGCGTTTCGATGGCTTCTGCTTCCCCACCTGGCAACCCGATACGGACGACTACCTGCATCCTGCTGCACAGATTGCCTCCGGCGCACCGCTCATGGTCACTGATCGGCCGCTCGGTTACGCCTTCGTAATTGGTTGGGGCATGCGTCTCTTCGGCGGCTTGCACGGGGTTGTCGCGCTGCAGCAAACGGCCTCGTTGATCGGAGCGGCAGCGATTGCCGGGGCGCTCTGGGCGTCAGCGTCTCGCCTCTTCTTCGATGGCGCAGCGCGGGCGATCTCCCGCGCCCTCGCCGTCGCGGGCGCGATGCTTTGGGGCTGGCATGAAGGAATTCTCGAGCGAGATTGGGACATTTTGCCGGAGGCGCTGACCACCGCGTATATGGGGCTGCAAATTTGGCTTCTGTGGCGGCTCACCGCGCGAGCTTCGGCCACCTGGCTGGCGCTGCTCGAATATGCGGCGTTTTGCGCTGCTGGCTGGATGCTGTTTCTCACCAAGCCAAACTGGGGGTTCGCGCTTGGCCTCCTTCCGCTGCCGTGGATCGTCAGGGCCGCTTGGGGAGACGCCGCGTGGTGTAGGCGCGTGGAGCAAGGTGTCGCAGGTCTCGCCATTCTGGGCGTCGTCAGCGCGCTCGCCTACAGCATCATCGCGCATTTTCCTGCCAATACCCTCGCCAGCCTCGAGATTCGCTCGCGGGTTCTCCTCTGCTGGCACGTCCCGATGGTCCGGCGGGAAATCGACCGACAACTCGCTGGCTCCCCTTCTCCGCAGGACCGCGCCATCATGGAGGAGCTGGCGCCCGCCTTTGACCACGAGGTCGAACTCGCCAAAACGCTCGGCCCCGGCCCATATCCCCTCCTCGGCTATCTCCCTGATCGTCTCTACTATCATGGATTGGAGGCGCCGCATTACTGGGCGCTCTCCTCAGCCGATCGAACCGCTTTCGGCCAGCGTCTTTTCTTCGCCGCTCTGCGCCATGAGCCCGCGACTTACGTGCGCAAAGTCTGGCGGCAACTCGGCGTTCCCCTTCAGCGGCCCTACGGTCCCGCCGACTTCTACCTGCCGGCAGTCGAGGGTCATCTGGCGGATTCGGAAAAGTTCGCCGCGCGCGTCGATTCTTATCTACCCGCCACCTTCCTTCAAGGGTACCGCAGCGAGCTCAGGAGGGCGCGGGCCGCTTGGGAGAAGCCGTGGCCCGCGCCGCCGCTTCTTGCGCTCAGTCTGCGCGTCGCGTGGGCTTATCACTGGCTGGCACCTGCGATGAAGTGGGCCGTCGGCCTGCCATTGCTCACGCTCCTCGCTGCCGCCCTTTGGAAGCCCTGGCGTCGCGCCGTGGCGTGGCGTGTCCTGACGCCACCCCTCACCCTCGCCCTATGGGCCACCGGCAGCGCCGCTGCGTGCGCGCTCACTTCCTCCGTGGCCCAGGCGTTGGAAATCCAGCGCTACGTCGATCTCTTCATGCCGCTCACCCTGCTCTCAGAGTTGCTTTGGCCGCTGATTGCCCTCGCCCTGTTTTCGGCCTTGCGCCACAAACAGCTTGCCGGCCTTTCGGCTCCCGCCTGTAGCCTGCCCGCCATGAAGACCTCCGCCGCCTCATGAAAAAGCTGAAGTCCAAAACGCCCGCCGGCATCTGCTTCCTCGCCGGTGCGGGTCCAGGTGACCTCGGGCTCGTGACCCTGCGAGTCAGGGAATTGATCGAAAAGGCGGAGGTGATCGTTTTTGATTACCTCTGCAACCCGGAGATTCTGCGCTGGGCGCCCAAGGAGACGGAGATTATCTACGCCGGCAAAAAGGCCGGCCAGCACACGCTCAAACAGGAGGAAATCAACGCCCTCCTCGTCCAAAAAACCGGCGAAGGAAAGCGCGTCGTGCGGCTGAAGGGCGGCGATCCGCTCCTCTTCGGTCGCGGCGCCGAAGAGGCGCTCGCGCTCGAGGAAGCGGGACTCGCTTTCGAGATCATCCCCGGCGTGACCTCCGCGCTGGCCGCTCCCGCTTATGCCGGCATCCCAGTCACGCATCGCGAGCATGCCTCGCAAGTCACCATCTTCACCGGGCATGAAGATCCCACCAAGCCGGGCAGCGCCCTTGATTACGCGCAGCTTGCCCGCCTGCCCGGCACCCGCGTGATGCTGATGGGCGTCGAGCGTCTCGGCACAATTACCGAAGCTCTGCTCGAGCACGGCGCCGCCCGGTCGCTTCCGGTCGCGCTGGTGCGCTGGGGGACGACGGGCCGGCAGCGAACCTTGCGCGGCACGCTGGGCGACATCGCCGCCAAGGCCATGGAGGCCGAGTTCGCCGCGCCCGCCGTGGCGGTTTTCGGGGAAGTTGTCCAATTGCGCGAGCGGCTCAACTGGTTTGAAAAGCGCCCGCTCTTTGGCCGGCGGATCGCCATCACCCGCACCCGCGCCCAAGCCGGTGGTTTGCGCCAGGCGCTTGGCGAACTCGGCGCCGATGTCTATGAGATGCCCACCATTCGCATCGAGCCGCCCCGCGAGTTGCGCGACTTCGCTGAGCTGGTGCGCGATGCTCACCAGTATGACTGGCTGATCTTCACCAGCCCGAATGGCGTTAATGCCTTCTTCGATCTCTTCTTTCGCATCTACCAGGACGGACGCTCCATCGGCGGGGTCCGCATCGCCGCCATCGGGCCGGCCACCGCGCAGCGGGTGAAGGACTTCCACTTCGCGGTGGATTTGCAGCCCGAGGAGTTTGTGGCCGAGGGCGTCGTCGCGGCGTTCAAGGCGCAAGGTTCGGTGGAAAACGAGCGCATTCTGATCGCCCGCGCGGAGCAGGCGCGCGACCTCCTGCCGACCGAGCTAACGAAGCTCGGCGCGATCGTCGATATCGCGGTGGCCTACCGCACGGTGCCCGAAACAGAAGACGTGAGTGGCGGCCATGAACGCTTTCGCAGCGAAGGCGCGGACCTCATTACCTTTACCAGCTCCTCGACGGTGGAAAACTTCCTCGCGCTCCATCTGCCCTGGCCCGCCGGTCTGCAGACCGCATCCATCGGACCCATCACTTCCGCCACGATGCGAGAGCACGGCCTCACGGTGGATATTGAGGCGAAGAAATTCGACATCCCCGGACTCGTGGCCGCCATCCAGGGGCACTTCGGGTAGGGAGGCGAGCCGAGTCTGCTGGACCCCGCTATGCGCGGCTCGCTTCTATCGAATGGACACACCAGCTCGC
Organism: uncultured Verrucomicrobiae bacterium; assembly: GCA_963792695.1. Lineage (GTDB taxonomy): Bacteria > Verrucomicrobiota > Verrucomicrobiia > Chthoniobacterales > Chthoniobacteraceae > DASYIS01. Next base: position 29,026 of record CAWBXA010000020.1, on the reverse strand, counting down.
GTTCGGCAGTCTTTGGTCATGAATCTCCAACCCTCCAGTGGCGACCTCACACCTGTGTCCGGGTCACAAACTGACATTGCGCCGCTCGGGCGCGGCACTCCGCCGCCCGCGCACGAACGGACTGCTGAAGAAGAAGCCACCCGCAAGTGGACCGCTGTTGAGCAACAGCCGGAATTCCAGGCGTTACTCAAGGCCAAGGCGCGCTTCATCGTCCCGGCCACCGCTTTCTTTGTTGTCTATTACTTCATCCTGCCGATCTCCGTGGGTTGGTTTCCCAAAGCCATGGCCTCGGAAGTATGGGGGCATGTGAATGTCGCGTATCTCTATGCGTTTTCGCAGTTCATCATGGCTTGGGTTCTCGCGGCTCTCTACGTAAAAGCAGCGGCTGGCTGGGACCGCCAGGCATCTGCTCTCCTGACCAAGCTGGACCTGCACTAAGCCTCAGCCCCGAGACTAACTCCTTCTTCCTGACATGTTTTCGTCCCAAAATTCCGCGCTGTTCATGTTCATTGGCTTCGTCGCGATGACGCTGGTGATCACCTATTTATCCGCGCGTAAAACCACCGGTGCCAACGCCTTCTTTGCCGCCGGCCGGCGCATCACGGGCTGGCAAAATGGCTTGGCGGTGGCCGGTGATTACATGAGCGCCGCGAGTTTCCTCGGCATCTCCGGCATGATCGCCTTTTTTGGCTATGACGGGTTTATGTATTCCGTTGGGTTTCTGGTCGCTTACTTAACGGTGCTTCTCATCGTCGCTGAGCCCTTGCGCAACGTGGGCAAATACACCATGGCTGACTTGCTCGCCTACCGGCTCCAGCAGCGCCCGGTGCGGGCCATGGCGTCGCTCTCGACGCTGACAGTCTCCACTTTTTACATGGTGGCTCAGATGGTCGGCGCTGGTGGACTGGTGAAGTTGCTCCTGCCTGGGGTGCCCTTTAATTGGGCCATCGTCGGCGTGGGGGTGCTCATGATTGTCTATGTCGTCTTCGGAGGCATGCTCGCGACGACCTGGGTGCAAATCATCAAAGCGGTGCTCCTCATGAGCGGCACCATCTTCCTCAGCATCCTGGTGCTGAAGCACTTTGATTTCAGCTTCAGCAATTTCTTCGATGCCATCACCAAGGTTCCAGTCATTGATCCCAAAACACACGCGGCTGGCGTAAAAAACTTCCTCCTCCCCGGTCTGAAGTTTGGGGCCGACGTGACGAAAGGTTGGGGACCGCTCGACCAAGTCTCTCTAGGCATGGCGCTCGTCTTCGGCACCGCCGGTCTGCCTCACATTCTGGTCCGTTTCTATACCGTGCCTGATGCGAAGACTGCGCGCTCCTCGGTCGTCTGGGCGATGGTCATCATCGGGCTCTTCTATATCATGACGACCTTTCTCGGTTTCGGAGCAGCGACGATCCTGACGCCAGCTAAAATCGTCATCGGCGGCATCGCGACGGATAACATGGCCGCGCCTCTCCTCGCTCAGCGACTGGGTGGTGAAGTCTTCTTCGCCTTCATCTCCGCGGTCGCTTTCGCCACCATCCTCGCAGTGGTCGCCGGACTCACCATCTCCGCCAGCACCTCCTTTGCGCACGATTTCTATACGAATGTGCTGCATCACGGTCGTGAACAGCGCCCCGGGCAGGAAGTCTTCATCGCCCGGATCACCGCGTTTGTCGTCGGGGCGTTAGCCATCTTTCTCGGGATCCAATTACAGACCATCAATGTGGCCTTTCTGGTCGGCCTCGCTTTCGCGGTGGCCGCCAGCGCCAATCTGCCCGTCATCGTGCTGTCGATCTTTTGGCGGCGCTTCAGCACCACAGGCGCGGTGGCTGGCTTGGCGGTCGGCCTGCTCTCCAGCATTGTCCTGATCATCCTCAGCCCGTCGATCATGGGCGTCGATGCCGCCACGGTTGCCGCGGCCAAACGTCATCTAATTCAAGCGCCAGCGCTTTTCCCGCTGACTAATCCCGGTGTTGTTAGCATTCCCCTGGGCTTCCTCGCGGCCATTCTCGGAACGCTTTTCTCGCGAGAGCCGGCGGCGGAAGCTCGCTTCAGCGAACTCTCCGTACGCGCGAACACCGGCTTGGGCGCTGAAAAAGCCAGCGAACACTGAGGCTTAAAGGCCGCAAGAGGTTCGGCTAGAAATAGAACTCCGATCACGTCGGTTGCAGCAAACCCTTCGCTCCCGTATTCTTCGCGAATGCACGCCGAGTCATTCAAGGACCTCCTGCACGCGCAGCCGTTTCAGCCCTTCACTGTCCACACCGTGAGTGGAGTGACCTATCTGGTCGATCACCCCGACTTTGTTTCGTTAAGCCGCGGCGGACGCACCGTTTACCTCAGCCTACCCGGAGGAGAGGGCGAACGCGTGCGCATCCTGGACACGGCCTTGATCGAGCGGCTGGAGCGCGCCGAACTGCCTGAGCCAGGCTGAATGGCAGCGTGGCGTCTGCGCAACTCACTCCAGATCGAACGCAGCAGCCTCTGTTTGCTATTTCCGACACGCACGCCGAGTCACTCAAGGATCTCCTGCGCGCGCAGCCGTTTCAGCCCTTCACCGTCCACGCCGTGAGCGGGGCAACTTATCTCGTCGATCACCCGGACTTTGTTTGGTTCACCCGCGGTGGCCGCACGGTGTACATCAGCCTCCCAGGCGGCGAAGGAGAGCGCGTCCGCATCCTTGACACCGCGCTGGTGGAACGCTTGGAAACCACGGACACGCCGCAGCCCGCCTGATCCTCACTCAGGCGTGCTCGCGAGCGAGCTGGGCCAGGACAGCAGGATACAATTTGTGTTCAGCGGCTTGAATCCGCGCATGCAAACTCGCAGGGGTGTCCCCCGCCAGGACTGGCACGCGAAGTTGCGCGATGATTTCTCCAGTGTCCATGCCCGCATCGACATAATGCACCGTGCAGCCGGTCTCCCTCACCCCTGCCGCCAGCGCTTGCTCCCAAGCCGCGAGTCCCGGAAAAGCGGGCAGCAGCGAGGGATGAATGTTTACGATTCGGCGGGGAAACGCTTCGAGCAGCGGCGCCTTGATCAAGCGCATGTAGCCCGCGAGCACCACCCACTCCGCGCCTGCTTCCCGCAGCCGCGCCAAGAGCCGTTCCTCGGAATCTGGTTCCAATTTCGTGCGGAATCGTCCGGGATTCAAAAACTCCGCCCGCAGCCCTCGCTCCCGAGCGTGGGTCAAAATGCCCGCGTCCGCCACATCGGAAAGGACGATGCGGACCTCCGCAGTCAGCGCGCCCTGGTCGATCGCCTCGGCGATGGCGACGAAGTTCGACCCACGCCCGGAACCGAGAACGCCGATCTTCAAGCCCGCCATTTTTCAATCGTCGCCGTGGTCGAGCGACCCGGTACCAGTGGTAAAATACGAATGGCACTCCCGACCTCCCGCAACGCGGTTGCTTCCGACGGATCAAGCGACTCCTCTGTATAATCGCCGCCCTTCACGTAGAGCTGCGGGCGCACTTCGCGGATCACCGCCTCCAGGCGCGGCGTGTGAAAGACCGTGACGTAATCAACGCAGCCGAGCGCCGCCAGCACCTCTGCGCGATCCGCTTCCTCATTGATCGGACGCTGCGGCCCTTTCAAGGCGCGAACGGATGCATCCCCATTGAGCGCCACGGCCAGGGCATCGCCGAGCGCGCGCGCCTGCTCCAGATAGCGAACGTGGCCGACATGCAGCAGATCAAAGCAGCCATTCGTGAAAACCAGCGTCCGGCCCGCCGAACGCATCTCGCAGGAGACGCGCCCCAGTTCGGACAGGCCAAGGATTTTCGAGAGCACGCCGCCAGCTTCAGAGCCAGGACCGTGAAAGCCAAACGCATTTTCCAGCGGTGAGGCTTGGCAAGTGAGTCGGCGTGTCGTTTCTTGAATTCTTCCTTATGGCCGATCCCCGCTACGCGAAACTGGCAACGCTGCTCACCTCCTTCTCCACCAAGCTCGTCGATGGCGACAAGGTCCTGATCGACGCCTTCGATATTCCGGCCGAGATGGTCGTCGAGCTGGTCCGCGCGGCGCGCCACTTGGGGGCCGTGCCGCTCGTGCAAATTCACCAGGCGCGGATCGCTCGCGAAATCGCCATGGGGGCCACCGAGGATCAACTCGATTTTTCCTCCAGCCACGAACTGGCGCGCATGAAGAAGATGCAGGCCTACATCGCGATTCGCGGCGGCCACAACATCACCGAGTTGAGCGACGTGCCGCCGGAACAGATGAAGCTCGTCTCCCGCAAGATGAAGCCGGTCCTCGACTGGCGCGTGAAGAAAACCCGCTGGTGCGTGCTCCGCTGGCCGACGCCCTCCATGGCGCAACTCGCCGGCATGAGTTCAGAAGCCTTCGAGGATTTCTTTTTCAATGTTTGCACCCTCGATTATCACAAGATGGTGCCCGGCATGCGCGCGCTCAAGGAGCTGATGGACAAGACCGATCACGTCGAAATCCGCGGACCCGGCACGGAGCTGGATTTCTCCATCAAAGGCATTCCCGCGGTGATGTGCGGCGGTTCACATAACATTCCCGATGGGGAAGTTTTCACGGCGCCGGTGAAGGACTCGGTGCGGGGGCATGTGACTTTCAACGCGCCGACCATCTACCAGGGCACCGCCTTCGATTCCGTCCGCCTTGGATTTCAAGACGGCAAAATCGTCGATGCCACGGCCAACAATACCGAGAAGCTCAATCAAATTCTCGATTCCGATGCCGGCGCCCGCTTCATCGGGGAATTTTCCCTCGCCTTCAACCCGCACATCCTCCACCCCATGCGCGACATCCTTTTTGATGAAAAGATTCGTGGCTCATTCCACTTCACGCCGGGGCAGTGCTACGAGGAGACCGAGAACGGGAATCGCTCGCAAGTGCATTGGGACATGGTCAACATCCAGCGCGAAGATTACGGCGGCGGGACGATTCGCTTCGACGGCAAACTGATCCGGGAGCAGGGCCGCTTCATTCCAAAGGCCTTGCAAGGGCTGAATCCCGAGCGCTTGCTGGGCTGACGCTGAGCCGACCAGCGCACTCTCCTGCAAGAAAGGCCGGGTCTTTGGGTGCGGGCGTTTTGTTTGAACAACCCGCGCTCGTTGCCCGTCAGAAGCGCTGCACACTTCATCATCCATGAACTTGCTTCCTTTCTCCAAAACAACGCTGGTGGCGGCTGCTGGCCTGATGCTGGCGCTGCCCCTCACCAGTCAGGCGCGCGATCATGACGGTGGCCACGATCGGGACTTCCACGGTCGCGGCTACGACCACGGCTATTACCACCGAGGGTACTGGGGCGGCGGGCCGTTTTTTTATGGCGGCTACTCCTATTGGGACCGGCCTTACTGGTATGGGCCGCGGGTCGGCGTCTCCTATTATGGCCGGCCCGCCTATGAAGATGATCTCGGCGTCGAGGTGCAGCGGGCCTTGCGCGGTCGCGGCTTCTATCGCGGGCCCATCGATGGCGACATCGGGCCGGGCAGCCGGAGCGCCATCCGCTCCTACCAAAACGCGCATGGCCTGCCAGTCAGCGGTCGCATCGACGAGCCCTTGCTGCGCTCGCTTCACCTCGATTAATTTCCGGGGAGAAAGCTAGCGCGCCGGAGCCGCGGGCAGAAGTGGCGTGATCTTCAGGTTGCGAAACTGGATGTCCTCGCCCTTGTCCAGCAGCAGGATGGGTGATCGGCTCTTCGCCCCGTAGCTCATGGGCAATTTGAGCGCGCTCGCACGCACCGCCTGGATGTAAGCAGGGCTGCCGAGTTCATACTCCAGCACCTTCTCTCCGTTGATCCAGTGCTCCACATGGGCGCCCTGCACCAGCAGCCTCCCGGAGTTCCAGTCATTGGCGTGCAACTGCTTTTTGTCCGAAGGTGGGAAGACTCCGTACAGCGCGCCCGTGCGCCGGATGGGCCCGCCCTTGAGCCCATCGGGGTGATGCACATCATCGATGATCTGGAACTCGTTCCCCATCGGAGCGCTCCCCAGCATGCTGCGCGCAAAGTAGAGAACACCGCTGCGCCCCGACACGCCTGTCTTCCACTCAAAGAGGAAATCGAAATCCCAGTACGCCTCCATCGTACACAGGTCGCCCCCGGTAATTTTGCCGGACTGCTGCACCGACTTGAACAGGGTCAACGCACCATCCTCGATCTTCCAGCCGGCATGGAGGAAATCTGATTTTTGCACACCCCGGAAGGCGAGCAGTTTGGGAGTACCATCAAAAAGCAGTTTGTAACCCGCCGCGCGCTCCTCTGCCGTAAGCGTGTTTGGCGGCGTTTGCGCCTGGAGCGCCGCTGCCAGGGCGAGCGACAGCAAAAGAATACGGATCACGCTGCGCAGCTTCGTGACCGGCGCCCAGGCCGTCAACTGCCGACACGACACCTCAAGGCCATCAAGACGGCGCCGCCGACGCGCAGGATCTCGCGGGGAGTTTTGCCTTCTCACCCGCACGGCGGCGACTCAGGATGGCGCCGCTTTGAACGAGACCACTTCCGCCCCTGGCGCCAACCCTTTGCGCGAGGGACTCTCCTCCCGCCCGATGCCCCAGCCTTGCAGCGTCGTCATTTTTGGCGCCTCTGGCGATCTCACCTTTCGCAAGCTGGTTCCGGCCCTCTATAACATCGCCGTCGATGGCGATCTCCCCTCGGCGGTTTCGATCGTCGGCTTCGCGCGGCGGGAGAAGAGTGATGAACAATTCCGCACCGAGTTGGAGGAGGCGCTGCGCAAGTATTCGCGCCAGGGTCTCAACGAGCAAATCTGGGCCGATCTCCGGCCGCGCATCTTCTATCACCGGAGCGAATTCGCCAATGCCGAAGGCTACCACTCGCTCGCGCAGCGGCTCGATCAACTCGAGACCGAGCGCGGCACGCGCGGCAACCGCCTCTTCTATCTCTCCGTCGCGCCGAGCGAATTTGAAGGCATCCTCGAGCAGATCGCCGCCGCTGGCTTGAATCAAAGCAAGCCCGGCGCTGGACGCGCGTGATCGTGGAAAAACCGTTCGGCACCGACCTCGCCAGCGCGCGCGAACTCAACTCCGTCGTCAGCAAAGTCTTCAAGGAGAAGGACACCTTTCGCATCGATCACTACCTCGGCAAAGAGACGGCGCAAAACATCATGGTGCTGCGCTTTGCCAACGGCATCTTCGAGCCGCATCTGGAACAGCCGCTACATCGATCATGTCCAGATCACCGCGACCGAGCCGCTCGGCGTGGAAGGGCGCGGGCCCTATTACGAAGGCTCCGGCGCCTTGCGCGACATGGTGCAAAACCATCTTGCTCCAGCTCCTCTGCCTGGTCGCGATGGAGCCGCCCACCGATCTCACCGCCGACTCGATCCGCGATGAGAAGCTGAAAGTCGTCCGCGCGCTGCGGCGCATGTCGCCCGAAGACGTCGCGCGGGACGTCGTGCGCGGCCAGTACCAGGCCGGCGTCGATCAATGGAAAGGAAGTCGTTCGCTATCGCGACGAAGAGCGGGTCAGCCCGACCTCGATGATCGAAACCTACGCCGCGCTCAAGGTGAGCATCGACAACTGGCGCTGGGCCGAAGTGCCATTCTATGTGCGCGTCGGCAAACGGCTGCCGAAGCAGGGCGCCGAGATCGCCATCCAATTCAAAAACGCGCCGAGCGTGCTCTTCAACAGAGACGAAACGGAGGTCGGTCCGAACGTGCTCGTCATCCGCATCCAGCCCGATGAAGGAATCTCGCTGCGGATCCAAAGCAAACGCCCCGGAGCGCAACTGCGCATCGAGCCGGTCAAGATGGATTTCCACTACGGCACCAGCTTTGGCAAAGCCAGCCCCGAAGCCTACGAGCGCCTCTGCTCGATGCGATGAGCGGCGACGCCACCCTATTTGCCCGCCGCGATGAGGTGGAGGAAGCTTGGGATTTCATCGACCGGATCGAGCATGCCTGGCACGCGGCGGCGGGCGCTCCGCCGCTGTGCGAGTACGCCTCCGGCTCATGGGGACCTGCCGAAGCCGATCAACTCCTCGAGCGCGACGGTCGCGCCTGGCGCCGCTTGTAAACGGCGCCGCCCGCTGGTCGCAATTTGAAAGCGTGGGAGCCGCGCGGGCCTGGCGTCCAGTCCGAGCCGATCAACCAGTCTCTTTTCGTGATCTTTCGTGACTTTCGTGGACAATCCCTCCGCGCCTGATGTCCGCCGTTCTCATGTTCCAGATTGTCTTCAACGAACTTTCCGCAGCCGAGATGTCGGCCCTGCCCAAAGAATTGCAGTTGGACCTGCTCGCCGAGTTCGAAGTGATGCCCGAAGATCTCGCCGAGGGCGTGGACGCCGAGCGGTTTGGCGCCCTCGAGCGCGACGGGAAGAAGCTGCTGCCGTTACCGGGCCCGCGATTACCGCATCTATTTCGAGAAGACGGGCGATGGCATTACGGTGCATCGCGTGCTCCACAAGAATACCATCCGCGACTTCCTCTTTCGCGCCAAGCTGCCGATGCCGGCGGAAGATGACGCCCTCAGCCAGCAAAAGGGCTTCTGGAAGCTGATCGAGGAAGGTCAAAAAACGCGCCGCCGGTGAGCCGTCGCACCATCTTTCTGGCATTGCCCTCGGCGTAGTCTTGTTCTCACTGCGGGACTTCTTTTATCTCCTCAACCGCATGAGCGGACCCGCGCCGACACGCCATGCCCCAGCCGCCCACCTTCGGTTTTAGCGAAGAAACGTATCGCGACGCGGCCACCGGCGAAAAGATCACCTATCGCGAATCGCGCGTGAGCACCCAACTCGCCGACCCTGCGCTCCTGCGCAACCACTGGACGCCCAGCGCGCTCACGCCTCGCCAGCCCCAGCTCACCACCCCTGCCCCTTTTCCCCAATGACCGAAGCCGAGCGCCAGGCGCGGTTCCCCGTATGCCGCGAGCAAATCTACTTTGCGCACGCGGGCGTTTGCGCGCTTCCGCAGTGCGTTGCGGACGCCATGTGCGGCTATGCCTGGAGGAAGCCTCGCGCGTGAACCAGGAGTTTTCCCAAGTGCTGCGGCACGTGCAACGGCGTGCGCGGCCTCTCCGCCGAATTCATCGGAGCCACGGCCGATGAGATCGCCCTGCTCGGCCCGACCTCCCTGGGCCTCTCTTTGATCGCCAATGGGATGCCGTGGCAGGCCGGCGACGAGGTTCTCTGCTATGAGGGCGACTACCCCGCCAATGTCTATCCCTGGATCGAGCTGCGCCGCCGCGGGGTAGTTGTCCGCTTTCTCGAGCCAGCGGAACCTGGCGCCATCACCCCCGAATTGGTCGCCGCTTCGCTCGGCCCGCGCACCCGGCTGGTCGCGCTCGCCTCCTGCCATTATCTCACCGGCTATCGCCTCGAAATCGATGCCATCGGGCGTCTCCTGCACGCCCGCGGGATTCTCTTCTCACTGGATGCCATCCAGACTTTGGGCGCTTTTCCGCTCTCCGTCGCGCATGTCGATTTCCTGAGCGCCGACGCTCACAAGTGGATGCTCGGGCCGATGGCCATCGGCATCGTTTACGTGAAAAAGTGCCACTTTGACCTGCTGCGTCCAACGCTGCTCGGCGCTTGGAATGTCCTCTCGCCCAATTTCATCACGCAACCGGAGATCCAGTTTGTCCCGAGCGCCCAGCGCTACGAACCAGGGGTGCTCAACATTGCAGGAGTCTATGGCATGGGCGCCGTAATCGAGGTGCTGCTGGCCGAGGGCCTACCCAGCATCGCCGCACGCCTGCTCGCATTAAAGGCACGGATCATCGCGGGCGTGGAAGAGTTGGGTTGCGAAGTCTTCGGACCACGTCACGGTTCGGCAGCTTCCGGCATCACCACCTTCCGGCACCCCAGCGCTTCAATGCCTCTGCTCCACCAAGCGTTGGAGAAGGAAGGAGTGATCTCCTCCCTTCGGCACGACCACAGTGGCCGCGACTTCATCCGCTTCTTGCCCCACTTCTACAACACGGAAGCCGAACTGGAACGAGCCCTCGCCATTCTGAGCGGCGCCCTTAGAAAGTGATTGTCACCCCGGCACGCCGATGGCCGTCGGGCGTGTAGAAGCGAGACGGATAGCTCTCGTAATACTTTTCTTTTACGAAGACACGCTGTCCGTCAATGATCCGGTAATAGCGTCCGTCCGGAGTGATATAAACCACGCGCTGGACCGGACGATCATGCTCGACGAAGTAGATCGTGCGGCTCCGATCCTCATGGTCCCGGTCGTGATGCTTGTCCCAATCGCGATCGCGATCGCGATCCCGGTCACTGCCTTCGACCCGGAAGGTTAAGGCGCTGAGCGCGAAGAGACTGAAAAGGCCAAACTGAATGAAGCGTTTCATGGATAGGAGGATAGGTACAAACACAAGATCGTGTTCGTCTCGAACTGCGGACGCCTGTCATGCGCCCAGTCCTATCTTGGAAGTCTCTGCCCTCACCGCACATCCCTGGGGGATGCCAGCTTCATGGTTGAAGCGATGGCGCGCGTTGCGCGGCGGCGGCTTTGCGCCGAGCCCGCATCTTAAGATTCAGCATCTCGACCAGAAACGAGAAGGCCATCGCGAAATAGACGTATCCTTTCTCCACGTGCTGGCCCAAGCCGTCGGCCACCAGCACCAAGCCGATCATCAGCAGGAAAGCGAGCGCGAGCATCTTGATGGTAGGCCGGTGGTTGACGAAGCCGGCGATGGTGCCGGAGGCGAGCATCATCAGGAGCATGGCGATCACGACGGCGGCAATCATGACCCCGACGTGCTGTCCAAGGCCGACAGCGGTGATGACGGAATCCAGCGAAAAGACGATGTCGATGAGACGATCTGAAAGACCACGCCGGCAAAGGAGACGCGCTCCGGCTTATCGGTGGGGTCGTGCTCGTCGCCTTCGATGCTGCCATGAATTTCGCGGACGCTTTTCCAGATGAGGAAAAGGCCTCCGGCGAGCAACACCAGGTCGCGCCCGGAGAAGCCGCGGCCCGGCGACGCGCAAATAGTTCCACTGGTCCATTGGGTAAGCCAAAAAATCGAGCAAAGCAGCATCACGCGCGTGACGAGCGCGAAGCTGAGGCCAAGCAGCCGGCCGCGAGCCTGGCGAGCGGGCGGCAACTTGCCGGCGAGGATCGAGATAAAGATGATGTTGTCGATGCCGAGCACGATTTCGAGCACGGTCAGCGTGACGAGGCTGATCCAGATTTGCGGGTCGGCGACCCAAGCGAAAGACATGGCGGCATTCAACGGCGGTGCGCCGGAACGGTAAAGCCGAACTCGCGCGCGACTGGGCGTGGCCGGCGCGGTCCCGCATTTTCGTGGACCGGTGGGCGCGGCTGCGCCAAAAGGGGGCGTTCCCGCGCATGCCCGCTCAGCCCGCTCTGCCTCATCTCGATATCGAGACGCATGTGCCAGCGGCGATCACGGCCGTGCGGCGCTCGCACGGCTGGCCCGGCCTTTTTCTCCAGGAGCGGCGCGGACCGACGGGCGAGGTTCGGTACATGAGCGGGCCGCGGCAGCACCTGCTCTACGGCTTTCTTCAGCCGCTGCACAGCGAGGTAACGAGTGGCGGCGAGACGCATGCGCTGCAATACCGCACGGGCGAGGTGCGCTTCACGCCGGCAGGGCATCCGGTGGCATTTCAATGGGTGGGCGAGGCGCAGGCGCTGGTGCTCGGGATCGAGCCGTGGTTTCTGCAAAGCACCGCCGCGGAACTCGGCGCCGCGCCGCACTTTCCCGCCGCGCTCAATTTTCAGAAACTCCCCGCCGCGCATCCGGTCTCCGTTTTGCTCCAGCAACTCGGCCGAGAGCTGGAAAGCAGCCCAGGGACGGGGGTGATTGCCGAGGGTCTGGCGCGGGCGCTGGTGGTGCAACTGCTGCGCGAGTTTTCACACATCCGCGCCCCGAAGGTGGCTGCGCCGGCGCCGCCGGTTGCCGTTTTGCGGGCAGTCGAGTTAATGCGGCGGCGGCTGGCGGAGACGCTCAGCTTGGAGGAGATCGCGCAGGGAGCAGGCGTGAGCCCCTTCCATTTTGCACGGCAATTCAAAGCCGCCACTGGCCATCCGCCCCATGAATACCTCATGCGCTGCGGGTCGATCACGCCCAGGAACTCATCTCGCGCCATGCGCAGAATTGGACGCTGGCGGCCATTGCGGCGGAAAGCGGCTTCTCCGACCAAAGTCACATGTCGCGCCACTTCCGCCGCGTGCTCGGCGTCACCCCCGGCGAATTTGCCGAAGCGCGCCGCGTGTCGGATGGCGCAGGCTGAGACTCATCTGCCGGAGCGCGTCTTGTTTCCTTGTCTCCGGGCGGTCCACCTCGCCACTCTCTCGACCGCATGCGTTTTCAAACACTTTACGAAGGGCGCTGGATTTTTGCGGCGTTGCTTTTCCTGGCGGTGCTCGGCTTTTTCACACACTGGATCGTCCTCGCGCTGGCGCTCGGGCTCATCGCTTTCTGCCTGAATTTCTTTCGTGACCCGGAGCGGGTCGCGCCGACGGATCCGCTCGCGATCCTGGCCGCGGCGGATGGGACGGTCGCGGACGTGGTGGAGATCGAGGAGAGCGAGTTTTTGCATCGCCGCATGAAGCGCGTCGGCATCTTTCTCTCGGTCTTCAACGTCCATACCAATCGCGCGCCGATCGATGGCAAGGTCACCTATCTTCAGCATCATCCCGGCCTCTTCCTCGACGCCCGCCACGCGGAGGCCACGACGAAAAACGAGGCGCTGACCTGGGCCTTCGAAGGCGCGCGCGCCACGCTCGTGGTGCGGCAAATCACCGGGGCCATCGCCCGCCGCATCGTCCCCTGGTCCAAGCTCGGCGATCAAGTGCGGCGCGGCTAGCGCTTCGGCATGATCCGCTTTGGCTCGCGTACCGAGATCTATTTCCCGATGGAATGCGAGGTTCTGGTCGGCATGGGCACAGTGGTTAAAGGCGGGGCGACAATCATTGCGCGGTTCCCCGCCGCTTAACCCTCTCCGATCATGAGCGAACCTCTTTCTGACGATCCCGGCCCGAAGATTTATCTTCTGCCCAACCTGATGACCGCCGGCAATCTCTTTTGCGGCTTCGCGGCTTCGCTGAATATCGTCGAGAGCGCCCTGATCAAGGAAAGCGCCAAAATTGATGCGGACGCCCTCGCCGCGGAAAAGATCCACCTCGCCATTTGGCTGATCCTGGCCTCCTGCATCTTTGATTTACTCGATGGCCGCGTCGCGCGGCTCGGCGGCAGCGGAAAGCCCCTTTGGACGCGAGTTCGATTCGCTGGCAGACATCGTCTCCTTTGGCGTGGCCCCCGCGCTCATGGTGCATCGCATCGTGCTCCATCCTTTCAAAACCATCGGCTGGGTGATCGCCTCGGTTTACCTGATCTGCGGCGCGTTGCGGCTGGCGCGGTTCAACTGCCTGGCGGCGACGAACAGCGCTGCGGCTAACAAGGAGTTCAAAGGCTTCCCCATTCCCGCCGCGGCAGGCTTGATCGCCTCGCTCACGCTCTTTCTCCTCTGGCTGAGCAAACGACAGCAGGACATCGGGCAGGGCAAATGGGTCCTGCCGCCGCTAATGATCTTCCTCGCCTGGATGATGTTCTCCCAATTCCGCTATCCGAGTTTCAAGGGGATCGGCTGGCGCACCACGCGTTCACTGCCGCGTTTCGCCCTTATCCTCATCGCGGCCATCACCACCGTGATCTGCTATCAGTGGATGCCCTTTGTTATCTTTCTCACCTACCTGCTGTACGGCTTTCTCCGGCCGTTCCTCTCCCGCCAGATGAAGCACGAAATCGAGGACGAGGACGACGAGGAAGAGCAGCCCGAGGCGCTGCCTTAACATTCCGGCAGTGACCCTAACATGGGCGATTTCGCGCAGACGGGACGCATTTGCACGTTGCAGCGGCTGAATGAAACACATCTTGCCGCCATCGAAGCGGAACTCACGGATCTCAGCCGCACCCATCCCATCGCGCTCATCCTGCCCTGCCATGCGAGAGACCTTGCACAGCCCGCGCTGCTGCACTTGCGGACGGAACTGCAAGGGGCCGCTTGGTTGAGCCAGACCGTGGTCTCAGTCAACGGTTGCGACGCTGACATGGTGCAGGCGCGGCGCTTCTTTCAGGATTGGCCTGGACCGCTGCGCCTTCTCTGGAACGACGAGCCAGCACAGGCCGCGGCTTACACGGACTTGCTCGGTCACTCAAACTCCCGCGGTAAGGGGTTTAACGTCTGGGCGGCCGTTGGTTTGCTCACGGCTACCGCGGACGTTCAAACCATCGTTACCGAAGACTGCGATGTGACGACCTTTCAACGAGCCGATCTCGCCAGACTTTGCTACGCGACTTCGCATCCCGGCATGGGTTTCGCACTGGCGAAGATGTACTACTCCCGCGCCACCAACCGCCTCTACGGGCGTGTAAGCAGACTTTTTCTCACCCCATTCTTGCAGGCGCTTGAACACCTGCTCGGGCGGGTGCCGCTGCTCGATTTTCTGCTCTCCTTCCGCTACCCTTTGGCCGGTGAAACGGCCATGCGGCGTCAGTTCGCCGAAGAGGCGTGCTTTGACGCCGGTTGGAGTCTCGAGCTGGCCACCCTTTGCGAAACTCACCACCGTTGGCCGGCACTGGAAGTGTGCCAGGTCGAGGGCGGTCCGGCCTATGAACACAAACACCAACCCGCGCCGGAAGCGCTCGTCGCGATGGCACGCGAGCTGGCCAGCACGCTCCTCGCTGGCCTTGAGGCGGAAGGCTTCAGGTTGGATCAGGCTTTTTACAACGCCCTGCCTGAGGCCTTTCTGAAGGCGAGCACCGAAGTGCGCCGGCGCTACGCCGCGCTCGCGCGCATCAATGCTCTTCCTTACTTATCCGACGAAGAAGAAGGCCTCACCAATGCCTTCGCCGCAAGTCTTGGCCAGGGCACCTCAATCCCATCACCCATGCTGCCCTCATGGTCTTCGCTAGGTCGCCTGCAACCAGCAAAGGTGGCCGCCCTGTTTAGTTGACGCTAATCGATCACCAGCCACACCCAACCCTTCAGGCGGCGCCGTTCACGATAGCCTGCGAAGGCGAGCAACGCAGCCGCACCGAAGAGAGTCGATGGCTCCGGCATTGGCACGATCTCGCGATAAGTTCCAGATTTGCAAATCATCCGCGTCCAGGCAGACCGTATGCCTCCGAGCCCCCTGCCGCCGTTGCTCCTCCAAGTCATCCTGCGAGAGCGGCGCTCGGCAAACGGTTCCATTTGGCTTGAGGGCACCGCTATGTCGGCGGATGCTCCGCGCCCGTGAAACCGGCCCAAGCCTCTCCCGATCCAGCATGGCGTTTTCTCCTCATGGGGCTCCTCGTTCCCTGCGTGCTCATCGCGCTGCCAGCCGCGCTGGCCTGGCGCGCCGAGTCACAGTTGACGGGTGCTTTCCAGTGGGTTTCTCATACGCTGGAAGTCGAGCGGGAGTTGCAACGCCTGGCTGCGTTGCTTGTGGATGCGGAAACGGGTCAGCGCGGCTATTTGCTGAGCAGTCGTGCCGAATTTCTGGATCCGTACCGCGCCGCGCTCACCAAGATACCCGTCGAAATCACCCATCTCGGCTCGCTCACCAGCGACAACCCCATTCAGCAGGAAAACCTCCGCCTGCTGCGGCCTCTGGTGCAAGGAAAACTCGGCTTCATGGCGGATAACGTGGCCCTCCAGGCAGCCGGCCAGCACGAGGAAGCGCTCCACCAGGTGGAAACGGGACGAGGCCAGGAAGCCATGAACTCCCTTCGTACGCGAATCGACGCCATGTACCAGGAGGAAAACCGGCTCCTCTCCCTCCGGGAAAAGGCCCTCGATCACCAGACGCGCGTCCACGCTCTTCTCACATACGGCAGCGCCGGCCTCAGCGCTCTTTTTGCAGCCGCCGTCCTGGCCATGTACCGCCGGCAGGCGCGAGCCAAGCGCCTCATCATCATGTGCGCCTGGTCCCGGACGGTGGAATACGAAGGCGAATGGCTCTCCTTCGAAGAATACTTGCGCCGCCGTTTCGCCATCGACACCACGCACGGCATCTCACCCGCCGAGGCCGAGAAGTCCCTCCGCGCGCTTCGTGAGTCCAGAGACTAATGTCCGGCCGTGGCCCGGAACCGAAAGTGACCGAACACCCCCCCCGAAATCCGTGTTCCATCCGTGTTCCATCCGTGGCTCCCCTTCTGGCCCGTTTCATCCGCCACGCAAATACCCGCATTCCCTTCCAGACCTCAAAGGTCTCCGCAACGGGCTGTCGCAAAGCTCCGTCGCGCTGAATTAGACCTACCTTTGTGGGCAATGCCGCAGCCCAACTCGCGAGAAGCCTTCTGCCTCTTAGCGCTTCGTGCAAAGGTCCGCGCCCAAGCTCATTGCGTACACCCACTGCCACAGCTAGGCTTCTCACCAATGGTCACAGACAAGGAACTGCTCCCGCCGTGAAGCAACCCGCTCCCAATCGATGAAATCTCTCAAGCTGGTTGTCCTCACCCTTCTTCTCCTGCCGCTGGCTGAACGCGCAGCCGCCGAGGAAGCCAAACCTGCTCCGCAAGCCAAACATCATTTTCATCCTGGCCGATGATTTGGGGATCGGCTGTGTGAGCAGCTATGGAGCGGACAATTTCAAGACGCCGAATATTGATGCGCTGGCTAAAAGCGGTCTGCGCTTTGAGCGCTGCTATGCTTCTCCACTTTGCGGACCGTCGAGGGCACTGCTGATGACAGGGCGGTATGCCTACCACACCGGCATGACGGGCAATGAGACTGGCGCACTTTTGAAGCCAGCCAATGAAACCATGATGCCCCTCCTGCTTAAGCCCGCCGGCTATGTCACGGCGCAGTGCGGGAAATGGGCGCAGTTGCCGCTCCAGCCGGGCGACTGGGGCTTTGACGAGTATCTGCGCTTTGAAGGCAGCGGCAAGTACTGGAACACGCAGAAAGGGGCAAGGAATTACATCCTCAATGGCCAGCAGATGCCGTTGAAGGATGGGGAATATCTGCCTGACCGCATGCAGAAATTCGTCGTGGACTTCATCACGCGCCATCACGACCAGCCGTTCTACCTCTACTACTCCCTGTCGCATGTCCACGCGCAAATTCTTCCCACCCCCGACACCGTGCCCGGCACAAGGAGCCGTTCAAACTCTACCAGGACAATGTCGCCTACATGGACAAGCTGGTGGGGCAATCTGGTCGCTGAACTGGATCGGCTGAAACTTCGCGAGAATACGCTCATCGTTTTTGCCGGCGACAATGGCACAGCCAGACCCTGGTTCCGGCGCTGCACCATCAATGGCGGCAAAGAACTCTCCGGACACAAGGCCACCATGCTGGAATGCGGAGCACTCGTCCCCTGCATCGCCAACTGGCCGGGAAAAATGCCGGACGGGAAAGTGACCGACGGACTTATCAACATTTGCGACTTTTACCCGACGCTGGCACAGATCGCAGGAGCCAAACTGCCCGTCGGGAGTGCCCATCGACGGGACGGACTTCAGCTCCGCAGCTGTTCGGGCAATCCGCGCACTGGCCGCGCGACTGGATCTTCGTCGAACTTGGGCCGGCATTGGTATGATCGAGACGCGGCTGGAAGCTGGACGAAGCGCGCGCAACTGTTCGACATGCACGGCGCGCCGTTCAGCGAACCGCTCGTTCCCTCCGACTCACCGGACCCGCGGCCATGGCCGCCCGCAGCCACTTGCAGGCAGTCCTGGACGAACTGAATCCCGCCGGAGGTTTCATTGATCCCGGCAATGGCTCAGGCATGACGCAGAACCGGAGGAAGAAGGGCACCCCAGCGAGTGCCGTGGAAAATCCCGGAAATCAGAACAAGGACGACCAATAGGCGAAGCGATGACTCCGTTTGTACACGGAATATCCGATTGGCGTTTGACCCTCCGGGCTCCTAAATCCGACGGTGAGCCCGTTAGCTTCAAGGCGCCACGAGAGATCGCTCAGACCGGTCGCTGAATTGCTTAAGGAACGGTCTCCAGGATGATTATCACGATAGGCCAAATGAAGTACTTCCCCATCCAGAAAAGCCTCGTCCGTCTCGGCGCAAGGTTGCTTTCGCTTTTCGCCACGCTCGCAACAGTCCACGCAGTTGAGCCCACGCGCCCAAATGTGGTCGTCATGATCGCGGATGACCTTGGGGCGGGCGACGTCAGTTGCTTATTCCGGGACGTGGTGAAGACGCCAAATATCGACCGTTTGGCGGCGATGGGCGTGACCTTCACCTCTGGCTATGTCACCGCTCCGCTCTGCGCCCCCTCTCGATGCGGGTTCTTCACAGGCCGGCACCCGCATCGCTTTGGTTTTGTCGCCAATAACGACGGCATCCCCGTGGATGCGCCACTCCTGCCAGGCGTGCTGCACGACGCGGGCTATCGGACGTCGCTCATCGGCAAGTGGCACAGTGCCGGCCCGATGCCGCATGAGCGTGGATGTTTTGACGAAACGCTCTGCTCCATCAAATCCAGTCCGTTTATCGACTATCATCACCCGAGACTCGCCCGGAATGGCAAGATCGAAACCTTCGATGTCTATAGCACGGATCTCTTCGCCGATGAGGCCTTGGGATTTATCGAGCGCAACAAGTCACAGCCCTTCGCGCTGACCGTCACGTTCAACGCTCCGCACATCCTGAACGTGGTGGAGGACAATGGGAGCATTCGGCGCAAGTACGAGGCCGCCGTCGCGGCGGGGACGGTCTTCGACATCCCCAAGACTCCCACGGCGCGACCGGGAGACGCCGAAAAATACCTGGCCCCTTTCCCGGCGACAAAGCCCGCGCCGATACCGTGGCCACCATCGTCGCGCTGGATCAGGCCGTCGGCCGCATCATCGACAAGCTGCAAGCGGAGGGGATTGGTCGGAGGACCATGGTTTTCCTTTTCGCGGATAACGGAGGCCACCCCGAAAACCGCAGCGAGAACCTGCCGCTCCGCGATTATAAATGGACGGTTTACGAAGGGGGAATCCACGTGCCGTTCGTTGCGGCTTATCCAGGCGTCTTTCCAGCCGGGTTGAAGTTCGAGAATCCGGTTAGTTCCATGGACATCTTCCCGACATGCACGGCTTTGGCCGGAATTAAAGCGCCCGAAAATCTCGATGGCACCGATCTCACACCTTATCTCACGGGGCAGAAGACCGATCCGCCTCACAACGCGCTCTATTTCGCTCAAGATAGCATGGCAGGCGTCCGGCAAGGTCCTTGGAAATGGGTGCTGCCGAAGGGCCGGAAGGCGCAGCTATTTGATCTCAGCAAGGATCTTGAAGAAAAGCACGATCTCGCGGGTGAACACCCCGACTCAGAATCGAGGACACCGGGCGGATGTCCCTTGAAATGAGCCAGAAAAGCAAAAAAGAAGTCCTAAATTTGACGCGGGCGCGCTACCTCCGGCGGGGGCTTGGCGCTCGCAAGAAGCTCCTCGATGAATTCTGCGAGCTTGTGCGGATACGAGCGCAAGTACGCGATCAAGCTCTTGGGCGGCAAGCGGCGCTGCCAGGTGGAGCCTGCCTGCAAGAAAGGCGGAGCGCATCCGCGGTATGGAGCGGCGGAGCGCGGCCGTCTTGAAAGTGATCTGGCTGGCGGCCGAGCAACCCTGCGGCAAGAGGCTCAAGGCCGCGATCGGCGCTCTGGCTGCCGCACTACGAAGCAAGAACGCGGGAAGCCTTCACAAAGACCTCCGCGGCGCGGCTTTTGCGAGGTTAGCGCAGCGACGATGGATCGCTTGCTTGCCACCGGCCCGAGCCAGCTCTGGGAAGCCGCGGGCGTTGCGGCACGCGGCCTGGCACCTTATTGCGAACGCAGATACCCATCCGCACGGAACACTCGGATGTTGCAGGCCCTGGCTGGCTGGAGGCCGATACGGTGGCGCACTGCGGAGAGTCGATGGCTGGAGACTTCTGCTGGAGCGTGACGCTCACCGACGTGCATACGCAGTGGACGGAAACCCGGGCGATCTGGAACCGTGGCCAGCACAGCGTTCAAGAGCGGATCCCGGAGGTCGAGAAGAGACGCTTCCCTTTCCGAGATATTGGGCTTCGATTCCGATAACGGTGGCGAGTTTCTCAACTGGCATCTTCATGACTATTTTCGGCTGCGAGTGCGTCCGGTGACCTTCAGCCGGTCGCGGCCGTACCGCAAAAACGACAATGCCAGGGTTGAGCAGAAAAACTGGACACATGTGAGGCAGTTGGTGGGCTATGGGCGGCTGGAGCAGTCCCCAACAAGCGCAGCGGCTCAATGAGCTTTATGTCAATGATTGGAATGTGTTTCGCAATTTCTTCTGTCCCGTGATGAAGCACCTGCGCACGGAGATCGAAGGCAGTCGCAAACGGCGCGTTTACGATCAACCCAAGACGCCATTCGAGCGATTGCGCGATGCTGGCGCCGACCCAGAGCGGATCAAACGATTGGAGAAACAAAGGGCCGCCCTCAATCCCTTCTAAGGTCAGGGAGCTGGCGGAGAAATGGCAGGCCTGGCATGCCCAGATGCCACCTCCACAACGTCATGAAAAGAAGCCGCTACCGGCGCCGAAGCAGGAAAGCGCAAACCTTGGCAACTAAACCCCTGCCGGCTCGGTAATCCCCTGAGCAAACTCATGGGAGAATTATCGCTACTGGGGGCCGTTTTCTTCGATGCTCCGCAGGCGCTCACCCATCCGGCGGTCCACGTACCCGAGCGAGGCGATCGAAAGCCAGGCAAAGAGCGCCACGGCCACAACGGTGACGGCCAGGGCAGCATAGTGTTGCGCGCCGATCCGATTCCGCCGTGGCGCAAACGCAAAGAGGCCGAGGAGTGCGGCCATCAGGACAACGGCATCATAGCTGGCGCGCTGCCAGTAGCTTCCGCCGAGATGCAGCCACATGCCGAATTCATCAAAGGTCAGCGCCATGCCAAAGCCATAGGCGACGGCCACCCATTGCTTTTGCCCGTCGGAAAGCCTCGTGAAGAGCAGCAGTGCACCGACCGTCGAGAGCAGAAAGATGCCGTAGTTCAGATGATGCACATGGGTGCCGCCCATGTGGAGAAAGAGGTCCGGTACGCGCTTCGTCATGATGAGGATGACGAGCACGCGCGAGGCGATGAAGGTCAGCGAGAAGACGAAGAAGACCAGCCGCGCGACGCGGCGCTGGGGCGTGGGGGCGTCCGGCGGCATGGGCAGAATCAAAGGCGGTCGCAGAGCGGCAAGGAAGCTGAAACTCTGGCCATCCTCGCCTTCGGGCGCTCGAACTCGCCTCGTCGGAGCGGTGGCATGCTTTCGGCTACCTTGGCGCGCATCCCATGAGCTGCGCCGGCGAATTGCTCCCCTACTGCCCCGTCTGCACCGGACGGCGCCTGCGCTATGCCTATTCAATGGGCGACCGCCGGGCCGTGCGCTGCGCCGATTGCCAGCTCCTTTTCCAAAATCCGCCGCCCCGCCTCGCGCCGGATCGTCCCCTGGCCAAATCGCCGACGACCGCTGCGCAAGCCGCGCAATTCCTCTCCGATCTGGCGCGCTATCGCGGTACGCATGAAGGCCGGGTGCTTTACGCCGGGCGCGTCGATGCGCCGCTTTTCCAGGCGGCAGTGCGGAGCGGCCTGGACGTAACGCTCTGCGACGACGTGCGCGCCCTGGACGGGAGCGATTTCGATCTTTGCCTCCTCGACCATGGGCTGAGCCACATGCCGGAGCCCGTGATTTTCCTCCAGCGGTTGCACGGGGCTTTGCGCTCCGGCGGCTGCCTCGCCATGGTGACACCGGCGTTGCTTCCCAGTGAGGTCTTTCTCCGGCGGGGCGAAGTGCAGCGCTTCGACGCGAGCACGCTCCAGACGGCCCTTTTCTTTGCAGGCTTCGAGCAGGTCATCGTCGAGGAGCCAGCGCACAGCCCGGCATTCGCCTTCTGCCGCACGGCGCCAGTGCGGCTGCAAAAGCTGCTCTCGGTCGTGGTGCCGGCCTTCAACGAAGCAGCGACTCTGGCCGACCTGATGGATGCGCTGCTGGCGAAGCGCGTGCCGGAGATGGCGATCGAGATCGTGCTGGTCGAAAGCAATTCCACCGATGGGACCCGCGCGATTGCCCAGCGGTACGGAAGTCATCCCCGCGTGAAGCTCATCCTGGAAGAACGTGCGCGCGGCAAGGGGCACGCGGTTCGCGCGGGGCTGGCGCAGGCAACCGGCGATTTCGTGCTGATCCAGGACGCGGACCTCGAGTACGACCTCGAAGATTACGACGCCTTGCTCGAGCCGCTCGCCGCCGGGCGCGAGGCCTTTGTGCTCGGCTCGCGCCACAGCGGCAGTGTCTGGAAGATGCGGCAATTCACCGGCCAGCGCGGGCTGAGCACGGCGCTCAACTTTGGGCACTGGATTTTCACGACGCTGGTCAACGTCCTCTTTCGGCAACGGCTCAAGGATCCTTTCACGATGTACAAGGTCTTCCGGCGCGACTGCCTCTTTGGGCTCACCTTCTCGTGTAATCGTTTCGACTTTGATTACGAGCTGCTCATCAAGCTCATCCGCAAAGGGTATCGACCGCTGGAGCTGCCGGTGAATTACCGGTCGCGTTCCTTCAAGGAAGGCAAAAAGGTCTCCATGGTGCGCGACCCGCTCACCTGGCTGCGGGCGCTGGTGCGGCTGCGCTTTGCCAGGATCGATCCGTTGGCGGAAGCGGCCCGTGCCACGGCGCCAGCGAGTGCCGTTCCTTGCGCGGCGGGAGCCGTTCCCGCGGAGGTCCCCTGCCCTGCCGTGCCATGATGGCCGCCGCCGCAGCGAGTGCAGCGGTGGATGCGGTTTACTACGCCCATGCGGGCAAACTCCCGCTCGTGCGCCGCGTTTCGTATGCGGCGCGCCGCCGCGTCTGCCAGCTCTTTTTCGACGTGATGCGGCCTTCCGCGACCGACCGGGTGCTCGATGTCGGCGTCTCGGACGAGGTCCATCTCGAGTCCAACATGCTGGAACAGATGTTCCCGCACCGGGGCCATCTTACGTGCGCGAGCCTCACGGACGGCTGCGCCATCGAGCGCGCTTATCCCGGCGTCTTCCACACACGGATTGTGCCGCACGAGCCGCTCCCGTTTGCCGACGGCGCGTTTGACCTCGTGTACAGCAATGCGGTGCTGGAGCACGCGGGCACGACCGAGCAACAGCGCTTCTTTCTGGCGGAACTTTGCCGAGTCGGGCGGCGCGTCTTCGTGGCGGTGCCGAATCGGCTTTTCCCCGTCGAGCATCACACCGGCCTGCCGCTGGTCAACTACCTGCCACCGCCACTCTTCCGGCGCCTCCTGAGAGACACGCGGTATGACGCCTGGTCGTACGAGGCGAACCTCCATTACGTCTCCGCCGACGATCTCCGCGCCCTCTGGCCCGGCCCTCCTCCGTACATCGCCTACACCGGCCTCGGCCTCGGCACATTGAGTTCCAATATCGCCGCCTACTCGGGAGAGTAGGTGAATCGGAGCGCGGCACCTGAGCCAGCGGCGCGGCCGGCAGCAACCGCAAACAAACGCTTGCCACCGGCGGCAGCGTAGCCCAACCTTTTTCGCTCACTTCCAAAAGCTCGGGTGGTGAAATGGCAGACACGTACGTTTGAGGGGCGTATGCCGCAAGGCGTGGGGGTTCAAGTCCCCCCCCGAGCACTTCCTGGCACTGAGGAAAGGCTGATTTTGCGTTCCTGCGTGCCCTCCCGATACTCGAGTCGCTTCGTGCGCAGTTGAATGTCTTCGAGCAGTTTGCGGTTCGTGGCGATGACGTCGGCCACGATGCCGAAAATGAAGAGCTGCACACCGATCAGCACGAGGGTCGCCGCCAGAATGAGACTCGGAACGCGCGCCCGGCTGGGGTCGCCGCCGTACTCGAAGAGCCAGAGCCAGCGCGCCATGAGCGCGCCACCGCCGAGAAACGGAATCGCGCCCAGCCATGAGAAAAATCGCAGCGGCTTGTAGGTGATGAAGATGCGGACAATCGTGAAGATCGAACGCTGGATGTAGGAACTCATCGACTTCATCAGGCGCGAAGGGCGCAAGAAGCCATTGGTGCGGATCGGCACCGAAACGATGCGGAGATTCTTTTGCCCCGCCTGGATGATCGTCTCCAGCGTGTAGGTGTATTGCGAAAAAACGTTCAATTGCATGGCGGCGTGGCGGCTCATCGCGCGAAAGCCACTCGGAGCATCCGTAATGCGCGTGCCGCTGGCGGCGCGCACCACCCAGGAGCCCATCTGCTGCAACGCTTTCTTCAACGGCGAAAAATGCTCGATCTCCGAGATGGGCCGCGCGCCGACCACGATGGCCGCTTCGCCACGCGAGAATCGGCTCGATCAGCTTGGGGATGTCGTCGGCGTTGTACTGGTTGTCGGCGTCGGTGTTGACGATGATATCCGCGCCGTGGCGCAGGCAGGCCTCCAGCCCGGCCATGAAGCCGCGCGCCAAACCGTGATGGTAACCGAGGTCCACGACGTGATCGACGCCATTGGCTTTGGCGACTTCGATGGTGCGGTCCGACGAGCCGTCGTTGATGATGAGCCACTCGACCGCATCGACGCCAGGTATCGAGCGCGGCAATGCGGCGAGTGCGATCGCGAGCGTCCCCTCCTCATTGTAACACGGCATCTGAATGATCAGTTTCATCGCAGGGCGGCCCGGTGGTGGCAGTGCGCAGAGGTCTGGGCTCACGGGCGCGCGTGCCCGAAATGCCGGTCGGCGAAGTTCAAATACTGCTCCCAATCGTAGCGCGTGATGTCGTGCTTCCCGGTGCGAAGATGGTAGCCGATGAAGTCGCCCACCGGATGATCGGCTGGCGGCTGTTCGGCCACGCCCAAGCCGCCTTTGCCAAAAAGCGCGTACACCGGCTCGGCATTCTTAGCGGCGAGAAACTCGCCCTTCGGATCAGCCCACAAATCCTCGGAAGCACTCGCCACATACAGCGGGCGCGGCGCCACGAGCGCGAGCAGTTCATGCTGATCAATGGGCAGTTTGTCGGCGGCATTGGCATAGCCGGCGTAGGCGGGGCAGAACCAGTGGGGGAAGCTCTTGGTGATGATGGCCGTCGTCTCGCCGAAGTTGCGCCGGGTCAGCGCCGCGCCGCCCTCGCCGGAGCAGTTCGAGACCACCATGGCGAACCGCTCATCCGAGGCGCCCGCCCAGAGTGCCGTCTTGCCCAGGCGCGAATGGCCGATCACGGCCACGTGCTGGCCGTCGATTGCCGGATCGGTCTGGAGATAATCGAGCGCGCGGCTCAGACCGTAGGTCCAGGCACCGATGGCGCCCCACTGGTCCGGCTTCCACTTGGTCTCCGCGCCTTCCGGGCTGAGCGCCGCACGCAAACCGGTCTTCCACCCTTGAGGATAATCCGGCTCCACGTCGCCATAGTAGTAGGTCGCGAGCGCGTAGCCGCGCCCCAAGATCAAATCGAGCGGCCAGCGCTCCGCCCCCGTCCCTCGCGAGGCTTCGGTGGCGCGGTGATTCACCACGCCCTGCTTCTCGTTGCCAGCAACCCAGTTCGGATTGAGCGCGATGCCCGGATCAGCATCGACCGTCTGATTGCCTCCGAAGCTCGGCCCCAGAAAAGCCGGCACCGGTTTGCCCGCACCATTGGGGACGAAAAGCAGCAGCGTCAGCTTCGGTCCGTCCGCCGCGCCGGTCAGGAAAATGGTGATCTCCTTGCGGGTCGCCCGATCGCCGAGCGCATGCGCATCCGCCGGGCCGACTTCCCAGCGGGTGGCCGGAACGCGCGCTGGGCTGTGTCCGTACACGTGCGTCTGGAACAGTTCCAACACCTCTGGCCGGCGTTTCTTCGTCCACTCTTCCGACTTCGTCACCTTGGTGCCATCCGCCATCGTGAGCGGGTCGGGCAACGTGTACTCGCCCACCTTGGATTCGTCGGAATTCGATCCCGGCCGGTCAGCGGCCTCGGTATGGACGAGCGGCCGCCGCGAGCACGGAGCAGAGCACAAGCGCAGGAGCGAGGTCGGGGAAACACATGCCGCCCACGATAGGGCTCCGCGGGCGCGGAGAGCAATGCCTTGTGCGCCGAGCGGGCGCGCCCTACGCTGGCGGCGGGTGGCAGATGATCGCTGGCGTGGCCTTCCTTGCGCCGCGCGAGAGGAAAGTCCGGACACCTCCAGGCACCATGCCGCGTAAAACGCGCGGGCGCCGCGGTCGCAAGCCCGCGGTGACGGAAAGTGTCACAGAAAATCAAACCGCCCGGCGCGCTCGCAATGCGCTGGGTCAGGGTGCAAAGGCGGGGTAAGAGCCCACCGCCCGGCGCGCAAGCGACGGGGCAAGAAAAACCCCATGGGGTGCAAGACATAACAGGGAGCGCCGGGCGCCTGGCCCGCTCGCGCCTCGCAAGAGACGCCGGCCGCTTCCGGGTACTAGTCGCATCAGCGGCTCTCGCGAGAGAGCGCGGCGCCCCGCTTCGGCGAGGTGAGAGAAATGATCATCACCGCCGGTGGCAGCATCGGCGGCACAGAATCCGGCTTATCGCCGCCCCCCAGAGGCGCTTTCGCAAGAAAGCGCCTCTTCGGCTTCAGGCGCCCGGCGGAGCTGCGCCCGGCCTGCTCAGGGGCGTTTTCATCTGTCCCAATCCTTCCCGCCCCGGCGTCGGGCTACCTTCCATCGGCAACGCGAACCGTTCCACACCTGCCGCCTTCCTCCCCCGGCTCACGCCCGCCCTTCCTCTCGCCAGGCAAGCCAAACGCTCTTCCCCGAAGCCGCGCGCCAGCCTGATTCTACCGGCCTTGTTCCACCCCGCTTACCTTCGACGCTCCGCCGCCCTCCCCGCCTCCGGTCAAAGCTAAGGCCGATCTGTTCGGACAATTCTTTGCGGCGCCAATGATAGGTGCGCGACGCTGAACGCCGTCCGAACGGTTCGCCATGATGTCCGTGAATCGCCTCCACGCGCTGGAGATTCGGCGGTCGCGAACGGCGCGAGCAACAGGCACAATACGGGCAGGAGAACCGAAGAGAGGCGCATACGACGAGTGGTGGGATTTCAGCAACCGCTGAGGAACGCCGCAGGCGCCCCGCCTAGACCAGTCGATGAGTGCGCGTGAAGTATCACAGAAGTACCCGTGCGTAAAGCGTTTCCTGGACCAATCATTGCGGCGCTCAACGCTCTTTGCTGAGCACGCAAAATCCTCAGCACAAAATAAACTCCCTGCCAGTCAAACGGCGGACCCACTGGCGAATCCGTAAGCTCGCAGCGGCCACTTCGCTCCCGGTAAGCTGCGAGGCCTGACATGACTCACCTTCAGAATTTTGGAAAGATCGCCGCATTGGCCTTCGCGGTGATGGCCGCTGGCTGCGGCAAGCAACCCGTCGCGCCAGCTCCGCCGCCTACGACCGTCTCGGTCACCAAGCCTGTCCAACAGCAAGTCACCGATTGGGACGAATACACCGGCCATTTGCAATCGCCCGGAGACGGCCACAGTGCAGGCGCGCGTGAGCGGCTTCATCGAGCAAGCGCCCTTTAAGGAAGGCGCGCTCGTCAAAAAAGGCGACACGCTCTTCGTCATCGACGATCGGCAGTTCAAAGCCGACCTGGAGAACAAGCAGGCCACCGTGGCCAAAGACGCCGCGCAGGTGGACTCTGACCAAAACGCAGCTCGCCGCAACGACGACTTGCTCAAAAAGCACGCTATCGCCCAGCAGGATTACGACACGAACCAAGCCGGGGCCGCGCAGGCCATGCGCGCAGCTCGCCGCAGACAAAGCGGCGGCGGAGACCGCGCGGCTGAATCTGGACTGGACGCGCGTGACCGCGCCCGATCGATGGCCGCATCGGGCCGCATCCTGGTCACCGTCGGCAATCTGGTCAACGGCGGCGCCGGCCAGGCGACCGTCCTGACCACCATCGTCTCCGTCGATCCCATCTACTGCTACGCGCCGATCCCCGAGCGGGCCTTCCTGAAGTACCAGCGCTACGCGCGAGCGGACCACCGGCAAGAGCGTGCGCGAGGCGAAGATCCCCTGCTTCATCAAGCTGGAAACCGAGAAGCAATTCACGCGGGAAGGCGTCGATCGATTTCATCGACAATCAGCTCGATCCCAACACCGGCACCATCGAGGTGCGCGGCGTCATCGCCAATCCGCATGGCGAGCTCACGCCGGGCCTTTTCGCCCAGATGCGCCTCACCGGCACGGGACCTTACGACGCGCTGCTGGTGCCGGATGTGGCGATCGGCACGGAACAGAGCGAGCGCTTCCTGCTGGTGGTGGGGCCCGGACAACATGGTCGTCCGCGCGCACGGTCAAGCTTGGGCGGCTTTTCGGCTCACCTGCGCGCGATCACCGACGGGCTCAAAGCCGGCGAGAGCGTCATCGTCGATGGGCCTGCAAATCGCCCGCCCCGGCAGAAGGTGGCCCCGCGCGAGGCGCCGATCGCTCCGCCGCCGCCGGAGGCGTGTGCCATGAGCCTCGCGCATTTCTTCATCGACCGCCCGGTCTTCGCGGCGGTGATCTCCATCGTCACGATTATTGGCGGCGCCCTCGCGATCGTCGCCCTGCCGGTCGCGCAGTACCCGGAGATTGCGCCGCCGACGGTGACGGTCACGACCAGCTATCCCGGCGCGAATGCGGAGACGGTCTCCAACACGGTGGCGACGCCTATCGAAGAGCAGATCAATGGCGTCGAGCACATGCTCTACATGTCCAGCCAATGCACCAACGACGGGGCCATGCGCCTGACGGTCACTTTTCAGGTCGGCACGAATCTCGATGTCGCGCAGGTGCAGGTGCAAAATCGCGTGGCGATCGCGCAGCCGCAATTGCCGCAGGAGGTGCAGCGGCAGGGCATCATCATTAAAAAGGCCAGCCCGGACATTAATGTGGTGGTCGCGCTCTTCTCGCCGGACGAGTCGCATGACACTACTTTTCTGAGCAATTACGCGACGCTCCAGGTAAAGGACCAGATCGCGCGCCTCCCCGGCGTCGGCGATATCAATGTCTTCGGCGTGCGCGATTACGCCATGCGGCTCTGGCTCGATCCCGACAAGCTCGCCGCGCGCAACATGACCGCGGGCGATGTGCTGACCGCGGTGCGAGAGCAGAATGTGCAGGTCGCCGCGGGCATGATTGGCGGCCCTCCTCTGCCCGCCGGCGCCACGCAAGACCAACCGAACCAGTAACAGGACATAACACA
>CAWBXA010000019.1:0-111392 GCA_963792695.1 uncultured Verrucomicrobiae bacterium | reverse complement strand
CACCCGCTCTTGCAAATACGTCTCGAAATCGCCCCCGTGCCGTTGAATCGAATCGCTAAACTTCGCCAGTCGTTCAAGCAGTTCGAGCACTTCCTTGAGTTGCACCGCAGTGAAGATCTGCCCGTCCGCGACGTTCTTTAGCTTGACCTCGTCCGCCCCAAGCGAGATGAGGATCTTATTCAACTGCGCGTCGTCATCGACATACTCTTCCCGCTTCTTACGCTTAATGAGATAAAGGGGCGGCTGCGCGATGTAGATTTTGCCTTGCTTCACCAGCTCGGGCATTTGCCGATAAAAGAAGGTCAGCAGCAACGTGCGAATGTGTGACCCGTCCACGTCCGCATCGGTCATGATGATGATGCGGCCATACCGCAGCTTCTGGATGTTGAAAGTTCCCTCCTGATCCTTCTCGCCATTGGCGCTCCCAATCCCCGTGCCAATCGCAGTGATGAGCGTCTGAACCTCCGTGTTTTGCAGCACTTTATCAAGCCGCGCTTTCTCCACGTTGATGATCTTCCCTTTGATCGGCAGAATCGCTTGGAAGCGGCGGTCGCGCCCTTGTTTTGCAGAACCGCCGGCGGAATCGCCCTCGACCACATATAGTTCCGTCAGCGCCGGGTCGCGTTCCGAGCAATCAGCCAGCTTGCCAGGCAAGCCGCCGCCAGTCAGCGCGCCTTTGCGCACCGTCTCGCGCGCCTTGCGCGCCGCCTCGCGGGCACGCGCCGCCATGAGGCATTTCTCAATGATCCGCTTGCCGACATTGGGGTTCTGATCGAAATGCAACATCAGCCCTTCGTAGCTCACCGAGCCGACGATACTCTCCACCTCCGGCGTAATGAGCTTCACCTTCGTCTGCGATTCAAATCGCGGATCGGGATGCTTCACACTGACGACCGCTGCCAGCCCTTCCAAAACGTCGTTGCCGGTAATCGCCGGCTCTTTGTCTTTGATCAGATTATTGCTCTTGGCGTATTGATTAATCGCCCGGGTCAGCGAGCCGCGAAACCCGGTGGAATGTGTCCCGCCATCCGGGTTCGGCACCGCATTGGTATAACAAAGAAGCTGCTCGTTATAAGTGTCCGTATAATGAAGACCGATCTCGACGATCACCTTTTCCCTCGCCCCTTTGATCATGATCGGCTTGGGATGCACCAAGGTCTTGTTTTCCACCAGCCGCGCCACGAAATCCTCGACCCCGCGTGGATGCACAATCTGTAGCGGCTTGCTCCCTTCCTGGCGCTCGTCGAGAAAGGTAAAGCTGAGCGGGGCATTGATGTAAGCCAGGTCATGCAGTCGCGCGATGATCCGCTCGGCCTTGTACTCGGTCGTCTCTTCAAAAATCTCCGGGTCGGGTTTGAACGTAATAAGCGTTCCCGTATTCGTCTTTGACTTCACCTCGGCCACGACATGCAGTTGCTGCTTCGTCACGCCCCGCTCGAACGACATGGCGTGAATCTTCCCATCGCGCGTCACCTC
The DNA here is from genome assembly GCA_963792695.1 of uncultured Verrucomicrobiae bacterium. Taxonomy (GTDB): domain Bacteria; phylum Verrucomicrobiota; class Verrucomicrobiia; order Chthoniobacterales; family Chthoniobacteraceae; genus DASYIS01. Next base: position 109,916 of record CAWBXA010000019.1, on the reverse strand, counting down.
CACCTTGAACCACTCAGAGACGGCGTTGACGCATTTCGCCCCGACGCCGTGGGTGCCGCCGGAGTACTCGTAATTTCCCTGCCCGTATTTGCCGCCGGAATGCAGGCGCGTGAGCACCAATTCGACGCCGGGAATGCCCTCCTCCTTGTTGATATCAACCGGGATGCCGCGCCCATTATCGCGAATCGAGATCGAGCCGTCGCTATGAATGGTGACATCGATGTGATTGCAGTGCCCGGCGAGAAATTCATCCACCGAATTATCCAGCACTTCACTCACGCAATGGTGCAACGCTCGCTCATCGGTGCCGCCGATGTACATGCCCGGCTTTTTGCGCACCGCTTCCAGTCCTTTGAGGGAACTCAGGTCATCCGCGTTGTAGTCGGACTTCACGAAATCGGGGTGCTTCGGCGCGGGAGCGCTATTGGCCGCCGGAGCGATGGATTCGGCTTCGCCGTTTGCCTGTTCTGCCATAGAGAAAAAATCTGAGAAGAAGTGGACCAGCAATCTAGGCGAGACACCCTCTTGCAACAACCCTTTTCTCCTCTTTTTCGACCATTTCGCCCAAGCCTTGGTGTTGCGCTCCGGTGCTCCCCACAACGGGTTGTGTTTTCCAGTTTAAAGTCACTCAGGCGCTCTTCGGACGCGCAAGCACACGGGCCACTTCCCAATTTTCCAACTCCAAGAGACGCACGGCTTCCTCCAAGGAGATGCTCAGAATCTCGCAGACCAGGCGCTGTGCCCGCAGGCGTAGTTTGTCGTTCGTCCCGCGCACGTTCACCATCAGGTTGCCGCGCACCTTGCCCATCCGCACCATCGCGCAAGTGGTGAGGATGTTGAGCACGAGTTTTGATGCGGTGCCCGCCTTCAGTCGCGTCGAGCCGGTGACCAATTCCGGGCCGGTCGGGAGATCGATCTCGACATCCCACGGCGGCTTGGCTCGACGGCGGCTCGGATTGCACGTGAGCAAAATGGTGCCCGCACCAGCCTTTCGCGCGTGCGCCAGCGCTCCAAGGACAAAGGGCGTCCGCCCACTGGCGGCAATCCCGCACACCACATCGCCCCCGTGAACGCCACGCTCCGCCACAGCCCAACCTCCCGCCTCTGCGTAATCTTCGGCGCCTTCCACCGCGCGATGGAGCGCCGAAGCGCCGCCGGCGATGATCCCTTGCACCAGCTCGGGCGCAACGCCGAAAGTCGGCGGAATTTCGCTGGCGTCGAGCACCCCCAGCCGTCCGCTCGTCCCAGCGCCGACATAAAAAAGCCGCCCTCCAGCCAGCAAAGCTGCTGCCACCACGTCCACCGCGCGCTCGAGATTCGCCTCTTCCGCCGCCAGCGCGCGCTGGACTTCTTCCTCTTCGCTGATGAAAAGCCGCACCATCTCGCGCGTCCCGAGTTGATCCATTTGCGACGAGCGCGAATTGCGCTGCTCGGTTTCCGCCATTGCGAGTTCCGCCGCATCGACGGTTGCCGCATCGCCATGCGCCGGACCCACGATCTTCAAAGTTGTCGAGACCTCCGGGCGCGTGGCCAGCCAGAGCGCCCCCGTCGCGCCGGACACGGTGCATAGCTCCACGTGCGCTCCAGGCAGCCGCAGCGCGAGATGCTCGGCAAAATACTCCTCGTACTCCAGGTGATGCTCAAAAATGCCGCCGAAAAGCCGAACCGGCAAATTGCCCCGCTCGAGCCGCGCCATCACCGCCTCTGTATATTCCGCCAGAATTCGCGCGCCCTCCCTCAAGATGCGCAACATCTCCACATCCCCGGCCCGGGCCGCCTCGAACACGACGGGCGCCAATTTCGCCACCGCCATCTTATCTGCGGCACTGACCCAATCGACCAGCTCGTGCAGACGGTTCAAACCGAGCGTCCGCAAAAAGGTCTGCGCCGCTGGCGAAACCGTCCCATGCAAATCGTAGGAACTCAGCACGCAGCGCAAGCCTTGCATCGCAAGGTGATAGCCGCTCCCGCGATCGCCGAGGAGCTGGCCCCAGCCGCCCGCCTTTTCGAGACGACCCTCGCACCGGCCGTGCACGGCGGCCCCCGTGCCGGCAATGACAACCACGCCATCGCCATCGCCAAAGGCTGCCGCCAAGGCAGATTCCCGATCACTTCCCAGCACCGCTCGCGCTCCCGGCCAGCGGACACCGACCAGGCCGCCGAGTCGCACGCGATCCGCTTCCGTTCCGCAGCCGGCGAGAAAGACCGAAACCGTCTCCACGTCGCCCGGGAGCGCGGCAAAAAGCGCCGATAGCTGCGCGTCGCTGGCCAGCTTCAGATTCGAGGCCGGAAGGAGTCCACGGCCCTTGATCTCCCACCCGCCTTCTTGCACCTGCGCCAGAATCCATTCCGTCTTCGTTCCCCCACCTTCGATGGCCAGCACGCGATCACCAGCCCTGAAATCCGGCTTCACTTCGGCACACTCCGAGTCCATTCCCTTCACATCGATGAATTTGGCATTCGCACTCTTCTGCATGGTGGCATCGGATTTCGTCGCCGCGTGGGTCGGTGCGGAGTGGCATCTATTCACCCGGTTGTGGCCTGCGGTCGAGCAAGCACTCCGGCCGATCGAATTGCTCACGGCCCCAAAACCTATTTTCACGAAAACTAGCCATGCCTGACTCCCCCTCCCAGCGCATCGCGCAGCTCCGCTCCGAGATTCGCGCGCACGACCGGCGCTATTACGAGGAAGCCGCACCCTCTATCGGCGATCTGGACTACGACGCCCTCTTCCGCGAACTGCGCGCCTTGGAAGAAGCGCACCCGGAGTTGCTCACGCCCGATTCCCCCACCCAGCGCGTCGGCGGCAAACCATTGGCGGGCTTCACCCAGGTGCGCCACGGCGTGCCGATGCTTTCACTCGACAATGTCTTTGCCAAGGAAGGTCCCGACGCCGTGCGCAAATGGCTCGTCAGCGTGGAAAAGCTGCTGCCGGGCGAGCAACTCGCCTGGCTCGTCGAGCCGAAGATTGATGGCGTTGCCGTCAGCCTGCGCTACGAATCGGGCATCTTTGTGCGCGGTGCCACGCGCGGCAACGGGGAGGCGGGCGACGACATCACGCAAAACCTCAGGACGATCCGCACCATTCCGCTGCAACTCACCGCCAGGGGGAAGCAGCCGCTGCCCGAGGTGGTCGAAGTGCGCGGGGAAGCCTTTATGCCGGAGGCCGCCTTTGAGCGAGTACGCGAGGAGATGATGGCCGCTGGCGACGAGCCCTTCGCCAATGCGCGTAACGCCACCGCTGGCTCGCTGAAGCAGCTTGATCCGCTGACGGTGGCGCGCCGTCCTTTGGAGATGGTGCTCTACGGCTTGGGCGAAGTGGAAGGCTCCGGTGCCCCGTCCACCCAAGCCGACCTGCTCGCCTGGCTCGGTGCGCTCAGTTTTTCCGTGCCGCGCTGGCGCCGCCTTTGCTCCGGACTGGATGAAATCATGACGGCGATTGCGGAACTGGACGGCATCCGCGACAGCTTCGGCTATGGGACCGATGGGGCCGTGATCAAACTCAACTCTTTTGAGCAGCGCGAACGGGCAGGCTACACCTCGCGCGCTCCGCGATGGGCCAAGGCTTACAAGTTTGCTCCAGAACAGGCAGAAACCCGGTTGCACGGCATCACGGTCCAGGTTGGCCGCACCGGGGTGCTCACGCCCGTTGCCGAGCTGGAGCCGACGCTATTGCGCGGCAGCACCATCGCGCGCGCCACTTTGCACAACGAGGACGAAATCCGCCGCAAAGACATCCGCCTTGGAGACACCGTGGTCATCGAGAAGGCAGGCGAAGTCATCCCGGCCGTCGTGCGAGTCGTGGTGGAGAAGCGGCCCGCCAGGTCGGCGCCCTTCGACTTCTTCAAGCACATCGGCGGGCGTTGCCCCGCTTGTGGCGGCCCGATCAACCGCGATCCGAAATTCGCGGTCTGGCGCTGCGAGAATCTCCTTTGCCCCGCCCAGAAGACGCGCCGTCTGGAATTCTTCGCCAAACGCGACGCGCTCGACATCGAAGGATTGGGCGGGATCGTCGCGGACAAGCTCGTCGAGCATGGCTTGGTCAGCGATCCGCTCGATCTTTTCTCGCTCGGCAAAGAGCGTGAGAAGCTCGCCTCCCTCAATCTGGGCACGGTGGAAGAGCCGCGCGTTTTTGGCCCGAAGAACGCCGGGAAAATGCTCGAGGCCATCGAGCGCGCCCGCACTCTGCCACTCGCGCGCTGGCTGCACGCGCTCGCTATTCCGGAAGTCGGCGAGGCGACCGCCTACGACCTGGCGCAGGTGCATCCTGATCTGGGCGCGGTCGCCGACTCACCGCTGCTGCAGGACGTGCTCGAACTTCACCGACTCCGCGCCGCAGTCGCCGCCTCGAAATCGAAGAAGCGCCTGAAAACCAGAACCGGCGATGCTCCGACCCTCAGCTTGGAAGCGAGTCCGCAACCGGTTGGCGCCGGGCACGAGGATCTCACCCGCGCCTTACATCAAGCCGAAGAGCGTCTTGAAGCGGCCGGCTTCGCCGAACGCACTAGGAAAAAAGATGGCTCTGGCTTTGTCACCACAGTGGGTCCGGTCATCGCTCAAGCCGTGCTCGGCTTCTTTGCCAGCCAGCAGGGGCGTCAGCTTCTCCAGCGCATGCAGGCTCTCGGCCTGCGGCCAACGGGACAAACACGGCCCACCCGCGACAGTGCCGCGCATCCCTTCGCCGGGAAAACCTTCGTGCTCACAGGCTCGCTTTCCTCGATCACCCGCAGCGCCGCTGCCGAACTCGTCCGCGCAGCCGGGGGCAACGTCTCGACCTCGGTTAGCCGGAAGACCGACTTCCTCGTCGTGGGCGAGAATGCGGGCTCGAAACTCGATGAGGCGCTCGCCCTCGGCGTGCGCTCCATGAGCGAAGCGCAATTTCTCGAGATGCTCGGCTAGCCAGCTCGCCACTAAATCAGCAGCCGCTGCTCATCGAGCAGCTTACCTCGAGTGCCGCGCCTTCACCTTGGCCTTATAGCCGCCGCGCTCTTTCTCGTCCGCCTTCTCCGGTTCCGCCTTTGCTTTCTCCGCTTCGGCTTCACCCTTTGATTTCACGTTTACCGTGAACTTCGCGGTGACGTTTGAGTGCAGCTTGACCTGCACCTCGTGCGCGCCCGTCTCTTTGATCGGCTTTTCCAGATGAATCCGATGACGATCCACCGCGATGTTCGCGCCGAGTTCCTGCTTCAAGCGGTCGGCGAGGTCAGCCGCGGTAATTGAGCCGAAAGCCTTGCCCGTTTCCCCCGTCTCCAACTCGACCGTCAGCTTGAGTTTGTTGATCCGGCGGGCCAACTCCTCGGCTTCGTTCAACTCCTTCGTCTCGCGTTCAGCTCGTTTCGTTTGGAGAGAGGTCAGGCGCTTCCGGTTGGCCACGGTGACCTCAATGGCCTTGCCGCGGGGGAGCAGAAAGTTGCGTGCATAGCCCGCCTTCACGCGCACGATGTCGGCCTCAGCGCCAAGCGATTGGATTTTTTCAGTGAGAATGATTTCAGTCGATGGCATGGCGGGAAAGTGGTTGGTCCAGCATAACGCAGGGGAGGGAGTGAAGCTTGCCCCGTGCAGCGTGTCAAGGGGGCGTTTCTCGAACTGACGAAAGGGAGCGGCTGGCCGACCCTGCGGGTTTTCAACAAGGCGCAAGGCAGGCTGGTGAGTTGCCTATTGAGGACCAAGAGCGGCGAAATGTAGCGAGTCGCAAAGCAGCGGCAGCGAAGCCGCTGGCACTTCGTCCTCTGCGGGCCCACGGCGTGGTGGAGGGTTTTACCTTCAGTCAGCCGCTCTTCCCGTGCGGTGCATGGTGCCCGCATTCCACGATGCGATTCACACAGATGCCACAAGGCAGGACCTTGTCTCAGGTCCGTCACTTCGGTCCACAGAATGTTGCAGCAGGTTTCTTGAACCGCCGCGACGCGCCCCGCAAGGTCGCTCCGGCCCGATAGGCCACACCAGACCTAATGCTTACGCCACCTTCATCCAACATGAAAAAACAACTTAGCTCCAAACTGCTTGCCGCAGGTTTCATCCTCGCCGGCAGCATCTTGACCGCACCCTCCGCCTCCGCCCAAGCCGTTCAGCAGATCGGGAACGTCTTCTACATCGAGCTGGAAAACCACAATTGGACCCAGCCTAACGGGAACATCGATAACGCGAGCGCCACCATCGAGCAGATCAAAGGCAATCCCGCCGCTCCCTTTATCAACAGCCTCGTCACTCCCGGCAACGCCAACGCCGCGAATGTCTCCTACACGAACAAATACTACAATGTGCTCGCGACTCCAACTGGCGTGAACAGCATCCACCCTTCCGAGCCGAACTACATCTGGCAGGAAGGCGGCAGCAACTATGGGGTGGCAGGTGATGCGGATCCCGGCACCGGAACCGGCGGAAGTTACCCTCAAGGGAATAACTTCAGCACCGCAACTCAAAGCCTGAGCAATCTCCTCCAATCCAGCGGTCAAACCTGGACAGCCTACGCTGAAGATCGCCAGATTGGCAGCAATGCTGGCATCGTCCCGATCCACGGCCAGAATGGCACAACTGGACCGACCAACCCTTACTACGGGACGACTCAATATGACTACGCTCCGAAGCATGTGGGGCAACTCTTCTTCCAGAATACCAACGACCCCAGCAAAGTCGCAAATTACGCGGCGCTCTCGCAATTGCAGACCGATCTGGCGAACGGCACCGTTGCGAAGTACAACGTGATCACGCCCAATCAGTTCAACGACATGCATTCCGCGCTGAGCACGGATTTCATCTATAATGGCGTGACGTACACGCACGGCACCGACGCCCAGAAGATCGCCCTGGGGGACCATTTCCTCTCGGTTATTGTTCCCCAGATCGAAGCCTCGTCGGCCTTCGGCAAGAACGGCGAAATCGTCATCTGGAACGACGAAGTGGAGCCGCAAGTCGCCGGAGACACCGCAGCCAATGACTACAGCCATTCCAGCACGGAAATCGTCATTTCGCCCCTCGCCAAGGGGAACGCCTACCATAACGACAGCTTGATCTACGATCACACGTCCGACCTCCGCACTTTGCAGGAAGTCTTCAGTGTCGGACCAGCGCAGGGCGATGCCTTCCTTGGTCAAGCCGCCACCGACCCGGCGGGGCAAAACGACCTCGCCGATCTCTATCAGCCTGGCGTGGTCCAGACGGTGCCTGAGCCGACGGCCATGACCGCGCTGTCGCTCGCTGCCCTCGCTTTGTGTGTCGGGCGCTTCCGTCAGCGCCGAAGCGACGTGGCCGCTTAAAGCCCCCTCCCTTCAGCGACGCATAAAGTTTCGCGCCCGCAAGGCGCGGGGCTTTCCGTACCAAGATGAGTCATTCGGTTTGCCGAGCCAGCTTGTTGACAGCCTGGGCGAGCTGGTCAAAATCCACCGGCTTGACGAGGTGGGTGTAAAAACCGGCCTCTCGCGAGCGCTGCAAATCGTCCTCCATCCCATAGCCCGATAGCGCAATCCCGCGCAGCCCCGGCTGCACTTCTCTCAGCCGCGCCATGGCGTCCAGACCGGTGCCATCCGGCAGACCAAGATCGGAAATGAGCACGTCAAATGGCGCCTCAGCGCTCTGGGCAGCCGCCACCGCAGCGGCCACGGTACTGGTGCCGATCACCTCGTGCCCGGCACGGGAAAGCAGCCGCGTGAGGACCGTCAGCGTCGGCTCATGATCTTCCAGCAGCAGCAGGCGCAAGACCGGCGCCACCATCGCGGCCACGCGCTCCATCAAGACATGATCATGCCGCTGTTCCGCCAATTGCGCCGCGACGCCCACCCGCTGCTCCGTGGCCCCCGGCAACTCCACCACGAAAGTTGCGCCACAACCCAGCCCGGCGCTTTCCGCACGGATATGTCCCCCATGCAAATCGACCACCGCCCGCGCGATCGCCAGGCCCAAGCCAAGCCCTCCAAAACGATGATCCCCATCACGGCCAGCCTGCTCAAACGGGAGAAAAATCGCCCCTAGGGACTGCGGCGCGATGCCGATTCCTGTATCCGTCACCTCCACGCCAAGGCAATCTCCATCCAAATCGTGCGTCCGCAGCGTCACGTGCCCGCCAGGCGGCGTGAATTTGATTGCGTTGCGCAGCAGATTCCAAAAGACCTGCTGGAGCCGCACTGGATCGCCGCGCAAGCCTGAGTGCCCCGCCTCAAGCGCCAGTGATAGCATGACCGGTTTGCTCTGCGCCTCGTCACGCAGGATCTCCGCCGCGAATCCGATGAGCGAATGGGCATCACACTCCTCCTCGCGCAAGGTCAGCTTCCCTTTCACGATCCGCGTGAGGTCGAGCAAGTCATCAATGAGCCGTGCTTCGAGCGTCACGTTGCGCTGGATCATCGCCAGGTCGGCACGCACCTCCTCCGGTAGCCTCTCATCGTCGCGCAAGGCCGCCGAAGTCATCAGCACCGGCGTGAGCGGCGTGCGCAATTCGTGGGAAAGCGCCGCCAGGAAGTTGTCCTTGGCGCGTGAAGCATTCTCTGCGCGCTCCTTGGCCGCGAGCAACTCGGTCTCGGTCCGCTTGCGCTGGATGCATTGCGCCACGCTTTCGCAAAGCGGTGCCAGATCGCTCAGCACCGCCTCCGTCAGATCGTGCCGGGAAAAAAGCGCCAGCACGCCCACCAGCCGCTCCTCGAGAATGAGGGGGTACCCCGCGAAGGCACGCATTCCCTCACGCGCTGCCCAGTCTGGATCGGAGATATTGGGATCGTGCGCCACGTCATTCGTGAGCAAAGGCGCGCGACTTTGGGCGATCCGTCCAATCTTGAATTCACCCACGCGCACCCGCCCATGCGGCCCATCGAGATGAATGTATAAGCCGGCACTCGCCCGCAGGACCAGCGTCGCCGATTCCTCATCCAGCGTCCAAATCCGGGCAAAAGCCGCCTCCAGGTGCTGCACGAGCAACGTGCAGACCCCTCTCAGGCTGGCGTCCAGATCGGCCCCGGAGGCCAGTTGCGCAGCCACTTCCGCGCGCAAGACCGATAGCCGCACATTTTCGCGCAGCGCCGCTTCACTTCCGTCGCGTTCCTTCAGCAATTGGCTCTGCTCGAAGACGGCACGCCGCAACTCGAGCTGCATCGTCACCTGCTGCCCCAGCGTGATCAGCGCCGTGATCTGCCCGGCCGACAATTGGCGCGGCCGAAAATCGAGCACGCACAAGGTCCCCAGCGCCACTCCATCAGGCGTCCGCAACACAGCCCCTGCGTAGAAGCCGAGATGAGGCGGGCCGGCCACAATCGGCCAGTCGGCAAAGCGCGGATCAGCACGGACATCTGGCACGAGGAGCAACTCCGGCTCCTCCAGAGCCCGCGCGCAAATCGAGTGTTCGAGGGGAGTCTCCCGAACCCCCAGCCCAACCTCGGATTTGAACCATTGCCGCGCGCCATCCACCAGCGTGATTGTCGCCGCTGGCGTGTCGCAGATGAAGCAAACCAGTTGCGTGATCCCATCGAACGCCGGCTCGGGAGGCGTATCGAGGATTTGATAGCGAGCCAGCGCCTCCAGCCGTGCTGGAGACTCGCAGAGCGGGACGTTCAGCATGGCAATGGAAGGTGGAAGACGCGGCGGGGGATTCCCGACTCGATGCGCTACAGTGGGGCGCGTCCCGCTCCAGGTAAAGCCCGCTCGCACCCCGCCACGACAAGCCCGTTGGACCCTTAGCAATGAACTTGAGCGACCTGAACGGTTTGCACCCAGCGGGTGGTTCGCTAAGTTCCTTGCCTCATCAGTGCGGCCTGAAGCGCCCGATCATCACCACAGAAATAACCACGACACGAGCGCGAGCACCGGCAGCAGCAGTGGCAGGCTGAAGCGGATAATGTACCGGAAGAAGTGCGGAGTGTGGACGCCTTGATGGTCGGCGATAGACTTAACCATCAGGTTCGGGCCATTGCCGATGTAGGTCATCGCGCCGAAGAAAACGCTGCCCAGCGACACGGCCACGACGTAGGCGGCGTGGCGGTCGAGGAAAAGGGCGACGTGGGCCGGACTGTCGATCTGGAGCGAGTGAAGACCGAAGGCGGCGGTGAGAAAGGTCAGGTAAGTGGGCGCGTTGTCGAGCACGCCTGAGAGCGCGCCGCTAAACCAGTAGAAATGCATCGGCTGCGTAATGCCCAGCGCGGAAGCGTGAACTTCGAGGTAGTCGAGCGCGGGCACCATGGTGGCGAAGATGCCGGCGAAGAGCCAGGCGACTTCCTTGATCGGGCCGAAGGAAAAGTGATTCGCCTTGTGGATGGGCCGGCGCGTCGTGTAATAGGAGCCGATCGCGCCGGCGCCCATGAGGATTTCGCGCAGGCCGGCGGGATGTTTCAAAAAGACGGCTGCCAGGATGAGCGCCAGCCAGCCGAGATTTTGCAGGCCCTCGATCTTAAAGGTTTCGTGCGCGGTCTGCTCCTCGCGCACGGCACGCGGCGCGGCCAGAAAGTTGACGCGGTCGAGGAAGTAAAAGATGAGGCACAGCGCACTCACGGCGAAGCTCCACGCCGGCAGGCATCGCGCTGTCACCCACCAAAACGGCACCCCTTTCAAATAGCCGAGAAAGAGCGGCGGATCGCCAATCGGCGTCAGGCAGCCGCCCACATTGCTAATGATGAAAATGAAAAAGGCGGTGTGGAGATGGGTGTAGCGGTACTTATTCAGCCGAATCCACGGGCGAATGAGCAACATACTGGCACCCGTCGTGCCGATCAGGTTGGAGAGCACCGCGCCGCCCAGCAGGAAGACGACATTGTGCCAGGGCGTCGCTTCCCCGCGCGTGCGCACGTGGATGCCACCGGCCACGGTGAAGAGCGAGCCGATGAAGACAATAAACGAGACGTAATCCCACCCCACGCCAAGGAGGCGGCCCCCGGCGTGCCAGCGGAGGAGATAGTACGCGACGGCGATGGCGCCGAGGCCGAGGGAAACCTTGCGATAGTGATGCTCCCAAAACTTCGGGAGCAGCAGCGGCATGGTGGCGATGCAAAGCAGCAACGCCGCGAACGGGAGAACAAACGCCGGATGGGGATCGAGGACTGCCTCAGCGAGAAAAAGCATCGGCCGAGGAGCAAGTCAGTTTGCCAGCACGCCGATCACAAGCTGAAGTACACGCTGACGGAAGCCATGAGCGTGAGCGCCGCGACCGTCGTCATGAGCGAGGCCGGCAAGCGGAGCCCGTCGTCGGACCGGCTGCGCCACCAGGTGCCGATGGCACGGCCGCCGAAGAGCATGGCGGTTAAAAACGGAAGCGTGATGGACCACTGCAGGTCGTGATGCGCGGCGGCGTGGTAAGCGGCCAACATCATGCAAATGGTGCCAAACATGGTGTGCATGAAGACGGAACGATTGCTCGTGATGCGCCAAAGATAAGTGCCAAGGAGGAGGACGGCGAGGGAGACGGCAAGAAGGAGGATAACAATCGGGGACATATGAATTTAGGGGAAGAAGTGGAGAGCGGCGCAGGATGGGACTGCGCCGCTCCCGGTCGGGATGGGTTAGATGGCTTTGTCGCCGCGCTCATCCGTACGGATGCGCACAGCGTCTTCAATGGTCATGATGAAGACTTTGCCGTCTCCGATCTTGCCCGTCTTGCCGGCTTTGACGATGGCCGCCGTCGCGCTCTCCATGAGCCCGTCGGTGACGACGACTTCGATTTTGATTTTGGGCAGGAAATCGACCGTGTACTCGGACCCACGGTAGATTTCCGTGTGACCTTTCTGCCGGCCGAAGCCTTTGACTTCGGTAACTGTCATGCCTTCCACGCCGATTTCGGCGAGGGCATCTTTTACTTCCTCCAACTTGAAGGGCTTAATGATCGCTTCGATTTTTTTCATATTTTAGGGCAGTGGGCATCTGCCTGGCTCGGCTGCCATATCAGCAACCGAGCCGGCAAATTGACCCGGGTTGGATTAGGCGGCGGGTGGCGACGATTTGTCCGTCTGCGAGAAGTCGGGATAGGCTTCGACACCCATCTCCGGCACATCGAGGCCCTCGAGTTCGTCTTCACGCTTGGAGCGGATTGGGAAGATCAGGTTGGAGATCTTGAACCACGCGAAGGCGAAGAAGAACACGAAGATGGCGCAGGCGAGGACATCAACACATTGCGCGCCGAACTGCGAGAAGTCGCTCTCGGGAGCGCCAAACCATTTGCCGAGGATGCCGGTGACACCGACATCGGTCCAGCCGCCCGTCTTTGGGTCGGTGCCGATCATGGTGTTGTATTGGTCAATCACCGCTTTGCTGCCATCATTCACGAGCCGCGTCCACTGGCCGTCTTTGAACAGCTTGTGCACGCCACCCCAGCCACCGCCGTAGGTGCCGTTCGCAAAGATCCCGACGCTGAGCAGGCCCCATGCGCCGCAGACGCCATGCACGGAGAGCGCGCCCACGCAGTCATCGACTTTGGCGACGCGTTCCCAGAAGAACACGGAAAACACCACGATGACGCCGGCAATGAAGCCAAGGACTACAGCCCCGGCCGTATTCACAAACGCGCAGGGCGCGGTGATGGCGACCAGACCCGCGAGCAGGCCATTGCACAGCATGGTCGGATCGGGCTTACTCGTCACAAGGTACATGGTAAGCAGAGTGCCGACAGAGGCCGCGGCGCCCGCGAGCATCGTGTTGACCGCGACGATCGCGATGCGGTGATCCGTTCCGGCGAGGGTCGAGCCGGGGTTGAATCCGAACCAGCCCAGGGCCAGAATGAATGTTCCGAGCATCACCATGGGCACGTCGTGACCCGGAATGGCGCGTGGTTTTCCATCCGGGCCGTATTTGCCCAGACGCGGCCCGATGCAAAGTCCTCCCGCGAGGGCAATCATGCCGCCGCACATATGCACGACGCCGGAGCCGGCGAAGTCCACGGCTCCATGGCCGAGGCTGAAGTTTTGCCCAAGTTGCGCGAGCCAGCCGCCGCCCCAGACCCAGTTGCCGTAGATGGCATAAGGGAACATGCCGACCCAGAAGCCGTAGATGATGAAATTGCGGAAGTCCCAGCGTTCCGCCATCGTGCCGGTGGGAATGGTGGCGGTGGTGTCCATAAACACCATTTCGAACAAGAACAGCGTCATGACTGCGGAGTCAAAAACGGCCGGACTTAAGAAGAAGCCTTTGAGCCCCAGCAATCCGAATGGGTGACCGAGGATATTTACGGTCCAGCCGCTGTTGAGCAGCATCAACCCTTGGCCAAGCGAGGGTTGCCACCCGATGTTGACCGGGCCGTTGGCGTAGTTGCCGAACATGAATGCGAAGCCGCAAACCCAAAACCCGAGCATGCCCAGGCCGTAGATCATGAAGTTCGTCGCCATGACGTGCGCCGCACTCTTCGCGCGGCAGAGGCCGGTCTCGACGAGCGCAAAGCCCGCTTGCATGAACATAACCAGGAAGCCCGTGACGAGCGTCCAGACTAGGTTGATGGAGATCTTGTTATGAGCGACGGATTTGACCAGCTCGCTGTCGGCGGCGATGGTCTTTTCGCCCTTCGAGTCGATGCCCGGCTCGCCGGTGCTCAGGCCAGTCTTCGGATCAGCTTTCGCCGGGACCGGCCATTGCAGATCGATTCCCGTGCCGCCATTGGCGGCGGTTCCCGTCGAATCCGGCACTTGGGCCGGCGGAGTCGCGGGCGCGGCGGCGGTCGCAGCGGCCGGAGCCGCCGCAGGCGCATCGCTGGCAGCAGGTGCTGGCGCTGCAGCAGGTGCGGCGTCCGCAGGAGCTGCTGTCGCCTCCGGTGGTTTTTCTTGCGCGTGCAAGGGAACTCCGAGCATGGCCCACGACAGCGCGGCTGCCGTGGCCAGGACGGAGAGTTGACGGATATATTTCATGCAGGTTGGTGTTGGTGTGGTTAGTGGTTTGCTGAGACGCGGCGCCGGAGCGTCTGTCACGGCCCGGGAACAGGGACAAGCGCCCGTTCGCGAGCGCGTTCCGATGAAGCGCCAGTACTGCGCGGGCGGCATTAGCACCCGTTGTGCCAACCGGGCTGCGATGCACTTTTACAGAGAGAAAGCTCGCCCGGACCGCCCGGGCTGAGGCGCCGTGAATGGTCGAATTCCTACAGCTAACGAGCGATTGGCAAAAAAGATTCACATTCCCCTCGGCTTGTTTTGACACGACGCCGGGAATTTACAGGATGGCGGTCCCTAACCCCTCAACTCGCACCCTGCCAGTGATCTCCACCTCCATGAAACGCCTGTTCCACGCGGTCGCCTTCGCTCTCCTCCTCTCCAGCCTGGCCTCCACTTCCCACGCGCAAGCTCCAGAATCTCCCGCCGCCTCCGCGGCGGCGCCTGCGGCCAAAGCGGCAACCCCGCCGACGCCGACCATGGAACAACGCGTCGCCGGGCTGGAGGCCTACCTTTCCAATTCGGATCCGAGCCTGCCGCTCAAAGGAGCCGACGGCAAAATTCCCGAAGGGCTGACGACGGTCGCGGCCGGCAATCCCGGCCCCGGCCACAATGCATGGATGATGACCAGCTCGGCGCTGGTGCTCCTCATGACGCTCCCCGGCCTGGCGCTCTTTTACGGCGGCCTCGTCCGGCGCAAGAACGTCCTGAGCGTCTGCGCACAATGCCTCGGCTGCTCCGGGCTGGTGGCGATCCTGTGGTGGGCCTTTGGCTACTCGCTCGTCTTCGGCAAGAGCTTCGGCAGCCCCTTCCTAGGCGGCTCCGAGTACTTCTTCCTCCCGCTCGGGACAGACCCGGCGAAGTCGGTCGGCTCGGCGCCCAATACGGACTACTCCTTCTGGGTCTCACAAAACATCTTTTCGATGTACCAGCTCATGTTCGCCATCATCACCCCGGCGCTCATCGTCGGGGCGATCGCGGAGCGCATGAAGTTCAGCGCGGTGCTTCTCTTCATCACCCTCTGGATGTTTGTCGTCTATTTCCCGATGGCCCACATGATCTGGGGCATCACCGGCCTCATGAACGGCGTCTGGAATCCCGATGCGAAAATCGCCGCCATCGACTTCGCCGGCGGCACGGTCGTCCACATGACCTCCGGCTGGAGCGCACTTATTCTCTGCATGATTCTCGGGCACCGGCTCGGCTTCGGGAAAGAGAAGATGGCGCCGCATAACATGGTCCTTTGCATGGTCGGAACCGGCATGCTCTGGGTCGGCTGGTACGGCTTCAATGCGGGCTCCGCCGTTGCCGCAGACGCGGTGGCTGCGAATGCCTTCATCACCACCACGCTCGCCGCCGCTACGGCCGGGTTTGTCTGGGCCATGCTTGAAGGGATCGTCAAAGGCCATCCCTCGGTTCTTGGCTTTTGCTCGGGCATCGTCGCGGGGCTGGTCGTCGTCACGCCCGCCTGCGGCTTTGTCAGCACGACGGGTGCGATGATCATTGGACTGCTCGCGGCGGTCGTACCCTTCTTCTTCGTCGTCTATGTGAAGAATTGGTTCGGGTACGATGATGCGCTCGATACTTTCGGCGTCCACGCCATTGGCGGTACGCTCGGCGCGATCCTCACCGGCCTGCTCGCCACCGCCGACGCCAATGCCAACCTGGCCAGGAGCACTGCCGCCCCGCTCAACCCGGCCACCCTCAACAAACTCGCCGACGCGGTCGCCAACCACACCCTTGTCTTCAACCAACTCGAAGCCGTCGGTCTCACGCTGGTCCTCTCCATCGTGGCGACCGCCGTCCTGGCTTATGCGCTCAAGTTCACCCTCGGCCTTCGTCCCACCACCGAAGTCGAATCAGCCGGCCTCGACATTTCCGAGCACGGCGAAGAGGGCTACATCCTCTAACCCTCCAACCCCTCTCCCATGAAAAAGATCGAAGCCATCATCAAGCCCTTCAAACTCGAAGACGTCAAAACAGCATTGGGCGAAATCGGCGTCGAGGGAATGACCGTGACCGAAGTCAAAGGCTTCGGCCGTCAGAAGGGCCATACGGAAATCTACCGTGGCAGCGAGTACACTGTCGATTTTCTCCCGAAAATCAAAGTCGAGATCGTGCTCGTCGATTCCTTGGTGGAAGCTGCGGTGGGTGCCATCATCAAGGCTGCCAAGACCGGCAAGATCGGCGACGGCAAAGTCTTCGTTGGTCCCATCGAGGAAGCCATTCGTATCCGCACCAACGAAACCGGTGACCAAGCCGTCTGAAGCGGAGCGGCGGAAGTAAGCGGCCTGGCAGCAGGACAACCTCCATCTTCCAATGGAGCGGGCTGGGATCAGAACAGTTCGCTCCCGGTCAATGCTCCTTGAGAGAATTCAAGCAGGCCAACGAATAACTTTGGCATAAAGCATCGGTCGAAGTGGGCGAACTGGGCGAGGGCGGATGAGTTGAGGCAGCTCACCTGGCGAGGAGGGGGGTGCCGAGGAAGAAAGGGGCGGCGAGGCCGTGGCGGTAGGCTTCCAAGGCGGCGGGGGAGGAGTTGACGCGCAGGTTCGAGTATTTGCCGGCGTTGGGGCCTTCGCTGTTTTCCCAACGCTCGTGCCAATAGACGATCGCTTTGAGCCGGGAGAAGCGCGGCTCCTGCATGATGCGGAAGCCGTCGCGCAGCCACTCGGATTTGTCGCCGAGCTGGGGCAATTCGGCGACGCCCCACTCGCAGAGCATGATCGGCTTGTGCGGGTCGAGCTGGCAAAGCTCCTGGTAAGGCCAATCGAGGAGGGGCAGGAATTCGGCCCAATTTTCATCAGCGGGAAATTGCGAGCCGTAGAGGCTGAGGCCGAGCCAATCGCAGTAGTCGGGTCCAGGATAGTATTGGGCGGCGAGGTTCCACTTATCCTGGGGATCAGAGAAATCCATGAGGTGAAGCACCCATTGCACGTTTTTGGCGCCGCGCGCGCGAACGCGATCCACCACGTGGCGGTACGCTTGCTTAAAAGCCTCGGGGCCGGCGAAACGCTTGGCGTGGCCTTCCTCGGAGACGACGCGACTGCCACCGTTTTGATCACCGCTCCATGGGAACCAGGAGCCGTTGGCCTCATTTGCGAACGAGACAATGATGGGCAGGCCATAGGCGCGCGCATGATCGGCCCACATATCGATGTAGGCATCGTGCAGGCCGATGCTGATGCTGCTGAGGGAGAAGCGGTCGGGGCCGGCGCCTTCCTCATACGGGCGATCCCAAGGAGACCAATAAATGAGAGGAATGGAGCCATGTCGCGCGATGAGCCGCACATTGGCATCGGGGAATGACTGTTCGCCCCAATAAGAAGAGGAAGCAACGATGGCCTGGTGTTTCCCGACCATCGATTCGAATTCCTCCATACCCTCCATGCTGACCTCTTCTTCGCGATCGCCGGCCTCGATATAGGCGCCGGCATAGACGCCGTGCTCGGGAAGAACGAGTTGCTGGGCGGGGGGAGAGTCGGAGGTGTTGGAGGAAAAGAGCATGCGGCGGCAGCCGAAGGCACTGAGGAGAAGAAAGCTGGCGGCCAGAAGACGAGCGGCCGTGCCGAAGCTCGGGAGCCGTCGCCGCTTCATTTGAGCTGAACTGGTCGCTGGTCGCATTGCTTGGGTTTCGCGCGAAAAGCTCATTATGCATAACGCGGCCGCCATCGGCGAGGCGGCGCTTTTCACGCGCGGCTCGGGACGGAAGCGGTGCGCTCGAGCTTGCCCCAGCCGACCAAGGCTCCTTGCAAGGCGCGGAAGATGGAGCGCCAGATCACCCAGGCAAGCAACGGGCGATAGACGAGCCGCATCGGCACGCTGATCCACGCGCGCCAGGGTGACTCGCCATCGAGACGGCAGGCGAGCGCGGAGAGGACCAGCTCGAGCGCAAGGAAAACAACGAAGTACCACCAGATGGCGCTGGCAGTGCCAGCAAGGATCGACCAGAGCAGGAGCATATCGACGAGTGGCGTCAGCGCCACCAGCCCAATTTGAAAGAACCAGATGCTCGGCAGCGAGAACCAGCCGAGCGCGCCGAGCGCGCGGGCTGAAGACCAGGTCGCGGTGCTTCCAGAGGCATTGCATGGTGCCGAAGGCCCAGCGGAAGCGCTGCTTGGCGAGCGTGTGAAGACTTTCCGGCGCCTCTGTCCATGCGACGGCGTCGGGCGCGAACTCGATGCGGTAGTGCAGGCGATGCATGGCCAACGTGAGGTCGGTGTCTTCAGCAAGCGTGTCGTGGGAGAAGCCCCCTGCGGCCACGATGGCGCTGCGGCGCAGAGCGCTCACGGCGCCGGGCACGACGGTGATGCAGTTCCACTCGGTGTAAGCGCGGCGATCCAGATTGAAGCCGCAGATGTACTCGAGGCTCTGGCAGCGCGTGATGAAGTTGCGGGTGTTGCCAACGCGCGCATTGCCGCTGACCGCGCCGACGAGTGGGTTGGCGAGCGGCGCGACAAGGGCGCCGAGGGTTCCGCGCTCGAACAGGGTATCGGCATCCAGGAAGACGACGATGGGGTGGCCGGATCGACCGACGCCGTTGGCCAGCGCGGCCGCCTTGCCGCGATTGGGTTGGCGAACGAGGACGAGGCGCGGGTTCGCGGACGCGAGTTGCTCGATGACACCGGCGGTATCGTCGCGGGAACCGTCATCGACGACGATTACTTCGATCTCGCCGGGATAGTCGGTCTCGAAAAGCGAATGGAGGGTTTTCGCGATGACTTTGCCCTCATTGTACGCCGCCACGACCACGGAGATGGGAGGAGCAAAGGGCGCCGGCGAGAGGGTCGGGCGCGCGTGGTGGCGATGCGCGAGCCAGGCCACGAGCAGCGTGCGCAAAATGACCAGTCCGGTCGCGAAAATCATGAAGGCCCAAAACAAGCCAATGATGGCGCGCCAGATTTGGAAGCCGCTGCTGGAAACCATGCGCTCGAGACTCTGTCCGCTGGTGACGTACGGCATCAGTTCATCTTGCGGAATCTTGATGAGCGTGGAGATGGGAACGATCGTGTCGCCCCGCGCGCGGAGGTATTCGATAATCTGGGGCAGCGCCGCGAGCGTCTGCGAGCGGTCGCCGCCCGCGTCGTGCAGCAGCACGATGCTACCCTCCCCGCGCTGATCCTTGACGCGCTGCACAATGGTCTCCGCTCCCGGACGCGCCCAATCCTGAGGGTCGATGCTTTCCAGCACGACGGTGTAGCCGAGTTCATCCTGGGCGAGCTTCAACGGCACCAATTCCTCAATTTTCGAGGGGTTGGAATCGGCGTTATAAGGCGGACGAAAAAGCGTGGTCGAGCGGCCCGAGATGCTCTCGATGACCCGCTGGGTCATGTTCAACTCGAGCCGCATGCGGATGGGCGACATGACGGCGAGATTCGCGTGGGAGTAGGTGTGATTCCCGATCTCATGCCCCTCGTCCAGCATGCGCCGCACGAGCCGAGGGTAAGCTTCGGCGTTCTGGCCGACGATGAAGAAACAGGCTTTCACGTCGTAGCGCTTGAGCAGGTCGAGAACGCGGGGCGTCCAGACGGGATCCGGCCCGTCGTCAAAGGTGATCGCCACCTGATGCGGCGAACCGGCGCCTTGATGGTACAAGGTGGGATAGTTCGGGAAATCGACGTATTTGGCGTTGAGGAACCCGTTCGACTCAAGCGCGACCTGACGTTTTCCGTCATCGCGCGAATCATCGACGCTGACGACCTCACCGCGTCCAACATGGGTGATGGTCTGATTGGAAGTGAGCGGCTCAAGCGCTTTGGAAGTGGCGGGAGTGTAAGGCGCCCTCGCTTCGAGCACGTCCCAGACTTGGGGATCTTCGGAGCCAAGTCTAAAGACGCCGATGCCGCCGAGTTGGGCGAGGCGTGCGGTACGCAATTGATTATGAAAACCGATCGCATCCAGAAACGAGACGCGATGCAGATCACCATCCGCCTCCGCATACGAATAGGCGCCATTGTAATTCGGCGCGGCGACCACCACAGGTTTCGGCCCTTGATCAACTCCCGCGTAGCTAGCCCGCGTCATGGAATCCTTGAAGGAGATGGTTTCGGCCTTTTTGTTCGTTAGGTTCCAATCATAGGCATAGGCGCCCAACACACCGACCCATTGACTTGAGTCGCCGAATTCGCTCATGACTTTCAGCCAGCCCTCGATCCACGGCAACGAAGCGACTGGACCCGGTGGATCGGACTCGGAATTCTCGTCGTATAAGATAGCGACAAACCGGTCGATGCTCAACTGGAGCGCCGAAAGGTCAAAGGTGGCGTAATCGGCGCCGGGCGCGACCATGAGCCAGACTTCGAGATCGGCACGGTGCAGCGCCTCAGCGATCTGCACAAGCAGCGCGGTGTAGTCATCGGTGTAGGTGGGATCGAGCTGCTCCCAATCAATGAGCACCCCGGCGGCTTTGCCCTGCTTGAGCTTGGCGAGAAGGTCAGCGACGAAGTGCGCCCGCTTTTCGCTCGAGCCGAGAGCCAGGTTTTCGACCGCTTCGGGCTGCCAGGTATCGCCCAGCAGATTGTTGAGCAGCGGCAGCACGGCGACGCCGCGCGACGCCGCATAAGTTGCGACGCGCGGATCAGGATCGTAGGTCAATTCACTCTCGGTGTGGACGAGGGAAAACCACTCGGGAGCAAGGTGGGTGAGTGAAGAGGCATGCTCTTCGAGCGAGGCGAAGGAATTCGGATCCCAACCTACATAGAAACCGAGGCGGACTTCGCTCGTCGCCGGGCGAGTCTTGCGCAGGGTGGCGCGCAAGCGGGCGAGGCGCTCCTGGGCGGCTTGGGACTGATAAAACTTTTCGTACTCGGCCGCCTTGGAATCCTCTGGGGGTTCCGTGTGCTGGATGGCGGCCCGCAACTGCCCTTTCAACTTGCGCAAGCCGGGCGGCAGGCGCAATTCGGGGCGCACCAACACCGACCAGATGAACCAGACGAGAGCCACGCCGAGCAGCAGACCCCAGCCGAGCAAAACGCGCCGGAGCCGCGGCCAGCGGTGGCCGTGAACGTCTTGAAAAACGAACCGCGACGGGCGGTTATCGGCGCTGGGCTCAGTCATCGGGCAGCGCTAAGTTGGGCGGAGCGCACCGCCCCTCCCCGGGCGGCGGCCTTCTCGAAGAAGAAAGCGTTGGCCGTTTGCTCGGTGCGCTCCGCCACTTCCGCCAGCGATTGGCCACGCAGCCGAGCGACGTGTTCGGCGACCAGGCGGGTATAGGCCGGCTCACACGGTTTTCCACGATGCGGTACCGGTGCGAGGTACGGGGCATCGGTCTCGACCATGTAGCGCTCCTCGGGCACTCCAGCGACGGTGCGCTGCGCCTCGGCGGCGTTTTTAAAAGTGACGATCCCGGTAAACGAAACCAAGTGGCCCAGTGCCAAAACCGCCTCTGCACGCGCGAGCGGCTCGGTGAAGCAATGGTACACTGCCGTGCAGCCGCCGGCATGCTGGCGCAGCAAGGCCAGGGTCTCCTCCCAGGCGGCGCGCTGGTGGATGACGACATTGAGACCGGCGTTTTGGGCGAGTTCGAGTTGAGCAGCGAAGAGCTGGGCTTGGAATGCCTTTAGCTCCTCGTCGCGCGCGGAGAGGGTCGGCGCGTTCTCCTCGGAAAGCTTCTGCTCGCGCTGGGCCGTGGCGGTCGGCAGCCAATGGTAATCCAAGCCGATTTCGCCAATGGCGACGACTCGCGGATGCTCGGCTAGGCGCCGCAACTCGGGCAGCGCCGCAGCGGATTGCTCGTCCACGGAGCTGGGGTGCAATCCCACCGTTGCCCAGACGTTTGGATGCTGCTCGGCCAGCGCGACGGCGCGCCGGCTGCCTTCGAGCGAGGTGCCGATGCTGACGATCCGCTGCACGCCAGTCTCGCTGGCCCGGAGCAACACCCCATCGAGATCGGCGGCCAACTCCGGGAAGTCGAGATGAGCGTGAGTATCAGTGAGCACGGCGGGCACAAAAAGGGAGCGGGAGAGTGAGCCGAATCCGCCCTATAGACAACGCTTATGGCAAGGGAAACGCCGCCTCTTCAAACCAGCCAGGCAAGCTCCCAAGCTCGTGATGATCCCGCCCGCGCTTACTGCTCCGGGTCGCGCGGAAATTTCGCGTACGGCAGCCGCGCACCGCGGTACGTGTACGAGTCCGCGCGGATGGATTGATCCGCCAAAAAATCGGCGCAGCCGCTGGCGGCGACGATGTCGTCCTGGTCCACGCCATCGCCCGAAACACCGATGGCACCGACGAGGTAGCCGTTGCGATAAAGCGGAAATCCGCCGGGGAAGATGGTCATGCCATTCGGCAGATTGGGGTTGCCGGGAAAAGCGGGCGCGCCCCGCGCCTGATCTGCCAGCGGCCGCATGCGGAGAGAAATGGCTTCCTGGAAACCAAAGAAAGGCCCCCAAGGCTGGCCATCCAAGCCGGGTGGAAAGAAGCGTTGCGCGAGGAAGCCGACGGTGCGCGGCGACATGGCCAACTGACGATTGGAGAAGAAAACGGCGGTGCGCGCCTTTTGCACGGCCACATCCCACGAAAAGATGGTCGCGTCACCGGTGCGAAAAACGCCCAGGATCTGCGGCGCTTCACCAGCCAGATACGGATTGTTCACCACCGCGATGAACGCCTTAGCCGAGGTGCCGATTGGCAGCCGGATGCCTGCCCGCGTTTCCTGCGCGCGCTCCGCCGCGAGCGCGAGAATGTTCTTCACCTCATTTTTTTGGAGCCGCGTCGCGTTGCCGATTCGCTCTCTCCCGGGGATTGCCGCGACCGGATCATCACGCAAGGGAAAGCAAATTTCGCCCTCGACCTGGCCCAAAGTTGCGGGCTCGTAGGGATACTCGGCGGGCGCGCCTTGTGGCAAATTCGGCGCGACGCCTGCCGCGTATGGGATCGTTGGGTCGCCGCCGTACGGCACGGCCACGGCATTGCCGTAGGTGCCCAAGGCCTGCGTCCCTTCCACGTCTTCGATTTGGCTCGCCTCCGGAAAGGTGTACGGAATGCGGATACCATTGATCAGCACGTTCGTCGCGAGAATCTCACCGGGTGGCCGGTAGTGCGTCTGCCCCGCCAGCGCGATGTCTTCGTCTGTATCATCGCCGGTCTCAAAGCCGGTGGTGGAGTCCCGCTGCGTTTGGTTGAAGAAGATGGCGCCAGCGGGCAGCAGATTCGTCGGGTACCCGTCACCCGTCACACCGATTCCACCGACCAGATATCCATTCTTATAGAGCGGCACGCCCCCCGGCGAATCGTCGAGGGAAGTCAGCGGGAAAGCGGGGGCGCGAATGCCGGGGGAAATCGTGCTCGCGATGGGCGTGTTCCCGCTGAAACCCGGCGGCAGGAGCTTGGCGCGATTCACATCCGTGTAAAAGAGGCTGGAGAAGCCGACGCCAACCAGCGGGCCATTCGGAGTGTTCCGAATGCCGGGTGGAAAATGCTGCTGAATGATGTAGCCCGCCGTGCGTGAGGTGAAGGCATTCTGGTCGCTGCTCAGGAAGGCGGCGGTGCTGGCGCGGGTGATCGCCGCCCCCGCGAGCGAATAGACTTTCAGGACGGGCCAGGTGAGCGCGAAGGGCGGCAGTTGCGCTGGCAGATTGTGCCCCACATCCCACAACGCGAGCACGAACCCTTCGCGATCCGTAACGGCGATGATGGCGTTTTGCCGAAATTGATGCGCGCGGGTTGCGGCTTGCGCCACGATCAATTGCACATCGCTCCCCTCGAGCCGCTCCGCGCCCTGCGTGACCACGGGAGCCAGGAGGGCGGCGGCGAGAAGAAGAACGCGGCGAAGCATGGCAATGGGTATAACAAAGTCCCCCTCCGAGGCAAGTGCCCAGTATTCGCAAGCCAAGCCGCCACAGGGGCTGCGGCGCATCGTTCACTTTGCCCTTTAGGATAGCAGGAGCGGTTTCACCACGCCTCCATGGATGTCCGTCAGCCGGAAGTCGCGCCCTTGGAACGGGAAGGTGAGCCGCGTGTGATCGACGCCCATGAGATGGAGAATCGTCGCATTCAAGTCGTGCACATGCACGGGGTCGCGCACAATGTTGTAGCAGTAGTCGTCTGTCTCACCGAGCGTCTGGCCGGCTTTCACGCCCGCGCCCGCCATGAACATCGAGAAGCAGCGCGGGTGATGATCGCGCCCGTAATTGGTTTCAGTGAGCGTCCCCTGGCTATAGATGGTGCGCCCGAATTCGCCGCCCCAAACGATGAGCGTGTCGTCGAGCAGCCCGCGCTGTTTCAGATCCTTAATAAGCGCGGCGGTCGGCTGGTCCACATCCGAACATTGGCCCTTGAGCGCATTCGGCAGATTGGAGTGGTGATCCCAGCCCATGTGAAAGAGCTGCACGAAGCGCACGTCGCGCTCGGCGAGCCGCCGGGCGAGGAGGCAATTCGACGCGTAACTGCCCGGCTTTTTCACATCCGGCCCGTACAGGTCGAGAATGCTCTGGGGCTCCTTGGAAAGATCCGTCAGGTCCGGCACGCTCGCTTGCATACGAAAAGCCATCTCGTACTGCGCAACACGCGTCTCGATCTCCGGATCGCCCATCGCCGCGAAGTGCTGCCCATTCAAGGCGCCCAATTCGTCGAGTGTCTCCCGCCGGATGTCGCGATCCATGCCGGGCGGATTCGAGAGATAAAGCACGGGATCGCCCGAATTGCGGAACTTCACTCCCGCGTGTTTCGCCGGCAAAAATCCCGCGCTCCAAAGGCGATCGTACAGCGGCTGATCATCCTTGCGTCCGCTGCCGAAGGAGGTGAGCACGATGTAGGCCGGCAACTCCTTGTTGGCGCTGCCCAAGCCGTACCCGACCCACGAGCCGAAACTCGGACGCCCTGCGAGCTGGGAGCCGGTCTGCATGAAAGTGATCGCCGGATCATGGTTGATGGCCTCGGTGAAAACCGACCGCACCAGGCAAAGATCGTCCGCCACTTCCCCAAGGTGCGGCAACAACTCGCTCAGCGTCGTGCCGCTCTGCCCATGCTGGATGAATTTGAAAATCGAAGGCGCGACTGGAAAGGTCTTCTGCCCCGAGGTCATCGTCGTGAGCCGCTGGCCTTGGCGGATGGAAGCCGGCAGGTCTTCGCCGCGCCGGGCCGTTAATTCCGGCTTGGGATCGAACAAGTCCATCTGCGACGGCGCGCCGGACTGGAAAAGGTAGATGATCCGCTTCGCCTTGGCCGGAAAATTCGGGAAGCCGGGCAACCCTTGGTTGGCGACGTTGGCGGCTGGCACCGCCCCCGCGCTCTCCCCGAGCAGCGAACCAAGCGCCGCCAAACCAATGCCTCCCGCCGCCCGCTGCAGAAAAGTCCGCCGCGAAACGGCCTGCTGCACCTCACGTTGAAGCGAAAGAAAAGAATGGTCGTTGCAATTCATGGGAGGAAAGCTTCGGCACCATTTTAACCCGGAATCGGCCGCCTGTCTTGAAGAGAATCTGGAACAAATTCCCCTCTGCGGGGCGGCTCACTACCTAAGAAGAATTCGGCAGTTTAGCAGAGGTTGGGGTGAATGCGGTCTTCATGTCTGAGCCTTCAAGCGGGCGGTCGAGGAACATTTTTTGAACGTCCGCGGGGGCGGGCTGCGAGGGCTCAATGGATTCGAGGTGGCCTTGGTAGAGGGCATCGAACAGCATGAATGCTTCGGGGTCGTAGAGCCGGAGGCCGTCGGGACCCGGCGCGGGCTTTGGCTCGGCCATACCTAGGTCGCCGTGCGTCCCGAAGTACCACATCGAAAGCTCCGCAAAGAATTCATCGGCATTGGTGGAGGCGTAGGCGCCCCGCCAGAGGCCGCGCGCATTGGAACGGGAGAACTGCGCATCGAATTGCGCCCGGACGGAGCGGGTGAGGCCAAAGTTGCGGATGGTGTGGGCGAACTCATGTATGCAGATGTCACGTCCGGCGTAACGGTCGTCCGGCAGCCGGAGCAGGTTTTCTTCGCCGCAGGAAGCGTACAGCCCGCCCATGCCGCGGGTGCGCTCGTCGCGGGTGAGGCCGTGGTATTCGGGGAGTGATTTGCCTTTGTCCTGCCCCCATTCCGGAAGGTCGGTGGTGACCTGATGGCGGCCGATGATGTGCAGTTCGGCCCCGGCCTCGATAAGCTTCGCCAGGACCGACGGCTGGAATTGCAGAAGTGCCCCCAGACGGTCATGCGCCGCGAGGAGCGCTTCGTCGAGGACCTCAGCAGGCGCTTTGATAGGGACTCCGCGGAAATCCAGGCGCTTGGCGAAGAAGCCCTGTTCCGGGGGCTTGAGGGGAATGATCTTTCGGGGCAATGGGTCGGCGGCGGAGAACGTCGCGGAGGTGATGAAGGCGGCAGCCAGGAACGCAAATGGGAGAGACACGGCGAGGAGAGCTTAAGGTTTCAGCCTTTTCAGTGGGAGGGGCAAGGTCGTAACTCCGGCATGCGATTTACATCAAAAACGGTGGCAATCCTCGCGGCTTTGCTCGGTTGCTTGATCGGCAGTGCCAAGGCGGTTGAGCCGCTGGTCAACGAATTCGTGCGCGCGGAGTTTGCTGAACGAGGGCTCACGGGGCTCACGGATCTCCTTTCGGGAAGGGCGATTCACTTGGAAAACGAGACGTTTGCTGTCGATGCCGGCGGCGAGCCGCTGGCGAGCGAAACCCGGCCGCCCACTGTTGAGAGCGAAACGGCGACTTCGCGCATTTTTCGCTGGGAATCGCCTAACTGGATCGTGCGCGCCACTTACGAATTGCAGCCGGGGTGGCGCTTTATCAGCAAGCAATTACGAGTGGAAGCGAAGAGCGCCGCGCGCGTGCGCATCGGTTCAGTGGAGGTGCTGCGGGGCGAAGTGGTGGAAGCAATCACGAGGGTGCGCCCCAGGCGCGATGGGGCGCTGCTGCGGCTGCGATCTTCGGGGGAGGAGCTTGAGACGGGAGTCTTCCTGGCGGTGCAGAACCCGTTTGTGAAATGGTCGCGCGAGGAATCGCGCATTGCGCTCACGTACGCCGCGGACATGGGTTGGGATTTCGCCAGCGGACCTTTTCTGTCCGACCGGCTTTGCCTTGGGGTGTATCCGCTGAGCGGCCAGGAATACCCGCTCGCAAATGTGCCGGAGTGGAGGTTCGTCCCGGCGGCCGCGCGCGCCGCGCGTGATGGGATCGATTGGGCGGAAGTGTCGGCGCTCTCTGATTGTGCGCGCGCTTTTTTGCTGGTGCATCCCAAGGCGAGCGAGCGCGTCCATGTCGGCTGGTGCGAAAACGATTTCCAGATCGACGCGGCCACGCCGGAGGGCCAGACGGAGTACCAGCGCATTATCGACCAGGCGGCGGCCTTCGGCTGCCAGCGGGTGCTTTACTCGCCCGCCAACAGCGACTTGTCGTCGCTTGCGGAGAATCGCGATGCATGGGCTTGGGAAAATGTGCTCTGGTTTGGGCTCGGGCAGAGGATTCGCAAGGGCGAGTGGGTCGCCGGTCGCGACCCCGTGCCCGCCTCGGTGCGCGCGATGCTCGACTACGGCCGAACGCGCGGCGTGCAACTCGTCTCCTACATCTATCCGTCGCTGCCTTTTCTGCAGGATCCAGCGTGGACGAAGTGGATCCCCAAAGGGAAGGTGCCAGGCGGCTACCTTGGCGCGGATACTGGCGAGCGTTCTTTTCAGGACTGGCTGGTGGTGCAACTCGTGCAGTTTGCGCAAGAGACGGGCGCGGGCGGCTTCTCCTTCGACCATTGGTGGATCGCTTATGATGAGGCGACGAGTCCGTATGCGCAGTGGGCCGGGTGCCGGCGCGTGCTCGAAGAACTGCGCGCTCGCTTGCCAGACACGCTCATCGATGGGCGGCAGCAGTATCACCAATTCGGCGTCTGGTCGTGGCTGGCCGGGTCGTACCCACATCCGCTGGCCAGCGATGAGCAGCCCCAGAGTTTTCGCGCTTTCCCCGATCTGCACATTGATCGCGTGACGGCTGACCGGCAGCGTTCGGCGGCTTGGGGATACCGCGTCGCGAATGCCTGCCCCGTGGAACTCATGCCCGGCTTCATCGGGCATCAAACACCAAGGCTCGATGAGAAGAACACGGTTCGGCGTGACCGCTTCCGCACGCGCGACTGGGACTATCTGGGCTGGCGCTACTCGCTTCTCTCCTCCATTGCCACAGCGCCTTTTCATCATGTGGTGAACATGCTGCCGGCGCGTGATCCCGAGGAGCTGGCGCACTTCCCGGAAGCGGACAAAAAGTGGTTTCGCGACTGGCTTGACTGGAGCGATGCGAACCTGGAAAGGCTGCGCCACGTGCGGCCCATTCTGGGTCAGCCGATGCTCGGACAGGTGGATGGGACGGCGGCGTGCGAAGGGGAGCGCGGCTTCGTTTTTCTGTTTAATCCAAACTACCGGGCGCTCCCTGCGGAATTTGTGCTCGACGGCTCAATCGGTCTCACTGCGGGGAAGGATTTCACGCTACGCCAGCTTTATCCTGAGGTGGGGAAGGGGCAATTGCTGGCGCCCGCGAAGGGCGTGTTTTGGCATTTCGGCGATCACGTGAAGTCGCTCATGCCGGGCGCGGAGGCGCTCGTGCTGCAGATCGAGCCCGCACCGGAAAACCTGCTGGGGCCGCTACTCTTGAGCACCACTGGGACTGTCACATGGCGAGACGGAGCGCTGGAGATCAACGGTGCGGGAGGGGAGCCCGGAAGCGTTAGCGAGTTGCGGGTGCTCCTGCCGAAAGCGGAAAAAGTCAGGGCGATTTCGCTCAACGGGCTCTCGCGCCCTTTCGCACAAACGGGAGCCACCGTCACTACGCAAGCTAGGTTTGCCGGCGAGCGATTCGCGAAGTGTCAGGCTATCGGTGGATACGATCCAGCGTTCGAGGGCGGCTTCCGGGAGGCAGATTTTACCGTGCCCAATCGCATCCTTCAGCAACTCGCCGCACGGAAGCGGTCGTGGCCGATTGCCTTCACGGACCAAGAAAAGGAGGCAACCTGGCTCGCGCCGGAACGGTTGCTCCTCTTCATCAACATCGCCGAGCCGTCCGACAAGATGGAGGTGCAGCTTTCCATCGACGGCCATTCCGTAGAGTTGAGGCGCGCCTACACGAGCATCTTACCCCAAGTCTCGGAGAATACTTTTGTCGGTTGGTATGCAGACCTTTCCGTGCTTGCACCCGACGTGTCGCATCATCTTGAGGCGGTCCTTCCGGCGATGACTCCGGGTCAGTTTCAGGGTTTCTTTTTTGAGAATGTTGAGGCGGAAAGCACGGAGGCGCTCCAGCCTTGATGTCAGCCCAACGCTGTTCTCAAGTGAATCCCGCAGCACCGCGCGCACCTTAAATCGTCTGGCTCAGGAAGCCGCCATCCACGCGCAGGTCGATGCCCGTCACGAAACTCGCCGCTTTCTGGCTCGCCAGGAAGAGGCAGGCGCCGACGAGTTCGCGCGCCTCGCCAAAACGGTTCATCGGCGTGTGCGCCCAGATGGATTGCGTCCGCGCAGTGGGCGAGCCGTCCTCGTTGAAGAGCAGTTTGCGATTCTGCTCCGCGGGAAAAAAGCCGGGCGTGATCGAGTTGACGCGCACCCCTCGGGCGGCCCATTCGCGCGCGAGGAATTGCGTGAGATTCAGCACCGCTGCCTTCGCCGACGAGTAAGCCACCACGCGCGACAAAGGCAGATGCGCGGAGACGCTCGCGATATTGATGATGCTCCCCTTTCCTGCAGCGCACATGGCCGGTCCGAAGGCCTGGCACGGCAGCAGAGCGCCTCCGACCAAGTTCAAGTCGAACGCCTGACGCCAATCCTCGGTAGCGATGTTTTCGAAGGCGCGCTCGGCCGTGACCGTGACCTTGGGGTCGTTGCCACCAGCAGCATTCACAAGAATTGTCGGCACCCCTAGTGCGGCGGAGATTGCGTCGCGCGAGCTGGCCAAACTCGCTACATCGCCTGCGTCAGCGGCAAAGAATTGCGCCTGGCCCCCGGCTTGCCGGATCGCTTCGACTCGCATTTTACCGCGCTCCGCATGCCTTCCGACCACCGCCACTCGGGCCCCCGCCACGGCAAGTCCATCGGCCAAGCCGCCGCCCAGCACGCCCGTGGCGCCAATGACGACCGCGATTTCGCTAGAGAGATCAAAGAGGGAATTCATCGCTGCCCCTTGTGCGCCAAGCCGCCCCCTTTGTCAGCGCCAAAGAGCAGCGGACTGCGCCTTACCGATCAGCAGCCACGATTCCGCACAAGGGGAGGCCTCAACTCGCCTCCGCCGGTGCTTCCACAGCAACGCGATCTGGAACAGTGAAGGTGAGCTTGCCATCAGCGGCGCTCACATGAGCAACTTCGCCCGCCTTCACGTTGCCGCGCAGGATTTCCTCGGCCATCGGATCTTCGAGTTGCCGCTCGACCGCGCGGCGCATCGGACGCGCTCCGTATTGCGGGTCGTAGCCTTTCTCGATAAGCAGTTCCTTGGCTTTGTCGTCGAGCACGATCCGGATTTCCTTCTGCCGGATGCGCGCCTCCACCTTTGCCAACTCGAGATCGACGATCTTGAGCAACTCCGGTTTACCCAGTGGGCGGAAGACGATGAGGTCGTCGAGCCGATTGATAAACTCCGGCTTCAGGACGCGCTTGGCTTCCTCCAAAATTCGGTCGCGAATCGTGTCGTAATCGGACTCGTAGCCGACCGAGGAGGCAAAACCCATGCTCGATTTCTTGATCGTCTCGGCGCCGATGTTCGAAGTGAGGATGATGATCGTGTTGCGGAAGTCGATCTTGCGCCCGAGTGAATCAGTCAGCTTCCCTTCCTCGAGAATCTGCAGCAGCAAATGCAGCACATCAGGGTGCGCCTTCTCGATTTCGTCGAACAGCACGACCGAGTAGGGACGCCGCCGCACCGCTTCGGAAAGCTGGCCGCCTTCTTCGTAGCCAACATAGCCGGGAGGCGAGCCGATGAGGCGCGAGGCGGTGAACTTGTCCATGTACTCGGACATGTCGATCTGAATGAGCGCGTCGCGGTCACCGAACATGAACTCCGCCAGCGTCTGCGCCAGGAAGCTCTTCCCAACACCAGTGGGCCCAAGGAAAATGAATGAGCCAATCGGCCGGCGTGGATCCTTGAGATCGGCGCGTGAACGCCGCAGCGCCCGCGAGACCGCCTTCACCGCATCGTCCTGGCCGATCACGGTGCCGCGCATGTCGTTTTCCATGCGGAGCAATTTCTCCGTCTCGGCCTGCTCCATTCGCTTGAGCGGAACACCGGTCCACTTGGAGACGACATGCATAATGTCATCCTCCGTGACCATGACCTCGCGCTCTTCGCGCTGCTCCCGCCACTCGGTGAGGATGCGCTCGAGCTTCTCCTTGGCCTGCTTCTCGGTGTCGCGCAAGGCGGCCGCTTTCTCAAAATCCTGCGCCTTGATCGCGCCCTCCTTCTGCGTGCGGATCTCCTCGATCTCGTGCTCGATGTTCTTCACGTCCGGCGGACGGGTCATTGATCCGATGCGCGCGCGCGCGCCGGCCTCGTCCATCACGTCAATAGCCTTGTCGGGCAGAAAGCGCCCAGTCAGGTAGCGGTCAGAGAGCTTCGCCGCCCCTTCGAGCGCCTCTTCCGTATAGCGCGCCTTGTGATGCGCCTCGTATTTTCCGCGCAGCCCTTTCAAAATGAGAATCGTCTGCTCGACACTCGGCGCCTCGACCTTCACCTGCTGGAAGCGCCGCTCGAGTGCCGCGTCCTTCTCGATATATTTGCGGTACTCGTTGAGCGTGGTCGCCCCGACGCACTGCATCTCGCCGCGTGAGAGCGCCGGCTTGATGATATTGGACGCGTCCATCGCTCCTTCCGCCGAACCAGCGCCGACGATGGTGTGCAACTCGTCAATGAAAAGGATGACGTTCTTCGTGCGACGAATCTCGTCCATGACCGCCTTGATGCGCTCCTCGAACTGGCCGCGATACTTCGTCCCGGCCACCATCAACGCCAGGTCGAGAGTGATGACGCGCTTGTCGCGCAACAATTCCGGCACATTGCCGCTGGCGATCTCCTGCGCGAGACCCTCGACCACCGCCGTCTTGCCGACGCCGGCCTCGCCAATGAGCACCGGATTATTCTTGGTGCGCCGGCACAGCACCTGGATGACGCGCTCGATTTCGCTTTCCCGCCCAATGACCGGGTCGAGTTCGCTCTTCTTCGCTAACTCCGTAAGGTCGCGGCCGAAGGCGCGCAAAGCCGGGGTCTTCACGTCCTTCTTTCCGCTGCCGGAATTCGTCTCCTGCGGCGTATCCGACTCCGCGTCGGGCGGGGTGAAATTGGGATCGAGCTCCTTGAGGATTTCGTTGCGCGTGCGCTCGATATCGACTTCGAGATTCTTCAGCACGCGCGCCGCCACGCCCTCTCCTTCGCGCAGCAAACCGAGCAGGATATGCTCAGTGCCGACATAGGAATGGTTGAGCGACTTCGCCTCCTTGCCCGCAAGCGCGAGCACCTTCTTCACGCGCGGCGTGTACGGGATGTTGCCGACCATCTTCGTCTCCGGCCCGGAGCCGACCTGCTTCTCGACCTCCATGCGCACCGTCTCCAGGTCGAGCCCCATCTTCTGGAGCACGTTGACGGCAACGCCCTGGCCGAGCTTGATCAAGCCAAGCAGCAGGTGCTCGGTCCCCACATAATTGTGGTTAAAACGGTCCGCCTCCTTGCGAGCGAGAGCGAGGACCTGTTGCGCGCGTGGTGTGAAATTATTCATCATGTGGGAAGCTCAACCCCAATCAATGCATGGATTGTTCCAGAGAAAGAGGGATTTCGATTTGCCCCCAAGCTCCCTCCGTTCTCCGCAAGAAGCAAGCGCCCGCGTAGGAAAAGACGTGTCTTAAACCCGGGCTCGGCGTGAGTTCATAATTAATAGGTTGTTAGGCGTGTGCGTCGATGCCCATGGCATTGGCCTGGCTCGGCAACTCTTCCGACCGGTCCGCAGTCCCTATCTCTCGGGATTCCCATTGCCACCAGCCTCGCGCGTTGCGGAGGAGGAAGAGCACCAACGCGAGCCAGGGATAGTACATCCACGGTCCCCAAATGCCAATCTCAGGCCCCTTGGGATAGGCGGAGTCCCAAGGGAACCCTCCTTTGGAAGCTGGCGCGTAGAAGGCGTACATGAAGGCTGCGGAGCAAGCCGTAACCACGGCATACCACTCCGGTGCGCTCCACAGAAGGAAGGGGGCCAGCCAAACAAGGTACTGAGGCCCCAAGCCGGGTGCGAAAACGAAGATCACCGTGAAAGCCGCCGCGAGCGTCGTGAGGAAATCCGCGCCGGGCACGGCACGCCTGCGCCACGCCAGCGCCAGCACCGCGCCGCTCATGACGAGCTTCAAATCGAGCGCGACCCAGTTTTGAGCCGCCGAAAGCCCTCTGAATCCAATCGTCTGAAAATCGGCGATTCCCGCTTGATGAAGCGCGTAAGTGATTCCCCAAGTCCCCCAGTAGCTCCCGTACCCCAGCACATGGCTGGCGTACGGGGCGGGACACTGCAGCAGCGGCACTGCCGAGCCGAGCAGGATCAACCCTCCCGCCGCCGCACCGAAACGAAGCAGCGCACGGCGTCCCTGCTGCCAGTAAAAGCCGAGGAAAAGGGGTGCCAGCAGCAGCGGCATCACCTTCACATTACAAGCCAGCGCGAAGAACGCACCGCACGCCCCCGGCCAGCGCTGCGTGAGCGCCACGGCGGCCGCGACCAGGAACAGCACCATGATGGGATCCACATTTCCATGAAAGCCGGACACCATGATTGAGACCGGACTGGCCGCAAAAAGAGCGAGCGCCCACCATGGCGGCCGTCCCGTCACCTTCTTCAGATAGAGCAAGCCTGCGACGACTCCCAGATCCGCGCCGACACAGAGCAGCCGAAGGCCGCTGGCAAAGGCGAGCAACACCGCCAGCCGCGCCTCTGGTGAAGCCTCGGCCTGGAGCGACCCGCCGCCCGAGATCCTAAAGAGCGCCTCCATCAGCCAGCCGGTGAGCGGCGTATGGTTGAACATCGGATAGTTCGTGTACATCTCCGCAAGACTCGATTTGTGAAGCGCCTCTCCAAACGCAAAGAAAATCGCGATGTCGCTCGTCCCGATGCTATTGAGCGCCCAGGCCGCTTTTAAAGCTGCCCCCACGATGGTCGCCAGCAGCACGATCAGCAGCCACAGCGGGCGCTGAGGCGAGGGGGAAGGGGCAGCGGGTGACATCGCAGGGCTATAGCGATTCCCATGCGAGGAGCAAAGGGCATCGCTCGGCGAACGCTCACTCGAGACTTCTGGAGAAAATCTAACACAATCCTCCGAGTGCAGGTCATGCCTGCTGTTCCGGGGAGCACCGACGCGTCCGCATCGTAGAGCGACTCCCCGTCTCCCGACTTCATCTCTATGGACGGCCCGAATGACCCGAAGATCCGGAGGATTCAGCATCATTGGAAGCCAGATTCGGCGGCGATACCTACCGGGTGGCGCGCCTCTTCGGCAAAGTGCGCGACCAGCTTGGCACCGATGCGGTGCGGTGGGAGGGCGAGGACGCGCCAGGTCTGTTCGTGATCCCAATGGCTGACGGTTATCAGCTCGCCAGGCCGCACCTCGTGCGCTGGTTTGCAAAAGGTTCCAAGTACCCGCACGCGGGCACCACGAATCGCCGCGACGGCTTGAGCGCGGCTTCGGAAAATGCGCACGGCCCAAAGCCATTGATCAAGACGCATGCCGCTCAACCTCCGCTAATTGCGCCAGGGCGCAATCAAGGGTAAGGATGACCCCGCCCGATGCCAGCGCTTTATCCCTCCACCCCTGAATTGCTCGCTCCCGCCGGGAACTGGGAGTGCGTGCGCGCGGCCGTGGCCAATGGGGCGGATGCGGTGTACTTCGGCCTGCCGCGCTTCAATGCTCGGCTACGGGCAGAGAACTTCTCCGAGGCGGAACTGCCGGAGGTGGTAGCGTTTTGCCATCGCCATGGTTTGAAAGCGTACGTTGCGCTGAACACCCTCATTTTCACGACCGAACTCGACGACGCGGCGACGGAATTGCGGCGCTGCGACGAAGCCGGCGTTGACGCGCTGATTGTGCAGGATGTCGGGTTGGTCCGGCTGGCGCGCGCGCTCACGCCTGATCTGCCGATTCATGCCTCGACACAGATGACGATCACCTCGCCCGAAGGGGCGCGCCTGGCGCAGGCGCTTGGGGTGGAGCGGGTGGTGCTGGCGCGCGAGGTCTCGCTGCGCGAGCTGGAGAAATTCGATGCGGCGGGGGTGCCTCTGGAGGTTTTTGTGCACGGGGCGCTCTGCGTCGCCTACTCCGGCCAATGCCTCACGAGTGAGGCGCTCGGCCAGCGCAGCGCGAACCGCGGCGAATGTGCGCAAGCCTGCCGCCTGCCGTACGAACTCCTCGTCGATGGCGTGCCGCGCGAACTTGGCGACCGCCGCTATCTGCTTTCGCCGCAGGATCTGGCGGCCGTCGCTGAAATTCCGGCGTTGCTTGAGCGCGGCGTGGTTTCTTTCAAGATTGAAGGCCGTCTGAAGTCGCCAGAGTACGTCGCCGCCGTATGCCAGGTGTATCGCAAGGCCATCGACGCGGCGCGGGCGCGGCAGGCGCACACCGCATCCGCAGAGGAGACGTACCAGCTTGAGATGACCTTCTCCCGCGGTCTTTTCTCGGGCTGGATGCATGGGGTGAACCACCAGCGGCTCGTCCCAGCGCGCTACGGCAAAAAGCGGGGGCCTTTCGCGGGCTGCCTCACAGGTGTGGGGCGGGACTTTGTCGAGCTGCAGAGCGCGGTGCCACTCGCTGCCGGGGACGGAGTCGTTTTCGATACCGGCGAGGACACCAATACCGAGCAGGGCGGGCGGATCTTCGAGCGGCGCGGGGACCGGCTCTTCTTTGCCTATGGACGGCTGGACTTCACCCGGCTTCAGCCCGGAGTGCGCGTCTGGAAGACAGATGATCCGGCGCTGGAGAAGCGGTTGCGCCAGTCATTTGCCGGGCGCCTCGAGCCGCGCCAGCGGGAATTGCTGCATCTGCGGGTGACCGGACGGGCCGGTGAGCCGCTGGTGGTCGAATGCGGCGGAATCCGGCTCGTCTCGAAGGCGCGGCTCGAAATGGCCCGCACGGCGCCGCTCACCACCGAGCGCTTGCGCGCACAATTGGCCAAACTCGGCGACTCCCGCTTTGCTCTGGGCGAACTCCACAATGATCTCGAGGGAGAGGTCATCGTGCCGCTTGCGGAACTCAACGCCTTGCGGCGGGAGATGGTGCAGGCGCTCGAAACGCGAGCGGCTGCCACGCGCGTGGTTGACGCGCGCACCTGGCGCGACGTGCTGCAGGTGCCTTTTGGTCGAGTTGCTCAAGATGCCCCATGCGCACTCTCCGTGCTCTGCCGGACATTGGCGCAAACCGAGGCTGCCGTCGCGGCTGGAGCCACTCGGCTGCTGCTCGATTTCGAGGACCTGCGGCGGTTTCGCGAAGGCGTGGCGCTCGTGCGGAGTGTGCCGGGAATTGAAGTTTTCGCCGCCACGCCACGCATCCAGAAAGCGGGCGAGCAGGGCTTCTTCAAGCTGCTCGAGGGTTGCGGCGCCGACGGCTTTCTGGTCCGCAACCTAGGCGCGATTGAGCATTTTCGTGGGCGCGGTCTTCGCCTGCTCGGCGACTTCTCGCTGAATGTCGCAAACCCGCTCTCGGCGCAGCACTTCATCAGCCTGGGCCTGGAGCACCTCACGATTTCCTACGACCTGAACTGCGAGCAAATCCTCGACCTGCTCGAGGCCGCGCCAGCCAGTTGGTTCGAGCTAACCCTGCATCAACACATGCCGCTTTTCCACATGGAGCACTGTGTTTTTGCGGCCTTTCTCTCCAACGGAACTTCGCATCTCGATTGCGGCCGCCCGTGCGACCGGCACCAAGTGAAGCTGCGCGACCGAGTCGGCATGGAGCACCCGTTACGCGCGGATGTGGGCTGCCGCAACACGCTCTTTCACGCGGTGCCGCAAACGGGCGCCGCGTTCTTTGACCGGTTGCATCAGGCCGGGTTGCGACGCTTTCGCGTGGAGTTGCTCGATGAAGATGCGGCGGCCACCAAGCAGGTCATCAATGCCTACCAGGAGCTGCTTTTCCGCGAGGGCGGGAGTGAGGAACTCCGGCGCACGTTGCGCGCGCAATCGCAGCTCGGCGTGACGCACGGCGCGTTTGCGGCCAAGTAGGCCGGACCTCCCCTTCAGCCTTTCGCCGCCAGCATCTTCGCAAGCGTGAGGGCGTCGAAGGGCGCATGCACCTTCGCGTCATTGTCAAAGAAGGCGAAGACTGCGCGCGGGTGCGCG
Source organism: uncultured Verrucomicrobiae bacterium (assembly GCA_963792695.1). GTDB lineage: Bacteria > Verrucomicrobiota > Verrucomicrobiia > Chthoniobacterales > Chthoniobacteraceae > DASYIS01. The sequence goes on along the minus strand of CAWBXA010000019.1, from coordinate 72,851 downwards.
GGGCCCGTTGCACGGGGCGTCACCAGATGGGCGTCGCGTGGCTGCCGGCCACGGCTCCAGAGTCGCATGCGGCGCGCCCATTCCTGCAATGCGGCCTCGCCGTAGCCGCTCACGTACAATTGCTCGGCGCCATGCAGCCGCACGTACACGAAGTCGGCCGTGAGGTCTTCCGCGTATGGCCATTTGCCCGCCGTATCGGCAACGACAAAGGCGACGCCATGCCGCCGCAGCAGGGTGAAAAAGAGAGGGTCCAGAAAGCTCGGGTGGCGCACTTCCATGGCGTGCTGGAGCAGTCGCTGCGGACCAGCTTCAATCCACGCACGGCCGGCCAGGCGTTCGTCGTGGCCGAGGCCAGCCGCGCGGCGGTCTCGGTATCGCGTGGGAGCATCGCGAGAAATTGATCAATTCGGTTCGGGTGGAAAGCGAGCTGCGGCGGAAGCTGCCACAGAAATGGCCCAAGCTTTTCCCGAAGCCGCAGCACGCCGGAGGCGAAGAAATTCGCCAGCGCCACCTCCGGCTCCTTCAGCTTCTTCATATGCGTAATGAAGCGGCTCCCTTTGATGCTGAACACAAAGTCCGCCGGCGTCTGTTCGTACCAAGCCGCGTAGCTTTCTGGCCGCTGGAGCGAGTAGAAGGAGCCGTTGATCTCGATGGCATCGAACGCCCGGCTGGCGAACTCAAGTTCGCGCCGCTGGGCGAGTCCTTCGGGGTAGAAGACGCCGCGCCAGCCGCGGTAAGTCCACCCAGAGATGCCGATGCGGTAAGTCACAAAAGCAGGATGCCTGCGGGACCACGAAAAGGAAGGCCAGCGGGACTTCTGTTGCTTCGTATTTCTGATAGCCAAGCCGCTGTGCCTGACCTTGCTTTGACCTCCGCCACCCGTCCCACGCCGCTGCGCATTTGGCTCCAGCTCTTTCGAGCACCGAATTTGTTCACGGTGCCGGGTGATCCGCTGGCCGGTTATCTGCTCGCAAATAGCTGGCAGATGGATGGCTCGCTCTGGCTGGTCATTGTGGCAAGTCTCTGTTTTTACGCGGCGGGCTTGCTGATGAATGACCTCGCGGACGAGGAGGAAGACCGGCGCGATCGCCCAAAGCGGCCGCTACCCTCACACGCTGTGCAGCGGCGAACCGTCTGCGTGGTCATGGTGTCGCTTTGCGCAGCCGGCCTCTCGGCGCTGGCGCTCACCGGCCGCCGCGAGGCGGTCGTCGCGGGCGCGGTGGTGGTGGGGCTGATTGCCAGCTACAATTGGCTGACCAAAGGGTGGCCAGTCGCAGGGGCTCTCAACATGGGCCTTTGCCGAGCGGGCAGCGTGATGCTCGGCGCCACGGCTGGTCCGCAAGCGATTTGGCCCATGGGTGCCAGCGCCGCACTGGCCTTTGGCTTGTACATCGCCGCCGTGACCAATCTTGCGCGTCACGAAACGCGGCCCCGCGCGCCGTTGCTGGCGCGGGTGCTGCCGATGCTCACCGCGCTCCTGGCCGCTCTGGGTGGTACTCTCTTCGCGCTTAACTCACCAGACCAGGCACCAGCCACCGGGTTTTACCTGCTGGCGGTCGGAACCGTTGGGTACCTCTTCGTGACGCTCTTAAGGCGTCCCTCACCGCTGCCGCCGCTAATCGGGGCGCACATTCGCGCGCTCCTGCTCTTCCAAGCGGCAACGTGCTATGCGGCCGACCCTTGGGGCATCGGTCCTGTGAGCGCTGTCGCCCTCGTGGCCTGCTGGCCCGTTTCGCGTTGGGCAGGCCGGTGGTTCTACGCCAGCTAGCGGAAAGGGCGGAGCTGGACCGAAGACCAGCGCCGCTCCGTCCTACGTCAGGACGAAGATGTGTCCGCTCGCCTGGCCATTGGCGAATGACGGGGTGCTCCCCACGATCAGGGCGCCATCAATGAGCGCTCCATCAACCACCGGCTCGGAAATGATGCTGCCGGTTTTGCTCAGGTATTGGAGTTTATCGGTAGGCGTCTTATCCGTACCGATGCTGCCACCGGATGGGAAGGAGAGGTTGTACGCCGCATGGATCGTGGCGATGCGGTCCACGCTGTCAGCGACCGCAGCCATAATGGCATTCGCCCTCACATCGTGCAGGTCGCCACTCAACGAGCCAAACGCCGCGACTCCGCGGAAGATCGGATCGTGGTTTTGATCGTATCCGATGAAGTTTGACTTCAAGCGGCCAGCACCGCCCACGATCACGCCCACATTGCCCACGCTATCGTCAATAGCGCTCTCTGTTGCTGGATTGCGGAAAGAGGTGTCTACGAAATCGGCAATGGTCTGGCCAATGGCGACGTTGTTGTAAGCCTTGATCGGAATATTGGAATCAACGTTGCCCAAGGTCCCGGCAATCGAAATATTGAAGACCGATCCACCCGTACCCACGTAGTTCCCGGCGGTGGTGTCGTTGACCGTGCCGTAATTGACCGTGTCGCCGCCGTTGCCAGCGATGATATCGGAGTGCGAACCGGTGCCGCCGACTTGGAGGAAGTTGAACACCGCGCCGCCATTGCCGCCCTTGCCAATTCGCCCGCCAAAGGCGGTTGAGCTATTGGCCGGCACATTGGGTGAAACGTAGGCTCCAGCATCGCCGCCAGCGCCAGCGATGATGAGAGCCTTGGAATTCAAGCCGCCAATATCGAGCCGTACATTGTCCACTGGGCCGCCATCTCCACCGAGCACCAGCCCATACCCGCCCGCCCCGGCGACCACACCGAAGTTCCCATCGGAAGCCGAGGTGCTGATGTAGGAGACTGATCCACCAGCGCCGCCGACGTAGCCGAAGCTATCGCCGCCATTCCCGGCGGTGAAGTGGTTGCGAGTATAGGTCGAGCCCAGAGTTCCAGCCGGGCTGCCGGCGGGTGGTGGAATTACGAGGACGGCCGTGCCGGCGCGATGGGAGCCATTGGAAGGTGTCACGACATTGAAGATGTAGCCGCCCGCGCCGCCGACCCCACCCGAAGCGACTCCGCCGTTGCCGGCCACGATGGCGAGCACACCGGGGGTATCTCCCTGGCTCGGCGCATCCCGGAAGGTGCTGACGTAACCACCAGCCCCGCCATTCAGCCCGCCACCGCCGTCGCCACCGATCAGATTGATGTCGCCACTCAACCCGTTCCCGTTGTTGGCGAAAGGACTGAGATTCGAGATGACCCCACCGGCGCCGCCGGTGCCGGCGACTGCCTCGCCACCCGTACCGCCGATGGCCAGAAAACCGCCGCCATTGCTGAATTGGCCGTGGTAATTGACTACCGCGCCGCCCGCGCCTCCGAGCCGCACCCCGTCGCCACCCATGCCGGCGAAGAGTTGCTGGGTGTTCGTGTTATTGTCCGTGAAGCCAGCAATATTGTGGCCACCGATGGAGCCACCAGCGCCGCCGACAACGCCGCTCCCGCCATTGCCCGCCACCAAAACCGGCGTGGCGTAGAGGCTGTTGATGCCGATGCTGCCGCCTACGCCCCCTGTGCCCGCAGTTCCCTGACCGCCGTCGCCGCCTTCAATGCTGGCTCCGCCGCTGAACAGGGCTTGAGGACGCAAAGCAACGCCGCCAACGCTTCCTCCGGCGCCGCCATTGGAAAAGCCGGCGCCGCCCGCGCCGCCGTGCAGATCGACAATACCCTGGTAGTGCAACGAACTTGGAAAAGTGAAGTCAAAGCCGCCATTAAGCTGCGCGACCCCGTTGACCTTGGATTGCGTCAGGACACCCGTACCGATGTTCCCGCCAGCGCCGCCAGCGCCGATGACGCCGACTCCGCCATCCCCGGCATGAACTTTCACAAACTGCTCCGACTCTGGCGTCAGGACGGCTCCAAGAAGACCTGTACTGTAGATCGTCTGCGAGTCTGAGGCCGCGCCAGACGTATCAGGAGAGCCCACCGCATAATACGGAGTGGGGTCGCTGTTGCCCACTCTCATAAAGGTGTCGAAAGCGATTGCTCCTTTATCTCCTTGAAGCGGGCCAACATAACCGCCGGTTTCTGTGATGTTGTTTATCCCACCGCCCGCAACGATGAGTTCCCGCACTGCCGCCGCCGGGGAGGCCGAATTGTAGTCCAGCACCGCAGCCCCGTGCATGGCCAGCGGCACGGTCGGCAAGGAGCCGCGAATGGCCACAATATCCGAAGTCGGCCCGAAGAAGTAACCGGCGTTGTTTCCAGTCCCGGTCACAATGGTGCCGTTGAAGACCCCATCGCCACTCAAGCCGACAAGGTACTGGGGACTCGGCCCCTCTGTGACCGCCAGAAAGTCCGCGTTACCATCCGGGGTGGCGCTGTTTTGCGAGCCAAAATCCACAACCGCGAAATCACGCACTGAAGCGGGCTGGAAGTTGGTTTTATCCGACCGGTCCGTATCAACCGACCCTAAGCCAAGGACATTCAGAATCGTCGGTCCGAAAGGACTTGGGGTGGAAAAGTCCGTCAGGGTTAAACCTTTATCCACTGAAGTGTCGCTTACGGCGCGCAAGCTTAGGGTACCTTTGACCAACGCGGAGACCACCACATCATGGGTCGCCGTCTGTGATAAGGCCGTTGATTCAATCCGCGCGTTATTCCCAATTCCCAAGTTGACAAAGGGAACGATGCCATTGGGCGGCGCGCCGTTGGACGCTTTGGTGCCGACATCCGCGTAGAAATGTCCATCCGGGTGCCCATTCTCCACGTCAGGGGTAAGGGTGAACAAAATCTGCGAGGTGTGAAGGGACGGCGTGATATACGTTGCTGTCACCGCAATTTCCGTGAGTCCGTCTCCATTGAAGTCGCCGATGGCAATATCGCTGATCGGATTGGAAGAACGCACGTATCCATAGGAGCCGTTCACACCCGCCGCGGGATCACCGCTGGCGAGAGACGGCAAGGGACTGGTCCGTGGAGAGGAGAAGCCCAGGAAGTCGTTTACTCCGTTGTGATTCAAATCCTCACTCGGGGTTAATCCGCCGGTGTGATTCGCATCCTCAAACTTGGCGAGGAACACTGTCACGCCTGCGAAGTCACCCGCTTGATTGGAGGCGACCACCACATCGGGGTAACCATCGCCGTTGACGTCGCCCACGGCGATCGCCTGCGCCTGGCCGGGCCCATCGAGATAGACGCGCTGCGGCGTGCCATCGAGGTTGAGCAGGAATCCACCTTGCCCATCACCAAATTGCACTACGAGTTGCTCGGGGGTGGAGGTGGTGAAGACAATATCGTTGAAGCCGTCGCCATTCAGGTCAAATCCATTGGCCCGACCGATCACTTGCTTAAAGTTGACCCCTGTGTTGAGCAAGGTACTGCTCACCGGATCATGCGGGCTGTCATGGGTCGTGCTCACCACCGTCTGCGCATAAGCCACGCCGCCGTCGGGAGCGCGGATAATGGCGTTGTTCAGGCTGGCCCCCATGCCACCTCCCCGGAAGCCGGAACCGCCATTCCCAAGATCGATCGTCATGCCAGCGTTCAGGGAGATATTGGCCGTCGCCCCGTTGACGCCGCCCGCGTTGGTCACAATCTTGCTCAAGCCAAGGGTGCCGCCGTCTCCACCGAGCCCATTAGTCCCCTGCCCGCCGTCGCCGGTCTTCAGCAGCACCTGCCCCGTCACCGAGCCGAGATCGGTGAAGTTGATGATCGATCCGCCACCGCCGCCGGTCGAGCCGCGCCCGCCGTTTCCGGCGACCAACTGATAACCAGAAGCATTATCGCCATCGAAGCGAATGTCCTGAATGTTGCCGCCACGGGCGCCGAGCCCGCCATCGCCAGCATAAAGACCAGAGACATTAAAGGTGTTGGTGGAGGTGACGTTGGCAATGTCTCCCCCCGCCAGCCCAGCAGGCTGTGTAAAGTTGACCAGGGTGCCCTGCACGTCCACGCCTCGTGAATAGCCAAAGGCAAAGTACTCCCCATTGGCGGCCGTGCCGGTGCGGATGGCGCCGATGCTCGACTTCACATCGACGTAGTAATTATTGCCGAAGAAAGCGCCATTGCCTGGGTCAAACGACTCCAACTGACTCGCCTTGCCCGTATCATCCACACGCAGGCCGCTGGTCGTATCTCCCGCGATGCCAAAGCCGCCGCCCGCGAGGATTTGGCCGAAAATCGAGTAACTGGACATCGCGAGGCGCGAATCCACATCCAGGTTGTTCACCACTTTATCGCCGTTCTGATCCGTCAGGTCGGCAATAGTCAGGCTGCGCATCGTGATCCCCTCGATCCGTGAGTTCTTCAGCACCAGCCCATCGCCCTTGGTCGAGACTGGATTATTGGAACTGTTGTTATCTGAATCCGTCAAGGTGCCATCAGCGTTCAAATTGGTGACGATGTCGCCGTGGATATCAACGAAGGAGGTCATGCGCAACCCGTCGCCCGCCGCGATCCCCGTGATCTCGTTGTAATCGACCTGCCCGTTGTTGTTCAGGTCGGTGGTAAAGACGAGCGCCTCCCCTTTCTGAACCAACAGGAGGTACGTGCCGCTGCGCGCCCCGGTGCCGGTGGTGAGCACCTGCCCGCCGTCAGCAGAATGGGCGTGCCGGTCACGGCATGCACGAAATGCGTATCGGCGAAACTCTTGTCATAGGCGAGTTCCGCATCCTTGACGGTCGGCAAAGCGGCCACGGCGGCTGGGGCGATGCGCGCCTCAAGAATTTCGATCGAGTGATGATGCGAAGGCTTTTTAAACATATCGGGAATTGGGGGGTGGTCGAAGTGGGGGCAGATTAGCGGTTCAGATTATCGAAGAAGCCGTTGGCGGTCAGGCGGGCCTCGGGAATGAAGTTGGTGGTGGTCTGGTCAATGACCTGAGCCATGACGATGCCATCAATCGGAATGTCTCCCTCGACGAATGGATTATTCGCCGTGGCCACCGTCGGAATAAATTGGCCCGGATTGGCGGGGTCTGGCTTCAAGAAGTGGAACTGGTTCGAGTTGATCTCGTTGAAGTCAACGATGGCACCGACAATGTGACTGCTCTGGAACTTAGCGGCGTCGAAAGCGCCCAGCGGCACATAGTCGATCTCCTGCACTTCCTGAGTGCCGGGGATGCCGGCCGCACCTTGGGTCAGCGTGCTCACTGGAACATTCTGGAGGTTTTGATGCAGCACCAGTTCGGGCACATTCGCGTCACTATTGTAAGTGATCGTGAAGGCGCTCCCGGCTTGATCCACCGTCACGTCGCGCACGCCGCCCTCGGCTTGGATGGCAGGAAGCGCATTGAGAGCCGCGCGAATCTGGTCGGCGGGCGGCAATTGCCCATTCGCGGGATCAATCTGCAATAGACCCGTGCTGTCCGTGCCGAGGCTGAGACTGAAGGCGCCGGTGTCGAGAACGTCAACCAACTGCTGTTCGTGGGAGTTGGCGGTCGCTTGCAACAGCGGCTGATTTCCGTTCTCGCCAAAGGTGGCGGTGAAGGTTCCGGGCTTGGCGCCAGCCGTTAGTGTCACATCCGAGATCGAGATCCGATCCAGCGCAGCCTCCAGTTGCACCGGCGTGGCATTGTCCGGCAGCCGCTCCGTCGTGCCAAATGGATCGACCGTGCCGCCGATAATCGAGCGCGGCCCGCCGCGATTGAAGGAGACCACAAACTCACTCGGAGTGGTTTGGCTGACGGCGACGCCACCCGCCGCCAGGATGCCGGGCAGATTGTTCAAAGCGGTGGCGATGGTGATCGGAGTGGAATTGGCCGGCAGAAGCGGAGTCTTGGATCCCGCGTACGAGAACTGGATGAACTCCTCCCCACCCGTGGTCGGGCTGGCGATGGTGTGGAGGTCAATCATCTGCTGTTCGTAAACGTTGACGTTGGCCTGGATGCTTGGCTGGTCGGCAAAGCTCCCGAAAGTCACATCGTAGCCAGAAACACCGCCGGCATTGGTGGTCTGCGTGACGGTCACGCCACCAGCTTGTTTGATCGACAGCAGATTGTTGAGCGCCGTCTGCACGCTGGCTGCGGAGGAATTTTCCGGCAGCGCGGGAGTAGTGGAAGTTCCAAAGGACAATTGGAAGCTCGAGTTGCCCGGCTGCTGGAGCAGTGTCGTGTCAATGTGTTGCACTTCCTCATCCCCGCCGCTCGCGATCACCAAGCCCGGTTGGTTGCCCGTCATATTGAAGGTCACGTCGTAAATGCCTTCATTAGGACTGCTGACCGTCACTCCTCCCACGGCCGAGATCGACGAAAGCGCATTGAGGGCGCTCTGCACCTGCGACGGGGTCGAGAAGGGCGACAGCGGCACCGGTGTCGTTTGATTGTTGTAGGTCAACTGGAAGGTGCTCCCACTGACCGGAAGCAGTGTCGAGACATCGACTTCCTGCAACTCGCTCGAACTGGCGGAGCCGTCTGTGACACTCGTGGGGAACTGCGTGGCGGCAATCAACTGCTGCTTGCCGTTCGAGTTGAACGTCAGGTTGAAGGTGCCGTCCCCATTGTCGCCGACGACCACCATGCCGGTTCCATTGCCGCTGCCATCACTCGCTTGGACGGAGGGGAGGCTGTTGAGGGCGTTTTGGATGTTGGTCTTCGTAATGCTCGAGTTGGCGCCGATGTTCACGGTCGCGGAATCCGACCGAAAGGCGACCACGAACGTCGAGTTGCCGTTGTTCACGTGCTGCAGATTGAGCAGCTCGATCTCTGGCTGGCGAGTCGAGCCTTTGGTCGTCTCCGTCGTATCCACTTGGATGCTCGGATCGGTGGTGTCGTTGGCCACCAACGCTGGTTCATCAGCCGCAACGTTGAAAGAGATGTTGTACTGGTTTGATCCAGCCCCCGCCGTCACCGTAACCTGGCCATTCCCGCCGCCTTGCTGGTTAATCCCAGGAAGGCTGTTCGAGCGCATTCTGAATGTCCGCCGCAACCGTCGGCGAAGCGGGATTGATGGACACAGTCGTCTGCGCATTCTGCGGATCCTGCGCGTTGAAGGTGAGCGTGAATGGATCGCCGCTCGCGACGAACTGCGAGATGTCGAGGCTCTGCGTCTCGAGCACATCACCGCCGCCGGGTTGGAATTCCGTGATGGCTGGTCCGATGGTGCTCCCCTTGGTGGTTTCTGAGACGCCCAGCGCGACATTGCTGCCCGTCGAGCCGTCGTGGGTACGGAAGATGTCCAGCGTCGGATTGACTGCCACGGCGCCGGTGGCGACGACCGTCGGCTGATCGCCCACGACATTGTAATTAATGAGGTACTGCCCATTTTGCAGGGTGACCGTCACGTTCCCCTGATCGTGCGGTTGCAGCGCCTTGATGCCGGGCAGCGCGTTGAGTGCGTTCTGTACTTCCAGCGCCGTCGCGCCGACATGGATGGCCCGCGTGGTATCCGTGCCGAAAGTCAGATGAAACAATCCATCGGAGAAGTCCGCGCCGCCCGTCAACGCCGGCTGGTCGCCATTCGCATTGAAGGTGATGACGTACGTATTGGCGGCTGCGCCTTGCGTAACCGTGACGTTCCCCTGGCCCAACGCATTGACGGCATTCTGAATGTTCGTTTTCAGCGTGGCCGGCGCCACATTGGCCACCGGAATCGTCGCTGTCCGGAAGCCATTGAGTTGCAGATAGATTTCCGAGTTTACCCCAGTGAGATCGATGGTGTCCTGCTCCGGCGAGTTACCGGTTCCATTGACCGTCTTGACGGGCACCTGGAACTTGGCGAGCGCCAGCGGATCGAATGATTGCTGCTCGTGCGTACCGACCACGCCGGTGATTTGCGTCTTATCGCCCGTGCCAGTGAAGGTGATCTTGTAAGCGCTCGGGCCATCCGCGGCTACCGAAGCAATGCCGCCGGCCGCCTGAATGCTGGGCAGGGCGTTGAGTTGCGCCTGGATGGTCGTAAGGGGCGTGCTCTTGCTGAAAAGAGGGCTGGTGTAGCCAGGATTGGCGTCGTTGGTGTTGTCGTCGAAGGAGAGCTGGTACTGTTGATTCGCCGAGAGGTTGCTCAGATCGACGCGCTGTACTTCCTTCACGGTCGAGCTGCCTTGGGTGAAGGTCGTGATGCTCCCATTGAATGAAGCTGACGTGCCGTCGGAGCCGATGACCGCCGTCGGCAATTGCCGGTCCATCGTGGCCAGGCTCATGCCGGAAATCGTCGGCAGATCCTGCACCCCATTGAAGTCGATCGTGTAGAAGAGGCCGCTCGGATCGAGCGTCACAGTCACCGCACCCGAGGCGCCGCTGCGTGTCTCCTTGACACTGGTGAGGTTATTCAGGGCGGATTGGATTGCCGCCGCGCCGCCTGCTTCCGAGATCGGGGCGGTGGTTTGGCCATTGAAGTTCAGTTCGAAAGAGCCGCCGGTCCCTTGCAAGGCGCCGAGGTTCAGTCGTTGCTGCGAGTGCGCCGCGCCGCCTTCGGCTGCGATCAACGGGTCCGCCCCGAGCTTCTGAAAGGTGATGACATACGGTCCGCCCGCATTGCCAGTGACGACCACGTCGCCCGCATTCTGGATGCTGGTCAGCCCTTCCAGTGCGGTCTGCACCTGCGAAGCCGTTGCGTTGGCAGGCAAGCTGCCGGTCACCTGATTCGGAATTACAAGTTGAACTGACCAGTGGGCGAATTGGCCATCGAGCCCGAGCTGACCTGCTGCTGTTCGGGAGTGCGCTCGGGCGCCACCAGCGAGATTTGGTCGCCCGTTTCGTTGAAAGTGACCGTCGTAATGGCCCGCGTTGTCGTAGGTCACCGAGACGCTGCCTGTCCCGTTTGGTGCAAGACCCCTGGATCGTCCGGAGTTTGTTCAGCGCGGCCTGCACCGTCGCCGCGGCGCTACCGTAGGCGAATTGATCGTTGAATCGGTTCCAAATTGCATGACGAAATCCCCATTGGCGCTGGCCTTGGTAACATCGATCCGCTGCATCTCGTCCTGAGCCGCCCCGCCCTTCGTCAATTCGTTGACGGGCGCATTCGTAGAGCGCGCCGCTATTCTTCTCGCTCACGACGATGATGGCTGGCGCGCCGTGAGGGTCTGCGTGACGCTCATCGGGAACCGGTCCGCGTACACAGCGCCGGAGCCAGAGACGAGCGGCTGGTCGCCATTCACGTTGAAGTCAATCGAGAAGATGCCCGCACCGGTCTGCGTGACCGTCACGGCGCCGCTGCCATTCGGACCCAGAGCCTTCATCGTAGGGAGCGCATTTAAGGCCGTTTGAATGGAGGTGGCCGAAGCCATCGCCGGGAGGATGGTGGTGTGCGCTCCGTTAAAGGAGAGTGTGTACAGGCCGTTCGTGTAAGCCTGGAGCGACCCGAGATCGACGCTCTGGACTTCCTTCGCGGTGTTCGAACCGTGGGTGGTCTCGGCGACATTGATCGTGTGCTCCAAGTGAAACACCAGATCGGTTGAAGGGCCAGTCGCCTGCGAGAGGTCGATCGTCTGCTGTTCGTGGCGCAGGAGGCTGCTGCCGAGCGGTGGCTTATCGCCGAGGGTGTTGAAAGTGACTGAGAATCCATCAGCCGCTTTCATCACGGTTACCCCGCCTGCTCCGTCATGATCGCCGGAAGCCGTTAATCGCCTTTTGCACTTCTTCCGCCGTCGCATTCACGCCGATTGGAGCAGCTCACCTGGTCACCCGGAATGCTCGGGATTACCTGGCAGCGCCATGCTGCCCGCACGCACCACGAAGGTATCAGTCGAGTTGGCGGCCTCGTTGGGCATGATTGATCTTTTGCGTCTCAAAAACCTGCGCCGCCCCCACAACGAGCGACTGCGTGCCGACCGGCTGGAACGTAATGTCGAAGGCTGTGCTCGAACCAAAGACTGGCGCCACCACCACGGAGCCGGAATTATTTGGCCCGGTCGCTTTGACCGTGGGCAGGGTATTAAGTGCCGTCTGAATGCTGGCGGCGATCGAACTCAGGCTCCCCGAATAAGCGATGTTAGCTGTGGAGGAGTTGTTGAAGCTGAGGGAGAAAAGGTTGCCCGAGTTCGGCGTGAGTGCAGCCAAATCGACCCGTTCGACTTCACGCACGAAGGTTTGGCCGATGATCGCCGTCTGCGGTCCAGCCTGGCGGAAAGTCACCTGAAAGTGATTCACCGTGTTAGGAACAGCGGTCACATCGACACTACCCTGGTCGTTGATATCCTGCAGGTTGTTCAGCGCGGTCTGGATGGTCGCCGCGGAAGCGTTGGCGGGGATGTTAGCCGTGGTCGAAGCGCCGTACGAGAGCTGGAACTGATTGACGGAGCTGCCGTTCAGTTGGGAGATATCGAGGACTTGCGATTCATGATGCGTCGCATCTCCGGCGACCGTCTCCGCGCCGGCAAAGCTGTTCGAGCCGGCATGAATCACCGAGATGCCGATCGGAGCATTGCCCGAACGAATCTCGGCGACATTCAATGAGAGGATGCCCTCCACAGGCGTGGTGACCGGGATGGGGGTCGTACCAGCCGGCCGTGCTTTGCACCACGTTGCTGGAGATGATTTCGACAGAGCCAATCTGGTTTTGATTTCCCGGCTGATTGAAAGTGACGACGTACCCGCCGGCGAGCGAATAACCGACAGTCACGCCGCCGGCGTCGGAAATCGGCTTCAGCGCGTTCAGCGCGTTTTGAACCTGTTGCGCACTGGAGTGCGCCGCGAAAAGTGGCGTCGTGACGCCATTGAAGCTGAGCTGGAAGTCGCCGTCCGCCGAGAAGACGTTATTGGCTGCAAGCAGCAAGTCCTTGGTCGTGCCGGACACGGCCACGTAGGAGACCGATGAGGCGAGATGCGGGATGAGGATGGGGTCATTCGGCGCCGGATTTGGATTGGCTGCCGTGGGGCGCGCACCCGCCACGATGGAGGAGATGGAATTCGCCGTGATGTATTGCACCGCGCCATTCACACCGTGGTACCGTGCCATTGCCGCCGACACCCGCGAAAATGCCGCCCTGCGTGTTGTAGCCGAAGGCTTGGCCGGTCTTGATGCCAATATCGTCGTTTTGGACAAAGAGCGTGGTGATATTGCCCGCCGCCCCGCCATGCACGCATCCGTCGCCTCCATTGCCGGAAGCCACACTGCGGAAAATGGTGCCTGCGGCCAGCCCGGTCACGCCAACGTTCGAAACGCTGCCGCCCGTCGCTCCGATGCTGGCTGTGGAGTTGCCCGCATTGCCCCCTTCCAGCACCAGCACGCTGTTTTGTCCGCCGCCCGCCCGAGATGGTGAGGTTCACGATCGAGCCGCCCGCCGCCGCCCGCGCCCGCGCCTGCTCCGCCGCCGCCGTCCCCGCCGTGAGGCGAGTCAACTGACCTTGGCCCGGAAGAAACGGAGCCGATAACATTCAAAATATTGCCTCCGCGGCCGGCCATGGCGCCGTCGAAAGAGCCGCTGCCAGCCTGGATCAGCGACCGCGCCTGTGGGTGCCGTGAATCCGTCAGCCCCCTCAAAGGCCACGGCCGAAATGTTGCCGCCACTTCCCCCATGCGCACCGCTGCCCGACTTGATGGTGATGCTGGTCGCCGCCCGGACGCCGTCAATCTCATCGGCTGCCGTGACCGAAGTTGCACCTTGAATGCTGCCACCGTACCCAGCGGCCGCGCCGCCCATACCCGCGCTGCCCGCCTCGAGATCACCGAAGCCGAATTGCGAGACAAGGCCGGAAGAAATGATCGAGCCGCCGCTGCCCGAGGCTCCGCCGACGATCGCGCCGACCGTGTTCTGCCCGCTGCCACCCGAACCAGCCCGCAAAGTGGAGTCGCCGTCGTTGCGCACGCTGGCCGTGAGCACTGAGCCTCCCGATCCACCTGTGCCACCCGCGCCGGCTCCCGCGCCGCCGTCACCAGCAATCAGCACGCCCGTTGGATTGATCGTCACGACGGCGTTGTTCAAATCAGTCGAATAAAGAGGGCCGACCCCTTCCAGGAAAGTCGAGGTGATCGTGCCGCCGATGCCGCCCGCACCGAAAACGGTCGCGCTTCCGCCGGAACCGGACTTGCCCTCCAGCGAGAGATGCGCCCCGAGACGCGCACTTGCGCCAGCACCCCGCCCGCTCCGCCGCCGAGCGCGCCGGAGCCGCCGGACCCGCCGTGGATAACCACGTCGCCTGAGATCGGCACCGCCTGCCCGGTCGCCGTATCCTGATCCTGGATATCGAGGGCGTAAACGCCACCGCCCGCGCCACCATGCGCCTGCTGGCTGTCGCCACCCAACCCGGCCGTGGCCAGAGAATTGATATGAAACGACTGGAAATCGGACACCGGGGAGATGATCCCGTACAAGCTTCCGCCCGCCCCGCCGTCGAACTGATGACCCAGTCCGCCGTGTCCCGTATTCACCGTGAAATTGTGCGGCGTGACGGCGTCGCTGTTCATGTTGTTGATATACGCCACTCCGCCACCCGCCCCACCGCGGCTCCCTTCCGAACCGCTACCGGCCGTAATCGTATTATCGAAGCCCAAAATCGCCAGATAAGCCTCGCCACCGCCCGCCGCGCCTGTTGCACCCCCCGGATTGTTGAGCGCGTCGTCACCAGCATCGCCTGCATGGAAATTGATCGACGAATGAATGATGGGCGGCACCGAGCCGATCGCCACCGCCGGCGCGAAAATGTTGCGCGCATCAACATAAGCAATGCCGCCGCCAGCCCCGTCGCTGCCACTCGTGTAAGCGCTGGCGCCGCCTTTGCCGCCGCCGACTTCAATTTCGTCGCCCAAGCCATCCGGCGTCGAGACCACCACCTTCACGCCGTAAACGTATCCGCCCGCACCCGCGAACGCGCCGTCGCCACCCGCGCCAGCCAGCAGATGGACGCTATCGGAAAGAACATTCGATGACTGCGCACCCGTGGAATCGAACCCTACGAGGACGTTTGTGATGTTGCCACCCGCGCCGCCCACGGCCGCATTGGCGATGTCGCCACCTCCCGGCCCGGCCACGATCTGGATGCCTTGCACAAGACCGTTGGCGCTGGCACTATTCGGCGTCCCATCCGACGTGCCATACACTGCCACGTAGGAAATATCGCCGCCCGCGCCGCCCGAAGCGGCAAAGCCGCTGACCGGCCCACCCGCACCGGCATGGAGGGCAAAACCATCGGAATCACCGGTGACTGCGATATAAGAAAGAGACCCGCCTTTCGCACCGAAGCCGCCCGCGCCCGCGGCAATTTCGAACGGCCCGTTTCCGAGCGCCGTCTGATACGCCGGGTCGAGCGGATTCTGTGCATCCCGGCCAATCGCCCCCACGCTGACAAACGAGATGGACGAGCCGGTTTGGCCCGAGGGCTCGGTAAAGTTCGGTGTGAAACGAGGGCTGTTGAAGATCGGATTGCCGTTCGGGTCGAAGATCGGCTGCCCATTGACGCGCGTCTGCACCTTCACCAAGTCGAAGGTATGCCCGTTGACCGCGGTGCCGGCGGCGACGCTATCCACATTTGTCGCCACCAACAGACCGGTGATATTCCCGCCCGCCAGCACGCTACCAAACACCGAGCCGCCGAGCACTTGTAGATTGTTGATCGAGGTCTTCGAGGAGCCGAGCCCGGAAAGATCGAGCGAGTCGTCTGCCGGGTTCGTATTCCCATGCGTATCCAAGGCGGTCACGATGTCACCATTCACGCTTCCGTGGATCTGCACGCCCGCACCCGCTCCCAAAACCAGCCCCGTCAATTCTCCGTCATTGAAATCCGCCGCTCCCCCGTTCGCCGTCACAAAATCGGTGAAGACGGCGATCACCTCTCCCGAACTCACGTCGATAAGCGGTTTGTAGTTCGCCGATTGGGTAAATTGCAGCACTTCATCGCCCGCATAGAGGTGAAGGTAGTAGTACTTGCCGACTTCCGTGAGCGCCGTGGCACCCGTGCCGACCAGCGCCGAGGCGATCAGGTCATTCGGGTTCACGGCGTGGGAGGCGACAATATCGACGAAATTTCGCTGAGCAAAGGCTACAGGCCGATCCCCTGTGTTCCGCGTCTCATGCGTGGGGCTGTCGGTGTACTCCGTATCGAGATTGCTCTCGTTGTTGCCGATGGCACCGATGTAAACTGTGGCGGGCGCAATCCGCGCTTCCAGCGGTTCGAGCGAGCAATGCGTGCGGCGGGAGGGGGTGAGGAGAGACTTCATGGGCTTGGAGGATTTTGGGGGCGATGCAGCAAGAACGCAAACGATAATTATCTTTTTATCTGACCGGGTTCAAAAGGGGCGCTGAAGGAGTCTCTTGGCCCGGTTCTCCGGGTCCGAGTGGGTGATAAACGCGCTCGCGCTGAACGCTTTCTGGGGAAGAAACCACACCCTGTACGCAAGCACTGAATGGCCTCCGTGGCAAGTCTGGAAGCGGATTCTCCGCCCCGCTTGCCCCGCCAACAACCACGGCGGATAAAAATTCCGCATTGTTCAAGGGGGAACCGCTGACGATTCCCGCTCAGGACTCCAACGGCGCGGCATTTTGCCCGGCAGGCTTGAGCCGCTTGGTCACATCCAGTTCGATAGGGCCGTACTTGGATTCAAAGTTCTGGATGGTCGCCATCAGATTCAGGCAAAGGCGCTTCGCCGCGTCGTGCGACATGATCACCCGTGCATCGAGCTTTAGCGGCTCATCCAGCATCTGACCGAAGAAGTTCGGATTCAGCCCAAAATCGACAATTACCTCATTGGGCGTCTGCGCGATGCGGCAGACGTTGGCGTAAGTGGTGGCCAGCTTGCTCTGGTCGATTTGCGGTGCGGCGGGAGTCTTCGTTTCGCTCATAAAAGGGGTGGAGGTGGTTTGGGTTTACGAGACCGGGACGGCCGTCGCAATACCTATATTCGTAAGCGCCCCTCCCCGTGCGTGCGCGTGCGCCCTGATTGGCGTAAGCTGCCGCCCACTTTTGGAAACAACTCCCGCCATCCTGCTGCGCCGTACCAAACTCACGGAAACGAGCCTCATCGTCACCTGGTTTACGCAGGAGCACGGACGCCTGAAGACTGTGGGCAAAGGCGCGCGCGCCGCCAGCAGCCGCTTCGCGGGCGTGCTCGATCTCTTTTTTCTCTGCGACGTCTCTTTCAGCCGCAGCCGCAAGAGCGATCTCCACGGCCTGCGCGAAGTCCGCCTGATGGAGCCGCATGCGCAAATCCGTTTCGATTATCCGCGCCTTGCTCTCGCCTGCTACTTCGCCGAATTGCTGGAACTCGTGACCGAGCCGGAACACGCGGACCCGGAACTCTACAGCCTCCTCCAGCGCGCCCTGGCGCATCTCAACCAGCAGCCAGCCCGCGAGCGCGCGCTCCTTCACTTCGAATCGGAAATCGCCCGCCTGCTCGGGATCCATCAACCCGGCCTCGCCCCAGCAATGGCCATCGCTCGCGTCTATCACAAAATCCCTGACTCCCGCCGCAAGTTGAACCTCGGGTGAAATCGCTGAGCATCCGCACAGGTTGCGCGCGGTTTTCTTAGCCAGAGGAGCAGGAGTGGCGCGCCGCGATCACGCGAGACACGGCCAGGCGTCAGTGCCGCTGCATCACCTTCTTCAACTCGAGATAATACGAGGGGTTGATCTCGAAGCGCGTCGTGTGAAGCTGCACCAGCTTCACGGCTTCCATGGTGGCGTGCTCACTTTGCCCAAGGTAGGCCTCCACGTAGCCGCTCTCCGCAAGTCCGTTGAGGATATCGAGCAGGTCCGGCGGATCGATATTGGTGCGCTCGAAGAGCTGGCGACCCGAGCTGCCCATCGGTTCGATGGCTCGAATGACCGCCAATTCGCGACCGACGAGTTTGATTTGCCGCATACGGAGATGCTTCCTCTAGCAGGGAAAACGTTCCTCGCAATGCCGGAGCGCTCGCAGCCACCGGTTGACCTCACCCCGGCGTGCCCCCATAGTCCGCCTCCGGCAGCCGCCGGGACTCAGCCATGCCGCACACTCGGACCAGGAACTTTTGCATCATCGCGCACATCGACCACGGAAAGACAACGCTTTCTGATCGCCTCCTGGAGTTCACCGGTACGATCGAACATCGCGAATCCGAGGACCAACTGCTCGACTCGATGGACTTGGAGCGCGAGCGCGGCATCACCATCAAGGCGCATCCGGTGACGATGAAGTACAAGGCGCTGGACGGGCACACTTACAAGCTCAACCTGATGGATACCCCAGGGCACGTCGATTTTGCCTATGAGGTCTCGCGTTCCCTCGCGGCGTGTGAAGGAGCACTCCTCATCGTTGACGCCGCCCAGGGAGTGGAGGCGCAGACGGTCGCCAATGTGCATCTGGCCGAAAAACAAGGGCTGAAGCTGATCCCGGTCATCAACAAAATCGATCTCCCGAATGCCGACATCCCCGTGGTCAAACGGCAACTTGAAGATGTGCTCGCCATTTCCGCCGATGAAGCAGTGCTCGCCAGCGCCAAGGCCGGCATCGGCATCGAGGATATTTTGGAAGCCGTCGTCGAGCGCATCCCCTGCCCCACCGGCAAGAGCACCGACAAGCTGCGGGCGCTGGTCTTTGACTCGACGTTCGATACCTATCGGGGTGTCATCGTCTATGTGCGCGTGTTCGATGGGCAGATGAAGGCGGGCGACCTGGTCAAGACGATGGCCACGAATCGGCACTTACGACGTCAAGGAGGTCGGCATCTTTCGGCCCGGCCTGGCCAAAATGACGGCGCAGGAGACGCTCGGCGCGGGCGATGTCGGCTATCTGATCGCCAACGTCAAAACGACGGCGGAGATCAAGGTAGGCGACACGATCACCAATGGCCGGCTCCCATCCGAGTCGCCGCTCCCCGGCTTTCAAGAGATTCAGCCGATGGTCTTCAGTGGCATCTATCCAATCAACACGGCGGACTTCGAGAAACTCAAGTCTTCGATGGGCAAGTTGCAACTCAACGACGCCTCGTTTCATTTTATGCCGGAATCATCGGTCGCGCTCGGCTTCGGTTTCCGGTGCGGCTTTCTTGGGCTGCTGCATATGGAGATCATCCTCGAACGTTTGCGGCGCGAATATGACATGGATATCATCGCCACTTACCCGTCGGTGATTTATGAGGTGCATAAGACCAACGGCGAAATGTTGCTCGTCGATAACCCGGAGAATTTGCCCGACATGAGCGTCATCGCAGAGATGCGCGAGCCGATCGTCCGCTGCTTCATCATGGTGCCGAACGAGTACATTTCGCCGATCCTCCAGATGATCATGGATAAGCGCGGCGAGGTGAAGCACACGGAGTCACTCGATACCAAGCGCGTCATGCTCACCTGCGAATTGCCGCTCAATGAAATTCTGGTCGATTTCGTCGATAAGATGAAGAGCGTCACGCGCGGTTACGGTTCGATGGATTACGAACAAGCCGGCCACCGCGCCTCGAAGTTAGTCAAACTCGACATGCTCGTGAACGGCGAGCCGGTTGATGCCTTTTCCTCGATCGTGCATCGTGACAAGGCGGAGGCCCGCGGCCGAGCTCTCGCCACCAAGCTTAAGGAAGTCATCCCGACGCAGCTCTACCAAGTCGCTATCCAAGCGGCCATCGGTGGCAAGATCATTGCGCGCGAGTCAGTCAGCGCGTTGCGCAAAGATGTGACGGCCAAATGCTACGGCGGCGACATCTCCCGCAAACGCAAGCTCCTCGAGAAGCAGAAGGAAGGCAAAAAGCGCATGAAATCGATCGGCCGCGTAAACATTCCGCAAGAAGCCTTCATCGAAGTGCTGAAGACTAATTAGTGCACAAGCTGGCCGTTGCCGCTCCGACCATCTGGAATTGACCACGTTGGCACCTGCGGAGCGCAGTTGTTCAGCCTCTGCGACCGTGCTGATGGGGTGCAGCCTGCCATAACTGGATGGCGCACTCAAGACCTCGCAGGCAGGCGCCTGCTCCGGTGGAAGCCCGTTTGAATTCCCGGCGAGGGCTGCTTTATTGCCTATACCACTTCGCACAGCTCCGTTCCGTGACCAAGTTGCTCCTTCTCCTTTTGCCGTGCCTTTGCTTCGTCGCACGAGGGGAGGACTTTCAAGGTGCCTCGCACCCGCTAGAGTACGAGCGCGCTCCAATCTGGTACTTGGAAACTGCGCCCACCGATCCCGTGGCAATGCTTCAACATCGGCTCGCCAGTGGCGAAACAACTCTTCCCTACGATGAGCGCTTCGGCTATTTGCCGGCGCTGCTCGCCGAACTGAAAATACCGCCGGCGTCGCAGATGCTCGTTTTCTCCAAGACCTCGCTCCAGCGCAGCTTCATCAATCCGCAAAACCCGCGCGCTCTCTTCTTCAACGATCAAGTGTATATTGGCTTCACGCCCGGTGCGCCGGCTTTGGAGATCTCCGCTGCCGACCAAAACCTCGGCGGCGTCTTCTACCGGCTGGCCAATGAGCCATCGCCGCAACCACGGCTCACGCGGGAGCAGGACTGCCTGCAATGCCACGGCGGCAGTCGCACGCTCGGCGTTCCCGGCCACTTCGTGCGGTCCATTGGTACCGACGGCCGGGGTGAACTCGATCCGCAAACCGAGGTCGCCGATATCGACCAGACCACGCCCCTCGCGGAACGCTGGGCCGGTTTTTACGTCAGCGGCACTCATGGGGAGCAAACGCATCGCGGCAATCTCATCGGGGCGGAGGCTTTCGCCCAAGCCGTGCGGGAGCCGAACTTCCTGGGCAACCTCCACGATCTGCAGCGCTTCTTCGAGGTGCAGAAATATCCCCGCCCCACCAGCGACATCGTCGCGCTCATGGTGCTGGAGCATCAGGCCAAAATGCACAATTATATCACGCGCCTGAACTTCGAAACCCGGATCATGCTCGCGACCTACGGGCACACCCGCTACCTCAGAAATCAGGTGAACGCCTTTTTGCGCTATCTCCTTTTTGCCGAGGAAGCGCCACTCACCGCGCGGGTAAGTGGGGACCCGGAATTCACCAGGGGCTTTGCGGCGTGCGGCCCGTTCGATGCGCGTGGCCGCTCACTGCGCGAGTTCGATTTGCAGACGCGGCTCTTCAAACACCCGTGCAGCTATTTGATCTACTCTCCGGACTTCGATGCCCTGCCAGCTCCGATGCGCGAGCTGTTGCTCGACCGTCTGCACGCGATCCTCACGGGCGAAGATCGCGACCCGCAATTTGCGAAACTTGAGGATGAGGAAAGGCAAGCGATCCTCGAAATCCTGCGCGACACGAAAGAGAACCTGCCCGCCTCCTGGAAGAGCTAGTCCCTCCCGAAGCGTTCGATTGAACACGGCGGTGCGCGAGGCAAAGTTCTATTTCCATCTGCTCTGCGGGACCGGTAGGGTTGCGGCTCGCTTGCTGCCTCATGCTTTCTCTGCGCCAACCTCTCTCGTCCTCACCGCCGGCCTTATGCTGCTGGGCGCCTGCCGGAAGGATGCCGGCGCCATGGCGGGGGCGGGCTCGAACAAGATCCGCGTCGGCTATATCGGGATCACGTGCGAGGCGCCGATTTTCGCCGCCGTGGAGCGCGGCTTCTTCAAGGAGGAAGGGCTGGAAGTCGAGTTGGTGAAATGTGAATGGTCGAAGTACAAGGACGTGCTCGCGCTCGGCGGCTTTGACATCACGCATCATCTCATCATGTATTTCCTGAAGCCGATCGAGCAGGGCCTCGACGTGAGATTTACCGCCGGCATCCATCGCGGCTGCCTCCGCGTGCAGGGACCGGTGGAAGGCGGTGTCCGCACGGCGGCCGAGTTGCGCGGCAAGCGCATCGGCGTGCCCGGTATGGGAACCCCACCATTCATCTTCGCCAGCCGGGTGCTGGGCAATGCGGGCATTGATGCCAAAACCGAGGTGCAGTGGAAAGTCTTCCCCGCTGCGGAACTCGCGCTCGCTTTGCAAAAAGGAGAGGTCGATGCCATTGCCGACTCCGAGCCAATCGGCACCCTGTTCATTGCACAGGGCAAGGTGCGCAACATCGCGGACCAGGCGACCGATGCACCCTACAAGGACGAGTATTGCTGCGCGGTGATCGTCAACGGCAAGTACCTGGCCGCTAATCGGAAGGCGGCTGCGGCGGCCACCCGAGCGCTGCTCAAAGGCGCCAAGTGGGTCGAAACCAACCCGGCCGCCGCTGCACGCATCTCAGTCGAGAAGAAGTACATTGCCTCCAACCCGGAGTTGAATACCGAGGCCATCTCACACCTTGCGTTACCTTCCCAGTGTGAGCGGCGCGCGTGAGGCTGTAAGCTCTGCGGCCGAAGAAATGAAGCGTGGCGGGTTGCTGGCGGCCAGCACCGACGTCGCCGCCCTTGCCAGGAAAGCTTTTGTCGAGCTCGATGGCGTCTCGGATGAATGGGTGCGCCAATTGCAGGTGGAGAAGCTGGCGGATGGGCAGGTGCCACCGGATATCTCGATCCGTCTCGCGCGCGAGTTGGAGGCGGATGAGCATGGGACACAGGTGGCTACCTGCTGCGCCCCGAAAACGCGCGTTTATAAATGAGTGTGACGCCGGAAGTGGCAGAAAGCGCGCCCGCGGCGCGCAACGCCGTCCCGCCCAATCGCCGCGGCGGGCGCCCGCCGGTTGTCCCAGGGAAACGCTGGTTTGGACTCGCCCTTCCGGGCGCTCTGCTGCTGGCCCTGGCCGTGCATCTCTTCGCTTCCCGCGGCACCCTGCCACTGCCAGCCCACGAGTGGAGCCTCTTTCTCATCGGCTTCCTGGCGGTCAGCGTGATCCTCGCCGTCCTGCAAATCCCCCTTCCTCGCGTGCGCGCCTGGCTCACCGAAACCGGACCCATCCTGGCCGTGACCGTCCTCCTGCTGGCCCTCTGGGAAACGGCGACTGACGGCTTCCGCCTGCTCGAGCCCGCCCTCTATTTTCCCGGCCCTGCTACCGTCCTCGCCAGCATGCTGGAGGACCGCCAACTGCTGTTCGACAGCACCTGGCACTCCTTGCTGCTGCTCCTCAGTGGCTACGGCGTCGGCGTGCTTTTCGGACTCATTTTCGGTGTGACGATCGGCTGGTTTGGTCCCGCCCGGTACTGGGGAATGCCTTTGCTGAAGGTTGTCGGACCTATCCCGGCGACGGCTTGGGTGCCGCTCGCGATGATCCTGACCCCGAGCCGGTTGCACGGGCTCTCGGCCGTCTTCCTCATCGCGCTCGCGGTCTGGTTTCCGGTCTCGATGCTGACCATCTCCGGCGTGGCCAACACACGCGCCTCCTACCTCGATGTGGCGCGCACGCTCGGCGCCAGCTCTGCCGTATCTCATCTTCCGCGTCGCCATCCCGGCGGCGATGCCGAATATCTTTCTCGGCCTGTTCATGGGCCTCGGCGCCTCGTTCCTGACGCTGGTGGTGGCCGAAAACGTCGGCGTCACCTCCGGGCTCGGCTGGTACTTCAACTGGGCGCAGACCAATGCCGAGTACGGCAAGCTTTACGGCGCCATCATCATCATGGCCGCTTTCTTTTCCACCATCATGACGCTGCTCTTCAAGGTGCGCGACCGCGTGCTCGTCTGGCAGAAAGGGCAGATCAAGTGGTAGCGAGCGACCGCGCTGACGGAGGGCTCCGCGCGTAGAGACTTCGCGGCGTCAGCAAACATTTCCCGGCGCCGGATTCGCCGGAGATCGGCGCGCCCGCGCTCGATGCCGTCACGCTCACGGTGCGCGCGGGCGAACTGGTCTCCCTCGTCGGGCCGAGCGGCTGCGGCAAATCGACGCTGCTCCGCCTGATCGCCGGGCTCGATGCGCCCGACCGGCGGCGAGGTCTTCGTCGGCGAGGACCCGATCACCGGCGCCGAGCGCCGAGCGCGGCCTCGTGTTCCAGGACCCCAACCTCTTCCCGTGGCTGACCGTGCGCCGCAACATCGAGGCCGGCCTGGTCGCCCGCGGCGTGCTCGCCCAGAAGCGGCGGACGAAGTGGACGAATTCATGCGCCTGGTGGGCCTGGAGGAATTCGCCAACGCCTACCCGCATCATCTCTCCGGCGGCATGGCGCAGCGCGTCGCCCTCGCCCGCGCCCTCATCAACCATCCGAAAGTGCTGCTGCTCGATGAGCCGCTCGGCGCGCTCGACGCCTTCACCCGCATGCGGATGCAGGACGAAGTGCTCCGCCTCTGGCAGGCGCGCGGCACCACCATGCTCCTGGTCACGCACGACATCGACGAGGCGATCTACATGAGCGACCGCATCGTCATCATGACTCCGCGCCCCGGCCGCATCGAGCAAATCATCCCGGTGGAACTTCGCCGGCCCCGCGACCGCAGCACCACCGAATTCCTCCGCCTCCGCAGCCGTATTCTGGAGCAACTCCACTTCGCCGGCCGGACGTAAGGCGTGCGCCGTGTGACATCGTCGCCTGTGTAGCCGAATCCTCGACAACACCGGCGCCTTGTTCCACTTTGAGTTCGTGAATGCGCCAGCCATCCTCGACCTGCCGGACGTGCGGGCACGCGTCACGCGCTTCTCCGTGGAGCAGTACCATCAGCTCGGAGAATACAGCGCCACGGGCAAACGCACTGAACTGATCCGCGGCTACGTCTTTGACAAAATGTCCAAGTCCCCCTTGCACACTTCGATCGGCAGCCGCCTCTACGATCTGCTGTACGCTCGGCTGCCTGCGGATTGCTGGGTGCGCAAGGAAGAGCCACTCACCTTTGCCGATTCCGAACCGGAACCGGACATCAGCATCGTTCGGGGCCAGCCAGCCGACTTCTACGCGAAACATCCCACTTCCGCGGCGCTCGTCATCGAGGTCGCCGTAACCTCCCTCGCCGAAGATCGCGCTTTGGCCGCACTCTATGCGGAAGCCGGCGTGGAGGAATACTGGATCGTCTGTCCGCGCGAACGGCAGGTCGAGGTGTATCGCCACGCAGCCCAAAGCATCTACGCGGAGCAGACTATCGTACCGCCTGGGGCGACCCTCCCTTGCCTCGCCCTTCCAGGTCTCATCGTGGAGTCCAACGAGATCTTTACCTGATCTCGCCGGCTCCCCCGGGCCTCAACACGGCGCCCGCTCGAACCCAGTGACCTTGCGACCCGGCTCACGCCTCGGGCTTCGGCGGCGGGCGGCGCTCGACGACCTTGACGTCGGGGCCGGGAAACTGCGCGAGCTTCACGCGGATGATCTCGGCACGCAAGGCGTCGCGCTCGTCGGCGGCCAGCTTTTGCTGCGAGCCTTTTTGCAGGTGTGCAGGCTGCGTCTCCATGAAGAGTTCGTCGATGGGTACGCGCCATTCCTCCGGAAAGACACCCAGGTCGATGCCCAGCTTCATGAAGGAAAGGTGATTGAGCGCCTCCTTCGAGCTCATCGAGTAGGCGTGACAGAGGATCCCGTACCCGCGCCCGACATTGTCGAGCAGCGTCGTCGGCTTTTTTTGCAGCAGCATCTGCCGGGCGTCCTGCTCATGGACGATGATATTCTCGATCACCTTGTTCAGCCGGCTAATGATCTCCTCTTCCTTTTCGCCGAGCGTGGTCTGATTTGAGACTTGGAAAAGATTCCCCAGCGCCTCGGTCCCCTCGCCATAGAGGCCACGTACGGCCAGGCCGATTTTGTTGACGGCCTGGATAACCTGATTGATCTGCTCGCTTAAGACGAGCGCGGGCAGATGGACCATGGCGGAGGCACGCATCCCGGTCCCGACATTTGTCGGGCAAGCAGTCAGATACCCGAGCAGCGGATCAAAGGCGAAATCGAGCTTCTGCTCGAGCTCGCTATCGACTTTGTCGATGAGTTTAAAAGTCTGCTTGAGCTGCAACCCGGACCGGATCGACTGCATCCGCAGGTGATCCTCTTCGTTGATCATGATCGAGAGCGTCTGCTTGCGGTTCATGACCACGGCGGAGCCGACCCCCTTGGCCGCGTGTTCGCGCGAGATGAGATGGCGCTCGACCAAGACCTGCTTCTCCAGAGCGGAGAGGTCGTGTGAAAAAACCGAATGCGCATCAGCCATCTCCGGCAACTCTTCGACGCGCGGCTTGATTGTATCGAGAATCTGCTGGCGCTCGGCCTTTTTGGCCCAGCCGGGGTAGGCAAACGTGCGCAAGTTGCGCGCGAGCCGGACCCGGGACGAGACGACGATCTGGTGATGCGGCCCCTCGCCGCGCAGCCACTCGCCAGCATTGTTCAAGATGTTGTGAATGGGCATGCTAGGCAGTCGTGGGAGAGGCCGCGGCGGCGCTGGCGGGAGCCTCTTCGAGCGAGCGAATGCGATCACGGATTTCCGCGGCGGACTCGTAGTTCTCCTCGACGACCGCCTTGCGCAGGTCGCGGTGCAAATCCTTGATTTCCTGATCGCGTTCAAGGGAGCGCTGCAGGCGTGAAGGGACCTTGCCGATATGCGAATTCCCCTTATGCATCCCTTTCAACAGCGACTGCAAGCCTTCGGCGAAAGTGGAGTAGCAGGTGGCGCAACCGAGGCGGCCCGTCTTTTTGAAGTCCGCTTGCGAGAAGCCGCACACGGGACACTTTTGCACGCCGCTGCTCCGCTCCATCTCCTGCGCCGCACCGAGGCCGAGCAACAGATCAGCCAGCGCAAAACCGGTCGGATCGGTCACCCCTTTTTCGTTGGAGCACCCCTCGCAGAGATTCACCTTTTGCATCTTCCCATCCACGATTTGCGTGAGAAAGACGGTGGCTTGATTCTTTTTGCAAACGTCGCAAGTCATGGGAATCGCTTATTATTTCCCAAGCTGGCCAGCAAATCAACTGCAGTTCGCCGCGCTCGTGCGGCTCGGTCGCATTCCGGTTGGCAATCGCCGAGCCGCTGTGGCAAATCTCCCCGCCTCCATGGCTCTGCTCAATTCCCATTATCTCAAGCTCCGCGCGGGTTACCTCTTTCCGGAAATCGCGCGGCGCGTGCAAGCATTTTGCACGGCGGAACCCGAGGCGGCCAAGCGGCTCATCCGATGCGGCATCGGTGATGTCACCGAACCGCTGCCGGAGGCGGCGCGCGCGGCTATGCACCGAGCCATTGATGAAATGGGCACGCGCGCGGGCTTCCACGGGTATGGGCCGGAGCAGGGTTACGAATTTCTGCGGCACGCGATTGCGGAACACGACTTCCGCGCTCGCGGCCTCGAAGTGGCTGATGACGAAATCTTCGTCTCGGACGGCTCGAAGTGCGACACCGGTAACATTCTCGACATCCTCGGGGCGGGGAATTGCATCGCGGTGACGGACCCGGTTTATCCCGTTTATGTCGATACCAATGTGATGGCTGGGCACACTGGTGAGGCGGATGCCGGCGGCTCCTACGCTGGCTTGGTTTACCTGGAGGGAAACGCGGGCAACGGCTTCGTGGCCGATGTGCCGCGCGAGAAAGTGGACGTGGCGTACCTCTGCTTTCCGAACAATCCCACGGGTGCCGTGGCCACGCGCGCGCAACTCACGCGCTGGGTCGAGTACGCGCGGGAACACGAGACGCTCCTGCTCTTCGATGCCGCCTACGAGGCGTACATCTCGGACCCAGCCGTTCCGCACTCCATTTACGAGATTCCTGGCGCGAGGGAATGCGCGATTGAATTTCGCTCGTTTTCCAAAAACGGCGGTTTCACTGGAACGCGCTGCGCCTTCACGGTCGTGCCGAAGAGTTTGCTGGCGCGCACGGAGACCGGCGAACAACGCCCGCTGCATCCGCTCTGGAGCCGCCGCATGACGACGAAGTTTAATGGCGTCTCCTACATCGTGCAACGGGCTGCCGAGGCGCTCTACACCGAGGACGGGAAGTCGCAAGTCCGCACTCTGCTTGAGCACTACATGGGCAACGCCAGCATCCTGCGCGCGGCTGTGCAGCAAGCGGGACTACAAGTCTGGGGCGGAGAAAATGCCCCTTACATTTGGGTGCGGGCTCCTGCCGGGCTGACGAGCTGGCAGGTATTCGACCGCATGCTGCAGGACATCAATGTCGTTATCACTCCAGGCAGCGGATTCGGCTTCGCCGGTGAAGGCTATTTTCGAATCAGTGCCTTCAACTCCCGTGCGAATGTGCAGGAGGTAGCGAGGCGGATCGCGGCGCTCGTTTGGTGAGAGGAGCCAGAAGAGAGCCACCGTTCCTCAACACAAAAAGATCTCCGACGCTGTAGAAAACGCCGGAGACACGGGACCTCGGAGCAGACCGTGGCGCGGTGACCGCGCGACAGCTAGCTGGTCGCCGACTGATTGTGGACAGCCATGCCGGGCGTCTGCCCGCGTCCGCCGCTGCCGGCAGGTACACCTTTCGCGGGTTTGGGCTTTTCAGGTGGCGGCGCAGCAGCGCAACCGATGAACGACGTGGCCATCGCAATGGCGGTGACGGTAATTAGAAGCAGTTTCATACAATGTGCAACTTCGGGGCGTCGGCGAGACGCGGCTGTACGCCACCGCTGATTTTCTGGATAAAAGCCACCGTGGGCGAATGAGCATCCTTCGGGAAATGATAGTTTGCTTCCCATCAAGCCGGGCGGAGCGAAACTCTTGATCGCGCGCAGAGCACCCGTAGCTCAATTGGATAGAGTTTCTGACTTCGGATCAGAAGGTTGCAGGTTCGAGCCCTGCCGGGTGCAATTTCCCAAGTAGACTCGACCGGGTTAGTCACCGCCGTCGGGCATGGCGACGGCGGGCAACCCGCCAGCCCGAGCGCGACCTTCACCAGCCCAAAGATTAGGGTATAACCGGTGCTAAAGACCTCTTGGCCGCATTCTTTCAGAAGCAAGTCTCTCCACTCCGGCAGCCGCCGTTTCTTGAGGGAGGAAGAAAATTTATCAGCCTTCGGAGGGCGGTGGGCTACGTCTCTGTCACTTGGGGAAGGGCAACTTCAACTGTGGTGCCAAGGCCGACTTTGCTCGTGAGGGTGATCGTGCCGTGGTGTGCCTCGACCACGCTCTTCACAATGGCCATCCCGAGGCCAGTCCCTTTTGATTTGCCATAAGTGACAAAGGGCTCGAAGATTTTCGCCTGCAATTCAGGGTCGATGCCAGAGCCGGTGTCCGCGACGCCGAAGAGGATGCGGCCGCCATCCTGCCGCAAGGTGAGGCGGAGAATGCCGCCGTGAGGCATCGCTTCCACGGAGTTCTTGATAAGGTTGAGCAACATGCGGGCAAACCGCCCAATGTCAGCCTCGATTTCGGTGAAGCATTCGATCTCGCGGATGAAGCAGACGTTCTTCGGGATGAGGTGGCCGACTTGGCTGTCGAGTTCCGAGACGACGGCGCCGGTCGAACAGCGCGCCAACTGCAAAGAGGTGCGGCCGCGAGCGAAGTCGAGCAACTCCTGAGTCATGTCGAGCATGTTATCCACGGCGCGGTCGATGATGTTGACGAAGTTGGTGATGGCGGGCTCCTCCGCCTTCAGGCGGATGAATTCGGCGCAGCCGCGGATGGCTTGGATGGGATTTTTGAGATCGTGGATGATCGAATTGGCCATGGTCCCGACGAGCGAGAGGCGCTCGGTACGCATGAGTTCATCAATATAATGCGAGTTGACACCACGCAGCCGCTCGGTGACGGAGCGGAGAAAGTTCATGTGGAGGTTGCGCGGGGCGCGCTCGAGGATGCGTTCGAAGGTCTGGGCATCCACGCGGCCCAGGACGGAGCTTTCGACTGCGGTCGCCTGAGCGGAGCGGGGCTGACCGTCAATGAGCGCCATCTCGCCGAAGAAATTGCCGGGCTGCATGTACCCGAGGGTCTCCTGCTTGTCCGCGCGCCCGAGCTTCGAGATCCGGATGGAGCCTTCGCAGACTAGGTAGAGGCAGTCGCCGGCTTCGCCTTCGTTGAAGATAACGTCGTCCCGGTCGAAACGAAGCAGGTCGAGATCCGAGCCGATCTCGCTCAGCAAGTCGGCTGGTAAGCCCGCAAAAAGGCGGTTTTGCTGAAGCTGCGCAGTCTCCGGATGCTCAGTCAGCTTCGAGACCATACGCTAATATCCAGGTGCTCCTTTAAGACCTTTGCTGCCGAGGACAGCGCCCGCGCCGCCGAATTGGCCAGTAGTCGAACCATTGCCCCCGGAGCCGGAGTAGTTCGCCTTGTTCGTATAGACCTGCGCGGGCAGTACGCCGCCGACGGTTACCGTCCTGGCGTTGTCGATGGTCACCGTGTTGCCGGCGATGATCTTGGTGCTCGCGCCGCTCAGGGTGACGTCATTCACGAAGTGAACAGTGCCATTCGCACCGGGTGCGTAGAGCTTAAGCGAAGTGTTCGCATCGATGACGCCGCCGCCCACCACGAGTTGGCCGTTCGGTCCAAAGGCGCCGACTTTCACCACGTCACCTTTCAGGGTGGCATTGGTCAATGTGACCAGGCCGCTTGGTCCATTGTTGCGAATATCGACCGTGCCCCGATCCGCCTGCACGGTGCCGCCATTGACGAGGATATCGCCGCCAGCGGAGACGAATTGGATAGTGCCGCCTTTGCCAGCGGAGACGCCGCTGAGCAGCGAGAGAAGCTGGCCGCTGTTCGAGATGGTGATCGCCGGCCCCGTGGTGCGACGGCTCTCCAGATGAATGTTGCCGCCGTTTTTGGTCGCGCGACCCGGGGTGCTATCGGAGACCTGCACGCTCGAATTAACGGTGACATTCCCCTGGCTCACGACATTGACGGTGCCGCCATTGCCCGCCGTCAGCACGCCGAGACCGGTCGTGCCGCTGCTCGCTTTGATCGGGCTGTTGATCGTTACGTCGCCGGGAATCGGCGTCTTCGCAGTGCCCATCGTGACGGTGCCGCCGTTGCCGGTCGCGGTGGGACTGGGGGTGGAGGCATCCGCCCCTTCGACATTGATCCCGTTGACTCCGCCGGCGGCTGAGCTGATCGCGATCTGATCCGCGAGGACGGAGACGTTGGCACCCGCCACGCTGTCGATCTTTCCTTTGCCGTCTATCCCCTGTGCGATCGAGATAGTGGGCGAGGCCAGCGTGGAGTTCCCACCTCCGGGCAAAGAAAGCGAGCCGCCGATTTGCAGACTGCCGCCTTGCTCGAGAGTGCCCGCCGAAACATTCCCCTGGCTGTTCAAGTTGCTGCCGGTGAGGGTCGCCCCGCCGGCCTGGATGCCTCCGGTGCCGATCAGCAAATTGCCTGAAGCGGCCGTGAGGTTGACTGCGGTCGTCAGTTGATCCGCGGTGATGTTGAGCTGCGATACTTGCATCGCGGCAGTGATGGAGACGATGGGTGCGGTGAGTGTGACGGAAGGGGAACTCAGCTCCTTCCCGATGGAAAGCGTGCTGCCGGCGCGCAAGTCGGCCAGACCGGGCTGAACCACGCCGCCGCCGCTGAAGGTCACGTTCTGCGCGGCACTGACAAAGAACGCTGATTGCGGAAGAGCCACATCACCGCTAATTGAGACATTCGCGGCGCGGCTATAGACCTCGAGGAGCGCGAAGTTCTGCCCCTTGCCATCAATTGAGATGTCGTTCTGTAGGGTAATTGAGCCGGTCTGCGCACCGAGAAACACCGAACGCAGGCCGTCCAGATTGACCGCCGTGCCCGCACCCGCAGGCGCGGAGATGCCGCCTTGTGAGATCAGCGCCAGGTCAGGCCGGGCGTAGCAATCGACCAGCGTCATCGGCTGGCTGAGCACCAGATCGTTGAAGCGGAACACGGCGACTCCCGCCGGCGCCGCCGCCAGACCCGCGCGCCGGCCGAAGCCAGTGTTCAGCCCGGCGTTCGTATCAAAGGCGCTCGTACCGCCGAAGAGAAAGTCGGCAGGCAAGACGTTTGCCGAGGCTGGATAGAAAATGCCGCCCTGGTTGCTGACTCCACCGGCGGTGAGCTGCGCCGAACCCATGTCGATGACCGTCTTGCTGTTGGCGATGAAGCCGCCCGTGACGGTGATTGTGGCTGGCGTGGTTGAACTGGCGGGCAGGACGAAGTTCGAGGGCAGCGAGACCTTGCCAGAGTCTTTGCCGCCTTCACCATCGCCCTGATTGTTCTCATCACCAGACGTGGGGCCGCTGTCCCCGCCGCCGTCCGCAGGCGGCGGCGTGGGCTTGGTCTTCCCAACGCCTTTCGGATCAGCCGGGGCACTCGATCCGCCAACCCCTCCCACGCCGTCTGCACTGGTACTGCTGGGGTTGGTTGCCGGACCTGAGCTGCTCGTGATCGGCACGCGCACCCCTTTGCTGGTCGTGTCCCGCGCGTCAGTGGCGGCGGAGGTGCTTTCGCCCAGCATGGCAATGGTCCCTTGCACGCTGCCAGCCGTCTTTCCGCCGAGACTTGGCGAGAGGCTGGCGGTTAAACGCGAGCTTCCGCCCTGATCGAGCGCCGTCAGCGCCTCGGGAGAAGCAAGGCTCACATGATTGCCGGTGCCGTGGATTACCAGATTCGTTTCCACCAAGCCCGAGCGCCCTTTCGCCAATGTCTGCTTGCCGATTTCCGTATCGATGAGCGCAAGGCTGGGGAGCGGCTTATCCACTCCCTTCCCCGCCTTGCCGCTGCTGGCGGTGTTCACCAGCGTTGAGGTCTTCATCACCTTCGCCAGGTCCACATCCACCGGCTCCGGCAGATGTTTGTCGTCAGGCTTCATCAAAATCATGCGGCCGGGCACCAGCGTCACCGCTTCGCCGAGCCGTCCATTGATCGAAAGGCGGAGGCTCCCTTCCAGCACGAGCACCTTCACATTCCGGCCCGGCAGATACTCCATGAGAATCGTTGTCCCAGTGATTGCGGCGGTTACGGCGGCGGTCTTGATCTTAGCGCCGCCGATTCCTTTCGGCACTTGGAGCAGCATCGTTCCCTGCTCAAGTGTCATGTCACGCGTGCCCGGCGTGAAGGAAAAGAACGTCTCGGCGCCGAGGCGCGTGAGGGTGTTGTCTTGAAAAAGCAGTTCCGCCCGTGATTTGACGCCCGTCTTCACGCCAATCTCATCTTTGATAATTTCCTGCAAAGCTGCGCTATGCGTACCGCGGCTGGGATCGACCACCCGCACGTCATTCAGAATGCGGCTGATGCTTGCCTGCTGAAGGTGGCTGCCCTCGCGCCGCCGGGATGGACTCCCAAGCTGAGAGCGGCGAACGCGAGAAGCGAATAGTTGCGGGAGCGATTAGTCATAATTCCAGCCCCTCGCTGTAGCTAAAAGCGCGCCCGTTCGCGTCAGAAATTCACCGTCAGGCCAATCCCTCCTCCAGCATTGAGCACATCGTAGTCGAACTCCCGGCGATTGGAGCGATTGAATCCTGCAAAGAGCGAACCGAAGGCGCTCAAGTATTTGTTGAACTCGTACCGCACCGAGAGCGAAGCGCCGTGATTGTGATCGCGCCGGCCCGTTCTCGGAGTAGTCATAGTAGGCATAGCGATAGAGCAAGTCCGCATCGAGATGCCGGGTGGCCTGGAGATGATACCCCGCATAGGCCGAATATTCGTCACGCTCAGCCACCCTCGGATCGGAAAAGCCAAATTGCGCCGATACGCCTGCATAGACATAATGCGCGCGACTGAAGCGAGTACACTTTCTGCGCGCCGAGCGTGATCGTGTGATTCGTGAAAAAGCTTTCGCCGCTCTGGTCGCCAAAGAGGTCCGTGAAATTATAGCGGGCGCTCAAATCGATATTCCAAAGAGGCGTCGCGCGGTAAGTCAGGCCGGCACCGGCATCGATGCTGTTAAAACTCAACTGCTGATATTGGTCGTATCGATAAGTGCTGATCTTCACCGTGCTCTCGAATTGAAGGTTGTACGGCAGCGCCCGGCGGTACTCGGCGCCAAACGTCGCCACCAGGAACGCGTCCGAAACGGGGTGGGTGCGCGTCAGTGCGGCATTGCTCGTGTAAAAGCCGGTGGCTTCGCCGAAAAGCCGGAAAGGCTTGGGCTGCTCCTGGCGCTTGAGGATTTGCTGCACGCCGAAGCTCTCATCGTCATTCAAGTTCTGCGCGGTGTTCACCGCCGGCTCATGCGACGTGGCCGGGCTTTGCGGCGATGGTGTTTGCAGGTCGAACTGCCGCGCCTGCTCGATACGCTGCTGCGGCTCCTGCGCCCGCGCGCTGGCCAGACAGCAAAGACCAGCGGCGAACGCGGGCAGGAAATAGCGGGAATCCATGGGGCCGGTGAGATAGCAAATGGAGTGCCGAAGACGCAACCCTGCCCTTCAGGCGCCTCCCGGAGCTGGCGGACGGCATGTTTTTCGCTTGAACGAGACCAGCACCATCATGGCCAAGTCCCGAGCGTTTCACCTTTGTCTGCTCACCGCGGGCGTGCTCGCGCTGGCCCTGCTCGTTCTGTGGAGGGGCGGCGAACGCGCGGCTCGATGGGAGTTGCGCGCCTCCGATTGGCTGGCCGTCTATGGACGCAAGACGCCGCCGAATCCGCGGATCATCTTTCTCGCCATCGACAAAGCTTCCGTGACGCTCGATCCCGATCTCGATCTGCCGGAATTCTTCGGCGCCGAACTTGCCTCGCCTGAGGCGCGGACGATTCGCGCCATGTCGCATCCCTGGCCATGGCCGCGCTCCATCTACGCGCGTCTGCTCGATCGGCTCTGCGAGGCTGGGGCGTCCGTGGTGGTGTTCGATCTTACCTTTCTCGCCCCCACCCAAGATGATCCTGAATTTCAACAAAGCCTCGAACGCCATCGAGACCACGTCGTCATTGGCAGCTTCTTCGAGAACTTCACCCGGCTCAATGTCGCCAACTCGGATGCCTCGCACATGCTCCCGGCGAGCACGCTCATCGCGTCCAGCGGAGCCGATCCGCGGATCGGATTCGTCAACTTTTGGCCCGACGTGGATGGAGTGGTGCGGGATTCGCTGCACCATGCAGGAGTGCTCTCGCTCTCGGGGCGCGAAGGGGATGACACCATCTATTCTTCGCTCGCCGCGCAAGCGGTGCGCCAGCTCGGGCGCGGCGACCTGGTGCCGACGGATCTGGCATCGCACACGCTCCGGCTCACCGATTTTCCGGGGCGCGGTTTTCCGCCACGGCCCATCTTCGAGGTCTTCGTGCCAAAATACTGGCGGCAAAACTACGCGTCCGGCGCAGCCTTCCGCGAGGCGGTGGTCATCGTCGGCGCGGAGGGCGATTGGCAACACGACGCGCTGGCGACCGCGCTGGGCACCATGCCTGGACCGGAGCTGCATTGTAATGCTGTCAACGCGCTACTGCATCGCGGGTTCGTGCATCGTGCCACCCTCGGCGTCTGCCTCGCCGAGATCCTCGGCGCGGGCGTGCTGACCCTCGCGTTCGCCCTGCTGGTCGCAGCGCCCATCTGGCGCTTGCTGCTGCTGGCCAGCGTGGGGGCGGCTTTTGGCGGACTCGCGCTCTGGCTTTACAATTCAGCCGACCTCATCCTGCAAATCGCCACGCCCCTGGCAACCCTCGGAATCAATGGCCTCATCGGCTTGATCTACGATCTCGTCGCCGTCCGGCTCGAGCGGCGGCGCCTTCGCTCCACCTTTGAGCGCTACGTCTCCCGAAATGTCGTCGGTGAGTTGATGGCCGATTCCGGTAGCGCCATGCACGCCTTGGGCGGCGCTGTGCGGCCGGTCACCATCCTCTTCTCGGACATCCGCAATTTCACTCGCGTTTGCGCCAACACCAACGCGCAAGTGCTGGTCCAGCAACTCAACGAGTACTTCACGCTGATGGTGGATTGCGCCTTCCGCTACCGCGGCACGCTCGACAAATTCATGGGGGACGCGGTGATGGTCGTCTGGGGCAACGTTTACACCGATGGCCCAGCGGAAGATGCACGGCAGGCGCTGCGTTGCGCGCTAGCCATGCAAGAGGAACTCGCCCGGCTCAACGAACGCCTCGCCACCGAGGGCCGCCCAGCCATCCGCATCGGCATTGCACTGAACCATGGAGAGGTCGTCGCCGGCAACATCGGTTCCCCGCACCGCATGGAATACACGGTCATCGGCGACGCCGTGAACCTCTGCTGGCGGCTCCAGGAAAGGACCAAGCTCCACCCCGGCGGCCTTATCCTCGGCGAAAGCATGGCACCCCTTCTCGGCTCCGAATACCCTCTGCACGAAATCGGCAGCATCATCGTCGGCGACACGCTTGAATCGAAGTATTTCTGCCTGAGCCGCGATGCGGAGGCAGGGTACGATTTGGATGCCAGGGCTGCTAAGGAGTCGAATTTCTCGGCCGCAGATCTCTAACTGCAAGCTTGGTCGCGCCTTGCCGCTGCCACCACCGCCAGGAGAGCCACACAAGGCAGAGGGCGGCGGAAAGATGCGCCACCCAGTCTCCATGGCGGGTGTAAAACGTGAGGGTCGGGGCGACGGGGACGGGGACCACCCCGGAGCCGATTCCTTCGCGAAAGGGCGGCACCCATGAGCGAAACCGGCCGAGCGGATCAACCGAGCCGGTCATCCCGGTGTTGCAGCAGCGAATGAGCGGACGGCGATTTTCCACCGCGCGAAAAACGGCATGCGCGAGATGCTGCTCCGCACCCACCGAGTGCCGGAACCAGCCGTCGTTGGTGATGTTGACGAGCAATTGCGCGCCCGCGACGCACGTCTGCCGCGTCAGTTCGCCCAACGAATCCTCGAAGCAAATCAGCGGGGCCACGATCAGCCCGCCGTTGCTTTCGGAAAGCCGAAGCACGCCGGGGCCATGCGCCTGATTCGCCTCCAAGTCGCCTGGCACGAAATCCTGGACGAATCCCGGCATATAGTCCCGGAGCGGCAGATATTCTCCGAAAATGACCAGATGCGTTTTGCGATAGGTCTGCCGCTCCGCGCCATGGCCCGTGAGCAGGTAGGCGGCATTGTAGATGCGCATCTTCCCGGCGTCCTTCGGATCTGGCTCATAGTCGAGCGATCCGAGGAGAAAATCAAAGGGACCGCTCGCCGCCAGGTCCATGACGAGCTTATAGTCGGCCTCGTCGGCATCCATGCCGCGAATCGCCGGCGCCTCGGGCCAGAGCAGCAATTGCGGTTCCAGCAGCGCCGCGAGCGAAGTCTGTCGCCGGAGTTTGTCGAGGATGGCGTCCTCTGCCGCGGCGTCGAACTTCACATCCTGCGGCACGTTGGGCTGCACCACCGCAATCCGCAACGGCACGGTGTTCCGCGTGAAATCCTGCTCATGCAGCAGCCGGTGCGCGCCATAGGCGAAGACGGCCGCAACGACCAGCATCGTGCCGGTGAATTCCCAGCGGATCCGCTTCAGGAAATCGGGGCCGAATTCAGCACAGAGCCGCCGCACGATGACCACCGCCATGACATTGACAAAGGCCACCAACCACGTGAGGCCGGTCAATCCAGCAAGGTCAGCGATCTGCACCATTGCGAGGCTCCCATGCAGCGCCACGCCCAATTCGTTCCAGCCGAACCCGGAGAGAAACCAGCCGCGCGTCCATTCGAGTGCGACCCAGAGGCAGGCGGCAAGCGCCCCAAGACGGAGGTGGCGCAGCGAAGACCAGGCATCGAGTTCCCGGCGCGGGCGGAGCGCGCGCATGGCCCAGGCCCACAGAGCAATATACAGGGCCAGGTACGACCCGAGCAGCGGTGGCAAGCCGAGCAAAATCGGCGCATGGATGACAAAAGAGAGCTGCGCCAGCCAGTGAAAGACGCACGGGTAGAAGACCGCCCCAGTGACAAAGCCCAAGGCAAAGGGACGAGGCTTCGGCGCGAACCAGAGCGCGCTGAGCAGCGGCGCGAGCGCAATCCAGACGAGCCAGCTTTGATTCCAAGGCGCGAAGCAGAGCGTGAGCAGCGCTCCGCTGGCCACCGCCGCGGCCCACGGCCACGCGCGCACTCCCCACTCGCGGAAGGACGATGCGCTCACTCGCGCCGCACGCGCCGGCTCTTCGATTTGGGCTGCGGATCGAGCGCTTCGCGCAGCTCCCGGCTGTAGCCGGGGTTGACTTGAAAATGCGTCTTCAAAAATTCCTCATCGGAGTAGAAGGAGCTTTTGTCAGCGTTCACATAGCCCATCGTGATGAGGCTCTTGAGCACGTCCGCCAGTTCGACGGGCATCATGTCGGGAATCTTCTCAGTCAGCGTCTCACCGGAAAGTTCCGCACCGCCCAAGCCAAGCGCCTTGATGATGGAAATTTCGGAGCCGTCTAAATTGATTTCACGAGCCATGGGGAGGACCAGCCTAATCCGCGAGTTCCGTCCGGTCCAGCCGCAGAAAACGCGCGCCCACACCGACGAATTGACTCAAATCAAAAGACACCCGTCGGTGCCTTGGCGAGGGGGAGAGAATGGAACGTTGACTCAGAATCGAGGACACCGGGCGGATGTCCCTGACGATGAGCCAAAAAAGCAAAGACGAAGTCCTCACTTTAACGCGTGCCCGCTATCAGCGACGAGGGCTTGGTGGGCGCAGCAGATTGCTCGATGAGTTTTGCGAACTTTGCGGGTACGAGCGCAAGTACGCGATCAAGCTGCTGGGCGGCAAACGGCGGGCGGATGGGCCGGCCGTGCAGAAAGGAGGGGCGCATCCGAAGTATGGCGTGGCAGAGCGGGCCGTCTTAAAGGAGATCTGGTTGGCCGCCGAACAGCCATGCGGCAAGCGGCTCAAAGCGGCGCTCGGGCTCTGGGTGCCGCCTTTCGAAGCGGAACGTGGACGCCTGGATGACGAGCTGAGGCAGCGGTTGAGCGAGATCAGTCCCGCGACGATTGATCGTTTGTTGGCACCGTGTCGCGCGAGCTTGGGGAGCCGCAGGCACTGCGGCACCCGGCCTGGAACCTTGTTGCGCAGTCAAATCCCCGTCCGCACCGAACACTGGGACGTCGCGGGGCCGGGCTGGCTGGAGGCGGACACGGTGGCGCACTGCGGGGAATCGATGGCGGGAGACTTCTGCTGGAGCGTGACGCTGACCGACGTTCATACGCAGTGGACGGAAACGCGGGCGATCTGGAACCGAGGCCAGCACAGCGTGCAGGGGCGCATCCAAGAGGTGGAAGAGGCGCTCCCTTTCCCAATTCTCGGCTTTGATTCCGACAACGGCGGGGAGTTTCTCAACTGGCATTTGCACGACTACTTTCGGCTCCGCGCGCGCCCGGTGGACTTCAGCCGCTCGCGTCCGTATCGCAAGAATGATAACGCCCGCGTCGAGCAGAAGAACTGGACCCATGTGCGGCAACTGGTCGGCTACGGGCGACTGGAGCATCCCGAGCAAGCGGAGCGGCTCAATGCCCTCTACGTCAAAGAATGGAACCTCTTTCGCAACTTCTTCTGCCCCGTGATGAAGCATCTGCGCACCGAAGTCGAAGGGAGCCGCAAACGCCGGGTTTACGATGAGCCCAGGACGCCCTTCGAGCGATTGCGCGATGCTGGCGCCGACCCAGAGCGGATCAAACGATTGGAGAAACAAAGGGCCGCCCTCAATCCCTTCGAACTGAAGCGCCGGATCGAGAAGAAGCTGCGCGCCGTGCTCCAGACGCCAGCCAGACGGCCCTGCCAACTGGCTGCCTGAGTGCCAGCAGGGCGCAACCCGCACGCGAAAAAGGGCTTTCCTCCAGTCGCCCAACGGGCTCCTTCCGGAAAGCCCTTTTGCGCGCAAACCCTTACCCCGCTCCGGTGTCCTCCGATTGTGAGGCAACGTATCGAACTTTTTCGTCACTCGGGTGTCCTTTTCGCTTGAATCAACACGACCGATCAAACTCCGGCGGGCACAGATCCCATCTCCGCCATCCATGCCCGGTGGATCGCGGGCGAGATTTCCGATGGCTTGATCTCCGAGCGCCCGCCCCAAAAGACGTTGGTATAGCTGACGGGCAGGCCGATCTGAGCCAGGTGCGCGTCAATCGACGCCTTGTGTGCAAGCACGCGCTCCTTCTCCGTCCCGTGGCAGACGGCCATGATATTGACGTTGTTGAAATCAGGCCCGCCCTCGCGCCAGTAGCAATGCGTGAGGATCGGGTGCCGGCCAATCTCGCCGCCCGCCTCCACTTCGCGTCCGGGCGGTACGCGCCAATGAAAAAGCGCATTGAAGCGCGTCACCCGCTGGCCGGTCGCTGAAGGCTTCACGTGCTCGAGGAAAGTGGAAAAGCGGCCAATGACCTGCCGCGCGTTCAACTCCCCCGCGACCCGGCAAAACACCTCCAGGTCCACGCCTGCTTCCTCGGCACGGCGGTTCCAGGGATGCAGCCCGATCTCTTCGGGCAAAAACTCTCGCTTCAGCGCCAGCAGGACGGCCCACTCCTGCTCGCCCAATTGCACCACGCCAACCCGGATCATTTTCGCCAACTCCGCCGCGCGCTCGCCCGGCTCGATTGTCTTTCGCCTCACGTGACCGACGCCGAGTGCAAAAATCCCCTTCGCCGGCATCAGCTTGAACTTCGTGCAACCCGTGTGGCCCATCAGCACCTCGGCGTGCGCGGCGAGGGATTCGCCGACCGGCACCTTGAGCGTGGTCCAGAGCCGGTACTCAGAACCGGTCGTCTGCTGATCGGTCGAGCGGACCACCACGTGACCGCTGAACGGGTCACGCTGCACCATGAAGTCAAAGGCGTCATTGAGCTTCTCCTCCGGCACGCGCCAGGCAACGAGCGCCCCTTCCGCCAGGTTGCTCGCCACCAGCGTCTGCCGCACCCGGCGGATCGTGCCAGCTTCGAGCATCGCTCGGATGCGCTCGATCACGGTGTCCAGCGGCACACCCGATTGCTGCGCGATCTCCGCAAACGGCTCCCGCACAAAGCCGGCGATCTTATCTTCAGAAACCGCGAGGATCTGGGCATTGAGTGGATCGTTGTGTTCGACAGGGAGCATGCGGCGGGCAGGCAATAAAGGCGCGCGTTCCCGCAAAGGGAAGCCCGTTCCATGCTTGTTACACGGCAACATTGCCGATCAGCGCACGGCGATTTCAGGCGCGGCGAGCGGCGTGTTGTTTTCCATGAGGTGCTTCACTTCAGCCGGGGCCAGGATGCGGTCGGCGAGGAAAAGCTCGTCGAGGGTGCCGCGGAAATGTTCCCCGGGCCGCTCCGGCGAGCGCCCGAGCCAGAGGGCTGCTTCGGGAGTCGGTGCGGCGCCATCGCGGCGCCCGCCTCCCCGATGCCCGGACAGCATCTCCAAGCGGCCATCGATGTATTCGCGCACCTGAAGTTTCGCCATGTGACGTGGATTTGCCTTGAGCACGACTGCCACATGATGCCACTGGTCGTCCCGCAGCGGAGTGGAAGCCACGGCGAAGGCATGGCCAGAATCGAGACGGAGAGCGCCGACAGGGCCTTGCGCGGGCTGGCGATTCCAGCCGAGGGAAAGCGCGTGCGCTGGGGTGGTCGAGCCAGGCAAGGTGAGCAGCGCGCCGCTTTCCGAAAACGAGCTGTCAGCGGGAACTTTGACCCAAAAGGCGAGCGTGCGCGGGCCAGCGTGCGCCCAATCCTCCAGGGAAGACCGCGCGGCGACCTGCTCACTGAGCCCGAGTGCCCGCTGCCACCGGCCGGCGACGTGAGCCCCGGCGAGCGCGCCCGAATCGCCCTCGATCCGCGCATCGAAGTCGCCAGCCGCGCCGCCTACGACTTCGACGTGAGCGACGCGGCCGCTCGCTTCATCGAAGCTCCAATGGAGGTAGTGCGCGGCGGGCCGGAAGCGTTCGAGCGCCACTTTGTGCCGAAGCCGGGCGAGCTTCCCATCATGATCGCGCACTTCGGAGCTCCCGTTGCGCGCAAACCGGCGCGCCTGCGCCTCGTGCAGGACTACCGGCGCGCCCGGAACGTCCGCCGCCTCGACTGCCTTGGCCTCCACCGCCCCCTTTAGCACAAACACCTCCGCCGCGCCGGTTTCCTCCGCGACCATGGAGAACTCCGTGCCGAGATCGACCACCTCAACTTGGGGATGCGAAACCCGAAAGCCGACCGCTTCCGCCGGCACGACCGCCTTCAACGTGCCACGCCGCAACACGGCCTCCCACGCCGAAGAGACCTCGAGCAAAGCAGGGCCTTCGAGGACCACTTCGGCGCCCGAGTCGAAAGTCACCTCCGCCACGCCGCTGGCCAGCTCGAGCCTCTCGCCCCGCCGCAACTCCTGCCCGCTCGACAAGGCTGCCCCGGTCCAGCGGCAATCTTTGCCGCCCGAGAGAGAAGCGACCGTCTCCTCGTTATCGGGCGCTGGCGGCGCGTCGCTGGTGGCGTGCGGAGACCCCGCGCCGCCGTGCCACAGGAGCACGGCGAGGCAGGCCGCGGCCGCCAATCCGCCGATGGTCCATCTGAGCGCGGGAGCGAGCGTCTCGTGCCCCAAACTGTGGCGCGGCAGGTCGGGCGTCTCGCTCTGCATCTCCCCGGCGTACCCGAAGAGGCTCGCGGAAAGATCCATGGTGCGCACGTAAAAGCGCCGCGCTTCCTCGGAGCTGGCGAGCCGCGCCTGCAAGGCGGCCTGCTCGCCGCGCGTCGCCACGCCGTCGATCAGCCGTTGGCAAAGCTCATTCAGCTCGAGCAATTCAGGGTCCGTCAGCTTCATGCCGGCTCCTCCTGCGCCAGTTGGTGCGTCACGCAATCGAGCAGGAGCTTGCGGATGCGCCCCAGCGCCTTGTACGCCGCTTCAAGAGAACGGCCCGCACGCCGCGCCGCCTCTTCCACGCCGCTGCCCGGCTCGTAACGTAGCAGCACCATCTCGCGGTCACGCGCAGGCAGTTTTTGCAGACAATGCACCAGCGC
Source organism: uncultured Verrucomicrobiae bacterium (assembly GCA_963792695.1). Taxonomy (GTDB): domain Bacteria; phylum Verrucomicrobiota; class Verrucomicrobiia; order Chthoniobacterales; family Chthoniobacteraceae; genus DASYIS01. The sequence goes on along the minus strand of CAWBXA010000019.1, from coordinate 30,575 downwards.
CTCATGCCGCTCGCTCAGCTCGGGCACCAACTCCGCCGCGGTATGCGCGACGGCGTCCACCACGTCTTGATTGAAGACCACTTTGGCGCGCGCATATTTTTGCCGCGCGCGCCGCACCTGCCAGTACGCGATCTGGCAAGCCCAAGCCACGAAGTCCGTGCCGAGACGGAATTCGTGGAACTTTTCACAGATGACGAGGCTGGTCTCCTGGAGCAGGTCGTTCGCGTCATGACGATCCGGCACCAGCGTATAGATATACGCAAAGATGCGCCGCTGGTGCTGAGTCATCAGCAGCATCAAAGCTTTGTTCGGATTGACGGAAGGCGTTTCGCTCACGTGCGGATCGGCTGGAAGGAAAATAGCGCGACCGCGCCTGCTTTGGACAATTTTCGCTCCCCCGCCCAGCCGCTTCATTACTCCGCCCTTGCACTACGGCGCGTCCGCCTCATCTTCTCCGTCGCCATGCTCCGCCGTCTTTCGCGTGCTGTTCTTCCGCTGTTCTGCCTTGTTGTTTTCACGCTCCCTGTCGCTGCCCAGCAGAGCGTCATTCGCAAGAGCCTCTGCCGCATCTCGAACACCGCGCAGGATCCGAACTACCGTACTCCATGGCTGCCCGGTCCGATGGGCGGCGGCTCGGGGACGGGATGGGTCGTGAGCGACGGGCGGGTCATGACCAATGCTCATGTCGTCAGCAACGCGCGCTTCCTCACCTTGGAAAAGGAGAACGACCCGAAAAAGTACATCGGCGTCGTCGAGCATATCGCGCACGATTGCGATCTCGCGGTAGTCCGCGTGAAAGACACGTCGTTTTTCAACAACACGCAGCCGCTGCCGCTCGGCGGAATCCCGGAAATCGAGACGAGCGTCTCGGTCTTCGGTTACCCGATTGGAGGCGAGCGTCTGTCAGTCACCCGCGGCGTCGTCTCCCGCGTTGACTTTCGCCCGTATTCCCATTCGGTCATCGACTCACATCTAACGATCCAGATCGACGCGGCCATCAACCCCGGTAACTCCGGCGGACCGGTCATGCAAGAGGGCAAAGTCGTGGGCGTGGCGTTCCAAGGCTTCTCGGGCGATGTCGCGCAAAACGTTGGTTACATGATTCCGACGCCGGTCATCCGCCACTTCTTGAAAGACATAGAAGACGGGCACTACGACCGCTACATGGACTTATCAATCGGCACTTTCAACACGCTCAATCCCGCCATGCGCAAGGCGCTCAGCTTGCCGGAGGATGATCGCGGCATCCTGGTGACGAACGTCTCCTCCGCGGGAGTCTGCGCGGGGGTCTTGCAAGTCGGTGACGTAATTGTGGCGTTGGATGGACGCGCAGTCGCGAGCGATGGCTCAGTTGAACTCGAAGGCGAGCGGGTGCAAATGGGCGAAGTCGCGGAACGAAAGTTTCTGGGCGACACCATCCAGTTCTCCGTGTTGCGGGACGGCAAGCCGCTGGAACTCTCCGCGAAATTTGAGCGCGCCTTTCCGTACATCATGCAAGCGGCGACCTATGATGTGCAGGCGACCTATGTGCTCTTCGGTGGGCTGCTTTTTCAACCGCTTTCGCGCAACCTGATGACGGCTTATCGCTTCGAGAACCCGCGAATCGAATACCTGTTCGATCAATTTGTGAACAAAGAGGTCTATAAGGAGCATCCCGAGTTGATCGTGCTTTCTTATATCCTGCCGGACCCGATTAACACTTATCTCAGTGAGTTCCGGGAGGGAATCGTCGATAGCATTAACGATCGCAAAATCCACACCTTGCGCGACATGGCGGATGCCTTCAGCCAAAGGCCGGACTTTTTCGTGATCAAGTTTCTGGGCAACCTTCGCCCGTTGGTGCTCGAACGCCCGGCAGTCGAGGCCGCGCGTGAACGGATCAAGAGCCGGTACAATGTCCTGGCGGAACAAAACCTGGAAGAGACCCCCGCCTCTTAACCTGTTCGCACCGACCGCTTGTTCTTGAGTCTTCTTCTTCGATCCCATGTCTTTTCGCCTTCTCCTAACCGGCTTCTTCTTTCTGATAATTCCAGCGCTCCGGGCCGCCGAAACGGTGGAAGTGACTGCGCCGCGGCAACTCTCAATCGTCCGGGTGAACGTGACCAGCCAGCCCTACGACTTTCGCCGGCCTTGGGGCAAGCGCACGCCTTACTCCCGGCGCGCCATCGGATCGGTGCTGGCCGATGAGCGCGTGCTGGTAACGGCCGAGTTGGTCGGCAACGCGACGTTCATCGAACTGGAAGCCGCGGATGGACAGAAGGTGCCCGCCACGGTTGATTTGGTTGATTACGAGTGTAACCTGGCGCTGTTGAAAACCGCTGAGCCGGCTTTCTTGACGAAACTTAAGCCTCTGGAACTGGCCACCGCCACCGTGGGCGACGAGCTGGCCGTTTGGCAATTGGAAGCCAATGGCAACTTGATCGTGACCCGCGGCGTGATGACCACGGCGGATGTCTCGCGTTACCCGCTGGATGACGGACCGCTGCTCATGTACCGCGTCACCGTGGCGTTGCAATTCCGCGACGCCGCTTACACGATGCCCATTGTCAAGGCGGGCCGCTTGGTCGGCGTGCTGGCGCGGTATGATGCGCAAAGCTCCAATGCGGATGCGATTCCCGCGCCGGTCATCGAGCACTTTTTGCATGACGCCGCGCAGCGGCCGTACAAGGGGGTGCCCCGCATCGGGATGGCTTCCTCCGGCACGCGCGACCCGCAATTGCGCCGCTTTGCGGGTTTGCACGAAGGCGACGCCGGCGGCGTCTATGTCACTGAGGTGTTGCCCGATGGTCCCGCGGCACACGCTGGCATCCAGGTCGGCGACGTCATTCTGCGCTTCGACGATCAGCCAATCGATCAAGACGGAAACTACAACGATCCGACTTACGGCAAGATTGCCATCACCCATCTGCTCTCCACCCGGCACTACGTGGGGGACGCTGTCCCTTGCACGTTCTTTCGCAACGGAGAACGAAAGGAGTGCAGCGTGACGCTCACCCACCGGCCGCCGGAGCAGTTTCTCAGCGCGCCTTACTCTTTCGATAAACCGCCGCACTTCTATATTCTGGGCGGCTTGGTCTTGCAGGAGCTCTCTCGCCAATATCTCCGCGAATGGGGGACGGATTGGTGGAAAAAAGCGCCCGAAGAGTTGGTCTTCATCGACCGGCAGCAAAATGAATTCGGTCAGGACGGTGCACGCAAAGTCATTTTCCTCAACCGCGTGCTGCCGACTGATGCCACCGTCGGATATGAGGAACTCAATCAACTTATCGTCACCAGGATCAATGGCGTGGAGCTCCGCACGCTGGCCGATATCCCCGGCGCCCTGGCCAAGGCCGTCAGAGGGTTCCATAAGATTGAGTTGGCCAGCGACCCTTCGATCATTTACCTCGACGCCGCCTTGATTGCCGAGAGCGAAGCGATCCTCGCGAAGACTTACAAGCTCCCGGCTTTACAGCGGCTGGAGTAATCCCAAGCCCGGCATTTTCTTCGGTCCGCTCTTCGCCCCGGATCCGCTGACTGCCCTTCTCGTTCCAGCCATGCCTCAGTTTGACTATGTCGTCATCGGCAGCGGCATCGCGGGGCTTTCTTTCGCCCTGCGCGCCGCGAGCCACGGCAGCGTCGCCCTTATCACCAAGAGCAGCAAGGGCGAGTCGAATACGGCTTACGCGCAAGGCGGCATTGCCAGTGTTACTTCACCCGAAGATACCTTTGAGTTGCACGTGCGCGACACGCTTGAATCCGGCGCGGGTCTTTGCCAGGAAGAAGTCGTCCGCGACATTGTGGCGGATGGGCCCGCGCGAATCCAGGAGCTGATTGGGCTCGGCGTCCACTTCGACGAGCGGGCGCGGAGCAGCGGCGCCGCAGAACTCGATCTTGGTCGTGAAGGCGGCCACTCCAAGCGCCGCATCCTCCATGCGCGCGATGTGACCGGGCGGGAGATCGAGCGCGCGCTCCTCGCCAATCTCGAGCACCATCCGTCCATCACCCTCTTCGAGAAGCACATGGCCGTCGATCTCATCACCCGCGCGCGGCTCGGCTTCGCTGCGGAGGATCGCGTTGCCGGAGTTTATGTGCTCAACGAGACCAGCGGGGAGGTGCTCACCTTCCGTACGGATCGCGTCATCCTGGCCACGGGCGGCTGCGGCAAGGTGTACCTCTACACGACGAATCCCTCCATCGCGACGGGCGACGGCGTGGCGATGGCGTGGCGCGCCGGGGCGAAAATCGCCAACATGGAGTTCATCCAATTTCACCCGACCTGCCTCTACCATCCCGAGGCGCGCTCGTTCCTCATTTCCGAAGCGGTACGGGGTGAAGGCGCGCGGCTCGTCGACCAGCACGGCCGCCCCTTCATGGAGCGCTATTCGGCTAGGCGTGAACTCGACTCGCGCGACATCGTCGCCCGCGCCATCGACACGGAGATGAAGCGGACCGGGGCCCGCTGCGTGTACCTCGACATTACGCATCAGCCGGCCGAATTCGTGCGCGAGCGCTTTCCCAATATCTACGAGACCTGCCTCGCTTACGGCATAGATATCACGCGGCAACCGATCCCGGTCGTGCCCGCGGCGCATTACCAATGCGGCGGCGTGCTGACCGACGTGCAGGGCGCCACGTCGCTGCCAGGGCTCTTTGCCATCGGCGAAGTTGGCTGCACCGGCTTGCACGGCGCCAATCGGCTCGCCAGCAATTCGCTGCTCGAGGCGGTCGTTCTCGCGCATCGGTGCGCTGACAAGGCCGCACTCCAGCCGGCGCCACTGCCTCTTTCCGAACTGCCGCCCTGGACTAGCGGCGAAGCGCAGGATGTGGACGAGCTGGTGGTGATCTATCATACATGGGACGAAATCCGCCGCCTCATGTGGGACTACGTCGGCATCGTGCGGACCACCAAACGCCTCCAGCGAGCCGCCAGCCGCTTGCGCAATTTGGAGCGCGAAATCCAGGAATATTACTGGAACTTCAAAGTGACCACCGACCTGCTGGAACTCCGGAATCTCTGCACCGTGGCGGCGCTCATCGTCGATAGCGCGCTGATCCGCAAGGAAAGCCGCGGCTTGCACTGCACCCTCGACTATCCCGCGCCGAACCCCGCCTTCCGCCACCCGACCGTGCTCCAGCGCTCCCCTTGACTTTGGACTTGCCCGTCATAGCTTGGCCGTCGCGTTCGTCACTCTTCGCATGATCCGTTTCCGAAGTCTTCTCATTCGCTCGCTGCTCTGGGCCGCGTGCGCCTTCGCTCTGCCTACGCTGCCCCGTCGCGCGGGCGCCCAGGAGGTGCTCGATGGCATCGCCGCCGTCGTGAATACGGATGTTATCACCTTTTCGCAGGTCCGCGAAATTGTGGCTCCTTCGGAGAACTCGGCCCGCCAGAATCTCAAGGGCGAAGCCCAGGTCGAAGAGATCAAGAAAATCCGGCTCGCCGCGCTCAACAAACTGATCGACCGGCAGGTCATCCTGCAGGAGTTCGCCAAGATGAAGAAGGAGCACGGCGCGCAAATCCCGCCGCACGTCATCGATGAGCATATCGAGTCGCTCATTCGCGATCAGTTTGGCAATGACCGCGCCGCTTTCATTCGCACCCTCGCGGCGCAGGGGTACACGATGGAGCGCTTCCGGCAGCAGCAAGAGGAGGACATCATCGTCCAGGCGATGCGTGGCCAGCAGGCCAAGGCGAGCATCCTTATTCCTGAGCCTAAGATTCGCGAATTTTATCAGCAAAACATCGAGGCCTATTCCAGTGAGGAGCAGGTGAAGCTGCGCATGATCGTGCTCCGGCGTGGGGCCAATGATTCCACCTCACGCCGCACGATGATGCAGGAAATCCGCGAGAAGATTACCGCGGGCGCGCCGTTCGAAGATCTCGCGCGCATGTACTCCGAGGTGAACCAGGATCAAGGTGGCGACTGGGGCTGGATCTCGCGCAAGACGCTGAATGATTCGCTGACGAAGATTGCCTTCAGCCTGAAACCCGGTCGCATGAGCGAGATCATGGAACTGGAGAACAGCTATTACCTGCTCTTTTGCGAGGCGCGCAAACCTGGGGTCACCAAGCCGTTCGCCGAGGTGCACGACGAGATTGAGAAGAAGCTCGCCATGAACGAGCGGCAGCGCCAACAGCAAGAGTGGATCGATAAGCTCCGCAAAAAGGCTTACATCAAAATCTACTGAGCCGCTTCACTCCCTCCCATGCCCGCACGTTCACCGCGCTCAATTCTCTTTTTCTCGTTCCTTCTACTCGGCGGCGCCGCTTCCCTCCGCGCGGCCTCGCAGGAGCAGGAATACCAGCAGGTCCGCACCATCGCGCTGCGCGACGCCCGCGTGCGAGCCGCCTACGAAGAGGCCGATCAGCGGCTCGCCGCGAAAATCGTCCAGATCGATCCTGCGCTGGCCGGCTATGCTCGCGGCCACCATCGCGAGGCTGCGGAGCCGAGCGCTCCCCTGCACCAGTTTAGAGCCGCTCCCCCTTCAAAGTCGCACCCGTCTCCTGCCGCCGTACCTGCCGCTCCGCACGTCGCCGGCCGAACTCATACCGTGGTGAAAGGCGACACGCTCTCTTCCATCGCGCGCACCTATGGTGTGAGCGTCGCTGCCCTCAAGGCAGCGAATGGCGACCAGGATGAGAAGCACCTGCCGATCGGCCAGGTCCTCGCCATTCCCAGTGGCCACGCGCCCCAGGCCGCTCCCGCGGAGACTTACCACTGAAGCCCGGCCTCTGAGGATCGTCTGGAAAAAGCGCAAGTCTGCGGCTTGCCAAGCGCGCGGCCATTCGACACCCTCGACGCGATTCCCTAGTCCGGCGGTTCTTCCAACCTCCTCTTCCTTCACTTCTCTTATGGCCCAAGTACTCCCACCACTCCCTTACCCAAACGATGCCTTGGAGCCGCACATTGATGCGCGCACGATGGAAATCCACCACGACAAGCATCACGCCACCTACGTGACAAATCTCAACAAGGCGCTCGAATCCGCGCCTGAGCTGGCGAGCAAATCGGCGGAGGAGATCATCGCTGACCTTTCAGCGGTGCCGGAAGGCGTTCGCACCATGGTCCGCAACAACGGCGGCGGCCATGTAAACCACTCGTTCTTTTGGACGCTTCTCACGCCAGGCGGCGCCAAGGCGCCAACCGGCAAACTCGCCGAGGCAATCAACGCGGCGTTCGGCTCGTTCGATGAGTTCAAGGAGAAGTTCACCGCCGCCGCGCTCGGTCGTTTCGGCAGCGGCTGGGCTTGGCTCGTCGCGAATGGCGGCAAGGTTGAGATCGGCTCCACGCCCAACCAGGACACACCGCTCATGGGCAAAGCTGTCTCCGGCCTGGAAGGCAAACCAGTCATCGGCCTCGACGTTTGGGAGCACGCCTACTACCTGCACTATCAGAACCGCCGTCCAGACTACGTGAAAGCTTTTTGGAACGTGGTGAACTGGGACCAGGCCGAAAAGAACTTCGCCAGCGCCTAAGATCGCCGGCAATGCAGCCCGAGCGCGCAGCGCCGCTCACGGATTTTCTGTCCGGTTAGAAAGTGGCGGGCCGGATCAGGCAACTGTCCGCTGGGCGGGTTCCGTCTCCCCGGCCGGAGCGCCACGTGCTCCGGCTGTCGAACTTCAACTCACCTCACAGGAGCTTCGTTAGGTCGTCTCGAGTGAGTCCGGATTGCTTCAGGATGTCATGCAACGTCCCGCGGGCGAGCTCAGCATAGGAACGACGGTGCGCCAGTGGCCGGTGGCGTCCTTCTTTTCCATCGAGACATGGCTGCCCTTTTGCCGGAGCGCCGAGAAGCCCGCCTTGCGCAGTGCGTTGACGAGTTTGGCGCCGGAGACATCGGGCAGCCGGCTTATACCGCCACTTCGAGCTTGGCCAATTCAGGCTCGCCCACGGAGGTCTCCAGGTCGTCCGCCCCCCAAGCGTCGATATAGAGTTCGATGGCTTCCGTGAGGTTCGCGTTGGCTTCTACGATCGTGGACCCTTGCGAAGTTACGGGCAGGTCGAGGCAGCGCGCAACAAACCATTTCCCATCGAACTTGATCGCAGCGTTGAGATTGGCCATGGGCGCAAAGTGCCGCGAGAAGCGGGCCACGTCCAGTCTGCGGGAGGCGAGATTGCGAAGGGCGAGACTGGGAGGCAGCGGCGCAGGGAAGCGGCGCGCGCCTGCGCGGCGGTGCCGCGCCTCAATTCCGTGGATGAAATAGGCGGGCTAAATCGCCGTGCCGGTGGAGCGCGCAATCTCCCGGAAGCGCGCGATCACTCGCTGCGTAATCGGCCCTGGCACGCCGGCGCCAATGGGCCGCGTATCCAGTTCGATGGCCGCGATCACTTCCGCCGCCGTCCCGGTGAGAAAACATTCGTCCGCCGTGTAGATGTCGTACCGGGTCAATTCCGCCTCGCGCACCGGGATGCCAAGCTCCGCGAAGATGCCGAAGACCACGTCGCGCGTGATGCCGCGGAGACCACCGGAGGAGATCGGTGGCGTGCTGACCACGCCCCGCTTGATGATGAAAAGATTGTCACCCGTGCATTCCGCCACGTAGCCCTGCTCGTTGAGCATCAACCCCTCATCGGCACCGGCGTGGTTCGCCTCGATTTTGGCCATGATGTTGTTGAGGTAATTGAGCGACTTCACGGCCGGCGAGAGCGGCCGGCGAAGTGCGGCGCGTCGCGCAGGTCACCATCTTCATGCCACTCGCGTAAATTTCGGCGGGATAAAGCTGGATGGTCGCGGCGATGATGATGACGGACGCACGCGGACACCGATCCGGGCTAAGCCCCAGATTGCCCTTCCCACGCGTCACTACCAGGCGGATGTAGCCATCGGTCAGGCCATTCTGCCGTACCGTTTCGAGCACGGCGGCTTCCATCTCGGCAAGCGTCAGCGGAATCGTGAGGCAGATGGCGCGGGCCGAATCCCAGAGCCGCTCCAGGTGCTCGGTGAGCCGGAAGACGCGCCGGTTGTAGATGCGAATGCCTTCAAAAATGCCGTCCCCGTAAAGCAGGCCGTGATCGAACACGGAGACCTTCGCCTCTTCTTCGCCATGGAAGGCGCCATCGACATAGATTTTCATCGGGAGGCGAAACAAATCAGGAAACGCGGCGGCGACCAATGTTTTTTGGGGAAGAACCGCGGCGGCAGAGGCGGAACCGGCAGGCGGTGCTGCACCCGAAAAGGGCTGCGGCAGAGCCGTCTTCGTGCTTTGCTCCCCTCCCGCCAGATGCAACGCCGCCACTTCCTTTCTTCCGCGGGCAGCGTCGCGGCCGCGCTCGCTTTCCCGGCGATCGCGCGCAGCCAGACGCCGAATTCCAACGTACGCGTCGCCGTGGTCGGAGCTTCGCGGACGCTCACCGGCGGTCCCGGCCATGGAGCGGAATTAGCCCTGGCCCTCGCCAGCATGCCGCAGGTGGAGCTGGCTTATATCTGTGAAGTCGAGAGCGACTTTCTCGCCAAGGCTCTCGCAGAGGTCGCTCAAAAAGGGGCGCGCCCCAAGGGAGAGCCTGATTTTCGCCGCGCGCTCGAGGACAAAAACGTCGATGCCGTGGTCCTGGCTACGCCGGATCACTGGCACACGCCCGGCACACTTCTGGCAGCGGCCGCTGGCAAGCACGTCTATGTGGAGACCCCTTGCTCGCATCAGCCGGACGAGGGCGAGTGGCTGGCGGCCAGCGCGGCCAGGCACGGGCGCCTGATCCAGCACGGCACTCATCGGCGCAGTTGGCCCGTCCTTCAGGAAGCGATCACCAAATTGAAGGAGGGTGCCATCGGTCACCTCTTCTCGGCTAAGGCGCTCTACTTCAATAACCGCCTCTCCATCGGAGCTGGCAAAAATGCCGCAGTCCCCCGCACGCTCGACTGGTCCTTGTGGCAGGGGCCAGCCCCCGAGAAGCCGTTCCACGACAACTATGTGCCGTACAATTGGCACTGGTTCTGGCACTGGGGCACGGGCGAACTGGGCAACACCGGCCTGCCGCTGCTCGATCTCTGCCGCTGGGGCATGGGGCTCGACGTGCCCAATCGCACCACCAGCGGCGGCGCCAAAGTCCGCTTCCGCGATGACCAGGAGACCCCGGACGCGCAGGTGACCACCTTCGATTTCGTCGGACGCGAGGGGATTCAGACGATTACCTGGGAGGCGCGGAGTTGGGCCGCGCGCACGCTCAACGACCCGAAGTACGATGTCGCCTTCTATGGTGAAGGCGGCTCTTTGCTCATCAGCGGGTCGGCCTACCACGTGTACGATCTGCAGGGCAAAGAAACCGCGCGCGGGGTCGGCGCGGGCGGGCATGAGCCGCACTTGCGCAACTTCACCGACGCGATCCGTGGGCAGGGGCAACTCCATGCCGAAATCGCTGATGGAGCCCAGAGCGCCCTGCTCTGTCACTTGGGCAACATCGCCTGGCGCACCAGCCGACCTGTGATGCTGGATCCAAAGACGCGACGCCCAGCCGAGGATCCGCTCGTGCGAAAACTCTGGAGCCGGGAATATCGGGAAGGCTGGACGCCGGTCGTTTGATGCTGACTTCGCTGAACCGAACAAGTCGAACTTGCCCAGCTTAGACCAGCAAGCCTGCCTCCAGGGCGGCTGGATTGCCGTCGTGATGGTCGCCCGCGAGCCAATGGCGACCGGCTTCCGTGAGACCGACCGGCTCATGCCAGCGGTTCGTCACAGGCCAGCCGCGGGCGGCAGTCAGCTTCATCAAGGGACTCGGCGCGGGCGCGGGCGAGAGGCGAAGCCAGTCGCCGCCTCCCGCGAGCAGGAGGTCCACCGCGTCGAGGGCGAGAAGTTGCCCGAAAAAATCCTGAGCCAGCGCCTCCGTGGGCGCGGCGGCCAGCGCGTGCGGCGTCATAATTTCGCAGGCCTTTGCCAGGAGCGCGGCGAAGGGGAGCCGCTCCGGCGCAACTTGCGCCAAGGCTGCCAGCAACGCTTTCGCCGAAGCTTCGACCGTGGTCGCCACGACTCCGCGCGGGCCGGCAAGCTCCCAAGGAGCGCCTTCCGCGGGAGCGGCTGGGCGCACCGAAAAGCCGGCGCGCAAACCGACGGCCGTGGCACGCAGCGCCTCCCAAGCTCCGCCTGTTTGGACGGGCGGCTGGGCTCGCGCCAGGATGCTGTTGCGCAGCCAGCGCTGAAACAGCACGTCCATGCCTTGCTGCTCTTGCATTAGGTCGAGCCCGAGCTCGCCCAGCGCTGCACGCATGGGACCCGGCACATTGGCAAAGGCCGTCGCGGCATAGTGCGCCTCGGCCACATAGTGGAGGCCGTGCCGACTCGCGTGCGCCATGAAATCCGTAAAGGTGCAGGGGTCATTGATGGGTGCGAGATCATCGTGAAAGAAGAGGCCCGGCGGCTTCTGCAACATGTCCGACACTACCTCTCTGAGATGCGCCGGGTAGGCGCCAGCCTGCCCCTCCAGCGACTTGCCCCATGCCTGGAGCACCTGGCGCGCACGATCGATTTTCGCGGCGGGTTTGCTGAGGCCGGCGACCTCCCCGAGCAGCACGGCGCGCACTCCCCCTGGGAGGCTCCAGCCCGGCAGAAGATTGTAGCTGAGGTAGGCCAGCCCGCCGGGGGCCAGGAAGCGGGCGCACAGGCTCAGCAGCCGCTCCCGTACTTCCGGGGGAACCCAGGAATAGAGACCGTGCGCGATGATGTAATCGAACTCCCCTTCCGGTTCCCAATTCCGCAAATCTGCGCAAAGCAGTCGCACATTCCCCAAGCCGCCCGCCACACGTAAAGCTTCCCCGCGGGCAATCGCGCTCGGGGAGAAATCGACACCCACGAATGCCGAGCTCGGCAGCCGCTCAGCCAGCGGCAGCAGGTTCAGACACTCCCCGCAGCCGAGCTCCAACACGCGGCACCGATCCGGCGGCGCCGTCGCGAGTCCATGCAGACGCCCGATCGCGCCCAGCCGCGCCGGGTGCGTTTCCGCGATGGCGCCGTGCTGGTACGGCACCGCTTCATAGCGCTCGGCAAGCTCATCGGACATCCCGGCAGCAAGTATCCGCCGCACATGGCGAGCAAGCCGAAAGCGGTCTGCCTCCGTCCGAGCCAGCAGGCGCGCCTTACACCACCAATGTCTTTTCTTCCGATAATTTGATCACCCGGCCTTCCGGGTCGCGAAAGTTCGTGTACGGGCCGACCGAAGTTACGATGATACCCCGCTGGCGGAGTTCACCGAGGACATTGCTGCGATCTTTCATCGAAAGGTAGAGGTGAAAATAAGAGACCATTTCGCCGTACTCGCACTGGCGCAGCGTGAGCGGGATGCCTCCGAGTTCCATTTCGCAGTAGCGCTCGGTGCGCTCGCTCACCACATTCGCGCTCAGGAGATTTACGTAAAAATCGCGCACCTCTTTCCAGCGCTGAGTGAAGATGGTGACCGAGTAGCAGGAAGGAGTGGCCATGAGGTGTTCAGACCCGATGCTTGCCTCCGCCAGCTCGTGTGCGGTGTCAGTGGTGAGGCGAGGAAGCGTGATCATGTGGAGGATATTAGCAGCGGGCGTGCCGTCTTCTGCGTTTTTGAGAATTACTATAATCCGCGGCGCGTGCTTGGCGCGTTCCAACCTGCTCCGTTACGCTCCCCTTCGTGCCGCTGCATCACCTTCCTTCCACCTCGGAGCAAATCGCTCAATCACCTCTGCTGCCGATTGGTCTCGGCGCGGCGTTGCTCATCGCGGGACGGCGCCTCTTTTGGCTCTTCATCGGCGCCATCGGCTTCTTTGCGGCGATGCGGCTCGCGTCGCAAATTCTGGGCGAAGCGTACCACGACTGGGTGCTCATTGGCTCCCTCGTCGCTGGGGTGCTCGGCGCGATGCTCGCCATCTTTGTGCAAAAAGCCGTCGTCTCCCTCGGCGGCGCGATCGCGGGCGCGTATCTCCTCGATCTTTTCTTCCGCTCTTCGCTCACCACTTATCCCGCCTACGGCTGGCTCTTCCTCATTGGCGCAGCCGTGCTGGGCGCTCTGCTCATGGCGATGGTCTTCGAGTGGGCGCTCATTTTCCTCTCCTCACTCGCGGGCGCGCAACTCATCTCGCAGACCGCCCCGTTGCCGCCCCGCTGGATCGGCGGCGTGTCGCTCCTTCTCCTCGTCCTCGGCATTCTCATTCAATCCCGCCGCCGCCGGCCACCTCCCGAATAGCCTTCCGCACACACGCGGCGTCATCGGCCAGGCGCTCCGTTGCGTGCCACGTCCCGCAACTCGCGGAGCGGAGTTGTCTCGCCGTGGGGGACGTGCCTCGATGGGGAGATGCCGCTCGATCATCCGAACACCGCGCCCCGCTCTCCAGGTTCACGCAGGCTCAAGAATGTGCTGGCGGTGCTCTGGATCGTTTTCCTGGTCTGGACCGCGGCCATTGCGCTGCTCTGGCGCTCCGGAATGGGCGAGGCGGATGTGCTCACCTGGAGCGGGCGCTTGTGGCATCTGCCTCCCCTCGCAGTGGGCGAACCCGGCTCGGCTGGGCAAAGATGGCTGGTCGCATTGCTGCCGCTGCTTGATCAAGGCTGGATCGTCCTGGCGATGCTGCACGTGCATCGCTGCACGGCACGCGACCATGGAAATGCCACCGCTCGGCGATGGCTGTTGGTCGTTGTTACCACCATCGGTCTGGTGGCTGGTCTCTCGAGCGCGTGGGGATGGCCATTGGGCCGAATTCATTTTACGGATCGGCTCGGCCCACGCATCGGACCGGTGCCGGTTTGTCTGCCGCTCTTTTGGTACGCCGCCATCATCGGCGGGCGCGATCTTCTGCTGCGGCTCTGGCCGCAACTTGGGCAAGGCCCGCTTGCCCTCGGCACCGGAGTGCTCACGCTTGCTCTGGACGTGGCGCTTGAGCCCGTGGCCGTCAAGGCGAAGGGTTTCTGGCTTTGGTGGCGCCTGCCCGATCTCGCGCCGGCCTCGCCGCCGGCGCAGAACTACGTCACCTGGCTGCTCCTCGGAGCGGCCCTGGCTTGGAGCCTGCGCGAAGACCGAGTCGCTCCCCTGCGCCGTCGCGGCAGAGGTTCCGCGGCGAGTGTCTATCTGCTGCAACTGGCGGTCTGCGCCGCAGCCGCTCTCGCCGTGGGGTGGCGCGGCTGAAGCGGGCCACTTCACCCTATCCTCGCCGCGCCGACGTGCTACTTTGCGCCTGAGCATGAAAGCGGTTTTCGAGCTGATCCGGCGCGCCTTTCGCCACGAGGCGCCGCTGCACCCCATCGAGCGGCAGATGGCCAGGAAGTGGATCAAGCAACGGCTCGTGGTTGTCTTCCCCGAGCTGCGCGACAACCCTGCCGCCCTCGAGCGCGCCTATCGTTCGCTCGGCCTCGAACCACGCGCCGGCCAGGAACTCGGCGAGGCTGATACCGTCTTCGAGGTGCAGCTTCCCGCCGAGTTGCCGGAGCGCTGAGGGCGCAGCATTCTTGGGCTTCGCCGTGCCGCCCTCTCTGCGCATTCTCATACGCTTGTGGTTGCTCGCGCTCGGATGTGCTGCGGAGCCGCCCGCCACGCCCGCCGGCTGGAAGACCGATGTTCTTCGCCGGATTGACAGCGTCATCGAACAAGCCGTGACGGAGCATCGTTGCCCTGGCGCGGTTATTTGGATTGAGCGGGAGGGACGCGCTTACCACCGCGCCTACGGAGCGCGCGCACTCGAGCCGGAGCACGAGGCTGCCACCGAAGATACCATCTACGATGCGGCTTCCCTGACAAAGGTGCTCGCGACTACGCCGGCCGTTATGCTGCTCGTGGAGGAGGGCCGGGTAGAGATCGATGCGCCGGCGAGCCGCTACCTCAAGGAGTTTCGAGGGACAGGTAAGGAAGCCATCACGGTGCGCCAGTTGCTCACGCACACCTCGGGCCTGCGTGCGGGCTTGGGGCCATTTCCGGAGGGAGAAGGGCACGCGCTGGCGGCGGCTTGCGCCGAACCGCTGCCCGATCGGCCGGGGACGCTCTTCCGATATAGCGACATCAATTTCATTCTGCTCGGCGAAATCGTGCGACGAGTGAGCGGCGAACCCCTCGAGCGTTTTTGCGCAACCCGCCTATATGAGCCACTCGCCATGACCGACACCCGTTTTCGATTGCAGGCCGAAGATCGTCTGCGGATCGCGCCCACCGAGTGGATCGGCGCGACGATGCTGCGCGGCGTGGTGCATGATCCCACGTCTCGTCGCATGGGCGGAGTCGCCGGACACGCGGGTCTTTTCACCACCGCTGCGGATGTGGCCCGCTACGCCCGACTGCTGCTCGGCGGCGGCACCTCCGACGGCGTGAAAATCTTCTCCCCGGCCACGGTGAAGCTCATGACAACCGTGCAATCGCCTGCCGCGATTTCAGCGAAACGCGGCTTGGGCTGGGACATCGATTCCCCTTACTCCGGCCCCCGGGGCGACCACTTTTCCACCGGGAGTTACGGCCACACGGGCTGGACTGGCGGTTCCCTCTGGGTTGACCCTACCTCGGAAACCTTTGTCATCTTCCTAACCAACCGCAACCACCCCAACGGCAGTGGCAACGTCATCCGCCTCTGGCACACCCTTGGCACCCTCGCTGCGGAAGCGACGAATGCGGGAGGATGACAGGGTGGGGATCTTTCACGTGACCTCACCCAAGCAGCTCCCGCCGAACGTTGCGCGACCGGTCATTTGTTCACCTGATTCGGTAAAGAGGATTGCTGATTAGCAGAAAGTTGGTGTGGCCGTCTGACGGGATTCTCAAGTGAAGGTGCGGTTCTTTAGGCGGTTTTTCGATCAGGAGCAGGCGGATATTCCAGACAGGCTCTGAGGAACCCAGGTTCCTCAGTTTGCCAGAAGGCAGGAAAAGTGTTGCGTCGCCGGTTGACCCGAGAACAGGACGGCCGGTTCGCCGGTCCATGCTGGCCCACCAGATCCCGATTGATGGGGAACTGGTACTCAGCTAATATGCTTGGGGCGTTCGCATGCGATACTCGTGCCGAAGACCGTAAGTGACTCGCAGCACTTTGAATATCTCACGATCTCCCTGCGGGTGCGGGGACTTTGACGGAGCTTCCGTGGATGGCTGGACCGGTCCTTCCGCAACGCCTGGAGTGGGGAACGAGAGCCACAAAAATCCGACTGCCACGAGCCAATTGAGCGCGACGATCCAATTCGAGCACGCGAGCAACTTGGGACGAGATTTGTGGAATGACATCTTCATCGGCGGCGACCAGCTTTGCAGGCGTCTGCTTTCGAGAGCAAAGAAAGCGTCGCTCAGATTCCGAACAGCGAGATTTTGTACTCGGTGGCTAGGGTGGCGAGGCGTGGGCGGTCGAGGAGAAGGGTTTGGCCGGCTTCCACGCCTAGGACGCGGAGCCGGGCGGCATGGGCGGCTTCAAGGGTGAGGGGACCGATGACCGGTACGTCGAAGCGGAGATCTTGGTTGGGCTTGGCGACTTTGACGGCGACGGCGCCGGAGCGGCCGAGCGCGCCGCCGCGCTCGAGGGCGGCGTTGGTTCCCTCGAAGGCTTCCACGGCGAGGACCGTGCCGGCTTTGACGACAACGGTCTGGCCAATGTCGAGCCGGCTCGTTTCCTTGGCGATGCGCAGGCCGAATTGGAGGTCGCGTTCTTCGCGCTGGCGCAGGCGCGGGCCGGCGAAGAGACCGGCGGGCGCGAGGTAATCCTCCATGTAGCTGGTCGCAGGGAGAAGCGTGACGCCGACAGCAGTCATCTCGTCGGCGATGGCGCCGAAGATCGACTCGGCGTTGCGCTCGCGGAGCTTGCCGAGGAGGAGGAGCGCCTTGAGGTCGGGGCGGAGGTCGAAGAGGTTGCGCGGATGAATCTGGCCGGACATGACGGCGTGGCGCGCGCCGGTCTTTTTGAGGAAAGCGAGGAGCTTGCCGAGCTGACCGACGCGCAGCCACTTACACTCGTCGCAGAGCGGCTCGAGCGCGGGATCAGTCTCGCCGGTGAAGGCGGCGGCGGCGATGCGCCGGACGCCGGCGCGGCGCGCGGCCTCCACCATGGCGAAGGGATACGCGCCGTTGCCAGCGATGATGGCGAGCGTCTCCGGCGCGGACATCGAAGCCAAAGGCCGTAGGCTCAGAGCGTGCGCTGCATGGCGGCGAGGATCGGCTGGAGGTCGTCCATCAGCTGTCGGAACGCGGCGAAATCGACCTGCTGCTGGCCATCGCTAGCGCCTCGGCGGGATGCGGATGCACCTCGATGAGCAGGCCATCGGCGCCCACGGCGACCGCGCCCTGGCAAAGCACGCGCACCAGGTCCGCGCGCCCGCAACCCTGGCTCGGATCGACGATGACCGGGAGATGCGATTCCTTCTTGGCGACGGCGACGGCGGCGAGGTCGAGCGTGTTGCGCGTGTACGTCTCGAAGGTGCGAATGCCGCGCTCGCAGAGGAGCACGTTCGCGTTGCCCTCGGCCATGATGTACTCGGCGCCGAGCAGCCATTCCTCGATCTTTTGGCTGATAGGCCGCGCTTGAGCAGGATCGGCTTTTTGCTGCGGGCGGCCTCGATGAGAAGCTGGAAATTCTGCGCATTGCGCGCGCCGATTTGCAGGATGTCGGCCGTGGCGGCGACGTGCTCGACGTCGCGCTCGGAGAGGACTTCGGTGATGATCTTCAGGCCGGTTTCCGCCCGCGCGACTTCGAGCAGGCGCAGCCCTTCCTTGCCCAAGCCCCTGGAATTCGTAGGGCGAAGTGCGCGGCTTGTAAGCGCCGCCGCGCAGGACGGTCGCGCCGGCCGCCTTCACCGCGCGCGCCGTGGTGAGGAGCTGCTCCTCGCTCTCGACCGAGCACGGGCCGGCCATCAGAACGAACTTCTGCCCGCCGATCGGCACACCCGCGACATCGACGACGGAATTCGCCGGATGCGACTCGCGGCTGACCATTTTGTAGCGCTTCTGCACCCGCATGACCTTCTCGACCTGCGGCAGCGCGGACAGCGACTCGAGCGTGTGATGCGTGCGCTCGTCGCCGATGGCGGCGATGACGGTCTGCTCGGCGCCGAAGATCGGGCGCGCTTCGTAGCCGAGGCGTTGCACTTCCTCGATGACGGCATCGATTTGGTCGCGGGGAGTGTTGGGTTTGAGGACGACGATCATGGAGGCAGGCGGTGAAAGTGGTGGAGCGGCGCGGAAGAATAGCTTGTGCGCGGCCAGCTCCAAGCTCTCTCTGTACCTCCGCGCTTCACTTCAACTTTCCCAGCCTGTGCAAGACTTCACCGGCGGCGGCATCAACGCCCTCACTTCCAAACCGCCCCACAGCGTCGGCGATGAATCCGCTCGATGAGCGCATCGCCGCGCTGGTGCGCGACTTCGGTTGCGAGAAATCGTGCGACTTGATCGAGGAAATGATCAGCACCGCGCTCAAGATGGGCCGCGACCAGACGACGACCGCGGACCTGAAGCTCTTCAATCGCTCCCTGAAGGAACTGCGCTACGCGGCGAAAATTTTCGCGCCGTACCGCGACCGCAAAAAGATCGTCATTTTTGGCAGCGCGCGTACGGGGCCGGAGGAGCCGGAGTCACTGGCTGCGGAGGAATTCGCGCGGCGGATGCGCGAGCTGAATTACATGATCATCACCGGCGGCGGCGACGGGATCATGGGCGCCGCGCAAAAAGGGGCGGGCCGCGACAACTCGTTCGGGCTCAATATTCGGCTGCCGTTCGAGCAGCGGGCGAACGAGACGATTGAGGGCGACCCGAAGCTGATCAACTTCAACTACTTCTTCACCCGCAAGCTGAACTTCGTGAAGGAGACGCACGCAGTGGCGCTCTTTCCCGGCGGTTTCGGCACGATGGACGAAGGCTTCGAGGTGCTCACACTCATGCAGACGGGCAAGGCGCGCATCATTCCCGTCGTGCTGGTCGATAAACCGGGCGGCTCGTATTGGAAGACGTGGCACGCGTTCCTCGCCGATTACCTGCTCAAGCTCGGGCTGGTCTCGGCGGACGACTTCCACCTGTTCAAGATGGTCGAGAGCGTCGAGGAGGCGGTCGAGGAAGTCGTCGGCTTTTACCGCGTCTATCACTCGTATCGGTGGGTCGGGCCGCGCTGGGTCATCCGCCTGCGCAAGCCGCTCGAACCGGCGGCTCTCGCCAGGCTGAACGCTGACTTTGCGTACCTCCGCGTTGGGAACGACCCGATCGTGCAGACCACCGCCTTGCCAGAGGAGAAAAACGAGCCGGAATTGGCTGCGCTCCCCCGCCTCGTCTTCGTTCCGGACCGCCACAATTTCGGCCATCTCCGCCTGCTCCTCAACGCCATCAACGCGAGCGTTTAAGAGCACCTCGAGGAAAGTACGGGCCGCTTTATTGACGATGTGGAGAACGTGCCGCTCGATTACTCCGGCATGGAACTGGTAAATGCTTTCGCTTACAGAAAGCGCTGAGACGTTTCAGCAGGCAGCACGAAGATGATGGCCTTCTGTCCGAAGGTTCCCCTACCTTGACTCTACCCACATGAGAAAGTCTTCAGTTGTCGGTTGGGCGCTGCTGGCCAGCGTCGTTGCTTGTCTTTCGGAAACTGCGACTCCGCCGCCCTTTGGCACCATTCCCAAGCCGGCCAAGCCAGCGCCGGCAGGGCTTCTTCCCGCCCCGATGGAAAAAGCCCGGCCCGAGATTCTCGCGCTGGATGGCTTGTGGGCGGCCGATGGGTTCTGGGACGGGAGCGCCCCTTACGTGAATGGAGCCTTCCTGCTCAAAGATGGTCACGATCCCACCGGCTCGACGGCTTTCGCCGTGGAGTCAGACGGCACGGTTTCCGTTCTCACTAACGTTGATTTCTTTGCCTTTACCTTTGTGCTAACTAGGAACGCGGATGGCTCGTTTGCTGGCAAGTGCCCGAAAGATGGGAAACGGTCGCTTTTCCTTCGCAAGATTGACCCTCCGAGGAACGCAGAGCCGCTGCGTGCCGGGCAAATCTCAGGGAAATGGACCAGTGTGTCAGGATACGGCGAAAAACCGGGCGTTTGGGAATTCAAGAGCGGGCATCGGATTTCCCGGCCCTATCGCACAAAAAACGATCCGCTTAAGGTCAGCGACAACGTCGTAACGATCGAGGAAGACGGGGTCGCGAAATGCACGCTTTACCCGGTCTATCTCCCGTCCGCCTTGCTGACGGACAGGCCGAAATTAGTCGAGCTGCGGGGCCTCAACGGCAAACGCTGGTTGCGATTGGTCAAACAGTAGATTCGGCCTCCATTTCAAAAGTCGGACCCGTCCCATGAACCTCTCCCAAGTCCAACTGACCATCACCCGCGACGACGCGGAGCCGGAGACACGAACCGTCCTGCCGGGAATTTACGTGATCGGGCGTGGAGCAGAGGCGGATATCCGCATTGATACTCCGCTCATCTCGCGGGCGCATGCGCGGTTGACGGTGGATGACCGAGAATCGGTCATTGAAGACCTCGGGAGCGTCAATGGGACGCGGATGAACGGGCGTGATCTCACGGTGGCCACGGTTTTGCGGGCGGAGGCAACGGTTCAACTCGGGCCGGTGGCGATCACCATCCTGCGCGTGGTGAAACCGCTTTCCGAAGAGCAGACGCTGACGGCGAAGCGCGCGACGCTGGCCAAGCTCTTGCCGCCTGAGTTTCTCCGCGAAAACAAATATACCGTAGGGCGAGTGGTGGCGCAGGGCGGCATGGGCGCAATCCTCGATGCGAAGGAGGCTACGCTCGAGCGCAAGGTGGCGATGAAGGTGATGCTCGATGGCGGTTCGCCGGCCGATCTGATGCGCTTCATCTCGGAAGCGAAGGTGACGGGGCAGCTCGAGCATCCGAACATCGTCCCGGTGCATGAACTGGGCCTGGACGAGAAAGAGCAGGTCTATTACACGATGAAGTTTGTGCGCGGGATTACCCTGCGGAAGGTGCTGGATCTGCTGGGGGAGGGGCAGCCGGGGACGCTCGCAAAATATCCGCTGGGTCAGTTGCTCACCGTGTTCCAAAAGGTCTGCGATGCCATCGCCTTTGCTCATTCCAAGGCGGTGATTCACCGCGATCTAAAGCCGGAGAACATCATGATCGGCGACTTCGGCGAAGTGCTCGTCATGGACTGGGGTCTTGCGAAAGTGCTCGATCCCACCCGGATGCCCGGGAGCGGAGCGGGCGCGCAATCGATGATCCGCACCGGCGTCCGCAAAGAACTCGCCGAAGATGAATCCACGTCCGGGCACGTCTTGGGCACGCCACAATACATGGCCCCCGAGCAGGCCCACGGTACGCACGATCTCCTCGACGCCCGCACCGATCTCTACGCGCTCGGCGCCATTCTTTACCACCTCCTGGCGCTGCGCCCACCGATCGAGGGCGCCGTGCCACAGGAGGTCTTGAGCAAAGTCGCGCGTGGCGAGTTGACGCCGCTGAGAGAGGCTGTGCGTGGGAAAACGCTCCCGCATTTACCCGACGGCCGGGTCCCGGCTCCGCTCGCGGCGACCGTGGCGAAAGCGCTCTCGCTTAGTCCATCCGCGCGTCACCCGTCGGTCCCCGCCTTTCAGGCTGAGATCGAGACTTTTCAGAACAGTTTCGGCGAAAGCGGGCGCTCTCCGGGGCTTGTGGGGCGGCTCTTAGGTTCAGTCCTTGGTTCGTCTCGGGCGAAAACTTCCCGCCGGTGAAGTGCGTCTTTCTTGATTGAGTGAGCACCTCGTGAGGTAGCCGCCATGCAAATTCCACAAACCGAAATCATTCTGACTCGAGATGGCGTGGAGCTGGCGCGCCAGACCGTCCCGCCCGGAGAGTATTTGTTGGGGCGCGGCGCGGATGTCGATTTTCGCATGGAGACGCCGCTCGCTTCCCGGCACCACGCGCGGCTCACGGTAAATTACGACGAGTGGCTGGTCGAGGATCTCGGCAGCGCCAACGGCACGTTCGTGAACGATCAGCTCATCGCGCCTCACGAAAGCCTGCGCGTTTTTCCCACGCAGACGCTGCGGGTCGGCGACGCGACCGTGACGCTCAGACGGCTGCGCGGGAGCGAAACGCCCGGCGTGTCGCTCGCGCCGAGTGTGGCGGTCGGGCGCACGCTGTTCCCGGAAGAGGTGCGGGCGCAGCGGTATGCCATCGGCAAGGTGGTCGCGCAGGGAGGAATGGGGGCGATCCTGAGTGCGCACGACCGTTCGCTCCGGCGCGGCGTGGCGATGAAGGTGATGCTGGGCAGTGGCGACACCGGCGACCTCACGCGCTTTGTGGAGGAGGCGCAGATTACTGGCCAGCTCGAGCACCCGAATATCGTCCCGGTGCATGAGCTCGGGGTGGATGAGCAGGATCAGTTTTTCTACACGATGAAATTCGTGGGCGGCATCACGCTGCGCAAAGTGCTCGAGCTGCTGGCGGCGGGCGAGGCGGGCATGGTGAAAAAGTATCCGCTCGCCGTACTGCTGACGATTTTCCAAAAGGTCGGCGACGCGCTCGCCTTTGCGCACAGCAAGGGCGTGATCCACCGCGATCTGAAACCGGAGAATATCATGCTCGGGGAGTTCGGTGAGGTGCTGGTGATGGATTGGGGGTTGGCGAAGATCCTGGGAGGGTCTCGCGCTGCCGAGGCCGCGGACCGCGCTCCTGGGAGTGCGGCGCCCTCGATGGCGCGGCCGGTCGTCCACACATCGCGCACCGTGGAGCCGGAACTCGGCGGGACCATGGCCGGGACGATCATGGGCACCCCGCAATACATGTCGCCCGAGCAGGCGCGGGGGGAAGTCGAGACGCTCGACGCCCGCAGCGACATCTACGCGCTCGGCACGATCCTGTTTCACGTGCTCTTTCAGCGCCCCGCGTTCAGCGGCGCCAATGCCATGGAGATCGTGGAGAAAGCCGGCCTGGGCGCAATCGAGTGGCCGCCCGCGCGCGATCTGCGCCGCGCGCCCGCGTCGCTCCTCGCGGTCTGCCGCAAGGCTCTGGCGCTTGAGCCGGCACACCGCTACGCGAGCGTCGAGGCGCTGCAAGCCGATCTGCTCGCCTACCAAAATGGCTTCGCCACCGGCGCGGAAAAGGCCGGCACCTGGAAGCAGATCAAGCTGTTGGTAAAGCGCCACAAGGCGACGTCCATTGGCATCGCCGCCGTGCTCCTTGTTGGCCTCACGCTGGGCACGAAAGCAGTCGTCGAAGGCCGGCGCGCCGAGCGCGGTGAAGCGCAAGCCAGGCAAGCCTTGGCCGACTTAAAGAAGCAAGCGCCTGCCCTGCGCGAAATGGCCGAAAGCGAAGCGGGCTTCCAGCGGTTCGACTCCGCCTTGCAAAAACTCGACGCCGCCATCGGTCTCGATCCCGATTACCTCCCCAGCTACTGGCGCCGCGCCTGGCTCTTCATCGGGATGGATCGCCTCACGGAGGCCGCCGCTGCCCTCCGTCTCGCCGAGCAAAAGGACCACTCGCATGCCGAGTTGGCCAAAATCCGGCCGACGGTGGAATCATTGGCGGCGCTTCCCAACGGCGAGGAGTGGCCTGTCGAACCCGCTCACCGTCTCTACTCCTTCCTTGCGAACGCCGGAGCGGCTGGGGAAGTCGGAGCGCTCTCTGGAAAACTGCGCCTCAATGCTCAAGCGCGGGCAAAACTGATCAATTCCCGACTCGATCAGTGGCTTGGGAAGGACAAGCCACGCCTCGAAATTCTCCCGAGCGGAGCGATCTCTCTCTCCGGATTTCCAAAAGATCTTTCCACCTTGGAACCGCTCCGCGGTCTTCCGATTAACTCCCTAAATTTGGATCATCACCCTATTTCCAGTCTTGAGCCGCTCAGAGGCATGCCCCTCGACGAACTCCACCTTGGGAATACAACGGTAGCCAATCTTGAACCACTGCGAGGGATGCGCCTCACCTATCTTGACCTCGACCACACGAAGGTGATCGACCTGTCGCCACTTCAGGGAATGCCGCTGCGCACCATCCAGGTTGGCGGGACAGCCATTTCGGACCTGTCGCCGCTCCGCGGTGCCCCGCTTGAGTCGTTTTCGTCAGGTGGATCGCGCGTCGTCGATTGTTCACCACTGCAAGACGCACCGTTGAGATGGGTTTCTTTGATGAGCAGTGGTTCCAATTTACAATTTTTGGCCAAGGCCCCAGTGGAAGACCTATCGACTTGGATGGGCGGGTTTAAAGATCTTTCGCCCCTTCGAGGGCGACCGCTGCGGCACCTGAATATTCGCCGAAACAACGTGACTGACCTTTCTCCCCTTCAAGGAACACCGATTGAATGGTTGGAAATCAATGACAATCCCATCAAAGACCTCTCACCGCTTCTCGCCTTGCCCAAACTCGAAAGGCTGCGCCTATCGAAATCCGGCAAGCTCTTGCTCTTGCGTGCCCATCCCTCCCTGAAATCCATCAGCCTCGACGACGATCCCTACCGCCCTGTGGCAGAATTTTGGGCCGAGTACGACGCGGAGAAACCGGAGAGGGAAAGGCAGGCTCGTCTGGACGAGGCGTAAGCCAAGAGCCTGATTTCGAAGGCTTTAAACAGTTGCCAGATGGCAGCATCGAGTGCGATGCTCGTCTAACGCACTCACTCTGCTCCCCCAAATCGATTGGGCGAACGTCAAAGAGGTGATCCTGCAAGGCACGAACGTGAGGGATCTCGCACCACTGCGCGGCTTACCCCGCGGCCGCTCCTCGTCAACCGGTCCCCGGTGACGAGCCTGGAGCCGATTCGGGGGATGCCCTGTGGAAAATCCATTTGGGAACATCCCGATCACCGACGTGACTCCCTTGCTGGATTGCCCCACTTTGGAACAGGTCATCCTGCCCCAAGGTCTCAAAAACATCGAGCCACTCAAGAAACTCCCGAAGTTGCGCTATATCGGCTACACCGAAGGCCCCGGTCCAGACTACCTGCCCGATCACACCGCCGCGGAATTTTGGAAGGAGTACGACGCGCAGCAGGCGGCTGTGAACAAATGAGGGTGGCGTGCCACTGAGGAGTTTGCATTCACCTTCAGCAGCAGACTCAGGGCAAGCGCTCTTCGAGAGGCGGGTCTCAATGAGCAACAGGCGCGGCGCTTGACCTCTCGCCCGCGTTTCGCCTACCAAGCCCGTGGCTTATGCAAGTCCCGGAGACGGAAATCACCATTCGGGACGACGGCGGGCAGGTGCTATTGATTAGAAAGCTCACGCCGGGTGAGTATGTGCTGGGGCGTTCGCCGGCGGCGGAGCTTTGCGTTCCGGGGGAGTTGCTGTTGCGGCAGCACGCGCGGCTCACCGTCAATTTCGATCACCCGCTGATCGAGGACCTCGGCTCCTCCAATGGCACCTAGGTCAATGGCAAGCCGGTCACGGAGGCGACGCGGCTGTGGCCCAATCAGAAGATCCACCTTGGCGCGGCCACGATCGAATTCCGGCGACTGAAGGCGGAAGCCTCGCCGGATGTTTCGCTCGCGCCCGCCGTCGCGGTGGTGAAGCGCATCCTGCCAGACGAGTTTTTGCGGGAGAAGAAATACGACATCGGCGGCGTGGTCGCGCAAGGCGGGATGGGCGCGATCCTCGATGCGCGGCAGGCGCCACGAAGCGCGGCGTGGCCATGAAGGTGATGCTCGATTCGGCCGACGAAGCGGACGTGCTCCGCTTCATCGCGGAGGCGCAGATCACCGGCCAGCTCGAGCACCCGAACATCGTGCCCGTCCACGAACTGGGCGTGGATGAGAACGAGCAGCCCTTCTACACGATGAAATTTGTGCGCGGGATCACCCTGCGGAAAGTGCTCGAGCTGCTCGCCACGGGCACGGCCGGACCGGTGAAGAAGTATCCGCTCCCGGCGCTGCTCACCATCTTTCAAAAGGTCTGCGACGCCCTCGCCTTTGCGCACAGCAAGGGAGTCATCCATCGCGATCTGAAGCCGGAAAACATCATGCTCGACGACTTCGGCGAGGTGCTCGTCATGGACTGGGGGCTGGCGAAAATTTCGGGCAGAAAGGCGCGCCGGGACCGGAAGCCACCCGGAGCGTCGTCATGAGCGCGCGCAGCCGGAGGGACTTCCGGCAGCACGCTGGCCGGCACCATCATGGGCACCCCGCAATACATGAGCCCCGAGCAGGCGCGCGGCGAAGTCGAGACGCTGGATGCCCGCAGCGACATCTACGCGCTCGGCACGATCCTTTTTCATCTCCTCTACCTGCGCCCGCCGGTCACCGGCGAGGATGTGCAGGAGATCGTGGAAAAGGTGCAGCGCGGCGAAATGGACTGGCCGGGCGAAAAGAAGCCCAAAGCCTGCCCACCTCCCCGGCGGACGCCCCCCCGACTCGCTCTGGCCGTCTGCCGCAAGGCGATCGCTCCGGAGGCCAGCGCGCGCTACGGGACCGTGGCCGGATTGCAGGCTGACTGCTCGCGTATCAAAACGGCTTCGCCACCGGCGCGGAAAAAGCGGGCGCGTGGAAACAGGCCGCGCTGCTGGTCAAGCGCAACAAGGCGGCGTCCATCGGCATTGCGGCGGTGCTGCTCGTCGGCCGTTCCTCGGCACCAAGGCCGTCCTCGAAGGCAAGCGCGCCGAACGGGGTGAAGCGCAGGCCAGGCAAGCCTTCGCCGATCTCAAAGCCGGCGCCCGCCCTGCGCCAGCTCGCCGAGAGCGAAGCCGGTTTCCAGCGTTTCGATTCCGCGCTCGACAAACTCGATGCTGCCCTCGCGCTCGATCCCGCGCACTTGCCGAGCTACTGGCGCCGCGCGTGGCTCTTCATCGGCATGGATCGCCTCGCCGATGCCGCAGCCGCCATCCGCCTCGCGCAGGAAAGCGACCCCGCCAACGCCCAGTTCGCCGCGATCCTGCCGACAATCGAAACACTCGCTGCCCTCCGCCGTCCGCGGGCTGGCCGCCCGAGATCGGCCAGCGCTTGTTGGGCACCTTCAGAAAGTAGGCGCTTCTGGAGAAACCGTGGCCCTTTCCCGCAAGCTGCAGCTCGGCGCGAAGGACAAGCTGAAGCTTGTCCGAGCGCGGCTGGATCAATGGCTGGGAGGGGGAAGGGCGGCGCGAAGGTGGACGAGCGCGGTTTGCTTCGGGTTGATTCGGTTGGCCCCGTTGACACGCTGGAGCCGCTGCGTGGGCTGCCGATCGACGATCTGGATATCTCGGCACCAATGTCGCCAGCTTGGAACCTCTGCGCGGAATGCGTCTCGTACGTCTTGGGATGTCCGAGACAAAAGTCGCCGACCTTTCGCCGTTGCAAGGTATGCCGTTGGAATGGATTTCCCTGAACGGGTCACGAGTGACTGATTTGTCCCCTTTGCGCGGAGCTCCGCTGAAATTGATCAATTGCGTCGTGGAAGGGATGGTCGACTTTTCGCCGCTGCGGGGCGCCCCTTGCAGACGTTCAAATGGGCAACAACGGCATGCGGGATCTCAATTTCCTGGCTGACGCCCCGATCGAATTCCTCTCGGTAAGCGGAAACCCGATCTCCGACCTCACCCCCTTGCGCGGCAAGCCGCTGAAGCTCCTCCAACTTCCCAAGACGATAACCGATCTTTCGCCCCTGCGCGGCACACCTATCGAAAAATTGGAATCAAGTTCTCAGCCCAAAGACCTTTCACCGCTCCTGGATCTTCCCAAGCTGGAAAAGCTCCGGGAGTCGAAACGACAAGCGCCTCGAAATCCTTCGCGCCCACCCGACGTTGAAATTCATCTCGACCGGCGGCAAGACCCCTACCGCCCGGTGGCCGAGTTCTGGGCCGAATACGACGCTCAGCAGGCGGCGGTGAAAAGTGAGAGCGGCTGGCCATCGTGGGTTTGCATATACCTACAGCAGCATAAGCAGCCTCGTGGAAATCAAACAGGCCATCGAGCAGTTATTAAAGGAGGATCGGGCGGATTTGCGTGTTTGGCTTTTGGCGCAAGAAGCCGGGCCGGTTATCTCAAAGTGGCACGGAGGCGGGGCTGGCTTGGTGAAGCAGATGGGGGAGTGGATGCCTACCTTAATCAGGTGCGGGGAAAGTGACACCAACCGTGGTAGGTAGGCCGCGCCGCCAGGTTCCCAATCCCCTCCCTCGTTGATGGCGATCCGATTGCCGTTGGGTGGTTGAAAGCTCGAATTGGGGTCGGCGATTAAGAAAGCTCCTCCGCGCATCTGCTCCCTGCCGCTCAGTTGCGCTGATGCAGGTCCTCTTTTCCACCCGCTCGATCAACGCAGTGTCCACGCTGCCTGCAACGCCCTCGCCTTTCCCACCGCGGGACGTTGATGTAGATGGACTGTCCGCCGCGCGTGAGTGTGGCGAAATCCGGTTGATCGACAGAGTAAATCCCACGCTGACGGAATAATGCCGAACGGGCCGGAACGGCTGCGCGTGCAAAATCTCCCTCAAAGTTTCAGCATGCATGAGCAAAGTGTTGGCGCGTCCTTTTCTTCAAGCAAGCCTGCGCGCTACTGCGTATGGCTGATCGATTCCCAGCCGCCGGAACTCTCAGGACTGCAACACACTGAATGCTGGCGGGAGCCGTGTGACCTTTGGCGAATCGCCCGTCCTGACAATGCTGCCTCTCCGCGCTCGGTGTCGGAGATCTCGACTCGCCTGGAAGGATCCAGTCATTTCTGGCCGCGTGGTCCGTGTACTCTGCGGGCATGACTCTTTGGCGCCAATCGATCCCGGCTTCCTGGCTGCCGAAAATCCGTGCAGGATTGCCGGCGGTGCTGGTGGATCACGCGCATTTGGAGCGGAAGGCCGCCACTTCGGCGCTCAATTTGCAGAAGTATGCCGAACTTTATGCGTCGGTGGGGGAGTTGAACGCGATCGCCATTGAGGAATTGCAGCACTTCTCCCAAGTGCTCGGCTTGCTCGCCGAGCGCGGCATTCCTTTTTCCGCTCCGCAGCGCAGCCCCTGGATCAGCGGGATGATGGCGGAGGTGCGCAAAGGGCGCTGGCATCAGGTCATCGACCACCTGGTCGTCTGCTCGCTCATCGAGGGGCGCTCCTGCGAGAAATTCCAGTTGCTGGCTGAAGGGGTGCGCGATCTGGACTCCGGGCTGGCCGATTTCTACGCCAGCCTGGTTGAAAGCGAGGGCAACCATTACGCCTCGCACCTGATCATGGCGCGGCACATTGATGAGGAGGAGACGGATCGGCGCATGGACTTCTTTTTGGAGCTGGATGCCCGGCTGATGGCCTTGCCGCACGAGTTGGCCATGCTGCACTGAGAGGCGGAGGGGAGATCAGGAGGGAGGAGGATTATGGGGCGCAAGGGACAGGTATTTGCGGAGGAACTCCACGGCGGCGGTGAGCGCGTCCAGAGCGGCACCGGCGGAAAGGAGGTGCCCTTCGCCGGGATAAAAACGCGTTTCGTGAGGCGTGCCGAGTTGCTGGAGGAGGGCTTCCAGGGCCAGCGCTCGCGCGAAGGGCACGCGGGCGATCCTCCTGCCCATGGACGACGAAGGTCGGCGGCAGGCGCGTGACCGCCGCCGCGAAGTTCGGGTCCATGCCGCCGGCGAATTCCACGACGGCGCCGACTCGCCAGTCGCGCGAGGCTTGCGCCAGCGCCAGATAAAGCGCCCAGCGAATAGCCGACGAGTGCGAGGCGGTCCTCGTTGATCTCCGGTCGCTCCGCTGCGATGGTGCAGGGCATCGCCGTACACCGCCAGCCAGCATTTGAAGCGCCGCCAGATGGCCGCTTCGCTGGCGTAGCTGGTGCCGGTGCTTTGAAAATAATGGACGACCAGCGTGGCAAACCCTTCCTCCGCCATCGCCCCGGCCAGTTGCGGGATGTACCGGTTGCCGCCGGACAGCCCCGACGCGCCATGGAGCAAGAGCATGTGATCTTTTCCCCTCGTGCAGAAGATAGGCATCCATGCGGATGTTCCTGCCGCCGCTGGCAAAGATGATCTCAGGCGCGTGCTTCGTCATGGCTGTCCAAAACGAATCGAGCGGCGTGCTATCCCGCCCGCCGCCCTGCACGCGAAACGCTGCTGGCGAAGGTCAAGCCCGGATGTCGCCTCCCGAAGACGGAACTTTTGCGGATTCTCCTTGCGCTTCCCTCCGCGCCCGCTACCGTGCCCGCCCCATGCCAAAGTCCATCGCACGTCGCAAGACGAAGAAAGCTGTGGCCAAGCGGTTTAAAATCACCGCGACAGGCAAAATCCTCCGCCGCCATCCTGGCCTGCGCCACCTCGCCTCTTCCAAGAGCTCGAAGCGCAAGCGCAAGCTCGGCAAAACCGCCCAGGTCCATGAGACCATGGTCGCCCGCGTGATGGAATGTCTGCCGTTCGGCTAGTCCGACCCGGCCAGACTTGATCCAGCCGCCTGCCCCGTTCCTGCGGGGCGCTCTTGGCGAGCGAGACGGCGGATCATTTCACACCCCAGAAAACAGCGCGCCGAAAGAAGTAACCAAACCGTACCTATGCCAAGAGCTACCAATTCGCCGGCCAGCCGGAAACGCCGCAAGAACCTTCTCGAGAAAGCCAAGGGCTTCCGCGGTCGCCGCTCGAAACTGTTCCGCTACGCGAAAAACGCGATCATGAAAGCCCAGTTCTGGGCCTATCGCGACCGCAAGACGCGCAAACGCAATTTCCGCATTCTCTGGCAGCAGCGCATCAACGCCGCCGCCCGCGCCAACGGGCTCACCTACAGCCGCTTCATCGAAGGCATCAAGGCCGCCGGCATCGACCTCGACCGCAAAGTCCTGGCCGATCTCGCCGTCACCGATGAAGGCGCCTTCAAGTCGCTTTTTGCGCAAGCCAA
>CAWBXA010000018.1:0-16242 GCA_963792695.1 uncultured Verrucomicrobiae bacterium | reverse complement strand
TCGCCGACCAAGAAATCGGCAGCAGGTGATGAGTCGTCGCTGAAGAAGGCGACGGAGCATAAAGGGTACCAGGGCCGGTCGTGCGATCGGCGAGCCGCCGGGCGGAGCAGGCGCCTGACTTTGCGGCTTCCGGGTTGCTCTTCGGGAAAGGTACACTACACGATGGCCTCCCACAGCCCCCCGAACTTCCCGCGTCTTTATCGGCTGCCCCGGCGACATGACGCCTGAGCGCGATGCGCTGCTGACGCTGGAGAAAAAGCTCCAGCGCGGCACGGTTGCCCGGTGGAGTTCCTCATCTGGCCCGACGTGACGCCGGGCATGGGCCGCCAGCAGCAAGTCATTTTCGAGCACTTTCCCGTCGAGACTTGGGACATCTTCATCGGGATCCTGTGGATGCGCTTTGGCATTCCTTCCGGCGAGGTGGATGAGCAGACCGCCGGCGGATGACCGGGACCGAGGAGGAATTCAACGCCGCCTATCAGGCTTGGAAAGAGAGTGGCAGGCGGCGCCCGCATATCGCGATCTACCGCTGCCGACGGCCCGGCGATACCCAGGGCAAGGGCCGACAGATCGCCGCCGTGGACGACTTCTTCGACCGATTCTCCGCCGATGACGGGCATCCCGGACTGGTCGGCCAGTTGCGTGACCACGGAAGAGTTCAAGGAGCAGGTGGAGCGGGACTTGGAAACGATCATCAAAAAGATGCACCCCGCCGAGAGCCCGGAGCCGGCAGGACCGAGCGAGCCTCCGCGCCGCTCCTGGCCTCCCGTCACCAGTTGCCGCCGCCGCCCGCTCCCTTCGTTCGGGCGCGAGGAGGAGTTGCGCGCGCTGCTCCTGCAGCTCGGCGGCGCGCAGGGCGGCGGAGTCACCATCTCCGCGCGACCCGTCCAGGGATTGCGGGGGATGGGCGGCGTCGGGAAGACGGCGCTGGCAGTCATGCTCGCCCACGCGCTCGCGGAGCGGTACCCGGGGGCGCAGCTTTTCTGCGACCTGCGCGGTGCGGACGCCGGGCAGCGGGCCCCGCTCGCGCCGGCGGAGGTGATGAGCGATTTCATTCGCGCCCTCCGCCCCGACTCCGGGCAGTTGCCAGAGGAGAATGGAAAAACTAGGCCCCATCTACCGCTCTGTCCTGACGGAAGCGGCACCCGTCCTCGTGCTGCTGGATAACGCTGCGGACGCCCAGAGCAGGTCCGCCCGCTCCTGCCCCCGCCGGGGTGCCTCCTGATCATTACCTCGCGCCAGCACTTCACCATCCCAGGCCTGATGGTCCGCGATCTCGATTGCCTCGCGCCGGAAAAGGCCGACCGAGCTGCTCCAGCGCCTCGCCCCGCGCGTGGCGGAGCACGCCGCCGAGCCGCGCGGATTGCGGCGGGCTGCCGCTGGCGCTCGAAGTCTTCGCCCGCGCAATCAGAAATGACCAAAGCCTGACCCCGGTACCCGAGTTGCTCGCCCGGTTGCAGGCACGGGGAGGGAAAGCTGCCGCCCGTCGAGGCGGCGTTTGCGGTCAGCGAAAGCCTGCTCCCGGAGGAAACCTGCGCGGCCTGGCACACCCTCGCCATCTTCACCGCCAGCTTCGATTTGCCTGCCGCCGCGGCCGTGTGGGAAAAGAAAACCGCCGCCGCGCGCGCTACCATGCAGGCGCTGGTTATTGCCAGCCTCGTCGAGTGCAACTCGGACAAGACCCGCTTCCGCCTGCATGATCTCATCCGCGCCTCTGCGAAGCCGAGATTGACTGCCGCCGCGCGCGAGGAGCCGCTCCTCCGCCACGCCCGGCACTACATCGCAGGTGGGCGGGGAATCCCAGCGGCTCTACCTGGCAGGCGGGGAGAACGTATTGCCGGTGCTCCAGCTCTTTGATCGCGAGCGCACCCACCTCGAGGCGGCCTTTGCTTGGCTGCAATTGCATGACGACATTCCGTCCGCGACGCTCCTCGTCTCGCTGGTCGATGCGGTTGCGCACGTTGGTGATCTGCGCTTTCATCCCGCCAGCGCATCCCCTGGCTCGAAGCCCAGCGCGACGCGGCGCGACTGGCTGGCGACCGGCGAGCTGAGGGCATCGCCCTCGGCAATCTCGGCATCGCCTACTCGGACTTGGGCGACGCGCGCAAGGCCATCGAGTTCTACGAGCAGCAACTGGCCATCGTGCGCGAGATCGGCGACCGGCGCGGGGAGGGCAACGCCCTCGGCAATCTCGGCATCGCCTACACGAACTTGGGCGACGCGCGCAAGGCCATCGAGTTCTACGAGCAGGTGTTGGTCGTCGCGCGCGAGATCGGCGACCGGCGCGGGGAAGGCACTGCGCTCGGCAATCTCGGCATCGCCTACGCCGCCTTGGGCGACGCGCGCAACGCCATCGAGTTCTACGAGCAGCAACTGGTCATCGCGCGCGAGATCGGCGACCGGCGTGGGGAGGGCGGCGCCCTAACCAATCTCGGCAGTGCCTACGCCAACTTAGGCGACGCGCGCAAGGCGATCGAGTTCCAGGAAAAGGCACTCCTCATCGACCGCGAGATAGGTGATCAGCGAGGTGAAGACGATCGACTCCTTCAATCTAGCCATCAAACTCTGGCCCGCTGGGGAGCTGGCGCGGGCGTTGGAGCTGATGGAAACCGCGTGGACGATTTATACCGCCATCGAAAGCCCGGGGAGTGAGCGGGCAGGCGCGATCCTGCAAAAATGGCGCGGCGAGATGGGCGGCGGCGCTTAGCCGCCAAGCCTCACCCGCGCTCGCCAATCCCATCCGTCACGCTAGGGGGCGCATCGCCGCCCGGCTACGGCGCGACGTTGATGCTCACGGGGGCGCTCCATTGGCCGACGCGGGCGTCGCCGACGCGGAAGATGGCGCGGTAGGTCCATTTCGCGGCGACGGTGATGGGGTGGTGTCGAGGTAATTGGGCGTGGTGTCGTAGGCGAGCGAGGTGGAAGCCGGAGCCGCGGTCGACTTCGAGCTCCAGCAGGTCGAGGAAGGCGCTCTGCCCTGCCAGCCCCAGCCGACCATGACGCCGGCGCCGGTGTGCTCGAGCTTCAGCACGGGCCGAAGGTGGCGAAATCCGGCCCGGTATTTCCGCCCCCTCGATGCCGAGCGCCTGGCCCATCGCCTCATTGTAATTGCGGTGTTTTTGATGTAGGCGACGAGCGCGCGGAAGCGCGGCTCGATGCCGAGCGCGACGACGGCGACGGCGGCGGGGAGCGCGAGCGGCTGGCGGGGACGAGTCTCCGCGAGCTTCATGGAAAACGGGATAGCCCCGCCCGCCGCCGGTTGGCGAGCGAAAAGTGCGCCCGGCTTAGCGGCCGCTGCGCGAGCCCTCCGCATGGCTGGCCCCACGGCGAAGAAGACCCGACCAATTGGACTTGGCCGCACGCCGGGCGCTGCTAGCAATAGCTCCCCCTCTATGCCCAAATCTGAATGACCGTGACGCAAATGATGGCCAAAGATGAATTCATCAGAAGATACCGAGCACAACAGGAAGCACGGCAATATCTGGGGTATTCTTTGGCTCGTCTTGTTCTTCGGCTCTCTTATCGGAGGAGCCGTGATCTCCAGCCGACTCGACGCTCAATCGAAGCTCTCTCAGATTGTTTTCGGCGCCGTCACCCTTGTCGTGCTCATCGGCCAGCTTCCAGTTCTCTGCTGGCTGCTCCGCCGCGAAACCAGGAAATTTGGCTTGAACTGCCCAGCTTGCGACAAGCCTCTCATTGGTGTCGCCGCTCAGGTTGCCATTGCCGCGGATCACTGCGGACACTGCGGCACAAGGCTCTTTTCTGACAACCCGCCACCCAAAGATTCCTCGCCAGCGCGCTGACCTTAATACCATCCCTACTTTGCTATGGCAGAGCGCGAGACAATCCTACCCAAGAAGGAGATGGTTGTTTATGGTGGCCCCGATGAGGTTCGCGCCTCAAAGAACTTACTGGGCAAATCACTCGGCGAGGCAGAGCGAGAACTCACGCTCGGCCACTGCTGGAAAATACAATGTTCAAAAAATTCCGATCCGCTCGCGTGATATTCACGCTAGTGACCTTATTTGCTTACATTCGTCTGGGAGAGGCGGCGTCTCCCCGCGTGTCTATAGCCCCGGAAGCCGTTAGCTTGAATAGTCAGCGCATTAAAGCCGCTTTCGTTGCTCCGGAGTATTTCGTCTTCAAGCGCGGAGCCCGCCTCTCGGCTTACCGAGTGTCCCTCGGCGAGAATGTATACTATTTTGTTGCAAAAGAATGGCCGCTTTGACCGCCATGAATACTCGTCTTCTCAAGCTCGTTCCCGTAAGGCCGCGCCATCACGGCTTGACCTCTTCCACGTTCATGTCGGCGTGAATGAGGAAAAGACGGAAACCACGCTGCCCCGGGTCGAAGCCGATCTTGATGGCGATGATGCTGGTCTTGGGGAGTTCACGCAACAAGGCGCCGGGCGTCATCAGCCAGGTGCGGTCCACGGCGCCCTTGTTTGGGAAATTCTCGGGACTCACCAGATCCTCGATCTTGGGCGGCAAGCGGCCATCATGGGTTCTCGCATAGCGCTGGCAGTAGAAACCCACCATCTGTGCATCCAGGGCCGCCTTCCAAAACGGGCCGGCTCCGAGGTGGACGTTCGGAGCGAACAAACAAAAGCCGATGGCCAGGACTCCCAAGATAAGCCCGACGCGAACCGTCCAAATCAGAAAGCGGCGCCACATGACCGCGAGCCTGCCACATCGAAAGGTGAGAGGCGAGCGAACTATCGGTGCCGGGGGATAATGGGGTGGTCAACGTTCGTTGACGGGAGGGGCGTCTGGCTGCGCGGCGCGGCGGAGAATCTGGCTGACGTTGGCGGTGCTCCGTATGAGGAGGGCGCCGCCTAGTCATCGTGGGAATTCGTCGTCTGCTGGCGGTTGGCCAGGGCGATCCGCACCTTGCGAGGATCATTGCCGGGCATTTTGCAAGTTGATGCTGCGAGCATTCGCTTTGCAGTCCTTCCTCCAGGAGATCCGACGCCCGGCGCGCGCGGTGATCGTGGGACTGGCGCTCCGCGCCTGCTGCGTGCTCGGCGCGCGTTTCGGTCGATGCCTCGGCGATGTTTTTCACGGCGCGCCTTTGACCTGGCACCGGGCGGCGGGGACGCCGCTGGAACGACAGGCGGCGGGGACGCCGCCTCTACGGTGCGGCGAGTGGCGGCGAAGGCCGCCGGACTTCTTATTGCCCGCGCGCTTTCGTCCGGTTAGAGATGACTGGTCTCGCATGCTGCGGGGCGCGTCTTCCCTTTTTGCCATGAATACTCGTCTCCTCCTGATCTTCGGAGTCATCGTTGCCGCGGTCGTGGCTGGGGCGATCTGGTTCCTGCAATCGCCGCCACCAGCGCCTGCCGTGGTGGCCGCCACACCCGTGCCGCGACTCGGCACCCCTGCGCCAACCTCAGATCCCATTCGTCCTGATAGCTTCCTGCCCACGCCGCCTGCCGTCATTGGCAATCCTCCCCCGCTGCAGGCTGGCTACGGGACGGAAGGCCACCTCACGGAGTGGGAGATGAGCATCAATCGGGTTCTCCAGACCAAAGCCGACACCACGGAGGTGGCCAAGCGCCTGCTGAATTTGCTGCCGACGCTGCCGCCGCAGGGCCAGATCGAGGCGACCATGCACGCCGCGAATTTAATCACCGACAAAGACTACGGGCTTCTGCTGCCACTCTTGCGCGACCCCGCCTTGCCGCAGCAAGTGGAGGATACGCTCATGATGGACCTGATGAATCGCGGCAATGCGGTGAAGCTCCCGGCGCTGCTCGAAGTCGCCAAGATGCCCAACCATCCTTACCAGCAGCAGGCCATGCTCGACCTGCAAATTTTTCTCAACCAGAACAATGGGACCGACTGGACCAAATGGGACGCTGCGGTGAAGGATTCGCTCGCGCGGCAGGAGACTCAGGAGGCGCCCTTCACGTTCACACCGGGCGCCTTTCCGACGCCGGGGGCGTTCCCCGCGCCACCTGCCGTTCCCGGTCCGCCTGCGTCACCCCAATGAAGCTCGTCCTCGCGGGGACCGGGGCAAGTGGGGCAATCTACTTGCAGCGCCTGCTCTCCGCCCTTGATCCGAGCGCGCACGAAGTCCACCTCGTCCTCAGCCCTTACGGCCGCCAGGTGGTGGCGGAGGAACTCGGAGCGCTCCAGATCCCAGAGGGTGTTCACGTACACGGCGACAGGTCGATGAACGTCCCGTTTGTCAGCGGCTCGGCGCAATTCGATGCCATGGTGGTGGTCCCTTGTTCGATGGGGACGCTCGGGCGCATCGCTTCCGGCGTGAGTGACACGGTGATCCTGCGAGCCGCCGATGTTTTCCTGAAAGAACGACGGCGGCTCATCCTCGTGCCGCGCGAGACGCCGTGGAGTCTCATCCATGCCCGCAACGCCGTCACGGTGCTCGAAGCAGGCGCCGTGCTGCTCCCGGCTTCGCCCGGCTTTTACGCGCGCCCGCAGACCATCGAGGCGCTGGTCGATGGCCTTGTCGCGCGCATCCTCGATCAACTCGGCCTGCCCGCGCCCGACGCCTTTCGCTGGGCGGAAGCGGGAGGGGCGGAGTGAACCAGGAGGCGCTCCTTTCGCTCGGCGTCTCCTGGCTCATCCGCGCGCTCGCCCTCACCTTGCGAATCGAGTGCCGCGATCACGCCGGCTACTTCGATCCGGCCCGCCACCGCCCCTGCCTCTGTGCGACCTGGCACAATCGCATCCTCCTGCTGCCCCGCCTCTTTGAGCGCCTGCGCGGGAAACAACGCCTCGTCGTGCTGACCAGCGGTTCGCGGGATGGCGGCCTGCTCGCGGCCGTCGTCCGGCGCTTCCACCTGGAGGCGGTCCGCGGCTCCTCCTCGCGCGGCGGCACGACCGCCCTGCTCGCCTTGCAGAGCCTTCTGGCTGAGGGCGCTGATGTCTTCATCACCCCCGATGGCCCGCGCGGCCCGCGCTACGAATTGAGCCCCGGCCTCCTCTTCCTCGCGCAAAAAACGGGGCTCCCACTGCTGCGGGTGGGCGTGGCGTACAGCCGTTTTTGGGAGTTGAAAAGCTGGGATCGTTTTCGGATTCCCAAGCCCTTCTCCAGAGTCACCGTCACCCTTTTCCCCTTCCAGAATCTCCCTCCGATCGAATCAGATGCCGACCTCGCCGAAGCCCGCGCCCGCTTTGCCGCCGAACTTCGCGAGGCGAACGACATAACCACCACCACAACCTTATGAACCTCATTGACGGCACTGCCATCGCCCTCCGCACGCACGAGACCTCCCGCGCGGCGATTGCCCGGCTGAAGGCGCGCGGCATCACCCCTGGGCTGGCGGTTGTCCTCGTTGGGGATGACCCCGCCTCGCGCGCGTACGTCCGCAACAAAGACCGCAAGTGCCAGGAACTAGGCATGCATTCGATCAAGCACGAGCTGAACGCCGAGACCACGCAGGACGAACTCATCGCTCTGGTCCAAAGGTTGAACGCCGACCCCGCCATCCACGGGATCCTCGTCCAGTCACCACCCCCGCCACACATCGATGAAAGCGCCGTGGTCCGCACCATCGACCCGCGCAAAGACGTGGATGGCTTCCACCCGGTCAATGTTGCCAAGCTCGCCCTTGGAGACCCAGGCGGCCTCGTCCCTTGCACCCCGCTCGGCTGCCAGCGCCTTCTTCTGGAAAGTGGCATCGAGACCAGCGGCGCGCACGTCGTCATCCTCG
Organism: uncultured Verrucomicrobiae bacterium; assembly: GCA_963792695.1. Lineage (GTDB taxonomy): Bacteria > Verrucomicrobiota > Verrucomicrobiia > Chthoniobacterales > Chthoniobacteraceae > DASYIS01. The sequence goes on along the minus strand of CAWBXA010000018.1, from coordinate 8,564 downwards.
GCCGCAGCATGATTGTCGGCAAACCGCTCGCGCTGCTGCTCATGCAAAAAGGACCGGGCGGGGACGCCACGGTCACCGTCGCGCACTCCCGCACGCGAGACCTCCCGGCCGTCTGCCGCTCGGCTGATATTCTCATCGCCGCCATTGGTCAGCCCGAGTTTGTCAAAGCCGGCTTTGTACGCGACGGCGCCGTCGTCATTGACGTTGGCATCAACCGGATCGACGACTCCACCGTGCCGAAAGGTTCCCGCCTCGTCGGCGATGTGGCTTTTGCGGAAGTTGCCCCCAAGTGCCGCGCCATCACGCCCGTCCCAGGGGGCGTCGGCCCCATGACCATCGCCCTGCTGATCGCCAACACCATTCGCGCCTGCGAGCAACTCACCGGGTCCGCCTGAGACGATCACAGACGGGAGTGGTGCAACGAGCCCATTGCCAGGCCAGGCGCGCTACTCGTAGCGGAGGGCGTCGATTGGGTCGAGAGCGGCGGCCTTCATGGCGGGGTAGAGTCCCGAGCAGATGCCGACCAGGGCACTGATGAGGACCGAGCCGATGATCCAGAGGATGGGAATGGAGGTCGGCATTTGCATGGAGCGCTCGACGAGGGCGGCGCTGCCGAGGCCGAGGGCGACGCCCGCGAGCCCGCCGAGCGAACTGAGGAAGACGGCTTCGACGAGGAACTGCAGCATGATGTCGCGGCCATGCGCGCCGATGGCAATGCGGATGCCGATTTCGCGGGTGCGCTCGGTCACGCTCACGAGCATGATATTCATGATGCCGATGGCGCCGACAATGAGCGAGACGCTGGCCACGCCCGCGAGCAGTGCGGTGAGGGTGCTGGAAGTGGCGGTGGCCATTTCCGTGATGTCTTTTTGACTGCGCACGATGAAGTCGTCGTCATGGCCGGGAACAATGCGATGCCGCTGCCGGAGCAGGGAAACGACGCCCTGCTGGACGTCGGATTCCACATCGGAATTGGCGGCCTGCGCCATGATGGAGCGAATTTTGGAGTCGCCCGTGAGGCGCTTCATCGCGGTGGTGTAGGGGATAATGAGAACGTCGTCCTGATCCTGGCCGAAGAGGTTGAAGCCTTTCGATTTCATCAGGCCAATGATTTTGAATGGGACGTTGCGGACGCGGATGACCTGGCCGACGGGATCATCGTCACCGAAGATCTGGCTGGCCGTGGTGGTGCCGATGACGGCGACCTTGTTGGCGGAACGCACGTCCTGCTCGCCAAAGGAAGCACCGGCCGTCAGCGGCCACTGGCGCAAATCGAAATACTCGGGGGCTTCGCCGAGGATTTGTGTGAACCAGTTTTGGTTGCCCGCGGCGACCTGCGCATTCGTGCGGACTTCCGGGCTGACGGCGCTGACATTGGGGACTTCGCGAGCGATGGCGAGGGCATCCTCGACGGTGAAATTGCCCGAACCGCCCCAACCGGCGCGGACGCCGGAAGAGGAGTTGCCGTTGGACCAAATGGGGAGAACGTTGCGCCCGAGGGAGGCAATCTGGGCCTCCACCTGCATCTTGGCGCCGGTGCCGAGGCCCACCGTGGTGAGCACGGCGGCGACGCCGATGACGATGCCCAGCGTGGTGAGAACGCTGCGCATGACGTTGCGCCGAAGGGCGCGCGCGGCGATCGAGAAAGTGGTCGCGAGATTCATGGCGCAGCGGTGAGTTGAACGGCTTGGTGCGCCTGATCGAGCGCGCGCAATTCTTCGGAGGCGAGCAGGCGATGCGGCGCGGGGGTGTCGCTCACAATGACGCCATCACGCATCACGATGGTCCGCTTGGTGTAACGGGCGATGTCGAGTTCGTGAGTGACCATAACGATGGTCATGCCGCCGTCATTCAGGCGCTGAAACACTTCCATGATTTCGATGGAAGTGCGGCTGTCGAGGTTGCCGGTCGGCTCATCGGCGAGCAGCAGGGTCGGTTGATTGACCAGGGCGCGGGCGATGGCGACACGCTGCTGCTGGCCGCCGGAAAGCTGATTGGGGTGATGGTCGGAGCGTTTGGCCAGGCCCACCGTGGTGAGCGCTTCCATGGCGCTCTGGCGGAGGATCTTCGCCGAGACGCGGCGCTGGCGGTCGTACATCATCGGCAGCTCGACGTTTTCGAGGGCGGAGGTGCGCGAGAGGAGATTGAAGCCCTGGAAAACGAAGCCGATTTTCGCATTGCGAATGTCCGCCCGCGCGTCGCGGCCGAGGTGGGAAACGTCGATGCCATCGAGCAGGTAGGCGCCCTTGGTCGGGCGATCGAGGCAGCCCAGGATGTTCATCATGGTCGATTTGCCCGACCCGCTGGCACCCATGATGGCGACGAATTCTCCCGCTTGCACATCGAGGGAGACGCCCCGCACGGCGTGCACCTCCACGTCGCCGCTCTGGTAGGTCTTCCAGAGGGCCTCGATTTGCAGGACGGGGTGCATGGCGCTAGCGGAAGCGCGGGCCCCCGCCGCTCAGCGGGTTGCGCGGCGGGCCGCCGGCCGCGGAAGAAGCCCCTGCGGGGAAGGTGGCGCCGATGATCACGAGATCCCCTTCCTTCAGACCTTCGAGGATTTCGGTGCTGATCCCATCGGTGATGCCGAGTTTCACCTTGAGGGGCGCGGGTTTGTTGTCGCGGCCCAGCGTATAGAGGGTCTTTTCGGCCCTCGGTCCGGCGCTGGGCGGACGCTTGCCGCCGCCGGCCGGCTGGCCGCTTCCGGAAGGACCACCAGGTGCCGGAGAGGGCGCGGGGGTGGCGTTGAGATCCGGTGGGCGGAAGCGGAGCGCGGCGTTCGGCAGGCGCAGCACGCTCTCCTTATGCGCAATGACGATGCCGACATTCGCCGTCATGCCGGGCTTCAGCTTCAAATCGGCATTATCGACCGAGATGACCACATCGTACGTGACCACGTTCTGCGAAACGACGGCGGCGTTGCGGACCTGCTTCACGTCGCCGTGAAAGGTGCGGTACGGAAAGGCGTCCACGGTGAAATCGACCTTCTGCCCGACTTCCACGTTGCCGACATCGGCCTCGGCCACATTGGAATCGATCTGCATCTTGGTGAGGTCGTTGGCGATGGTGAAGATGACCGGCGCATTCATGGCGGCGGCCACCGTTTGGCCCACATCCACCGCGCGCGAAATTACGGTCCCATCGATCGGCGAATAGATAGTGCAGTGATCGAGATCCACCTTCGCCTTCTCGAGATTCGCCTTCTTCATCTGAATCGAAGCTTCCGCCTGGTGGAGGTTGGCCAGCGCGGTATCCAGGTCGGCCTGCGCCGCGGCTTTTTGCGCGACGAGTTCCTTCTTGCGCGCGGCAGTCTGCTGCGTGAGTTCCCATTGCGCCGTGGCGTTGGCGAGGTCGCCTTCGGCCTGATGGACGATCGCCTGGTAGATCGCCGGATCGAGCTGCGCAACCATCTGGCCGGCTTTGACCGAGCTGTTGAAGTCCGCACCCAGCGTCTGGATGTTGCCCGAAATCTGGCTGCCGACCTGGACATTGAGGACCGGATTAAGCGTGCCGGTGGCGGTCACCGCTTGCGTGATTTCGCCGAGCGTGACGGCGCCCGTCTGGTACTCCGGCTCCTCGTTTTTCGAGCGATGCGTGTACCACCATCCTCCGCCGGCGAGCGCGCCGACCACCAGTAGCGGGAGCCAGATTTTCATCGTTTTTTGACCTGTTGCACGCGCTTCTCCTGAAAAAAGCCGGTCACCTGTTCGATGTTCCGGAGCGCAACTTGGAAATCATAGGTCTGCACCGCCAGATCGCGGCGCGAGATGTTCAGATCATTCAGGCCGCTGAGCACATCCACGCTGGTGGCAGTCCCAGACTGATACTGGATTTGCAGATCGTGATACGCCTGCTCGGCGGAAGTGACCTGCACCCGCAGCGCGCGGAGCGTTCCTTCCAGGGTGCGCACGGTGAGCCAGGCCTGCTTCACATCGGCTTCCACTTGCTTGGCCACCTGGTCCCGAGCGAGGGCGCTTTCACGCATCTGAAACTTGGCTGTCGCCAGATCGATCTCGCGCTGACCCCCGGTAAAGATCGGCCAATCGACCGCGACATCGACCGACCAATTATTCGTCCGCGAACGGGATGAGCCGGTGTTGTTCGCCAGGCCGGTGCGCCCTTCGGCCACGACGCGCGGGGCATAGCTGGCGAGGATTTCGTTCTTGCGCTCGACGTCCTGCGCCACGGCCAGCTCTTTTTGGCGCAGGTCTTCGCGCTGGGTGCGCGCGCGCTCCCACAGCATGGCAAAGGGCGGAAGGTTCACCGGGTAATCGGGCGGCTCGGCGAGTTCCAGATGCTCGTTCATCGGCAGATTCAGGATGTTGCGCAGCGTGTTGCGGTCGAGTTCCAGCGTGTTGTCGGACTCGATGAAAGTGCGGCGCGAAGCCTCGACGGAGACCTGCGCGCGCGAGACATCAGTGCGGGTGACTTCGCCGACGGCCGCGCGCTTTTGAGCCAAATCGAGCTGTTGATTGCCGAGCGCGAGTGTCTGGCGGTTGACCTCGACCAGTTTCTGCTGTTTCAGCACCTCGTAGTACGCTGTCGTGACACCGAAAAGCGTGGCGCGGATGGTGAACTGATGCGCGAGGCGGGCTGCTTGGGCGGAGAGTTTGCCGAGGCGAAAAGCCGGGAAAACCGTCAAGTCGATGAGGGGCTGCGTGAGCGCGAGGTCGCTGCTGGCTGCGCCATTGTTCACCGTGCTGGTTTGCAACACGCTTTGCCGTGCGGAAGTGCTGGCGGAAGAGAGCGGGCTCGCCACGGTGACGGTGCGCGCCGTGGAAGTCGCCGCGCGCATGTAGCCGGTGCTGGCCGAGATCTGTGGGCCCAGCCGGGTGAGCGCGCTCCACGGGAGGAGATTGGCTTTGCGCACCTCCCAATAGGCAATTTGGATGGCCTGGTCGCTGGCCAGCGCGAGATCATACGCCCGCTCGAGCGTGAGCAAGCCGGGCTCCGCGCGCGCCGCCGGCGCCATGAGAGAAAAGGCCAGGCTCAGAATGAGGACACCGCACCGTTTCATCGCACGCAAAGACGGCCCTTGGCGGTCGGGAGGGGCGAAGTCACAGGGGAGAGGTGGATGGGGCTGCACACAGGTCCCGCTTGTGGTGACAAAGCGGTAATGCTGTGACCGCCGCGAGCCTTTTTCGTTAGGAATTTTCGCGGCTCGAGGCGGGGGCGAGGTTGGCCAGACATGCTCGAGGGAGCATCATCGGCTGGCACGCGCTCCGCATCCAGCATTCAGTACGACGGAACGCGGTGCGCTTGAATTTGGCGCGCGGGGTGATAAGCTGCCCGGCCCCAAGGCTGCCCCCATGATCCAACGCGCGCTTTTCGCTCCGCTGTTGCTCTTCCTGCTGGCGCGCGTTGGGCCGACGCAGGCAGCGGGGGTGCCGGCGGGGTTGCAGCCTTACCTGGAGAAGCATTGCTACGATTGCCACGACGACACGACGCAGAAGGGCGGCTTGAGGCTCGATAATCTCGCGGCGGATTTTTCCCAGCCGGAGGGAGCCCGCACCTGGGTCGAGGTCTTTGACAAGGTGCGGCTCGGGGAGATGCCGCCAAAGAAGAAGGAGCGTCCGCCGGCCGTGGAAACGCAGGCGCTGCTCGGCTGGTTAAAAACGGGGTTAACGGCGGCGGACGAGGCGCGCCGCAAGGCCGAGGGGCGGGTGACGCTGCGGCGGCTGAATCGGCAACGCCTCGTCGCACGACACGCATAACATACCCATCGTGATGGCCGGCGGCGGCTTTCGCCACGGGCAGCACCTGGCCTTCGATCAGCAAAAGAATACGCCGCTCTGCAATTTGTACGTTTCGATGCTCCAGCGGCTCGGGGTGGAGACGAACACCTTCGCGACGGGGCAGGGGACGTTGAAAGGCTTGGAGGCGTAGGTCGCCGGGCTTGACCACACCCGCGCGGCGTGGCTGAATCGCCCCTCCAAATTCCTCATTTCCCCTCCATGACTCTCTGCCGCGCCACTCTTCTCGCCACCTCCCTTCGACTCGCCACTGGTTCGCTGCTCTGCGCGGCGGCGCTGCTCGGCCAGGCCGCTCACGGTGCGGAAGCGGTGCCCGGTTTGCCCGCCCCGGATGCGGATGGCTTTGTTTCGCTTTTCAATGGCAAGGACCTGACCGGCTGGGAAGGCCTCGAGGGCTACTGGTCGGTCGTCGATGGGGTGATCGATGGACATGAGACCAAGGATAAGTCCAAGCAGACGGACTTGATTCTCACCGCGTCCAAGGAGCATCCAGAGAAGTTCGCGAATTTCGAGTTGCACCTGAAATGGAAGCTGGTCACACCGGATGGCAACTCCGGGGTGCAGTACCGTTCCAAGATCAACAATCCCGAGACCCTGCATGTCGGCGGCTACCAGGCCGATATCGACGACAAGGGGAAATATACCGGCTCGATTTATGATGAGTCAGGCATTGCGGGTGGCCGCGCGACGATGAGCAATCGTGGCGAAAAGACAGTTTGGACCGCCGAGAACAAGCGTGAGAACAGCCCGCTCGCGGAGAGCAATGATGACTTGAAGAAGCAGATTCACTTCGTTGGCGAGTGGAATGAGATGGTCCTGAAAGTACAGGGCAATCACACCGAATACTCGGATCAATGGCCACGTCACGACCGACCTGACGGACCTCAGCCCGAAGGCGGTGGGCCAGGGCGTGATCGCCTTGCAAATGCACGCCGGCTTCACGATGCAGATTCAGTTCAAGGACATCAAAATCAAGTTCCTGGACGAGAAGTAAGCGCCGGCCTCGTGAGCGCGCCGAAGCAGATCATTCCCGCCTGGGGAATCGCGGGGCTCAGCGTGCTCTCCGTGCTATCACTCTACGTCAGCGGATACCTCGCCTTGCGGACGTGGGAGATGCGGGGAAGCAACGGCATCCCGAATTGGGCCTTTGAGACCGAGGCCATTCTCTACGGTCACTTGCCGAATGAGGTACAGGATGGCTTGGAGAAGGTTCGGGACAAACTCGAATTCTGGATTGTGAAGGCGTACTACCAATTCAAATGGCGGAACGTGCAGATCGACTAGAACCTGACGATCCTGCTACCGTTCCGGCCTCATGAGCGCGCCGAAGGTGCCCGGGTAGAGCATCGCTGCAAGGAGGAACTCCATCGCCACCGCGGCGAGCGCACCCTCCGCAGACAGGCGGCTCTCTTCGGCTTCCAACTCACCCCGCTCCCGAGCGAAACCTAATCAGCTTCTGAGGAGGCGCTGCCGTCGTCACTGAGTTCGTTCCGTAATGGAAGGAGGAAGCAGGATATCGTCCTGCTCGGCAAAGGTGGCAGTCATCGGGACGCCATCCTGCAGGTAGGTGATTTCGCAACGTCTTTGGGGGTGCGGAAAGCGGGATCAACCTCGCCAAGGAACCACCCGGCGGGAATTGCGAGTTTGGCGCCCGAGGCGCGCGACCGTAGAGCCTCCGTCACATCCACACGGCGATTGCCGGCTCCGAAGCTCGCTCGGACGATGACCAAACCTTTTGGCTTTGGAGGCAGGATGATGTCTTGATCTTGATTGAATGTGGCGGTGCTCTCAACGTCCTCGAAACGATACACGATGCGTACCTCTTTGACTTGTTTCGGAGTCGGATCCTTCCTGCCGACTTCCCACGGTGCCTGCAAGAGGATCACGCCATGCGAGACGAGTGAACGGACCGCGGTCGTAACATCGATACGGCGATCCGCCAATCCATAGCTCGCGCTCACGATCACGAGTTCGGAGTCGTGAGCTTCGCGAACACCGGCGCGCATTGTGCCAAAGAGCGTCAGGGCGAGGAGTGTTGAGACAACGACGACTTTATTCATTTGGTTTAGCGCGATGTTTTGAGGGTGTTGGCAGTGCCTAACATCTTGGGTCGCCGACCGCGGGCTCGGTTATCGACGCCCGCAGAGCTGGAAGGCGGCGCGAAGAGTAGCAGCTGGTCGGGAGAAGGCAATCGCCTATTCCCACCCACGCTCCATCCGGGCTCGCGCGGTCGGGGCGGCGGTGCTACCGTGCGGGCCTCATGAGCGCGCCGAAGGGGTGATCGAGTTTGGCGACGGCGTGGCCGACGGCCCATCCGCGGCTAATTGCAGACGCCTTCTCCGCCGGCGCCAATACCAGAAGATTCCAATGCCGTTGGCCAAGACGAACACCGGCGGACCTAAGACGCTCTCCAAGTTGGGGTGAGCGCGCATCAATCGAATTTCCTCCTGGAATGCCGCTTCGGTCGCTGGCGAGGGGTTTTGTCGGCGAGCCAAGTAGGCAGCCCATCGCTCTTTCTTGTGGTATCTCGTATCAACCAACACTCCATGGCTCCGGCCCGCGATGGGGTCGGCGATGATTTGCATGGCAAATCCTTCGATGATCAGAATACAGATGATGACCCAGACAATTTCGAGGAGATTATAGAGGCGGGCGACGAGGCGGGAGAAAGCGTTCATTTTTATCTCCACTTCACAATGGACACGGTGCCCTCCGCGCGCCCGAATGGCAATTCTCTTCAAGCCACCGGTGTGCTACTGTGCCGGCCTCATGAGCGCGCCAAAGGAAACCATGTCCGGCTGGGGAATCGCG
>CAWBXA010000017.1:0-96197 GCA_963792695.1 uncultured Verrucomicrobiae bacterium | reverse complement strand
AAGTGTTTGGAGCCAGCACCACGGAACTGATTACATCACTTAGAGGATTGTTCACCGTGGTGCCGCCTGAAGTCCCAACGACATTTTTCCCATCAAGATATCCCGCCGGCTGCGTTTCAGTGACGACATATCCGCCAGCATTGCTCGGTCGCAGATTGGCGAAGGAGTAGGCTCCAGCGCCATCGGTCGTGGTGGTGCGGCCCACTGCGACGCCGAGATCGTTGGTGCCGGTCAGCGTGATCGTCGCGCCGGAGATGCCTGTTTCGCCCGCGCCGAGTTGCACGCCATCGTTGTTCAAGTCGCTGAAGACTCTGCCGGAAAGACTCGAATTGCTGATCAGCAGGGCATGATCTTCGATCTCCCCGCGGCCACCGGTGCCGATGGAACGCTCGTCAATCCCCGGAGTGGCGGCATTGTCCACCGGCGGAGCGTCCGAGAGGCGCAGCCGGAGATAGCTTTGGCCGACCACGAGCGCCGGAATGGCGCTCCACGTCAGCGTGACGTTTTGCTGGGCGGCACTGAGGGGACCGACACGGACGCCAGTTCGCTAGCTTGAAAGACTCCATCCAAGTTGAAATCGATCCAGCCAAGGAGTGTCACCGGCGCACCGGTGTTATTAAGAACAGAGACTACCGCTGAGTAGGAGGTGTCCCCCACATTCAAGACTGGTGCGCTGACCAAGCCGTCTTCATCATTCACCGGCCCGAGCGTATCGTCGCCGGTCCCTGTAGGGCCACTTTGAGGCCCTGACTCCGCATCCACTGTAGAACCGATGCGAATAACCGTTGGCGCGATCGCCTCTTTGGCCGGCGTCGCTGGCGAACCCTCGTAGCTGACGGGAGCGTCTCCGTAATCGAAAATGTTGATGTTAAAAGCGAAGATCACATGCACGTCGTTTGTGTTCGTAGTCGGGTTCGACTTGACGGGATCTTTGCCTGGAGGAGTGCCGATGATGGCGGACGGGAGATTCGAGTGAACGGTTGTGGCGAGATAGGTGAGTCCTGTGCCAGGATCGTAAACCACATGGCCCTGGCCGACCAGGTCACCCGTCTGCCCCAGGTAGTCGTTCATGGTGCCGCCGATATAGGTGGCATAATCCTTGGTCTTCAGGTCACCGGTGAAAGTGGCGACAAAGATGTCGAGCGCTCCCCCTGCTGCTCCTTGAAAGTAATTGCTCGCGGGAGCCGTGTTCTTCGTGGGAAAAGCCCCGTTGGTGGTGCCGAAGACCAGCAATTGATCGGCCCGCGTGTCGTACGCGATTCCGCCCATGTTATCCTCGGTGGTGCCGCCGAGATAAGAGCTTTGGAATCCAGATCCCAGGCTTCCGTTGAGCGGGATGCGGGAGACAAACGCATCCGCCGCGCCGCCTCCGTTGGCAGCCTGCCCGCCGCCGGCTGCGCCTGGCAGGTCAAGGGAAGATGTGTTGCCGCCCACATAGAAATAGGTGTCGGTCGCCGTGACCAAGGCAGTGGTCGTATTCGTGGCGATGGTGCCTTCGTTCCCGCTGCCTCCCAGGAAGGAAAGCACGCTGAAGGCCGCGGGAACGGTCGCTTGCTCTGGCAACACGCCCACCATCAATTCGGTAGTCCCACCGGGCCCGGTGTTGAATCCACCGCGATTCACCAGTGCCGGATAGTTTTCGCCACGAGCGTCGAAGTGGCAAAAACCAGCTTCGTCTTGTCCGGCGTCATGGCCACGGTGGTGAAGTATTCGTCGCTGCTGCCGCCTACGTAAGTCGCCCAAGTGGGCGCGGGCGTGGCCGTGGCATTGTTGTAGCGAATGATCACCCCTTCCAGCCCGAGCGGCCCCCCCGCGTAAGTCGCGTCCGGCCCGATATTCGCCGCGGGAATCTGCGCCGCCGGGATGGCAGCCGCGACGCGGCCGCTGGCGTAAAAGACGTTATTGTCCACCACAGCCACGCTGTTCAGTGAATCCATCGTCACCGGGGTGCCGGAGTAAGGGCGAGCCGAAAGGTCGGCGGAGTAAATGTTCATCAACCCGGAGTTGAAGGCGGCGAGCACCCGTCCATCTGGGAAGAACTCCAAGTCAGCTGGGGTGTCGTTGCCACCACCATTCAGCTTCTGATTGACTACGCCCGTATCCGCGTTGGTGATCCCGGTACCGGTCCAGGCGGTGATATTCATGCCGGCGGGATCAAATCGGTAGATATAGGCCTGCTTAATGGCGGTGCCCTCCGCAAAACCGGCGTTGACCTGCATGTAATTGTTGATGGCGCCTGTCGGCCCATAATTGGCGTTGGTGATGATTTCCTTCACCCAACCAAAGGCGTAAACGCCGTTGGCATTTGCATTGATGGCGAAGAGGTACGAGTCGAATCCCGTGGCCGAAGTGTCGTTCAGATCAAAGTACGTGGACCACGCGATGTTCGGGTCGATGACTAACGGTGCATCCGCTACGATGTTGCCGGCGAGTTGGTAGCGGATTTCGCCAGCGTTGTCCCCCTCCTCCATCCTGGCATCCACCACCTGCTTCTGCCCATTGATCAGTTGGTACGACTCAGGAATCTTCAAAGTCAAATCCTGATACCGCAACTGGATGGTTGCTGAGCCATCAGCATTGAAGGCGATTCCGTCCTGTCCGCTCACCGCAATGCGAATCTGACTCGCCTCTTTAGCTTGTGCGACGATCCAGTCAAACTCCAGCACCCCATTCTCAGTGGAGTAAAGACGCAGATCCACGCCGTTATAAACATTGCGCAGCGTCAGTTGGTTGAAGATGGAGGGCTGTAAGGCCGTGCCGCTGGCCTGCTGATACCCGCCGGTGACGGTGGTCTGCACGCCGGGGACGATGGCCCAGTTGCCCGGCGACCCGGTGAACGTGATATCGACGGTCTGCACGCCCACGGCTCCCGTCGCGGTATCAGTCTGATTGGAGTTGATCCGCAAATGATCCTCGTACACCAGCATCGCGCCGAATGTCGTGCGAAAGCCGTATTGGACGCCGTCGGGAAATTGGCCGACGTTTTTCTCGAACCAGATCTGGCTGGTGGAGTCCTTGACCACGGATTGGATTGCTGCGCGCTGGGCGTCGGTCAGCGCAGCGGTGCTGCCGGTGGCAGACGCAACAACTTCGCCTGACGGCGAAGGGCTCGCCGTGGGATTGGCCGCAGACAAAGCGGGTGCCGCAAATCCCGCGCTCGTCGAGGCGGTCGCCCAGGTCGCCGCCGCCGCCCCCCCTGCGCAGACGCGACAGCAACCTGACTGGCGCTGGCGACAGGCGCAGTTTGCGGAAGAGCGGCTGGCAAGGCCGTATGCGAAACCGCGCTGGCGGTGGCTGTCATGGCCGCGGCTGCCGCAACATCATGGTTTTTTTGCGTACCCGCCATGGTGGCGTCGCAGAGGATGCGGTCCTCGCAGTTCTCCAACAAAAGCTGACGCTTTGGCAGCGAGGCCTTGGCATGCTTCTTTTTCGCGGATTTGAGAAACTGAGATTTGCGAAACATAGGTGCGAGCAGTGGGCGGGGTGAGAAAACCGAGGCTGGCAGAAGAAAGCAGGACGGGTGCCGCGCGCTGGAGCCCGGCTCAGGACATCTCTACCGGAGAGTCGCCTGCTTCCCTTTATAGGAGGCCGCATTTCAACATTTCAGAAGGGAACGCATGAGCTGGGGACGGCTCGAACTTCCACTCCCTGAGGACGCGTCTCCGCTCAGGCTGGCACGAGGTTAGCTATTCGCATTTCGCCCCATCAATGAAACGCCTCCGCTCCTCCCCCCTGCTTTGCCTCGCCTGCGGCACCGTGCTTTTCACTGGTCGAGTCGGCGGCTGCTCAGCCACCAGCCATGTCGGAGTTCGAACTGATGAGTGAGTCAGTCAATCGCGCGGTGATAGGGGGTGAACAGGAAGCTGCGCGCACTCCAATCCAAACACGCCCCATCGGCCGCAAGGAAGCTTCCGCCAGCATCCCCGCCGACTTTCGCCCTTGGTGGATCGGGGGCCAGGCGAACTCCATCGGCGACAACGGGAGCCAGCGCATTTCGCTGGAGGACTTTTACACGCGGGCGCTGCGGCACTCACAACAGATTCGGGTCTTTTCCGATTTGCCGCTCATTCGCGAGACGGGGATCCAGGAAGCAGCCGGGGCGTTTCGACACCAACAGCTTTTTACAAGGCAAGTTCGACCATACCAATGACCCGGTGGGCAGCACGTTAACCACGGGCGGTGCCGATCGCTTCGTGCAGGACGAGTGGAAAGTGACGAGTGGCCTGAAGAAGCGTCTCATCACTGGCACGGAGGTTTCGCTCACGCAAGACGTAGGGCGCACCGACAATAATTCCATCTACTTCGTGCCCGATCCGCAAACCCGGGCGCAAGTGACGCTCTCGGTCGTGCAGCCGCTGCTGAAAGGAGCTGGCATTGCGTATAACCGCTCGACGATGCAGATTGCACGCATCGACTCCGAGGTCGCGATGCGCGAGTTCATCCGGCAAAGCGAATCGCACCTGTTGGAAATCGCGCGCACCTATTGGGCGCTTTACGCGGCGCGCGTCACTTACTTGCAAAAGCGGCGGATGATTGAGGAGACCACCCATCTGGCCGATGAACTCAAGGGCCGGCAGGCGGTCGATACGCAGCAAGCACAACTCTTCCGGGCACAATCAACGCTGGCCATCCGGCGCTCGGACCTCGTTCGCGCCGAGGCGGCCATCCGCAATGCCCAAGATCGGCTGCGCGCGCTCACCAGCGATCCCGCACTCCTGGATATGGGCAGCATGGAACTCATCCCAGCCGATCGACTCGGTCCTGACGAGCGGCCCGGTCGATGCGCGGGACGCCGCTCAATCCGCCCTGCGCCATCGCCCCGAGATTCGTCAGGCCTTTTTGCAACTCCGCGCGGCTGGCATCCGCGAAAAAGTCGCACATAATGAGTTGCTGCCAGAACTCAATCTGGTTCTGCAAGGCTCGCTCGGCGGTCTCGATGACAATTACTATCGGCGGCTACGACGCGGCAGTTCACCACCGGCGGTCCCGGCTATGCCGCGGGTTTCACCTTCTCGATTCCGCTGGAGAACAACGCGGCGCGTGCGCGCTTCGCGCGCCGGCAACTGGAATTGCGGCAACAGATGGAGCAAGTGAAAACCACCATCGATACCGTCCTGCTGGAAGTGAAAGTCAGCGCGCGGGAAGTCGCCACCGCTTATCGCGAGACGCAGGCGAAATTCGAGGCGGTGCGCGCGTTTTCAGAAGACATTCAAACCTTGCAAGCGCGGCGCGACTTGCAAGCGCTCCAAGATCAAGCGCAAGTCAGCGATTACCTCGACCGGCTGATCGATGCGCAGGATCGGCAGGCCATCGCGGAGGAGGAATTCATTCGCGCGGCCGCGAATTATCAGGTCTCGATCGTCAATCTCGAGCGCGCCAAAGGAAACTTGCTCGCCTACGAAAATGTCAGCGTGGTGCGGACGGCCGATGAACAAGGGCTCCCCTCCCTCACCCTGCAACGCGGCGCACGCGACGGCAAAAGCGGCAAGTAATTTTCGGACGGCAGCATCGCGCCTTGGCCATGCTTTTTCTCGACCTCCTCGAAAACTTTGGCGGCGCTCGCTTCGGTTCGGCGGGCTCAGGGCGGGCCGTCAGTCGCCCGGCAGAAGCGCGCCATGGCCGGCGCTGAAATCTGCCGCAGATGAAGCGCAGTTGCGCGTGCACGCCGCGGCGCTGCGGGATGAGGTCACGGTCGCAACGAAACTGACCCCTGATGTGCTTTCCCGCGCGGTGCCGCTGGTCGCCGAAGCTCTGCGGCGCACGCGAGGCATCACGCCGTACGCTGTGCAGTTGCAGGCCGGATTGCTGCTGGCAAGGGGGCGCCTCGCTGAAATGGCCACCGGCGAAGGCAAGACGCTGGTGGCTCTCCTCCCCGCTTTTTGCTTCGCGCTGGCAGCCCGCGGCGTGCACGTGGCGACAGTCAATAGCTACCTGGCGGCGCGCGACGCCGAGTTCGCTCGAGGACCGCTTGGAGTTGCTCGGCCTTTCCGTGGCACTGCTGCCGGAGCGCTGCTCCCCCGCCGAAAAACAGCGCGCGTATCAGGCCGATGTCACTTACGGCGTGGGCACGGAATTCGGCTTCGATTACCTCCGGGACCAGCTTTCGCTGCGCGCCCATGCCGCCGCACACCCGCGGCCACGCTATCACGACCTGGCGCTCAGCCGCGTCCCGTCCGCCGCGGATTTGGTGCAGCGCGAACTCGCTTTTGCGGTGATTGATGAGGCCGACAGCGTGCTCATCGATGAGGCGCGCTCGCCGCTGATCATTTCCACCGGAACCGCGCGCCCGGCGGAGGTCCCGGAACTCCCGAAGCTGGCACAAACGCTGGCGGCACTTGTCGTGGAGTATGGTGAATTCACCCGCGCCCCGCTCAGCTTTGCGCCGACGCTCACGGCGGAAGGACGGAAACATGCCTTCGCAGCGTTGCCGGGTTCCCTCATGCCGGCCCTACGCCGATGCTGGAGCCTCTACGTGGAGACGGCGCTGCGGGCGCGGCTCGATTTCCGCCGCGATGTCCACTTCATCGTCGAAGACGGGAAGGTGGTCATTGTCGATGAGTTCACCGGGCGCCCTTGCCCGGAGCGAACGTGGCGCGATGGCTTGCATCAGGCGGTCGAGGCGCTGGCCGGCGTCGCCATTACGGAAGAAAACCGGAGCGAAGCGACGATCACCCGTCCGGCTTATTTCCGGCTCTACGAGACGGTCTGCGGCATGACCGGAACGGCCCGCGAGGCGAGCAGAGAAATGCGCGGCAACTACGGATTGGCGACCTCAATCATTGCGCTGCACCAGCCTTCGAGGCGGCGCCGCTGGCCAGCCCGCGTCTTTGCGACCCGCTGCTGCCAAGCTCGGCGGCACTGGTCCGCGAGATCGCCGCCCGGCATGAGCGTGGGCAGCCTGTGCTGGTCGGCACGCGCACGGTCGAGGCCAGCGAGCTGCTGGCCGAGGCTCTTCTGCCCTCCGGCTTTGCCTTTTCCATCCTCAATGCCAAGCAGGACGCGAGCGAAGCCTCCATCATCGAGCAAGCCGGCCAGCCGGGCGCGGTGACTATCGCGACCAACATGGCCGGACGCGGCGCCCACATCCCAGTGCCCGAGGAGAGCCTCGCGGCCGGAGGGTTGCACGTGCTGGGCATGGAAATGAACGAGAGCGCGCGCATCGATCGGCAACTGATCGGGCGCGCCGCGCGGCAGGGCCAGCCCGGCAGCTCGCAATTTTTTCTGTCACTCGAGGACGACCTTCTCCAGCGGCACGCGCCGGAGCAAGCCGCCCGCTGGCAGCGGCTCGCCGCAAGCGCCACTGGTGAACTGTCCTCCAGCCTCGCCCGCCATTTCCGCCGCGTGCAGCGCGCGGTGGAGCAGCAGGAGCGCGCGCAGTCGCGCCGCCCTCGCTGCGCACGACCGCTGGCTCGATGAATTGAAACAAGCCCTCTGAGTTAAACTCGCCCTATGCCCACCTCTCCTCTCCTGCATTACGCCCTGACCGCCCTCGCCTTCGGCTTGCTCTTGCCAGCTCACGCCGCCGATGAACCCGCCATCTTTGGCTACACCGAGCCGTACCGGATCATCACGGTTTCCGCGTCGGAGGCTGGCATTTTGAAAGATCTCCTCGTGCGGGAAGGCGACCTGGTGAAGAAGGATCAGGTCCTCGCGCGGCTCGATACGTCCGTGCTCGTGGCCGAGCTGGAGATCGCGCGCGCCGAAGCGCACTTGCAGGCCACTCGCAAACAGCGGCTCGAAGAGCTGGCCGGCTCGTCCCGCGCTTCCGCCGACGAGTTGGAAAAGGCGCGCACCGATGCCATCGTCAAAGAGGCGCAAGTCCGCCGAACCGAAGCGCAGATCGAAGCGCGAACGATGCGCACACCGGTCGATGGCGTGGTCACGGAAATCAAACGCGACACCAGCGAAGCCGTCTCCGCCGCCAATCCGCATGTCCTCACGGTGGTCGAAATTGACAAGCTGACGGTAAATCTTTTTCTTCCGCCGGGGCGCACCAACGGCCTCCATGCCGGTGCGGCCACCAAGCTCCGCCTGTTGGACGAGTCTAACGCCATCGTTCCCGCGACCGTGGAATTCCTCAGCCCGGTCATCGATGCGGCCAGCGGCACGGTGCGGGCCAAATTTTCCATCGAAAATGGAAATGGGCTTCATCGCGCCGGCGGGCGCTGCGGCCTCGCCGAGTAAGCACGCCGACACCCAGCGACCGAGCTGAAGGCCGCACGCGCCCTTCTCCTTTCTTGCAAAGAGCAGTGGAATTTAACCGGGGCAGCGGTATCGGTCCCTCCATCCGCCATGCTCCGCCCACCCTCTGTTCTCCTGGTCGTGGCGCTGACATTGCTGGCGGCGCGCGCTGAAGCCCTCATCCTGATTGGCGACGACGAATCGAACAACCTCGTCGCTCCGGCCAACGGCGCGCCTTGGGATCACGTCGCGTTCATTGGTCCGGGCTCGGGGACTGGTGTTTATCTCGGCAATGGTTTTCTGCTGACCGCGAACCATGTGGGGCTCGGCTCCATCTTCCTAAACGGCAACACCTACTCCCTCGATTCGTCCTTCGGCTCCGGCGGCGCGGAACAGATCGGCGGGGCCGACATCAAGCTGCTCCGGATCATCGGTGATCCGGGCCTCTCTGCCCTGCCGATCATTGGCGCTTCGGATCATGATCTCAACAAGGCGAGCACGCTCATCGGCTGGGGCGTGGGGCGTGGCGCCACCGTACCGAATCAAGGCTGGCAGTGGGGTGATGCCAGCACGGAGCAGGAACGCTGGGGAACGAATGTGACGCTGTCCACCGCCGACACCACCTCACTCGCGCCCGCGGAAGCGCTGCTTACTTCCTTCTCCCGCAACGGCGGACCAGAGGAAGCGCAACTCACCCTTATCGACTCGGGCAGCGGGCTCTTTCAGCAGTTCGGCGGCGTCTGGAAGCTCGCGGGCACTGGGGTGGACGTTACCACTGGAGGCGAGGCGCTTTACGACAACAATCCGAACACGGCGGGTGACCAGCCCGATTTCTCGTACTTCGTCCGGCTCACTGACTATCGTGACCAGATCAACTCCGTCATCGCCACGGCGAACGTCCCGGAACCCGGACCGACCTCTCTCAGCCTTTTCGGCTTGCTCGTGATGACGCTGCAAAAGCGGCGCGCTCGCCCTGCGCGCTATTAAGTTCGCCGGGGCGCGGGCGGGTTCGGTAGCTTGGGCCTCCGCATGAGTACCCCCGCAGCCGCCGAGCAAAGACGCCTGGATGAGGATGCCAGCCGCACGCAGAATTGGAAGCGATGGGGGCCGTACCTCGCGGAACGCCAGTGGGGCACGGTGCGCGAGGATTACTCCGCCGATGGCGATGCCTGGCTCTACTTTCCGCATGACGACGCGCCCCGACGCGCGTATCGCTGGGGCGAGGATGGCCTGCTCGGCATCACCGATCGCGAATGCCGGCTCTGCTTTGCGCTGGCGCTTTGGAATGAGCGCGACCCGATTCTGAAGGAACGGCTTTTTGGCCTCACCAATCCCGCAGGGCAACCACGGCGAGGACGTGAAGGAGGTCTGGTACTATCTCGATTCCACGCCAACGCATTCCTACTTGCGCGCGCTCTACAAATACCCGCAGGCGGAGTTCCCCTATCGCGAACTGATCGACGTGAATGCCCGGCGCACCCGGCTCGAGCGCGAGTACGAGATTCATGACACCGGCGTCTTTGATGAACAGAAGTACTTCGATGTCTTTGCGGAGTACGCCAAGGCGACCGCGGACGATTTGCTAATCCGCATCACGGTCGAAAACCGCGCGTCAGAGACCGCCCGGCTGCACGTGCTGCCAACGCTCTGGTTCCGCAACACTTGGAGCTGGGGTACCAATCATTCCTCGACCAAAACGAAGCCCGACCTTCGACTCAGCGCGCCCGGCACGGTCCTCGCCACCCACGAGACACTCGGTGACTACGTTTTTGAAGTGGAAGGCGATGCGCCAGTTTTCTTCACCGAGAACGAGTCGAATTTCGCGGCGCTTTTCGGCACACCGAACGCAGCCGAGGTCACCAAGGATGGCTTCGCCCGGAAAGTCATTCACGGCGAAGCCAGTGCCGTGCGGGACGATCACGGCACCAAGTGCGCGCCGCATTTTGTGCTCGAAATCCCCGGAGGCGGTTCAGTCGTCCTGCGCTTGCGTTTGCGCCGCTCAGCGGATGGATTGCCGCCGGCCTTCGATGACACTTTTGAGGAGATCTTCGCCCTGCGCCAACTCGAGGCCGACGAGTTTTACGCGGAAAAATATCCCCCGTACGCCTCGCTCGATCAGCAGCGCGTCTTGCGCCAGGCCTACGCTGGACTGCTCTGGTCGCGGCAGTACTACGGCTACATTGTCGAGACGTGGGCCAAAGGCGATGCCGGCGAGCCGCCGCCTCCGCCCGCCCATGCGGGAATCCGCAACGACGATTGGTGGCACCTGTACGCGAATGATGTCATTTCGATGCCGGATAAATGGGAATACCCGTGGTTCGCGGCGTGGGATCTGGCCTTCCACATGATTCCGATGGCGCGGATCGATCCGCATTTTGCCAAGCGCCAGCTCGAGTTGCTCCTGCGCGAATGGTACATGCATCCGAATGGGCAAATGCCCGCCTACGAATGGAATTTCTCGGATGTGAATCCGCCGGTGCACGCGTGGGCCTGCTGGCGCGTGTACAAAATCTCCGAGCCGCCCGGGTCGCGCGATCTCCCGTTTCTCGAGCGCTGTTTCCAGAAGCTGCTTCTGAACTTTACCTGGTGGGTAAACCGCAAGGACGTGCGCGGCCGCCATGTCTTCGCCGGCGGCTTTCTGGGGCTCGATAACATTGGCCTCTTCGACCGCTCCAAGCCGCTCCCGAGCGGCCAGACGCTGGCCCAGGCCGACGGCACCGCATGGATGGCATTCTACTGCGCCACCATGCTCGGCATGGCGCTCGAGCTCGCGCAGCACAATCCCAGCTACGAAGACATCGCCTCGAAATTCTTCGAGCACTTCATCCAAATCATCGACGCCATGAACGCCGTCGGCACCGGTGGCTTATGGAATGAGGAGGACGGCTTCTACTACGACCAGATTTTGCTCGAAGGCCGCACCTCTCTCCCGCTGCGCGTGCGGTCGCTCGTGGGGGTCATTCCGCTGCTCGCCGTCGAGGTGCTCGATCAGACGGTCATTGATAAGCTCCCCGGCTTCAAAAAGCGGCTCGATTGGTTTCTCACGAATCGCCCCGAGTTGGCGCAATACGTCTCGTGCGCAGAACAGCGCGCCGATGCACATCCCGTGCGGCTGCTTGCCATTCCCTCTCGCGAACGGCTCCAGCGCGTCCTCTCTTACGTCCTCCAGGAAAACGAATTCCTCTCGCCGTGGGGCATCCGCTCGCTCTCGCGGCGCTACGAAGCCGAGCCGTACCATGTCCAGGTCGAAGGCGCCGAGTACCGCCTGCGCTACGAGCCCGCGGAATCCGAGACCTGGCTCTTCGGCGGCAACTCGAACTGGCGCGGCCCCATCTGGTTTCCGCTCAACTACCTCCTCATCGAGGCGCTCGAACGCTACCACCATTTCTATGGCGACGAGCTTCAGGTCGAGTTCCCAACCGGCTCCGGCCGCCTCCTCAATCTCGCGCAAGTCGCCCAGCAACTCGCTGGCCGCCTCGCCTCCATCTTCACCCTCAGTCTCAGTGGCAACCGCCCCTGTTTCGGCGACAACTTCCGCTACGCGCAAGACCCGCATTGGCGCGATTACCTCCTCTTCCACGAGTACTACCACGCTGAAGTCGGCTGCGGCCTCGGCGCCAACCATCAGACCGGCTGGACCGCTCTCATCACCCGCTGCCTCGGCATCGTCGGCCGCATCGCCCCAGAGGAGTGGGAAACTGAGCCCATTCCCGAGTAGCGCGTCGGCGCCCACCAAGATCGAGGCCAGCGTAGTGGAACGGCTCAATTCTCAATGGGCAGTTTCACCCGCAGCAACATGAATGTTTTAAGCTGGCCAGTGTCCGGGTCGGTCGCCTCCAACCAGACCAAAGTCTCCACGGGGCCGCGGATGAGATTGACGCACTCCTCAAGCGTCTTACCGGCAGTCGAGACGCCATTCACTTTGGAGATGATCGCGCCGGGTCTGAGGTGGCAGTGCTCCGCGGGTGAGTCGTCCAGGACCTCGGCCACGCGGGGGCCTTTGTTGGCTGCCGAGTCCATGAGCAGCACGGCGCCAATTCCGCCCAGCGCGGCCGGTGCCTGCGCACTGGTCGTGAAGGCCAGTAGCGAGCACAGCAGCGCCAGCAAGCACGTCCGCTCGGCGCCTGCGCGAAGTGCGCTTTTGGTGGGTGGCGCGTGAGGTTCCCGACGTGAACCCAGAGGGATGCTCCGCGCGTCTCGGCGGATGGCCGCGTCCTGAGGAAGGAGCGTGGCGCAGGGCGGGTTCATGAGGAGGAAGCTTAGACCCCGCTATCGGAAAGTTGCCACCCGAGAACTCTGCCCGCCTCCCATGGGTGCCTTCTGGAGGGTGGCGCGACTCCGCAATACCATGCGGAGTTTTGGAGCACCACCGGATATTCGCGGTGGAAGGGAACGGGGACGCGTATGTTGCCATTGTCCAGTCGGCCTGGCGTGAAGCTGCGCATTTGGTTTGCACACCTCTGCCTTGTCGCGATACTGCCCATCGCGAAAGCCACCGCACTTACCCCGTGGTGTAATGGTAGCACAGGAGTTTTTGGCACTTCTAGTCAAGGTTCGAATCCTTGCGGGGTAGCTCGGAGCACTTTGGAAATACAGGGTTTTTGTCGCAGCGGTGGCGCGAGGTCGCTGCCGTAGGCAGGGGAGGAACTCCCGAGTTTTCGGTCCTCGACTCCCGCGGCAGTGGTGCAAGGAAGGATCGCCCGACCTGTTCCGACCTTGCCAAAGCGAAAGCCGTGCGCGACAAGCCGCCCTGAGGCGTGTACGGTGCGCTCCCGTTTTTTCCCAATCAGCCATGAGCACGCCACGAGTCACGATCTACGATACCACCCTCCGCGACGGCACGCAGGGGACGGGCATTTCGTTCAGCGTGCTCGATAAGATTCGCGTGGCGGAAAAGCTCGATGGGTTTGGCGTCCACTACATCGAGGGCGGCTGGCCGGGGTCGAACCCGAAGGACGAGACTGTTCTTTGCCGAGGCGGCGAAGCGCCCATGGAAGCACGCGAAGATCACCGCCTTTGGCATGACGCGGCGCGGCCGGATGAAGGTGGAGGAGGATGCGCAGGTGCAAGCTGCTGCTCGAGGCGGAGACGCCGGCCGTGACGATCGTCGGCAAGACCTGGCCGCTCCATGTGACGGAAGTCTTCCAGGTCTCGCTCGAGGAAAATCTGGCGATGATCGGCGACACGGTCGCCTACCTGAAGAAGCACGGGCGCGAGGTGCTGTACGACGCGGAGCATTTCTTCGACGGCTACCGCGACGATCCCGAGTACGCGCTGGCCACGATCCGCGCGGCGCAGGAGGCGGGCGCGGATCTGGTCGTGCTCTGCGATACGAATGGCGGCAGCCTGCCGGAGTTGATCACGCGACGGCACGCAGCAGGCGATGGAGCGCGCTGGGCCGGCGCGGTCGGCATTCATACGCACGATGACTCGGGCTTCGGCGTGGCCAATGCGCTTGCCGCCGTCCGCGCCGGGCGCGGTGCAGGTGCAGGGGACCATCAATGGCTACGGCGAGCGGGTGGGCAACTGCAACCTCACCACGGTGATGCCGAATTTGCAGCTCAAGATGGGGATCGAGCTCGGGCTCGATCTCACCCAGCTGCGCGAGCTTTCCAACTTCGTGGACGAACTGGCCAATGTGCCGCACCACATCCGCGCGCCATATGTCGGCGCGGCGGCCTTTACGCACAAAGGCGGCCTGCACGTGCATGCGGTGCAAAAGCTGGCCCGCACCTACGAGCACGTCGATCCGGCGCTGGTCGGCAACGAGCGCATCATCACCATCTCCGACATGTCCGGGCAATCGAACGTGCATCGTGAAGGCGGAGAAGCTGGGCTTCAAACTGCAGAAGGGCTCGCCGGAAGTGGCGCAGCATCCTTGCGGAGGTGAAGCGGCTCGAAAGCGAAGGCTACGAATTCGAGGCGGCGGAAGCCTCGTTTGAGTTGCTGATCCGGCGTTGTCTCGGGCAGCCACCAGCCGCTCTTTGATTTGCAGGAGTATCACTGCTCCTTCCGCCGTTCCGGCGAAGGCGCGTTGGAATAAATGCGAGGCTACGGTCAAGATGCGCGTCAGCGAGGAGAAGCGAATACACGGTGGCGGAAGGCGACGGGCCGGTGAACGCGCTGGATGCCGCGCTGCGCAAGGCGCTTGCGGCACGTTCTATCCGGCCATCGACGCAGATCGAGCTGGACGATTACAAGGTGCGCATCATCAACGGGCAGAAGGGCACCGCTGCACGCACGCGCGTGCTCATCCTGTCCACCGATGGCCAGAGACGAATGGGGCACCGTCGGCGTGAGTGATAACATCATCGAAGCGAGTTGGCTCGCGCTGGTGGATTCCTTTGAGTACAAGCTGCGCCGCTGAACGCGACCACCTGGGCGTGAGACGGGGTGGCGTCTCGCCTGAGCCAAAGGTTGACGGTTTGACTGATCGAGCCGTCGTTTGAGCGCTCAAGCGCTCTTCTTATAGGAGCCCATGGCCGGGGCGGTGGGGTTGGCTTCGGGGCCGAAGTAGCGGAGGCAGACGAGCGGCTCGGTGGCGCTGCGATTCTCGAAGGTGACGCCGGTGCGGGCGCCATTTTCGGTGCAGAAGTATTCGTCTTCGGTCAGCTCGGTGAAGCGGATGAGCTTGGGGCAGTTCAGCGGCTGGCCGTTGATCTTGCCGATGCCTTGCACGCAGATGAGGCCGTAGGCGCCGGTGTCCTGAATGGTGCATTTCACGCCGGGTTCGACGGTGAGTTCCTTGGCGGTGAAGAGCTGCTCGCCGTGGACTTTGCCATAGACGATCCAGCGGTCGACGAAGCCCGCGCTGGCGGTGTCGGCGACAGGAACGGGCTCGAGGTAGTGGTGGTCCTTGAAGTTCGGGTCCACGTTCCCCTCCCAATCGAGTTGCTCGACGATGAAATCGAGGTCGTGGTGGCTTCTCGGGCGGCATGTCCTTGACCAGGAGCGCCCACGGGACTTCGCGGCCCTCGACGAGGCTCTGGTACATGCCGAAGACATCGCTGCCCCACTGCGGCTCGTAGGTGCAGAGGGAGCCGGGGGCGTGGAGGACGCACGGGGGGATGAGCCAGCCGGTGCCGGGCTTGAGCCGGTAGGCGCGGGAGAGGTCGAGGATGCCGTTGTCGCCGGTGTTCCAGTTTTCCAGGCAGCGGCGGACCTGGGCCTTGGTGGTGCCGGGCTCGAGGCCCATGAAGGTGTAGGGGAAGTTGTTGCCGACGTTGTTGTGCTGCGGGCGGGAAGTAGTACGACTCGGGCTTGCCCTCCTGGCCCACGAGCTTCGCCTGTGCGGCGCTCTGGTGCATGTGGTGGGGGATGGGGCCCATGTTATCGAAGAATTTCGAGTACACCGGCCACTTGCCGTATTTGCCCCAGATGCGTTCGCCAAGGAGGAGGGCGCCGGTCTCCGCGACGGCGGACTGCAAGGTGAAGCGCTCCTTGCCAGCGACGACGTAGGATAGGCCCTCGTCCTCGGTGCGGTTGTCATTCGCGGCGGGGGTGGTCGAGGCGAACCAGCGCTCGTCGATGCCGCCGCGGTTCAGTCCGTAGGCGTAAAGGTCGTCGGGGTGGAGCTTGAGGCGCTTGCCGGGCTGGAGGAAGCTGCGGGGAACCCAGCAGGGGGCGAGGCGCAGGAGGCCGCCGGTGCGCTCGAGTTCGCCCTCGACGCGGGAGCGGACGCTGGTGGTGAGGGTGGAGAGGGAGGTGGTGTGGGGCATTGAAGGAGGCGGGCAAGTTGGCGAAGGAGCGCGGCGCTTCGCAAGTGAGGCGCATTTTTCCAGCTAGCGGGAAGGCGTCAACGTAAATGAGGGACGCTGTCGGCGAAGGCGGCCGGGAGCTTGCGCGCGCAGGGAGAAGCGGGCAAGCTTGCGACATGAGTGCGATTGCCGCCGCCACCTATGAGTTCTCCGTCGAGGAATACCAGCGCATGGGAGAGGTCGGTTTTTTTCAGGAAGATGATCGCGTGGAACTGCTCAACGGAAACATCGTTCTTATGCCCCCGATTGGATACCGCCACATGGGCGCCGTACGCCGCATCAACAGGCTCTTCCAGCGCCAATTCAGCGAACACTGCGAGATCGATGTGCAAAGCTCCGTCATCATCGACGGAAAATCCGAGCCGCAGCCGGATGTCGTTTTGCTCCATGACCGTGTCAATCAACGCGAGAGCCCGCCTTTGGCGGAAGACGTGTTTCTACTGGTCGAGGTGGCTGATAGCTCGCTCTTCTTTGATTTGAAAGAGAAGCGGGAGGCCTACGCGCGGAGCGGGATTTCGGAGTATTGGCTGCTCGACCTCACGCGGAATGAGCTGCGCGTTTTCCGCGAGCCAGCTGGCTCGGAGTATGGCGATGAGCGCACGCTTCGAGCCGAGGACTTGATCGCGCCGCTGGCTTTTCCCGATGTTGAAATCAGGGTGAGCGCAATGCTGCCGCCGTGACACCGAACATGCATTGCCCAGGGCGACCGTTTGCCTATTCTCTCCAGCAATGAGCGACTTGGCAGAACGGGCTTCCGGCATCTCGGTCGAGGAATATCATCGGCTCGGGGAACGTGGCGCGTTCGCGCCCGAGGTGCGGCTCGAGCTGCTCGAAGGTAAAATCATCGTTATGTCCCCCATCGGTTATCGACACGCCTGGGCGGTGCGCCAGATTAATAACCTGTTTGGCCGGCTCTTCGGAGCGAAAGCCATCGTCGATGCGCAGAATGCACTCACCATTAGCGGCCAATCGGAGCCGCAGCCGGACGTGCTCTTGCTCCGCAAGGAGGTGATGCAGCGCCGTACGCTTCCCATCCCGGAGGACGTGCTGCTGCTCATCGAGGTCTCCGATAGCACGCTCACCTTTGATCGCAAAGACAAGCGGGCGGTGTATGCTAAAGCGGGCATTGCGGATTTTTGGATTCTCGATCTAACCCGCAACGAATTGCAGGTGTTGCGCAAGCCGAAGGGGAAGATTTACCAATGGGCCCACAAGCTCGGAGCGGAGGCTTCCATCGCCCCGCTGGCGTTTCCAAAGGTGGCCGTCAAGGTGGGCGACCTGTTGCCGCCGTAAGTGACTTTAGGACCGCCGAGGCGGCTTGCCGGCGGGAGCGGAGCTTGCTACTGAAGGGCGTTCCGCCATGGCACGGCCCGTTGACACGGGCCTTGCGCGCGCCGGCCCTCATTTTGACCACCCTCCCACCTGCCCCACCCCAGTATCGCGAGGAATTCGAGGCTTTCGCCGCAGAGGAGCGGCGTGGCGTCGTCCCGGCTCGGCCGATCCTTTTCTACGGGAGTTCGTCCATGCGGCTCTGGAAAACGCTCTCAGCCGATTTCGCCGGTCTGCCGGTGCTGAACCGCGGCTTCGGCGGCTCGACGCTCGCCGAATGCGGCGCCTGCTTCGAGCGATTGGTGGTGCCGCATCAGCCCCGCGCACTCGTCCTGTACGCCGGCGACAATGACCTCGATCAGGGTGCCACCCCAGAAATCGTGCTCGCGCGTTTCGAGCAACTCGCGCGGAATGCACGCGAGCGTCTGAGCTGGAGGCCAATGTTATTCATCTCGATCAAACCGAGCCCGGCGCGTTTTTGGAATGCCGCTCAGATCGTTCGCGCGAATGCCCTCATTGCAGAGGCGATCGCCAACCGCTGGCGCGAGGCAGGCTTTCTCGATCTGCACACGCCGATGCTTGGGCGGGATGGCGTGCCTCAGGCGGAGCTTTTCGGCGAAGACGGGCTGCACATGAGTCGCGCGGGATATTTGCTTTGGGCCGCCGCCGTTCGCACCGCGCTGGCAGACTTGGGCTTCCGGTGAACCGCGAATATCACAAGTGGTGGAGCCCCCATCTGGGGCGCGACATGGAGCTGCTCGTCTTTGGCAGCTCCGGCACGCGAATGCTCGTCTTCCCCACTCGCCAGCAACGCTTTTTCGAGTATGAGGACCGCGGGATGGTTCACTCCCTGCGGAAGAAGATCGAAGCAGGCGAATTGCAGCTCTTCTGCGTCGATGGCATCGACGAGGAGAGTCTCTACTGCTTCGGCAAGTCGCCCGAAGAGCGGCTCGCGCGGCAGCTCGAATACGAACGGTATATCATCAAAGAGGTGCTTCCTTTTGCGGAGGAAAAAAATGGCGGCTCACTCCTCTGTGCGCACGGCTCCTCCCTCGGTGCGTATCAAGCGGTGGCGATCACGTTGCGCAACCCGAAGTTCTTCCAGCGGGTGCTCGCCTTCTCGGGCAGATACGACCTTACCACGCCCACAGGGGACTTTCTTTCACTCTTCGAGGGCTACCAGGGCGGAGAGCTGGAAGCGTGGATGCCCAATCTCGCGGTGCCGAGAATCACTTCCCCCGCGCTGTTGAAGCGGCTGCGAAAGATTCGATTCACCCTCGTGGTGGGGGATGAAGATCCGTTCTGCGAAAACACGGTTGCTCTGGCTGCGGTCCTGAAGGAGCGAAAAATCCCCTGCGACATTCATCTCTGGTGCGGCAACGCGCACCGATTCCGCTACTGGCGGCAGATGGTGCGCGTTTACTTGTAGCCTTCTCGGCTGGCCCGGCACTCCAACTAATAGGGCAGCGGGAAGTCCAAGTCCTCCGGGCGTCCTTTGGTCGCGAGCAGCCGCAGTTGACCCTCCGCTTTACTCGTGCGAACCACCCAATCGGCGCGTTGTACGACTTCATTGGCACCGTCCGGCAACTCCGGCGCGCCTGGCTGCATGGCGGCAGCGTCCTGGGCGTTCAAAATATACAGCATGGCCATCCGCTGGCCGTTTTGCAGACAAACCATTACGACCGGACGGCCGCGCCACTCCACCATGCTGGAGCCAATCAGATGCATGGAGAGCGAGGAGGGCGGGGGCGGCAGATGAAGTCCAACCTTCTGGGAGGCAGGCTGCTTGTTAATCCAGCCAGCCACCGCGGTGGCGTCGAAGCAGACGAATTGCAGCGGCGGCATCTGATTTGTGAAAAAGATCGCTTGTTGCGCCAGGGAACTGATGCGCGGCTCGCGGGGCACGAACTGAGGCCAGGCGAAAAATCCGCCAACAATGAGCAGCGCAGCGAGCCCGCTGGCGAGCGCCCAAATCCCGAACTGCCGGACCGAGTGAGTTATCGGCTGACTGCCTTGCGCACGATAGCCGAGCAGAATTTGGCTCTTCACGTCGGCCGGCACGACGAGGCCTTGGATGTGACTGGCCATCTCTGCGTCAAACTGTTGGCCGTCCTCGAGCCACACTCGCAACGCGGGATCGGCGGCCACCGCGCGCAGGGCTTCTGCGAACGCCGGATCGTCCGCGTCGCGGGTGCGATACGAAGCCAGCAGCAGTTTGGCACTGGCGCTATCCATCGAGCCCTCCTTGCGCCGCGAGCGACGGGACCGAAACGACTCTGGCATGGTGCTCGGTGCGCGCCACCTCGAGCTGCTGCCGCAGCAGTTCTTTGCCACGGGCCAGCCGGGACATGACGGTGCCGATGGGAATCTCGAGCACAGCGGCGATCTCCTTGTAAGAAAGCTGGTCGAGGTAAAAGAGAACCAACGGCAAACGGAAGTGTTCCTCCAGCGTTTGCAGCACGCCCACCACTGTCTTCCCATCGAGCGCGGCCGCATGGTCAACGGTGATGAGCGGAAGAGCCGGTTCTGCCAACTCCAGCGTGGTCTGCGGATGCGCCGCCGCCCGACGTACCGTGCGCAAAAACTCACGGTGCAGAATGGTGAACAGCCACTGCTTGCGCTTGCCCGTATTGCGCAATTGGCCAGAGCGCAGATGCGCCAGATAGAAGGCTTGTTGCGTGATGTCGCACGCATCGGCATGATTGCCGCTCAGACTGAAGGCGAAGCGATACGCCGGCTGGTAGTAGGCTTCCACAAACTCACAGAAGCTCTCCGGCACGGCTGAAGACGGGGTCTCCCCGACCGCCACCTGCGGCGCTCCAACCACAGGTTCTTGACCCGGTTCGGACATGTTGTGGAGGGTGGTCACGGAAAACGTTCGCGGAAGGCGTTACGGGAATCGACTTGCGGGAGACCTTGTCACGCGAGGGAACTTCGCTCGTCTGGGCGAAGGCACTCCCGCCGCGTCGCGCCGTTATTCTTCGACCCGTTTCACGCTCGCGAAAATTTTTTCGAGCGTGGCAGCGTGCTTCTCCTTGTCCTTTTTGGTGATCCAATAAGTCACCGTCAGCACCTTGTCTTTGCCCACTGGGGTGAACATAAAGCCGACAACTGAAGGACCCCACTCCTTGCTCGATCCGTCCCACGAGATCCGGCTCCATTTCATGCTGCCGGTTTCATAGTCAGAGGTCTTCTGCGTGGCTTTGTCGATTTTGACGCTCTGCTCCTTGGTCAGCCAGTCGATGTTGTCGTCGATGAGTTTATCGACGCCCTTGGCGCTGGTGACTTCAAAGAAAACCGTCGCCACCTGGTCCGGCGACTCGCAAGCGATGCCCTCGTCCGTTGGCTCGGGTTTCCACGACTTGGGAATATCGACGACGACCGCAGGTTTCTTCTCGGGAATCTTCACCGTGTCGGCCACCGCGAAAGTGGAGAGAAGAACAACGGTACAGAGTGAGCGGGAGAGGAGTGGAAGCATTCGCCGCCACGCTAAAGAGATGTGCCCGACGCCGCACGGCAATTTTTCGCCCGGAACCGCGATGCGGCAAATTGCCGCCGCAACCTTCCCGCAATGCGCCCTTGCTTCGGAGCCGCCGCGCCGCTGCAATGGCCGGCTCGACTGGTCGCGCCAAGCGCGCCACTTCGCACCTCTTGTCCATGCAATCTTCCAATCTCGACGGCGTGCTCTTGATCGACAAAGCGAGCGGCATGACTTCGCATGACGTGGTGGCCATCGTCCGCCGCCGGCTCAACATCAAGAAAGTCGGCCACTGCGGCACGCTCGATCCGCTCGCCACGGGGCTGCTGATCATCGTCATCGGGCGCGGCACCAAGATTCAGGATCTGCTGATGGCGGAGGACAAGGAGTACGCCGGCGCCATGCTGCTCGGCGTGACGACCGACAGCCAGGATGCGGACGGCGAGGTGCAGGCGGTGAATCTCGTGCCGCCTTTCACGCGCGGCCGAGATCGAGGAATCGTTCGCCAAATTTCACGGCGATTTTTACCAGATGCCGCCGATGGTTTCCGCGATCAAGAAGGATGGCGTGCCGCTCTACAAGCTGGCGCGGCAAGGCAAAGTGGTGGAGCGCGAGCCGCGCTTCGTGCATGTCTTCGCGCACGAGATCCAGGAGATCGCGCTGCCGGAGATCCGATTTTCGCGTCGTCTGCTCGAAGGGCTTCTACGTGCGCACTTATGCCTTCGACATCGGCGAAGACCTCGGCTGCGGCGCGCATCTGCAAGGAATTGCGGCGGACGAAAAGCGGGCGTTTTTCCGTCGGAGCAGGCGCTGACGGTCGAGCAATTGCAGACTCTTCCCGCTGGCGAGATCATCCAGCGGATGCTCGATCTGCCAACAGTCTCGCGGATGCGTGGCGCCTGAGGAGGAGCGGGGCACCGGCGGTCCTAACGTGAAAGTGCTCACTTCCATCGCACGAGCTCGCGAAGGTGCCGGGGCCGCTCTTTCTCGCCATTGGCGTCTTTGATGGGGTGCATCGCGGCCACCGCGCGGTGATCGAACGGGCCTGCACCGATGCACATGCGGCGGGCGGCACGCCGGTGGTCGTGACCTTCGATCCGCACCCGGCGAAAGTGCTGCGGCCCGAGCGTGCGCCGCGTCTGCTCACCTCGACCTCGCACAAGTTGCGGCTCATCCGCGCCCTCGGCATTGAGCATCTCCTGCTGGTCCCCTTTGACGCGCCTTCGCGGCTACAGAGCCAGCGGAATTCATCGCGCAACTCGCCGGCGCGGCGCGGCCCTTGCGCGAGATTTGTGTCGGGCACGCGTGGTCCTTCGGTAAAGAGCGGGCGGGGAACCTGGAGCTGCTCAGGCGGCTCGGCCAGCAATGGGGCTTCGCTGAAGTCGGCGTGCCCGCGGTGTCGGCACATGGCGAAATCATCAGCAGCACGTTCATCCGCGCAGCCGTGGAGCGCGGCGACTTCCCAGCCGCGCAGGAGATGCTCGGCCGTCCCTACACCATCCTCGGCACCGTGCAGCACGGTGAGGCGTTGGGTCGCACCATCGGCTTTCCCACAGCCAACCTCGCCGCGCACAACGAGCAATTCCCGCCCAATGGCGTGTACGCGGTGACCGCGACGCTTGAGAGACTGGAAGGACTGGACACCGCTCCGGTCCCGCCAGCCAAATCAGATGGTGAATTATCCGGCTCTGCGGGCGGAAACCTCTCTCCCTCCACGCGAGACCTCCACGCCAGGATGTTTCGAGGGGTGGCCAATATCGGCGTGCGGCCCACCATCCGCAACGGAGCCGGCGAGCGCGTTTTCGAGGTTCACCTCTTCGATTTCGACGGCGATCTCTACAGGCGCGATTTGGAAGTGGAGTTTCGCGAATGGCTTCGCGCGGAGCAGAAGTTTGTGAGCCTCGGACAACTCCAACAGCAGATCGTGCAAGACTGCGAAATGGCAAAACGACTAACTTTAAAGACCTCGCCAGCATCTTCCGCGTGGTCTTGAACGAGTCTCCGTTTAATCGAGGGGTCTCCAGCAAACCGCCACCCCGCCACCGAACGCGCCCTTCGCGCACGCCGCAATGGCGGAACGCACCCTAAAACGTCCCCGCCGCCTTCCGCCCGACCCAGAAGACGCGCAGGAGCAGGACGACCAGCGGCCGGCCCAGAGCGGATGCGCCCAGATTTGCACGCGGCGCTCCTGCGGCTCGGGCTGCGGGAGGGCGGCGATGGCCGCGACGACGCTGGCGGGGTCGGCGCTCTCGAGCATGCGTGCCGCGCGGTGAGTTGGGCGATCTCGCGCATGCACCTCGTATTTCGCGGGCTGGCCGCGCTTCTCCCGGCTGCTCCCTTGCACGGAAATGGTCGCCTCGAGCGCGGAGCCGGCTTCCACGCAAGTCAGCCGCACGTGGTGCTCGCCCGGCTCGGTGGGGGTGAAGACGCCGGTGAAAAGCCCCCACGCATCTTCGCCCGCCGGGGCGAGCCGCACGCTCGCGGTCTTGCCTGAAGGCGCGGTGATCTGCGCGATGACCACGCCGTCGCGCAACGGCTCGCCGGTCAGGCTGGTGACGTTCGCATTGAGCGTGAGCACGGCGCCGGTGCGGGGCCGGTCGGGCGAATAGAAGAGGCGCATCTTGTCGCCGGCGCGACATGTTGCGCTGATACGCCATCCAGCGGACCACCTGGCCCCAAAAGCGGTAGTGGTATTTGTCCTCCACGCCCTTGCGCCAGCGCCACGCGCCGTCGGTGCCCATGAAGAGGATTTTGCCCGGCGCCGTAGGTCTTCGTGACGATGAGCGGGATGCGGCCGAAGCGGTTCGTCTCGGTGCCGTGCGTGGCGAGAATTTCGGAGCCGGCCTTGGCGCGGAGGGCGGGCGCGTACCATTGAAAGCCCGGCAGGGTCTGCCAGACGCGCGCGCTCGCTTCGTCGGTGTCCTCGAGCTTCGTGAGCAGGCTGTGGATGCCCGGCATCGGTCAGCGACAAACCGGCCCGGCGAGGAGGTGCCCCAGCCGCGCGGCTGCGCGTCGTCCCAGACGATCGGCATCAAGTCGCCGAGCGCGGTGCTTGAGCAGCGACGCCTCGAATCCGCGCAGGCCCGGCAGGAAGACGAGCCCGGCCGCCTGGTCGCGCACGAGCTTTTGCAGCGCGAGGCGCATTGCTCGGTGGTGAGCTGGCCCTTTTCGACGCCGACATCGCCGAGGAAGACCACGTCGTACTTCGCCAGCTCTTCGTCCTTCGGAAAGCCCGCGAGGTAGCCGCGGCCCGCGCCGGGCTTGCCGAGGTCGGGCTGGAAGAGCAGGCATATGCACCTCGACGCCGGGGTCGCGCTCCAGCGCATTGCGCAGGTAGCGGTACTCCCAGCGCGGGATACGAATCGATGACCAGCACGCGGAGCTGCTCCTTGCGGACGGAGAGCGGCGCCTCGATCGAGTTGTTCTCCAGGAAAAGCTCCGCCGCCGGTCTTCGGCACGGTCAGCGTGAGCTTCAGGTCGCCCGGGCTGGTCCGGCTTCCAGGTGATCACATCCTGCAAGCGGCTCATCGCGGGGATGACGACGGACTTTGGTCACCACTTCGCCGTTCGAGGATTTCATCTCGAGCGTCGCCGGCTCATCGCGCGGCAGCGAGCTCTCGATGGTGAACGGAATGCGCAGCGGCTTGCCCGCGATGGCGAAAGTCGGCACCTCGAAGCTCGGTCAGCTCCACGTCCGGCAGCCGCGTCTCCGCGCCGAGCGGCACGGCGAAGACCGGCACGCCGCGCATCCGCAGGCGCGTCGCGGCCTGCGCGGGCGGCTCGCCGGTGTTCCAGTCGCCGTCGCTCAGCAGCACGACGGCGCCGAGGCGCGGATGCTTCTCCGCGGCCTGCGCGAGCGCGGCGTTGAGGTCGGTGCCTTCCTCGGGCGGCTGCTGGCTGGAGGAAAATGGCTCGACGACGATCTCCATCCGTTCGCGCGAGCGCCTTCCAGAGGCGGGATCGATCGAGCGGCGCGACCAGCTTCCGCGCGCGACTTCGGATCGGCGCCGGGCTGCGCGGGATCGAGCACGTCGCGCGTCTCCATCGAGCGCGAAGCGTCGGTCAGGATGACCAGCGTCGGCTTGCTCTCCGGCTTGAAGACCTCGCGCCATTCCGGCTGGTTCAGGGTGACCGCGATGGCCACCGCGATCAGCACGCGCAGCGCTTCCAGCAGCCCGGTGACCGCGCGATAGCCGCTCCGCCGCCAGGCCATGAAAGCGAGCCCGGCGACGACGACGCACGAACGCCACCGAGACCGCGAGCGAGGCCGGCGTGTCGGTGAAAGACGAGCGACTGGCTCGCGGGTCTTCATGCGGCGGCACGGCGGCGCTCCGGCTGGGTTTGCCGAAGCCGCGCGGCGAGATCGGTCGGCTCGACCTTCGGCGCGGCGCGGCGGCATGGCAGAGCAGCGCCTCGCCGAGCAGCGCGAGCGCCATCGCGACCAGGAATGTGCGCCAGATCTCGCTCGTGAGGCTGCGCGCCGTCCTCCAGCGTGTCGGTGAGCACGCGGAAATCGAGCCCGGCGAAAAGCTCGTTCAAGCGCTGGCGGTCGAGAGCGTCTCGGCTGGTCCTCGCCCGGCGGGCGATTGAGCGCGACGATGCGGTCGCCCGCCGCGAGCACGCCCGCGCGCAGCGGCAGACTCGCCGAAGTCGCGCCGGCGTCGCGCGGCGGATCGACCGCGCGCCACGTGGCCGGATCGGCGCCGAGCGCAGTCGCGCGGCGCACGCGCTGCTGCGCCTTGCCGAGCGTGCGCGCGCCTTCATTCAGCGCGCGGTGCAGCAGCGCAAACAGCACCACGCCATCGCGCGCCAGGCTGGAAGCGCCCGGCGCCGGGAGCGTGCCGAGAAAATAGACGCTCCCGCCCTGCGCCTGCGGCGAGCGCACGAGCAGCGTGCTCGCGCCCGTCGACGCGCGCCAGCGGAATCCCCTCGCCCATGATGCCGCAGCGCCGCGCGATCTCCAGCGTGCCGACCGGCAGCGCCGCGCCGTCGCGGGTATTCGCGAGCAGATCGGCGTCGTTGCGCCACCACTCGACGCGCCTGCGGTCTTGCCGCTCGGCCGTCCGCTTCCCAGCCGATCCCACGCAGGCCGAAGAGCGCCGTTCCCTCGGGAGTCTCGGGCGGCAGGAACAATGATCGAGCGCCCCGCCGCGACGAAATCCTGCAACTGCCGCGCGAGCACGTCGTCCGCCTTCGGCAGCGGCGCCTGCCAGACGATGAGCGCCGTTTCGTCCCACGGAATCTCCGCCGCGCGGCCGGCGGCAGCACGGTGGCCACGTATTGCCGCGACGGGATCGGCGGCGGCCGAGAGCGCCGCCTTCAGCGGGCCCGCTTCGCCTCGTCATCCGAGACGATGACCGAGCGCAGCGGCGGCGGCTCGTCGAAGACGAAGTAGAAAACGTTGTTCGCCGGGCAGAATCCGCCGGCAATTCCACCCGGCCCCAGCCGCGCTTCGTCGCCTTGTCGATCGGGATGGCGTAGCCTGCAGTCACGAGCTGGTTCTCCTTCAGCGTGACCTGTCGCGGTGGTGGTCGCGCCGTTGACCACGAACCGCAGCGGCACCTCCATCGGCTGCGGATTTTCCACATGGCGCGTGACCCGCAGATCGAGCAGCAACTCCGCCTTCTCGCTCGTCTCGCGGCGCGCCACCGCGCTCGACCGTCACCGCCAGATCGTCCGGCGCCGGTTGCGGATAGCAGAGCAGATGAAAGCGCACGCCCTGCAGCGTGGCGAAGGCCGCGCGCAGCGCCGCCCAGCGCCCGCCGGCCGCATCCCAGTCGGTCCGCTGCAAATCGCAGAGCAGCCAGACATCCGTGCGCCCGGTCTTGTTCGTGGTGATGTAATCGAGCGCGCCTTGCAGCAGCGCGGGAATATCCGCCGCCGTGTCGGTCGGCTCCGTCTGCGGCAGATCGAGCAGCGCGTCCGGCCTTCTCGAGCGGCCAGCGGCTTGCCCAGCGCGCTGTCGATGAGCACCAGCCGCGAGCGCGTGCCCACCGCGTCCGTGATCGCCTTGGAGAGATTGCGCAGGCCGGCGAGCGCGCTTGCTCACGCCGGTCGCGAGATTCTGCTGCTCCATGCTCGCGGAGCGATCGAGCAGCACGAGCACGGTATCCGGCGCGCCGCCGGTGAGCCCGAGCCAGCCGCCCGCCAGCGGCCGCGTGATGACAAAAATGATCGCCGCGACCGCGAGCACGCGCAGCGCGAGGATCAGCACCTGGCGCAGGCGCGAGAAGCCCTTTGTTCATCCGCTGCGCCGCCAGCAGGAACATCATCGCCGCCCATTTCACCTGCCGCCGCCGGTAGAGGTGGATGAGATGGATGATCACCGGCAGCGCCGCGAGCGGCAGCGCACAGAGCAGCGCGTGGCGCGAGAAAAGTCATCGCGACGCCCTTTGGGAGTCCGGCCCGAGCAGGAAGCGCACGAGCACGTCGTCGTACTTCTCGTGCAGCTTCACGCGGTGATAATCCATGCCCGGTCGTGCGCACCACTTCGTCCATTTCCGCCAGATAAATCCGCACCGCCTCGCGATAATTGCGCGCGATGAGCGACGGATCGGCCAGCACCGCTTCGCCGCCCTCCAGATCGAGAAACCGCGCGGGCCGATCGAAATCGAAATCGAGTTCCTGCTGGTCGAGCAGGTGAAACGCCGCCACGTCGTGCTTGCGAAAACGCAGGTGCTGGATGGCCGATTTCAGCTCCGCCGGCGGCACGAAGAAGTCCGAGAAAATCACCACCAGCGCGCGCTGGCGGATCTTCTCCGCCGCATCGTGCAGCGCCGCGAGCAGCGTCGTGCCGCCCGACTGGCCGCAATCCCGCCATTTGATCGAGCACCACGCCGAGATGCGAGGCGCCGCGCTTGGCCGGAATCTCGATCGGCGGGTTCCGCCATGCTCCAGAGCCCCACGGCGTCGCCCTGCTGCGCGGCCAGATAGCCGAGCGTGCCCGCCAGCCGCCGCGCGTAATCGAGCCGCGTCGCGCCCGCCGGCCCGAAGCCCATCGAGCCGCTGGTATCGATGAGCAGGCAAAGCCGCAGATTCGTGTCCGCCTCGAATTCCTTGATATAAAAGCGGTCGCTGCGGCCCCACGTGCGCCAATCGAGCCGCCGCGTATCGTCGCCCGGCACATACTTGCGATATTGCGCAAACTCCAGCGAAGACCCGCGCACGGGGCTGCGATGCTTGCCCGAGACGCTGCCGAGCATGGCGTGCCGCGCATGGAGCGGCAGCGCCAGCAGCCGGCCCAGCACCGCGGGCTCGAGGAAGGAGCGTTTGCCCTCGGCCATCTTTGACAGCGTCGGCTACGCGGCTTTGCTCAGTTCGTCCACCAGCCGCTTCGCCACTTCCCGGCTCGTCACGCCTTCGCTCTCCGCGGTGAAGGTCGTCATCACGCGATGCCGCAGCACCGGGTCCGCGACGGCGACGATGTCCTCCATCCGCACGATGTACCTGCCGTGCAGCGCCGCGCGCGCCTTCGCGCCGAGGATGAGATATTGCACCGCGCGCGGACCCGCGCCCCAGCTCACGAGCGGCTTCAGCCAGGCCGGCGCCTCGCTGCCGCCGGGCCGCGTCCGCCGCGCGAGATCAACCGCGAATTCGTAAAGATGATCCGGCACCGGCACGCGCCGCACCAGTTCCTGGAAGGCGATCACCTTCTCGCCCTGCAAGACGTGCTCGAGCTTCGGCACCACTGCGCCCGTCGTGCTCCGCGCGATCTGCACCTCCTCCGCGCGCGAGGGATAATCGACTCCGATCATGAACATGAAACGGTCGAGCTGCGCCTCCGGCAGCGGATACGTTCCCTCCTGCTCGATCGGGTTTTGCGTCGCCAGCACGAAGAACGGCGCGTCGAGCGTGTAAGTCCGCCCCGCCACCGTCACGCGGTGTTCCTGCATCGCCTCGAGCATCGCCGCCTGCGTCTTCGAGGGCGCGCGATTGATTTCGTCCGCCAGCACCACGTTGGCAAACACCGGCCCTTTCGCGAACTCGAAGGCCCGCTTGCCGCCGGGCAATTCCTGCAAAATATCCGTCCCGGTGATGTCCATCGGCATCAAGTCCGGCGTGAATTGGATGCGGCGAAAAGGAGAGCGACATCGTCTCCGCCAGACGCGAGATGAGCAGCGTTTTCGCCAGCCCCGGCACCCCCATCAGCAGCGCGTGCCCGCGCGCAAAGAGGCAGATCGCCAGTTGCTCGATCACCTTCTCCTGCCCCACGATGATCTTCTTCAATTCCTGTCCCAGCTTTCCATACACCTCCCGCAATTCATCAATCGCGGCAACATCATCGGAAGGAAGCGGAGAGGAGAGCGTGGCGTTGGACATGAAAGGTCGGGAAGTGGAAGGGGATTAATCGCGGTGCGCCCAGCGAAAGGCAATGCCGATCACAGCGGCGCCGTCCCTTCGACGCGCAAAGCCATGGCGGAGGCGCCCCGCCGGAAGTGCCACCGATGTCCAATCCGCCAGACGACGTGCCCTGCGGTGTCCGACGATACCATCCGCCTACTCGCGCACGTCTTCGATGTAGCGCGAGATGCGGAAGGAGACGGGGGGGCCGAGCGTCGCCAGCGCTTCGTCGTAGTGCAGGCCTCCGTCCCCGCCAGTCAGCACCCGGAAGCTCGCGCCCGCCAGGGAGCCGGCCCAGGTCACCGCGCCATCGATTGCGATATCGGTCAGCGGGCCGTAAAAGGCGGCGCAGACCGAGATCGCCCCTAGCGCTTGCAAGGTCTGCGGCAGCGGACCTGCACTGTCGGCAAAGATGAGGAGTTGTGGAGCGCGATTGCTGTTCCAGGGACCAGCGTTGACGTTGTCGCGAAAAGTGATGTTGCCGCGAACGAAGAGGATCGCCGCGACCGAAGGGGGCAGAATCAGTGGACCCGCTAGATCGAGGTCGCCGTCGATGAGGATCATGATGGCTCCCGCGGATCCGTCGGCCGTGGCCGCGATGCGCAGTTGCGTGAGGCTGCCGGGCACCGCGTAGATCGTCGGCGCGGCTTCCTTGCCTGGCAGAAAGGATCCGCTCGGCGGCGGTGGGAGTGCGCCCGTGACGGTCGGGCGGGTCAGTACGGGCATCTCGCGGCAGAAATCGCTCCGGATT
Source organism: uncultured Verrucomicrobiae bacterium (assembly GCA_963792695.1). Taxonomy (GTDB): domain Bacteria; phylum Verrucomicrobiota; class Verrucomicrobiia; order Chthoniobacterales; family Chthoniobacteraceae; genus DASYIS01. Next base: position 66,361 of record CAWBXA010000017.1, on the reverse strand, counting down.
CGCGCGGCGGGGATCGCCACCGCGCCGGAGACATTTTCATGATCTGGCGTCTGCGGATCGTCCCCGCCATTGGTCGCCACCGCGCCCTTGACGGAGGTGCCGTTGGCCGCAATGAGAGGCCCGTACGGCGCGGAAAACGGCCGCGCCTGGCCGCAGGCCACGTCACCGTTGGCCTGCACCAGCGGACTGCCGACGCCCGGATAGAGACCGGAGGCGGACTTCGCCGGATCGGTCGAATCGAAGGAATCAATGTTCCATCCGCCGGTCGGAGCGAGGGAGAGCGCATGGCCGGTCCAAAGCGCAAGTTCAAAGGGGAGGATCGGCTCGACCAGCACTTCCACGGTGCGGGACACGTTGGGCAACGTGATGGTGGTTGGCTTGCCCGGCTGATCTTTCTGCAAGGACGGCCGCATGGCGTGCAAGCTGAGGCGCCGCAGAAAGGCGTCTCCGTTTGCAGGCGCTTCGTAAGCGGAGGGCGGGAGCGAAACGGTAGCCATCGAGCGAATCCGGAACCAGTTCATGTGCGGCGCGGAAACGGGCGACAGGCCCCATAGGCGAATGCTCACCTCCGCCGGCACGCCGGTAGCGGCGGAGACCTTCAGGTTTTCCAGGTAAAGCGGCGTCGTCGAAGTGACGGCGCCGGGCGCGTTTGTGTTTTTCCTGGCGAGTTTGGCCAAAATTGATGTCACGCTGGCCGAGGGTGCCAGACGCGAGCTTGGCAATGAGCCCCGGGGGTTGGCTGGGCGAGCCACCGGGCGGTGGCGGCACCGCCTCCTGCTTCCAGCCCGGCCAAGCCCCGGTCTGGAACCCCGTCGCATTGGTCAAAAGATCGTTCATGGCGGTGTCAACGCCTGCCTCAGCCGCGACGCGCGCCTCCTGCCAGGCTGCATTTTGGTAAGCCATGCGGATGCGCGGCAGCACGCGAATGAGGGTGAAAGCCGCCATCAGTGAAAGCGCCGTCAGGGTTGCCAGCGTGACTACCAGCGTGCTGCCAAATGACGCGGAACGACGCGGCTTCATGGATGGAAATCGAGTGGCGGATTGCGCAGAAGCAACTGGTCGTACGTGCAAACCAGCGGCGCGGCAGTGCTGAAGGGCGACCGAAACCACGCGTTGATCGAGCCGGACTGCGCGCCCGCGAGCACCGTTACCTGCGCAAAAAGATTGTCCGCCGCGCGCACGACGGTCTCATCAGTTCCCGCCTCCTGCCGCACAAAACAGACGCACCGCTCCTTTGCCATGAAGACCTTGCGAAAGCTCACCTCCACCGTCGCGGCCAGGCCGCTGGTGGTGCCATAATCGAGCCGGTCGTCGGTGCCGACCACGTCCAGCGTGGCGGCGAAATTCGGGTCACCTTTGGCGTTACTCTGGTAGTACCCTGGCAGCGTCAGGATCAAAGTCGCGCCGTCCGCGATGGTGACCGTGCTGCCGGCAGGATCGTAGCGCGTCCCCGCGTCGTCGGTGGCAGCAACAGCCACCGCACGGCGCAGGTCACGCGCCAGGTAATCGATCAAGCGGCGCTGATCTGAGTAGGCGCCTGCGAACTTCTCGCTTCCATTGAGTGCCTTCTGCATGGACAGCGAACTGAGCAGGAACGCTCCGAGGATGATGGCGCTGGCCGCCATGGAGACCATCATTTCGACCAACGTCAGCGCGCCGGTTCCTGCATGAACCTGGCGCCGCTTCATGGCCCCGAAACTCCCGACCCGGGCCGGCCAATCACACTCCCGATGACACCGCTCCGGGTGAGACCCGCGCGGCACACGACCGTCCGCAGGCTGCGGTGGTGCAGGCCACTCGGATCGTGCCACACCACGGTACCCTCAAAAAGGAGGGTCGGTTCCGCCGAAAAATCGCCGGGCGCATCGACCGAGGCGACGCCATCGGCGCGATGCACGGAGAAGGTCCGGGCGCTTTCCACCGGACCCGTGGGCGACGCGAGTGGTACGGTGACCTTCAGCGCCTCCGAAAAGTGCGCGTCCGATAGTTCCGCCTCGCTCTGCGCGGGAGTGGTGAGCAGGGCCGCGAGGGCGTCTGCACTGGAGACTTCCGTCCAAGTGCGATCGCGGATCATTTCAATGCGCTGTTGCAGCACCTGGCTGCTCGCCGCGGCCTCCCGGCTTGCGCGCAGGGTGTGGATCGACTTCACATTGATCGTCATGATGCTGGCCATCGAAATCGCGATGAGCAGCGCAGCCACCATCACCTCCATGATGGTGAAACCAGCGTGGCGCAGGCGAAATGAGTCGGCGGCGGGCATTTGGCAATCGAGAGAAAAAGGCGCTTCGACTTCCGGCGCACAAGAGCACAGGAAGAAAGGCCTTCGGAACAGCAGTGCCCGTGCCGCATTGCCGCCCAGTCACTTCCTCCCTAAACGCCGCACAGACCTGCTCCGCCTTAAAAAGGCACCCGAAGATCGTCTCCAGCTTATCAGCCGATCCCTAGAAAACTCCGCTCGTCGCGTGGTTTTCTTCCGCCGCGCCGGGCGGCTTCAACTTGTGCTGGAGCAAGTTTTGGAACTCCTGAAGCCCTTCCACCACGGTCGGGCCACGCTGCAGGACCGCATTCGCCAACTTTTCAAAATGGACCGGATTCCGCTGTGCCAACTCGGAAAGCGCCATGATTACCGCCAGCGTGTTGTTGATGTCGTGTTTCAGCACGCGGAACTTCTCCAGCATCGAGTGCAACTCCTCGCGGCTCATCTGAAAATCAGCGTCAGGCATGGCAATAACTCTGGAGGCGAAGAGAGGGTTGTGATTTGCTGGACGATCAGCCCAGCTGCGCAAATGGCCGCTCAGACTATCAAGATCACGGGCGCTCGCCAGCACAATCTCAAGAACCTCTCGCTGGAAATCCCGCGCGAGCGGCTCGTGGTCATCACGGGCCTGAGCGGCTCCGGCAAATCGAGTCTCGCCTTCGATACCCTCTACGCGGAAGGGCAGCGCCGCTACGTCGAGAGCCTTTCCGCCTACGCCCGGCAGTTCCTCGACCAGATGGAGAAGCCCGACGTCGATTTCATCGAGGGGCTCTCCCCGGCCATCGCCATCGAGCAGCGCACCGCGGGCGGCAACCCACGCTCGACCATCGCGACCACCACGGAAATCTACGATTATCTCCGCCTCCTTTTCTCCTCCGTCGGCCAGCCGCACGATCCCGCTACGGGGGAGCCGGTCAGCAAGCTCACGGCGCAGCAGATTGTCGATCTCCTGCTGGCCTATCCCGCGGAAAGTCGCATCGTCCTGCTGGCTCCCATTGTGCATGGGGAAGTCGGCGAATTCCGTGACGTGCTCGAAAAGCTCAAACGCGAAGGCTTTGTCCGCGCCCGCGTCGATGGGGAGATCGTTGAACTCAGCGGGCAGCAGCCGCTGACGAAACTCCCGCGCGGCGAACAGCATGTCATTGAGGTCGTCGTCGACCGGCTGGTCATCAAGGAAGGGGTGCGCCAGCGCCTCGCCGATTCCGTCGAGACTGCGCTTCGTTGGGGGGGCAACAAGCTGACAGTGCTCCGCAGCGCGCGAAAAGCAGCCAGTCTGCCCGCAGCCAAAGGGCCAGAAAAGGATCCCGAGGAATGGGAGGAAATCCGCTATTCCACCGATTTCACGAACCCGAAGACCGGCTTCACCCTGCCGCAACTCACGCCGAAGCACTTCTCCTTTAATTCCCATCTGGGAGCCTGCCCGATCTGCCACGGACTCGGCTCGCTTTCGGTGATTGATCCCGACTTGGTTGTGCCCGATCCCGGAAAAAGCCTGGCCCAAGGCGCCATCGCTCCCTGGGCCAAGGCTGGCAAGCGCCTGGAAAAGTACTACGCCACCGTCCTGCAAGCACTCGCCACGGAGTTTGGCGTCTCGCTTGAACTGCCGTTCCGGCAATTGCCCGCCGACTTCCACGAAGCGCTCTTCTTTGGAACGGGTGAGCGAGTGGTGCCGATTCCGCTCGGCGAGGACGGTCGCCATCGGGTCAACGCCCGCCCCTTCGAAGGGATCGTCGCGCAACTGGAGCGGCTTCATGAGAATGCGGAGGGCGAATCGGTCCGTCAACGGGTGAAGCAGTTCATGGGTCGCCGCACCTGCCCTACTTGCCACGGCGCGCGCTTAAAACCGGAGATACTCGCCGTCACCGTTGCGGCGCAATTTGGTGCGCCCGAACGACTTGAGGTAAGTATTTACGGTTTTTCGCAACTCACCATTGGCGAGGCGCAAAAATTCATCTCGGCTCTGGAACTCAACGAGCAACAACGTTTCATCACCACCGAGGTGCGGCGCGAAGTGCTCAATCGACTCAACTTCCTTGTCGAGGTCGGGCTCGGCTACCTCACGCTCAACCGGGAAAGCGGCACCCTCTCTGGGGGCGAGGCCCAGCGCATCCGGCTCGCCACCCAAATTGGTTCCGGCCTGGCGGGTTGCCTCTATGTCTTGGACGAGCCGAGCATTGGCCTCCACCAGCGCGATAATGACCGGCTAATTTCCACCTTGCAGCGGCTGCGCGATCTCGGAAATTCCGTCATCGTGGTCGAGCACGATGAGGACACCATCCGCGCGGCCGATCACATTATCGATCTCGGCCCCGGCGCAGGAGTGCGTGGCGGATTTCTCGTCGCACAGGGGACCCTTGAGGAGGTGCTTGCTGTCGAGTCCTCGCTCACCGCTCAATATCTTTCGCACCGCGCGAGCATCCCCGTTCCGAAGAGCCGCCGCAAACCTTCAACGGCGCGCGAGACGATCGACCATAGCCATGTGCCGCCCGGCTGGCTGAGCCTCATCGGTGCGACGGAAAACAACCTCCGCACTATCGATGCCCACTTTCCGCTCGGCTGCCTCACTTGCGTCACCGGCGTCTCCGGCTCCGGCAAATCGACGCTGGTTGATGACATTCTGCGGCGCGCGTTGTTTCGGCACTTCCATCGCGCCAAAGACCGGCCCGGAAATTTCAGCGGGCTGCTTGGGTTGGAGCAGATCGACAAGGCAATTATCATTGACCAGACGCCGATTGGCCGCACGCCGCGCTCCAACCCGGTGACCTACACGGGCGTCTTTGGCGCGATGCGCGACCTTTTCGCGGGCCTGCCCGGCTCCCGCGTGCGCGGCTACGATGCCGGCCGTTTCTCCTTCAATGTCAAAGGGGGCCGTTGTGAGACCTGCGAGGGCGAAGGTGCGAAAAAGATCGAGATGCACTTCCTGGCCGATGTCTATGTCGAGTGCGAAGCTTGCCGCGGGCGCCGGTACAACCGCGAGACACTCGAGATCACGTACAAAGGCAAGAATATCGCTGACATCCTGGAGATGACCGTCGATGAAGCCGCCCGCTTTTTCCGCAACGTGACGCAGATTTCCGACAAGCTGCTCGCCCTGGAAGATGTCGGACTGGGTTATGTGCGGCTGGGACAGGCCGGCACCACTCTCTCCGGCGGCGAAGCGCAGCGCATCAAGCTGGCGGCCGAACTGGCCAAGAAAGGCGACTGGCCGAACGGTTTACATACTGGACGAGCCGACCACTGGCCTGCACTTTGCCGACATCCACAAGCTCCTCGAAGTGCTCATGAAACTGCGCGACGCTGGCAACACGCTCATCGTCATCGAGCATAACCTTGAGGTGATCAAGTGCGCCGATTGGGTGATCGACCTTGGCCCGGAAGGCGGCGCAGGCGGCGGTGCCATCGTGGCCGAAGGAACGCCTGAACACGTGGCGACCCAAGCGGCGAGCCATACCGGAGCCTACCTGCGCCGCATCCTGCCATGAAGCCTACTGCTCCCAGCCGGCTCATTTGGAGCGCGTTTTTCGGGCTCCTTATTCAATCCGTCGCCGCATGTGCCGAGCCGGCTTTGGTGGCCGAAGCCCGGCAGGCATTCCGTGAGGCGATACCGATGGTCGCAGCGTTGAAAGCGGAACGTTTCCTCTCTTTGAAACCTGCATCGGTCGAGGAGAGCGACGGGGCTACGCTGCTGCTGGTGGAGGCGCTGGCCGAGTTGCGCCAGCCGGAAGAGGCGCTGACACACCTGCGGCCCCTGCTCGAAAAAGGGGTGCCAGGCGCGGCGCTCTGGCGGGCGCGTCTGCTTTTTGCGCAACGGAAGTGGAAAGACGCGCAGACTGCCTTTCACCTGCTCAATGCGGCGCCCGGCGCTCCGGTGGAGGCGTTGCTGGGTGAAGCCGAAGCGCTCCACGCACTCGACCGCCTGGGGGAAGCCGCCACGTTGCTGGCGACAGCTCTTCGCAGCGGAGCCGATTCTCCTGCCCTGCGCCTGCGCCTCGCCGCCATGCAGGCGGAAAACCGCGAAGCCGGGGCCGCTGAGGCGACTCTTGCGCAAGTGACTCCGCATACCCCGGAGGAGGAGAAATGGAAGAGCTATGTCGAGGGTCGCCTGCTGCTCCTGCGCGACCAGGCCGCGCCCGCGCTGACCACCTTCGAGAGCATCGTCGCCACTCGCGAACATTTGCCGGAAAGCCTCTTTGCCGCCGCAGTTTACGGAGCAACCGATGCCCGCATTGCGCTCTACGGTTCGGAAGAGGCGGACAGCGTCTTGGAGACCTTTATTTGGCGCCATCCAGACAGTCCATTCCTGCCGCGCGTCTTCCGCCGGCTCGATCAGATTTACGCGCAGGAGGAGAATCCGCCCGAGACCGAGTTCCTCCGCTGGATCCAAAAGCCACAGGCACCGCGCGCTGCCTTCGCCCGCTTCTACTCTCGCGAATTGGCAGATGCGCGCTGGGAAAACCGAGCAAGCCCTGGAATCACTGCCGCTTTCTTGGGCAATACGGGGAGCACCCGCTGCATGGCCGAGGCCTTTCTGCTGCAAGCTGACGCTTAAGCCAGCCTCGGCAACGTTTGCTGAAGCTGCCCGTGCGCTCGGATGGCGCAATGCGCGACACCAGTGACCCGAAAGCCGCGCGAAATCGAACTGCGACAAGGCCTGATCCAGTATCAGCAGGGGAGTTTCTGCTCGCGGCCACTGCAGTTCGACGAGCCGCCAGCGGACCGCGCCCGTCGGTGCGCCCCATCGCCACCTTTGATGCGGCGCTGTGCTGGCTGGCCGAGCGCAATTTCGATGCGCTTCCGCGAGCGAGTTGCAAGGCGTTCAGCGCTCTGCAACCTGGCTCACCGCTGCAACCCGAACTGCTATTGGAGGAAGGGATGGCGCAAGCGCGCGACTGCGGACTCCGCAAGCCCGCTCGAGCCTCGAAAACTTCCTCCGCGTCTTTCCCCAAAAACCACGGCGCCGCCGAGGCTCGCCTCGCCTTGGCCGAGTTGGCGCTCTTCCCTTCCGATGGGCGCGTAGCGAGCGCCGCGGATCGCTCTGAAGCGGCTCGCAGCCTCCGCCTCGTGAGCGCCGCCGCACCGCCCGCCGAATCAGCGCGCAAGCGGAGTACCTGGGTATCTGGCTCGCGACACGCAGGAGCCGCGCGATCCAGCCGAGACGTATCCGGCTGGCCCGCTCTTTTCTAAAAAAACATCCGGCTTCCGAGTGGGTGCCCGCTGTGCGCATGAAGCTTGGGCAGCTCTTTTTCAATCGCGAAGATTACGCCAGCGCGGAGACCTACTTCACGCAGCTCGTGCAGGAAGCCCCTGCTTCCCCGCTGGTGGAAACCGCGCTGTTCCTAGGCGGCCAGGCCGCGGCCAAGCTCATGAACCCAGGAGCCGTGGACCGGGCGCTCGCCTTTTTCGATGCCGTCGTCGGTCGCCAGGGACCACTCCGGCTCTACGCGCGCCAGGAGCAGGCGAATATCCAGAGCAGGCTCGCTCACGAGGACCAAGCCATCGCGCTTCTTGACCTGATTGTCTCGGCCACTCCGCCCGCCGACCCGCAACTCCGGCAAGCCTCCGCCTGCGGGAAAGCCGACAATCTCCTGGCCTTGGCCGCCGTCAATCATGCGCCCGACCTCATCAACCAAGCCGTCACCGCGTATGACGAATTGCCCATCAGCCCGATGTGACCCCCGTCTGGCGCAACCAGGCGCTTTTTAAAAAGGCAAAGCGCTCGAACAGCTTGGTCGAGCAACCTGAAGCACTCGTCGCCTACTATGATGTGCTCCAACGCAGCATGGCCGCCGACCGCGAGTATTTCTGGCTCTACAAAGCCGGCTTTGACGCCGCCCGCCTGCTCGAGCAACAAGAACAGTGGAAGTCCGCCGTCAGCATCTACGAGAAGATGGCCGCTTTCGATGGCCCTCGCAGCGCCGAAGCCCGCGACCGCCTCCGGCAACTGCGCCTCGACCGCTTCCTTTGGGAGTAACCGAGTCGTGCTTCAAGCAATTGTGCTCCCAGCCGGTGTGGCCAGGCCGGACAGGAGAGCCGGCGGGGTAGTGGCGTCGGGAAGGATTACGCGGCGAAGTTGACGCTTGCCGTCGTGAAGAGTCAAAGTCACTTCCAGGGCAAAGAGGTCGAGTTCGGCCGTGGTGGCGTAATCGATTCGGCTGGTCTTCTCTTTATTCTGAGCCAGCCATCGTTCGAGCGCATCGTAAGATATGGCTGATTCGCGCCAGAACTCCGCCCGCGAGACCGGCAGCTCCCGAAAGCGTCCCAACACGAAAGCCGGATCCAGGAAGGCCAGCAGGTTGCCCGCCTTCGGCCCGGCTTCACGGTCGAGCAGCACGCGGTAAATCGCTTGAAATGCGAGTGGTTGCTCAAGCGGCGTGAGGCGCGCCGTCTCAAAAATCTGGGCCTGCAGCGCCTCCTCCGTCCAGGGCACGGAGCGAGCAGCTTCGGCGTCGGCGGCGCCCTCCGCCTGCGCGAGATCGGTCGCAAGTCTCTGCAAAAAGAAACGCTGTGACATCGTCAACTCCATGCGCCCGCGCGGGCAGCGTCTCCTGGAGATGGGTCTTCTCCGTTTCGGCCGCAAAACGTTCCACCCATACCTGCGCGGAACGGATGCGCTGGGCCAGATGGCGTTGCTCAACGTCCGTCAAGCGGGCGACCCAGCCGCGCGCGCGATCTCCTGCTCCACGTCCAGGTGCGGCATTTGGACCAGTGCGGAGACGAGCTGGAAGTTCGCACTGAAGTAGTCCCCCTCCGGCCGCGAGTTCAGCGAGGTGATAAACCGCCTCTTCATCCGGCGTGGCCTTCTGCTCGCGGTTGACCCGCGCCTGGTAGCGGTCGAATTCATTGAAGAGCTTCACGATCCCCTCTTCGTTCGCCTCGAAATTCACGGGCGAGTTTGGCTTCGTGCGGATCATCAGGAAGCGCAGCACTTCCGGCGGCAGCAAGTCCGCCATGTCGCGCGCGCTGGCGCCGACGCCGCGCGAGGACGACATCTTCGCGCCGCCCACGAGGAAGAACTCGTAGGGCACATTGAGCGGCGGCTCCTTTTGGAAGATGGCCCGCACGCAAGCGGCGGCCACGTCGCGCGAGCCGCCCTTGGTGGAGTGATCCTTGCCCGCACCCTCGATCGTCACCGGGAAAGTGACCCACTTCGCGACCCACTCCAGCTTCCACGGCAGCTTGCCGCGCCCGTCGAATGGCGAAACGCGCCCCTCGTGTCCGCATCCTTTGGCCCACTTCACCAAGTCAGGCGGCAGCGGTAGGAGACAATGCGCGCCGTCGTAAGCAAAGACTTCGGTGGTGCCGATGCGCCCGCATTGCTCACAGACGGTCTGAAAGGGAAACCAAGTCGCCGGACGGTCCGAGTTTGAGACCTTCTTGTAAACGCGGCGCACCACGTCGGCGTGTCGCAGGATGGTATCGATGGCGCTGTTGAACTGCCCCTCGCTGTATAAGTCGCGCATTCGGTATCTCTCCACTTCGACTCCAAGTTCCGTCAAAGACCTGCCAAAACTCGGCCATGTAATGCTCCGCCATGTCGGGCGCGGATGAGCCATCGGGCGGCGGAACGTTGCACAGCGGCTGGCCGAGATATTGTGCAAAGTGCTCGTCCTTGCCCGCGGGGATCTCGTCGAGCGGATCGTAGTCATCGACGCCGAAGAGGTAGCGCGCCTCGATCCCCTTTGCGCGCAGCGTCTTGAAGATGGCGTCGTGGATGAGCACGCCGCGCAACGCGCCCACGTGGACGCGGCCCGAAGGGGTCTTCGAGTCGTTGATGATTTGCGGCCCGCTAACGCGGGAGGCGATTTCTTCAGACCAAAGCATGATGCGTAAGAAGGTGGAGTCTCGGCGCGCATGATGAGGTCCACGAAACACACGAGAAGCACGAAAACGGGAGCGAGGCGGTGAGGACGCTGGGTATCAGGAAATTTGAAAGGGGAAGCTGGTCAGCGGGGGCGCTGGACACAGCATGCGCGGCGCATGCGCTCCCCAGACAGCGGCTCCACCGCCGCTCATTCTCCGGCGCGCCGCGTGCCTTCACGCTGCAAAAGCGAAGGGCCTGCTTCTGGCAGGCCCTTCAAAGACTCGAGGTTAATTGGCGCGGGGCCGCTTGCGCCGCTTTGCCGTGGGTTGTTAGCTATCCGAAAGGACGGATGAGGCGCCTTCGTCTCCGGGGCTATCTTGCGACGTGGAGCCAGGCATCAGGCCGACATTCTTGTTCTTCGCCTGCTTCGAACTAAGCTGGATCGCGTCGCCACCTTTGTGCACGATTACGCAGCCTTTGTCGCTGAAGGGCTTCTTTGCGTCCAAATCCTGCCCGAAGGTGAAGTTCTTCGTCGCCAGGAACAGGCAGGTGTCGTAGTCGCTATCACGATCAAGATAGATCTTATAGACGCTGTTCTCACCGGTGAAGGTGCCAGTCCCCTTGTAAGCAGAAACGTTCGGCCCAGAGAACAGCTTCGACAAGCTGCCACGCTCCAGGTATTTGTAGTCCACCAGACGCTCCACAAATTGCGAGATGCTCGAAACGGGGTTGGTCGTCGCCTTGGCCAGATCGCCGGGCCAGCCGAGTTCCGGGTCAGGATTGGCGGCATTGTCCAGCGCCATTCGCAGGGTGGCTTGGTGGATTTGCTTGCCGTTGCTGAGCGCGCCGGTCAGTTTGGCTTTGTCAAATGCGCTGGCGACGTTTGGCAGGACCAAGGCAGCCAGAATGGCGATGATGGCAATGACGACCAGCAACTCGATTAGAGTGAAGGCGCCCGAGGGACGATGGGAGGATTTCATAGGTGATAAACTTTTTGATAATAGGTCTTCTTCGCCGCCGGTTCAAAGCTAATTTCTCCGATTCCGTCACTTTTTCTCGCGGCTGGCATCGCTTCAGCCCGACGACCGCCAAGGGCGGGAGCCGCAGCAGCAGCGAATGGGACTTCCCCTGCCAGGGCGTCGGCTTCGGCGTGCATGCCGCCGCAGATTGCCGATGTTCGCGCCGCCATAGGTCTCGGCGTCCGTATTGAGAATCTCCTCGTAAAAACCCTCGCCGGACACGCCGATCCGGTAGGCCTCGCGCACCACGGGCGTGGCATTGACGACGAAGGCGATGATCTCGCCATGCGACGATTTGCGCATGAAGGCGACGACGGAATTGTCGCTGTCGTGGAAATCGATCCACTCGAACCCGTCGTAGGTGTCGTCCTGCTCGAAGAGCGCCGGCTCGTTGCGGTAGAGACAGTTGAGGTGCATGACGAGCCGCTTGAGCCCGTCGTGCTCCGGGCAGGTCGTTCAGGTGCCAGTCGAGGCTGCTGGTCGTGATTCCACTCCCGCCACTGGCCAAATTCGCCGCCCATGAAGAGCAGCTTCTTGCCGGGATGCGCATACATCCATGCGTAAAACATGCGCAGATTGGCAAATTTCTGCCAGACGTCGCCCGGCATCTTGCCGAGCAGCGAGCCCTTGCCGTGCACCACTTCGTCGTGCGACAGCACGAGGACGAAGTGCTCGTGAAACGCGTAGATGAGCGAGAACGTGATGTCGCCCTGATGGAACCGCCGATAGATCGGCTCCAGGCTCATGTACTGGAGGAAGTCGTGCATCCATCCCATGTTCCATTTGAAGCCGAAGCCGAGCCCGCCCAGGTAGGTGGGACGCGAGACGCCGGGCCAGGCGGTCGATTCCTCCGCGATGGTCATGATGCCGGGATGGCGCTCGTAGCAGACTTCGTTGAAGCGCTTCAGGAAATAGATCGCCTCCAGGTTCTCGCGCCCGCCGTGGACGTTCGGCACCCACTCGCCGGGTTTGCGCGAGTAGTCGAGGTAGAGCATGGAGGCGACCGCATCCACGCGCAGGCCGTCGATGTGGTATTCGCTCCAGCCAGAAGAGCGCGTTGGCGATGAGGAAATTCCGCACCTCGTTGCGGCCGTAATTGAAGATGAGCGTTCCCCAATCCATGTGCTCGCCCTTGCGCGGATCGGCGTGCTCGTAGAAGTCGGTGCCGTCGAATTCCGCCAGGCCATGCACATCCTTCGGGAAATGGCCCGGGCACCCAATCGAGGATGATGCCGATTCCTTTCTGGTGCGCGCGATCGACGAAGTACCGGAACTCATCGGGCGTTCCGAAGCGGCTGGTCGGCGCAAAATAGCCGGTCACCTGGTAACCCCACGAGCCTTCGAACGGATGCTCGGCCACGGGCATCAACTCGATGTGCGTGTAGCCCATGTAGTGGACGTAATCGACCAGCTCATCCGCCAGTTCCCGATAGGAAAGGAAGCGGCCCACCCTCCTCCGGCATGCCGCCGCCACGAGCCGAGATGCACCTCGTAGATGGAGACCGGCGCATGATTCCAGTTCTTCACGCGCCGCGCGGCCATCCACTCCTGGTCGGACCATTGATAGCGCTCAAGATCGAAGACGAGCGAGGCCGTCTGCACTCCGTGCTGCGAGAAGAAGGCAAACGGATCGCTCTTGAGCACCAGCGCGCCCCAGCAATTCTTCACCTCGAATTTGTAGTGCGCGCCTTCGCCGATCCCGGGGATGAAGATCTCCCAGACGCCGCAGTTGAGCAGCTTCCGCATGGCGTGAATGCGGCCATCCCAGCCATTGAAATCGCCGACCACGCTGACGCGCTGCGCATTCGGCGCCCAGACGACGAATGAGGTGCCAGTTACCTGGCCGACCGTGCGGACATGCGCCCCGAAATGCCGGTGCAAGTCCCAGTGCTGCCCCTCATTGAAAAGATGGGTATCCATTTCACCAAGGAGGCGCCCAAAGGAGTACGGATCGCTTTCGGTCCAGACGTGCCCGTCATGCGCCGTGTGCCGCAGTTCATACGCAAACCGCTGTTTGCGATCGTCCAGCAGCGCCTCGAAAAACCCATCGCCATTGATCGGCACGGCCGGGAATTCACCTGGCCCGCCACATTCCACCACCGTGACGGCACGCGCGTCCGGCCGAAAAACGCGTACGACCAGTTGCTCCCCGACTTCGTGCATCCCAAGCACACCGAACGGGTCGCCATGGTACGCGCCCACAATGGCGTCAATTGCTCCGTGATCGATCGTCGGGAGATTCGCGGTGGCGAGCTTCATAAAGGAGGGGAAGTTTCGGATGCGGCGAGCAGCGGAGCGAGGTATTTTCGGTACACCGCAGGCCAGCCGTACCGGCGCACAGCCGCCTTGCGACTCTGTATCGGTCCGGAGCGCTCAACCTGCCGCATGATTTCCTTGGCGGCCTCCTGCGATGAGCCCCCTGGCGAGAAATGGGTTACGCTTCCTGCGGGCAGCAGTTCAGTGAGTGTCGGTATATCTGAGCAGAAAATTAAGAGCCGATGCAGCGCCGCCTCGATGATCGGCAACCCGAAGCCTTCGTGCAGGCTCGGGAAGAGCAAAGCATCGGCAAGCATGTACAGGCAATCGACATCCCGGTCGGACGGAGCCGCGCCTACTTCCTCCCGAAAAAAAAGGACGCGCTCCACCGCGCCGAGTTCCCGCGCGAGCGCTGCAAGGTCCTCGGCGCCAGAGTCAGTGGATCCCGCGTGCGGATCAGGCGCGGCAGTCAGGACCAGCACGGCGTCTTTCCCCTGCTCCACCAACGCCGCCAGCACGCGCACGCTCCACCCGAGATTTTTGCGAGCAACCAGCCGTGCGGGATGGAACAAGACCACCTCGCGTTGCAGGAGTCGCCATCGCTCGGCGACCTCTCGCACCAGCGGCGTCGCCCCCAGCCGCGCGAGCAGATCGATGCCGTTCGGAATCACGCGGCAGCGCTCCAGCCCGAGTCCAGTCAGCCTGCAGAATTGCCGCCGCCGCACCTCGGAGACCGCCACGTATTCCACGCGGGGATGCGCTCTGCTCAACAGCGAACCGTTTTCCGCAGCGCCGCATGCGCCTTCGTAGAACGGATCGAGAGCCGCCACATCATGCACCCAGTGCACAAAGCGCACCCTGCGCAACATATCCGCCAGTCGCCACAGCTCAGCCGTGAGATCCAGGCGGAAAGGCATCGTGAGCACATTGTGCAGCAGTACCACATCCTGCCACGCGAGCACCTCCCGCAACCCCTCCTCCGAGCACGGAACCGCCGCTGCTTCGACAAGCATGACCTCATCCCCCTGCTGCCGAAGAAGCCGGGCGTCGTCGGCCAACACCCGCTCCACCCCACCGACCACGCGGCGAGTACGAGTAATGTACCAAAGCAATCCGCACCCCGGATGGTGGCCTCCGCAGCCATTTTGTCCATCAGGTCCATGCCGTCATCGGAGCATGGACCGCATGAACTGTCTGCGCTACGCGGCGGCGCGGGCGCCGAGCTTCGCCAGCACCCACTCGAAGATCGCGCGGCCGTCCGTGCTCCCGAGCCGCGCATCGCACGCTCGCTCCGGGTGCGGCATCAGTCCGAAGACGTTCCGCTCTCGATTGCAGATGCCCGCGATATTGTCGGCGGCCCGTTGGGATTGGCGGCTTCGGTGACTCTCGCCCGCTTCATTGCAATAACGGAGGATCATTTGGCCGTTCTCGCTTTAAGCCGCGCAAGCTCGCGCGTCGGCCACGTAGTTTCCCTCGCCGTGCGCGATCGGGATGCGCAGCACCGGCCGCGGCGCGAGGCCGGCGTGAAGAGCGTGGCTCGTGCTTTCCACCCGCACCCGCACGTGCTCGCAGATGAAATGCAGCGAGCGATTGCGCACCAGCGCGCCGGGCAGCAGCTGCGCCTCGCAGAGAATCTGGAAGCCATTGCAAATGCCGAGCACCGGCTTGCCTTGCTTCGCCTCCGCGATGACGGACTTCATCACGGGCGAGAAGCGCGCGATCGCCCCGCAGCGCAGATAGTCGCCGTAAGAAAACCCCCCCGGCAGCACGATGAAATCGTACCCCGCGACGCTCTCCTCCTTATGCCAGACGTACTCGGCCTGGACGCCAAATCACGCAGCGCGCCATGGCAATCCTGGTCGCAATTGGAGCCTGGAAAACGGACGACGGCGGCTTTCAAAGTTCGCGAAGAAGATGAGTTTCTCGAGGCGCGCTCCGCCTCGTAGTCGTTGACGACGAGCACCGCGTGGACCACGCCAGGAATCCACCCAAAGAGCGTCAGCAGCAGGCTCAGCAAGAAGCTGCCCATTCGGCCCGTCAGCAAAATCGCCACCGGCGGCAGCGCGACGCAAAAGAAGTACCGCAAAGTTTTCATCGCCGCGGATTCTTACTTCGTACCCTCTGCGATTTGCAGCGAATAATCCTCGATCACCGGATTCGAGAGCAGATCGCGGCAAAGCTCGTGCAACTGCGCTTCGTTGGCTCCTTCGCATTCGATCTCCATGAATTTGCCGACCCGCACCGATGTCACCGTCGGCAAGCCATGATGCACCATGGCGTCGCGCACGGCCACTCCCTGCGGATCGAGCACACTTTTCTTCGGCATGACCACGACGGTAGCTTTCATGGCCGTGAGACTGCGCGGCGGCCTCGCCGCATGCAACCGAATAGGGGCGCTTACGCTCCCGGCTTTTTCGCTTCGCGCTCGCGGAGGTAGTCGCTCAGCGATTTCGCCAGGGTCACGAAATCCGACGGAATCATCGAGCACCGTCGTGCTGTTGTTTTCCGCGCCCACCTCCGCGATCATCTGCATGCGCCGCAGTTCCAGCGCCGCCGGGTTGCCGGCCATCCGCTCCGAGGCAATGGCCAGCTTTTCCGACGCCTCGAGTTCCGCCTCCGCCTTGATGATGCGCGCCCGCTTCTCGCGAATTGCCTCGGCCTGCATGGCCATTACCTGCTGCATGGCTTCCGGCAGCTCGACATCCTTCATTTCAAAGCGCTCCACTTCCACGCCCCAGCGGATCGTGGAGGAGGCGATCCCTTCCCGCAGCAATTCATTGATCTGGTCGCGCTTCTGCAACACCTCGTCGAGGTCGTGCTGGCCGATGATATTGCGCAAGCTCGTCAGTGCCAATTGATAAACCGCCGCCGGGGCGTCGCGCACCGCGATCACCGATTTCTGCGGATCGACGATGCGATACCAGAGGACCGCATTCAGCTTCACCGTGACGCTGTCACGCGTGATCGTCTCCTGCTGCTCGGCTGAAACCGTGGAGGTGCGGATATCGATGGTGACCGCCCGCTCGAATCCGAACGGTAAAATCCAGTACAAACCCGGACCGCGCATGCCGCGGTAGCGACCAAGACGGAAGACCACGCCACGCTGGTATTCCTGGGCAATGCGCAAACTGGACAGCAGCAGGAAGACCACCACCACGGTGGCGAACAGAAGAAAAGGAGGCATACTCCTTGTAAACTACGGGCGCGGGCGCGGGCCGACAAGCCCCGCTGCTCAAGCGGCGGCCGCCGAAAATGCCGCGTTTTGCGATGGCACGCCAGCCCCGACTACGTTGTGGACAAAGTGAATCTTCCGAACCGCCGCCGAGGTGAAGACGAAGGGGAAAAGGTTTCCCTGCCCCAGGCTAAGCGCGATCTCGTTGAGCGCCGGCGCCAGCTTGGCCCAGCCGTTAACGAGCTTGAGAAACTGCGGATCGGCGTCCCACCGCGAGAGCCCGATGTCGCTGGCGTTGAACGGCGTGAAAGGGATGGGCACGACCTGGCTATCCCACCCAAAATCGCGCGCCGTTTCCATGCCGTCCACGATGTGGAGGTATTGCGCCCACGTCTCAGCCCAATCCTCCCACGGGTGCATCGTGGCGTAGGAAGAGATATACGTCATTGCCCAATCCCGCGGCGGACCTTGTTCATAGTGGCGCTTGAGCGCCTCTTCATACGAAAGGTTTTCATCGCCGAAAAGTTCCCGCCATTCGAGATAGAGCGGATCGTTCGGCGCGCGAGCTCCGAGAAGCTGGTCCCAATAATAGTGCCCAATCTCATGCCGAAAATGTCCGACCAGCGTGCGATACGGCTCGCCCAGGCCGGTGCGCATCTTCTCTCGATGCGCATCATCCGCCTCTTGAAGGTTTAGGGTGATCACGCCATGCTCGTGCCCAGTCAACACCGGCTTGTCCGGCGTGGGATTGAGGAAGTCGAAAGTGAGTCCGTGGGCGCTCACCTGCTTGCTTTGCGGCCGCAGGCCGAGTTCGGAGAGCGTGTACAGCACACGGCGCTTCGCGGCTTCCATTTTGCCCCAGGAGACGATGTTCCCGGCGATCGAGAGATCGGGAATCATGTGGTTGAGCTGGCACGAGACGCAGAGCGAAGACGAGCCATTTGCCGGCACGACCCAGTTGCAGACTTTGTGCTGCATGCCGTTTTGGCAGAGCGAGAAAGCGCTGCCCGAGGGCAGGCAAATCATCCGTCGCGTTTGCGGCTCAAAGCCGACCGGCGTCTGGCATCGAAGGCAGACGAAGTTCTCGAAAAAGAGGGCGTTTTGGCAGTGCTCGCAAGGAAAGTGAATCATCGGAATTTGGGTGTGCCACCTAATCGCAGCGCCGGGAAGCGGCGCGCTTGTGCCGGGCGGGGGCGGCTGCGGAGGTTTGCGCAAGCTGCTTGCTTTTCCGCCGCTCTCCGCCCTTCCGACAGCATGGCCGAGTTGCGGCTCTCAATGCGGACAGACGGTGGGCGCCTCTTGAACCAAAGCAAATTTTTTCATCAGGGATGCCTTGGCATCGTGATTGCTAAGGGCGGGCCACACATGTCTTCCAATCAGGCATTGCCCCCGCTGGCGCGTGGGCGCACGGGGGCCAACGCTCCTCCAAGAGCGCTGGCGCCCAGCGATGCGCCGCGTCTGCGGGCAGCCAATGGAAAATGGGCCGAATGCGACTGGGGCACCGCGCTAAGGACGTTTTGCAACGGGATGCGCACCGGTGATGAAGCTGGCAGCAACTTGGCTGCCGGCTGGCTGGCAAGTCCCAATCTCACCAACGAGGAACTCGGGCTCGTCTCCACTTTGGCCACCGAAGGACTTCGACTGGCTCACGGCGGCGTGGAGACGGGAGAGTCCATTTCCGATGCCAAGCGCGCCATTGGCAGGACGCGCGGTTCGAAAGGAGAGCCGACGGGCTGGGCCGTCCCAGAGGAATCCGACGTGGTCATCATCCTCGGTGCGGAGGCGGCTGCCGCTCCTTCGGCGCTTTGGCCGCGGCTCAGTTGCAATCGGCGCCAGCCACGCTTGTTTGCCTTGGCCGAAGGCGCGTTCGATGCGCCAGAGGCAGAAGTCACCCGGTACCGCGTGCGCCCCGGCAGCACCGCAACCCTCCTCCACGGACTCGCCAACATCCTGCTCGCCAGCGGTTGGTGCGATCCCGCGCAGCTCGTTCGGGAGACCGTCGGCTTTGCGCAATTCTCGGAGCATGTTGGTCATTTCACGACCGATCGCGTGTGCACCGAATCCGGCCTGAGCGGCGAAGAAATTTGGGAATTGGCGCTGGCGATCGGCACCGGGGGTCGCGTTGGCTTTTACGGCGAATTCTTTTCTGAGCAGGCGACGGAAGTCGGGGGAGTGTTGGCGAATTTGGCCTTGCTGGCTGGTCAGCGCGGGCGCCCGGGGACGGGCGTCTGCCAGGCGCGCGGAGCCTTCAATTTCCTGTTGGCGGGACAGCCCGGCACCTCCCTTCCGAAAATGGCAAAGGCTGTGCGGGCAGGATCACTGCAGGCCCTTTGGGTGATCGCCACGGATGGCTTCGGCGGGCCTGCCGCCCTGGCCCCGTTGCTCCGCCTCATCAAAGCTGTCCCTTTCGTGGTGGTACAAGGCGCGAATCCAGCCAGCGACCTCGCGAGCGCCGGACATCTCTTCCTCCCCTCGACCGGTTGGCGGGGCAAAGAAGGAACCGTGCTTGATCCGACCGGCCAGCTCCGCCTGCTGAAGCCGCGCGGACCGATGCTGCCAGCGGGGTTGACGGACTTCCAAATCTTCCACCTCGTGGCGCAGTATTGGGGCTGCGGCCCGCGATTCGCCCGCTGGTCGTCTCCAGAGGCGACCTTTCGCCTGCTCGGCAGCGGCGGCGGGCCGTGGACCGCACTCGGCAAGTTGCGCGACTATGGAGAAATTGACGCCCATCGTCCCAGCGAGAGCCCCCTCGCCCAGAAAGGCTTCACGCGCCCCCGCTTCAGAGTTTGAAGCTGCGTCTCCCCTGCCAGCGGAGATTTGATTTGCCAACCCCATGGGTTCGCGAAAAATTCTTCTCTTGGCTCTGCCCTGCTTCCACTTCCTTTGCCTCTCGTTGCCGCTGCAGCCGGCTCGGTGGAAGACCAGCGCTGACATCCCGCCTGCGCGGCTGAAGAATCGAGCCTATGGCCGCCATCTGGGGTAACCTGCCCCGCTACGGAGAATTTGAGATCGTCGGAGCGGTCGCCCAGAAACCGAAGCTGCTGGGGAAAGGGAGCTTCGGCAAAACCTTCGAAGCGTTTCGGGCGGACAATTACCCCGGCGGCACGGTCAAAGAATCAGTCGCCCTCAAGGTTCTCGATCCGGCGCTGCTCCAGACGGAGTCGAAGCGGTTCCAATTCATCCAGGAGGTCACCGCCCTCTCAAAGTTTAAGCACGCGAACCTCGTCCACTACATCCGTGGCGGCGAAGAAAACGGCGAGGTTTTCTACGCCATGGAACTCTGCCGCGGCGGCGACCTGCGCAAGCTCGTGGAGCGCTACGGACCGCTGCCCGAACGCGTCGTCGCTTTCATCGGACTGCAAGTGGCCTCTGGCTTGCGCGAAGTGCATCAGCGGCATCGGCTCGTCCACCGCGACCTGAAGCCGGAGAACATCGTCCTGCTCGAGGAAATCGATGCCTCGATCAAGCGCGAGCGGCTCGCCTTCTTCTTCGAGGAGCAGGAGAGTCTTTGCCGCATCGTCGATTTCGGCCTCGTCAATTTCGCGGTGGACACGCAGGACGCGCCGACGCGCTTCGTCGGGTCGCCGATGTATGCCAGCCCGGAGCAGATTTTTCAGCAGCCGGTCGATGGCCGGAGCGATGTCTATTCGCTCGGGATGACCATGTGGTTCCTCGCGCAAGGCAGCGGTCCCCTGCTCGGCCCCAACCGCAAAGCGCTCGATGATCTGACGCAGATCATCGACCGCCAGACATCGCCGGAGGAGCACGTCGGCGTGCTGCCGGCGCATCTCTCCGCCGGAGTTCCGGCAGGTTCTGCAACGCGCCGTGGCGAAGCGGCCAGAGGCGCGCCTGACCGCCGCGGAATTGCACACGGCGCTGCGCCAGTATCTGAACGCGCCTCCGGCGGAAGCCTCGCCGACAGCCTCGCATTTCGCCGTCAAGCGGGTCAACGCGCCGCTCGACCAGTACTATGAAATCGGCTCCTCGCTATCGACCTCGTCGCAAGGCAGGTCGTACCTTGCGCGGCGCCAGGGCAGCGGGCGAGGAAGTGCGCCTAACGGTCGTCGCCGTGCCGATGCAAGCAGGCGCACCCGGCCAGGCGCAAGCGAAGGCCGAAGAATTGTGCGGGCTGGCGCAACTGGCTGAGCAAACGACCCTCCCGGCACGTTTTCCGCCGGTCAAAGAGGTGGTGATGGCGCACGACTATCTTGCGTTTGCCGAAGAATACGTTCCGCATCTCGACGCTGACCGAAGTGCTGCGCGCGCGGGGTGCGAACCGGAGTTACATCAATCTGCCGGAGGCGCTGGCCGTGCTGCGCCCCATGGCGGAGGCGCTCGATTTTCTAGCAGCAATACCATCGCGTCGACGGCGAGTCTGGAAACCGATGAAATCTGGCTCGGATCCGCCGGATGGCCCTGCTCGCGAAACGCTCGCCATCCAGCCGCTCAATGAGTGGAAGCAGCTTCAGGTGCGGATGAGCTATATGCGCCTGCCGCCGGCGGCAGCCGAGAACGAAGAGGCGCTCTATCAGAACGATGCAGGCTTCGCTGCCGTCCCTCGCGACCGATCTGTCGCCGATCTCTGCCTTTTGCTGCCTCCTCTATCGCATCCTGACCGGGGCCACTGTAGTCGATGCGGCGCACTACACGCCACACGCTTACGTGCCCGCCGTGCGGCTGGGTCCCGGCTCCAACAATCTCCTGCGCGATCTGCTCTGCAAACGGGAGCCGGCCCAATCGGTGCTGGAGGTGTTGAAGCGTCTTTGTGCGTTCGAGGGAGTGCCTTGGAAGGCGGATGGCGGACGCGGCACGCTGACCCACGCCACCGCGCGCAGCGGGACGCAAGGCACGGCGAGCGGCTCGGTGTATCCGTCGTATGGAACACATCCGACACACGGCACCCATGTCGGCAGCGCCAGCGGGAGCTTCGGCAGCAACGCCGAACTGCGCCGCCAGACCCCGGAGCCGGAGGGCGTTTGCGAGGTGTTGAGCCCTGGCATCGTGCGCAGCCCGTTTGATGCGGAAGGTCGTGAGCAGACCATTCCCGCCGAACTGTGGAAACCGTCCGTGGTCGTGCATTGCACTTACACGCAGCGCTGGTTTCGGCTGCCGAAAGTGCTCGAGAAACTGCGCGGACGGGCGCTTGGGCCCCGGGTGGGTGGAGAGCCCGTTTGCGCCCGGCGAGAAGCAAGCCGTGCCTTGGGCGCAATGGCATCCCGATGAGGAGATCGTCTGTGAGAGCAGCGGCAAACGCTTTCAGTTGCCGAACTGCTCCCCTTACGCGATCGCCGACTTGGCCCGCGAGACCGGCCGGGTGCGGTGCGCAGTCCGTACGAGCCGGCGGAACACATCGAGGTGCCGCCGGCGAGTTGGGTTGCCGGAATGGTCGCTTGTCTGCCCCGCCACCGGCCTCTCGTGTACCTTGCCCGCCACCCTTTCACCGCTGCCCGCACCGCGCGGAAGTGGGCACAGCCCGGGATGCTCTGGAGCCCCTACGCGCCCGATGTTTCCGTGCCGATTGAACTTCCTTCCTGGATCGCCGGCCTCGAAATGGAATGCCCCGCGACGCACCGCCTATTCCTCACGCCGCCCGAGGTCGAGCATTGGGAGATCCGCGCCACGGTCTCCAGTGCTCCGAAGCGGATGGTCATCGACCCATTTGCTCCGCGCCATTCGCTTCGGGTGCCGCTCGATTGCTGGGCCCCGGGCGCCACTTTCAACCATCCGCGCCACCAGCGCAAAATCACGCTGCCGTCCGGATCTGCCGCTGCTCGTTGGCGAATTGGTGGAGCAGAAAGGGGGGATCGATTCGCTCTCCCTTCTCCAGCGAGCCGGTGCCCGTCCAAGCAGAGGAATGGATCGCGGGCGGCACCGTGACCGATCCGCGCACTGGCCACGCAGTTTCGTCTGCCAGAGGCGTTGCCAGAGCTGCTGCCGGAAGGCAAAGTGATTCCTGGCGCGCCGGGCCAGGTCGCAAAGCCCGTACGACTTGAATGAACCGGTGCTGGTCCCGCCAGCGCAATGGGCGCCGGAGGAAGTGGTCACCTGCACCAAAACCCAAAAGCCGTTCCGCTTGCCCGCTGGGCTCCCTCCGCTGAACGGTGTTATCGATCCGGCGCGCCCGGCTGGGTGCGCTCCCCTTTCTCCGGCGCTGGCAGGAAGTGCCGCATGACGCTTGGCAGGCCGGGCAGACGGTCGCCTGCGTTAAAACCGGCCGGCCATTCAAATGCCGCGCAATCTTCCCGAGTGGCTGCTCCCCGCGCTCTGGATTCCTCGCAAAGCAGGACGCATCGCCAGCCCCTACCCGCCGCATGCGGAGATCGATCTTTCGCCCGAGGAATGGCAGCCCGAAGCGGTGCTGCTCGATCGCGCGACGAATAAGCGCTTCCCCTTCCGTCCCTTCGAGCCCTTTCCGCGTCTTGAACTCGAGAAAGATGCCGTTGCCATGCGCTCCGCTGGCCTGATGAGTCGGAAGCGAATGCGGCGGAGAAATTGAGCCAGCCCGGTCGTGTGGTGACGGAGGACATTATTCGATCCATCTGGCTGCGGCATCGGCTTGGTTCGCCGGAGGAGCGGCGCGCGGCGCGTTCAACGGTGTTCCCCGAAAATCGGGCGGAGGCCGCCTTCCCCTCGTCGGCGACAGCCGCGGCGCCGGTCGCGCCAGCGGCCAAGCTTTCTCTTCCGACCGCAACTGCCGCCCCAGCCACGCCGCCACCTTTTCCCAGAACGCCAGAGGCGCCTCCACCAACCACCCCGCCAGCGGCAAGCTGAACCGAGCCAGCCAGGCGTGCTCGCGGTGCCAGAGAAGGGCTGCCGATTTGGCAAAAGCCGCCGCCAGAAACAGCTCGCCTTGGTCGCTGGCGCAGCTGGGATTGCTGGTGCTCATTCTCCTGATCGGCGGAGCGCGCTCCTGCTCCGGCGGTTCGAACGACAGCGCTGCCGCTTCCCAAGCAAAAGCGGTGACTGCCCCCGTACCCGCGCCGAGATCGCCTTTCCCGTGACTGGCTGGCCGCTCGCTGAGCCCACCCAGCTACATCTCGCTCACCAACAACTACGTCAGTTACCCGGTCCGCGCGCGCGCCGGCGCATCCGCCCGGTTCTTTGCTCATTCCGTTGCCGCGCGAGTTGGAGAGCGTGCCGACACTGTCCGTGCAAGTGAAAGTGCCGGGCTGGTCGCCGCTCGCTTGCGATGTGCAAAATCGCGGCGGTCATGACTTCGCCGTTCAACAGACGGGATACGTGGCAGCGCAAAACCGCCCCGCTCGAACTCACCATGCCGGCGAGCACGGACTACGATAAAGTGGTCGCCACCTGGGTCCGCTCATTGCCCAATGAGCCGGAGACGACCGGCCCCGACACCGGCGCTGTCGAGTTCCCGCATCAACGGCAGCGCCGCCAATCGCCAGCTCCCAACCGGAGTCTATGCGATCCAACTCGCCGGGTACGACGCCTCGCGCATCAAGAGCTTCACACTGGCCACCGAGGCAGTCGTCTCCGCCGGACGGCGTGCCGCATCCACTCAAGGTCCCACCCTCGCTCGCGGGCGAATATTGGGGCCTCTGGAATGTGGAAGCCGCGCCCCGCAACACCGCGACTTTCCTCATTCTCCGCATTCAGCCCAAGATCAAAGCGATCACCGTCGAGGAGTTGCAAATGCCACGCGGCGACCTGAGCAAGCCGGTGGAGTTTCGGCCGTCAATGAGCGCCCCTCGCTCGGCGGGATCAATCAGGCGCTCGATCTTTCCCTCGATACCCCGGCCAGCCTTTCTTTTCGCTGCCCCATCATGGATGTCGAATTCAACACGACGCTCCAGGTGGAGAATTCCGAGGCCAAACTGGTGGTGAAACTTGCCGCCGAGCTTTCTCCGTCCGAAATCCAGGAGATGCGGGAGCGCGTCTTCCGGCGCTTTTCTGATCAGGTCAATCAAACGCTGCGCGACCAGCGTTACGGCAGCAATTTCCGCCCGCAGGATCTGCAAACGCTCCAGAGCGGACGGCGCGAAAGCCTGGGCCGCTATGCCCGCATCGCCGACGCCGACGCCTACGAGCGCACGTGGCACGAGAGCCATTTCCACTATGCAACAGCGGCAGCAGGCGCGCGGCAGCGAGATCAAGCTCTACCCGCTCGGCCTGCCGCTCTACCCCAGTGCGCTCAACGATCCCAACTTCGATGCGGTGCCGACGCCGCCGCATTGATCATTCCGCGAGCCGCTCTCGGCTCAACCGGCCACATTGCTCAATGGTCATCGGTGGCTTCCCTCACACTCCAGCATTGCCAACCTTTTCCCCATTCATCTTTTCTCCACTCTCTCCTTATGATCCGCCGCTCCATCTCCTCCCTCACGGTTCTCGCGCTCCTTTCCAGCATCGCCCCTCTGCCCGCGCAGCAGGAGAACGCCCCGCCCGCTTCCGCCCGTGAGCACGACACCTCGCTCGGTCAGATCAGCGTCATCGACAAATTCCTCGCTATCGAGGGTGCCATTGGCCGCTCCCTCAAGCCGCCGAAAACGACCGACGATCAGTGGGCTGCGGAGTACGAAAAGCTCTATCGGCAATTCTCCCGCAACGGGCAACTCTCCGCGCTGCCGGGCGCTGGCGCCAACGAAGTCATCAACGCACTCGCCCTGGGCGTCAAAGCCTCCGATGCCGTGATCGCGCTCAAGGCGCACAATGTCGAGGAGTTGAACAAGTGCGCCGAGCAGATCGAGCAACTCGCCATCAAGCTCGGCGCCACCAAGCGCGAACTTGGCATGGCTGATACCGTGAAACGCCACGCCAGCGCCGGCCATTGGCTCGACGCTTTTCTGGCACTCGGCTTCCTCCAGCGCGCCGTCATTAATTATTTGCGCGACAATCCCGAACGCAAATACGAGGCCACCCTCGTCATCGTCGGCGGCTGGATTCAAGGCGGCCGCTGCGTCACGGACGTGATCGACAAGAATTACGGAGCGGAAGTGAGCAACGTCCTCCGCGAGCCGCGCCTCATCGACCTCATCAAAAAAAACATGGATGAGTTGCCCGCCAAATATCAGAGCGAGCCCGTCGTGACGAAGCTCAACAAAGCGCTCCCCGACATTCGCAAACGCGTAGCGGTCGGTTTCCACGATCCGGTCAAACAGGAGGAAGTGAAGTGGCTCCACACCACCTTCGACGGCCTCGTCCAGGACATCACCACCAAGTAAACGGTGCACTTCAAAGGCTCGGTCCCGGACCTTGACGCCCCGGCAGGAGTCCACAGCCTCTGCAGATGATCCTTCCTGTCCAGATCGAGCAGCTTCCGCAATCCGCAGATCAACTCCGCCTCGGTCTCGAGCAGGGGCTGGCCAGGATCGGCATCGCTCCCCGCACGGTCGTCGCCGACGCGCCCGCCTGGCCGCAGGTCGCGTCGCTGGAGATCGACTTCAGCGAGGCCAGACTTGATCTCCCGCTGAAGCTGCCCGGTGCCACCGGAGCCCCTGTCGGCCCGTCTTTGAAGATCGATCATGTGGCCGTGAAAGGGCAGCCTGTCACGATCGGAGGGTTGTCCGCCGATCTGGCGCTCAAGGCGTCCGCCGCTCGCTTTGGCTGGACGCAGACGACCGAGGGCCTTCGCGCATTGGCGCTGGAGAATGCCGAGCACGGAGAGATCATGCTTCAGGTCCAGCGCGCTGACTTGGAAAAGCTCGCGCAAACCCTCCTTTCGCAAGCAGCGCGCGCCCATGGAGCTGACATCGTCGATACGCGGCTCTCCTTCACCTCGCGTGGCCCGCGCAGCCTCTCGGTGGTCGCTGAGGTGACGGCCAAAGTCATGATCATGAAGGCGCAACTCACGGTTACGGGTGACCTCGATTTGGCCGACGACCTCACCTTGCGCATCGCCAATCTGCAACTGACCGGCAGCGGCATGGCCGCCAACCTGGCGCGCGGCTTTTTGCAGCCCCACTTCGAGCGCTTGCAAAAGCAACCCATCGCCCTCGGCGCCTTCGCGCCTGGCCAAATCCGCCTGCGCGACCTGACGCTCTCCGTCGAAGGCGAGCGACTCCGCCTCCTCGCGCTATTCGGCAGCGCCTGATCATTCCCGTCCTTTCCGGTCCACCGCCGATGCGGGCGCGCCTACACCAGCACGCTGGCCAGCAAAATAAAGACCAGCGACGTGAACGCGATTCCCGTCTCGACGATGGTCCACGTCCGCAGCGTCTGGGAAACGCTCATCCCAAGGTACTCCTTCACAAACCAGAAGCCGGAATCGTTCACGTGCG
This sequence comes from uncultured Verrucomicrobiae bacterium, assembly GCA_963792695.1. Classification (GTDB taxonomy): domain Bacteria; phylum Verrucomicrobiota; class Verrucomicrobiia; order Chthoniobacterales; family Chthoniobacteraceae; genus DASYIS01. The sequence goes on along the minus strand of CAWBXA010000017.1, from coordinate 39,618 downwards.
AGAGAATGAGCGAGCCCGCGCCCATGGCGAGCACCAGCAGTTCGCGATTCACCATCGCGCCGGGCCGCCCGATTAGCGGCAGCATCAGCACCGAGGCGGTCTGAATTGCCACCGTCGCCGAACCCACCGCTACACGTAGCAGCCCCGCCATTCCCCAACCGGTCACCAGCAGCATCGTGGGCGACAGCGCACGTTCGCCGGCGAGGCCGGCAATGGCATCGCCGACGCCAGAGACCTTCAGCACCTCCGAGAAGCCGCCTCCGGCCCCGATCACCAGAAAGAGTGCCGCCGCAGGCGCAAGCGAATCTTCAGAAAACCGGAAAATCTGCGCCGCGGTGAGGCCGCAATTCGCCCCAAAAGTGCGAAATGCGACAAGCACCGCGATGAGCATGGCGACCACTGGCGCGCCGATAAAGTGAGCGATCTGGCAGACGAGACTCTCCTTCGGCACTTGCAACCAATCGACGAGCGTCGCCACGAGCATCAGCAAAACTGGCAGCAGCATCGTTAGTACGCCAACGCCGAAGCTCGGTCGGCGTGGCGCCTGCGCGGCACCCGTCGCCAGCGCGCCCAGTCCGCCAATCTCCACCGGCACCTGCGGCGAAACCACGCGGGTCAGCAGCGGCCCCGTGATCAACGCGGTGGGCAATCCAAAGATGAGCGACCAGAGAATCGTTTTCCCCACATTTGCATGCACCGCATTAATCGCGGCCATCGGCCCCGGATGCGGCGGGATGAGCCCATGGGCCACCGACAAACCCGCTGCCATTGGGAGCGCCAGCCGCAAGATCGGAGTTCGCGTCTCGCGGGCCAGCGTGAAGGCAATCGGCCCCAGCAGCACAATACCGACCCCGAAGAACACGGAAATCCCGACGAGGAACGCCACGAGCATGACTGCAAAGTCCAACTGCTTCACGCCCATCACCCGCACCATCGTCGTCGCGATCACCTCCGCCGCGCCGGACTCCGCGAGCAGCTTGCCCAGCACCGTTCCAAGACCAATGATCATCCCCAGCCCAGCGAGCGTTTTCCCGAAGCCATCCTGAAACGTGCCCGCCACATTCGCCAGCGGCATCCCCGAGCCCACGCCGACGACCAAGGCAGCGATCAGGATGGCGATGAACGCCGAGTATTTAAACCGCGTCGCCAACACAATCAGCACAATGATTGCGGCGCTCGTCAGCAGGAGCAGGCCGGTCGGGGAGAGGGCGGTGGCAAGCATGGGGAGCGGACTAATCAGTGATCACCAAGCACCGCCCCCGGCAGAATGCATCGCGCGCAGCCCGTCATGAGAAGGTTGACTACTTGGCCCCGACCTCCACCCCTGCCCCCAGCCGCAGCCGGTCATCTTCTCCCAGTAGCTCCGCCAGCGTCGGCCAGCCATTCTCATCGAGTGCTTGAAAGGCATTCAAGTACACCACCACCACGGCTGGATCGTGCTTCGCGAAAAGAGCGTCGATCGCGCGCGTCAGGTCTTCCTTCGCAGGCGCAGGTGGCAACTCGTCGATGGTCCCGTTCTCATCGTGCTTGATCCCGAGCGAGTCCAGAAAATCGCAGAGAATCCCTTTGTGCGAGCCGACGAGCCAGATTTGCAACAGGTGCGCGGAGACGCCCTCGTTCTGCTTGCGCCCGAGCGCCTCTTTCATCCAGGCGAAGCGCTCCAGTTTGGGCTTCCGCTCAATAAAGAGCGGGCGCAGCTTCCGTTGCTGAGCCAGCGAATCAATGGTGGCTTTGTACAGCGGCTTTTCCTTTTCCTGAAGAAAGCCGAGGAGCTGCTGCGCCGTCTCAACCGGCATCTGGGCGAAAATCTCGTTAGGGGTGGGCATGGTGGGAAAATCTAAGCCGCCAGCCTACGTGGCGCGTTGCCTGATGCAAGCCGCGCACGCCTAGGCTAATCGCCTTTGCACATCAACTCGGCCATCCGCCGCTTCACCTCCTCCGTGGTCACGTCCTCGATATGTGTCATGAAAGTCCAGTGATAGCCAAACGGGTCTGTGACGCAGCCCGAGCGCTCGCCGTAAAACTTGTCCTCGATCGGCTGGAGCACCTTCGCGCCCGCCGCAACGGCGCGCGCCAGCGCAGCATCGCAATCCTCCACATAAAGCACAAAGCTGCACGATGTGCCACCAAGGGTCTGCGGTGAACGCGCGCCGGTATGCGGTGCTTCATCCGCCAGCATGATGATGGAGTTTCCGAGCAAAAGCTCCGCATGCCCGACACTGCCCGGCCCACCACCGCCAGGCAGGCGGAAGCGCTCCTTCGCTCCCAGCGCTTGCTGGTAAAACTCAATCGCCTCCGACGCGCGCGGCACCACGAGATACGGAGTGAAAGTGTGAAAGCCTTCCGGGATCGGCGCGACGCGATTGCTCATGGCCGGAGTGTGGCAGAGCGCGCGCCACAGTCCACCACATCGTCACCTGAACCGCCTCCCCCTCACACGTCCTTCGTTCGCTCCCGACCCGATGCTTCTAGGGATGAAGATCAAGACCCTCCGCAACCTGTTCATTCATGGACTTCGCGACCTCCTCTCCGCTGAGAAGCAACTCCTCAAGGCGCTCCCCAAAATGGCCAAGGCGGCTCACAACGAAGAACTCAAGGACGGCTTCGGGGAGCATCTTCGGCAGACCGAAGAACACGTGGAGCGGCTGGAGACGATCTTCGAGGGACTCAACCTCTCCAATCGCGGGGAGCGATGTGTCGCCATGGAAGGATTGATCGAGGAGGGGCAAAAGCTGCTCAAACTTGAAATGGCTCCAGCGATCCTCGATGCGGCCCTCATCTCGGCCGCCCAGCGCATCGAGCATTATGAAATCGCCGCTTACGGGAGCGCTCGTACGTTCGCTGAAATCCTCGATGCCGACGAAGCTCTGGACCTCCTCGAGCAGACTCTCGAAGAAGAGAAAGAGACCAACGTCAAGCTGACGGATCTCGCGGAGGAAGTCGTCAACGTCGAAGCCCACAACGTCGGCTCCGAAGATGAAGCTGCGGCGGCTGAAGAGAGGTAGGTGTTTGCTACGCCCACTTAATGAGCCGCAATTCGTGGCCCTGCGTAACGTTCTCGTGGCGCGGGACGACCCGGACGCTCAGCCCGTAGGAGCCGCTTTCTTCCGCCCGAATGGTGCCGGTGAAAAGATAGCGTCCCTTATCCAAAGTCTTACTCAGCGTGAGCTCCGCGATCTCAGGATCGGTGATCTCCTCGAGCGTGGTCGCGCCGAAGTACACCTGCACCTGCACCTCAGCAGGCTCAATCGTCCCGAGATTCACAACCGCGGTGATCGCCACCGCTTCCCCAGCCTGCACCGACCCCGCCTCGGCGGTGGTTGGCACCTCAACTTGGTCAATGGAAATTTGCGGCCACTCCTTGCGAATCTTCTCCTTCCAGCGCGACAACTCGACGGCCTTTTTGCCGCTGTCCTGGCGCAGGATAAAGTGCGCGTTGGCCGCGCGCTCGTAGAGTTTCTCGTTGTATTCCCGCACCATGCGGTGCGTATTGAATTCCGGCACCACCGTGCGGATTGACTCGCGCATCAATTGCAGCCATGCGAGTGGCAGCCGGCCATCCGGCTTGGCATAAAAGAGCGGCACAATCTGCGTCTCGAGCACGTGGAAGAGGCTCTCCACGTCCACCTCGTCTTCAAACTTCGGATCATCGACCACATACGGCGTCGTCGGCAACTCACCGCCAATGACCCAGCCCGACTTGGTATTTTTTTCGTACGCCTCGACCCACCAGCCATCAAGCACGCTGAGGTTCAACCCACCATTCGGCGGCAATTTCATGCCGGAAGTGCCGCTCGCCTCCAAGGGACGCCGCGGATTATTCAGCCAGAGATCGACACCTTGATACAAGCGGCGCCCTACATAAGTGTCGTAGTCCTCGAGAAAGACAATCCGGTTCGCAAATTCCGGTTGTCGCGAAACACGATAGACCTCCTGGATGAACTTCTTACCCGGTTCGTCCTTGGGGTGTGCCTTGCCCGCAAAAATAAATTGCACTGGCCGCTCCGGGTTGCCGATGAGCCGCTTCAGACGCTCGATATCGTGAAAGAGCAACGTGGCGCGCTTGTAAGTCGCGAAGCGGCGCGCAAAACCGACGGTGAGCGCGTCCGGATTGAGCAATTCGCTCGTCGCGCGCAGACTCGCGGGCGATTCCTTAAGCCGCTCGCGCTGCGTGCGCACGCGATGGCGGGCAAACTCCACGAGCCGCCGCTTCAACGAGACGTGGGTGTTCCAAAGGTCCTCGTCCGGGATGTTATAGACGCGGTTCCAGAAGTCGGGGTCAGTCAAATGCTCGTCCCAGCCGGGCAGGTACTTGTCATAGAGCGCGGTGAATTCCGGAGCCGCCCAGGTGCGCGTATGGACACCATTGGTGATGCTCGTAATCGGCACCTCGTTTTGCGGCACTCCCGCCCAGACATCCTTCCAGAGACTTTGACTGACTTTACCGTGCAAAGCGGAAACGCCATTCGCATGACGGCTCGTGCGCAAGGCGAGAATCGTCATGGAGAACGGCTCGTGCGGTTCCTGCCGTGTCTGTCCAAACGAGGCAAACAGATCGAAGTCGATGCCAACCTTGGCGGGGTAGTCGCCGAAATAGCGCTGCATCATTTCCAACGGGAACGCGTCGTTGCCCGCCGGGACCGGCGTGTGCGTCGTGAAGATATTCCCAGCCGCCACCACCTGCAGCGCCGAGTTGAAGTTCAGCTTGTTCTCCTCCACCTCACGCCGGATGAGTTCCAGCGAAAGAAAGGCGGAGTGGCCTTCATTCATGTGGAAGACCGATGGCTTCAGCCCCATCGCCCGCAACGCGTGTACGCCACCAATGCCGAGCACCATCTCCTGTTTGATGCGCATCTCGAGGTCGCCGCCATAGAGCTGCGCCGTGATCAGCCGATCTTCCGCGGAATTCTCGACCACGTCCGTATCGAGCAAAAACAGCGTGATGCGGCCAACCTGCAGCTTGTGCACCTTGGCCCGCACCATGCGGCCAAGCACCTCAACCTGAACAAAGAGCGGCTTCTCGTTTTTATCGAGCGCGTCCTTGAGCGGGAGATGCGAGAAGTTTTGGTTGAGCTGGATGCTCTGCTGCAAGCCTTCCTTGTCGATTTGCTGTCGGAAATAGCCGTGCCGGTAAAGCAGCGTGAAGGCGATGAACGGCAGGTCCAGATCGCTGGCGCTTTTGCAATGGTCGCCCGAGAGAATGCCCAGACCGCCGGAGTAATTCGGCACCGATTCATGAAAGCCGAATTCGGCCGAGAAGTAGGCAATGGGCGCGCTCGGCGCGATCGGCGACCCTTTGCGCCCCTTGCCGTAGGTCTTCTTGTCCGCCATGTACTGGTGAAACTTCGTGTGCACCGCGCTCATTTCCCGCAGGAAATCGTCGTTGCGTGCCACCTCATCGAGCCGCTGCTGCCGGCAAAGTTGCAGCATCCGCAGCGGGTTGTGATTGGTCCGATCCCAGAGCGCGTGATCGAGGTCGCGGAAGAGTTTTCGGGCATCCGGCTGCCAGGTCCACCAGAGGTTGAAGACCATCTCGCGCAGCGGCTCGAGCGCGGAGGGCAATTTCGGAGTGACGTTGTAGGTATGGATCGGTTGCATAGTTCCCAGTGAAGTCGCTCCGGGGATGAACGGCGCGCGAGGCTAGCGCGCGCTCGCCTCATGGCAAGCCCGTTCCTCCACCTCGGAGCGGAGCATCTGTCGGAGCGCCCGCTCCCGATCAGGCAAAGGCTGCGCCCTGCAGGTCCTCGCCACCTTGCAAAATGTCCGCCCAGCGCGTCACCGGCCCAGGGTACCCTCCATCTCCTGCCGCGTGGCGATGGGCACATAACCGATCTCCAAGCCTGCAGGTGGCCTGAGAATCAACGCGGGATCGAGGCTGGCGAGCGTGCCGGTGTCCGGGGGGACGAGGTAGTCGCGGTCTTTGGTCCAGGTGCGATGGAGTTTCTCCACTCGCACCTGGAGTTGCTCGCGCTCCTCTGAAGTGAGGTCGGCGTTGAGCAGCGCGGGCTGGTCGGCGAAGCGATACCAATAGTAAGTGACCATGCTGCCATCACCGAGGCGTGCCTGGAATGGACCCGCCTTCGGGCCGGGCTTCTTCCAGCAGCTTGCGGGGTCATCGGGAGTGGTGCGTGTCTCCTGCGGCTTTTCGCTGGGCGTGACAAAACGGTACTGCGCCAACCCCGTGTCGGATGGCACATCTTCGGGAGAGATCACGCTCCATTGTGCCTTTTGGCCGTCGGTTTTGAGGGCATAGTATTCCGGCAGCGTCACGAGCGAAGTGTGCTTCCGCGTGAGTTGCTCGTTCCATCGGTAGCCGAAGGTAATGGGGCTCGGGGTGAACGAGGTGGCGAAGGATTTCCAAGCGAGCGGCACTTTGTCCTCCCGCTTCGTTTGCGGAAGATGGATGCTCCAGTTCGACCCGCCGCCTGCGCGGAAGACTTGCACGACCGAGGCGTCGGACTTGATCTTTCCATCGGCCGGAACGCCGCTCTCGAACCAACGCTGCACATCATCCCAGAGCGCCGCTTTCTTGTAAGCGGTGAGGCGATGCAGCACCGTGGAACTCCCATCGGGACCGACCGGAAACGAGGTCGGCGCGATGCGCGCGTAGCTCTGGCCATCCGCGCCAGTCGCCACAACGGCCGGAACGTGCTGCGTCTCCATCTGGATGGCTTTGTTCGGCCCCGCCGGGCGTGTATCGAGCAACATTCCGGCCCATTCGGGATGATCAAGGGTGGCCTCCGACCAGAAGAACGGCGTGAAGAATGCCGCCGGGCCCTTGAAGTTCGCGGTGTTGAGAAAGAGGGTCCAGCATTGGTTGCCGGTGGGCACGTTTTGGCCGGCGGTGATGGTCTTCGGATTCGTCAGCGGCAGCGGCAGATAACCATAGCCAAAAAGTTCCCCGCTCGTGCCTTGCTGGAGGTTCAAGCCATCGAGCGGAAACAAAAGCCACGGGCTCAGTTGCGCCACGCCATACTGTCCGCGCGGCTTCTCCCAAGTACCCGCGCCGTAGCCCGGACCATTGGCAATGAAAGAGAAATTCGGCGCCACACCGCCCATGATAAACTTCGGCGTAGTCGTCGGAAAATGCGTGTCACGCCACCAGCCGAGCCCGCCCTCGATGTCTGTGTAGCATTTCCCAACCGGTTTCTTCCCTTCCTCGTATTGCGGACTCATCCAGGTGCCGCAGAGGCCGGTTTGAAACGCATGTCCAGGATAAGTCGCCACCAGCGGCCACGCGGCGGCGTAAAGCGAGAACCCCCCATTGAACTCCTCCGGCACTTTTTCCGCCGGACCGAAAAGATAGCCCGCCATCTCGCCCTGCTGAATTTCGGCGGAGCTCTGGCGCAGGGCGGGCAGGAGCAGCGAGATCAGGAGAAGGAGAGGTTTCATGAAAGGGTTTGGCCAGTGGTTGGCTGTCATCGGCCAGCCGGTTGCTTCATTATCGCCTGCATGGCTTCCGCGAAGCCGCGGCCGATTCCACCCAGAATCTTCGCGGACCCGAGATAATGGAATTCGGCGTTCGAGACGCCTTTTTCCAGCACCAGCCGCTCCCGCTCGGTGAGCCCCTCCGTGCGCATTTTTTCCAGCGTGGCGTTTTCCTCCGCCGAATCCATTCTGCCCTCCGTCGCGAGCTTCTTCGCGCGCTGCCGGATGGCATCTTCCTTCGCCTTCGCAGCACTTAGTTCGCGGTCCCAGTATTTTTCTGCCAGCACCGCCGCGACGTTGCCTTGAAACTCCGGGAATTGCGCCGGCGCCGCCATCGCGTCGCGGAAGTGCTGGTGCGTCGCCCGATAGCGCTGTTCCTCCGGTTTATAGTCCGCTGTCGGCCCACCTACGCCAAGCACGCCGATGACAAAGGGCAAATTGGGCGCCTCCAAATCCCGTCGGCACGTCGCGGATGAAGTGAGTCAACACCGTGCTGTAGGCGTCGTAGCCGCCGGGCTTGTCACGATGGGGATATGTGTCGCCATCCACCAGATCATTCCAGCCTTGGAACCACACGAACCCCGCCAGTGCGTAACCTTGCGCCGCATCATAGTCCGGCACCACTCGCTTGATGTCCCCGAGCACCCGTTTCACATGCTCCACCATCAGCCGGTAGTTTACGCCTGTCGCCTTCGACTTCTCTGCTTTGCATCGCCGCCGCGTCCTTGCCCTTCGTGGCCCAGCCAGCGCGCTGCGCCTCGCTGAACACATAGGGTCCCGCGCTTGGCGGGCGAAAATCCGTGTTCAGGCTCTTCCCGCCCCACGAGGTCTTAATGAGCAAAATGGGCGCATCCGTGAAATTCTCCATGTAAATGCCGAACGTGAACTCCGGCCCGATCTTCGGCCCCGCATTCGACGCCCCAAAACCCGCCGTCAGCTTCCCCGTTTGCTCCGCCTCCGCGCAGCCGATGGAGGAAATCCACACCCGCTCGCAGACCTTCGGCTTTCCCTCGGGACCCATCATCTCTGCCAGCATCGGTTTCGTGGCCGGGTCCATCCCGATGTGCTCGAAGGTGCTGACTTTGGCGTGCCCTTGCATGTTCGACTGCCCCGCGAGGATGAAGACTTGGAGTTGCTTCGCCTGTGCTTGGGCCACGAAGAGCAGGAGGATGAGGACCGACTGGGAGATTTTCATGGGAGGGAGAGCGGACGACAGGCCTCAGCAATGCTTCAGCCGACGAAGGCCCCGCGGGCCTGTGGGCCGATGCCGCGGCAACCTTCGTTGCTTGGAACCTTGCATCCTGAGCGGCTCGGAGGCGGTCGCGCAAGACCACTCTGGGTCGAAACCGTTCGCCCAGCAGCGCGCTGTTCGCTCAGTCGAGCAGTCATTTCAAGCGTCTTTGCGGCTGGCAACCGGCTTCTGCCGGATGTTTCCTTTGCGCTGCCGTCTCCCTTTTGCCCATGTCCACCACGCCCATTGCTCGCGTGGAGGCGCTCATCGAAGCGCTTCCTTATATCCAGAAGTTCCGCGGCCAGCGCTTTGTCATCAAGTACGGCGGGAGCGCCATGGAGGATGAGCAGGTCGTTGAGCGTTTCCTGCGCGATGTCGTCTTTCTCGGCGCCGTCGGCATTCAGCCCGTGCTGGTTCACGGCGGCGGCAAGGCCATCACCCAGCGCATGCGCGCGGCAGGACTGAAGCCCCGTTTCGTTAACGGCCTCCGCGTCACGGACGAGCAGACCATCCGAATCGTCGAAGAGGTGCTCGACGGCGAACTTAGCCCGGCCATCGTGCGGCAGCTCCGGGATTTTGGCGGCGATGCGGTCGGCATCGCCGGCAAGCGCGTCATGATCGCCCGGCGCCTCCCTCCGCAATCCGAAGGGAAGATGCACTCCATCGACCTCGGTTTCGTCGGCGAGGTCGTCGAGGTGCGCCTTGGCGAAGTCGAGCAGGCGCTCGCCAGCGGCGCCCTCCCCGTGCTCTCACCGCTTGGCCAGGACGCCACCGGCGTGACGGTCAACATCAACGCCGACACCGCCGCTGGCACCGTCGCCGGCGGCTTGCGCGCCTCCAAAATGATCTACCTCAGCGACGTGCCGGGGATTATGCGCGACCCAACGGACAAAGAGTCCCTTATTCCCTCCGTCAACCGCCAGAAGATCGAGCACCTCATTGAAGAGGAAATCATCGGCGGCGGCATGATCCCCAAAGTGGAATCGGCCCTCCACGCGCTTGCCGCCGGGGTGCAAAAAGTTCACTTCATCGACGGTCGCGTTCCTCACGCGCTGCTGATCGAAGTCTTCACCAATGCCGGCCTTGGCACGGAGATCGTGCCCTGAGCGCCGGGTCACTGCACCACAGTTGGCTCGCCCCATAGGCAGCGCATGGCTGTCTCGCGTTCAGGGGAACGCTTAATGGCGCGTCTCCGTAAACCGGGGATTCGATTGCTGAGCGCCATGTCCGCCCCACCGTTTCGCTTGCGCTTTGCGGCGACCGGCGGAGAATCGGCCTCTTTTCTTCCGACGCCATGACCAAGCCCAAAGTACTCGTTGCCGACCCCATCTCAGAGCGCGGAGTGAGCGAACTCGCCGAGGGCGGCCTGCTCGACGTGACGGTGCAGACCGGACTGAAGGAGGAGCAATTGCTCGAAATCATCGCGCCCTTTGCGGGGCTGGTCGTCCGCTCGCAGACCAAGGCGACGCCGCGGCTCATCGCGGCCGCGACAAGCTTGAAGGTCATCGGGCGGGCGGGCGTCGGCGTGGATAACGTGGATGTGGACGCGGCCACCAAGCGCGGCATCATCGTGATGAATACTCCGGGCGGGAACACCATCTCCACGGCCGAGCACGCCTTTTCGCTGATGGTTTCGCTCGGCGCGCAATATCCCGCAGGCCGACGCCAGCGTGAAAGCCGGCAAGTGGGATCGCAAGAGCTTCGAAGGCGTGGAGCTTTACGGCAAGACGCTCGCCATCCTTGGCATGGGCCGCATCGGCACCGAATTCGCGCGGCGCGCCATCGCTTTCGGTATGCGCGTGCTGGCGTACGATCCGTACCTTTCCGCGAGCCGCGCCCGCTCCTTGCAGGTCGAACTAGTCGAGCGGCTCGACGAGATCGTGCCGCAGGCCGATTTCATCACGCTCCATATGCCGCTCACGCCGGAGACGAAACACATGCTCAATGCCGAGCGGCTGGCGCAAAGCCAAGCCGTCGCTGCGGATCGTCAACTGCGCGCGCGGCGGACTCGTCGATGAAGCGGCGCTCTACGAGGCGCTCAAGTCGCGGCGCGTCGCTGGCGCAGCGCTCGATGTTTTCGAGATCGAGCCGCCGCCCGCCGACTACCCTCTGCGCACGCTCCCGAACGTCATCTTCACCCCGCACCTCGGCGCGTCCACCGCGGAGGCGCAGGAGAATGTCGGCATCGAAGTCGCGCAGCAGATTCGCGCCGCGCTTCTCTCCGGCGAAATTCGCAATGCCGTCAACATGCCGAACGTCGATGCCAAGACGCTCGCCATCCTCGGGCCGCACATTCACCTAGGTGAAAAGCTCGGCTACTTCCTCTCGCAAATGGCGGCGAAGCGCTGCGACAGCCTCAACATCAATTTCCACGGCAAAGCCTATGAACTGGATACGACGCCGATCACGCGCTCCATCCTTGCGGGCTTTCTACGGCAGGCGGGCGGCGGCGAAGTGAACCTCGTCAACGCGCCCGCTTTCGCCGCCAATCTCGGCCTGAAAATCACCGAATCGCGCGAGACGAATGGGACCGAGTTTTCCGAATTGATCGAACTGACCGCAACCGGCGAGGGCGGCTGGGTTTCCGTCGCTGGGCACCTTCTTTGGCAACACGCCGCGCATCGTGAAAATCAATGGCCGGCATGTGGAAGCGAAGCCGGAGGGCGTCGTCTTCATCCTTGAAAACCGCGACCGTCCCGGCATCGTCGGCCTCGTCGGCACGCTCTTCGGCAAGCACCACGTGAACATCGCCAGCATGTCGCTCAGCCGCAACGAAGTTGGCGGCCGCGCTCTCACCGTGCTCAACCTCGACTCCGTTCCCGGCGACGACCTGACCAAGGAACTGCATGCTACTGAGGACATCTACTCCTCGCAAGCGGTGGTCCTTTAGCGGAGCGCAGCGCGTGAGTGAGGCGGACGCCGCGTCGGTACTCACGCCGGAACGCCGGAAAGTTCTGCCGTTTTGCGCTTGCGCCGCCTTGGGAAGCGTGGCAAGCTCGTCGTCCTTTTTCCATCCCCTCTCCGTTCACCTTTATGCCCTACGCAGTCTTCAAAACCGGCGGTAAACAATACCGCGTCGCCGCTGGTGACCTCCTCGACGTGGAAAAACTGGACGCCGAAGTCGGCGGCACGATCACGTTTTCCGATCTGCTCTTCCATGCGGATGGAGACACGATGAAGACCGGCGCGGATCTCGGCGGAGCGAGTGTGACCGCGGAAATCATCGAGCAGCGCAAGGACAAGAAGGTCATCGCTTACAAATACCGCCGCCGGAAGGGGTATCATCGCACTGTCGGCCATCGCCGCAAGCTGACCCGCATCCGGATCACTGGCATCACGCTCTAGGCACCTCTCTCCTCTCCACTTCTTATGGCACATAAAAAAGGACAAGGCTCCGTTAAGAACGGTCGCGACAGCGTCTCCAAGCGGCTGGGCGTGAAAAAGTTTGGCAGCGAAAGCGTGGTCGCCGGCAACATCATCATCCGGCAGCGTGGCACCAAGTTTCTGCCCGGCAGCGGCGTCGGTTTGGGCCGTGACTACACGATTTTTGCCCTGATTGATGGGCGGGTAAAGTTTGACCGCGAGGGTCGCCGGGTCAACGTGGTGGCCGATCTCGCCAGCGCAAGCTAAGGCACGTAAGTTCCTGGACCAAGGACGCTGCGGATCGAGTAGGCTGGTGATTTGGCAGCGAAGCGCCTGCCGAAAGAATCATCGCCCGTTTTGGCGCAATGGGCAACGGTGGCGGACCCGTCTCGTGGGTCCATCGCGCGCTCTTGGCAGCGTTGAAGATGTCGTGAACGGATTGTCTTGGCGACGGGCGCTTGGCCACCGCCGTTAATGGCTCGGCACCAGTTCTACCTCTGCTTGGCCTGCGGGAGTGCGGAAGCGGATCTCTTCCAACCCATAATCAACATCCGGGGCCGCGCGTCGTCCGCGGGCGGCTCTCCGCACGCCAACGTGTCACCCCTCGGCTCCGAAAACTTGCAGAAAAGCGAAAATCCCTCTTGCCATATCCACAAAAATTCCTATCCTGAGTCAAATTTTGAGAATTGCTGCCGAGAGAAAGTTGTTCCAATTTCCGCCAAATCCGCTACCAACCCTACCAACCATGAAGACCACGCTGCTTGTGCTAACCGCTTCCGTCGCCTGCGCGACGCTCGCTCTCGCCGCTGAGGCCGATCCCTCGGCGCAATTCCAAGCCTACCCGAAGAACCTGGCGCGCCAGCATCTCGGGACCAACTTGATGCAGTTCAACCAGACTACGCATATGTTTACGCCGACTCAAGCGGCGGCGGCATGGCTGGATGATGACATCACCACCGGCTGGCCCTTGATGGCCGAAAAACAGTACTACCTGCTGTCGCTCGCCAAGCCGGAGTTGATCACGAATTTTGCGCTCTCCGCGAAAGCAGCCAGCGGCACCATCTCGCTGTACGGCTCCGAAACGGCTGCGGCGCCCGGTGCTCCTTCCTGGACTCCGCTGCTCAAGGACGCGTCCATCGAAGCGATGAACCAGAAACTTTCGCGCGATTTCTCAAAAGTCGCCAAGTATGTGCTGATTGAGACGTCGGTTTCGAATCCGGGGCCCGTCTATTCGATCTACCTCTACTCGCACAAACCGGCCGTCTCCTACGAAGTGACCAAGCGCCCGCAAGCGATCGAACCCAAGTCGGTCTTCGGCCCCTATGTGAATGAGGCGACCGCTTTCAACGCTTCGGCTCTCTACGCGCACGCCACCGTCACCCAATCCGGCGGCGCGTCCGATCCCGCCGGCTGGCAGAAGGCGATCGATGACAACCCTGAGACTTCGATCACGGTCCCCGCGAAAAGCGAACCGACCACCATCCGCTACGACCGCGCGCGCTCCATTTCCCGCGTGGCCCTGCTGACCGATCCGGGCACCAAAGGCAAAGTCGATCTGTTCCTCGGTGAAAGCGGAGCAAGCCTCGATTCCGCACCTCCGACCATGACAATGGTGCTCGATGGTTCGACGCCCCGCGTGAGCGTCGATTTTCCGGCGACTTCGGCCAGTGAATTGCGGATGCGCTGGACTCCCGCGAATGGCACGGATGCCTTGACCCTGCGCGAAGTGAACTCCTTTGGTGACACTACCCTGAGCAGCTATGCCGTGAACGCCACCTCCGGCACGCCCGCCGCTGTCGCCGACCGTGAGACGGTGAATCGCTCCGAGCGCGGCAGCTCAGATGGCAAAGACACCGTCGATGCCAAGGATCCGAAGGACGCCAAAAACCTGCCAGCGGTTGCCGCCGGCCCGAATGGCCCTTATCTGCCGGGCGCCCTTGGCTTCCCGCCGAACACCAGTGTCTTCCGCAACATCATTCCGCCGCCGACGCCGGTCCTGCCGCCCGAGACGCCTCCGGCGAGCCAATAGCCCCAGTCGCCGATGACTGTCTGAAAGACGCGGAGATTCACCTCTCCGCGTTTTTCTTGTATCGGCGCAGAGCGGCGCGGGCGTTCGAAGGTCAAGTCGCGGTGGGCGCGTCGAGCCAAATGGCCTGCCGGTACCACACGAATCGGCGCTGCCTAAAGCCGCTCCATCCTGCCGCTTGAGTGAGCTCTCGGAGTTCCGAGAAGGAGAAGGCGCGCCGAATGGAGAGCCGCCCGTCGAAGCGCGTCATGGGTTCCCGATAGATGAACTGCGTGACCAGCCAAATGCCAAGTTGCGCGAGGCGGCTGCGTTCCAGATCAGCCACCAGCACATAGCCCCTCGATAGCTCGCGGCAGCGGCGGAGCAGGGAAACCGCGCTCTCCTCAGAGAAGTGGTGCAACGCCAGGGAGCAGCAAACCAGATCGAAAGGCTCTCCGGGTGCATACGTCAACGCGTCACCTTGCACCCACTCGATCTCGGGGAACTCCAGGCTTCGCCCTCGCGCGATCTCAATCGTAGCCGCGTTCGCATCAACCGCAGTGATTCGCACGCTCACCCCTTGGCGGCGCGCCCACTCCACAATGAGCCGGGGCACGTCCCCTGCCCCAGTCGCCAAATCGAGGACGCGATACGCTCCGCCCCGCTTGAGCCACCTCGCGAGGAAGTGGCGGATGAGCCGATGCGAACCGAAATGGCGATTGAGCGACGCGAGGTTGGCCAGGTCCTGTTCCAGTTCCGCCGTGACCGGTTGCGGCAGGTCCATTAATTCCGGTTCCGCAGCGGAGTAGGCGCGCTTCATCCGCTTACGAGAGTCCTTTCGATTTGTTCCTCCGCCGGCACGCTCCGCTCGCGGCGCGGGGCGGCGGACTGGTACGCCTCCAGGCGCGCCACAACTTCCTCCTCGGCCACTTCGCTCCGGCGCCAGGCCGCAGCGAGGTTTCGCAAGGCCGAGCGCAATTGCGGGTGGTGGCCGCGGCTGCGACGACTCTCCTTGGATAGTGTATCAGCCGCCCTTTGGAAAAGCTCGAGCGCTGCTTCGGGATGACCCTGCGCGTCGAGCACTCCGGCCAGATTCGTCTGCGCCATAGCCGTCTCGGGGTGATCGAGCCCGAGCGCTTGCTCGAGGAGCAGCAGCGCCCGCCGATGGAGCGCTTCCGCGCCTTTCCAGTTTTCCATCTCCTCCAGCAAGCTGGCATAACATTCCAAGGCCGGAATCAAATCCGGCGACGCCACTCCGAGGACTTGCTCGTCCATTGGGAGTGCGCGTTGATAGAGTGCCTCCGCTTCCGGGTAGCGGCCATTGGTGACCAGCGCCTGCGCCAGGTGATAGAGCCGGTTCACGAGGCGCGGATGGTGATAGCCAAAAGCCCGCTCCTCGATATCGAGCGCACGGCGGTAGAGTTTTTCGGCTTTCCGCGAGCGGTGCTGCGCTTCGAGCACACCGGCCAGATGGTGCAACGCCATGGCGACCTTGGGATGATCCGGCCCGGAGGCTTGCTGCGCGATTTCGAGCGCCTCTCGGCAAAGAGTCTCCGCTTCTCCCAATCGGTTCGCTGCGCGCAGGCCGGCGGCGAGTTGCGTGATGTCCGTTGCGTAAGCACCCAAGTCGGGCCGGCCGCCCTGCTCATGCAGCGCCAGAAGCCGCCGATACAGTTGCTCGCTCTCTCCGAATTGCCGGCGCGAGCGCAAAATCGCAGCCACCTCGCGCAGGCGCGGCGCCAGGTCGCGATGCTGTGGCCCGAGTCGCTTCTCCTCGATCGCCAGCGCGCGACGGTAGAAAGTTTCCGCTTCCATCAGCCGTCCGCAACTGCGCAGCCAGTCGCCCAGCGCGCGCGCCACTCCGACCGCATGCACCTCCAACGGATGACCGTTCAATTGCCCCATCAGCGCGCGGCAATGCGGGATGAGCAGTTCCCGGACGACCACTGCCGCACCAGGCTTCAGGCTCCCGGCGGGCCGCTGCAGCACCGCATCCACCTCGGCTCGTGCGGAACCGAGCGCCTGGCTGAGTTCTTCGGCCGTCATCCGATCCCGCACAATCTCGCGGACGAGCCGATGAAGCGAGACGGTCTGGTTGGTTTCATCCTGCCCGAGCAAGCCGCGCCGCACGAGCATGGCGATGGAGGCGCTCGTTTGCGGCCAATCACCCCGGTGTTCGAAGAGCGCAACGGGAATCGCAGCGGGCTGTCCCGCGAGGCAACTCAGGGTCCGCAGGAGCGTGCGCGCAAAGGGATCGAGCATCGCCACCGCCTTCTCGATGAGGACCACGGCCGTGGGACCCTGCGCCGCGCTCGGCAGCTTATGGCTCGCCGTCCATTCCGCCAAAAACTCGCGCGCGGTACGCTTCGTTTCCAGCAGGTGGCGCGCCGCGATATCGAGCGCAAGCGGCACGCAACCGAGCGACTCCGCCAGCCGGTCCCAAGCCTGCCTTTCGGCGGGTGCGGTCTGTGCGGAACGCTCCAGACGGCTCGCGAAGAATTCACGCGCTTGCTCGGGAGTGAATGGACCTACGGTATGCTCCTGCACGCCCGCCCAGGCTGGCAGCCGTCCCGTGAGCAGGAGCGCCCCGTTGCGCAAATGCGGCAGCAGCGTCCGCAAGCTCCACAAGGTGATCTGGTCGTCCACGCCGTCAATGATCATCACCCAGCGACCAGCGTGGGCTTCATCCGCCAGCCAACGCAGCACCGCCTGGAGCCGCAGGCGGTGGCTCATGACTTCCTCGGACAGCAGCGCCAGGGCATCACTGCGCGCCAGCGCGGCCAGGCTCGCCTCGAGATCCGCTCGCGGCCCAGCCGGCATCCAAAGCACGTAATCGAAGCGCCGCTCGTCGTGCAAACGCCAGCCCATCTCCACCGCGAGGCAGCTTTTTCCAAAGCCGTCGGCGATGCCAGTTTCACGTTGCGGATGCAAGACATCCAGCCGACCGGGAGCAAGACCATCCATCAACTCCTGCAGCAATCGTTGCCGCCCAATGAAGCGCGCGCCCATCGGCCGTCTCGGCAGTCGAGCCAGGCTTCGTCGCACGATCAATTGCCCGCGCAGTCCTTGCACCAGCCGGCCCAATTGCTCAATCGAGTGAAAAGGGGTGTAATGCACATCGCCGCGTTGGAGCGCGAGGCGATGCTGATGCTGAAGCAGGCGCTTCTCTTCGTCCTCCCAGCCGTGCGCTTCCAAAGCTGCTTCGTCCATCGCAGCAAAGACAAAGATCGGTTTGCCCAGTATGCGCGCCACATCGATTTCGTACTGCGAAAAAGAGCGGCGCGGCGCGTGCAACGTGCGCTCCGCTGGCTCCATGCCGTAGTGGAAACCGGCCAGGTGAATCACGGCCTCACACGGCCCGATCAATTGGCTGAGCACCCCATGGAGGGGCCCGTATTCGATCGAGAGGTCCGTCTGCTCCACGGGCCGTGCCCCCATCTCCAGAAGCGCCTGTTTAACCGCTTTGCGCCCAGCATTTAGCTCCGGCACCACAGCCGATAGGAAAATCTCTGGGCGGAGGGCCATCGCCATCTAGCGTGCGACACCCATGGCGCGATGCCAGCCTAAACATCCACGCACTTGCCGGCTGTAATTGATCAACCAGCCCCAGGAAGCAGACGGTTTACGGGTGGCGCCGGCGCTTCACCTTCAACTGCGCCAGCGAGCGCTGGAGTGAAGCCGAGACCGAAGCCACTTCCTCGTCGCCGAGATTACCCTCGCGCAAGGAAGCCTCGGCGCGCTGGACGGCTTCTTCCGCGAGCGCCGGGTTGATCTGCTGCTCTTCAATTGCCATGTCCGTCAGGACATTGACATGCGTTTGGGTGATTTCCACAAAGCCGTCACCGACGGCGAGGTGCAGCACTTCCCGCCCCTTGGTAACGACGAGTTCGCCCGGCTTGATCTGCGTCATCAGCGGGACGTGCATCGGGTAAATGCCCATCTCGCCTTCCACGGCCGGCAGCACCACCAGATCCACATCGTCCGAGTACGCACGCGCTTCGGGAGTTACTATTTCGAGTCGAAGGGGCATGGCAGATTGGAGGTTGCAGAAAGAGACGATCGCTTACTCAGGGAACGTGAACCTGAAGCAGCTTTTCACTGCCAGCGTTCGGCTCGCGGAGCGGCACTCATTCTTTCGGGTCATTTGCTTGATTCGCCGACCTACTTCGCCGCGACCGCGCGGATCATGTCGATCCCGCCTTTCATGTAGAAATTGCTCTCCGGCACATCGTCATGCTTCCCATCCAGGATTTCTTTGAAGCCGCGGATCGTCTCCTTGATCGGCACGTACTGACCCGGTGTCCCAGTGAAGATTTCGGCTACATGGAAAGGCTGCGAAAGGAAGCGCTGAATTTTGCGGGCGCGGAACACCGTCAGCTTGTCTTCGGGTGATAGCTCATCCATCCCCAAAATTGCGATGATGTCCTGCAGATCCTTGTACCGCTGCAACACACGCTGCACGCCGCGCGCCACTTCGTAGTGCTCCTTGCCAATGATCTCGGGCGACAGCGCCTTGGAGGTGGACGAAAGCGGGTCAACGGCCGGATAGATGCCCAACTCGGCAATCGAGCGCTCCAGCACCAGGGTCGAGTCAAGGTGCGCGAACGTATTAGCCGGGGCGGGATCGGTCAAATCGTCCGCAGGCACATAGACCGCCTGTACGGAAGTGATCGAACCTTTGGTCGTGGAGGTGATCCGCTCCTGAAGCTGGCCCATCTCGGCCGCCAGCGTCGGCTGATAGCCGACCGCCGAAGGCGTACGACCCAGCAGCGCAGATACCTCCGAGCCGGCTTGGGAAAAGCGAAACACGTTATCGACGAAGAGAAGCACGTCCTGGTTCTTCTCATCCCGGAAGTATTCAGCCATGGAAAGAGCCGAAAGCGCCACGCGCAGACGGGCGCCGGGAGGCTCATTCATTTGGCCATAAACCAGAGCCACTTTCGACTCCTCGATCTTGTCCAGATTGATCACCTTGGCCTCAGCCATCTCGTGGTAAAGATCGTTCCCCTCGCGGGTTCGCTCGCCGACCCCGGCGAAGACCGAAAAGCCGCCGTGCTGCTTGGCGATGTTATTGATCAGCTCGAGGATGACGACCGTCTTGCCAACGCCCGCACCACCAAAGGCGCCCGCTTTACCGCCGCGAATGAAGGGGCAGATCAAGTCAATCACCTTGATGCCGGTTTCGAGCACGGAAGCTTTGGTATCTTGCTCGATGAGCGGCGGTGCTGGGCGGTGGATCGGGTAGCGCTTGGTATGCGGCACCGGGCCACGCTCGTCGGTCGGGTCGCCGGTGACATTGAAGATCCGTCCCAGCACGCCTTCGCCCACTGGCACCGTGATGGGCTGGCCAGTGGCGACCACCTTCAGGCCCCGCCGCAGCCCTTCGGTCGAACTCATCGCAATGGCGCGCACCCAAAAGTCGCCAAGGTGCTGTTGCACCTCCAGCGTAAGCTTGTTCGGCTGGCCATTGACTTCAAAGTCAATCGTCAGCGCCTCGTAGAGATGCGGCACCAGGCGCGTGGCGGAGAAGTCCACATCGAGCACAGGGCCGATGACTTGGACGATGGTGCCAGTATTAAGGGCGGTAGCGGTTTCAGACATAAGGAAAGTTCAGGAGAAATGAGTGACTTCGGTTGATCCACAAAATGGCTGCGACGCCTTGATTAGCTGAGCACCATCTGCGCGGTGGCGATCTCCAGGATTTCAGTGGTGATGCTGGCCTGGCGGATCTTGTTGTACTCGAGGGTGAGGTCCTTGATAAGTTGTTTGGCGTTGTCGGTCGCGTTTTTCATCGCCACCATCCGCGCGGAGTGCTCTGAAGCTCGTGAATCAAGCGCCATTTGATACACTTGAAAATGCACGAAGTGTGGCAGGATCGCGCTGAGCACATCTCCGGAACTGGGCTCAAAGAGGTAGTCGCCTGCCACGGGGATGGATTGAGTTGCCTCCGTCAGAGTGGTCGAAGCTGAACTAGTGTGTGCGACGGTTGCCTCCAGACTGCTCACCGGCAGGACCACGCGCGCCCGCGGGATCTGCGTCAGCGTATTGACATACTCCGTGAAGAGAACCGTCACGCGATCAACCTCTCCCGCGGCGAACTTGTCGATGGCGAACTTGGAGATGGCGCGTGACTCCAGAAAGACAAAGTTGTCCTTAAACGAGAACTCGGCCACGACGGGCCGCTTGCCGCGCGCCAGAAATTGCATCCCTTTCCGACCGACCGCGATGAAGATGGTGTGCGCCGGATCGAAGCGGGCAGCCTCGCGCAGAATGTTCGTGTTCAGTGCGCCACAAAGCCCCTTATCCGTCGCGAAAAGAATCACCAATTCCTTGCTGATTTTCCGCTCCGCCAGCAAGGGGTGTGAACTATCGACCGCGCCACCCGGTTGCAACGAACCGAGCACCCGGTTTAGAAGATGGGCGTAAGGCCGGCCCGCCAGCGCAGCGGCTTGGGCCCGACGCATTTTCGAGGCCGCCACCATCTGCATGGCCTTGGTGATCTGCGCCGTGTTCTTGACCGACTTGATGCGCCGGCGGATGTCGCGGGTATTCGCGGCCATGGCCTCTTAGGCTTTGTAAGTGCTCTTGAAATCGGCCACGGCTGATTTCAGATCGGCCGTGATGGCGTCGTCAAAAGCTCCCTTGTCGCGAATTGCGTTCAAAACCGCTTCCCGCCGGGTGCCGAGGTAATCCTGCAGCTTCAATTGGAAGTCCTTCACCTTGTCGGCCGGGATGTCATCGAAATAGCCATTCTGCATGGCCCAGATGACTGCCGACTGCTGCTCGACTGGCATGGGATTGTACTGCACCTGCTTGAACAGCTCGACGATGCGCTGACCGCGATCGAGTTTGCCCTTCGTTTCGGCATCCAGATCGGAGCCAAACTGGGCAAACGCCGCCAATTCCCGGAACTGCGCCAGGTCGCCTTTTATTTTGCCGGCCACCTGCTTCATCGCCTTGATCTGCGCAGCGGAGCCGACGCGGCTCACCGAGAGGCCCACCGAAATGGCCGGCCGAATGCCCTGGTAGAACAAGTCCGTCTCCAGATAAATTTGGCCATCGGTGATCGAGATGACGTTCGTCGGAATGTAGGCCGACACATCGCCCGCTTGTGTCTCGATAATTGGGAGCGCCGTAAGCGAACCATTGCCGTTCTTCTCGTTCACCCGGGCGCTGCGTTCCAAAAGACGCGAGTGGAGGTAGAAAACGTCGCCGGGATAAGCCTCGCGGCCAGAGGGGCGCTTCAGCACCAGGGAGACCTGACGATAAGCCACCGCATGCTTTGATAGATCATCGAACACGATCAAGGCGTCCATCCCATTATCCATGAACCACTCACCGATTGCCGCGCCAGCGAAAGGCGCCAGGTACTGGTTGGTCGCTGTGTCGGAGGCGGGTGCGGAGACGATGCAGGTGTACGGCATGGCGCCAGCTTCTTCCAGCACGCCGACCGTGCGGGCGATGTTGGCATTCTTCTGCCCGATACCGACGTAAATGGAGTAGAGCGGCCGGAAGCCTTCCTTCCCCTCGTTCTGTTTGTTGATGCGCGCCTGGTTGATGATGGCGTCGATCGCAATGGTCGTCTTACCCGTCGCGCGGTCGCCAATGATCAGCTCGCGCTGCCCGCGGCCAATCGGAATCATCGCGTCGATGGCCATGATGCCGGTCTGCACCGGCTGACTGACGCTTTTGCGCTTCATAATACCGGGGGCGATCTTCTCGACCGGGTAAGTCACGCGTCGATTGCACCGGACCTTTGCCATCGATGCCGACCCCAAGGGCATCGACCACGCGCCCCAGCAAGCCCATGCCGACTGGAATGGAAAGCAGGCGCCCGGTCGTACGCACCTCCTGACCAGCCATGACATTCTTGTCTTCACCGAGGAGAATGGCGCCGACCTCCGTCTCTTCCAAGTTCAGCGCGATGCCGAAGAGGCCGTCGCCGAAGTCGATCATCTCATTGAGCATCACGCCACTGAGACCCTCGATGCGCGCCACGCCATCGCCGACCTCCCGGACGACGCCAACATTGGTGTGCGTGGTAGTGGCCTTAAGTGAACCGATCTGCGATTCAAGTTCCTGAAGAATGGTGCTCATGCGTTGGGGACTATTTGGTTAAAATGGTGAGAGGGATGGCCGCAAAAAGGCACAAAAGGCTCAAAAAAAATTGGAAGAAGGCTAGGCGACGTTGCGCAAGAGCTTAGGACGAAAGGGCGTGATGGAGAGAAAGTTGTTTCAGGTTTTGTGACCCTTGTTGCCGCCAAGTTAATCACGCCAGCGCGGCGTCGAGTCGGTTCAGGCGCTCGCGGACGGTCGAGTCGAAGACATCGCTGCCAATCTTGATGCGCACGCCGCCGAGCAGTTCCGGCTGCACGCTAAACTCTGTGGTCACATCGGGGCCGAAGCGGGCTTTTAGGTTGCTCTCGATTTCCGCGCGGGCGGCTTCGTCGAGTTCCGTGGCACTTTCAATGACAGCATGATGCCGGGCGAGCTCCAGTCGGATGAGTCGCTCGTAATTCTTCAGGATATGTGAAAAGTAGCGCGGCTTGGACGCGACCACCTGACCCGCGATGGCCCGCACACGGCTCTCGTTCAAGCGCCCGTTCTCGAGGCTCGCCTGAAACAACTCGCGCGAAATCTTGCGGGCTTCCTTGGGAATCTTCATGGCAGGTTCCGCTCCCTAGGCTAGGCAGCTATCTCGCGCGAAGCTTCCTCGGAGAGCCGGCGGTGATCGTCCGGGGTGAGAATCTTGCCGGTGACCTTGGAAGTGGTGTCAATGACCAGGCGGGTCACTTCACGCTTGAGGTCCGCCAGCATACGCTCGTGATCAAGCCTCGAAGTCTCGTGCGCTTTGGCGATGATCTGCTCGGCTTCCGCCACGGCCTGCTGCGCGCGGCGGTCCGCCAGCGTCTGCGCCCCCTGGCGTGCTTCCTCGATCATCTTCTGCGCATCCGCGTTGGCTTTGCTCAACAGTTCCTGCACACGGCGCTCGCTCTCGGCGAGATGCACCTTGATGTTCGCCGCGTCCGCCAGGCTCTGCTCGATCAAGTGCCGGCGCTTCTCCAAGACCGCCAGGATCGGGTGATAAGCAAACTTGTAGAGCAGCAGGCAAACAATCGAAAACGAGAGGCACTGCGAAAGGAAGAGCCAGCTATTGAATCCGAAAACGCGCCCCGTTTCTTGAGCGGATTCCAAGAGGCCCGGCGCGGCACCGAGGAGCAAGGGAAGGGACATAAGTTTTGAAAGAGAAACACCAGCGGACGTCGCGGAGCTGACGAAGCAGCCCCGCGCCGCCTATGACTTAGTGGGCCAGGTAGATGGCGAAGAACACGATGCCTTCCGCGAAGGCGGTGCTCAGGATCGCCTGCACGAGGATCGGGGTCGCCGCGCCGGGATTACGCCCGACCGCTTCCGAGGCCTTCATGCCGATAAGACCAACGCCGAGCGCGGCGCCGAGCGCGGCGAGACCGATGTGGAGATTGCCGGTCATGCCGGTGGTGACTTCTGCAAGGAGAGGAATGCTCATGCTGTTCGTAGTGGTTTGGTTTGGGTTTCTCGCACGCCTCCACAGGTTGCCCATGGTCCGGCGCTCGAAAGGAAGGAAAGATCAGTGGTGCGCCTCCTCGGCATGCGGCTCTTCGCCGTGCGAGCAAATCAGCAGCGTAAAGACCGCCGTCAGCAGCATGAAAACGAGCGCCTGCACAAAGCCGACGAGCAGCTCCATAAAGTAGAAGGGCACCGGGATGATGCCGGCGAGAATGGGAACGAGCTTCGACATCGATTCCAGGATGTTTTCACCGGCAAAGATGTTCCCGTACAGCCGAAAGGAGAGCGATACCGGACGAAACAGGATGGAGACAATCTCCAGCAGACCGACAATCGCGAAGACCACCGTCATGAGAACGCGCGTAAGACCCTTGGTGTTCCCCTTCGGTCCAAAGATATGCAAGAAGAAGCCGCCAAAGCCGTTCGCCTGAATCGCCCAGACGATCCAGCAGGCAAAGAAGATCATCGACATCGCCAGCGTCATATTCAAGTCGGCATTGACGCCCCGCAACAGCGGTTGATCGATGTGAAACTCGCGCTGCGCATCGTAGTGTCCCCACCCGATCGTTCCGATGCCCGGGACCAAGCCAAACCAGTTCGCCGCCAGGATGAAAATGAAGATGCTGGCAAAGAACCAGAACGTCTTTTGCGTCAGATGACGGCCAATGATATTCTCAAGAAAGTTGCGCAAGGTTTCGACGAGAAACTCCCAGAAGTTCTGAGCCCCATCGGGCACGTCTTTGATCTGCCGGGTGGCGTATTGCGCGAAGACGATTATGAGCAGCGCCACACTCCACATCAGGACCATGGAACTATTCACCGGCAGAATCCCGAACAGGTGGAAGAGCACGGGGGCCGCCTGCGGCAGGCCATGTTCAGGCTTTTCCTCAACCTCGGGGGCTGTCGCTGCCCTATTCTCCCCAGCGCTCGCTGAAACCGGTGCCGCCACTGCTTGAGCAGCAACTCGTGGAGAAAATCCGAGGAGCGTGACCGCACAAAGCATCGCCAGGCACACGCTCCGCCAGGGCGGAAGGGAGGCGAGGAATGACAGGTTCTTCATGGAGAAAAGGTGCCGAGCCTTCAACTGCAAACACCGACTTCGAGTCGGAGGCCGGGACGACTGGGGTGAGTCGCGCGGGCAGGAGGGGCGAAGCGGCTCCATAAAAGTGCGATTCGCGCAACGTGGCAAGTAGATTGTGAAAAATTTCACAATCTTTCGAGGCGGCCCCCGTCGACCCGCTCCCAACCGGCCGTTTTGCTCCCCAGTTGGCCGGCCTGTGCTACAAAGCGCCATGCCCCAGCCGCTCCGCACCGCCGTCATGATCGCGACGCGCAATCGCCGGACGGACCTGGCGCGCGCCTGTGCCATGCTGGCCAGGCTCGACCCGGCGCCCGCGGAAGTTCTCATCACCGTGGACGGCTGCACCGATGACACCGAGCAGTGGCTGCGCGAACGCCATCCCACCTTCCAGCTCTTCATTCATGAAACACCTCGCGGCTCGATCGCCAGTCGCGACGCCATGCTGCGCGCCGCCTCCTCGGACCTCGTGCTGAGCCTGGATGACGACAGCTATCCCGTTGAACCCGATTTTCTCGCGCGCCTCTCCGCTCTTTTTGCTGCGCGCCCTCAGCTCGCCGTCGCAGATTTTCCCCAGCGCAGCGATGAAGATCCGCCGTCCTTGCGCTGCGCCGATTTCGGACCCGCACAACGCCGCGGTTCCTACTCGAGCGCCGGCGCCGCTTTGCGACGGTCGTATTACTTGGAACTTGGCGGCTATGTCCCGTTCTTCTTCCATGCTTATGAGGAGCCGGACTTCGCGTTGCGCTGCCTCGCCGCCGGCTACGAGGTGCGCTTCTCGACCGAGGGAACGATCCGGCATCATTACACGAGTGCGCAACGCAATGAACTGCGTACTCATCATTTCCATGCTCGCAACGAGCTCTGGAGCGTGCTCATCCGCTGCCCGCTCCAGCAACTGCCGATGGTCGCCGCCTTCCGGCTCGCGCGCCAATTCGGCTACGCCTGGCAGCGAGGCTTCTCCTGGGCAGTGCGCGAACCGCTCTGGTGGCAACGCTGCTTGCTGGGCTTGCCAGCCTGCTTCGCTGCGCGCCGTCCCCTCCCCTGGCCAGCTTACCTCGGCTGGATGCGCCTCATGCGGCACCCGGTTCTCTGCGATGACGCAGCCTCCCGTTCACACTCGACGCGCCCGCCCGGCTACGTAGAGTAAACGTCTTCCCGGATGAACGTCGCCACTCTTCTTTCCCTCCTGCGCCGCAACGCGCGCACTCCGCTTGCCGACCTGGCGCGGGAGTTAAACGTGCCTGTTGAGACGGTGGATGCGGAGTTGCAGCGACTGGAAGGCGATGGAGTCATCCTCGGCTACCAAGCTATTCTTGACTCGCAAAAGCTGCATGCGGGCATGGTGACGGCGGTCATCGAGGTGCGAATCACGCCTGAGCGCGGCGGCGGCTTTGACCGGCTGGCCACGCGCATCGCCCGCTTCGACGAGGTGCAGAGCTGCTATCTCATGTCCGGTGCCTACGACCTGCTGGTCGTCGTGGAAGGGCGCACCTTGCAGGATGTCTCCAGCTTCGTCTCTGAGAAGCTCAGCACCATCAAAGGCGTCATTTCCACCGCTACCCATTTCCGGCTCAAAGCTTACAAGGAAAACGGCGTCTCTTTGCACCGGGAAGAGAAGTCTGCGCGGCTTGCCGTCACGCCATGAGCCCTCGCACCTCAGTATCGGGAAGCGTCCAGCACAACTCCGCTTTGGCAGGCGCGGCAAGTCTTTGCTGGACAGCGCACGCCCGAGCCGAAAGGCAGACCAGCCTCTCCTCCGCACCCCAGCCATCCCGTTCCTCGACCCCAATCTTTTTTTCCTTTTTCCATGACTCCCAATCGTTACGTCGCGGACCATGTCCGCCAGATCCCGAAGTCGGGCATCCGTGAATTCTTCGATATCGTTGCGCAAGAAAAGGAGGTCATCTCCCTCGGCGTCGGCGAGCCAGACTTCGATACGCCATGGCACATTCGCGAGGCCGCCATTTACTCGCTTGAGCAGGGGCGCACGCACTACACCTCCAATCTTGGCCTGCCCGAACTGCGCGCAGCCATCTGCCGCTATGTGCAGCGGCACTTCGGCGTCTCTTATGAGCCAAAGACAGAGGTGATCATCACCGTCGGCGTCTCGGAGGCAATCGATCTCGCTCTGCGCGCGCTGCTCAATCCCGGCGATGAAGTACTCTATCACGAGCCGTGTTACGTCAGCTACTCTCCCAGCATCGTCATGGCCTTTGGCAAGCCGGTTGCCATCCCCACGAGCGCCACGGAAAATTTCCAACTCACCGCCGCCGCCTTGCAGGCGCAGATCACGCCGCGTTCCAAGGTGCTGATGCTGAACTTCCCCTGCAATCCCACGGGCGCGACACAAACACGCGCCGAGCTGGAGAAGATTGCGAAGCTCTGCCTCGAGCACGACCTGATCGTGCTCAGCGACGAAATCTACAGCGAACTCAGCTACGGCCATGAGCATGTCTCGATCGCCTCGCTGCCTGGGATGCGTGAGCGGACCATCTTTTTGCACGGCTTTTCCAAGGCTTTCGCCATGACCGGCTTCCGCATCGGCTACGCCTGCGCCCCCGCGCCGCTCACCGATGCCATGATGAAAATTCATCAGTACGCCATTCTGTGCGCTAACACGATGGCGCAGGATGCGGCCATCGAAGCGCTCGAGCATGGCGCCAAACACGTGGAAGCGATGCGGCGCGAGTACGAGAAGCGCCGCAATTACATCGTCCGCTCCTTTAACGATCTCGGCCTGCCATGCTTCCTGCCCGAGGGCGCCTTTTACATTTTCCCGGACATCACCAGCACCGGGCTGACCAGCCGTGAATTCTCGCTCGGCCTTCTGGAGCGGAAAAAAGTTGCCTGCGTGCCCGGCGGCGCGTTTGGACCCAGCGGCGAAGGCTTTGTCCGTTGCTGCTACGCCACCAGTCTTGAGCAAATCAAAGAAGCCATGTCCCGCATCGGCGACTTTCTCCACGAGGTAAAAGTCGAGCGCCCGGCTACGATACCCACGGCCAGGATGCCAGCGAAGCTAATGTCTGTCGCCTGAGCAACAGAGCGGGACTCTCTTCAAATGCCTGATTCAAGTCCCACTACCAAAGCGGTGCTGCTCGCCGCCGGCAAAGGCACGCGCATGCGCGAACTCACCGAGGATCTGCCGAAGCCGATGATCCCCGTGCGAGGCAAGCCGATCCTGCAACATATCATTGAGGGGCTGCGCGCTGCCAGGCTGCGCGAATTTCTGCTTGTGGTCGGGTATCGCGAAGATGTGGTCCGCGACTTTTTCGGAGATGGTGAGGAATTTGGCGTCCGCATCGAGTACGTGAAGCAGGAAGTGCAGGACGGCACAGGACGCGTGGTGGAATTGGCACGCGACCTTCGCCGGGCAGGATCCCTTCATCCTCTCGTACGGCGACATCCTGATCGAACCGGCAAATTACCAGCGGCTGGCCAACCCTGGAGACGCCGAGGCGCTCATCAGCGTGAAGTATAATCCCGGTGAAATCGCCAAAGGAGGCGCCGTCTTCGTCGATGACCAATGGCGCATGACTGATCTGCGGGAGAAACCGCAGCCGGGCGAACCAACCAGCCCTTGGTACAATGCAGGCGTCTATATGTTCCGCCCGAGCATCTTCACCTTCACCGCGAAACTGGAAAAGTCGCCCCGCGGCGAGTACGAATTGACGGATGCCATCCGGGAGCTGGCGCTGAGCGGGGCGAAGGTGCAGGCGATCGAATTGCAAGGCGAGTGGGCGGACGTGCGCGACCCAGAGGTCCTGGCGGAATTGAACAAGGAGCAGGAGAAGCTCTCGTAGCTCAATGGCCGCTGCGGGAGAAAGGCATGTCCCCACGCGCCGCCTCAGGCTCATCATTGCCTATGACGGCCGCCCTTTCCGAGGCTGGCAAAGCCAAGCCACTGGAGACGCTGTGCAGGACCACCTCGAAACTGCTTTCGCAGGCCTGATCGGCAAGCCCGTGCGCGTGCATGGCGCCGGCCGCACGGACGCGGGCGTCCATGCCCTGGGCCAGGTGGCGCATGCCGATGTGCCCGTGGAAGGGCTGCCGATCATCCGTTGTGCCCTCGCCCTCAATGCGCATCTGCCTGACGAAATCCGCGTGCTGAAGGTGCGCCTGGCGAAACCAGACTTCCACGCACAATGGCAGGCGAAGGGCAAGATTTACACCTACCGGGTCTGGAATGACACCGCGCAGCACCCCCTGGAGATCGGCCGCGCCTGGCACCTCCCTGGCGAGGTCGATCCGGCCCGTCTTCGCGCGGCGGCGGACTTGCTCATCGGCACGCACGACTTCGCCCACTTCGCGGGCCGGCGGTCGCCGGGTGAGGGAAACACCGTCCGCACCCTCAGCGCCCTTTCCATCAACCGTCGTGGACCGCTGTTCACCCTCCGCTTCCACGGCCACGGCTTCCTTTACCACATGGTGCGCCTGCTCACCGGCTCCCTTTTCCGCTGTGCCCAAGGCCGGGCCGAACTCACCTGGATGGCCGAGCTCCTCGCCCGCCGCACCCCTGAAAAGACACGTTACCTCGCCCCCGCCCACGGCCTCTACCTGACCAGGGTGCTCTACTGATGTGGATCACGTCTCCAAGAAGATTGCTGACACCTCCCGCGCGGTGGCGTATCAGGAGCGATGCGTGATTCGTTCTCGCAAAAACTCATTATGACCATCGTGGCGGCCTTTGCGGCGGCTTGCCTGCTTTGGTTTTACCGGCACATCGTCGTGCGCTCGATTTACGAAAACAGCCAGGAAGGCTGGAAGGAGATGTTTGTTAGCCCGACCCCGCGTCACTGACCGGCTCATCGATTGACCACCGCGTGGAGCCCTGCGGCCACAGATCATTGATGCCTCGATCACCGTCAACGGCTCCTCACCATGCGCATCGGCTTCGCACAACTTAATCCCACGGTCGGCGATCTGGCCAGCAATACCCATAAGATTCTTGCCGCCTACCAGCAGCTCTGCGCGCAAGGGGCCGAACTGGTGCTCACGCCGGAACTCGCCCTGTGCGGGCTACCCGCCGCAGGACCTCGTCTTCAAGTCGCGCTTCGTGCCGCTCAATCTCGAGCGGCTGGCCGACCTTCATGCCGCCGTCGGCGACGTGCCGCTGCTGGTGGGCTGCGTGGAGGTGAACGAGGGAGCCGGGCAGCCTTTTCGCAACGCCGCGGCGCTCCTCCAGCGAGGGCGCCCAGTGCGCCGCTTCTTCAAGTCGCTCCTCCCGACCTACGATGTCTTTGATGAGGATCGCTACTTCGAGCCGGCGAGCGCCGTCGAGGTCGTTGAGATCAACGGACGCAAAGTCGGCGTGACCATTTGCGAGGACATCTGGACGGGGCAGTACCTCCCACGCCGGCTTTACGGCTTCGAGCCACTGCAAGCGCTCATGGAGCGCGGGCGCGGAATTGGTCCTGAATCTCAGCGCCTCGCCCTTTCAGCGTGGGCAAAGTGCAGCGCCGCAGCGAGATGCTCTCCGGCCTCGCGGCGAAGCACCGCGTGCCGATCGCCTACTGCAATGCAGTCGGCGGCAACGACCAGCTCATCTTCGACGGCCACTCGCTCGCCATTGGAGCGGATGGGCAGCTCCTCGCCCGCCTGCCCGGGTTCTCCGAGGAGCTGGCCGTCATCGATCTCGCGGGCCCGTCGCGCGCGCCGCTCCCGCCGCTCCCTCCCGAGACCGGAGGAGGTGCATCACGCGCTCGTGCTGGGGCTGCGCGACTACCTGCACAAATGCGGCTTTCAAGTCCGCCGTGCTCGGCCTCAGCGGCGGCATCGATAGCGCCCTCGTCGCCTGCCTCGCGGCGGAAGCGCTCGGGCCGCAAAACGTGCTCGGCGTCACCATGCCCACGCCTATTCCTCGCAGCGGCAGCGTGGAAGATTCCCGCGCTCCTCGCGGAACGGCTGGGTATCCAGTTTCTCGAGATTCCGATCAAGGCAGCCTTCGAGTCGCGTGCGTGCGCAATTCCCGGAAATTTTCGCCGGCCTGCCGGAGAACGAGGCCGAGGAAAACATGCAGCCACGCCTGCGCGGCCTGACGCTCATGGCGCTCTCCAACAAGCTTGGCCACCTCCTGCTTACCACCGGCAACAAGAGCGAACTCTCCGTCGGCTACTGCACGCTCTATGGCGACATGTGCGGCGGCCTGGCGGTCATCTCGCGACGTGCCGAAGCTGATCGTTTATCGCGTCTCGCACTGGATCAATCGCGACCGCGAAATCATCCCGCGCGCGACGCTGGAAAAGCCGCCCAGCGCGGAACTCAAGCCGGACCAGCGCGACCAGGACACCCTGCCGCCCTACGAGATGCTCGACCCGATTCTGCAACTCTATGTGGAGGAGCAACTCTCCACCGCCGAGATCGTCGCGCGGGGCTTTGAAGAGAGCATGGTGCGCTGGGTCGTCCGCCGTGTCGATCTTAATGAATACAAGCGCGCGCAAGCGGTTCCAGGGTTGAAGGTGACCAGCCGCGCCTTCGGGGTTGGCCGCCGCATGCCGGTCGCTCAGCACTTTGTCGAGTAGGGCGCTGCTGGCCCTCATCTCCCAAAAAACTGTGTGGCGCTGTTTTGCCCTGCTCCTTCTCTCGGCCTTGTCCGGTTTCGCAGGGAATGCGCCGTGGCACGTGAGCGTAACTCCCGAAGAGCTGCGATTTGCGTGGCCAGCCCCGCGCACCGGCCAAATCGACATCCGCGAAATCCCGCTCCACACGGCCGCTGATCCTGCTCGTGACGGAGCGTCCCTCTGGTCGGGCGACGCGTCCGCCGGGGCTGCCGCCGTGGCGCGTTTTGACGGAGTGCGCGATCGGCTTTTCGCCAAGTTTGAGCTTCGCGAACATGTGACCGGCCAGCGACTCGGCCCCGCTCAGTGTGTCACTGACTTCGCCGCTCTCCCGCGCCGCACGCAATCGCTCGGCGCGGCGCGCAGCCCGAAAGGGATCAGTTGCCTGGTCGATCTGGCGGATGCCGTGGCGCTCGGGATAACGCAGTCCGACGTGAACATCGACATCGCCGGCCTGCTCGACTGGCAAAGCACCAACCCGCAAATGAGCTTCGATTACGAGGGCCGGCACCTTGGCTTGCGCGCCGGCTCAGTGGCCGCGCTCGATCACACGCTCCGCTCCATGCACGGCGCCGGCTTTCGGGTGACCGGCATCCTGCTGAACTACCCGCGTGCCGACACTCTCAAATCCTCACCGCTCATTCACCCGCTCACCGCCGCGTCGCCGGGCGGAGTGGTCGCCGCCTTTAATACCAACACCGCCGAAGGCGCCTTCCTATTCCGGGCGGTGGTGCACTGGCTGGTCGATCGCTACACGCGCGCGGACGCCCAGTTTGGGCTGCTCGCGGGGCTCATCATCGGCAATGAAGTGCAGAGCCACGGAAGCTGGTATCACCTCGGTCAGGCCGTGCCAGAGGTGCTCGTGCGCGAATACGCGTCCGCCTTGCGGATCGCCGATTTGGCCACCCGCAGCGTGCATGCGGACTTCCCCTTGTATGTCTCGCTGGAGCACCACTGGACCCTTTCCGCTTCCAGGAATCCGCAGGAAGGCATGAGCGGGGTGCAACTTCTCGAAGGCCTCAACCGCATCCTGCAAAGCGAAGGCAATCTCCCGTGGCGGCTCGCTTTTCATCCTTATCCCGAGAATCTCGGAGACCCGCGCTTCTGGCTGGACAAAACAGCCCCGGTCCAGCTCGACGCGCCGCGGGTCACCTTTCACAATCTGGAAGTGCTGCCCGCCTTCCTCGCGCAGGCCCGCTTTCTCTACGACGGCCAGCCGCGCCGCATCGCCCTCACCGAGCAAGGCTTCCACTGCCCTCCAGGCGGCGACGGCGAAGTCTGGCAAGCCGCCGCCTACGCGCTTGCCTGGAAGAAGGTGTGCGCTCTCCCAACCATCGAAGCCTTTGATTACCATCGTCACGTCGATCACCCAAGCGAAGGAGGCCTGCGCTGCGGGCTTCACGAGCATGACGGCAGCTTCAATCCGAGCGGCATGGGCCGCGCCCGCCGCATCTGGGAAGTCGTCCGTCAGGCCGGCACACCCCAAGAAGACGTCGCTTTCGCCTTCGCCCTCCCCGTTGTCGGTCGAAGCAATTGGCAGCGAGTAGTCACCCCGCCCGCAGACGTGAAGTAACCTAACCAGACCAGGTGAGGCTGTAGCATCTGATCGGACAAGAGAATGTCCAGTGGTCCGTGATCTCTCCCGGACATGTCTGTGCCCAATTTGATGTCCCGGCTTCGGCTGTGATCGTTTTGGGAATCCGAAACTCAAGGCTTCCTCGCATTGTGTGTCTGGAACGATCAAAGTTGATCCCTTCAATCCAGAGATTATGAAGTTTCTCCTCTCGCTCCTCCTCCCTCCACTCTCGCTCCTTGCCACTGACTACCCGACGCTCGGCCATGTCCAGCGGACTGATCCGCGGCTGGACGCACTGGTGGCGCCGGGGGCGAAGATTGAGAAGTTATGCGAGGGGTTCCATTGGTGCGAAGGGCCGGTTTGGTCGCATGGCTCGCTGCTTTTCTCGGATGTGCCGGAGAATGTCATCTACCAGTGGAAGGAAGGTGAGACGGCGGCGGCGGTTTTCCTCAAGCCCAGCGGCATGCTCACGCCGCGGGACGGTTTTCGCGAGCAGGGCTCGAATGGCTTGGTGCTCGATAACGAGGGTCAGCTCGTGGTGTGCGAGCATGGAGAGCGACGAGTGGCACGGCTCGGGGCGGACAGGACGCAGAGCGCGCTGGTGAGTCAATTTGAGGGGAAACGCTTCAACTCGCCGAACGATGTGGTGGTGCGCCGCAACGGCGATGTGTACTTCACCGATCCGCCGTACGGCCTCGACAAGCTCAACGATTCGCCACTCAAGGAGTTGCCGTTCAACGGGGTCTTTCGCGTCACGCCGGAGGAGCAGGTCTCGCTGGTCACGAAGGAGCTGACTTTTCCCAATGGGCTCGCCTTTTCGCCCGATGAAAAGACGCTCTACATCGCCGTGAGCGATGCGAAGAACCCCGTGCTCATGGCTTACGACGTACAGCCGGATGGATCCGTTTCGCATGGCCGTGTCTTTGCCGATGCCCGCGCGCTCGGGGTGAGCGACCAGAAGGGCGCCTACGACGGCCTAAAGCTGGATCGCCATGGGAATGTCTTCACGGCCGCGCCGGGCGGTCTGCAAATCTTCGCGCCCGACGGGCATCTGCTCGGCACCATCATCACGGAGACGCTCATTTCGAATTGCGCATGGGGTGACGACGGCTCGACCCTCTACTTCACCGCCGATCACATGCTCTGCCGCCTCAAGACCCTCACACACGGCGACAAGTTCCAAAAGTAAGGCGACGCATGAAGACGCTCCTCTCCTTTCTCCTCGCTCTGGCGCTAAGCGGGCCACTTCACGCTGGCGACTATGAGAAGCGCACCGCGCCGATGCCGGAGGGCGGGACGCTCGGCTACCGTCTGCTGCTGCCGGGTCCGCATGAAGGCAAAGTGCCGCTCGTCCTCATGCTCCACGGCGCAGGCGAGCGCGGCGACGACAATGCCGCGCAACTCAAGTACGGCGCGCCGCTCTTCCAAAAGGCGCAGGACAAATTCCCGTGCTACGTCCTCGTGCCGCAATGCCCGAGCGGGCAGAAGTGGGCCGATGTCGATTGGTCGCAGCCGGCTATCGAGCAGCCTCCAGACTTGAGTCCTTCGATGAAAGCGGTCGTGGGCGTGCTCGACGCGCTGCCCAAGGAGTTCCCCGATCTCGACCTCGACCGCATCTACGTGACCGGCCTGTCGATGGGCGGCTATGGCACATGGGATTTGCTGGCGCGCTTTCCGCATCGTTTCGCCGCCGCGGCGCCGATCTGCGGCGGGGGCGATGTGAAGACACGCCGGCGCGCTTGTGCAGACGCCGGTCTGGGCTTTTCACGGCGCCAAAGATCCGACCGTGCGCGTGGCCCTCACGCGCAATCTGGTTGCTGCGATGGAAAAGGCCGGCGGGCACCCGCTCTACAGCGAGTACCCGACGGCGAAGCACGACTCCTGGAACATCGCCTACGCTGAGCCCGAGTTGCTCCCGTGGATGTTTGCACAACGGCGCGGCCAGCCCACCGTCGGCTTCGAGAAAGTCGCGGCGCCATCTTGCGCAGCCGCCAAGCAATCAGTTCCCCGGCAGCGGCCCGGTGCAGGACGGCATTTGGTTTCGCCCGCTCTGGCAGTCGCGCCGCACCGAGTGGGAGAAGGCCGCAGCGGCCGATCAGGGCTCCATCGTCTTTCTGGGCGACTCGATTACGCAGGGTTGGGGCTCGCTGGCCCACGATTTCGCCGGGCGCAAAGTGGCCAATCGCGGGATCTCCGGCGACACCACTCGCGGCGTCCTTTACCGGCTGAAAGGCGACGTGATCGACCTCCATCCGATGGCCGTCAGCCTGCTCATCGGGACGAATGACATCGGCTTGGGTGGCGACGCCGGAAACGGCGGCGGCGAATGTGAGGCGCATCATCGCCGAATTGCGGGCGGCAAATCCGAAGCTCCCCATCGTGCTCAATACCGTGATGCCGAGCACGGCCAAAAAAGATCGCCCCGCCGACAAGCTCAAGCATCTGAACGCTCTGCTCGCCGAGGTGGTTGACAGCGCTCCGGACATCGCCACCGTCGATACCTGGTCGCTCTTCGCCAATGAAGAGGGCGAGGCGAAAATCGAGGAATTCCCCGATCTGCTCCACCCGAACGCCGCCGGGTACGCCAAGTGGCAGACGGCCTTGGAAGGCGCCTTCGAGAAGCTCAACCTCCATCTCCCAAGTCGTTAGTTCCCAAGGGTGCGAGCTGACGGTTCGCATCGAGCTGCTTCCTATTCCCTTTTTGTGCCTATCGTGTATCTCGTGGACGAGCGAAGCCGCTCCTCCGTCGGACTGCGCAACCGCCCACTCTCCGTGGCCCCTTTCTCCGCTTGAAAATCCGCTCGCTCGAAACCTTCCTCATCGCGCCGCGCTGGTGCTTTCTCAAGGTCACCACCGAATCCGGCCTGGTTGGCTGGGGCGAGCCGGTCGTCGAGGGCAAGGCCGCCACGGTCGCCGCCGCCGTCGAGGAGATGGCCGACTTCGTCATCGGCCAGGACGCCACGCGCATCGAAGACCTCTGGCAGGTGCTCTATCGCGGCGGATTTTATCGCGGCGGGCCGATCTTGATGAGCGCCATCTCGGGATCGACCAGGCGCTTTGGGACATCAAGGGCAAGGCGCTTGGCGTGCCGGTTTATGAGCTGCTCGGCGGCGCGGTACGCGAGAAAATCCGCGTGTATGCGTGGATTGGCGGCGACCGTCCCGGCGACGTGGCAGCGGAGGCGAAGGCGAAGCAGCAGCAGGGCTATACCGCGATCAAGATGAATGGCACGGAAGAGATGGAGTGGATCGGCTCGCCGATGCGGATGCGGCAGGCGGTCGAGCGTGCGGTCGCCATTCGCGAGGCGTGCGGGCCGGACTTCGGCATCGCCATCGACTTCCACGGGCGCGTCCACAAAGGTATCGGCCAAGGCGCTGATGCGCGAACTGGAGCCGGTGCGCCCGCTCTTCATCGAGGAGCCAGTCCTGGCAGAGAATAACGAGGCGCTGCTCGACCTGCGCAGCAACTGCTCGATCCCCATCGCGACCGGCGAACGGCAATTCACGCGCTGGGGTTTCAAGCAGCTCCTAGCCACCGGCGGCGCCGACATCGTGCAGCCCGACGTGAGCCATTGCGGCGGCATCTCGGAGCTAAAGAAAATCGCGACCATGGCCGAAGCCTATGATGTGGCGGTGGCGCCGCATTGCCCGCTCGGCCCGATCTGCCTGGCCTCTTCGCTGCAGGTCGATTTCTGCACGCCGAACGCCTTCATTCAGGAGCAGAGCCTCGGCATCCACTACAATCAAGGGAGCGATCTGCTCGACTATCTCGTCGATCCGACCGTCTTCCATTACGCCGACGGCTTCGTCGATCGCCCGCTGCCAGCCGGGGCTGGGCATCGAGATCGATGAGGCGAAAGTGCGCGCAGCGGCGGGCTCAGGGCATCGCTGGCGCAATCCCGTCTGGCGCACGAGCGATGGGGTGGTGGCGGAATGGTGACGCGATCAATTGTGGCTGGCTCGTCCTCGTGATCGTCGGCAATTACGGGCCTGAGCACAAATACCAGGAAACCACATGGAAACGCCGAGGCCGATCGTCGCCAGCTACTGCACGACCTTTCTCAAGCCGGAGATGCGCCACATCTACCGGCAGGTGACCGGCTTGCGAAGTACCAGACCTTCGTGATGACGCGCGAGCGGCAGTGCGCGGAGGAGCTTTCCTTTCCCGGACATCGAGCTGATCCCGCGCGCGCGCAAAAATTTCCTGAAGCGCTTTTGGCTCAAGTACGTGCGCCGCCTGCCGCCCGTTTATTACCGCGGCGAGTTGCAAGTGCTCATCAAGCTGCTGCAGCGCCGGCCGGCGGATCTGATGCACATCTACTTCGGCCACACGGGCGTGCATTTGCTGCCGTTCATTCAGGAGTGGGACAAGCCGTGCGTCGTCTCGTTTCACGGCATGGATATCCAGCCGCGGCCGGAGCAACCCGGCTACGACGAGCAGATGCGAACGATGCTGCAAACGGTGCCGCTGGTGCTCGCGCGCTCGCAATCGCTGGCGGAGCAGCTTGTGCGACTCGGCTGCCCGCGTGAGAAGCTGCGGATCAATCGCACCGGCATCCCGCTCGAGGCTTTCCCTTCCAGCGAGCGTGCGGCGCCGGCGGACGGAGCCTGGCGCTTTGTGCAAGCGTGCCGACTGATCGCCAAGAAAGGCCTCGGCACCGCGTTCGAAGCCTTCGCGCGTTTCCATCGGACCACCCGAAGGCGCGCTTCGCCATCGCGGGCGACGGGCCGATGAAGGCGGAGGTCAAGCGCCTCGCCAGCGAACTCGGCATTTCGGCGGCCATCGAGCTGCACGGCTTTCTCTCACCAGAGCGCGCTCGCGCAACTCTTCGCCCAATCCCACGTCTTCCTGCACCCCAGCGAAACGACGGCCGACGGCAACGTGGAAGGGGTGCCCAACTCGATGCTCGAAGCGATGGCCACCGGTCTGCCGGTTCTCGCGACGCGCCACGGCGGCATACCCGAAGCGGTCACGCACGAAGCGAATGGGCTGCTGGTGGCCGAGCGCGATGCCCCGGCGCTGCACGATGCGATGCTGCGCCTCACGATGGAGCCTGGCTTGCTCGGTCGCTTGGGCGCAGCAGCCGCCGGGACGGTGCGCGCCGAATTCGAGCAAGGCCGCTCGCTGGCGAAGCTCGAGTCGTTCTACGATGAATCGCGGGCCATCACCTCCGCGCGAAGTCCTGCTCCCCGCTAAATTTTGCTTATGGCCCGCCCCTTCGCTTACCTTTTCGAGCGGTTCCCCTCTTACGTGCAGACCTTCTGCAGCCGCGAGGTGCGCGAAATGGTGCGGCAGGGGATGGATCCACTCATCCTGTCGATTCGCCCGCCCGAGGAGGCGCCGGAGCACTCATCGAAGCCGTGCGACCTGCCGATCACTTATTTGCCAGCCGAGAAGGAATTGCGCGCGGAGATCGATCTCGCGCATGGGCGCGCGCGAGTTGCCGACGGAAGTGCGGCGCCTGCTGCGCGTGAACCGGCACGCGCCCCGACTCACAGCGCTGTTTCGAAGCCGCTTGGATGGGCAGGATGCTGCTGCGCGGGGGCGTCCGCCATGTGCATGCGCACTTTGGTGGGATGGCCGCGCGTACCGCCTGGTGGCTCTGCCGTCTCTTCGGCATCACCTATTCTTTCACCGGACACGCGAATGACATTTTTTGCGAGCACCTTCCCAGTGACGAACGCCCGGCTTGTCAAAGGCGCCACGCTCATTGTGACGGAGACCGACTTTGCGCGGCGCTGGATGCAGGAGAAGTATCCGGCGGCGCGGCGCCGGTGCACCGAGTTTATAATGGGATTGAGGTCCCCGGCGCCCGGCGCGTCATTCCGCCACCTCCGCCGCCCTGCCTGCTGGCCGTCGGCCCGCTATGTGGAGAAGAAAGGATTCGCCGACTTGATCGAGAGCTTGCGGGCTGCTGCGGAAGCGTGGGCGCTCGTTTCGCTGCCAGATCATCGGCGGCGGGCCGCTGGCCGATGAATTGCAGCGGCTCATTGAGCAGCGTCAGCTTGGGGATTCGGTTCAACTGCCTGGTCCGCGACCGCCAGAGGGAAGTCGCGCCGCATCTCGCCGCCCCGCCACTTTTCGTGCTGCCATGTGTCCCCGACTCAGCGGGCGGCAGCGACAATCTGCCAACGGTGATTGCCGAGGCGATGGCCATGGGGGTGCCTGCTGTTTCGACGACGGTGGCTGGCGTGCCAGAGATGATTACTCATGAAAAATCGGGTCTCCTGGTGCCGCCGCGTGAGCCCGAATCGCTCGCCAATGCGCTGGAGCGGCTCCTCCAGGATCCGGCGCTTGCGCAGCAACTCGGTTCCGCCGGGCGTGCGGTGGCGCTCCAGAAGTTTGCTCTCCATCAAACCGTCCGCGAGCTCAAGCACCTCCTGGTGCGGCGCGCGCATCTCCCCGTCCCCGCGACGGCGCGCTCCCTGGATTCCACCCTGCGAGCCACCCTGCGCAGTCGCTTCGCCTTCCTGCGATGAAGCGGCGCTACGCCTGAGCGCTTCGCAGGGCGATGGCGGCGGCTTGCACCTGGAGGCGATTGGCGGGGGAAAGCATGCTCAGCAGCGGCGTCAACTCACCCGTATCGGCGATGCCCGCCAGCGCCACTGATTCGTGCAAGACGCGGATGGGATTGATGGCATTGCGCAAATCCTCGAGCGGCTCGAAAAGCGCGCGGAGGCGCTCCGCCGTGGCGTAATCCTGACCTTTCACGGCTTCATGAAAGCGCCGCGAGAGCGCGGGCGCGACGCACACACAGCCCGAGGTGAAACCGCCGCAGCCAAAGTCGCGCAGATGCACGATCGCCAAGCATACGTAACGGTACGCGTACACAGC
>CAWBXA010000016.1:0-6966 GCA_963792695.1 uncultured Verrucomicrobiae bacterium | reverse complement strand
GGCTTTTAAAATAATCGATGGTTTTGCGGATGCCTTCATCGAATTGCACCTTGGGCTCCCAGCCGAGGACCGTCCGTGCGCGGGTGATATCGGGCTGGCGGACTTTGGGATCATCGACGGGCAGCGGGCGGTATTGCAACTCGGAGCGGGAGCCGGTGATCTTGAGAATTTCCTCAGCAAACTGCTTGATGGTCATCTCCCGAGGGTTGCCGATGTTGACGGGCTCATGAAAATCACTCATGGCAAGTTTGAAGATGCCGTCGATGAGATCAGAGCAATAGCAAAACGAGCGCGTCTGCGAGCCGTCGCCATAGACGGTGACCGGCTGGCCCTGGAGCGCCTGCGCGCAGATATTTGGGACGACGCGCCCATCCGCGAGGCGCATCCGCGGGCCGTAAGTATTGAAAATACGGACAATCTTCGTATCGAGATGGTGGTAGCGATGGTAGGCCATCGTGAGCGCCTCGGCAAAGCGCTTGGCCTCGTCGTACACGCCGCGAGGGCCGATGGGGTTGACGTTGCCCCAGTAGTCTTCGCGTTGTGGATGGACGAGCGGATCGCCGTAGCATTCGCTGGTCGAGGCCAGGAGGAAGGTGGCTTTCTTGGCCTTGGCCAGCCCAAGGGAATTGTGGGTGCCGATGGCGCCGACTTTGAGAGTTGGGATCGGAAACTCGAGGTAATCGACCGGCGAGGCGGGTGAGGCAAAGTGAAAAACGAAATCAACGTCGTCGGGCAGGAAGATGTGATTGGAGACGTCGTGCTTGATGAAACGATACGAGTCGTTACCGGCGAGGTGCTCGATATTGGCAGTCGAGCCGGTCAGGAAATTGTCGATGCCGATGACCCGATGACCTTCGGAGAGAAGGCGGTCGGTGAGGTGGGAAGCGAGGAAACCAGCGCCGCCAGTGACCACCGAAATCGGACGTGAGGGAGAACGCGAAAACATGAGTGGGGAGAGGGTTTAGGCGGAGCGGGGCAGCGGCGCAAGGATGGAGCGCGCGCGGAGAGCGATTTTGGGCTCGGGAGGAAAACCGCGAAGACCATGAAATGTGTGAACGTGCCACAATCTTCAGTGGGAAAGGCGCGATCAAGGATGGGCCGGCGGGAACTTGCGAAGCGTCAGTTCGGTGAGGCCGGAGACGAAGCCGAGCTCCGGGCGCGCGGGGTTTTTGAGGTGCTGACTATAGGAGGGTCCGGAGGATCCTTTCGTGATGAGGATTTTGCCCTCGCCGTCCGGAGTGGCGGCGCCAGGCGGCGCGCCTTCGTAGTGCAGCACGGTGCCTTGGAGGGCGGCAGGCAGATAAAAGAGAAAGCCACCTTCCGGCTCGCGGTAGCTGGCAGGGCGAAGATTGGCACCGGTGACCAGTCCGCCGCCGCGCATGAGATTCACTTTGAAGCGCACTCCGCCAGCTTCGTTGGTGTACCAATCCTCTCCCGCACGGAGGAGAAACTCTCCCGGCATCCCTTTAAAGATGATAATTTGGTGATTCGACTCGGTCAGAAAAAAGCCCGCGCTTAAGCGTTGAACGACGTCGCCGGGGCCGAGTTCCTCCAGCTTGATCCACATGCCGTCGTGCAGATCAGCGCGCGCTCCGGGCGAGGCGGCGATCGTGATCGTCGGTTTCGCCGCGACGGTGATTTTCACTGTCTCTCTGGGTGGGTTGCCCCATGGCAGAAACATGAGCGCGCCCGCGGGCTCGCTGGAAGCGATTGTGCCAATGTCACCCGCGTGCGGAGGGCCAGCGAGGACGCAACTCGTCAGACCGACGGCCAGGAGAAATTCGAGAAAACGGTTCATGAGGAACTGGGTGTGGCCATTTTCATGAGAGCGCCGGTGGGCGGGTCTGGGGCAGGGGCTTTTGGCAGGTGAAAACAGAATTCTGTCCAGCCGTGCTGCGAGATTTTGAGGACGATTTCGCCGCCGTGGGCGCGCACGATTTCGCGGCAGATGGAAAGCCCAAGGCCATGTCCGGCGCGTGTCCGGCTGCGCGATTCGTCGCCGCGGAAGAAGCGATCGAAAACGTGGCCGGCGTTGGCGGGCTTGATGCCGGCGCCAGTATTCCCGAGATGCAGCACCCAGTCCGTGGCGTCGGCCTTCAGCGTGAGGCGCACGCGCCCATGCGGCTGGTTGTACTTGATGGCATTGTCGAGCAGATTGAGGAGCACCTGCCGGAGAAATTGGGGAGCGCCCAGAACGAAGGCTTGCGGGGGCAGTTCGGGCTCGATCCGAAGATGGAGGGGAGCCGCCAGGATTTCGGCGTCTTCGAGCAGGTCCTGAACGAGACCGAGGAGGTCGACCGGCTTGAGTTCAAGTTGAAAATGGCCGGCATCGGCGCGGGAGAGGAGCAACAGGCCATCGGTGATTTGCGTGAGCCGCTCGGTTTCCTCCATGAGGTTGACGAGCAGCTTTTCCTGGCTCGGCTCGAAGTGGCCGCTGCGGATGGCGGATTCGAGTTCGCCACGGATGATCGTGAGCGGGGTCTTGAGTTCATGAGAAGCATCGGAGGTGAAGCGAGTCGCCTGGCGGAAACTCACTTCGAGCCGGTCAAACATGTGATTGAGGACGACCGTGAGGCGGGCGATTTCGCCACCGCTGCCGGAGAGTGGCAAGCGCTGATCGAGCCGCTCCGCATTGATCCGTTCCGCGGAGGCGGCGATCTCCTGAACCGGGGCGAGCACGTGATGCGCAATCAACCAGCCGCCGACCGCCACAATCAACAGGACGACGGGGGTGGCGACCAGAAAGGCATTCACGAGGTCGTTGCGGGCGCGCTCGACGGTGTGGAGCGCCATGGCGAGCCGCAGTTCGATCCCGTTTTGCTCGAAGGCGCCGGCGCGCACGAGATGGCCATCGAGCTGCAGGGTAGCCATGCGGGGGCGATTGCGTTCGAGCGCGGGGAGTCCGGTGTCGCCGAGATTGCGCGAACGAAAAAGCGCGCGGCCATGCGCATCGAGGACCTCGGCGACATAGAGGTAATGGGCGGCGGGAAGCAGGTCGTGCGAAGTGGAGCGGACGGTCCAGTCAACCTCATGCTTCTGCGAGAGGGTGGAATAGAACTCGCGCGCGACGTGCCGCAATTCACGATCGAGGTCGTTGACGCCCTCGCGATAGAGGTGAGCGCAAGCGGTGAGGCCGACCGCCAGCAGGACCGCGGCGACCAGCCCGGTGGTGAGCACCGCCAACTGCCAGCGGAGCGGCCACCGATTCACGGGTCGGTCCTCACGCAATAGCCAACGCCGCGCACGGTGTGGATCAGCTTTTCGGTTTCGCCATCGTCGATCTTGCGACGCAGCCGCTGAATATAGACGTCCACCAGGTTGGTGTTCGGATCGAAATGGTAATCCCAGACCCGCTCCTGGATCTGCGTGCGGGTGAAGACCTGAGCGGGTGTGCGGATCAGATATTCGAGAAGTCCAAATTCGCGGGTGGTGAGTTCGACCTTGCGTTTGCCGCGCCAGACTTCGCGCGAGACCAGGTTCATGGTGAGGTCGGAGACTTTGTAGAGAGACAGCTTTTCGCCCGAAGCGCGGCGAATGAGCGCACGCACGCGGGCCGTTAGCTCATCCATCGAGAACGGTTTCGCGAGATAATCGTCTGCGCCGAGGTTCAGACCCTCGACGCGCTCGTTGACTTCGCCCCGCGCGGAAAGGAG
Organism: uncultured Verrucomicrobiae bacterium; assembly: GCA_963792695.1. Taxonomy (GTDB): domain Bacteria; phylum Verrucomicrobiota; class Verrucomicrobiia; order Chthoniobacterales; family Chthoniobacteraceae; genus DASYIS01. Next base: position 3,313 of record CAWBXA010000016.1, on the reverse strand, counting down.
CAGCACCGGGGTGATGATGCCGCGCTCGCGAATGCCACGCAGGACGCTCAGGCCGTCGCGCCCCGGCAGCATGATATCGAGCACGATCACGTCGAACGGCTCGGTCGTGGCCCGTTCGAAAGCTTCGATCCCATTTTCGACCAAATCGGCGGTGAAGCCTTGTTCCCGCAAGCCACGGCGGAGGAGGGAGCCAATTTTCTTTTCGTCTTCTACAACCAGGATGCGCATCGGGAGAGACGAGGCAGAGTAGGGAGCGGCGGCGGAATGGGAAAGCGGCTTCCGATGAACTTATCGTCACCGCAAGACGAGCGCGCGGCCTCACATATGCGCGATGATGTTGTCTCCGAATTCCGAGCATTTGATTTCAGTCGCGCCCTCCATTTGGCGCGCGAAATCGTAGGTGACGCGCTTTGAACCGATGGCGCCGTTCAATCCTTTGATGATGAGATCGGCGGCACCATCCCAGCCGAGATAGCGAAACATCATTTCACCGGAAAGGACGACGGAGCCGGGGTTGACGACATCCTGACCGGCGTACTTGGGCGCGGTGCCGTGGGTCGCTTCAAAGATGGCGTGGCCGGTCACGTAGTTGATATTGCCGCCGGGCGCGATACCGATGCCGCCGACTTGCGCCGCGAGTGCGTCGGAGAGGTAGTCGCCGTTGAGATTGAGCGTGGCGATGACCTCGAAGTCCTTGGGACGCGTGAGGACTTGCTGGAGCGTGATGTCGGCGATGGCGTCCTTGATGAGGACGCGACCGGCGGCGAGCGCGGCTTTTTGCTCGTCATTGGCGGCCGCTTCTCCCTGCTCCTTCTTCGTTTTCTCCCATTGCGACCAAGTATAGACTCGGTCGCCAAAGATACGCGACGCGGCGCTGTAACCCCAGTCGCGAAACGCGCCTTCGGTGAACTTCATGATGTTGCCCTTGTGCACGATGGTGACGGATTTGCGTCCGTGCTTGAGCGCGTACTCGATGGCGGCTTTGATGAGCCGAATGCTGCCGACCTGTGAGACGGGCTTGATGCCGATGCCGACGGTGGGCGGGTAGTTTTCCATGGTGTGTCCCGGCGAGGAGAGCTTCATGTAATCGAGCACCGCCTGGGTGGTGCCGAAGCGGATTTTTTTGAAGTCCTTCGGAAATTCCGCCGCGATGAAGTCGAGGAGCTTTTGCGCCTCGGGCGTGCCGCCCGCGTACTCGATGCCTGCATAGATATCCTCCGTGTTTTCGCGGAAAATGACCATGTCCACGAGTTCTGGGCGCTTCACCGGGGAGGGGACGCCGGTGAAGTACTGGACCGGCCGGAGGCAGACGTAGAGATCGAGCATCTGCCGCAGGGCGACATTGAGGGAGCGGATGCCGCCGCCGATGGGCGTGGTGAGCGGACCTTTGATGCCGACGAGGTATTCCTGGAAGGCGGCGACGGTGTCGTCCGGCAGCCAATTTTCAAAGCGCTTGAACGATTCTTCCCCGGCAAAAACCTCAAACCAGGCGATCTTCTTTTCGCCGCCGTAGGCCTTCTCAACAGCGGCATCGAGCACGCGGACGCTGGCGGCCCAGATGTCCGGCCCGGTGCCATCGCCACGAATGAAGGGGATGACCGGGCAGTTCGGAACGCGAAGCTGGCCGGAGGCAATGGTGATCTTGTCCCCAGTGGGTGGAGTGCAGGTGGTGTAGGCCATGATGAGAATTTGCGGATGAAATTAGTGAGGTGTGGCAGAGGAGCGGTGCTGGCGGACGCCGCGGCGGATACGGAGCTGGGTCATCTCACGCAGGTGCCGGAGGCCGGATTCAAGGACAAGGCCGGTCTGCAGGGCGAGGCAGGAGAGAACCATCAGGCTGGCGGCCAGAATGGCCAGCGGCACGTGGGTGACATAGCGGATGGTGAGGTAATCGCGGATGGGCGCAAAGCCAGCGAGCAGACCCAGCAAAGCGAGGAGGCCGGCGATGATGCTGAAACAGAGCAGCGGGCGGTAATCACGGAAGAGCACAAAGAGCAGGCGGAGGATACGCACTCCATCATGCACCGTCCGCAGCTTCGACTTGGTCCCTTCGGCGCGCAGGCCGAAAGGGACGGGGACTTCGCGCATCGAGAACCCTTTGTCGATGGCTTGAATCGTCAACTCGAGTTCGAGTTCGAAGCCGCGTGAGAGGATGGGGACGTTTTCGTAGTAGCGGCGCGAAAAGAGGCGCAAACCGGAAAACAGATCAGCCGGCAATCGGCCAAAAACCGTGCCGATTAGGCGGCCGAAAAGGTGGGTCCCTCCTTGATGGTAGGGACGGAAGCTGCCGGCCATTGATTCATCCGGGTTGCGGATGCCAGTGATGAGGTCGGCTGGTTGGGCGCGATACGACTCGAGCAGGCGGCGCCCACCAGCGGCGGGATAGCTGCCGTCGCCGTCCACCATGAGGACGACTTCGCTATCGATGTGACTGAGCGCGGTGAGCACCGCACGGGCCTTGCCTTTGGCTGGCTCGGAAAGGACATCGGCACCGGCAGCCGCAGCCACGGCTGCGGTCCCATCGGAGGAGGCATTATCCACGACCAGAATGCGGGCGTGTGGAAACTCCACGCGGAACTCGGCGACGACGCCAGCGATGCACGTCGCCTCGTTGTAACATGGAATCAAGACGCAGAGCGAAGGCGCAGGGAGCACGGGAGTGAGTACGCCATCACCGGGCCACGGTTCCGGCGCACTGTCGCCCCTGTCAACGAGGACCGACTCCGCCGCGCGCGCGCAGGTGGCGCCGACGAAAAGCAGCCCAAAAGCCGAGGAGAACATCGTGAAGGAAAGCTGGGTCCAGACGTAGCGCGAAATGTCGAGCGAATGCACCACGGCGACGGTGAGCGTGTTGCCGAAGTTGTAGGAATAGAGGAGCGAAGCGATGGCGAACGGCCAGGCTGCGGGATGGCGCAGTCCACCTTTCAACAGGCAACAAGTGCCGAGGAGGAGCGTCGCGAGGAGCACGGGCCAATACGCCATTTCCAGGAGATTTTCAGCGAAGAGCAGGAGCGTCGGCTGCCTGGTGCTGAATTGCCGCTGGGTGAGGCTCTGGAGCGCTGCGCGGTAGGCGACCGCCGGAGGGTACGAAACGCGCCCGCGCGGCGGCAGGGCTTCTTCGATGAGCGGCAGGCTCTGCGCGTATGGGCGATCAAAGGTGTACGGGTTCGATTCTTTTGGCAGGAACTTCTTGCCGAAGAGGCGGCACTCACGCGCGGAACGAAAGTGGTAAAAGAGGGCAAGCTGGCGCCCGATTTTCTTCAGCATCCACGCGGGGTGATGCAGAAATGTTCGCTGGTAGTAATACATCCCC
>CAWBXA010000015.1:0-114654 GCA_963792695.1 uncultured Verrucomicrobiae bacterium | reverse complement strand
TGCCCAGGATGCTGGAGCCATATTTGCCTGTTGCTTGACCCAGCTCGTTGAAGTACGCCTGGTCATACACAATCTCCGCCCATACTGCCCTAGCTGACTTCATAGATGAGATTCCCCTGTGTGTCCATGACCAAGCCTGCCAGTGTGCATATCTTCTCCTGCGATGAGTTTGTTCCACAGTGCCGCTGAATGACTGAGTTTGATCCTAGAGCAGGCTCGTAGTAGTTGACAGCGCTGTCCTTTGCATCCCATGATATTTGCATATTGGCCTTTAGCTAATCTCTGGAGACTTGGGCTTGATGCACCTGATGTGGCGCTCATCATACATAGCCAACAATCGCGCTTGAATAGAGGAGGGACATACAGTGTCAGCTGTTGGCCCCCAAATGCCTGGAAGCTGAGACTGCTACTGGCTGCAGAAGCCTTTACTGTTGACAAATTGTGCGCTTCGTGCGACGCTAAATGCATATACCTTTCTGTTGGTTGTCATACTGATATAACACAAACTTTCTCCTGTTTGTTTGACAGGTAATCTGCAAAGAGACGTGGTATCTGTCCCTGACTCAGAAATTCAGTCAGTGACTCCCTGCATTGCCGGGCATTCAGATGCTCGATGCTGCTCATCCCGTGGCTGGCCACTGTGACAGTGTGTGTCAGACTCGCTGGGACCGAAGATCACCTGTCATATAGAGATGAACTGGATCAATCTCCCCGCTTTTGTGAGAACGTGTCACGGTGAGTGCCGCACGGAGACGTGCTGTCGATCACATCACCGAGCGCCCCAAGTTGGTGCCGTCATTCCGGTGCAGCGAGGTTTTGCAAGTATTGTACAGGCTAAATATGAGCCTAATATTGAAAAGGGGTTGTTTATAGCCTGTACATCTTCAGCACTCGGCACCGGTGACTGATTCGACACTGGTGAGTGCATTCGACCTTTCAGTCGACGCACTGCCAAGTAGTCGCGCAAATCCTTCATCGCTCTATTAAACAAAGCCATTGCTGTGCCCTTATATTCCTGAAGCCGACTCACTGCGGGAGAAGTCCGATCAAAAGTTGATCGTCGAGCAGGGTTTGCCGTACTACCGAGTGGGATCTCTGAGAGCCAGATCTTTAGGAGCTCCTTAGCTGAGGTCAGAAAGCTCAAGGACCACGTAGCGACTGCCGATCACCACCGATCCCCCAAGGTACATCAAGACACCAGATCATGGCAGTAATCGTACCATCTACGCCTATTTTTACATTCGCGCAGTAACGTCGTGTGAACCTTCCGTGTCCTGATCGTGGGGCAGAAGGCTCTTCTGAAGAATCTTCAGACCCCTTTTTTTCTTTTACACCATGTCTCCTGTTTAGTATGGTGCAACTCGGCACCAGGTCGGCAGGCTCTGATAAGACAGCGGCAGAAGCAGTGTTGTCCTCTCTTAAAGATTGAACACCAGCTACAGCTGACTGGGATATTTCTCGGTCTGGGATAATGTTGCGTCAGTACCTCAGGTACAGCGTCACCAAAGATGAACAGGGCACCCCCTCAGCCTATGGCAAGGATTTCAACGTCCAGGTCAGGCTGACTCTGCGGCTCACCTCATGCATGCATGCAGTACAACCTTTCAGCTTGGACAGCATGCCTATTATAGGCCAAATGTCTTGATGTGCTGTCACGCAACTTTGCCGATGACGCATTGGCGCTGTCAACACAGAAAGCTGAAATTGAGCATCTGGCTGGCAGGACTCGGCAAACTGTGATGGCTTCAAGGCAGACATGGCCGGGATGGAGCATGTAGAGAGAGCTTCAACAGAGAAGGCACCTGCTGCTTCAAAAATTTTCCCAAAGGTACACCCTGCTTTGGCAGCCTGACTGCACAGCTCTGTGTGATTCTGGCTGGCGTGGCAAGACATGCAATTTCACCACCTTCCTGCCAGCGGCTTGGAGGTGCAAAAGAGGCCAAACGCTTGAGGGTGGTGTTTGATAGGCAAGAAGGCCGCCAGGAAGGTGCTCAACAGGGCAGCAGTCTCTGCTTGGCAGTCGGCATTATTACTGTGATTACCCTTGCGCCATGATCCCTCGCCTGAAGGGGTAGATGTTCAAGCTGCAAGCCCTTCAAGGCTGTTTCTGGCATGCAGGCGAGCCCTGAAAGGCACAGCAGCGGCTGGTCGCCCACCATCATCGCTGCTCTAACAAGCGCTGTGCTGCTGTGTGTGGTCTGGAAGGCCGGCCTCCTGGTCGGCCAGCTGCAGAAGCAGACTGCTGCAGCAGCCGTCTCGAAGCTGGTCAACGCCTCCCCCGGTGATGTCTGCATAAATGCCACCTCAGACACCAACGGTACCAAGGCAAGTGTCTGGTTTGCATGTGAATCTTCCGAGCCTGACCAATTCCGGATTGCTGCGACACCAGGAGCAGTGTTACGTAAACAAGCCTTCTCTCCTCTCATGGTCAGCGATGTGATCTACATGTTGGAGCACTGCCGCATGCTGCAAGGCTGGTATGACAAGAGCGTCCTCTTGAGGTTTGTCGACCCGACAAAGGAGATCACAGGCTCGCCTTTGAATCAAAGCAGCATGGATATTATAGCTGCTTTTGAACAACATGACAGAAGCCACCACTGGGTACATCACAGCAGCGCAAGGGAACCTTCAGCTGACATACTACAATGCCTTCCTGGACTCAGAAGCAAGCAACAGGATGGTGTCAATCACCCCGATCAAGACCATTGCAGACTACCCCTCGTGTAGATTTAACAACACAGCTTGGGCTAAATCAAGTACTCGGAGAACAGGGACTTCAATGTCATCGAGCTAGCACGGCAAGGCTGGTTTGGGAATGCAACTCTCCAATTGAGTGCATATGATCACGAAAGGGTGTTACTGCATCACAATACCTGTGGCTGAACTTGTACCAGGACCAAGCCACAGCAAAGTGTTTTGGGTCCTATCTTCACGACACGTGGCAAAGGTATTTCAGGGATGGATCTCTCTACCCGCAAGATCAGTGGCAGTGGTATTTCTCAAGGACCATGGGTATTGACTCTCCGGATGATGTCGCAAGCTGTATCTACTCGGGAAGGCCTGTTTACCTCATACCAGCCTCCTTTGAACCCTACAGCTGCATCAGTAGGATTGATGCACAGAAGTGGGAGAGTGGGCGACTATCTTGCAAGCTGTTCAGGCAGACAAAACAACCAGCTTCATCCACATCGACGGGACATTCAATGACATGTATGCAGTATACACAGGAGCTCTAGGAGCCCTTTTTGGCGCCTTTGCACTTGGTGTCTGCAGCCTCACGTGCTCCCTTTTCTTGACGCTATACAGACTCTTCGGAAGCAAAATAGAACATCAGTGTATTCAGTACACAAGGCAGCTCTGGCAACATGCATCGCGGCTTGGTCAGCACGTTTGGAAGGCAACATCAGCAGAGGCTTGCTGCGCAAATGTGGCAGGAAGGGACACAGGACAGCCTTCTGGCGATTATGAGGGAAGTGCGTGAAGGTATTTACAGAGCTTTTGATTTGAAGCCTGCTTTGTGTCTGTTGCAGTCATCTGATCTTGTGAGTCATTAAATGGCGTCTAGACTGGTGCAGAATCTCCAAGGCTGTGGTCATTGCAGCAATGAGAGCTGCACACATGCCTGACTACATTATAGTGCTCTTGCCATCAGATTACTGCCCAAAGCTTTCATACACGATAAGGCAGGTGCCATGAATGTCGCCGCAGCACTGTACAACCCCTGTTGGAACAATAGCCCTCATGGAAAGGCAGATATGCAGTGTATACATGGCAAAGGTTGGCTTTCAGTGTCTCATGGTTTTAGTGATGCATCTCCCAGCACCAGCATGTACATGTGTGCAGCCCTTGCCAATCGGGCTCCAAATTCTGCCGGAGGAAGATGCTGCAAACAGCTGCTGTTTAGTGTTGTTCTTTCTCTGCGGCCCATCTCTCGAAGGACAGGCTCAAGGTAAAAGGCAGCGCATGCTCCTCTTCGCCAATTCTATTCACCTGAGGCGCTCCCTCCTCCGCTCTCTTCTTTCAAACCACACGTTCAGGACTTCTGCGTTCTTTGTGAACCACGGGGGCAGCTGCCTAGGCGGGCGCCTCCGCGTCCTCGATTCCGCTCATCCGCAAATCCTTATTTCCACCTGCATAGGCACTGGACTGCCAACACTCGCTCTGAAAGGAGATGTGCGCACTCGCCAGCTGTTGTTCTGTGTGCGCTTGTAAATTTGTGCATCCTCAAAAGGCAGCTGCCTGGACGGGGGCCTCTTCGTCATCAACCCGCTAATCCATGGGTCCCTACTCCCACCTGCACATGGAGTGGTTTGTCAAGAATGTCAGTCTGGAAACAGAGCCGAGCTCAGGCCAGCTTGGTATTCTGTGTGCAACAGAAGTCTCTGCATCCCCCAAGGGGAGCTGTCTTGGTTGCGCGCCTCGCTCCATTCACTCGTGGATTCCTAATGGAAATAGTCCTTCAGATTTCTTCAAGGGCTAGCACTCAGCACCTTGGGTGAGCTGAAGCCTCTCCTAGAGATTGTGTCGCTGTGAGCACTAACGAACAAATTAAAGGAAGAGCCAAGAGGCTAGTGCACCTCGCCGCCTTGAAGACTCATCAGGCAAGCGCAAAATTGATGGGAAGCAAGTGCAGGGCGCTAGGGCTGATATATCAATAATGAGGCACTCCAAAAATTCAGACTCCAGCACTAAGGGCAAGGTAGATAGCAAGATAGTGGCGCCCTGGACACATCTACCAGAGCCCCATGTCTGCCCCTTCACGCCTCTGCGCTGGCCGTGGCTCCCCCCAGACATTCACGCCCAGCACCTTGCTGACCACAAAGAGCCCCAGCACGACCATGCCCACCGTAAACACACACTGCAGCGCAGAACAGCTATGTCAGTCATATCTTCACAAGGCTGCAAAGCGGCCCATCCCACGTCCATGCCCAGCACCTTGCTGGCAGCAAAAAGCCCAAGCACGGGCGTGCCCACCCTGAACACATATTGCAGCAGCACAGCGCGCTTTCAGACAGGACTGTGGAGGGCTGCAGGGCAGTCAGCTGTTAGCGTGAGCACGGACATTATGGAATAGGCTTGAAAGCAGCACGGAGCATAGCAGGCAGGCACAGCAAAATAGAGATCGTTCTCACCCCATTACCCTCCGCGCAAAGCCGATCAGGCGCAGTATCAGCGCTGCTCTGACGGCCAGGCCTATCTGTACTGGGAAAACTCATGCTCAGAGGCATGCTCACATCAACATTTTCGCTCCTGCGCCGAGCAGCTTTGCTAATGGGCGCTTCACATCGCAGTGCCCCAGATGTCTCTTGTGCCACCAGTGAATCACATGGACGGATTGCATGAGCCACTACTGCAAGCGCTGTGCGCGCTGCGCGGGCAACAGCGCCACCCTGACATCCAAGCACAGGGCTCATGAGGGTGTACTCACCGTTGACCAGGAGACAAAATTCGGGATGTAGTTGGATCTCTATTAATACTGGGGATTTCCACATTTGAAGGTCCCATGAAGCTTGCTACACTGCACTGTACTGCACTGTATCCACTTGCATTACAGATCTTGGAGGACGTAAGACGCATCCTCCAACACCTATCAGAACTCCCACCTTCCCACTTTCTACTAGTAGTCGCCCGCAAGTCCATGCATGGCTGCAGCGCAGTCCCAGCATGCACGCTACACAGGCCAGCATGCTTTCTGCCTCCTGTCCTGCCCCGCCTTCTGCGGGTACTCCCCACAGCAGGTGCGCAAGCTGCCCTGTCCTGAGTCCAGACCACTGGACCCTGTGCATTCTTCGGCACGTCCATAACTATCAAGAATCTTGATAAGTAGAGAGCAAGAGCGTCACGGCGCGTGCTTCTCTGCAGCCTTACTGCTAGTCCTTAGCATGCAGCCCTTGAGAATGATGCACACATGGGCAATGGCCATGACGGAAGGCGGCCCCGGCTGTTTCAGCATGACACCATCATGAAGATCAGGGTGTGTTGCAGCAGCCCTGCATCTGTCCGATGAAGAAAAGGACACTGCTCTTGGTGTGCACTTCACTTGGGTCAGGCAGCACATGCAAAAGCATGAGGTTCTTACAACAGGTTTGTCTCAGCGAGGGTTATGGACTTACTGATGCAGTAAGATCATGTGATGAGCAGTGACAGGCTGCATGCGGTCAGAGTGTGTACCTAGAGCCTACAGAGCTGTCACTCAACATCACAGTAGCTATTCACCGGTTGAGCAGGCTTGAGTTGACGCCATGAGCCCAGCAGTGGCAGCACGGGCGTCAATCTGCTCCAATCTTTTGGCCACCACTTATACTTGCAGGCACACACTGCCAGGCCAATACAGGCATAAAGACCCAAAGCTATGCCCAGGATACTGAAGGCAAATTTGCCTGTGGCTTGACCCAGCTCGTTGAGATATATATGGTCATAGCTGACCTCCGATCCACACTTCCCTAGCAGACTTGTCATGATGAGATCCCCTGTGTATCCACAGCCAAGCCTGTGCATGGCGTGTCCTGCGATGAGTTTGTCAAGCAGTGACGCTCAAAGACCCAGTTCAGATTCAGATCCAAGTTGGGATCCGAAGCTAGCGAGTAGTTTTTGGGAGTGCTGTCCCTTGCATCACAGTTGAACTGGCACAAAGTAGACATGTTGATCTCTGGAGACCTAAGGTTGGCTTCCATGCATCTGACATGGAGCTCATCATACACAGCCACATAATCACGCTTGGACAAAGGAGGGGCGTACAGGTTCAGCTGTTGGCTCCCTCTTGAAATCTGAAACGGCTGCTGGCTGGAGAAGCCTTCAGGACTGTTGACCACTTGTGCGAATTGCAAACCACCGGTGTCTGCTATGCTCGCTGCATAGACCCCTTTCTGCTGGCTGTTATGCTGATATGACGCAAACATTGTCCTGCTGTTTTGCCAGTCATAGCATCCCCTGTGGACATGCTCCTGAGTTTGGTATCATGAAATAGAAAGTCGATAAGTTGGCTTTGCCATTCTTATCGAGATACTGACCTGCATACCACATATTACCTGGGCTTGTCATACTGGCCGGGCTTGATAATACTCCATTCTGCCGGCAGCTCCAGAGTCTGACCCAGGCCTCTCATGTCCATGAGCATCATAGCTGGGAACTGGCCCAGCTGTGCAAAGGATGTTTTTGGTGTGACTCAACTGCTGCTGGTCAGTGCTGTAGTCTATCTCCCGGATCTTCAGGTAGCAGGCATCCTTCCTGAAATCTGCACTGACATAGCTCGCATTGTGCCCGTCATTTAAGTCAGACACAGATGTTTCATCAGTGACTTTCATCAAATTTGAGGAGTTGTGGTCTGCCAAAAGTGTCTCCCCATCTGCTATCCCCCCCACAGCAAAGCAGTCGCCGCTCATCTTGTTCAGGGGTAGCAGCGTCTTGAAGACATTTGTGGAAGCTTACGTGCTGGGGACGTATGGCATACCCCCGTACTCACAGGGCAGCACTCCACAGTTCGGCTCTGTAGCTCTATACCCGCCTGTGATAAGCCCAGCTGCCGCAAAGGCAACCGTGAAGAACATGATGGCTGCAGTCAGCAGGCTCAGACCCCAAGCAATCCACCTGTTGAGGGACACCTTGTGCTTGCCCGCATCAGGATACAGCCAAGGGAGGGCTACCACCACACCTGCAGCAGCACAGCCACAGGTTTAAACCTCCTCAGGTGGAGCCATGGTACAGCCAATACCGTTGACACCTGCAGCGGTACAGTGCAGACATGTTGGTAAAGCCAGGGCAAGTCAACAAAACCAGTGGCGCTGGACGGCAGCTCAGGTGCACAAGCAGTGCATATGGTGTCGGGGCTGCAGCACCTGTGGCGCACAATGAGAAGAGGAACGCGAGGCCATTCAGGACCAGAAACGCCATGTAGGTGTGGTAGTCATTAGAGCAGGTCTCCCAGCAGGGGTGGGGGCCTTCAGGAGGCGTCACATATCCCAGGAACCTTGCATTTGCCACCAGCACTGCCTGCACCCAACTGCGGCAGTTACTTACTGCCTGGAACAAGGCCAGACGGGCGCCGGCGCTGCAGATGCCGTCTTCCAGATAGGCGCTGCAGATGTGTTTTCCAGATGGTGCTGCAGAGGGCAGTCTTTAAAGAAGGTGAGGATGCAGAAGGCGTCACCCACATAGGGCACCACCAGTGAAAAGGATGTGAAAGGCTCTGCAGAGCAGGAAGCTTTCAAGATTAATGTGCAGGGCTCTGCATGGCAAGGAGGTTGCAAAAAAGTCCGTACCACAATGGCAAACACATTGATGATGAGCTTCTGCTGCTTTGTTATCGCCTGCACCGGTGGATATCACAGTCAGCATGCAGCATTTTGTTTGTAAGCCTTTGGCATGGAAACCCTAATGGATGTATTCTATGTGCACAGCTCACACAGTCAGCAGCGCTATTGTTGGGCATGTCTGGTGTGCCTTGCCTGTGTGCATGGTGGATTTGGGTGCCAGCCAAACACTTGCTGAGCAGCATGGCATGATCAGTTTGGACACGAGAGAATGCACAGCAGAGATGGAGCGCAATTTTACCTGCGGATCATTGATGACTGGGAGGTCCTTCAGGGAACTGGTCTCTTCAGGGTCTTCACACAGCACCACCCTCACGGGGTGGTTGTACGGTGACAAGTCTTTAGATCTTGCAGGCGCGCTCTGCCTCACAGGCAGGGGATGGTTCTCCTCAGATGTTGAGCCATTTGGTTCCCAAGTGCACTTTGCTGCTGCAAAAGGAGGGGGTGGCATGTTGGGGGTGGCAGGAGGCCGCCTTCCTGGCTCTCCGTTTTGTTCCGGAGGCATGCTATCACAGGTGTCCTGCAGGGTCGACACAGAGAAGGGTCAGGATTTGTTAGCAGGAAATGTTGCTTGAGAGCATCTGGCCTGGACTTGGGTGTCCTTCCCTCCGAAAGCTTTGTTGGAGGGAGACCCAGATGTTATTCTGGAGTCCCGATTCATGTTCAAGCATCAAACATTGCCAGGGTTGGTACTGTAGCTGGTGATCTGTGTGGTAGGTGTCCTAGCTGCAGTGAGTAGGCATGGCCCAGATAGCTGTGCATCCCTCATTAGCAGCTAGCAGGCATCAGAGGGGATTGTCTGACCTGCAATACCACTGATGCAATGGTGATCACATTAAATTACCTCGAATCAGATGCCAGCATGATTCGACTGTGTGGCCCCTGTGCTGGAGGAGAGATCAAACGAAATGGACACCATCATGACTGTACAGCCGTTGCGCCTTATAACCTCCAATGGTGACTTGAAGGGATTGATTTAATATCTCCTCAGCCTGTAAAGGCGGCTGAGGGGCGCCCGGCTCCGCTGTTGTCAAGCTTTCCTAAGCCCTACACCTGCACATGCCGCAATCCATGGTCTGTACCTTGTAGCACAAGAAGAATCACTAACTGTGCTTTACCCTATGATTGGATCACATTGCTTCGTCTTATTGAGTTGTGCAAGGTCCAGCATCCTGCCAGCGAGCGCATTGTGCAGGACTGCCGAAGGCCTGTGGAGCTCATACCTTTCGCACTTCTCTTCGAGGAGCCATTCTGGTGGATTATGTGAACGCACCACTTCTCATGCTTTGGTGAGGTCCAACGGGAGCCCTGGGGCGCAGCAGGACGTACCTCAGGACGTTTGGCCAGATGACCGCCAACAGCGATGATATAGCGTTAGAGCACCTTTGGCGATGTCTGCTGCTGTCCTTGTAGATGGAGTACGTGAAGCTTGGACGAGACTGCCCGCCCTTCTGCATGGTGTCATTAATGCCACTAGCCCAGGGCCCCCTAACTTCGAGTTATTGCCCCTGAACCCTGGGTATGAATGCTTCAGTACACCGGTGCCACCCTAACGCAGCCAGGGCCAGAGGACCAGCAGCTGACGAGTATGGCACCCAGATCCCAGGCGGGGCCACAGTATGACCAGACCTGGGTTGTGTATGAGGCACTCTCTGCTAGCAATCACAAAGTTTAGCCAGAAGTATGCAGCAAAGACTCTTTCAGTGGGTCTTCAGGGCACCTGCAATGGCACCAAGCTACGTGCAGACGAAATACAACCAGCACGATAGCGCAACACAGCACTGCCATGTTTTGCAGACTGAAAAATAAGTGAGGGAGCGCCCGGCCAGCACCTTCCTCTCGTCATCCTGAGCATGGCATGCAGTGCTTGCCAACTGCATCCTGAATGTTGTCCTGCTATCTATGCTGGGCACCTGTCACTCCAGCATGCCCAGCATGTGTCCAGAAGATGCCTGCTATAGCTGTCATAGCATCGGCCCCAAGCCCTACCGCAAGGCCCGGGGCCAGGGATCATCCAATGATTGTGTTGCCCATTGCTGAACACATTGACTGGGCAACAGCAGGTGGAGTGCCTCATAGCCTCCCGGCCCACACCCTTCTCACGCCATATCGGGCGCGCTCCCGAGCTGAAGGCAGTCTTCATGCCAGCTCATGCACAAACTAAGTGGCGTCACGCTGCCCTAGCCCAGGCATAAGCATGTGTACAGTCATTCAGGCTTCCCCAGGATGATGAGCAGGTGGCCCCAGTGCTAGCTATTTCAAATCAAACATCAGAGACACGTTACAGCATCCCAAAAGGTGCATGCCAGAAAAAGAGCGTATGCATGCATGCGTACTTTAGACAGCTTGTCCTATCCTGTGAAATGCAGACACTGTGGCAGGGTGCAGTGCACTACAAACCACCAGTGCTTCCCAAATTACGTTTCAATACAATACAATGGTGTGCAAGGGGTGGAAATTGATCGAGCATATATCAACTACATGCATTCATCTTCATTCATTTACACGCTTTCCAATCCGCAGATCAGGTGCGCTGCAGCAAACTACATGCATACGCAGCGACAAAGGCTCTGAAGGCCTCTTCAGCTCTGTGATGCCATTCAGGACATGTACAGAGTAAGAATCATGACATCTTCTCCAGCCTACACAGGGGCTTATCAGATGCCTGGTCTCTCGCAGGAGGGCCAGCTTACTGAAAACCTCTTTCCAGTCTTGGCAAGGAAAAAGTCAAAAGAAAATGTTGTAAAGTCAGACATCATGTGGGGGGCTCAACCCATGCAGCATTAGGGCCTTTTCAGAGTTCATCTGCCAGCACTGCACTGGACCTTGAAGAAACAGTATGCAATAGCACTGTAAAGAAGGAGAGCAAATAGTAAGATGCCGAATGCAAATCCACCCGTCTGCGTACCTAGACTCTGAAGCCACTGCTCATCAAGATGCACTTCTGTCCCAAGACTTGCAAGGTCACTGATCTTTATATACTTGCCTTTTGTATCCACTGCTAAGCCTGTGCAATTTGTGTAATTGTATGGATCACCAAGAATATTATCACTTTGGTACAGCCACCGTGTCAGCCAAAGGTTTTTTTTACCATTCTTTGTGTTAATTCGTGCACTGCACTGCCTCTGCACACTGCTTGGGTCATTCTCATCCTTTTGAAAATACCATTTTGACGAATTGTATCTGGCATCTGAATCAAAGAGGCACAAAGTTGGTTGGAAATCCACAGCTTGCCTCCGAGAATCAGTTTTAACAAAGTCATTGCAGCGATATTTGAGCTCATCATACACTGCTACCTGAGTGTCTAGAAACAGACCAGGCCAATAGAGGAGAAGTTTTTGGCCAAAATGGTTGTTTATGTCTTTCAAAGCGAGATGGTTATTGGCTGAGGATTTCAATATGCTGTCCTTGTGTAGGCTGCTGTCATCCATAATGCTGGCAATGAAGACCTGTGGGCCTGTGGCTTTGCCGACATTATACGTCACAAACATGATATTTCCCTTCTCTTGCTGCTTAAGCATGTCCGAAGAGCATGCACATGCAGCTCCTCCACCTGGAGCGTAAGTTTTGGGCCACCGCACCAGCTGGGATCCTCGGATTTTGCCAGCATAAAGTAGTATGTGGATGGTTCCGCTGCAGCAAGGGATAGTGCACCCGGTGCCTGCTCTACATGGCCTGTAAAATCCTTCTTGGGTGCCAGCCAGACCTTTCCTGGGTAAGTGAGCTTCACAAGCACATCTTCAAACCCAATCTCTTGTGCTCCTTGCTTGTCTGCTGAGGAAGCCTCAGGTTTCACTCCAGCGGTGCAGAGCACATTTTTGGTGTTGCTGGAATACAATCTCTGATCTGCTGGATCCGCCTTGGTTACCACAAGATAACACCCATTCTCGTCAAGAGTACCAGATTGGTTTCCTTGATGCCCATTACCCTCATACTTGATGACATCTCCAAGGTAGTGATTCGTGGAGTCCAGGGCATCCAACAGCCGTCTCCCCGTTGTTATGCTGGTCACCACAAAACACTCCCCATAGATGTCGTTTAAAAGAAAGCATCCACCTCATAGAATTATCAAGATGGTCAGGATTGCACGGGATCCCTCCTCTGTCACAGGGCAGCACTCCACAAGAGTGGCTGGGCGGCTGAAAGTCTCCTGTGACAAGGCCGGCACACACAAAGGCGGCTGTGAAAGCCAGAATTGCCGTAACCAGAAAGACAAGACCCCACTTGATCCAGCAATTCACAGACGAATGCTGATCCCTATTGTTGCCAAGAGTGTCTTCGGGGTAAAGCCATGGTACAACCACGACAACGCCAGTCGCACCTAGTGCAAACAGGAATGCTAGCCCGTTTAGGACAAGGAAGGCGAGGTAGGATTGGTATATTGGCACGCAGCCGTCCCAGGAAGGCCGTAAGCCGCCAGGGGGCGTGACGAATCCAAGGAAGCTGACATTTGCCACCAAGACTGCCTAAATGGACATCAGGGCACCCCTTAAGAGAGCAGTCCCTGTTTGCTTCAACACTGACAAAACACATTGAAAAGATAGTCAATTCCTGAGTGAGGGTTGCATGTACTTTCCCAACTTTAATGTACAAGTGATAGAAGCACCTACCACAACGGAGATAACAGTGATGATCAACTTTTGCTGCTCTGTCAAGCCCAGCATGCATCAGCTGCAATGCTCAGCGGCAGTTGCACCATTATAGTGATGTCTTGAACTGGCAGCACAAATTTCCAGTTAAAAGTCAAGCTCAGGATTCAAGATACTGCCAGCTACCATGGCCTTGCAGCACTGCTCATGCCAACAACGATCACTTCATCAAAAGCAATTGCAAGTTGAAGTACCTTTCCACTGAAGTTGGAGCCGGAGCTGCCACCAGCATGTCTGTCAGCTATTTCGGTGTGCTGCTGCTCAGGTGGCAGCAATGCGTGCTCTCCCACTGGAGCCATTGTGCCTGCCTGCGGTGGGGAGTCCTGTGGCAGCTGTGGGGGTGCAGCTCTTGGGGGTGTCCTTGGCTGGTCGGGCGGACTGTCATGAGTTTGCAGTGGACTCCCGCGGAGCAAGCACATGATGTGATCAACCAGGCGGAGCAAGGATTGTTCCGCCTGGTTGATCACATCATGTCTTGTCTCAGCCTGAGCAGGGCTGCCACGCCATCCGTCTGTGTATGTCATTTCAACACCCAAGTCGGCTGCATCGGTGACTGCTGGATCTGACATACTGGCCTTCGAGGCACACATGCTCGTTATGGCTCCTTACGGAGTACAGCGAAGTAAGGGCACTGTTGAGAGGATTATGCCCCACTCCCACTCCCTTTGAGTCTGGCGAGCCTGAGGACCCTAATGCTAGCAACAGCCTAAACGTACCATGACAGTGATCGACTGTGCAGCACGTTGTGAGCATGTTGGCAACAGCTTGCGTGATGTCAAAGGCAACTTGGCGGCGTCATTTTACGAATGTGATGGCCAGCCACAGTGCAATGTGCTTGAGCGACAATTTTTAAGATGTTCTGAATACCATGTTGGAGGAGTTAAGAATGTCGCATAATGCACTCTGTGTTGCATAGAGAGTATTTTGGAGACTGGTCACTGTGCTGAAGCTGGTTCTGTTATCAACGCTTCGTGATACTTCCCTATCTGCACGGCATTAATGCCCACGGAGTGACACACCTGTCGAGAGACTTGGATGGCGGAAAGGGCGTTGTTCAGATATTGAAGTGTTGATCACGGTACGGAGATGAAGGATGCTCAGCAAATCGCTCTACAGGGGGTGTTCCTCTCGGAGGCTTCCGGTGGTCGTGAGGTTGATAATGTCTGCGCCACGAGCAAAGCATTGAGTGGCTGAAAAAGACTCTTTGGCCACCTAAATAGCCGTCAGGTGGGATGTTGGCTGCCGTCTATTGCTTGCGTTCCTCTGATCACCCACCAGATCGATATAGCCCTACCAATGCAACGCGTCGCGATTGGCGCCCTTCAACAGAAACCAGCACCTGGAAAAGTATTCATGCATATATGGCCCGCAAGAGGGTTGTTGGCTACCCGTACGGCTCACAATCTCTCTGATCACCCACCAGATCGTTTGAGCCTACAGATAGGACCGTCGCTGTCGGCGCCTTCAGAGGCACAGCCTGATCGAGATGGATATACAGATTATCATCGATATGATCTGCACGATTGGCTGCCGTCCAAGCAAGGAATGTGTCGATGATCTTTTACCTGAGCCGGAAGGACCCTGTCAATGAGAGCATGAACAAGTCCGCAGGCCTCAAGCTTCCGAGGCAGGTTATGCCATTCAGATTGTCGCAGTAAGTCCTGTATCAAGGTTATGGTCTGTCCCGGGCCTTTTGGGAACATGGCACTGCTGACATTCGGCAGTCCAAATGAGGCATACCACTCGGGCCCCCGTAACTTCCTGTACCTCGTTCTCTTCGTATACAGCACCGCCACTGAGCACAGAAATATTCCACAGACAGTCATGCCGAAGCGTGTTGTTGGTCTCGATGGATCTCGGCCTTCTGTCTGCGCTTCTCCTGCTTCTTGCGGTGAGTCTGTAATTGCAGTCCCTTGCATCACAGTGCTCCTTGGTTTTATGGGGAGCAAATTGAACATGGGTTTTGAGACTCAAATACTCCCGAACTGTCTGTTGCGACCTGTATGGCGCCATCTTCCTGCACGCGTGCACTTTGCCCGAGCCACCTGTCTCCTTTCGCTGCAGGATTTACCATTTTGGCGTTGTCACAGCCTGTCACTGTGGTCGGTATGCAGCCTCAATGCCTAAACTGTCTCCAATATCCACGCTCACAGGACTTTACAAGGCTATGAGCAATCTGTGGGAAAATTCCCTTTCAGTGACACTGTACATGGGTGGGCAGCAGAGCCTGCACTACAATGCCCCCTAGTGCTCTCACAGTCTCCATCTAAACTTTCACCTGTTAAGGCCGCACCTACCCTCATATGCAGGTGGCGCATGTGGACCAAGCATTGCCTTGTGCCCCCCACCATCATGCTGCAGCCCTGATGGTATTGGTCCGGGCACTTGTGGGTTTGGAACAGCATATGGACCAGCAAATGTGCCGTTGACAGTGTCCAAGGCTTGCCGCTTAAGAAGAAAATGAAGCCATTGCAGAAATTCTCTGGCAACATGAGCTCCTGAGAAGCTCCAGCGTAACAGGTTGAAGCAGTCGCGGGAGCCCATTTCATCTGGAGTTGTCCACAGCCTAGCTTTTGTGGGGTTGCTTGACCATGGTCTCGTCTCGAGAGACTTATCTATAGGCTGGTGCAGACTTTGGATGAGCCATAGGATATCTCGGAATCAAGCTGGACCCAATGGCAGGGAAGAAAATTTGCAGCTGTGTCCTAGGAATAAGGGCACATGCATTCCACGGCCGTGGGGTCAGCTCTCATAATATAAAGTGTGTTCTGTGCATGGCAGAGGCTATGCATCACAGATGAGCCCAAGTGGCTCCTCAGTACTCCTTGGATCTTTATGGTGGCAAATAAGAGACAGCTTATGAGAAATGTTGCCTGCATGATGAAGATCTTGCACTTTCATGGTAATGATACTTGCAGATTTTGCCGATTGCTTATTCTGTCACCTATTGTGCATAACAAGGTTATGAGTACTCAATCATCTAGATGATCTCGTTCAGGAGACGCTTCCCTTGAAGAACGGCTGCAAAATGACACAAGTAGGGCAAGCTAAAGGCATACCGAGGATAAGCTTCCACAAAATATGTTCAAGCTTACTGTTTCGATATTTCTGATGCATTGCTGCACTAAGAATGTGCTGCAGCCCTGACGCCAGATGCGTGTTTCACACAAAAAATGATCCTGCGCCAGCCGTGGTCTGTCATCACCCAGCTGGTGCTACTGGCTGCTCAGGCAGCGTCTGCAGGGTGCCAACTTCAGGGGTGTGGTTAGACAAATGTGTCAAACGTTGTGCTACTGCAGTATTTCATGCCGCATATCAAACAGACTGAGACTTTGAAGCGGTGCATCATCTTGCGGATAAGCGCATCCCTGGCTTCCTTTTGAAGGGGATTCAAGTCACAGTACATGCAGACAGCAGCGGGTCCACACAGCTTCACATTCAGATACGGCTGTGTGGGTAGTAGATTACAGCTGAGCCACACCCACTGCAGTACTGCACTGCAGGGCCAGAGTAGGTGAAGCGACAGCACCAGTATCGTGCCATGACAGTGCAACATCTTCCAATCTTCCTATCTCAGTGCTGGCACTGCTGGGAATGCTGCTGTAATGCAAGGCCATCATGCCTCTCCGCGATAACTTGCTGCATGCTGCATGGCATGTTGCCCCTGATGCTGTCATCCAAATAATTTTTCTGACAGCTGCAGCAGGCTGAGGCCTCATGCACACCGTTTGCACAGCCTTCTGCAGCACCAAACCGCCACAAAGACGCAGGCATAGAGGCCCAGAGCTATGCCCAGGATGCAGAAGGCAAAGATGCCCGTCTGCTGGCCCAAGCTCTCAATGTATTGCTCGTCGTAGATGACTTCATAGCCAAAGTCACCCAGTTTTGAAGTCATGATCAATGCTCCCTGTGTGTTCACAGCCAGGCCTGTGCACTCAACCTTCTCTGTTGAGTTTCTGGGGCCGCACTGCCTCTCGAAGACTGAGCTTGAGCCGTCCACATCACTGTACCACTTGGGAGAGTTGTCCCTGGCGGCTTGGCTGAACATGCATAGGGTCGGCTGGGGCACTTTTGCAGATTGGAAGCACCGGATGTGTGACTCATCATACACTGCCACATTCTCTCGCAGGAAGAGTGGCGGCGCATACAGGTTAGTGGCCTGCTGAAACTGTCTTGAGACCTGATCGGGATGTAAGTTGAAGAAGCTGTCCCTTGGGATTTGGGAAACTCCACAAAATGCGGGTGTGATTGACTCACCAGGCTTGCTGCATAAACCCCCTTGGGGCGTCCAGGCGGCGCATACGTGACAAACATCAGGTTGCCTTTCGTCCCAAGCCTGGATCATAGAATTTGAACATGCGCAGCCAGAGCTGGCATTTGCTGGGCACCTCTTAGTCCCTTCAATCATGTAGTACCAGGTGTGGAGGCTGCCATTCTGCGGGGCAGTGCGGCCACTGAACCACAAATTGCCAGGTGTGGTCATGTTGACTAAGGCGTCCTGGTACTTTATCCGGCCTGCAGCCTGGGGATCCAAACCTTGCTTGGGATGGCCCCAAGAGTCATAGCCGCTGGGAACCAGTCCAGCAGTGCAGAGGACGTTCTTGGTGTGATTAACGTGCTGGTCCGGGTTGGTGCTGTTGATGTCTCTGATCTTGAGGTAGCAGCCGTTTCTGTTAAATTGTGTGCTGAAGTCGGAGCTCCAATTGAACGAGCCACCGTTTGTGTACTGCACCGGGGAGGTTCTGTTCAGAGATGGGCAGGCCAAATAGCCACCCTGACCATTTCTCCCGATGAGTCGAGCCAGCAGCCCAGGGTGACGCTCACTTTCACGAGCGGCGGCGGCACCGGCGTCACGATGAGCAGCGAGCATCCCAGCGACCCCTATCTCGTTTACTGGGACGCCGCCACGCAGACTTTGTGGTGGGGCACGGCGCAGAACATCGGCTACCTGGACGTTCACAACCCGCATTCGGGTCGGGGCAGTTCTCATCCCCGGTCGGTGCCCCTCCACGAGTTCGACCAGTTTCCATCGGTTCCTGCCGTCTTCACCACCGAGCTGGACCGTGCCGTCCCCGTCCACCCATGATGCCCTAACCACACGCTCCTGCGCACAGAGGCTGGGGTGATGGATTTTTTACACTCACCTTTTTCATCAAAGCGCCGAGCGCCCATGCGCACCTCCCCCCGCCACGCCAGCTGCTTAGTTAAACCAGGGCTCCAGCGAACCTGCGGCGTTGGGCTTTTGCTGGCCTTCCGCGTCCTTCTTCGCCAGCCTCGGTCGTTGAGCTTGGAGTCGTCAGACGATGCTATGTCTCCGTACGTATGAAGACACTTCTTCTCATTCCCTTGTTGGTTATCGGCGGCGCGCTGGCCGGCAGCGCGGACGAGGCGACTTTCGCAACCAAGCAGATTATTCGCAAGTTTGGCAACGTCGCTGAGGCCAATCAGTGGCGCCTGAATATTCTGCCGTTCAAAGAGTGGTTGAAAGCAGTGACGTTTCCCGATTTTCAACTCCTCCACGCGTCAAAGACGGAGGAGTTCTACTTCGCGGTATTCCGCAGCAAAGGCCAGTTAATCTTCTGGCACACCGATCGCCAAAAGCGCTACAGTCGATCTTACGAGCAAATCACCGACGACGCCGGGCGGAGCGCCACGGGCAAGGGAGACTCCCGCTTGGTCTTGCTGCAATTTAAGCTGGAATCTCCCGGTGCCGCGCTTGAAGGACAGGAATCGGGCTCCGTCTCCCAGATTAAGGACGGACTGCACGGTGACCTCACCATCCGCTTCCGTGTGGGATCCGCCAATGAGCCAGCAACCCATCAGGTTCTTGAACAGGCGGTGCCGTGGACAAAATGATTGGCGAGCTGCCAGTTGGTGATGAATGTCAGACCGATCAGCGCGCACTGCAGTAACGCCAATCACCTCGTAGTGGCTACCCGTCGCTCGTCGCCTCGGTCGCCCAGTTGGGTGATTTGAATGTCTCGCGGGCTTTGCCACCGCCTCTTTTGTTCATCTGACTACTCACTACTGCCCTGATTGCTGATTTAGATTACCGGCCCTGCTCACCTCTCCACCGGCGGATCCGTCGTATCGCCGGGGAGGAGCTTCTCGTTAATCACGGAACTTCCCATTAAGCGGCCCGAGTCGTCGTACTGGAGGATGACGACCCAGCCGAAGACCGTGGCGGGCCAGCCGTTGGGACCTAAGAGCGCGGCGGGGTCTCCGCCAAGCAGGGTGATTAGTTCCGGGATGACTTGGTAATGCCAGCAAATGAGGCAGGTGGATTGATCATGGCGGCCCGAGCGCAGCTCCTGGACCAGTGCGTCCACTTGTTTATCCGGGTAATCAGCGTTCACCGGCAGGTGGAGCCGGTCCGCGAGCGGCTGGAGCGTGAGGCGGGGGCGATCGCTATGTTTGGAGCGCTCGGTCGCAAAGAGGGCCGTCGGTCTTAGCTTCCGGCCGCCTGAGGAGAAGTTGGCAAAGTAGTCCGCGTAGGCGGCGGCTCGTTTCTGCCCTTCGGGGGCAAGCCCGAGGTCCTTTTCGTCTCCGGTCTTCTCCGCGTGACGGATGATTAGGATGGTGGCGCTCTTTGGGCCCATCGATGGGGGCGCAGCGGCGCTCTCGGAAGGAGGTGCGGCCACGCCGACGGCGCACCCCAGCAGCCAGAGGAAGCTCAGCCAAATTGGGAGCGGACTCATCCTTGTGAGGTTAATCACCATACCCGACCTCGCCAGCGGCGAATCAGCGCCAGCAGAGCGCGACGGCGCTGGCGCTACCGCGGGCTTGCGGCTGCCTCTGGCGCCGGGCTGGCCTTCGGGGCGACCGGCGGCGGTGGCGGCAGTGGCACCCCCGGCGGGGGCGTGGTCGTGAGCCGGTCGAGCGCCGCGCGCGTCACCAGCGGGACAACGCCGGCCCAGCGCGCGGCCGCATACACCTTCGCGGCATTGGCCGGCTTCAAACAGTAGTCGAGTGTGAAAACCGGCAGCCCCGCGCGGCGATATTTTTCGATCACTTTCAGCAGCCCCTCCGTGGACTCCTCCGGATCTTTGCTCGTGTTGGGCACGTCGCCACCCTTCGGATCATCCCACTCGGCGTCGCCATCGCCGCTAAACCACGTATTCTCCATGAGCACCCCGTCCACCATGGTGGCATAATGCGGATCTTCCTCGATCAAGCTCGGCGCGTTTTGCACGATCAGGACGGCGTGTGGCTGCACCTGCCGCGCCCGCGTGCGCAGTTGCGTGATGAAGCTCAGCATCTCCCGCGCTGGACTTTTGCGCTGCCGCCGCGCTTCCGCCTCGACGACATCGTCCTGGTATTGCTCCACCCCCGCGAGGCAGAAGCCATCGAAGCCGGCATCCAGGATCTGCTTCACCAGCCCTTCCGGCCCGAGCCAGATCTCGTGCCATTTTGGATCCCAAAAAGCCACTGGGCCGCCGTCGGCTTCGTGGCCGGCTTCCGGCGTGAGCAAAAAATCCGGCGAGCCGCGCATGTGGCCCGTCGGCGCCTTCCACTCGGGCTGGTAATAGACGCGGTCGCGCTCCGCTTCGCCGATATCGATGCAGGCGAGGACGATCCAGCCGGGCCGGCCAGCCTTGAGTTGCTCGACCAACTCTTTCGCCTCGAACTCCTTTTCTTCGTTCAGGGTGAAGGTCGGCTCCACGATGAGCAGATCGTACGCGGACTTGGCCAGCAGATCGGTCGAGTCTGTCTCTCCGATCTCCTGCATCTGGTACATGAAGTTGCGTGCGTGGCGCAGCGGGATGGCCGGGACGACCGGCGCGGGCGGCGAGACAGCCGCAGAGGGTGAAGCATCGGAGGGCGTCCCTTTCGGCGGAGTCGCCGGAACTGCGGCTGCCGGCGGGGCCGCGGGGGCCGGAGCGGGCGCCTGCGCGACCAGAGCAGCCGGGAGGCAGAAGGAGAGCAGGCAGCCGAGCAGGATGCCCCGGGGACGTGAGAGTAGCGTGGGTGAGAGCATGGGCGGGAGGGAATCACAGCAGCGCACGCCTGGCGGCGCAAGCTGAGGAGGAAGTTACGCAGCGGCACAGGGGGAAGTCGATGCGGAATACCGCCCTTGGGAACCCGTTGGGAATTTTAAGACAAAACAGCCGCGCGGAGGCGTTATCTTGCATGAACCCTTCCATGAGCGGCGACGGAACTCTCCCCGACCCCTGGCGCATCTGCTTTGCGCAGCTCGCGCCCAAGCTGCTGCTCTTTGCGCGCCAATGGGTCCCCGCCGCCGATGCGGAAGACGTGGTGCAGGCCGGTTTTGTCCGCTTTTGGCGCAAGCAGCCGGACGCGCAACCGGCGCATTACCCGCTGCTCTACGCGGCCGTGCGCTCCGCTGCCCTCGACTGTCGCCGGGCGCAGGAGCGGCGCTCCCGCCGCGAGGATTCGTTTCACGCGGAGACCGAGGACGCGCCCTTTTTTGAGCATCGCCTCGAAGACCGCGAGCGCGCCGAGGCGGTGCAGGCCGCCCTCGAGGCGATCCCACCCGAGCAGCGGGAAACGCTCGTCCTGCGCGTCTGGAGCGAGCTGACGTTTGCCGAGATCGCCACGGCTGTCGGCGCTTCGATCAATACCGTCGCTTCGCGCTATCGCTACGCGCTCGAGGCGATGCGACAACAACTTAAAGCCCACGCTTATGAACGAGTCTGACCCCGAAAACGAATGGCGCGCCTTGCAGCCGGTCCTGCCCACCGCCGCGCTGGAGGCGGCGATTGCCCGCGATCTGGCCTACGGCGAAAGAGCGCTCGCCGTGACGAGCAGCGGCGCTGACTCGCGCCTCGCACGTCCTGCCTCGAACCTGCTTACGCGCTCTCCAGAGCCCGGCGCGAGCTGGCTTGGCCGCCTCGGCTGGATGTTCGGCGGGGCTTTGGCTGGCGGCGCACTGGCGGCAGCGGTGCTCTGGGCGGCCCCATGGCATGCCGCGCTCGCCACGGCCAAGCCCCAGGAAGCGCTCCCATTCTGGCCGCTCGAGTCGGCGCGTGAAATCGTCGCCGCCCAGCCGGAGGAGGCCGTTAATTATGCGGACCCGGATGGCCCCACGCAACTGGTGCGCTATTCCTCCATCGAGCGCCGCGTGTGGGAAAATCCGGCGACCGGCGCACGCCTCGAAGTCGAGGTGCCGCGCGAAGACTTGCTGCGCGTGCCGGTCCCTTTTCAGTGACGCCGCGCCGCTCATTCCTCACCTGCCTCTCCTTTCTCCCATGCACCAGCCTCTTATGAAAAAACCAACAGTCATTCTCCTGGCGGCCTGCGCCGCTTTTCTGGCCTCCGGCGCTCTCGCGCAAGACGCCGCTCCCGGCGGCGCGCCGCCTCCACCGCCACCCGGCGGACCGTATCCACCCCCCGGAGCCGAATTGCCTCCGCCGCACCATCCGCCCGGCCCCCCGCCTCCCGGCGCCGGTGCTCCGCCCCCTCCCGGCGTGCCCGATGGCCGTCGCAACTTTCACCCTGACCGAAACGGCGACGGCGGCCCGCGAGACGGCGCGCACCCCGGCAACGGCCCACGGGAAAATGGCCCCGATGGCGGACTGGGCGGACCACATGGCCGGCCCGACGGCGAGCGCGCTGGGGGACCCGATGGAGGCCTGCGGCCACCGCTGGCTCGCGGCGAGCGCGACCAGCATGGGCGGCCCGGCGCCGAAGGCCCGCAGGATGGACGGCCCGGTCCCATGGGCCGCGGGCCTGAAGCGTTTCGTGGGCCGCTCGGCCATCACGCCCCGGGCGAAGAAGCGCCTCGCGAGCCGCGCGTTTTCCTCGGCGTGAGCACCAGCCCCGTGCCGCCGATGCTCGCCGCGCAGCTCGGCTTGCATGAGGGCTTCGGCCTCGTCGTTCACGAAGTGATGCCAGACAGCCCCGCGGCCAAAGCCGGCTTGCAGAAGTTCGACGTGCTCAAGCTCCTGAACGACCAGCAGCTCGTCGAGCAAAGCCAGCTCGCCACCCTCCTCAGCGGCATCGGCAAAGACCAGGAAGTAAGCCTCACCATCATCCGCAAGGCGCAGGAGCAAAAGCTCACCGCCAAGCTCGAGGAGCGCACCCTGCCCGTGCCGAGCGCCGGACACGACGGTCCGCCCTTCCCCGGACCGGGCGCCAGTGCGCCTCCTCAATTGCAAGGTTTGCAGCGCGACATCGAGGAACGGATGCGCGGCCTGCGTGAGCGCACCGGGGAGCGCCTCCGCGGCTTGCGCGAAGGCCCGGCGCGCTCACCGGGGCCGCAGGGTCATCCCGGCGCCCCCGAAGCTCCGGCACAGGAGGGCTACGGCAAACCAAAGGCGGACATCACTCCCGAGCGCCTCTTCCAGGAGGCGCAAAACCCGGGCGCCGCGCCGCTCCAGGTCCAGACCTCCAGCAGCAGCACCACCACCATCCACGGCGCCCAGGCGCAAATCCGCATCACCGATCCTGCTGGCACCCTAGAAATCGTCTCGCAAAACGGTCAGCGCACCATGACCGCCACTGATCCCGCCGGCACCGTCGTCTTCACCGGCCCCGTCAACACCCCCGAAGAGCGTGCCGCCGTCCCCGAGGAATGGCGCAAAAAGCTGCAGAGCGTGCGGATCAAAGCCGGCGAATAGTTGCCGAGCCAGTACTCAGCTAACACGAATCAGTGTGGTGTCAGCAGGTCGGCAGGTTAGCTGCCAACTGGTGGCTCCTTACAGCAGCTTCATCAACTCATCGCGCGTAAGGCCGAATTGCTTCAGGATGTCGTGCAGCGTTCCACGGGCCAGTTCGTGGTGCATTGGGACAACCCTGCGCCAATGGCCGGGCGCGTCCTTCCTTTCCAGGTAGACATGGCTGCCCTTCTGTCGCAGCATCGAAAAGCCCACCTTGCGCAGCGCCTTCACGAGTTCGGCGCCCGAGACATCGGGCAGCCGGCTCATACCGCTACTTCGAGCTTCGCCAACTCAGGCTCACCCACCGAGTTCTCCAAGTCATCCGCGCCCCAAGTCTCGATATAGAGTTCAACCGCTTCTGTCAGGTTCGCTTTGGCTTCATCGAGCGTCCGACCTTGAGAAGAGACGGGCAAGTCGAGGCAGCGCGCCACAAACCACTTCCCATCAAATTTGATCGCAGCATTGAGGTTGGCCATAACAGCAATGTAGGCAGCAAGACCGATCGCGTCCAGCGCTTGGAGCACCCTCCCCCTGACGAAGCTGTTTCGTTGCGCCATCGGGCGAAGAAACTCAGTCGGTCCGCTTTGCCGACCGCAGCTTAAGGAGGAGCGCCTTGCCGCCGTCTGGCCCTCCCACTACCTCTTCCACAACGCTTCCAGGAAGAAGTGTGTAGATCGGCGTCGTCGCAAAAATCTTCTCGCAGCGGTTACCGCACGCCCTGACGTGGTAGTATGCTCCGGGAAATTGCCGACGGAGTGCGCCAGGCGATATTGCGCCCGGCGAGGTCGAAAGTGTACGTGGCCTGGGCCGGTGGACCCGCCGCAGTCACACTGGCCAGTTGCCCCCGTCCAGCTATCATTCGGACCACGGCGTTGGGTCACCAATCATTCGTCACGCTGGCCCGTTGCCCCGGTTGGTCCAGCTATAGCTCAGCGCCCGACCACTGGAATACGCCAGGCCATTACGCCGGCCATCTACATCGTACTGCCAATCCTCCCTGCGGGCGGCGCTCCCAGAGCAGCAGTATCCCCCCAGCCCGGAGGGCTGCTGGAGAGTAGCCGGGGGTAACACCCCCGGTTGAAGACAAAAGTGGCGTGTACCCCGGTAGGGGTACCGGAAACAATGCGGCCGGAATTCCTGGCCAAAAGCGGCATTGCCTCCATCCCGATGGTCTGGCGAGAAGCGCCGCCAGGGTTCGCGTTTCAGCCGTCACGAGGACGCGCGGGCCGAACGCTTAATCGCTCCGGTTTACCCCGTCGTCGCTAACAAGGATCAATTCGCCTTCAAGCTGATTCGCTCATCATTTGAGCAGGCGGCTCTCGCTGTCCAAGGGGGAATTAGATTGGGTCAGATGTGTGGCAGACCCCTTGTGACCCCTGGTTTTCGCTTTGGGTGGTCCACGCTGACACGCTCGCCGCTGGCCAGCTCCACGCTAAAGCAAACAAACGGCGTGCGCCGGGAAAAGCACGCAAACTGCGGTCGAAGCTCTCGGATTCCATGAGGATGCACGATAGCGCCGGCAAGGGCAGCCGTCCAGCACGGAGGTTGGCCGCTTGGAATCCGCCTAAAGGCGATTGCGGGTGTTTGAAATAACGCTCACTGTTCTTGGACTATATACTGGGGGCTATCCTTCAGTTTGATTTCAACATCGTTGTTCAAGTTCACCTGACGCATTTGAATCACCGATGACTCGCCCAGATAGGAAAACAACTTTGCTGTGCTCCTAGCCAGCAGCGACTTCCTTTCGAGTGGAATCCGTATTGATGCGGGAGTTTTGGAAGTGCTCCATGCGACGACTCGGCTAGATGCGCCTGCTTGAAAGAGCAAAACGAAATCTCCCACACCGCCCACCTTCAGACGTTTTACAAATTTGTATCCGTTGAGGACCTGAGTTAGACACTGCGCAGCCTTGTAGGCGGGCTTTGGGTCGTAAACCGGTGTTGCGCCCGCGTGAAACGGATAACGCACCACTCCAAAATTTGACTCTGCGTCGTCTTTGTTCTCTCCGTCGTCGTGCCAATCATACCAGATGGAGAGATCAATATCTTGCGATAGATTTACCAACCATTGACGCACCAGCATCTTTGCCTGAAATTCCTCGTCGCAATGTTTCCAAGCCGTCGAATAGCCCCACTCACCAGAGAAAACAGGCTTCCCGACGGGAAGGTATTTAGCCATAGTCGACCGTAGGGCCGTGAATTCAGGAATCGCCGATTCGGGACCTTCTGGTGACGGCCGGTAAGGATGAACTGTCAGTGCATCAAAGCAATTTAGGAGATCCGCTCGGAAACAATACTCGAGAAACTCAAGATTGATCCGTGACGAGGCCGGCCCGACAATCACTTCATTCGGGGTTGCTGCACGAATCCTTTTCACCGCCTCCTTTGTCAATTTCACATAATCATCGTAGTTCGGCGCCGGCGCCCAAAACTGTTTGTTATTGGGCTCATTCCAGATCTCCCATAATATTCCCTGTCCTTGGAAATGCTGCACAGCTGCAGCTGTCCACGCGGCATACGCACTTCGGAGTTCCGGCGTTGAAATCCCGGCATTCTGATGGGGGATATGCACTGTGCCGTAATGAGCGTTGTTATACCCAAGGATGAAAATGACCTTTAGATGACTGGCTTGAAGCGCTTTCATCAGCCCGTCCCACTCCGAGAAGTCATACTGCCCCTGCTTGCGTTCCGTTCCCACCCACGAGAGATCCATTCTCACCCATCTGAATCCTCCCGCATACAGCATTTCTAGCTCTCCGGGTTGTGGCTTGGTGAAATGAATGTTGACTCCCAGTCCGTTCGGAACGGTTCTGAGAGACTCAACGTCGAAGTCCGCGCCAAAAAGAGGCGAAAAGACTAAGACGAGAAGAAATGCCTGAATTGTTCTGATCGAATTCATGTTAAAGGTTGATGAGGTGAGGAAGGGGACGGATAGGGACGGATAGGGGTTAGTCGTTTTTTTGACAGGAGGGCGTTTGGCCTGCGCGGCGCGGCGGAGGATCTGGCTACGTGGCGGCGCTCCGCATGTGCAGGGCGTCGCCCAGCCATTGCGCCGGGCGCAGCGGGGAAGGTTATCGGCGACGCCGATAACAGCACGCGAGACGCGTGCGCTACCCATAAAATGCGAAACTAACCCCATTTCTGCTAGCGGCTTCAGCGTTGACCCATCACTTAGCGACCGTCTCACCGAGCACCGAAAACGGCCCTGCTGTTGTCTGATTCCTGATCACCACCCCCCTCACTGCCCGCTTCCCACCGTCTCCTCCACTGCCGATCGCACTCCATCGCCCAACTGCCGCTTCATGGCTGCGGATAAACTCCCGACCCGCTGCCGCATCACTTTCCCGGGCTTGAATTTCACCGTCGCCCGCGGCGGTATGACGAAGGCGCTCCCAGGCAGATTCGGGTTGCGCCCGACCCGTGGCTTCGTGAGCCGCACTTCCATCACGCCGAAATTGCGCAGCTCGACCGTGTCGCCGCGAGCCAGCGCCTCTGTCATGTGATCGAGCGTCCGCTGGACGACGTCGAAGACCTCAGCCTGGATGAGGCCGGTCTCATTGGCGATCTCGCACGACGAGGTCACGCTTGGTCAATGTTGCCATACTGTTAGCGGAGCGTTTTCTCTTATTCCGCTTCTGGTGGCAAGGCGGCTTTTGTGAAAAAGCGCCGGCGCCACTTCCGCCGCCGTCTTGAAGTGCATCTTCGCCGCGCGCGCCAGCCCGTCTCCGCCGTGACTCGCCACCAGCGCCCGCGCGACGCTCTTCACATTCTCCGAGACCCCGCGCGGCAGCTCGGCCCCAAAGAGGCGCTTCGCGTCGCGCAGCCAGTTGATGAACGCCTCGCGCGCCAGGATCGATGCCGCCGCGACCGCGAGATCGCTCTCCGCCTTGGTCCGCTGCTCGAGCTCGATCCCGCGCCCTTTCTCGAGCAGCGCCCGCTGGATCAGCCGGGGATTGGCGAACTGGTCGCTCAGCGCGCGCGGGCAATCGGGCCGCGCTTCGAGCAGATTCTCGATCACGCGGGCGTGGCCCCAGGCAAGGAGCTTGTTCAGGTTCCCGAACTTCGCGTAGAGCTGATTGTACCGCTCGGGCCCGATGGTCACCACGTTCATGCACCACCCCGCGCGTGGCGCGAATCGAGCCCGGCCAATTCGCGGATGCGCGCGTCGGTGCGCGATCCGCTTCGAGTCCTGGATGCCGGCCTCCATGAAAGGCGCGCGCGATGGCGCCATCCGTATAGCACGCCCGCGATGACCAGCGGGCCGAAGAAATCGCCCTTGCCGCTTTCATCGATGCCGAAGTGCGGGGCGAACATCGCGCGGATTGAGCACCTCCTCGTAGCCGAGCCGCGCTTCGCCGAGAATCTCCGGTTCGAGGGTGAACTGCACGAATTCCTCGGTCCCTTTGCCCTGCAGCACGAGCTTCGGCCCCTTCTCATAGACGGCCATCGTGAGCTTCTCCTTCTGGGCGAAATAGAGCGTGTACGGACGCGGCGTGAAGGTCCAACCGCGGTCCCCCAGGAGGATGCGCAGCTTTTCCGCCTGCTCCGGCGAAAGCCCGCATTGGTAGAGCGTCTTGGGCGGCGGCTGGGAACTTGTCGGCATGCGCAGGCAAGCCGCACTCTTCCCAAAAACCGATGCCACGCAAAGCGAAACCCACGGCACCGGCGTCCGGCCCGGAGGGTGGCGTGGCCATGAGCCGGCGGTGTCATCCATCGGCCCAAGGGAAGCGCATCCGCTCCCCAAAGGCGGCGCCGGAGCCTCGCCGCCACCCCGCGGAAATCATCGACCCCGCCCCTCTGCTCAGCCCTGCCGCACGCCACCGCTTCCGCGCGGCGCTCGGCGCGCTGGTTCACCCAGCATGGCCGCGATCTCCCGTGGCGCCGCACGCACGATCCCTACGCCATCCTCGTCTCCGAGCTGATGCTCCAGCAGACGCAGGTCGCCACGGTCGTGCCGTATTTTCGATCGCTGGCTCGCGCGCTTTCCGAGCTTTGCCGCCCTGGCCGCCGCGGCGGAGGCCGAGGTGCTGCACGCGTGGGAAGGCCTCGGCTACTACGCGCGCGCGCGCCACCTGCACGCGCGCCGCTCGGGCTGTGGTCGAGCGACACGCCGGCACGCTTCCCGATGACCCTGCCGCTTGCGCCGCTCTGCCGGGCGTCGGCCGCTACACGAGCGGCGCGCTCGCCAGCTTCGCCTTTGATCGCCCCGCGGCGGCGGTCGATGCCAATATCGCGCGCGTCCTGGCGCGGCTCTTCGCGCTCGCCACGCCGATTGACTCCACCGCGGGACGCGCCGAACTTTGGCGCTTCGCCGAACTGCTGCTCCCCCCGAGTGGCGGTCGTTTGCACACCTCCGCGCTCATGGAACTCGGCGCGCTCGTCTGCCGGCCGCGCCAGCCGCGCTGTCCCGAGTGCCCCGCGCGGCGCTTCTGTGCCGGCTCCGGCGCGCCGGAGTTTTTCCCTGTGAAAAAGCCGCCCCGCGCCACCGTCGCGCTCGAGGAAAATTGCGCCTGGACCGTGCGGCGCGGCGCCCTGCTGCTCGCCTCGCAGACCGGCTCCCGCTGGCGCGGCCTCTGGAAGCTCCCGCCACTCGCCGGCCCGCTACCTCCAACCCCGCCCCTTTTCCAAACCACCTACCCCTTCACCCACCACCGCATCACCCTCCGCGTCTATCCCCAACCCGCCCCAGCCGCCACTCCCCTCCCGCCCGCGCTGCGCTGGATCCGCCTGTCCGACCTCCCCGCGCTCGCCTTCCCCACCCCCCACCGCCGCGCCGTGAACGCCCTCCTGCCGAAGTGACGCGGAAAGTCCGCTGCCATCCAGCGAGCGGTGCGAGGCGACAACTGCGCGTTCACCCAGATCGTCGTGCCGCGAGAAGCGGATGATCAATCCGACGGCGGGCAAAGGAAAAGCACGCTTTGAGGTCGTCCGCCTCCAGGTCGGGCATTTCGTCGAGAATCTGGGCGGCGTCGAGACCGGAGGCGAAAAGGTCGAGCACGTCGCTAACGCGGATGCGCATCATGGGAGGAGGATGGACTCTGCTCGTGTTCTGGGCCAGCGACAGGCGACGGTTCGCGGTTCAGATAATTTCAACGTGGTGCAAATCGGGGCTCTGGATAAGTTCAGTTATCAGAACAGCGTTGTGGCGCAGAATGGCCTCGATTCGCCGCGGCGTTGAGTTGCCGCACCGCAGCCAGACGACTTTGGGCGGCGCTCCATAAAGCCGGCTTCGCTCGGCGAAGTCACTGTCCTGAGTCACGATGCAAAAGCCGTTCGTACTGGCATACTCCCAGATGCAGTCGTCAGAAGCTTGGTCAAGAGCGGCCGTTCGCACATGGGCTGAATCGGGAAAAATATTCGCAAGCCGCGCGGGCAGTCGGTGACTGAGATTCTGATCGAAAAGGAGCTTCACTCTGCCGAGCCGACAAGGTGGTGGTCGCGGTCCGCAGCGTAGGCGAGCGACGCACGGATATCTTCAGGCGTGAGTTCAGGAAACTCCTCGATGATCTGCTCATTGGTCATCCCGGCCGCGAGCCAGCCGAGCACGTCGTAAACAGAGATGCGCATACCACGGATGCAGGGCCTACCACCGCGCTTGCCGGATTCGATGGTGATGAGTTCTCGGTAGTGCATGGCGGCATGCTACGGCATCTGCGTTCTTGGGGCAAGGCATCCAGGTTGACCCGGCACCCCGCGCCTCAGCCGACCAGCAAGCTGTCAAAGCCTCTTTCGAGGGAAGCGCGCCTGTTTGGCTCAACGGGCTGGTCCAGCCTCGCTCAGCACCGACGCTTCGCCCGGCTCGCCGATTAGGGTCGCAGCTAAGCCTGATTTGTTAGGCCGCTTGTTCATAGGAAAACTTCGGTAGTTCCGCTCTTTCTTTCGCGTGCTCGACAGTGATCGCGCAAATCTGGCCGTTGCCGTCGAGGTCGAGGAGCGTGTTCTCATCGAGGTCGCGCGTCTCCGCCACGTGCGCTGCCCGAAACTCGATGTGGAGTGTGTCCGTCTCGGCGAAATACTGAACCCTCATGGTGTGAATGATGGGGCGTGGAAGGAGGCTGATCCGAATTCGCGGATGACCTCTCCGAAACCTGATAGTTGCGTGGCGCCCGCCCGCCCCTTCCTCATGGCTTGAACCGGTAAATCGCGCCGCCGATGTTCGCATTCGCACTGGCCGTGCCCGAGGTGGTGCTGCCATAGTAATAGCTATCCTTCGCTTTCATCAGTCCAAATTCGGGATATGCACCCGGGCCAGTGCCATCGAAGCTATACACCGTCACCAATGGCTGCGTGCTGGAGATCTTGAAAATCGTGCCCTTATCGGATGTCCCACCTTTCCAAGTTGTCCCGTAAAGGTAGCCATCAGCGCCTTCCAGCAGTTGCGTGTTCCAGGGGTAAGCGCCATTGGTGCCGGTGAAATCCGCCAGCTTGGTGAACATCGTCCCGTCGCCACTGAGCTTAAAGACCGTTCCCATATCCGCGCTGCCTCCCTTGTGAGTTGTCCCATAGAAGTTGCCATCACTCGCCAGCAGCAGCGCTGAGAGTGGA
Organism: uncultured Verrucomicrobiae bacterium; assembly: GCA_963792695.1. Lineage (GTDB taxonomy): Bacteria > Verrucomicrobiota > Verrucomicrobiia > Chthoniobacterales > Chthoniobacteraceae > DASYIS01. The sequence goes on along the minus strand of CAWBXA010000015.1, from coordinate 83,533 downwards.
ATGCGTCCGTCCAACCCGGAAAACGTCTTGAGCGTGGTCAGGTGCCCGGCATTATCCATCTTGAAAATCGTGCCGTAATCCTGTCCTGTCCCGTTGTCACTCCCGGTACACCCATAGAGCAAGCCATCACTTCCCTTGATCATCGCCGCCGCGGGCTGAGCGCCATTCACCGAAGGATCGAAGTTCACAATCTTTCGAAGCAGAATGACTCAGCGTAATGCGATAGACCGATCCGAAGTAGCCTGAATCCGATGAGCTTTGCAAGGTGGTGCCATAGAGCGCCAGGTCGGAGCCCTGCACCGGCGGCACCATTGGTTCGCTGGTCGCGTTGAAATTAAGAAACGTTTGAAAGGCCCCAGCTAATGTTAGCTGGAAGACGGTGCCATTGCCATAAGCCCCGCCGGCCGAAGTCACGCCATAGAGATTGCCGTCGCTGGCCTGCATCACATTCGAACCGGGATAGCTCCCGTTTACGCCCGTGAAGTGTTCCATGACGTGCGTCGCTCCCGTTGTCTCAAAACTAAACACGTCGTTATCGCAAGTGCCATAGAATTTCCCGTCCGTCGCCTGAATGAATCCTTTCGGCTGCAGGATTCCTTGCGACCCATCGAATTGGATAAAGGCCACGGGTCCCGAGGAGCCTCCTCCACCTCCTCCACTTCCGCCTCCGCCGCTACCACCTCCACCCCCCGTGTTCGAGCCCCCGGCGGCGGTGTACAAGTACGAGTTCCACTGCCACGCGCCGTCGATCCAGGAAAAAAGCGTCACATAGACAGGGTTGCCGTCACTTGGGATGTAAACGTCTTGTGAGCCGCCCGATACGTAGTTGTAAAAGAATTCGTGTCCAAAGGCGAGACTTCCCGAAACCGGCTCGCTCGATCCGACCCACAGCGCATTTCCGCTCACGCCGCTCCCCGCGCTCCATGTAAAGGTGACGAAGTCCGAGGTAAGCGCCGTGCTGACTGGGCTGGTAATGACCGATTTCGGGTCGGCGCTCCCACCTCCCCCGCCGCCACTTGCTGGCGCCTGGCAGGTGACTGTCTCCCATTGCCATTGACCGCCGATCGAGGAGAAGAGGGTCACCCAAATGGTCTCGCCTTCCGCGGGCACGGCGACCTGCTGCTGGCCGCCTGAAACATAATTATAGAACAAGTCGTGGCCCGACGAGAGGCTACCCGTGACAGGGGCGCTTGTCCCAACCCATAGCGCGTACTGGTCCACCGCCACTCCAGCATCCCACGTGCAGGTCAGATTGACATCGGTCAGCGCGGCGCCAGAGACGGGGCTGGTCAGATGCGCCCGACGGGGCGGATTAGCCAATTCCTGATCGGCACTGTAGGTGTAAGTCGTATAGCTCCAGCCACTCGCCAAGTGTGAAAAGAGCGTCACATAAATTGGAATTCCGTTTGTCGGCAGGCCATACACCGTTTGGCTGGTGCCAGAGACATAGTTGCCGAAATACTCCATGCCCTGGCTGAAACTGTTCGCGATGGGCATGGTGCTGCCAACCCACAAGGCGTAAGTATCCACCCCAACGCCAGCGTCCCAACTAAAGGTGGCCGAGGAGCCCGGCAGCGCCGAACCCGCGCTTGGGGCCAGCATGGCAGCGGCACGGGGTGCGGAGACGGAGCCAGCCATGGCTGTGTATTGCGTCCCCACGTACTGCCACACCCCATCGACAAGAGTGAAGAGAGTCGCGTACACCGTCCCGGAGCCCGCGGGAACGTGGACGGTCTGCGAAAGGCCCGCAACATAGTTATAGTAGTATTCGTGGCCGTACTGAAATGAACCATAGACCGGTGAAGTATAGCCCACCCACAGCGCGTACTGAGTGACCCCCACACCGGGCGTCCACTGAAACGTCACGTCTTCACTGCTGAGGACCGATCCCGCGACAGGCGAGGTGATAGCCGCATTCGACGGAGTCGTTGCTTGCGATGCAGCAGTGATCTGGTAGTCGCGCGCCACCCAATTCGCGCCCAGCATGGAGGAAAGCCGCACAAAGAGGGTCTCCCCATCCGTCGGCAACCCCGTCACCGTCTGGCTAAGCCCCTGCACCTGCCCGGAATCGTACAAGTCATTATTTCCCAAGGTGCTGCCGACGTATAACCGATACCCGGAGCCAGTGCCCGCGTCCCAGGTGAAGGTGGCGGACGAGCCAGCCAGCGTCGAGCCGCTGGTGGGCGTGAGGAGTGACGCGGCCACCGGCTCAACCACCGAGAGTTGCACGGTGTTGCTCGGGACGGAGCCAGCGCCATTCGTGACGTACACCTGATAAGTTCCCGCGTCATCAACCGTCGCTGCGGAAATGGTGAGGCTCGCGCTGGTCGTATTGGTGGAGCGCGGGGTGGTGGAGCCGTTTGTGATGACTTTGGACCATGAGTAAGTGAGATTTGGCCCGGTCGCCTGGACACGAAGGGTCGCGTCGCCGCCCGGAGCGACCGTGACAGCCTGGGGTTGCTGCGTAATGACCGGCAGCGTATCGGTGACGATCGTGAGTTGCGCGGCGTTGCTCGGAACGGTGCCGGCGCCGTTCGTAACATAGCAAAGGTACTGGCCCGCGTCCGCGCTGGTGACGCTCGAGATTGTGAGGCTGGGCCCGGTCAGTTGAGTGGCGCGCGGGGCATCTGTGCCATTGATGACTTTTTTCCGCCAGAGGTAAGTCAAATTAGGCCCGGTGGCGAAAACGCTGAAGCTCGCCGTCTGGCCGGGCGCCACGTTTTGCGCCTGCGGCTCCTGCATGATCACCGGCAAGGTATCCGACGTGCTGTTGACCGTGAACGTCAACGGCGCGGAAGTGGTGCTCGCACCGAGGCTGTCGGTAGCCACCGCCGTCCAACTGGTATAAGTCCCAGCGCCCAAGCCCGTCCAGCTCCAACTATACGGCGGCGCGGTCCGCGTGCCAAATGAGGTGGTCCCCTGGAAGAGCTCCACTTTGGTCAACGTCGCGCCCGAAGCAGTCGCGGTCGCGGTGATCGAGACCGCGGCCGGCGCAGTGGGACTCAGCGGCGAACTTGCCAGCGTCACCGTCGGCGCTCGATGTCCGCTGCTTTTGGGTGCCCGGTATGTGTAATCATAGAACTGCCACGTGCTCCCAAGATAGTAATTTACCCGCACATAGATGACACTCCCATCGCCCGGCAAGCTACTGTATGGCACTTGAACCGTGCTCGGCCCTGATTGCTGCGGACTGCTGAAGAAGTTGCTGGCGCCTGGAGTGGCGCCGATAAGGACTTGATAGAACGTCGCACCCGAAACTGGCGGCGGAGTGATCGGCGTGGTCCCATCTCCGTTGCCATTCGGCGGCGGTGGCAATTGACTGCCAGAGGAGGGGGTGATCGGTGGGTAGTTAGGTCCCCCGAACAGGTAATTGCCAGCAGCATCCTGCAAGTAAAGTACCGCCAGATGATCGATGTTATCAGCCAGGAAGTATTCCGATTCACCGCTCAGGGCGCTGGCACCCACCGTCATCTCCGTGTCTTCGTATGGCTTGCCAAGTTCGCTATTGATCTCATAGACGCGCAGACCGATGGTCAGCTTCTGGGCGTAGCGGTTTTGAATGCGGAAGTAGCATTCGATGCTCGTGTGATCCGCCGGATTGATCCAGATGTGGTGCTGCTCGTCCAACCCGCCGCCTGTGTAGTTGATGGGCGAGCCATAGATGTTGACGAGGTCGGTCCACGGTTGCGCGCCGATTTGGGCTTCGCAGAAGGGAGCGCTTGCCATGAAACAGAGGAGCAGCAGCAGGCGACGCAACGGAGAGACGAGGAGGTGCATGTTTCGAAAATTCTGGTGCGCAGGATTTTCAAATACACATTGTCCTGCAAGCGAAATGATATTTTCAACGTGCGTGAACGACTCAGCATCGCAGCATCAAACCTCGCGATGCGACGAATACCGCCCCTCCCTGGAACCTGCCTTGAAAGCCTGCCTCCTTTCCACGCCGCGACGGCGATCCGCCCCAAGTGGCAACCAAATTCAGGGCCCCCGCGCGCTCGCTTTTCAGCGGCCTCAGCGGCTCCTTTCGAGAAGCTTGAGGATCAGCTCCAATCGGCCGCTTTTCCTACGGAAACGGGCGCTTTGGAGCTGATTGGCCTCAGCGCCTGCAAGACCCACGTCGCCTCTTTTTTCAACTATTTTCCCCGGTCAATTAGGATTGGCGCAGAACCGTGAGACAATGCGGAAATGAGCCATTCCTCATTTGCCGCCGCGCCGGCTGGCGCGCCCGCTTCTCACACCACCGATTCGGCCGATCTGCCGGATTTGTCCGATCCGTCCGCCGAACCCGCCGCCGCCCGCCCGCGCGGGCGCCCTGGCCGCCGCACCCCCGCACTCACCGCCAAAATCTGCGACGCCATCGAGGAGTTTGGCCATACCCTCACTCACGCCGGCCTGCTCGCCGGCGTGCCCCGCAGCACCACCGCCCGCTGGAAGGACGAAGACGAAGACTTCGGCGACGAAGTCGAGACCGCCCGCGCCCGCTTTCTCCAGGAGCGCATGATCAACGCCCTGAGCAAAACCCATCCCGATGGCCAGAAGGATTGGCGCGCTCAAAAGTGGGCGCACGAACAGGGGATGAAGCATTCCCTCGACGCCCCGCCGGCGCTCCCGCGCGGACGCCGCCCCGCCGCCGCCGAGGAACGCGCCGAGCCCCCGCCCGTCCGCTACGGACCAAAACCGGGCGACGGCGGCCGCTGCCTTTACGACGGCCACGGCGAACCCGTCGAGTGGACCCGCCCGCCCGGCGTGCCGCTCGACGACGACCGTTACCTGCCCGACGGCAGCCTCATCATGACCGAGGAAATCCTCAGCCAGATGCAAGACATGCGCGAGCGCGAGTTGAAGGCCTACTGGGAAGAAGGCCCCGACGGCCCGACCGGCCAGCGCTGGGACGCCGCCCTCGCCGAGGCGCTGGCCCAAAACGCCCCGCCCTACGACACCGACCCCGACAGCGCCACCGACAACACGCCAAAGAGTTCCGAAAATACCGCAGAGCCGGGAGCGGCGACGGCTACAGAGGAGATGGAAGCCACCGGAAGCATGGGAGAAACGAGCCCCATTCCTTTCCACTCTTCCCCCTCTCCCGAAAACCCCAGCTCACCCAGCGCCCGCAACACCCAAAAGAGTTCCGAAAATCCCCCGCCTGATCCCGAAACCCTCCGCCAGCGAGCCGCCGAACTCCGCACGCGCGAGTTGCAGGAGGAGTTCGAGCGAATGGTCCGCATCTTTCAGGACCACGAGCCAGTCCAGGTGTACACCGCCCCGCCCGACTCCGACTACCCACCGGGGATGTACGCCGGGTGACGCCGCCGGCAAACAGTGAGCAGAGGTCCAGCCATCGACAATCCGTTCCGGAAACGCCGAGCGCCGCCCTCGCCTCTTCGCCCTCTTGCTCTTGCTCGTACTCGTCATCGAGCACGAGCACGAGCAAGATTACGACCCCCTCCACCCCCTCCACCCCCCCTCGCACTCTCCCGCTCGACTCCCTGTCCTCTCCCTGCTTACTCATCACTGTCTCACTCACCCACGCGCCTCACCACCATGCCCCTCTCACCATCCACTCTCTGGCAACGCTACCAACGCTACCTCCTGCGCCACGAGGCGCTCGGGTTTTTGCTCGATATCTCCCGCATGAATTTCCCGGACGACTTCTTTGCCCGGATGGAACCCGCGGCGCAGCGCGCTTTCGGCGAGATGCGCGACCTCGAGGCGGGCGCCATCGCCAATCGCGACGAAAACCGCATGGTCGGCCACTACTGGCTCCGCGCGCCGCAACTCGCGCCGACGCCCGATTTGCGCCACGAGATCGAGGAGACCAATGCCGCCATTCTGCGCCTTCGCTGCAGCAGGTGCATGCGGAGCGGAAGTTCACCGATCTGCTCCTGATCGGCATCGGCGGCTCGGCGCTCGGCCCGCAATTCGTCGCCGACGCCCTCGGCGACCACGCACGACCCCATCGCGCCTCCACTTCTTCGATAACACCGATCCCGATGGCTTTGACCGGGTCTTCGCGCAGCTCGAAGGGAAGCTCGGGCAGACGCTGGTGGTCGTCATCTCGAAATCCGGCGGCACGAAGGAGACGCGCAATGGCATGGTCGAGACGCAGGCGCGTTATCGCCAAGGCCGGCCTCGATTTCGCCGCGCACGCCGTCGCCGTCACGGGCGCCGGCAGCGAACTCGATGCGCTCGCCACGCGCGAAAAGTGGCTCCAGCGTTTCCCGATGTGGGATTGGGTCGGCGGCCGCACCTCCGTCATGAGCGCCGTCGGCCTCGTGCCGCTCCTGCTGCAGGGCATCGGACATGGCGAGCTTGCTCGCTGGCGCCGCCGCCATGGATGTCTGGACGCGCACCGGCGAGACGCTCGCCAATCCCGCCATGCTCCTCGCGCTCATGTGGCATTACGCCGGGAAAGGGACGCGGCGAGAAGGATATGGTCGTCCTCCCGTACAAGGATCGGCTGGTGCTCTTTTCCAACTACCTCCAGCAGCTCGTCATGGAGTCGCTCGGCAAAGCGCTCGATCGCGATGGCGCAGACGGTGCACCAGGGGATCGCCGTCTATGGCAACAAAGGCTCGACCGATCAGCACGCCTATGTCCAGCAGCTGCGCGACGGCGTGCACAATTTCTTCGTCACCTTTATCGAAGTGCGGCAGGATCGCGCCCTGCCCGCTTTCGATGTCGAGCCGGGACGTGACCGCTGGCGATTACCTCCAAGGCTTCCTCCGCGGCACGCGCACCGCGCTTTACGAGAGCGGGCGCGAGTCGATCACCGTCTGCCTCCCCTACGTCACGCCCTTCACCGTCGGCGCGCTCATCGCGCTGTACGAGCGGGCGGTCGGCTTCTACGGCTCGCTGGTGAATGTCAATGCCTACCACCAGCCCGGCGTCGAAGCTGGCAAAAAGGCCGCCACAGCCGTGCTCGATCTGCAAAAGCGCGTCGCCGAGGCGGTCGCCGCCAGCACCGGACAGAGCCGCACTGCTGAGGAAATCGCGGCTTCACTGGGAACCGGCGATGTGGAAACAGTGTATCACGTTCTGCAACACCTTGCGGAGAATCGCACGGGTTGGCGTAGAAAAGAGGGCGCAAAGGCCGGGGCCGACGCGTTTTTGAAGCATGATGCAGTCTCCTGACCAAATCTCCCCCGCGCCCGAAGCCCACCTCGTTCCGCTCCCGCGGATCGCGGCTTTTGTCCGGCAACTTACGCACGACGTGCGCAATAATCTAAATTCCATCGACTTGCAAGCGGCCTACATCACGGAACTGGTCACCGATCCTGAAGCCACTGGCGAAGTCCGGCGGCTGCGCGATCTCGTGCAGCTTTCCGCCCGCCAGCTCTCCTCGATTTCGTCAAACTTCCAGGCGACCTCGCCGAATCGCGTGACGTACACCGCCGGCATCCTGATCGAAGATCTGCGCGAGCGGCTGCAGAAGCTTTTCCCCGAGCAGGCGGGCAAGGTCGCCTGGGAAGTCACGCTCGGCGAGGAAGGGATCGAGGTCGATGTGGAGGCGCTCTTCGGCGCGCTCACGGAGCTTTTCCGCAACGCCTTCCAGTTTCAGCGCGAGCAACAAGCGATCAGCGCGCGCGCCTTCACGGAAGGGCGCAGCCTCGCGCTGGAAATCACCGAGGAGAAAGCGGAGCCGCCCGTCGCGCCGGAGGCCTGGGGCACCGAGCCTTTTGTTTCCAGCCGCGCGCAGCGGCTATGGCCTCGGTCTCTTCCGCGCGCGCCAGCTTGCTCGCGCAACAGGGGGGCACCCTGAGCATTTCATTTCGATTCCGCACGCGCGCTCCTCCTTTCCCGTGTACACTTGCCGCTCGCCACTCCTCCATGAGTCCTGCCGCCCCGCATCACGTCGTCGTCATTGACGACGAGCGCCCGATCCTCCTGACCCTCGAGGCGCTCCTGCGGAGGCATGGCTACGAGGCGCATCTGGCCAATACCGCCTCGCTCGGCCTCGGCATGATTCGCCGGCCAGACGCCCGACCTCGTGCTGCTCGATCTCGGCCTGCCCGATGCCGAGGGCATCGATGTCCTGCGCGAGTTGCGCGACGGATTTCCCCGAGCTGCCGGTCATCATTCTCACCGCGCACGACTCGCTGGAAAACGCCATCGAGTCGATCAAGCTCGGCGCCTTCCATTTCATCCAAAAGCCGTACGTGCCGGAGGAGTTGATGAGCCTCGTCAAGCGGGCGCTCGAGCAAAGGCAACTCAGCGCGAAGCGGCCAGCCTGCGCGACGGAAAAGCAGATCCTCACCCGCAAGCTCGAGAAGGCCGAGCGGCAGCTGGCGCCCGTCGCCAAGAGCCGCTCGATGCAGGAAATCCAGGAGCTGATCAATCGCGCGTCGCGCCGACCGAGGCGAATGTGCTGCTGCTCGGCGAGAGCGGCGTCGGCAAGGAAGTGATGGCCAACCAAATCCATCGCCTCTCGCAAGCGCGCCGGCAAGCCGCTGGTGAAGCTGAACTGCGCGGCTTTCCCGGCCAACATGATCGAGGCGGAGCTCTTCGGCTACATGAAGGGCGCTTCACCGGCGCGGTCTCCGACTTCCCCGGCATGATCCAGGAGGCCGCGGGCGGCACGCTCTTTCTCGATGAAATCGCGGAGATGCCGCCGGAGCTGCAGACCCGCTTTTTGCGCGTGCTGCAGGAGCGCGAGTATCCGCCCGCTCGGCAGCACGCAGACCATCGCCTCGGATTTCCGGCTCGTCGGCGCGACCAATCGCCACATCCCCGAGGCGCTGCGCACCGGCGTGCTGCGGCAGGATCTTTACTACCGGCTGAATACCTTTCAGGTGGACATCCCGCCGCTGCGCGAGCGGCCGGAGGACATCCCGGCCCTGGTCGCGACCTTCCTCGAGCGCTTCGCGGAACAGCTCGGCAAGCACGAGCCGAAGATCACGCCCGAGGCCTTCGACTGCCTGATGGCGTATCCTTGGCCGGGCAACATCCGCGAGCTGCAAAACGCCATCGAGCGCAGCGTCATCCTCGCCGAGCACGACCTGCTCGGGGCGAAGCAATTGCCGCGGGAAGTGACTCTGCCGCCAGCCTTGCAGGATGCCGCCCTGAAGATCAACGGCGGCGACACCCTGAACCTCGACGAGCAGGAGCGCGAAACGATCCTCAAAGCGCTCGCGCAAGCACACGGCAACAAGAAGAAAGCCGCCGAAATCCTCGGCATCCACCGCCCGACGCTCTACTCGAAGCTGAAACGCTACGAGATCAAACTCTGAGCCCGCGAGACTGATCTATGTCCACCCTGCTCCATCCAGGACAGATCATCGCCTTCGCGCATGAGGCGAATCCCACCACTTGGGGCAACCCCATGGATGCCGATTACCTGACTGTCGTCACCAATTTTCTGGCCCTGCTGAACGACCGGCACATCCCGCTGGTCGTCGTTGGTGGGATTGCCCTCTTGCAGCATGTCCCGGGTCGCAACACCGAGGACTTGGATCTGATCCTCTCGACTCCCGGGCTATCGCAACTCCCGGAGCTCGAAGTTCACGAGCGCTCCGAGATGTTTGCCCATGGGACATTTCAGGGGCTGCGAGTCGATGTTCTCTTCGCTGAGCATCCGGTTTTCGATCTCGTGGCTGCGCGCTTCACGGCACCCATGGATTACCAGATCGGCCAGCTCGCCACGGCCACCATTGATGGCCTCATTCTTCTCAAGCTTTTTGCGCTGCCCAGCCTGTACCGCCAATTCGATTTCGACCGCATTGCCATCTACGAGGCCGACCTCACGCAACTCCTCTCCCGCTCCCGGGAACCCGACTCCTTCTTCCTCAACTCCCTCGCTCCGCACATCTCTGACTCCGATCAATCTGAGCTGGCCGATATTCTCGGCGACATTCGCCGCCGTCTCCAACGGATGAAAAAACCATAAAACTGGTTGAGCCCCGGACGAATGTCCGCACGGAACACAGATCAATTTCCCAATGCCGCAAACATGGCCATCGCTCGCCAGCCGCCCGCGTGCCGCCGGGGTAGGGTGGCGCGTCCCGCCCGCCGGGTCGGGCGTCCCGCCTGACCCACCGCCGGCATTGACGCCCGCTGTTCGTGCTGGGGCTTTCCGAATCCAACTCATGCTGACCATCTTAATCTCCGTCTCCCGCACGAACCATTTGAGCGTCGTTGGCGGCTAAGACCCTCCTCCGACTGCGGTGGGTCAGGCGGGACGCCCGACCCGGCAGGCGGGACACCCGCGCTACCCGGCGGCACTCCTTCCTCCCTTCCAGATCTCTTCCTTCTCAACGCTTCCTCGCTGCCTCTTCTTTCCTGACCCATGCTTTCTCAAAGCGAAAAAGTCCTCGCCCACGCCGAGCAGCAACTGCTCGCGAAGGGAGCGCCTCCGCCAATGAGCTGCTCGCGTCTCTACAAGAAGTTCCTGAAGATCGAGAACCACCGCATCCGGCTGAAGCACTACGCGGCGGCGGCGGACGCGAAATCTGCGCGCAGCGCGCCACGCTGGTCGATATCGTCCTGCGGCATCTGCTCGAGAACGCGCTCGGCCAGGCCAACGGCGCACGCCGCCGCCCTGCCGCAGCCTCGCGCTCGTCGCCATCGGCGGCTACGGGCGCGGCGAACTGAATCCCTTCAGCGATGTGGACATCATGTTCCTGCATCCCGGACTCGGTGAAGCAGATGGACGCGCAGTTCAGCGAAGTCATCCAGCAGATCCTCTACATGCTGTGGGATGTCGGCTTCAAAGTCGGCCACTCCACCCGCTCCATCTCCGAGGCGCCGCAAGCAGGCCAATGCCGACATGCTCTCGAAGACGTCGCTCCTCGAGGCGCGCCTGGTCGCCGGCGACAGTGCGCTCTTTAAGGAATTCCGCGCCGAGTTCATCAAGCGCTGCGTCGTCGGTCACGAGCGACGAATACATCCAGGACCGCATCGCCAACCAGAGGAGCGGCACGAGAAATTCGGCCAGACCGTTTACATGCAGGAGCCGAATATCAAAAACGGCTGCGGCGGCCTGCGCGACTACCAGAACCTGCTCTGGATCAGCTTTTTCAAGGAGCGCGTGCAATCGACCGCCGGGCTCGTCGAGAAAAAGCTGCTCAACGAGAGCGAAGCGCCGCCAGCTCGATCGCGCCTACGATTTTCTCCTGCGCGTCCGCACCGAGCTGCACTACATGAACAAGCGCTCCGCGGACGTGATCGTCATGTCGCCAGCAGCTGCAGCTCGCCAACAAGCTGAACTATCCGCAAAAGAATATCCTGCGCCGCAGCGAGGCCTTCATGCGCGACTACTACCAGCACGCGCGCAACATCTACAACATCACCGAGCTGCTCTCCGAGCGGCTCTCGCTCTCGGAGCTCAGCCGCATGCGCAAGCGCGGCGGCTTGCTCGGCTTCCTGCGGAAAGCGAAGCCGACAACGTCGGAGCATTTCGATGGCTTCTACAGCCTGCGACGGACGGCTCTTCACGCGGAGATCCACGAGCATCTTCAAGCCAGGAGCCCGCGCGCATGATGCGGCTCTTTCAGCACATGCAGCAGCGGCGGCCTGCAGCTCAGCCCGGAGCTGCAGCAGCTCGTCCGCCGCCGCCTGCATCTGGTCGATCGCACCTTTCAGTATGCCAAGGCCGCGCGCGAGACTTTCCTCGCCATCCTCTCGCGCAAAGGCCAGGTCGGGCCGATCCTGCGCGCCATGCATCAAGTCGATTTCCTCGGGCGCTACATCCCGGAGTTCGGCCAGCTCACCTGCCTCGTGCAGCACGAGTTTTTCCATCGCTACACCGCCGATGAGCACACGCTGGTCTGCATCGAAAAGCTCGATTCGCGTCATCGATACCGCCGGAGCCGAAACTCCAGGAATACCGCAAGCTCTTCCAAAAGCTCGGAGAACCCCGGCATCCTCTACCTGGCGCTCCTGCTTGCACGATACCGGCAAGGCCGCCAACGCGCGGCTCCATGCGGAGGCCAGCGCCCTCTTCGCGCAAAAAGTCGCCGCGCCGCCTGCAACTCCCGCCCGAGCAGCGCAAGGCGCTCATCTTCCTCGTCGATCACCACATCGTCCTCTCGAGCATCGCGCAGCGGCGGAATCTCGATGACGCCGCGACCATCGCGGAGTTCGCCGGCGCTCATGAAAACGCAGGCCAATCTCGATGCGCTCATGCTGCTCACGCTCGCCGATGGGCAGGGCACGGGCGACCAGAATTGGTCCGACTGGAAGGAGACGCTCGTCTGGCATCTCCACCACAACACTTCGCTCTACCTGGCCGATGGCGAGGCCTTCTACCGCGCGCGCGCCAGGTCGAGCGCGAAGGCTTGCACGCCGTGGTCACCAGCAAAATGGCGGCCGATTACCACGACGAGATCGACGCGCATTTCGAGTACATGCCGGATCGTTATTTCCAGACCCACGCCGTCGCGGCCATCGTCGAGCACATCCGGCTCTTCCGCGCCTTTCTCGAGGCGCGCGAAAACGACCGATGCCGCTCGCGCCGGCCATCAAATGGGTGCCGCAGCCCAACAAGGGCCACACGCGAGTTTTGGTTTTGCGGCTGGGACCGCGCGGAACTGCTCGCCCGCATCGCCGGCTCGCTCTCCGTCGCGCAACTGAATATCCTCTCGGCGCCGACGTCTTCACGCGCGCGGACAATCTCGTGCTCGATATCTTCCGCGTCTGCAACACCGACCTTCGAGGCCGTCACGGACGAGCAGCGACATGGCGCAGGTGGAGAAGAAGCTGCAAGCAATCGCTGGCGCACGAGCAGTTCGATTTCATGCCGCTGCTCGAGAAGGCCCTCAAGCGCCGCGGCTATCATCTTTCGCAGGAGCTCGATTTCCCCACGCGCATCATCATCGATAACGACGCCCACCCCGTCTATACCCTGGTCGATATCCAAACGCCCGACCGGCTCGGCCTGCTCTACAATCTCCTCTGCGCCTTCGCTGAGAGCGAAATCCAGATCGCCCTCTCCCGCATCACCACGGAGAAAGGCGCCGCGATCGACAGCTTTTACGTCACCGACCCTCGAGGGCAAAAAAGTGCTCGACCCCGAACACCTCGCCCGCCTGCAGCAAGCGCTCTGGATGGCCTCCCAGATCCACGCGCCGGCGCTGCGCGCCGAGGAGGCGGTGAGGGACTGAGCAAGTCTCCTAGCAAACCAGGAACCCACAACTCGCCTAACCGAACATTGATTCTGATCTCTTCGCCGCTCATGTCCACGCCCACTCCCCATCCCGCCCTGCTGCTCGCGACCGGCAACCCGCACAAAACGGGTGAGGTCCGCGCGCTGCTCGGACCGGAGTGGTCCGTCACCGACCTGTCGGCGTTCCCGCACCTGGCGGCGCCCGAGGAAACGGGGCTCACTTTTCGCACCAATGCGGAGATCAAGGCGCTGGCGGCCGCAGCGCACTTCCCGGGTCTCGTGCTCGCCGACGACTCCGGCCTGGAAGTCGAGGCGCTGGAGGGCGCGCCCGGCGTGCGTTCGGCGCGCTATGCCGGCGAGGGCGCCTCCGATGCGGCGAATCGCGCGCGCCTGCTTGCGGAACTCGACCGGGTGGAGGCACGGGGCCGCTCGCGCACCGCCCGCTTTTGCTGCGCGCTGGCGCTCGCCCAAGGCGGGCGACTCCTCGGCCACTTCGAGGGGGCTGTCGAGGGCGTCATCATTCCACGTGAACGCGGCGCCGGCGGCTTCGGGTACGACGCCCTCTTCATTCCGGACGGCGAGTGCGCCACCTTCGCCGAACTGCCGCCCGAGGTGAAAAATCGACTCAGCCATCGCGGACGCGCCCTCGCCCAGGCGCTCGCTTTTATGCGCAGCGAAAAACCTCTTCTCGCCGTGCATCAGAATTCTTGACACCCCGCTCCACCACCCCTACCAATCTTCCGCCCGCGCGCTCCGGCTCGCTGGCGCCACCACGCTCAGACCTTCTCTTGCCATGAAAAAGACCGCCCCCATCATCCTGATCAGCCTGCTGATTTCGCAAGCGCCCAGCCATGCCCTCTACGGCGGACCCTTCGATGACGGACTGGTCCCCGGCCAGAATCCAGACGGCACTTATTCCGCCGTCTTCACGGGTAAAAACCTGACCGGTTTGGCGACTTTCGGCATCGGCAGCTACGAGGGCTTTGAAGGCAATGGCCGGCTTCGCGGTCTTCCATGATGGAGCGGTCAATTATGGTACGGTTTCGGGCAACGCCGACCTTTCGTCGAAACAAGTCGCCGCAGCTCTGCTCGGCGTCGCCGCCCTGCCGACGGAAACGACGGGCGCCAGCGCGACGACCACTTCCGCTGGCCAAACCATCACCGTCCGCTCCTCGGTTGAGGGTGCCTTCATCGCCAAAATCAGCGGCTATCCCCAACGATTGCTCTTCAGCGGCAAAGGTACGCTCTCCGATACCTCCAATGCTGCGGTGTGCTGCCGGGCTCGACCGCGCTCAACCCACAGTTCGTCAATCTTCCTTCGCAGACGCAAACCACCGACCAAGCCTGCGCTAACCAATATCTTTTACGACCGACTCCCGTCGCGCAAGCCTCAGTGGTCCGCAGCGAGTCGAAGTTCAAGGTGCGCGGCTCCCGGACGACGACGCGCTCCTACAATGCGCTGAATAACTTCGCTTCGATTCCGCCGCTCACTCCGACTCAGCCGACCACGGGCCCGACGACGACCCCCGTCGGGACGCCCTAGCCGGCGCGTTACCCGGCATCACCTTTGTGGAGCAATCCGCTGGCCGCCTCCGGCTCCTTGCCCGGCGCGAGCCGGCGTACGGCATGCGGAGCCTGCCTTCGCCCGCCGCGGCTTCACCCTCGCTGAACTGCTCGTCGTCATGGCCATCCTGGCCATCCTGATCCTCTGCATCTTCCGTGCTACGCAAAATGCCGCCGCTCGCGCTGATGTCGTCCGTTGCATGGGCAACCTGCGCAACATCCATGTCGCCCTGGAGCTCGATCTCCAGGATACGGGCCACTGGCCGCAGTGCCCGTTTGAAATGGGCGAGGACGGCTTTGATCAGTGGTGGGTCCATGAACTCGAGCGGTACCACATTCCGCTCTCCGCCTGGACCTGCCCGACCATCATGCGCGAGCAACACCTCATCGACCAAAAGCCTGAGGACATCAAAATCCACTACGTGCCAACGCCGTTTGACGACAGCCCTTTCACCCCGCGCCGCTGGGCGACGCAGCCCTGGCTCATCGAAATCGCCGATGCTCATGGCGAAGGCAATCTCATGTGCTTCCCGGACGGCGCCATCATGGGCCTCACCCGATATCTCGGCAGCCATCCCTAGCCGGCGCCATCTCCGCGCATGACACCGCGCGGTCGCAACTCCATCTTTCTCTCCCGCTCCCCATGAGAACCTCCGCCCTCCTGTTCGTCTCCACGCTGGCCCTGGTCCCGCTCGCAGCGCGCGCCGCCGTCGACTTCGACAAGGATATCCGCCCGATCCTCGAAACGAATTGCGTGCGCTGCCATAATCCGAAGGGGACCGACTTCGAGGAGGGCCGCACGGATGTCGATCTCTCCACCCGAGCGCGGCGCTTTCGATGTCGCCTCCACGATCGTCCCGGGCAAGCCGGAGAAGAGCAAACTCTACACGACCACGACCCTGCCCGATGACGCGAAGAAGCTGATGCCGCCGCGCAACAAGGTGACCAACGCCTGGAGCGCCTCTCAGAAGACCGAGACCGACCTTATCAAGAAGTGGATCGAGGAAGGGCGCCGAACTGGCCGGACGGCGCCGCACCGCTGGTGGCGCGCAAGAAGCAGCCGTGGCGCCGGGCGACGGCGGACGGAAGCGGATTGGTCGCCGAGATCTACAAGCGCATCGCGACCAGCCCCGCTGCCGGCGAGCGAGAAGGAGATGCAGCCCTTCACGCACGACCATCCCCGGCTCGGAAGTCACCTACGACATGGTGCCGATCCCCGGCGGCAAATTCAAGATGGGCAGCCCGGACACCGAGCCGGGCCACAAGCCCGACGAAGGGCCGGTCGCACGAGGTCGCGATCTCGCCCTTCTGGATGGAGAAATGCGAGGTGACCTGGAACGAGTTCGAGCTCTTCATGTATCCCGACGAGGAGAAAAAGACGCGCGCAGACGAAGCAGCTCGACCCGGCGCTCAACCAGCTGACCGACGCCGTCACGCACCCGACGCAGCCGTATGTGGAGATGAGCTTCGGCATGGGCAAGGACGGCTTACCCGGCGATCTCCATGACGCAGCACGCGGCGAACAAATATTGCGAATGGCTGAGCGCGAAGACCGGCCACTTCTACCGCCTGCCGACCGAGGCGGAGTGGGAATACGCCGCGCGCGCCGGCACGACGACCGCCTACTTCTGGGGCGATGATCCGTCGAAGATCGGCGAGTACTGCTGGTGGGGCAAGAACAGCGACTTCAAGTATCAGAAGGTCGGCAAGAAGAAGCCGAATCCCTGGGGCCTCTACGACATGCTCGGCAATGTCATCGAGTGGACGCTCGACCAGTACGACCCCGCGCTATTACGCCAATTCGCCGGCTCGCGAATCCCTGGAACAAAGCCACCAAGCCGTATCCGCACGTCGCGCGCGGCGGTTCCTGGGATGACGACGACCCGGCGAAGCTCCGCTGCGCCGCGCGCCGCGCCTCCGATCCCGCGTGGAAGATCCAGGACCCGCAACTGCCCGAAGAGCATCTGGTATCACACCGATGCGCAGTTCCTCGGCTTCCGCATCGTCCGCCCGCTGAAGATGCCGAAGCGCCGAAGAAGATGAAGTACTGGAATAGCGGGGTGGAGCAGGATATCCCAGGGGTGAAAAAGGCTGCTGGCGAACACTGACCTGAGGCGGGCGGCGTTTCATTTGCGCCGCACGCTCGTTGATGAATTCTTCACCGCTTCCCTAGGAAAAGGGCTGGCTTACGATTTAAGAAGATACCAAAAAGAAAATTGCCCGGCGACACGGACTCCTGAACCCGGGCGTGAATTGACTCTGTCCCCATGAATAACCGTCTCCACTCATCCTCCCGAGCATACTCAGTCGCGCCGCTCCTTCCTGAAGCGTTCCTCCGCCCTCGCAGGCGGGGCCGCGCTGCTCAGCGCGCTCCCCGTTGAGCGCTTCGCCCATGCCGCGACCGGCTCGGATGAACTCAAGCTCGCGCTCGATCGGCTGCGGCGGACGCGGCTCCGGCGCGGCGAATCAGGCGCTGAGCACTTCCAACCAAGGGCCCGGTCAAGCTCGTCGCCATGGCCGACGTTCATGAAGACCGGCTGCAGAGCTCGCTGGGCAACTTGAAGAAGCAGCATGGCGATGCGGTCGATGTGCCGAAGGAGCGCCAGTTTCTCGGCTTTGACGCCTATAAGCACGCAATCGCAACTGGCGGACGTGGTGATCCTTGCCACGCCTCCCGGGTTCCGCCCGATGATGTTTGAAGAAGCGGTGCACCAGGGCAAAAACATCTTCACCGAGAAACCGGTCGCGACCGACGCCGCCGGCGTCCGCGCGTTCCTCGCCGCCGCGGAGGAAGCGAAAAAGAAGAATCTGAAGGTCGGCGTCGGCCTCCAGCGGCATCACCAGGCCGGTTATATCGAGACGATGCAGCGGCTGCACGACGGCGCCATCGGCGACATCACTTCCATGCGCTGCTACTGGAATGGCCAGCGCCCCTGGCAGCACAAGCGCGCGGATCTCGAGAAAGCGCGTACGGCCGCCCGCTGACCGAGATGGAATACCAGCTTCGCAATTGGTATTACTTCGTCTGGATCTGCGGCGACCACATCGTCGAGCAGCACATCCACAATCTCGACGTCATCAACTGGGTGAAGAACGGCCACCCTGTGAAGGCGCGCTCCATGGGCGGCCGCGAGATCTACCAAGCAGCCCCGACGACGGCGAGATCTTCGATCATTTCGCCACCGAATTCGAGTACGAAGACGGCTCGATCTGCTACTCCTACTGCCGCCATCAGCCCGGCTGCTGGAACAGCGTCTCCGAGTTCGGTGCAGGGACCAAAGGCAAGTGCGACGTCAGCGGCTACAAGATCTCTCGGCGAGAACCAATGGCGCTACGAAGCCGAGGGCACAAAGGACCCGTACCAGCAGGAGCACGACGACCTCTTCGCCGCCATCCGCGCGGACAAGCCGTACAGCGAAGCAGAGTACGGCGCGCACAGCACCATGACCGCGATCTTCGGCCGCATGGCCGCCTACTCCGGCAAGGAACTGGAGTGGGACGCCGCTCTCAACTCCAAGATCGAGCTCTTCCCGAAGATCCTCGCCTGGGACGCCGACCCCGGCCCGAAGCCGGGCGCCGACGGCTACTACCCGCGCGCCGATCCCCGGCAAGACGGCGGTGGTGTAGAATATCGGGTTTGCAAGAACAGAGCAATCTCACGCGCTGACGCGGCTGACTGGGGTCGTCCAGCAACCTGAGTGCGAAGCCATTGCGCCGCTCGCCCGGCATCATTCGCCGCCACGCGGCGCAATCAGGACTGCGACCCCTCAGCGGGCGCGGTCGATGATCCTGCAGGCGCTGCCATGAGCCGTTCAATGGCTTCCTTCAGGCGCTGCGCGGCGACAGGTTTCACCAAATGCAAATCGAAGCCCGCGCGCCGTGTCTCTTCGAGATCCGACTCCATGCCGTAGCCGGACATGGCGATCGCCGGGAAGATCCGGTCCTGACGCAAGCGCGCCAGCAGATCCATACCCGTGCCATCGGGCAGCCCGACATCGCTCAAAAGCAAGTCCGGCCCGAAGGTGCCACCTAGGATCACTCCGCTTGAGATCGTCGCCGCTGATTCTACGACATGCCCCCACCGGGTAAGCAGGCGGGTCAGCGCCGCCCGCGTGTCCTCGTGGTCCTCGACGAGCAGAATCCGCAATGAACGCGGCGCACTGGAGAACGCTGCCTCCGTGCCTTCACGCGCCGCCGAAATCACCGGTGCCGGCACGGTCGCCATCTCGACCATGAAGCTGGAGCCCTGATTTCGCCCGTCACTATGCGCGACAATGCTGCCCCCCTGCGCCTCCACCAAGCCTTTGGCAATACTCAAGCCGAGCCCCACTCCGCCAAAACGGCGCGCCGTGGAGTCTTCGCCTTGCTGGAATGGTTCAAAGATGCGCCCGAGCATCTCCGGCTCAATGCCGATCCCCGTGTCGCTCACTTCTGCGCAGACCCGCCCGGGCACGGGGTTCCGAGTGCTGACGATCACGCGTCCATCCGCAGGCGTGAACTTGACTGCATTGAGGACCAGATTCCAAAAGACCTGCGCCATGCGCGCGCCGTCGCCATTAACGAAGCATTCCGCCGCCTCGAGGCGCAACTCCATCTTGGACCGTTTATTATGCGCGGTCGAATTGCACATTTCGGCCGCGTGCCGGATGCTGTCGTGCAGATCAATCGTCGAGAGATGCACCTCCAGCTTCCCTTTGTTGATGCGCGTGATGTCGAGCAGATCGTCCACCAAGCGCGCCTCGAGCTCAATGTTGCGGCGAATGAGCGCCAGCGCCTGGTTCAATTCTTTCGGGTCGAGGCCCACGGCATTTTCCAGATTGCTCGCGGCCGCCAAAGCCGGCGTGAGCGGAGTGCGCAACTCGTGACTCAGCACCGCGAGAAATTGGTCCTTCGCGCGATTGGCCGCCTCCGCCTCCTGCTTCGCTCGCTCGAGCTCGCGCGCATGGACCGTCACTTCCTTGGCCATCTCCGCCAGGTCGCGCGGGCGGTCCAACGGGCGCGGCGGAAACGCACTGGCCGGCAACGCGCCCGCTCCAGGCGCCGCCGCCATCGCGCGTCCATGCACTTCGCTCAATTCCGCATACGCCTGCTCCAGTTCATCCTTTCGCGCGGCTGCGAGCCGCGATGATTGCAGCACGCCGCGCATTTTAGGAACGAGCGGCGGCAGCAGCACCGCCGTGCCGAGCGACGCGATCGCGGTGAGCACCTTCACTCCGCCCGCCAGCCAGTAGCGCGGATGCAGCGCGGTCAGCGTCCAGACTTCAATAAAATGCGTCGTCCCACAGGCGACGATAAAGAGCGCAAACGCCAGCATCATCCAGTGAAACGGCAGATCCTGTCGGGAGCGCACGACGAGGTAAGTCAACGTCGTCGAGATCGCCACGTAAGAAACACCGATCAGAAAGTCTGACCACCCGTGCAGCAGGATAAGCCCTCGATTGAAAAGATAGCAGTGCGCATGCGGCATGAAGAAATCCTCGCCCGAGCTCCAGGGTGCCACTGCGACCAGCGCGCCCAAACCGGCCAGCAGCACCAGCGGCAGAACGACCGCCGCCATGGTCCGAAAGTGGGCTTGCTTCATACGTGGGTGCCACCTTCGCTGCCGTCCGGCTTCCGCACAAGAGCATCCGCAGGCGACACTAGGGGAAAGCAAACCGGCGCGCGTGGCACCCTTGCCGCATGTTCCCCTATCGGCATGAACACTCCGCGAGGGGACGTTGCGCCTATCTCGAGACTGCCGAGCGAACCTTGTCCTCCAGCTACGGAAAAGCTTCACTGAGGCAACGAGCAACTTCTGCCCACTCCCTAAGCTTACTTATGCGCTCACCCGCGCCAGCGGGCGCGCGACAAATATTCCCGCGCCGAACGGAAACGCGCCGTTCTCGAACCCGGCTTCGCTACAGATCGTTGTCGTGCTCGTCGGGTCCCCAGAGGTGTTCCTTGGTCCACTTGGCTTCGTAGAGGCGGCAGAGACCAATGGCGGCAGCAACTCCGCCGGTGAAGGAGGCGGCGGTGGTGTATTGCTTGTCCTCGTCGTAGGTGCCGACCGCGATGGCGACGTGATCGAAGTGTTCGCTGAGTATCTCGAAGACGCGGTCGATCGCCTGTTGCTGCGATTGGTTCATCCCGCGAGTTTCGGAGACCGTGTGGCAACAAGCAAGCGCGCGGGCCTCGAGCGGCCGCGCTTCAGCGGGTAATCGTAACGGGGGTGCCGACTTCGACGCTGCGGAAGAACGCCTGGGCCATGAAGCCGGGCATGCGGATGCAGCCATGCGAGGCTGGATAGCCTGGCAGAAAGCCTTCGTGCATCCCGACACCGCCGGTGATGCGCATGAAATAGGGCATCCGCGCCCCGTCGTAGATGCCGCCGGGAGGCATGGGATCTTTGCCGCGCTCGATCTCCTTTTTCAGGATATTCCCCTGCGCGTCGATGTAATCGCCGTAAATGCTCGAAACGTGGTTCTGATCCTTCTGCTGGATGCGGAAAGTGCCCGTCGGCGTGGCGTGGCCCTCACGGCCTGTAGAGATGACGGAGACGCCGACCAGTTCGCCGCCCTTGTAGAAATTGGCCCTCTGCTCAGAAAGCGAGATATGCACGGAAGGCGCACCAGAGACGCCATCGCCATCCCAGTAGCTGACGTTATCGAAGTTGGCGCGGCCGGTATCGCCGTGGGCGTGAAAGCCGCCGAGGTAGGCGGTTTGGCTGCCCGCGCGGGAATCGCGATTCGCGCAACCGGAGGCGAAGGCCAGCGCCATGACAGCGAAGAGAGGACAGAGAGTGGGCTTCATGAAGAAAAAGTCAGGCAAAAATCGAGCGCAGCCCATAAGCTGGAACGCCCCGCGCGTCAAGCGCTCCATCGTCGCGCGCGTGAGGTTTTCCGCAGCCTCCTTGAGAAAGGCGCGTTCCTCACTTGGTACTTGGCGCTGGCCGACTCTGTTCGGAGGGTAGCGAACTGTGATTGTCAAATCTGATGCTCCGCAAGGCGTGCCGCGCTTTTCAGTGATCGTGCCGACGCTCAACGAGGCGGAGAACATCGACGATCTACTCGCGGCTATCCTGGCGCAGGCTGGCGCGGGATTGCACGAGATTCTCCTCGTCGATGATGGTTCAACCGATGGCACGCGTGAAAAGATGGGCGCGTGGAGCGAACGGGATCCTGCCATCCGGCTGATCAGTCGCGAAACGCCGGATGGTTTGGCAGGCGCGGTGGTGGAAGGGGCGCGCCAGGCGCAAGCGGAGGTGGTGGTCGTGATGGATGCGGATCTGAGTCATCCGCCGGAGAAAATTGGCGCCCTCGTAGAGCCGGTGCTGGCGGGAACACAGGACATGATGATTGGCAGCCGCTACACGGCGGGCGGGTCCACGCCGGGCTGGCCGCTGCTGCGGCGGGCGAGTTCGCGAGCAGCGTCGCTGCTGGCGTGGCCGCTGACCGATGTGCGGGATTGCCTCTCGGGCTTCTTTGCGGTGCGGCGCGAGAAGCTGCTCGAATTGGGGGCGGACGTAGCCGGCTTCAAAGTTGGCTTGGAGATCATTCTTCGCGGTGCTCCATTGCTGCGCGTCGGCGAGATCCCCATTGCGTTTCGGGACCGGACGAAAGGCCGGTCGAAAATGGATGGGCGGGTGATCTTTACCTACCTCGAACAGATCCTTGGCTTCACGGCGGCGCGCATCGGTCGGCTCACCCCGCTGAGCTGGGTGGCGCTTGCTCTGTGGATGGTCGCACTGCTGATCGTCTTCGGGCGCACGGCCGCAAAGCCTTCGTCGAATTCGGTCTATGCCACTTATCTGTTGGCGGGGCAGCACTGGCGGGACGGCGAGCCGCTGTACACCGCGTGGGGTGGCTTTGTGTATAGTCCATTGGTTGCCGCCGCCTTTGCGCCGTTTGCGATGCTGCCAGTGGCGCTCGGGAACGTGCTATGGCGCCTGATTAACGTCGCCGCCCTGACGCTGCCGCTCTGGTGGTGGCTGCGTCGGCACCTGCATCCGCATATCACCAGGGAGCGGTACGGACTTGTCTTCCTGCTCCTGCTGCCGCTCTCGCTCGGCAATCTCAACAACGGCCAGGCGAATCCGCTGGTCATCGGTTTGCTGATGCTGGCCACCATTGGAGCCGCGAGTAGGCGCTGGACCTTCACCGCCGGCTGCGTGGCGCTGGCGACTTACCTGAAGATGTATCCCGTCGTGCTTGGGCTTCTCTTGGTGGTGATGTTTCCAAGACAGTTTACCTGGCGCTTTGTAATCGCCCTGGTCGTGCTCGGTACGCTGAGTTTCGCGCTTCAACGTCCTTCCTATGTCCTTGGCCAATATCACGACTGGTTTATTTCACGTCTGCACGATGACCGGCATCTTTACAAAATCACCCAGGCGCCGCGCGATCTATGGCGGGTCTTGCACGCGACTGGTGTTCCGATCAACGCTACTTCTTATAAAGTGCTGCAAGTGGCCAGCGGTGGGCTGCTGGCGATCTATGGCATGGTCGCGGTCCGGCGGCGAGGAGGTCCGGTTCCTGCGCTGGTTGAGGTCTTTAGCCTGGCCGTTAGTTGGATGCTGCTCCTGGGGCCTTCGGCGGAGTCGGCGACTTACGTCCTGCTCGCGCCAGTGATCATTCTGACGTTGGTGAATGCTTGGGGCGAAGCGGCACCGCGCTGGTGGCGCGCGGCCTTGCTGGCGTCGCTCGGCCTGCTGCTGTTGGCGTTGGGCCTGAACAGTTTTACACGCGCAAATCGGGCGCCCTCCGCCATGACTATCCAACCTTTGGCAGCTTTGCTGTTCACCCTCGGCTTTTGCCTGCGGGTGCTCTGGCCGTCCGCAGAGCAACTCAGCTGCCGGGGTCTCGCTCCCACATCCTAATGAAGAGGCGGTCGCGCGATGAACGCGATGGATGCCGCGAGGCGCGCTTCAGAAACTAATGAGAAAGCGACCGCCGCGGGTGCGACGGTCGCCTCAAGCCTAATTCAAGCCACTGTCCTTAAGGCACCTTGTGGCCCTTGATCAATGCAAGCGCACCGTCGGTGTCGGAGATGGCTTGAGCGAGGGTGTGGCCTTTGTCGTTCTCGTAAACCGAAGCAGCGAGGACGATATTGAGGTTGTATTGTGCGCCGCTCGCGGAGCCAGTGTCTGCACCCGGATTTTTCTTGACCACAACAATGTTGCCTTGGATGGTTGCGGGCACGGCAACCTGCGCGCTGGTGCGCAGATTCTGCAGGACGTTCGCTCCATACAGAAGCATTTGAGTGTCGTCGATCGTCGTGGCGGTCGAGTTGGTTACAGTATTACTGAAGTAAGTGAAACTGACTCCATTGTTGCTCGTGAAGCTGTTGATATAAAGGGATTGTGCCGTGCCGATTTTGTAGTCAAAGGCGGCGCCAGCGACCGTCGGAGCCGACAGCGTCACATACTGGATTTGATGGTTTGCGTAGTCGACGACGGCGACCACGTTCTGCGCCGTCGCGCCGGCCGCCCCGCCCAAAGGCAGAGTGGCCGTGTTCAGCGAACCGTAATAGAAGCCGACATCCGCCAACGCGGGCATGGAGAAGACGGTAAGGCCGGTCAGGATGGAGAAGAGAAGTTTTTTCATGGTGGCAGAATTTTGGAAGAACAATGGGAGAGATGAGCGATCACGGAACTTTATTGCCATTGATGCCGGCAAAAAAAGCGTCGGCATCGTTCACCGCCGCGCTAAAGGATTTATTATTGGCGTTTTCGGAGAGCGACGCGGGCAGGACGATGCTCACGTTGTAGGTGTCGGACTTGACGTTACCGGTCGGCGCTCCGGTGGTCGTCTGCTGGAGCAGCACGAAGGGTCCAGTCAGCGTTTTTGGAATGGAAAGAGCTGCCGAGCCCGCTTTGAGCACGACCTGGCTGTTGGGCCCGTAGAGCAGTTTCTGCAGCTCCACGACCGCACCGCTGGAGCTTTGATTGTTGGATTGCACGATGTACGTATAACTGACGCCGTTGTTACTCGAGAGACCGGCAACATCCAGCTGGCCGACGAACGTGAGTTTATAGTCAAACGCGGAGCCCGCATGAGTCGGGCTCGTGAGCGCGATCAACTCGACGGCGCCCGAGCCGTAGTCCACCACCAGCAGGGCCGAGGAGGGGGTGATGGTGGCATTCCCGCCAATCGGCAGATTGGCGGAGGAGACGGTGCCGTAGTAGTAAGCGATGCTTTGCGCCGCGGCGGGCAAAGTGGTGAGCGCCAGGGACGCGGCGAGAGCAAGGAGAAGTTTTTTCATGGAGTAGGGTAAGTGCAACTGCGAGAGCAATCTTGCGCATCGAACTACGTAGCTCGCAAGCAGAAGTTTACAAAAAAGTCATCACCCGCGGCGGAGTCCGCTTGCCTGTGGCGCGGCTCTCGGTGGGATTGCGACCAAGCGCGTCCTGCGGCATCGTGTACTCGCCCTCGCCACCCGAGCGCACTATCCGCTACCCTCCGTGCGCTCCCCTTTTGCCTCTTCGCCGCACGCCCACCTTCGCGGCTTTCTAGCAGCTGCGGCAGTGTTTGGCGCTCTTCTACTGACCGGGAGCACGCTGGGGATTCGCCATGAGAGGAAGAATTTCACGGCCATGATGCCAACCATGGCGCGGCGGAAAGAGACCGAGGGCGTCACGAGCATCGGCTTGATTGAGCGGATGAAGAATCAAGGGGTGGCGTTGCAGCGCCGCGCCCTTGAACGCGAGGACATCCTGCCGCTATACGGCAGCTCCGAACTGCTGAAACCGGTGCCCGAGAAGGCGAGCCTCTTCTTTAGCAGCTACCCGAGTGGCTTTGCGGTCTTCCCGGTGGGCAAGCCAGGCACCACCTCGCTCATCATGCTCCAGAAAATCGCGTCGATCGGCCCGCAAGTGCGAGGGCGGCGCGTCGCGCTTTCGCTCTCCTCGACCTGGTTTTTCAAAGGCGGCGGTCACCAGTACGAGGGCAACTTTTCCCGGCAGCAGGCGCTCGCAGCGTTGCTTAATCCGCGGCTCTCCTTCTCTTTCCGCCAGGAACTGGCCCGAGCATTACTCAATTACCCTCGCACGCTGGAGCATGAGCCATTGCTCACGTTTCTCCTGAGGCACCTCGCCGGCGGAAGCTGGAGCGACCACTGGTTGTGGGGTGTGGCCCAGCCACTGGCCCAGTGGCAAAGCCTCATTGACGCGGCGCAGGATCACTTCGAGGTGCTTTTCTATGCAAGCGTCCACGCCCGTCGGCTTGGTCATAAGCCCCCTCAGCTCCTGCAACCGCTCGACTGGGCGCAACTCATCGCTCAAGCTTCGGCACGGCCGAATCTCAAGCCGCACGCCGCTGCACCGGGACCGGGTCTGCTCAATGAAGCGGCAGACCGGGATTTTCGTCATCAACTCGAGCAGGGCGAGGAGTGGACGCACTTGGAACTCCTGGTGCGCGGCTTGCATGAACTCGGTTTGCGCCCGCTGTTTCTGTGCGCACCTCCGAATGGTCCATTCCTCGAGAGTCTCGGTATCCGCCGGGGCTCGCTGGCGCTTTATGCCGCCAAGCTTCGTCTCGTGGCGGGCCGCTACGGGGGAGTCGTCGAAACTTTCGAAGATCATCAGCAGGACACAAATTTCCTGGGCGATGGGAACGATCACCTCGGACCGCGTGGCTGGATGTTCTACAATCAGGCGCTGGATCGATTTTACCACACACCGGCTAATGGAGGGTGATCCTCAGCGATCGCGGGTCTTCCACGCCTTCCAGTAGCTGCGGGAGAGGCGCACCAGGCGCGGGAGGGAGTGCCAACTGAGGTGATGGTACGAGCGCCAGCCAGCCAGTGCAGTCCGATCGAGGTGCCGTTTGAAAAGCGGGGCTTGTTGATTGAAGAACTCGCCGAGGAGCGCCCAAGGTTTCGGCTGCCCCACCAAGTGCCAAACGCTCCCAGTGGCGTCGGCGTCGATCGCGCGGGAGCTGGGGTAAGTGAGGCGGTTGAACTGTGCGGGGAGCGCAAGATAGCGCCCCCGCAGGACGACATTGAGGACCGTCTGGTCTGCGCAAAGCAGCGCGGCGCCATGGCGGCGGACGAGTTCCACGCACTGCTTTGTCAGTCCCTCGCGGCGCCACAGCGCGAGGTCGAGCAGCATCACGCCCGAATTGAAAAAGACGGCGTCCTCTGGAAAACCAGCGGCACGGTAGTAGCCGCCCTCGAGCGCGGTGGTGATGGGATTTTCCACGACGCAAGCGGCGACGTTTCCTTCCGTCGCCATCTGATACAAGGGCCAAAGATCAATTCCCACGACGGTGTCGGCGTCCAGGAAGAGCACGCGGTCGAGATGCGGCAGGTGCGCTGGGACGAGAAGCTTTAGATAGGGGGCAAAGCTCCCGTAGAAGCGCCGCATTTGCGCCATTTCGTCAAAGGGCGCGAAGCTGGCGGGGATGATTTCGAGATGAAAGGGGCGTCCCGTGCGCTGAAGCGTCTCTTGCAAAAGAGTCGCTTCCCGCGTGGCGAGCCCGAGGTCAATGACCGTGACGTGCGCCTCGACTCTCGGCGCAAGGGCTCGGAGCGCGGAGGAGAGGGCCACATGCAAACCCCAGCGCACCTCCGCGTCGCCGCACGTGCAGAGGTGGATGAGGTCTGGCACAGGCGCAGCGGGATTGGAGCGCGGCAGGTTGGCGCCATCAAGTGCAAAGCAGGCGCAAGGAAGGGTTGCGGACTTCATCGGGCGGTGGCAGATTGCTTTCCGCCGTTTGGCGCAATCCTCCAACAATCCTATGAAATCCATCATCCTCGCCCTCACCCTCGCTCTGGCCCTTTCACCCGCGCTGCTCGCTGCCGACACCAAAGTCGAAGGCCAGGCCGTCTGCGCCAAATGCGAACTGCACCAGTCTGAAAAATGCCGCGCGGCCATTCAGGTGACGTCCGCCGACGGCAAGAAGGAGACGATCCTCACGGAGCCGAACGACAAGGCGAAGGAACTCCATTCAGAAATCTGCAAAGGCGGCAAAGCGGCAACCGTTGAAGGCGTCGTCTCGGAGAAAGACGGGAAGAAGACGATCCTGATCACCAAGTACGAGGTCAAGTAACTGGCCCTGCGCAGCCAAGTGCTGCACTTCCTTAGGAAAGCCCGTCGGATGCGCCTGCGTCCGCCGGGCTTTTTCTGCCTCTTTGGGGCCTTGGCGGACTCCCTTCCGGCGAGTAGCCTGCCGGTCACCTTCTGCACCTTATGACTACGACTCTCCATGGAAAAAGCCTCATTGCCGGACACCTGGTGGAGGAAAGCGGGCGCAAGTTTCGCGCGCTCAGCCCGCTGAACAGCGAACCGCTCGAACCCGCCTTTCATGAATGCACCGCCCCGGCAGTCGAGCGCGCTCTCACGCTGGCGGATGAGGCTTTTGCCACGTACGGCCGGACCACCGCCGAGGACCGGGCGGTGTTTCCTCAATCGCATCGCTGACGAGATCATGGGCCTCGGGGGACGCGCTTCTCCAGCGAGCGCACCTCGAGACCGGTCTGCTGCTGGATCGGCTAACGGGTGAGCGCGCGCGGACGGTGAATCAACTGCGGCTCTTTGGTGAAGTGCTGCGGGAAGGGTCGTGGGTGGATGCGCGCATTGATACGGCGCTTCCAGAACGGCAGCCCCCCAAGCCGGATTTGCGCCGCATGCTGCGTACCGTTGGGACCCGTCATCGTCTTTGGGTCGAGCAATTTCCCGTTCGCTTTTTCCGTGGCCGGTGGCGATAGCGCCTCCGCTCTTGCCGCCGGTTGCCCGGTGGTAGTCAAGGCGCACCGCGCGCATCCCGGAACCTCGGAACTGGTCGCGAGCGCGGTGACTCGCGCGGTCGAGGCGTGCGGCCTGCCCGGCGGAGTCTTCTCGATGTTGCATGGCGCGGGCGCGGAGATCGGGATCGCCTTGGTGAAGCATCCGCTGGCCAAAGCAGCCGGTTTTACCGGCTCTCGAGCCGCTGGCCGCGCGCTCTTTGACGCCGCCGCCGGCCGGCCTGAGCCGATCCCGGTGTTTTCTGAAATGGCGAGCTTGAACCCGGTTTTCCTGCTGCCAGCCGCGTTGCGAGAGCGCGGCGCGCAACTGGCCGACGGCTTGAAGAACTCGGTCACGGTCGGCATGGGGCAATTTTGCACCAAGCCGGGATTGGTCTTCGGAGTTGTGGGAGCGCATTGGCAGGCCTTTTCGGAGCAGTTTGGCAAAGCCATCCGCGGAGTGGCGCCGGCTTCGATGCTGCATGAAGGAATTCGCGACGCTTACGACAAAGCAGTAGCGGCGACGGAAGGAACGGGCGGCGTGGCGGTCCTCGCCGCCAGTGACACCAAACCAGACGGGAGCCAGACCCACGGGCGGCCGGTGGCTTTCACGGCGAGCGCCGCGGACTTCCTGAAGCAGGCGCAGTTGCACGAGGAGATGTTCGGCCCCGCGACGGTGCTCGTCACGGCGCGCTCTCTAGCTGATCTGGTCCATGCGGCGGAGCGCCTGGAAGGGCAATTGACCGCCTCGATCCATGGCACGCCCGAAGACCTCGCCGAGGCGGCGCCCCTGATCGCGGTGCTCGAGCGCAAAGCGGGGCGGCTGATATTCAATGGTTTTCCGACCGGTGTGGAAGTCTGCCCTTCGATGCACCACGGCGGCCCCTATCCCGCCACCACTGACGAGCGTTTCACCTCGGTCGGGACCGCGGCGATCGCGCGGTGGGTGCGGCCAGTTTGTTATCAAAACTTTCCCCCGTCCTCGCTGCCGATGGAGCTGCGCGATGAGAACGCCCGCGGCCTCATGCGGCTCGTGAATGGCCAGCTCACCCGCGCGCCCCTTACGTAAAGCGGCCCTACATCTGAAAACGCTCACCAAGGTAAACCTGGCGGGCGACGGGGTCGTTGATAAGGAAGTCCTTGGTCCCTTGGGTGATGACTTTGCCCTCGAAAATCAGATAGGCGCGATCAACGATGGAGAGCGTCTCGCGCACGTTGTGATCGGTGATGAGGATAGCCAGGCCCGCGTCGCGGAGATTGGCAACATGCTGCTGCACGTCTGCCACGGCGATGGGATCGACCCCCGAGAACGGCTCGTCGAGCATGATCATGGAGGGGTTGGTGACGAGCGAACGGGCGATGGTGAGGCGACGCTTTTCACCACCCGACAGCGTCAGGGCGAGCTGCTTGGCAACGTGCTCGATGCCGAACTGGGTGAGCAGGTCGTGGCACCGTGCGAGCCGCTGCCGTTTGGAGAGCTTTTGCGTCTCCAGAATGGCCAGCAGGTTCTGCTCGACGGTAAGCTTGCGAAAAATCGATTCTTCCTGCGGCAGGTATCCCATCCCAAGGCGCGCGCGCTGATACATCGGCAGCCCGCCGACCTCCTTTTCGTGGAAGAAGACCCGGCCGGAATTGGGCCGCACCAAGCCGACGATCATGTAAAATGAAGTCGTCTTGCCAGCGCCGTTGGGCCCGAGGAGCCCGACGATCTCGCCGGGCCGCACCTCGATGTCCACGCCATTCACCACCGCGCGTCCGCCGTAGATCTTCACCAACTTCTCCGTACGCATGATCGGCGGGATGCCGTCCATGCTGGCCGAGACGGAGTGCGACACACCGGCGGCGGGCGGCGCGCCAGGCGCGGGTGCTTTAACGAGCGGCTCAATGAGCATTGGTCTTGTTCTGGTCGGGCATGGTCGATGAGTCGCGGATGACCGTTTTCGTCTTTCCGCCCGACGTCCGCATCTGGCCGCCGCGGTTCAGGATCATCACCACGCTGTCTTCGAGCGAAATGCAGGAATTGATGCCGGTGGTCACGTCCGGCTTACCGGTGAGTGTGATGTCGCCAGTGCTCGCCTCGTAAACCGCCTTGGTGCCGTGCCCGACGTTGTGCGTGATCGAGCCATCAGTCTCGACCTTGTCCTGCACAATCTCGACGTTCCCCTCGGCGATCGCCTTTTCCAAGCCGCCCGCCTTGCCGGTCCTTTCGCCCTCCTTTTTCGGCTTGCCGGGTTGAACCCCGTTCACGCCGACTGGCGTCGCGCGGGGAAGAGCCGGCGCGGGTGTTGCAGGATGAGCGCCCGCCTTTCCAGGGATCGGATTCCCATTCGCATCCTTGGTGTCGTCGTGCTTTAGAAAGGCCGTGAGCTTGTCGCAGTAAACCGTGAAATCCGGATTTTTGACGAAGACGTTGATGGTGAAAATCGCCTGATGCAGATGCTGGTCGAAGGAGCCCTCCGTGGAGGTAATCTCCGTCTCCCCGTTCCTCGAGCGCTCGCCTGGCTTTGCCGCTCCGGGCGTGGCGGGCGCCTCCGCGGGCGCTGGCGTACTCGCGCCCAAAGGCTGCAGCCGGATGGGATCGGTGCCGCCAATGGTGTCGATGGTCTTCAGCAGGTCAGCCTCCGTGAGCGGCTTTGGCGCTTGCGCAGACAAGGGCGGGGTGAGCGCGAAGACGAGCAGCGCGCTCGCCTGAGAAAGACTAAGGCGCATAGAGCTACTAGGGCGCGGCCGGGGCAGGCGCATCGGTGGAAGGCTTTTCAGTGGGAGTCGCGGCTTCATCGTGGAGGTCGTAAATGATCATGTGGACATGCCCGATCAGCTTGCCCTGTTTGGTGGCGGTATTGAAGGCCACGCTGTCGCCCGTGACGATGAAGTCCTCGCGCTTGATGGTGGCCTTGGTGTTGCTCGTGATGACGCGGGTGTTCAGGTCCAGGATGGAGACCGGCATCTCAATGTGCATGTCGGTCTCGCCCTCTTCATTGAACGTCTCCACCTGCGCCTCCTTCATTTCGACGTGGTCGGGGTCGAGCTTGGTGGCGATGCCGATGGTGTAATTCATCTGCAAACGCCCGGTCGTGTCGTAGTAAGGAATCTTCAGTCCAGTGGAGGGGCGCCCCTCGACGAGGGGGAGGGAGAGCCGTCCGCTATTGGGGTCTGGCGTCGCTCCCGGCGCGACGGCAGGCGCGCCAGACCCGGGGGCGGGCGTGGCGGCACCCGCCTTCGGAAACGATTTGTCCTTCGGTTTGCTTTTGCCCGGCGCCCATGGCGCAGCCACAAGGGCCGTGGCCACGGCGGCAGCGATGGTGAGATTACGAGACGAGCGCATGGATGGACTGCAAGAGATTGAGTAAGGGCGGCAACTCCGCCAGCGGAATCTGATTCGGCCCATCGGAGAGCGCCTGCGCCGGATTCTCGTGAGTCTCGAGGAAAACGCCGTCGCAACCCGCCGCGACCGCCGCGCGCGCGAGCACCGGCGCCAAATCGCCATCGCCGGAGGTCTGATCGCCCGCGCCGCCCGGTCGCTGCACGGAGTGAGTGGCATCGAAGACGACGTGAAAACCGGCTTCGCGCATCCAGGAGAGCGAGCGCATGTCGGCCACGAGATTGTTGTAGCCGAAGGTGGTGCCGCGCTCGGTGAAGAAGAAACGTTCGCAGCCAAAGGCGCGCAGTTTGTCCGCGATATTCTTCACGTCCCAAGGCGCGAGAAATTGCCCCTTCTTCACATTGACGACGCGCCCCGTCTCCGCCGCTGCCTGGATCAAATCGGTCTGCCGGCAGAGGAAGGCGGGGATTTGCAGAACATCGATCCACTCAGCCGCCAACCGGGCGTCTTCCGGCGAATGC
This sequence comes from uncultured Verrucomicrobiae bacterium, assembly GCA_963792695.1. Lineage (GTDB taxonomy): Bacteria > Verrucomicrobiota > Verrucomicrobiia > Chthoniobacterales > Chthoniobacteraceae > DASYIS01. Next base: position 51,333 of record CAWBXA010000015.1, on the reverse strand, counting down.
ACATCGGTCGTCACGGGCACTCCGAGTTCGCGCCCAATGTCGCCCAGCAAGCGGCTGCCCGCGCGCACGTCGCCAGCCCCGGAAGGAGCGCACGGAAGTGCGGTTCGCCTTGTCGTAGGAAGCCTTAAAAATCCATGGCACCTCCGCCTTGTCACAGATTCCTTGCAACGCTCGCGCCATGCGCCAGGTGAACTCTTCGGACTCGATGACGCACGGCCCAAGGATGAAAAGCGGCTTCGGTCCGCCGAGCCGCACGTTGCCTATGGAAAGCGGGGGCAAAGTCATGCGCCAGTTCTTTGAAGGTACGCGGCGCGCAGTGTGGCCAGCACCGACTTGAGGACGCTCTCCTCTTCCGCCACGAGGTGGCCGCGCGTTCGCTCTTCGATGGCGCCAAGCTGATCGAGGAACGCCTTGCCAAGCGGCAGATTGGGCGGCGGCACACCAGGTGGCGGATTCGGGTGCGCGCCCAGCGCGAGCAGCGCCTGCTGCTGGTGCATCATGAGAAATTGAATGAAGTGGGCCTGATTTTCCCCTGCGAGCGAATTTTGCTGAACCAACGCCATGAGCCGGGCACGTTAATGGCTGGAACCCGCCAGGGAAAATGAATTCGCGGTCATCCACGCCGCGCGGGCGCGCAAATCACGCGCGGTGACGATCTCGCGACAGCCGCGCGACAATCCGGTCAACTTCCGCGCTCTGGCGAGCTGCGGGTTTGACGCTTGTCCGCAAACTGCCGTGATGGCGCGATGCAACTCCATCGCACCGGCTGGATCAGCGATGTTCATCTGGGCACCCCGGGGGCGCAAGCCGAAGCGCTGCTCGAATTTCTCCGGCACCACGAATTCGAGACGCTCTACATCGTCGGCGACTTGATCGATGTTTGGTCGCTGCGCCGCAGCCGATATTGGCCGCAGGCGCATAACGACGTGATCCAAAAGCTGCTGCGCGCGGGGCGCAAAGGGACGCGCATTCTTTACATCCCCGGAAATCACGATGAGTTCATGGCCGATTTCCACGGTGAGTTCGGCGCAGTGACGATTCTGCCGCGTGCCATCCACGTCTGCGCCGATGGACGCCGCCTGCTGGTCATTCACGGCCACGAACTTGACACCGTCATCCAGAACGTCAAGTGGCTGGCCTACATCGGCAACGTCGGATACCAGTTTCTGCTCCGGCTCAACCGGCCCGTTAACTGGATTCGCAGCACGCTCGGATTTCCTTACTGGTCGCTTAGTTCATACGTGAAAAGGAGCGTCAAGAACGCGGTGAACTTCATCGGCAAGTTCGAGGACGAAATCGTCCGCTTTGCTCGCGCCGACGAGGTGCAAGGAGTGGTTTGCGGGCACATTCACTCGCCCGCCCTGCGGGAGATCGGCAGCATTCTTTACGCCAATTCCGGTGACTGGGTGGAGAGTCAATCGGCGCTGGTGGAGGACTTCGCGGGGCGCTTGGAACTGATCGCCCCCTCGGCCGAAGCCCACTTGTCCGAAGCGGCGCACCCGCCGCTCAGCAGCCGAAGTTCGGCGGTGCCGATCGAGTCACAGGCTGTTGATGGATGCCCGGCACCGCATCGGATTAGCTGACCACGACATTGACGAGTTTGCCGGGGACGACGACGACCTTCTTCACCGTGTGCCCAGCGGTCCACTCCTGGATTCGCGGGCTGGCGAGCGCGGCCGATTCGATTTCGGCTCTGGTCGCGTCTTTGAGGACGACCAGCTTGTCGCGCACTTTGCCGTTCACCTGAACGGCCAGCTCGACTTCATCTTCGATGAGCAGGGCGGGATCGAACTGCGGCCACGGCTCGGAGGCAAGTGGGCGCGCGCCGTCCTGCTCGAAGCCGAGCCGCTGCCAAAGTTCTTCGGTGAGGTGCGGGGCGAAGGGATTCAGCAGGGTGAGCAGCGTGCGCAAGGCCGCACTCGGGCGCGGCGCCACGCCGGTGAAGTGATTCACAAAAATCATCATCTTCGCGAGGGCCGTATTGAAGGAGAGCGCCTCAATATCCTCGGTCACTTTTTTGATGGTGGCGTGGATGATCTTGAGACCCGCTTTGTCGGGCGGCGCCTCGCCGAGCATCGCGGGCTGCCACTCGCCTGCCTGATTTTCCTCCATGGCCAGCCGCCAGACGCGCGCGAGGAAACGCGAGATGCCCTCAACCCCAGTCATGCTCCACGGCTTCGTCTGCTCAAGCGGCCCCATGAACATCTCGTAGCAGCGAAAAGCGTCCGCGCCATACGCGGTGATCACATCGTCCGGATTGACGACATTGCCGCGCGACTTGGACATTTTCTGGCCGTCCTCGCCAAGAATGAGACCTTGGTTGACCAGCTTTTGGAACGGCTCAGGCGTTGAGACATGACCAAGATCGTAGAGCACCTTGTGCCAAAACCGCGCGTAAAGCAGATGGAGCACCGCGTGCTCGGTCCCGCCAACGTAGAGATCGACGCCGCCATGCCTGGGGCGCTGGGCAGGCGCGGGCGGCGCGCTCCCTCCAGAGGCTTCGGCATTGAGCGCCAGTGCCGTGGCGTCACCCGATGGAACCGCAGTTTTCGCATCGGTCGTGCCTGTCATCCAGTATCGCTCCGCGGCTGAGCCGACAAAGCGCTCACCGTTGTGCGCGTCACAATAGCGGAGGTAATACCAGCATGAACCGGCCCATTGCGGCATGGTGTTCGTCTCCCGCACCGCCTTGTCCGAATAGCGGACCCACTCCTTCATCTTGCTGAGCGGCGGCTCAGGCGTGCCGGTCGGCCTGAAATCGTCCATCGCAGGCGGCGAAAGCGGCAGTTCGGCCTCGCTCAGCGCCCGATGCCGTCCCTCCTCCCAGACGATGGGGAATGGCTCGCCCCAATAGCGTTGCCGAGAGAAGAGCCAGTCGCGCAGCTTGAAATTCGTGCAGCCGCGGCCAAGACCCGCGCTTTCCAGGCGGCGCGTGATTTCTGCCTTCGCCTCCGCCGTCGTGAGGCCATCGAGCGGCCCGGAATGTATCGCGTACCCCTCGCCAGGGAAGCACATCAGCGGCGGCACCGAGCAGGGCGCTTCACCGCCCAGATGCAGGCGCGGCTCGGCGGCCACTACCGCGCGCATCGGCAGGAAAAACTTCTCCGCGAACGCCCAGTCGCGTTCGTCGTGCGCCGGCACGGCCATGATCGCGCCCGTCCCGTAGCCCGCGAGCACGTAGTCCGCGATCCAGATCGGAATCCGCTCGCCATTGACCGGGTTGGTCGCAAAGCCGCCGGTAAACACCCCGCTTTTCTCCTTCGCCAGATCGGTGCGCTCCAGGTCGCTTTTGCGCGCCGCGCCGTCGCGATACTCCTCAACTGCGGCGCGCTGCTCCGGCGTGGTGAGTTGCGCGACGAGCCGATGCTCCGGCGAGAGCACCATGTACGTGGCTCCGTAGAGGGTGTCTGGCCGCGTTGTGAACACGCGAATCTTCTCCTCGGAATCGACCACCGCAAAAGTGACCTCCGCCCCTTCGCTCCGGCCGACCCAGTTGCGTTGCAGGAGCTTGATCGACTCGGGCCAGTCAAGCCCTTCGAGTTCCGCGATGAGCCGCTCCGCATAGGCGGTGATGCGGAGCATCCATTGCCGCATGGGCCGGCGCTCGACAGGGAAACCGCCGACTTCGCTCTTCCCCTCGATGACCTCCTCATTGGCGAGCACGGTGCCGAGCCCGGGACACCAATTGACCGGTGCCTCGCTCACGTACGCCAGCCGCACCGAATCGGGGTCAGCGCCGTCGTAGGTGGTGATCGGTTCGGCACGCTGCCTGACCGGATTGAACCAAGCGCCATAGAGTTGGAGAAAAATCCACTGGGTCCAGCGGTAATAAGCCGGGTCGGTGGTATTCACCTCACGCTGCCAATCGTAACCGAGCCCAATGCGCGTGAGCTGCTCCTTGAAGCGCGCGATATTGGCCGCCGTGGTGACCGCCGGATGCTGCCCCGTCTTGATCGCATACTGCTCGGCAGGCAGGCCAAAGGCGTCCCAACCCATTGGGTGCAGCACATTGCAACCGCGCATCCGCTGGTAGCGCGCGACGATGTCCGTCGCGGTGTAACCTTCCGGGTGGCCGACGTGGAGCCCCGTGCCGCTGGGGTAGGGGAACATGTCGAGTGCATAGAACTTCGGGCGCGAAGCGTCGAAGCCGGGGTCGCCGGGATTGGGCGCGTGGAAGGTCTGGCGCTCTTCCCAAAGGCGCTGCCACTTCGGCTCGATCCGGTCGAAGGGATAAGGTTTGCGGCGTTCATTGCTCATCGGCCAAGGAGTAGGTGAGAACGCTTTCAGCGGGAAGCGTTTCGATTGCACCGCCCGCCTGCCGGGAGGTGGATGGAAGCAGCTCTCCGGTGCGCATCCCGGCGTTCTAAACTATTGGTCGGGTCCAGTTGCCTGACTGGCGAAGTGATTTCAGCACAATTCTCTTTTCGCCTTCCTGCGTCATCCCGCAAAGTCTGCCTCGCGTCATGAACTTAAGTCCGCCAGACTGGTAGCAGAAGGGCTTTTTCTGTGCATGCTCCCGCCTTCCGATCCTGCGCCAACCTTTGACGTGCTCGGTGTGCGGGTGAGCGGGCAGACGCTCGCCGGGGCGGCGGGCGCGATCCTGCGAGCGGCGCGCGAGGGGCGCAAAGGGTACGTCTGCGTGACGGGCGTGCATGGGATCACCGAGGCGCAGAATGACGCGGCGTTTCGCGCGGTATTGAATGGCGCGTTCCTGAATACGACGGATGGCATGCCGCTGGTGTGGCTGGGGCGGCACTATGTGGGACGCTGGGTCGAGCGGGTTTATGGGCCAGACCTGATGCTGGAGGTCTTCGCCGGCGGGTTGGCAGAGGGGGCGACGCATTTTTTCTACGGTGGCGCGCCGGGCGTGGCGGAGGAATTGCGCACGCGGCTGGTGGCGAGGTTCCCCGGCGCGCGGGTGGTAGGCACTTTTTGCCCTCCGTTTCGGCCGCTCGCGCCAGAGGAGCAGAGCGCGCTGGCGGCGCAGGTGGCCGCGCTGCAGCCAGATCTCTTCTGGGTCGGCTTGAGCACGCCGAAACAGGAGAAATTCATGGCCGAGTATCTCCCGCGTCTCGAGACAAAGATCATGCTCGGAGTGGGCGCGGCCTTTGATTTTCACTCGGGGACGGTGCGGCAGGCGCCGCGCTGGATGCAGCGCTCTGGGCTGGAATGGTTCTTCCGTCTCGCGACCGAGCCGCAACGGCTGTGGCGCCGGTACGCAATCAACAATCCGCTTTTCGCCTGGCGCATCCTCGGGCAACTCGCCCGGAAAGGGAGGTCCACGAGCGGTACGAAATGAACCAACCGGTTCAGAGACGCGCCTGAGCCGCTGGCATCGGCGTGGACGCGGCGCGGTTCTGACGCGAAGGTGGAGCCCTACGCGTGGAAGCTTTTCCCTCCAATCCCGCTTGGATCGGCCGGTTGCAGCGCCACCTTTGGCGGCATAACGCGCAGGTCCTCCTGCTGACGCTCCTTACGCTCGTGGCGGCCATGGCCCTCTGGGGAATCGCCTACCTCGCCGCGGCCTGGATGACGCTCCTCGGCGCGACGATCATCGTCGGCACGCGCGGCCTGGAACCGGAGATGCCGCGCCGTTTTCCCGCATACTTTCTGGTTGCCGCCGGTGCGCTCCTGGCGGTCGCGATCTGGCGGCGCAGCCGGACGCGCGACGAGCGGCCACGCGACGGCAAAGCGCCCCTGGAGTACGCGCTCGAATTTCTCCTGCTCCTTCCGGGGATGACGGTGGCCGTCTGGAGCAACCTCTCGGCCTGGTGCTGGTTGAGCAGGCGCGATCTGCGGCTGGCCGCGAGCCTGCTGGAGCGCGTGGGCGAGGACGAGCGCTTCCCCCTCTGCCATCTGCCGGTGGAATTGCCGGATGAGGCGCTCCGTGACCACATCGTCCTCGTGCTGCTGCTCACGGGCGTGCTCGATCTGCGCCGTGAAGAGGGCGCGACTTATCTTCGGCTGGCGCGTGCCTTTCGCCCAACGCTCTCCGTGCCCGAAGAGCGGCTCCTGGCGGGCTGATGGCGCTCGCGGCTGCGCTTTCCTTTTCGCTCCAGTCCTGCTTCCGTAGGCTCTTGCCTCCTGTGTCCCCCTCCGCTGCTCCACCCGCTGTGCGCCTGATCCGCGAGATTCATGAGACTTGCCTGGCGGAAGGCCGGCCCGCGATCTCGTTTGAGTTTTTTCCGCCACGCACCCCGGAGGGCGACCGCAACCTGCTCGACGTGACGATCCCGAAGCTCAGCGAAAATCGGCCGGATTATTGCTCCGTCACGTACGGCGCAGGCGGCAGCACGCGCGAGAAAACGCTCGGAATCGTTGATCGCATTCAGCGCGAACACGGCTGGCCGGCGATGATGCACCTCACTTGCGTGAACGCCACGCGCGAGGAACTGCGCGAAGTGGTCGAGGAGGCGCGCGGGCGCGGGATTCGCAACCTGCTCGCGTTGCGCGGCGACGCGCCCGAGAGCACCGGCGAATGGGTCAAGACCGAGGGCGGCTTCGAATTCTCGCATCAACTCGTCGCGTTTCTGCGCAAGCTGGGCAGCTTCTCTGTCGGGACGGCGGCTTTTCCCGAGGGCCATATCGCTCAGAAGGCCGGCAAGTTGGCAGACTGGGGATACTTGCGGGAGAAGGTGGACGCGGGGGCGGACTTCGTCATCACGCAGCTCTTTTTTGACAACGAAGATTTCTATCAGTTTCACGATTACGTCACGAACCGGCTCGGGGTGCGCGTGCCGATCATTCCCGGCGTGCTGCCGATTGTCTCCGCCGGGCAGACGAAGCGCTTCGTGACGATGTGCGGCGCGCGGTTGCCGGGGCCTTTTCTTCAGCGGATCGAAGAACTTGGCGAGGACGATGCGGCGGTGACGGAATTCGGGATCGAGTACGCGCATGGGCAATGCGAAGCGCTGCTGAAATTTGGCGTGCCAGGGCTGCACTTTTATACGCTGAACAAGGCACATTCCACACAGCGCATCCTGGCGGCACTCGGTCTTCCCAAGCCGTGAAAGCGGGGCTCCTTTTGGCGGTGGCCGTCGCGGGCCTTTTGGCGGGATGCGCGGAGCCGCGGACGGCGAGTGGGTCAAGCAGCTCGAGCCACGTGCGCGGGTGGGATTTCATCCAATCTGTCGGCGGGCTGACGCTGGGGGCGCCCTACCGAGATGAGTCGTCGAATGTCCACCTGCCGCTCCAGTGCGATGTCACGGGCGCACCAAGCCGCACGGTCTCTTCGCCCGCGCCCCGGCCAGCCCTGGCTTGCGAGCCGCCGCTGGTGCAAATCGAGGGGCAGCGAATTTCGCTGACTCTGGCCACCGCTCCGCCCGTTTCCAAGCGAAGCTCCTCTCATTGTCCAGATGCCGACCTGGGCCCGCTGGCGGCTGGCACCTACCACGTCGCCTATCGCGATCCGCAAGGGACGGAGCACCCGCTGGGCGAGATGATTGTTCGCTAATGGCTCACGGAAACTTCCAGCGCCGCCCAGCTAGGGCGCCGGGGGTGCGGAAAAGGCGTGGAGGCTCTCCATAAGCTCCCGGAGCTGGTCTTCTTTCAGCGCCTCGGCGAAAGCGGCGGGTTGTTCCTTTTCCAAAGCGGCGAGGCGGGTGGTCGCGAGGTCAGCGGGGCTGTAGCGGCCGGGGCTCCTGAGCGCACGCTGGTAGGCGGAAATGGCTGCGGCGAAGCGGTGCGCCTCATCGAGCTTGCGCGCCGCGATGAAGGATTGGCAGGCCTCCAGGTCGGCACTAAGCCAGGCGGGAGCTCCGTGCCCAAAAGCGGTGGCGCGATAGGCATCCAGCGCCCGCGCGACTCGGGGCCACTCACCCTTGGCCACGCCTTCATCTGCGAGGCGCAGCAAAAAAGCGCTCGGGTTTTCGCCAGGACGCGGCTCCGCGTGATCAGGCAAATCGAGGAAACGCGGCAGTACCTCGAGGAGCAACAGATTGCGGAAGCGCACGAGTTCCACAGACAAGGCGCTGGCCGGCGCTTCGGGCGAGGCGCCGGCGAAGAGCGCCGGGCCATATCAAGCCTGCCTTGAAAGCCGCGTGAGCTTTCTCGATCTGGAACAGTTCCGACGATTGGTAGGAGCCGTCGAGAAGCGAGCTGCTGTAACCGCGCCGCCCGTCGGCTCCCGCCGCCTGTTTCCGCAGCTCGGCCAAGGCCGCTGGCAATTCGTCGAGCGTTTTCACCTTGCGCAGGCTTTCCTCCGGCGTGGTCTCCTCACCGAGTCGCGCCAGGATTTGCTGCCGGGGCAGGAGCGGATAGACTTGATTTCCGCTGAACGTGGCGGGATCGGCCAGTTCACGCAGAATCGCGCGAGCGGTGCTCTCGAAGCCGCGCGCCTGTTGCAGCAGGTAATCCTGCCAGCGAGCCACGAAGCGCGCGGCGCCGTCCACGCGGGCATGAAGCCGATTCCGCGCCTCGGAGTTCGAGCCATCGGAGCGCGCCTTTTTCAGCCCACTGAGTTCAACCAGAATTGGGTCGAGATCCTTCTCCTCCTTCGCGGTCTGGCAAGCCTTCGCGGCCTTCTCCACCGCTGCATTGACCTGCGCCGCGAAGTGTGCCTGCCGCTCGGCGGCCAAGGTGGGCAGTTCGTGTTGCAATTGGCTGATCAACTCTTTGCTGGCAGCGCTGAGACGCGCGGACGCGAGTTGCGTCAGGACCTGGTCCGCCTCATCGAAGCCGTCGCGCAAGACCGCTGCATCGAGCCGCGTGAGCAGGTGCTCGGGCTCGTAAGTTGAGTAAGACGAGCCACCTTTGATGCCCTTGCTTTCCGTAACGCTTTTTTCCACCTCGGCGTGCAATCGGGCGAGGAGATCGTCGAATTCGGCAGCGCGCGCGACCGTGACCAGGGCAAGAGCGGCAGCAAGGAGAAGGGCGGGGATCTTCATGGGGCAAAGGTGATGAAATAGGGGGGCTCGTATTTATTGCACCGCAGGTGGCCCGTCTCGCTCTGCTGGAGTTCTTTCGTGAAGACGAGGAAATGGCGGTTGTCCCAGCTCGTAAGGCGCATCCCTTCGACGAGCGCCCACCCGTGGGCAGCGAAGTCATCGGGTGCCCAGCATTCACTCTGCCAGCCGCCGCTCGCGTTGCCTTCGTGATCGAAGTGGCAGGCGAGATCGACGCACCCGGCCGCTGCGACTTGGTAGTCTGCGGTGCCGAGATGCTTCTGCGGAGTGGCGGAGAGAATCCTGGCACCGCGCAGCGCTGGATCCACGCTCATCCATTTCCCCGTCGTGGCATCGGGCCGACTCGACCAGCGGCTCAGCACTGAGCTGAGCTACGGTGACTTGTGCCGGATTCTCTTTGGTCACAGACTTGACTGGCGCGACCTTTGATAGGGGCGAACCGCCTTCGCGTGCAGCCGGTTCCAGAAGGAGGCCCAGGAAATCGAGTTCGCTTCCCGAGCCGCCAAAGATGCCGGCCACGCGCAGGGTGTTCTTGATCTCCGCCGGACCGCCCCCTTTGCCGCCGACCCACTCGCTTTCATAGCTGTCGGCGGGATCGAGCCCCCTCCCGTCCTCCTGGATCCGCATGAAGGTAAGGGAAAGCCCGTCCACGCGGTCGCCTGCATTGAGCTTCATCGCGCCAACCGCGTAGCCCGGCGCGGCTTCGACCCGGGTGGAGCGGGTTCGCGACGTCCCGTGGATGGCCCCCAATTCCGGGACGGCAAAGGGCGTCTTCTGGAAAATCGGCCGGATCGCGGTGACCACATGATGTCCTGCGAAATCGCCCGTGTGCACGACCAGCCCAGTCAAAAGGCCACCCTCAGGCGCAATTTCCTCGAAGGCACCACCGCCCGATCCGCCCACCGGGATGCTATGCTGGAGAGTTCGCGCACCAACCGGCTTGGACAATGCGGCGGCCTGCTCTTGTGCGATAATGGTGCGCAAGGCCTCGGCGCTCGCCTGGTCACCGCTCTCCGCCAATTCCGTCGCCAGCGCTTCGATCCTGGCCGCTCGGGCCTTGAGCGCCCGGTCTTTCGAGGCGGCTAAAACCGCGGCCACTTTGTCGAGATATTTGCGGCGCGTCTCGATCACCTCGAAAGGAGCGGCCGTCCCCTCGCTCACTTCTCCTGGAAACTGGCTGTCCACATCGAGTCGCGCCTTTTCAATGCGGACGGCGAGGGACAAAGGCCGCTGGCTTTCGCGATCCAATTTTTTGGCCAGCGTTTCCAGTTCCAGTCGGTACGAGGCTCTCAGCCTGGTGAGTTCGGCAGTCTGCTTCTCTTTCTCCGCTGCCTGCTCTTGGACGGCGGCTGGGTCGCCGCTGTTCAAGGCCTGCACGCGCGCGGCCACCTCCGGCGGAAGGGTGACGGGCATTGCCGAAGCGGCGAAGGTCCACGCGGCGCTCCAGCAGGCGAACCAACTGATCGCCAGCAGTCGGGGGAACGACGCCTTGCTCACGGGTCCAGCGTGCCGGACTGGCGCGGCGAGTCAAACTCCGACTCGGCGCGCGGGGCCGTGGACGAGACTGGCGATGGCCGGAAGGGACGGGCGCACTCGAAGTTCGTCCTTTCTCACGCCGCCGCCTCCTGGCCATGCTTTGGCATGTCTCTGGCTGAAGTTCCTGTCCGCGAAAACATCGTGCTGGTCGGGTTCATGGGGAGCGGGAAATCGTCCATCGGCCGGTCGATGGCGAAGCGGCTGGGCTTTCAATTTCTCGACACAGATCAGCTCGTGGTCGAGCGATCTGGTTCGACCATTCCGCGGATTTTTGCGGAGCGCGGCGAAGAGGCTTTTCGGACTTTGGAGACGGAAGCAATCGAGTCGCTGCGCCACTTCTCCCGGTGCATCATTGCCACTGGGGGCGGTGCGGTCGTGCGCGAAAGGAACCGCCGCTTGCTGCGCGAACTCGGTTTTGTCGTCTGCCTGACCGCGTCTGAGGAGGTGATCTACGAGCGGGTGACGCGCAACACCAAGCGCCCACTTTTGCAGACCGAAAATCCGCGCGAGACGCTGCACGAGTTGCTGGCTACGCGCCGGGTGCTTTACGAAGAGGCGGCACAGTTCTCCCTCGATACCACGGAGCTTTCCCAGCCCGCTGCGGCGGAGTTGATCATGGAGGAGGCGCGGCGCGCGTTTTCGTGGCATCCGTGCCGCATGAAAGAGCAACTCGCCGCCCTCGCTGCCGAGATCGGCTTCGCCGCGTGCCGCGTAGCGCGCTGCGAGACCCCTGCTCATGTGCGAGAATTTGGGGAGTGGCTGGACGCAGGTGAAAATGGCGAAATGGCTTGGATGGAACGCAACCGCGATCGGCGGAGCGATCCGCAGCGGTCCTGCCGGGCGCGCGGATCCATCATTCTGCTCGCGATGAGCTACTGGCAAGGCGCGGCTCGCCGCATCGCCGGGCCAGGCTGCTCGCGCGGGGCAGATCGCCCGCTATGCGTGGGGTGATGATTACCATGAGGTAATCGAGGCGAAGCTCGATCGGCTCGATGCGTTTCTCACGGCCACGGCGGCGAGCAGAAGCGCTACACCGATACGGGACCGATCCTTGAGCGCGACTTCGCGGCGCGCGCCGGCCTCGGCTGGCAGGGCAAAAGCACGATGCTCATCTCGCCGCAACTCGGCGGCTGGTTTTTCCTCGCGGAGCTGCTCACCACGCTGGAAATCGAACCGGACGAACCGCAGGCGCATCGCTGCGGCAGTTGCACGCGCTGCATGACGGCGTGCCCCACCGGTGCCATCCATGCGCCCTACAAGCTCGATGCGCGGCGCTGCATCTCTTATCTGACGATCGAGTTGAAAGGGAGCATCCCCGGAGGGGCTCCGGCCATTGATCGGGGATCGGATTTACGGCTGCGACGATTGTACGGCGGCCTGCCCATGGAACCGCTTCGCTGCGGCTTCAGCGGAGGCCGTCTTCGCGGCGCGCTCCCACGTCCATACGACCGCGCTGCGCGATTATCTCGCGCTGGGCGAGGAGGCCTTCCGCGCCCTCTTTCGTCACTCACCGATCAAGCGGATCAAGCGCCGTGGTTTCCTGCGCAACGTCTGCGTGGCGCTGGGCAACGTCGGCACGAGCGAAGATCTGCCAGCCTTGCGAGGCGCGAGTATCGACGCCGAGCCGCTGATCGCGGAGCACGCCAGGTGGGCCATCGAACAGATCGAGGAACGCGCGCGGTTCGGGACGGCGATTCCGTCTTGTGAAATGGCGGCTGCCTGTTGAGGTCAAAGGCCCATGCGCGCGCTTCCTCTTTTGCTCCTCGCTGCGTTCGCGATGAAGGCGGGCGCGGTCGAAAATGCCTACGACGTGCTGGGGAAAGTATTGCTGCCGCTGGCTCAGGTCCTCGCGGAAAGTCCCAAGACTCCCAATCGGGCAGTCAAGCTCAGCTTTCGCCTCGAAGGGGCGACGGGAGCCCTCGAGAGCGCCGCGGGAGAAGCGGCCCAACTCAAAATCGAAGTTCCGGACCATCTGAAATTCATCGCGCCCTGGGGTGGCGAACAGGTGACGCTTGTCCGCCGCGGGCCGGAACTTTGGGCTTTTCCCGGCGGGCGCCTGAAAGCGCTCCTCGCCGATCCCGCGATGGTGAAGCACCTTCCCCCGCCCGATCCGAAGTTCAAGCTTCAGCCGCTGCATTTGCCCATTCCCGAAAAGCAGCTCGCGTTTCTCCCAGTGCTCTTCAGCGTGCGCGATGGCGGGATGAGCGCGCTCGATGGAGAGGAGTGCCGCGTGCTTGACGTGGGGGTGACACCGGCGCTCTCAAAGTCGCTCGCGATGCGCGAGGGGACCACCGCGCGCCTCTGGGTCGGTGATGCGTACAGGCTGGCAAAGCTGCAACTCCAGACCGGCGAAACCAGCGTGGTTCTCCAGGTCGCTGAGATGAAATTGCTGCGGACTTTCCCAAAGGAAGAGTGGCTGCCAACGCCGGAGCAGAGCAGCGATGTGCTCCTGCTTTCACCCGTGCTGTACGATCAACTGTGGCGCGGAATTTTTAGTGGAGTCGCTGGCAGGAGCCTCGGCAAAACGAAGCTTCCCGATCACCCGCGTTGAACAAACCGTCGATCCGCGTCTTGTTGATCAGGTGACTGAGTTCGGCTTCGTGCGCGGCGCGCGCAGGTGCGCGAAGCGCGAGCCCCATTCTTCCGGCAAAGGGACCGGCTTGCCGGGGGGCAGGCGCACGAGCGCGAGCGCCTGCTTCGCTTGCACGATGAGGGCATGGTCAGAGGGGCGCCGAATCTCGAAGGAGCACCAAAACCGCATTCGCTCCACGCGCTCCAGCACGCCCTGCACCAGCAGCTTGTCCGCCAGCACGGCGGGCGCTTGTAATCGATCTCCGTCCGAATGACGACTGGGTAAAGCTGATCACGAGCCATGGTGGCCAGCGCCATTCCGAGCTGCTCCGCGAGCAGCGTGCGGGCGATTTCGATGAAGCGGAGGTAGGCGATGTTGTGGACGACACCCGCGCAATCCGTGTCGAAAAACATGACCTGCACCGGCGTCTCGATGCGCGGCGTGTCCGGCGAATCGGCGGCGGCGAGTGGCATGCGGCCGTGGGCTACCGCGCGGCCTTCTTGAGTGCGGCGACCTTGTCGGTCGTCTCCCAAGTAAGATCCGCGTCGCTCTTGCCGAAGTGACCGTAATTGGTCGTCTTCAGATAAATGGGGCGCAAGAGGTTCAGTTGCTGCACGATATCCGCCGGCTTGAACGAGAAAATCTTCAGCACCGCGGCGAGGATTGCTTCATCGGAAACGCTTCCAGTGCCGAACGTTTCAATATGCACGCTGACCGGCTGCGGATGCCCAATGGCGTAGGCGAACTGCACCTCGCATTTAGCCGCCAGCCCAGCCGCCACAACGTTTTTCGCAACCCAGCGGCCCATATAAGCGGCGCTGCGATCGACTTTCGACGGATCTTTGCCCGAGAAGGCGCCGCCGCCGTGCCGGCCCATGCCGCCGTAGGTATCTACAATGATCTTGCGCCCCGTGAGGCCAGTGTCGCCTTGGGGTCCGCCGACGACGAACTTGCCGGTCGGGTTGATCAGATACTCGGTCTCGCCGGTCAGCATGGCTTTGGGCAGCACTGCCTTGACGACTTTCTCGATGCAAAATTTCTCAATCTCCTCGTGCTCCGCGCCGGCCGCGTGCTGCGTGGAGATGACGACATTCGTGATGCGCGTCGGCTTGCCATCGACGTACTCGACGGAGACCTGCGATTTCGCATCGGGCCGCAGCCACTTCGCCGCTTTGCCCGCCTTGCGAATCTCCGTCAGCTTCCGCCCGAGGCGATGCGCGTACATGATCGGCGCCGGCATCAGCTCCTCCGTCTCATTCGAGGCGTAGCCAAACATGATCCCCTGGTCGCCCGCGCCTTGCTCGCCAGTCTTCTTTCCCTTGGCTTTTTTTGCGTCCACGCCTTGCGCGATGTCGGGCGACTGCGCGGTGAGGATGTTTTGCACGAAGATTTTGTCAGCGTGAAAAACATCGTCGTCGTTCACGTAGCCGATCTCGCGCACCGCATCGCGGACGATCTGCACGTAATCGAGCTTCGCCTCGGTGGTGATCTCGCCGCCGACGATGGCGATGTTGCTCTTCACGTAGGTCTCGCACGCCACGCGGCTCTTCGGATCGCGCGCGAGGCAGGCGTCGAGCACCGCATCGGAGATCGTGTCAGCGACTTTATCCGGGTGACCTTCACCGACGGACTCGGAGGAAAAAATGAAACGGCGGGACATGAGTGGGATGAGTGGAATGAGTGGGTTGATCACGAGCAGCCGTTCGCGGCGAGCAGCGCGGCGATATATTGACCAATCATGATGCGTCGATATATCGCCGCTCGCCCGGCCCGTCAACGCCAGATTTGGAGAGCATCCGCTCCCAGAGCCGGCGGCTGGTCACATGGCAACTCTCGGCAATGCAAGTTGCGATAAGCCAAAACCAGTCCGAGGCATCGTTCTCTGCGAAGGGCCGATCAGTCAGGCCACCAACCAGCTCGCCACTTCCTCTTCTTTGGCAGGACCGACGACGGCGACCCCGAGGCGGCCCTTATGCAGGCAGTAGCAGGCGACTTCCTGCACGTCCTCGGGAGTGACCGCCATGACCTGACGCTCGATCTCCGAAGGGTCAAGGATTTTGCCGTAACCGAGGAGCGACTCGCCCATCCAGATCATCTGGTTGGTGGTGCTTTCGAGGCCCATGGTGGTCTGGCCGATGGTATAGTCGCGCGCTTTCGGCAGTTCGCTCAGCGCCGGCTTGGCGTGGCAGATGCGCCTCAGCTCCTTGAGGATCATGCGGAGCGCCTTGCGCAGCTTCGTGGGATCAAGCCCGGCACAAATGTGGATGGCACCGGTGTCGTCCAGAGTGACGATATTGGTCTGCACGCGAGTAGCAGTAGCCGTGTTGCTCTCGCAGCGTCTGAAAGAGGCGCGAGCTCATATTTTCCCCCAGCAGCACGCTGAGCAGCCGCAAGGCGAAGCGGCGCTCATCGCGCCGGCCGAAGGCGTGGAAGCCCATGGCCAGATGCGTCTGCTCCGTCTCTTGCGTGAAGGCCTTCACCGAGAGAGCCTGGCGCGCCGGATTGCGGGCGCGGGTGAAGCGCGGCTTCCGACCTGCTGGCAGTTTGCTCAAGATGGGCTTGAACATGCGCACCACCTGGGCGTGCGGCACTGGTCCAGCGACCACGGCGATGGTGTTTCGAGCGTTGTAGTGCTCCCGCACAAAGGCGCGCAATTGCGGGCGGCGAAAGTGCCCTATGGTCTCCAACGTGCCGGTGAGCGGGCGGCCCAGCGGATGACTCGGCCACATTGTTTCTGTCAGCAAGTCTGAGGCGTGCTGCTCGGGCTGATCGCGGTAGGAAAGAATTTCTTCCCGGATGACCTCCCGCTCTCGCTCGATCTCCCGCGGGGCGAATTGCGAGTGCAGGAACATGTCGCCCAACACTTCGCAGAGCTGCGGCAGATGCCGGCTGGCAGCGCGGGCATAGTAGCAAGTGTGGTCTTCCGTCGTGAAGGCATTGATGTAGCCGCCGAGCCCCTCAATGTCGGCCGTGATTTGCCGCGCATTGCGCTGAACCGTCCCCTTGAAGAGCAGATGCTCGATGAAATGCGACATCCCGCACTCCTGCTGCGTCTCGTGCCGCCCACCCACGCCCACCCACAGGCCCGCGGAAACGCTGCGCATGTGCGGCATCTCCACCGAGGCGATGCGCGCGCCATTGGAGAGGCGCGTGAGTTGATAAGAGGGATCGATCAAGGCGGCGGGTGGAAAAACGCTCTCCGTCGCCGCGACTCCCCGTCCGCGCAACCGGTTTTTACCACAATCTCACCTCCGGCGCCCCGCGGAGGCGCTAGACGGCGCGCTCGCCTTGCGCGCCCGGAGCGCCAGGACATGCTCGGCCAGCTCGAAATCCTGCGGGAAGGTGATCTTGAAATTCCATTCGTCGTTGCGGAGCAGGGCGATGCGTTTGCCGAGCTTTTGCACGGCGGATATCTCGTCTGTCACCATCTCGTGCTTCGCCATGATCGCCGCATAGGCTTGCATGATCAGGCCACTGGCAAAAATCTGCGGCGTCTGCATCGCCCAGAGGCCCGACCGATCAACGCTTTCCGTGACGAGCTGCTCCGGCGAGACGCGCTTGACGGTATCGGGGATGGGCGAAGCGACCCCCGCGGCACCGTGCTCGCGCGCTTCGGCAAGGCAGCATTCGATCAGTTCCGGGGTGACCAGCGGCCGTGCGCCGTCATGGATCGCCACGAACTCGCTCCCTTTGCTCTCGATTTGTTGCAGGCCGATCCAAACCGAGTCGTGCCGCTCCGGGCCACCCGTTAGCACTTTGACGACCTTGCGCATCTTCTCCTTCGCCACCAGTTTCTCCACCTCCTCCGTGTGCTCGGCCTTGGTCACGATGAAGACCTCGTTGATCGCTGGCGTGTCGGAGAAGGCCTTGATTGAGTGCCACAGCACGGCATGCCCAGCCAGCTTCGCGAAGAGCTTGTCAAATCCCATGCGGCGCGAACTGCCAGCGGCGACGATGATAGCGGAGACCATTGGATGAAAAGAGGTTCAGGCGGCGTGAGCGAACGGGGGTTCTGGCGAGGGCGGCGAGGCGGTCTTGGTCGGGGTCTCGCGCGCCATCGGCGAGGCGATTCGAAAGCCGAAGGCAACGTCCTGAGAACGACCGCCGGGGTGACCCAGGCTTGAAAGGGAGCGACAACCGGTCGGTGCCACCATGACTCTCGCTTTCATTAGACCGAAACGGTTTTCGGATAGCTGCCGAGGACCTTGAGGAGCGTGCAGTGTTTCTCCAGGGCGGCGAGCGCTTCCACCACGACCGGCTCGGTCGCGTGGCCGTCCACATCGACGAAGAAGAAGTACTCCCACGCCTTCCGCTTCGACGGGCGGCTCTCGATTTTGCTCATGGAAATGCCCAGCCGGCTGAATGGCTCGAGCGCGTGGAAGAGCGCCCCCGGCTCGTCCCGAACGCAAAACATCAGCGAGGTGCGGTCGTGCCCGGTGGGCGGCGACGCCGATTGCCCGATGACCAGGAAGCGCGTCGTGTTGTTCGGGATGTCCTGGACCGACGGCGTGACCACACTCAGACCGTACACCTCGCCCGCCATGCGGCCCGCCAGCGCGGCGGCGCGCGGCTCGCTCGCGGCGAGTTCGGCTGCGCGCGGGGTGCTCGAAACCTCGACCAGATCGACGTGCGGCAGGTGATTGCGCAGCCATTGGCGGCATTGCCCAAAGACTTGCGGGTGCGAGTAGATCGTGCGGATTTCCTCGCGCACCACTTTGCTGAGCAGGTGATTCTCGATCTTCAGGAGAATCTGCGCGCAGATGCGCAGGTCGCTCTCCATGAACATATCGAGCGTGTGATTCACCGCACCCTCGGTGGAATTCTCGATCGGCACCACGCCGTAATCCGCATGCCCGCGCGCCACCACATCGAAGACATCGCAGATGCTCACCTGGGGCACGTACTCGACGCTCGCGCCGAATTTCGAGCTGGCCGCCTGGTGCGTATTCGTGGCCGCCGGGCCGAAGTACGCGATGGTCAGGTCCTTCTCCAGCGCCAGCGAAGCCGACATGATTTCGCGGTAAATGGCGCGAATGCTCTTCTCCGGCAAGCGCCCGCGCTGCGCCGCATTCTTCTCGACCAGGCTGCGCAGCACCTGTTCCTCGCGCTCCGGGGCGTAAATCTCCGACTTTTCGGCGCGCTTCACCTCGCCGACTTCGTGGACCAACTCGGCGCGCTGGTTGAGCAACGCGAGGAGTTGCTGGTCCAGCGCATCGATCTGGCGGCGAATCTCGGGTAGCGTCACGGCTGCTCAGATTGAAGGGCAGAGTCGGGCGCGCTGTCGAGCGCCTCGCTCGCTTCTTCAGCATCGCCTGCCGGATGTACGGCCTCGACTGCGGAGGCCTCGGGCGGCGGCGCGGGCGCGGGCTCCGCCACCTCCGTCGTGAGACCCGCCAGCTCCGGCTCCTCCTTCGCTCTGCGGCGCTTGCCCGGCTTTTCCGGCGCATCCTCCCCCACTGGCGCGCTCGGGAGGACCACCCGCTTGAGCTCCGCCGAGTTCGGCAGCTCGTCCGTGGTCTTCAACCCGAAGTGCTGGAGAAAATACTCTGTCGTCCCGTAGAGGAGCGGTCGCCCCGGCACGTCGGCCCGCCCGGAAATCTTCACCAGCCCGCGATCCAGCAAGACCTGCATCACCCCATCGACCGCCACCCCGCGCACCGCCTCCATATCCGCCCGCGTGACCGGCTGCCGGTACGCGATGATTGCCAGCGTCTCCAGCGCCGGCCCCGAGAGCCGCGTCGGCTTGGCCTCGGGATAAAGCTGCTTCACCCAGGTCGCGGCGTCGGGATTCGAGACCAGCGTCCAGCCATTGACCTGCTCGACGAGCCGAAAGCCGCGCCCGCCTTCCGCGAACTCCGCTTGCAATTCCCCCAGCGCAGCGCCGATCGCCTCCCGCCCGGAATCCGCCAGCGCGCGTGTCTCCTCGCTCGCCCCGCCCTCGCCCGCTGCCGCCAGCGCCGCCTGAAATTCTCCCAGTCCCATCGGCTTCGGCGACGCGAAGACGAGCGCTTCAATGACATGCTTGAGCGTCATATGGGTCCCCGGTTCAAATCACGCAGCCAGCCGCACGAGCACGATCTCGCCAAACGCCTCCTCCTGCTCGGCCCGCAATTGCTTCAGCCGGATCAACTCCAGCAGCGCCAGGAAAGTCACGACGATTTCCGTGCGCGACGCCATCCCCGAGAACAGCTCCGAAAACCGCAGCGCCACGTCCGCCGTCGTCATCTTCATGATCAAGTCGATCTTGTCGCCCACCGTGAAATTCTCCTCGAAGATCTCCCGCAAATCCTCCTGCTGATCCAGCCGCTTGAGAACTTTGTTAAAAGCCCCGATCAGGTCGAAGACACTCACGTCGCCCAGCGGACGCTCCGCCGCGTGCTCGACCGCTTCCGGCACCCGCGCAAAGAGATTCTGCTGGGACACCTCGCACCGCTGCAGATGCTGCGCCGCGTCCTTGAATTTCTTGTACTCGAGGAGCTGCCGCACCAGCTCCCAGCGCGGGTCATCCTCCTCCGCTTCCTCCTCCGGCGGCTGCGCGGCAACCGGCAGCAGGCTGCGGCTTTTCAAGTAGATCAAGTTCGCGGCCATGACGACGAATTCGCCGGCTACTTCGAGATCGAGCACCTTGAAAGCCTCCATGAATTCCAGGTACTGCTGCGTGATGCGCACGATCGAAATATCGTAAATATCGACCTCATCTTTTTTGATGAGATAGAGGAGCAAATCGAGCGGACCTTCAAAGACCTCGAGCTTCACCTTGTAGTCGGCAGACATGGGGCGGGGAGACTACGCAGCGGGCTGGCGCGGTGGCAAGGGTCACGCGGGGCGGCTCAAGAGCCGATGCTGCACGTTGTTGACCGGCTTCGCGGACCTGCAAGACGCCGTGTGAATGGCGGTTCAAGATGGTTTGAGCGGCTTCGCTTCGCGCTCGCCAGTGCTTCGGAGGAGAGATTAGCTGCGCGCCATGGCTGCGGGCCGCTTTCTTCTCGTCGATAACAGCAACTCCTTCACCAAGGTGGCGCTGGCGACGGAGACACGGCTGCTGGCGACGAGGAAGGTGGCCACGCGCGGGTTGACGGGCGCGGCTTTTGCCAGGGCGGTGCGCGGGTGGAAATTCGAGCAGGTCGTGCTTTCCTCGGTCGTGCCGCCGGTCGGGGCGCTCCTGGCGCAGGCGCTCGCCGGTACGCCGCTCCTGCGAGTGAGCGCGAGGGTGCGGCTCGGCGTCGGCATTGATTACCCGAACCCACGCTCCATCGGCGCCGACCGTCTCGCGAATGCAGCCAGCGCCGCGGATACGTTTGGCGCTCCGGTCATCGTGGTCGATTTCGGCACGGCGGTCTCCTTCGACATCATCTCGCGCGAACGGCTCTACGTCGGCGGGGTCATCGCGCCGGGCCTCGAGGCGATGACCGATTATCTCCACCAACGGACCGCGCTTTTGCCAAAGATCAGTCTCCTGGAGCCGCCCAACGCCATCGGCAAATCGACGCGCGAGGCGATGCTTTCCGGCGCGGTGCACGGTTACCGCGGGCTCGTCCGCCAGATTCTCCTCGAAATCCGGCGCGAACTCCAAGCTCCGCGCGTCCCGGTCGTCGCCACCGGCGGCTACGCCGAACTGATCGCCGGGGGCCTGCCCGAAATCCGCTTCGTCCGCCCCGATCTCACGCTCGAAGGCTTGCGGATCATCGGCGTCTTGAACGCCTGAGTTGCCGAAAGCTCACACCCGAAGCCGGGCTCGGATCGGGCGAGGCGGCGAAGCCTTCCGAACTCGCAAAGTAACGGCGTGGCGGATCGACCTCCGCCATCGGGAGATTCGCGCGCCAGGCGAAGTCGCGCATCGGCGCTTCTCTTTTTCAGCCTTCTGAGCCTTTTTGAGGCCATCTCCTCTTCCCATGGCTGAATCCTCCCCGAAGCGCGTTCTCATCTTATCCGCCAGCTACGGCGAAGGGCACAATGCGGCGGCGCGCGGTTTGCAGCAGGCGATCGAACAGCTCGGACTCGCGCGCGCTGAGGTGTACGACCCGTTCCCGGAGGCCTTGGGCGCGCTGTACGAAAAGTCGCGGCGCGACTACCTGCGGATGATTGAGCGGACTCCTCGTCTTTGGGCGCTCGTGTACTGGCTGCTTCATCGCACGCCGCTCATCTTCCTCACGCTGCCGGCTATGGGCGGCGTGCGGCGGGCCTTGCGCGCGAAGATCGCGGCGAGCCTGCCGGACGTGATCGTCTCCGTTTACCCGGCCTATGCGTATCTGCTCAATCAACTTCACCCGCGCGCGGCGGAGCGGCCCTTTCGGCTTTATACGATTGTGACCGACTCGATCACGATCAACTCCGTCTGGCATCGCAGCCCCAGCGATGCGTGGCTCATGCCGAACGAAGCTTCCGCCGCCGTGATGCGCGCGGCGGGTGTGCCGCCGGAGCGCTTGCGCACGCATGGCTTTCCCGTACCGCCCATCTTCGCGGCGCCGCGCGAGCCGCGTGTGCCGCCGGGAGCAGGCGAGCCGTTGCGCGTGCTCTACATGGTCAATGCCGACAAGCGCCATGCGCCGGCCTTGGTCGCTCGCTTGCTGGAAGTTGAGGGGATCGCATTGACTGTCACGGCGGGGCGGGATGAGGCGTTGCAAAGTTCCATCCGTGAAGTCGTCGCGAACTCGGGCAAAGCAGCGGAGGTGCTCGGCTGGACCCCGGACATGCCGCGCTTGCTCATGAGCCACCATGTGCTCATCGGCAAAGCCGGCGGCGCGGCCGTGCAGGAGACCATTGCCGCGCGGACTCCGATGATCATCACCAAAGTCGTTCCTGGCCAGGAAGAGGGAAACGCGCGCCTCCTCGTGGAGAACGGCGGCGGCGCCGTCTGCGAGACGCCCGATGAGATCGTCGCCGCCCTTCGGCGCCTCGCCGCCAGCGAAGGCCAGCTTTGGCGCGCGTGGGAAGCGAAGATCGCCACCCTGAGCCGCCCCGACGCCGCGCTCCGCATGGCCGAGGACCTCTTGCGTGAAGCGTAGCGCCATCCCGGAACTGGAGGTCTCCGCTTTACGCCTCCCACCAGCCCGCGCCAACGTCACCGCATGCCGCTGAGCGCTTTCATCTTCGATATTGGCAATGTCATCCTCCGCTTCGATTTTCAGCAGGCGCTGCGGAAGCTCGCTCAGCATGCCACCCCAGCGGCCGAGTCCATTCTCGACCTCATCGAGCCGGTCAAGAACGCCTACGAAGGCGGGCGGCTCCCGCGCGCCGACTTTCAGAAGGAAGTCAGCGCCATTCTCCATTTCACCGGGAGCGATGCCGATTTCGTCTCCGCCTGGGAGGATATCTTCACGGAAAACGCGCCGATGATCCGTCTCATCGAGCAACTCGCTCCGCGCTATCCGCTCTACCTGCTCTCGAACACCAGCGACCTCCACGTCGATTTCATCTTCCGCCGTTACCCAGTCTTCGGGCACTTCCGGGACGCGGTGTACTCCTACCGAGCCGGCGCTTCCAAGCCGGAGCCGGAGATTTACGCCATCGCCAATCGGCAGTTCGGCGTCTGTCCCGCCGAGACGTTCTTCATCGACGATCTGGAGGCGAACATCCGCGCCGGCGCCGAGGCTGGCTGGCAAGTGCATCACTATCATCACGACCGGCACGAAGCGCTCCTCGCGCGACTCCGTGAGGCGGGTTGCCCCGGGGTGGACGGATGATGAGCAGCCCGCGCATCGTGCCACCCTCGGTTACCAACACCTTACTTCACGGCTTTGATTAAGTAGATGACATGCACACTCTGGCTCACAGAAACGGGCGCCAGCCGATACTGCGCCGGTTCGGCCTTGGCACTCCCTGCCACGCTTTTGAATTCGTACTGGCGGCTGTTGCCGAAGATGCCGGGAACAATTTCCGGAAAGGTCACCGGCGAAATCGCGAACAGTGAATCAATCGCGGAGCCGGTTGTGGCCAGGGTCTTCTCCGCGCGTTCACGAGCATTGGCGACCGCTTTGCCCCAGAACGTCCTCTTCCATGACTTTCGCGTCCTTCAATCCAGGGGTGATGCTGGAAAATTCGTGAACTTGGAGACCAAGGAGTTGATCAACCAGTTTTGGGAAAAGAATCAGGTCGTGAACGACCACGGAGAACGTCCGCGTGACACGATAGCCCAGCAACTTGCCGCGGCGGGATGAGGACGGACTTTCAACCTCTTCGTATTCCGCTTCGGACTGCAAATCACCGGCGATGACATCGCTCTCGGAGATCGTGCTTGCTTTCAGAATCGCGAAGATTTGATTCGCTTGTTTTTGCACGCTGGCGTTGGCAGCCTCCTGTTTGGCTTCGAGATCGGAGATATCGAACCGTAGAGTCACCATGTCCGCGGGCTTCTCCGATTCGGCACGACCCTCCACATAAATGTAAGGAGCGGTCGGCAGCCCTGCATCGGCCATCGCGTGGCTGGGTAGGCAGGCCAGGGCCAGACCGAAAAGGAGGAAAGAGAAGCGCCACATAAGCCGCACCCTGGCAGGACCGCGCCGGTTCCGGCAAGGTGGTTTCTCGGGCGACTGGCGCCACCTGGGAGCTACGTGTACTTCAAAATCTCCTCGATCGTCGTCTCGCCGTCGTAGATGCAGCGCAACCCGTCTTCGCGCAGGGTCGTCATCCCGAGTTCCACCGCCTTCTGTTTCAAGACCACGGAGGGCACCCGCTGATTGATCAACTCCCGAAGCGGGTCGTTCATGTTCATCAGTTCGTAGATGCCTTTGCGTCCGCGGTAGCCGTTCTGGTTGCATTTGTCGCAACCGGCGCCGTAGTAGAAGCTCTTGTCGCCAATCTCATGCGGCGAAAGGCCGAGCTGCGTGAGCACTGTCTCATTCGGCTCATAAGCCGTCCGGCAACTCGGGCAGATCTTGCGAATGAGCCGCTGCCCGAGCACCCCTTCCAGCGAGGCGGAAATCAGGAAGGGCTCGACGCCCATATCGACCAGCCGTGTCACAGCGCCGGGCGCGTCGTTGGTGTGCAGGGTGGTGAAAACAAGGTGGCCAGTGAGCGAAGCCTGAATGGCGATCTGCGCCGTCTCCAAATCGCGTGTTTCACCGACCATGATCTTGTCCGGATCCTGCCGCAGAAAGGCCCGCAGGATGCGCGCAAACGTCAGCCCGATCCCTTCCTGCACCGGCACCTGGATGATCCCCTCAATGTCGTATTCCACCGGGTCCTCAGCGGTCAGCATCTTGGAATCGACCGTGTTGATCTTGTTCAGCGCGGCGTAAAGGGTGGTCGTTTTGCCGGAACCCGTAGGCCCGGTCACGATGAAGATGCCATTCGGCAGTTCGATCGTTTTGACGATGTAATTGTAGATGTACGGCGGCATGCCGAGGGTCTCGAGATCGAGCGAAACCGCGGACCGGTCGAGCACGCGCAAGACGACGCTTTCCCCAAATTGCGTCGGCAGGGTCGAGACGCGCAAATCGACCTGGCGGCCAGCGATGTGCTTCTGGATGCGCCCGTCCTGCGGCAGGCGGCGCTCCGCGATGTTCAGCCCCGACATGACCTTGATGCGCGAAATGACCGGCATCGCCAGATGACGCGGCGGGGGGGACATCTCGTACAGCGCGCCGTCCACGCGATAACGGATTTTGAATTCCGTCTCGAACGGCTCGAAGTGAATGTCGCTCGCTCGATCCTGAATCGCCTGGTACACCACGAGGTCCACATAGCGGATGATCGGAGTCGAGTTCGCCTCGGCTTCTAGATTCTTCATGTCGAGGCCGGGTCCTTCGCCGAATTCCACCTCGCCGCCGAGTTCCGCGAGGATGTCATCCATGCTGGCCGCGTCGGTGCCGTAACTTTTGCGGATGAGGTCATCAATCTGATTCACCGGGGCGACCACGACCTGGATTTCCTTTCCAAGGTTGAAGCGCAAATCCTCCGCCGTCTGCGCATTGAGCGGATCGGCCAGCGCGACCTGCACGGTGTTCCCCTCCAGCCCGATGGGAAAAGCGCGATGCAGCTGCGCGAGACCGGCCGGGATGAGCCGCAAAATTTCGTTCGGCGGCTCGAAGCCTTGCAGATCCACCAGGTCCACACCGAGGGAGTCGGCGATGGTCTGGTAGAATTGCTGCTCGGTGAGGAATTGATAATCGACCAGGGTCTGCGGCAGGCTTTTGCCCGTTTGCGCGATCTCCTCCGCAATCTCATCGATCTGCGTGGAATCGACGATGCCCTGCTCGACGAAGATTTCGAGGACTTGTTTAACGTTCATGGGAGGTAGGGAAATGAATGCTGCATGCGGCCCGGCGGGTCAATGGCCGAGGCTATCGGAGCGATGTTTTCTGACCAGGTGCGGTTGTGGCAACGGAGTGACTTTGGATGGGCTGGTTGTATGTTCCACGAGCGGTCCATGAGCGCTTCACATGAATTTCGGAACTCTTTTGAAATACGCCTTATGGGTAAATTTCTTGCTTTTATAAGGAGGTTGGCATTTTTCCCCTTCTGCTTTGAGAGAGGACTCTCCCCGAAACGGACGTTCCACGGCGCCAGACTCGGCTTTCAGAAACGCCTCCGGGCGCGGCGCGCGAGCGAAGCCATCGCGTAACTTATGCGGTTGCCGCTCGGATGTCCGGTTCAAGTACGGGGCTCCCCAACGCTGTCTTCTGAGGCCGGTGGGCGAACCACTCACGCCGTCCCAGCTCCGCAAGAGCACGGTGCGGCATGCCGCAGATCGGACCGTGGCACACGGGAGGCATCGAGGCAATCTGGCCATGCGCTCACCATGCTACCACAGTTTTTCCCAAACCCGGCCCGGCACCGCAAAAAGTTCGAGATTTCATTCCCAATAAACCGTGCCGGGCAACCTTCGCGGCCGGCGTCGCTGGCACCCGTCGCATGACTGTGTACCAGTTCGAAAAGAGCGGATGGGGCGGGATTCGAACCCGCGGTACCGATAAAAGTACACACGCTTTCCAGGCGTGCCCGATCGACCGCTCCGGCACCCATCCAATGCTCTCGACACCGCTCTTGGAAGCAGGGCCGCAAGGAGAGAAGGATGCGCGCGAATCCGGGGAGGCGCAATCTTTTTCCCGCGATGGGTCGGTACGGATTGCTCCCAAACAAGCCGCAACTGAAACGATCCTGAGCGTGAGATGGGGCTTAGCAGGGAAAGTGGGACATTTTGGCTCAGTCAAATGGGCAAAGTGGGACAAAAAGGGGTTCTGTCACACTCAAGCAGAATCGCCCGGTGGATGCAAGTTCCTCTGCATGTGGGAGTTATGAAGCTCTCCAGCGCATGGTTCGTCTTCTGCTAAAGGGCGACACCCACTCGCGCCGCAAACGCGCGTTCAACTTTCCTACTTTCAGAATCCCATATGGCTAAAATTCTCGGCATCGATCTCGGCACCACCAACTCCTGCATGGCCGTCATGGAGGGCGGCGAACCGACCGTGCTCGAAAATTCGGAAGGCGGGCGGACCACCCCGTCGGTCGTGGCTTTCGCCAAGAGCGGCGAGCGGCTGGTCGGTCAGGCGGCCAAGCGCCAGGCGATTACGAACCCGCAGAATACCATATTCTCGGTGAAGCGCTTCATGGGGCGCAAGTTTGAGGAGGTGCGAGAGGAGTTGCACCGCGTGCCGTACAAAGTGGTCAAGGCGGCGAATGGCGACGCCCATATCTCGGTGAGCGTCGGCGGCGAAGTGAAAACGTATTCGCCGCCAGAAATTTCGGCGATGATCCTCGCGAAGCTCAAGGCGGACGCGGAATCGAAGATCGGCGAAACGATCACCCAGGCAGTCATCACGGTGCCGGCCTATTTCAATGACTCGCAGCGCAATGCAACCAAGGACGCGGGCAAGATCGCGGGCCTCGAAGTGCTCCGCATCATCAACGAGCCGACGGCGGCTTCGCTGGCCTACGGGCTCGATAAGAAGAAGGACGAGGAGATTGCGGTCTATGATCTCGGCGGCGGCACCTTTGATATCTCCGTTCTGGAAATCGGCGACGGCGTCTTCGAGGTGAAGGCGACCAATGGCGATACGCACCTCGGCGGCGACGATTGGGACAATCGCCTGATGGATTGGATGATCGGCGAGTTCAAGAAAGACAACGGCATCGATCTCTCGAAGCAGCCCGATGCGGTCCAGCGCATCAAGGAAGAGGCGGAGAAAGCCAAGATCGCTCTCTCGTCGTCGCAGCAATTTGACATTAATTTGCCATTCATCACGGCGGACCAGACCGGGCCGAAACATATCACCAAGAGCCTGACCCGGGCGAAGCTCGAGCAACTGACCGATGACCTTTTCGAGCGGACGCTCGGGCCGGTGCGGAGTTGCTTGAAGGACGCCGGCTTAAATGAAAAGAACATCGATGAGTTGGTGCTCGTCGGCGGCATGACTCGGATGCCAAAAGTCATCGAAACGGCGCGCAAGCTGGTCGGCAAAGAGCCGCACAAAGGCGTCAACCCCGATGAAGTCGTCGCCGTCGGCGCGGCCATTCAAGGCGGCGTGCTCAAGGGCGAAGTGAAGGACGTGCTCCTGCTCGATGTGACTCCGCTGACGCTGGCGATCGAGACGGCCGGCGGCGTGGCGACCCCGATGATTCCGCGCAACACGACGATCCCGACACGCAAATCGCAGATTTTCTCGACCTATAGCGACAACCAGCCCGGCGTGGAAATCGTCGTCCTGCAAGGCGAGCGGCCGATGTCGCGAGACAATAAGAAGCTCGGCACTTTCCATCTCGATGGCATCCCGCCCGCCCCGCGCGGCGTGCCGCAGGTCGAAGTTACTTTCGACATCGACGCCAACGGCATCCTGCATGTCAGCGCCAAGGACCTCGGCACCGGCAAGGAGCAGAAGATTTCCATCACCGGTTCGAGCGGTCTTTCCAAAGAAGAGATTGAGCGGATGCAGAAGGAAGCCGAAATCCACGCGGACGAAGACAAGAAGGCGAAGGAGACGGTCGAGATTCGGAATAACGCCGACAACCTGGCTTACCAGAGCGAGAAGCAACTCAAAGACTTGGGCGACAAAATTCCCGCCGAGAAGAAGACGGAGATCGAAGCCGCCATCGAGAAAGTGCGCGAGACGCTGAAAGGGAGCGACAGCGACGCGATCCAGGCGGCCTACAGCGACTTGCAGAATAAGTTCCAAGCCGTCAGCGAAGAACTCTACAAGAACGCCGCCGCGAGCGGGGGTGCCGCTGGAGGGGCCGATCCCGGTGCAGGCGCTCCGCCCCGTGGGGAGCCGCAGGCCGGCGGACCGAAGAAGCAGCAAGGCGACGCCATCGATGCGGAGTTCGAGGTCGTCGACGAGGAAAAGAAGAAGTAGGTCGGCTGTCTCTTCTGTCTTCCGCGTCCTTTCGTCTCTTCTCCCAAACTCTCCTTTTACCCCGACTCCACGCAAGGGCGAAGTGGCCGGCGAGTTGCAAAACCCGCCGCCTCACGCCTCCGCCGGAGTCTCCGTAAAAACCACCAACAGCAAACCAACCAACAACCAACAAACCTAACTCAAACCTATCATGGCCAAAGTCAATGTTCGACCGCTCGGCGATCGGGTGCTCGTGAAGCCCCTCGAAGCCGGCGAAACTAAAAAAGGCGGAATCATCATTCCCGATACCGCTAAAGAGAAACCGCAGGAAGGCGAAGTCATCGCCCTCGGCACCGGCAAACGCGACGACGACGGGAAGATGATTCCCTTCACCGTGAAACAAGGGGACAAAGTCCTCATCTCCAAATACGGCGGGACCGAGATCAAGATCGAGGATACCTCGTACCTGATCATGCGCGAGGATGATATCCTCGGCGTCGTCGGCTAAGCAAATTCAACACCAACCAAACAACTCTACTTACCTCACTACCTACTATGGCAGCTAAACAACTCCAATTCGACGAGGCCGCTCGTCACGCTTTGCTGCGTGGCGTCGAGAAACTCGCACGCGCCGTCAAGGCCACCCTCGGGCCAGCCGGCCGCAATGTCATTCTCGACAAGAAATTCGGCAGCCCCACCATCACCAAGGACGGCGTGACCGTCGCCAAGGAGATCGAACTCGAAGATCCTTATGAAAACATGGGCGCCCAGCTCGTGCGTGAGGTTGCATCCAAGACGAGCGACATCGCCGGCGACGGCACCACGACCGCGACCGTCCTCGCTGAAGCCATCTACAAGGAAGGCCTCAAGAACGTAACCGCCGGCGCCAACCCGACCTCTCTCCAGCGCGGCATCAACAAGGCCGTCGAGGCCCTGGTTGCCGAGCTCGGCCGCATCTCCAAGAAGGTCAAGGACCGCACCGAGATTGCGCAAGTCGCCACCGTCTCCGCCAACTGGGACGTCGCCATTGGCAACATCATCGCCGACGCGATGGATAAGGTCGGCAAAGACGGCACCATCACGGTGGAAGAAGCCAAGTCGATCGAGACGACCCTCGACGTGGTCGAAGGCATGCAGTTCGACAAGGGCTACATCTCCCCGTACTTCGTGACCAACGCGGAGTCGATGGAAGCGGTGCTCGAGTCGCCCTACATCCTCATCCACGAGAAGAAGATCTCTTCGCTCAAGGACATCCTCCCCGTGCTCGAGAAGGTGGCGAAGACCGGCAAGCCGCTCCTCATCATCGCGGAAGACGTCGAAGGCGAAGCCCTCGCGACCCTCGTCGTGAACAAGCTCCGCGGCACGCTCAACGTTGCCGCCGTCAAGGCCCCCGGCTTCGGCGACCGCCGCAAGGCCATGATGGAAGACATCGCCATCCTCACCGGCGGCCGTTGCATCACCGAAGACCTCGGCATCAAGCTGGAGAACCTCCAGCTCGAAGACCTCGGCCGCACCAAGCGCATCACCATCGACAAGGAAAACACCACCATTGTCGAAGGCAGCGGCAAGCAGGCTGACATCCAGGGCCGCGTGAATCAAATCCGCCGCCAGATCGAGGAGACGACCAGCGATTACGATCGCGAAAAGCTCCAGGAGCGTCTCGCGAAGCTCGCCGGTGGTGTCGCCGTCATCAATGTCGGCGCCGCGACTGAGACCGAGATGAAGGAAAAGAAGGCCCGCGTCGAAGACGCCCTCCACGCCACTCGTGCGGCGGTCGAAGAGGGAATCGTCCCCGGCGGCGGCATGGCCCTCATCCGCGCCCAGAAAGCGCTCGACAGCGTGCAAGTCGAAGGTGACGAGGCGATCGGCCTCGGCATCGTCAAGCGCGCCATCGAAGCGCCGCTGCGCCAGCTCGCCGACAACGCGGGCCTGGAAGGCGCGCTCGTCGTGAGCGAAGCGAAGCGCCGCAAAGGCAACGAAGGCTTGAACATCGCCACCAACGAATGGGTGGACCTGGTCAAAGCCGGCGTCGTCGATCCGACCAAGGTGACCCGCAGCGCCCTGCAGCATGCCGCGTCCATCTCCGGCCTCCTCCTCACCACCGAGTGTGTGGTGACCGAGACGCCCGAGAAGAACAAGCCAGCGGCTGGCGGCGGCGGCGACCACGGCCCCGGCGGCGGCATGGACTACTAAGTCCCCCGTCCACCGAGAGTCCTAAATAGCCACACGACAGCCGGGTTCCGCAAGGAGCCCGGCTGTTTGGCGTTTGAGATAACGCCATGATTGGAAGGCGACCGAACGAACGACGCGGTAAAACGGCGTCGGCGATTTCAGACCCGTAGTCGCTTTCTCATTCTCGCGTGGACAAAGAGAACCGCGGTCGCCTGCAAAAGGAGACCTCCGGTCGCAATGCCCGCCAAATCCAGGAAGAGACCTCCGAAACGGGCGTCAACGTCGCGAGCAGATTCAAGAGCCTCTCGGGTGGCACGCAAAAGAGCTAGCCATCTCTCAGTTGTTAGCTTGCTTTCCCCGCTCTCGGCTCGGGCGAGGAAGGTGTCATATCTCTTCTGAAGCTCCTCCACTTGGCGAACATCTTCCAGCCGCTGAAACTGCTGCGACGCAACGAAGGCGCAGATGGCCAGAGCCACAAAGGCCAAGCTCGGCGAAAGCAGGATGACGGTGTCGAGTTTCTTCATCGACATCAACTCTGGGCTGTCAAACAGTTGCGTGTGCCGGTGCGGTGAATGAGAAAGAGGTTGAAGACCATCACGATCCAAGTGGCGATAGCTGCCGCGGGTGTCACTGAGAAACTTTTGGCCCGCAAGAACTCGAGAGGAATCACCACAGTGTTTCCTGCCACGAAAATCAGCGCATATATCCGGGCGAGATTGAAGCAGAGTCGGCTTCGAAAGAGCATGCCCAATCCGACGGGCAGGAGGAGCACGCCCAATCCAGAAGATAAAAGCGCGGTCCCCAAAGGGTAGTCGAGGCAGAGCCCTTCAATGAAAGCGGCATTGGCTCGTACCCCGGCAAGAACCATGGTTCCCGACACGAATCCAAGAGTGAGTTCCGGCGTGAGGTGCATTCGAGGCATATCCTTAGGTTCGACTCCTTTTTAAGCATCTACCAAGCGAAAGTCGTGGGCGGCCACAAGGGCGTCTGCCGAGGCATTCTCTACGGCGTCGTGGTCCTTGACGCTTATCACCAGCCAAACCACGTGCCGCAAGAAGCTCAGATTGAGACGGTCGGATTCCTAGTCGGAATGATCTCGAAAGCCCACAAAGTCTCCGATCGGTCCGCGGCGAATACGTGATGGTCTCGGGGTGATTCGCCGAGAGCGTCGAGTTTTGGCTGCCTGGTAACGGAGCTGAGAGGTGGGCGGGCAGCCGGGGTGCGGGGCGGTTGCGAATCGGGTGTGCTTTCACCCTGACGCTGCCGATGCCCGAGTTTCCGCCGATTGAGAACCACGCCATGGTCGGCGATCTCCACACCATCGCGCTGGTGGCGCTGGATGGGACCGTCGATTTCATGTGCTTTCCGCGGTTTGATTCGCCGTCGATCTTCGCCAGCTTGCTCGACCCGGAGAAGGGTGGTTATTTTAAGCTGCAACCTGAACTCGAAGGCGCCACGCGCAACAGCTTTACCTGGGCACCGCAATCCGACGTCGGCATATTCGTGCAGAACTCCTCCAGCGTGCCGGCCCAAGCGCACCACGATTCGCAGTTTACCGTGAGCCCCGCCACTCCCCTTTCTCCTCAATCGCGGCTCTCGGTGGCTTCGATCAAGATTGCCGTGGCGACCGCGACTGCGATTGCGGTTGATACCATCATCCCGAACGAGGCGGCTGGCCTTGCCTTTGAGTACCAGATCGGTGGTTCATCGAATGACGATTACATGAACATGGGCATCGGGCACGCCAGTTGCATGTCGATGGAGGCGAAGTACGTGAATGACCTCGATTGGAATGGCACACCAATCAGGCAGGTCTTGAAGCATCACGGACAGAAAGTGCCACTGGTCTTTACGCTCAAGGGTGTCAATGACCCGCCAACTGGCACGCCCTCCGTGCGCAATAGGCAATCCTACATTCCGCTGCGGCCGCAGTTGAGGCTAAGTCTGGCCGGTTCGGCGCTGACGGTGGCCTGGCCGCTCTCGGCGCCTGATTGGACGCTGGAAGCGCAGAGCGATCTCACCCTTGGCACTCCGTGGCAGCCGCAAACCGGCGCGTCGGACGATACCGACTGTTTCCGCAATGACGTTCGATACTTAGAAGAAACCAAATCGTTTTTTGGCTTCGGAAGTAGAATGTTGCAAGGCCGGCGGGACTTTCGCAGGGCAGGACTCCAAGCTGCGAGCAAGACAGGCGCATGTTCCCGATTGGTGGAGCGTCGGAGGGTGAGCCGAAGCTCTTGCGCAAAATGCATCTGCCGAGGCAAAGGCGGCTTGCGGTCGGGCGGCATCAAAAGCCGACGATTGAGTAGAGGCTCGATTGGAAGGTGTCGTGTACCGCCTGGAAGTGTTCGGGTCTTGCAGCGACTTCGAATACGAAGAGTTCCAAGGGCCGGCCAGCTCGGCGCTGGCAGACAAACATGCTGACCTGCAGCGGCCTGCCGTAGAGCGCATAGGTGACGGTCACTTCCACGGTCGGGTGGTCATTGAGCCGGACGGGGCTTTTCAGAATGCGTTCGACCTTGAGACGGCAAGCTTCAGCTGGCAGCAGCGACTTCACCCAGTCGGAAACGGCTGCCTCGTCGTCGAGCGACAGCGGTTCGACGGTCTCGACGCTACGCAGCAGGACAGTGGCATCCTTGCCGGGGACAGTCATGGTGGCATTCTCATGCGCGCCGGTTATCGGCCAGGGCGGGGCATATTCAACAAGAGAGAGGCGGCCGGCCCCTGGCGGCCGGAGCGAAAGAAGACCAGCTTCCGCGTCGCTCCATCCAAGCGCAAATCCTTGGGGATGGGCGTGAAATCGAGACTGGAGGAGCCGAAGACCGCGCTCACGGTCAAGAGCAGGGCAGCAGCGGCGGAAATGGAGCGGGACATAAGCAGTTTGCCGGGCTATTCTAGGAACCAACGTCCCCTCTTGTAGAGCACCAGGTCCAGCGTCCCGGGCGGGGGGTTGATGTAGAAGCTGGTGTCGAAGTACCAGTTCCGGGCCGGCGGGTTGTAGACGTTGTTCTTCCCCCAGACCCCCGTGTGGTACTTGCTCTTGAACAGTTCCACCATCGACCCATAGTAAGTCAACGTGTTGTCAGAGCCCCAATCTTCCAGAAAGCGAGGGAAGTTTTCCGCGCCGCCTGAGTAATTGTTGTTGGAAGTTCCAGATGGCACGATGCCGGAGATAATCGCAGTGTTGACCGTGGTGTTCGTGGCCTGACGCAGGCTGATATCGAGAGTAGAGTTCGAAATCATTCCAAGCGTTGGAAAGGATCATCACGGCATCTGCCACGACGGCACATGGCTGCCGGGTGTAGCCGGGGACGGTCGGCTTGGTGGGGTCATTGGCCGCGCCGAGCGCGTTAGAGAGAGGCTGGGTACCGCCGTTCGCGCCCGAATTGTAATCACCCTGAATATAGACCGCGTTGTCCGAGGCAATCGTCAAACCACCTTGCGGAATTTGAGACCCATTGATCAGCCGGATGGCTCGCCGCTGTGTCGCGGGCGACGACGCCGCAGTCGTATCCGCGATATAAATGACCCCGTTGAAGGGAATGTCGGAGAGCGTTCCACCGGTCTTGAAGGCGTTGTACAACTGGCGAATGTCCAGGTTGCTGAGGCTGACCTGAGCTGCTTCCCGGTTATCCTGAATCGTCTGTCCAGTGGTCACCGCACCCGTAATTAGATTATACAGGCGCTTCCCATTTCCGGAGCTCTTGTTCGTCAGGACGGTGTCCGTCCCGTCTTTGATGGTCAGCGCCCCGCCGGCGCCAATGAGAATGCGGAGATCAGCTTGATCATAGTAGCGCGCCTCTCTCGGGTTGTTGGGATCCGTGAGATCGGTGAACGGGTCGGGACTCGTGCCGACGCGTTGCTCGATGATCTCACGGTAGGAGTCATTGTTCGGATTGGCGTCGGTGGTATTGAAGATGCGCAGGGCATCCAAACCGTACGGCTGGACTCCCTGCTCCCGCGTGGGTGGTTGATTGCTGGGCCAAACCGGGCTGGTGGGCGTCTCAGGATGAGTATTCTCCAGGGGGCTGAAACCGATGCTCCAGTCGTCACCGTAGCTCATTTTGCTGGCGAACGTCAGGGTGTTATGGCCGGTGTAAACCTTGCCATTGGAGTGAACAGGACCGGTGACGGTAAACTGTGGGCCCGGATGAATCTCCAGGTCATCCACATAGAAAATAGCGTAGTCCCAGGGAGCGACGATCTGCTTTTCGAAGATGCGGCGAAGCTTCAACGTTTGCGGCGCGCCGCGCGTCGGCAGCGTGACATCGACGGAAGCCTTGTAAAAGGTGCTGCGCGTCGTGATGGACATGCCAATGCCCATCGGTGGCGCAGCGCTCTGATCCACCGGATTTCCCTGCGGGTCCACGGCCAGGACGGAATAGTTGGCCAGCGTCACAAAATTGGTCCCAGTGTTCGGAGTGCGCTGCGCCACGAAGTTGGTGACGTGATCGAACATGGAAGCCGTGGGGAGCGGCACGGCAGCGAAATCCGCACCAGGGCGGTCGATGTTGGACTTGAGCCGGCAGGTCTCCCGCCAGAAGGCAAAGGCGAGGTCCAGCGCGCCGTCGCCCATGTTCAAAGAACGGCGGTAGTTGTTGCTGCGCTCGACGTTTTTAGCGACGGAGGAGGTATAGAGTAGGGCACAGAGGCTGAGCCCAATCATCGTCGTGATGACCAGGATAACCGAGAGCAGGACGGCTCCTCGCTGCCTGCGTGAGGATGGACGGATCATAGGCTACTGCGTTTGCGTCAGGCACGCGCGGTACGGCACCATGGAGTTGAGGTACATATTGGCGGCGCGGAAATTGCGACTGGTCGCCGTCTGCTCCGCACAGGAGAGATTGATGGCGGCGACAAAGCGGTTGAAGGCAGCCCCGGCGGGCGTTTGGGGAATGGAGAAGGGCGCCGTGGAAACGACATCGCTGGAGAGCCGTTTATAAGCAGTGCTTCCGCGTCTCGGGAAGAGCCGCAGTTCGCCGGATTGGACCAGGTAGGCGACCTGCTCCGTGGTGAAACAGGTGATGTTCACCGCTTGCCCCATCAAGGTCGTACTGACCTGATTTGCGAGATTCTTATCCAGAGTTAGCGTGTAGTTGGTTCCCGATTGAGTGACGGCGGTGATGTAGGATTCGATTAGGTGCGTTGGTAGGTTAAATCTCTGATTGACTGCCGGGATTACGGCGCCACCGATGATCGTAATCTGATTCTGGTTGGCGTTGTAAGTTCCAGGGGCAATTCGATAAGGTCCGCCGGCAAACGCATGGAAGGCGATTCCCGGTGCAGGACCGAAGCCGGAGACAGGGTTGCGGTTGTTATCGACCAATTGCGGCACCGACACACAGGCATGCAGGTCGCTCTCCATGCGCATGACCGCGGAGCGTGCCTCCTGGTGGGCTACGTTGATCGCTGAGTTCTTGGCAAAGAGCAGCGATCCGCTCCAAAGCACCTGCATCAGCACCACGCCGACCACGCTAATGATTACTCCCAAAACCGAAACCTCGATGAGAGTATAACCAGCAGACCTGCGGAGCGGATGGAGCAGCATCATGGAATCCGGCGGATTAGATGTCGGAAGCCCGCATGGTGGTCATGTCGATGCTATAAGTCTTGTTGCGGAACTTGTAGAAGACCGTGACCGTGGCCCGGCGGAGGCTATAGTCGGTGCCGTTAAGCCCCTGGGCCATGTCGGCGACATCGGTCGTGATCCACCCCCAGGTATTGACCTGCCCAGTGTTCGGGTCGGTGTAGATCGGAATGGTGGGCGCGGAGGCGCTCCCCTGAAGCGTGGTGCCGAGTGCGAGTTGAGGCGGGATTTCACCTTTCAGCGGGTTGTACGGCTGAATGGAGAGGATGTAGTCGATCTGGTTTTGCGCCACGGTGCCAGCGCCGGTGCGGAGACGTGAGAGCGCCGCGTTGCGGTTCATGTCGAGGAGGGTGGCAATGCTGGCGGTGGCGCCGCCGCCGAGGATGCCGATGGCAATCAGCGCCTCGATGAGCGTCGTGCCGGAGAATGAGCGGGCCTTCTTCATCCTTCTAGAGCTAGCAGCAACCATACCCACCATAAAGAGGGCGCGCCGGCCTCCGCGCGGGATGCCCCTCGCCGGGAGCGCTTTCCAAGTATCGCAAAACCCTGCTTGCCGAAGCGCTGCCACTGCGCTCGCCTAGGCGCGCGCCCTCCATGATTCCTCCCGCTCGCTCGCTGCCCCCCTTCCGTGGCGCTGCCGACCTTCCGGGAGCCCTTCCGCTCCGGCCCGCCATTTCCCACGTCGTCTTCGATTTCGACGGGACGCTTTCCTGGATTCGACATGGCTGGCCGGCCATGATGAGCGCGGTGTTCGAGCGGCATCTGCCCCACCGTGCTGACGAGTCCGCCGCAGACCGCCGCGCGCTGATGGATGGCATCATTTTCGGGCTGAATGGGCAGCCCACCATCGTGCAAATGCAGCGGTTTGCTCAGCTCCGCCATGAGCGTGGAGCGCCGAGGATCGAGGCCGAGGAGTTCCGCCGGGAATTTCAGGACAGCCTCGACACCGCCATTGCGGATCGCCTTGAGGCCGTCCGCAGTGGAGTCGCCGAGCCGGATGCCTACGTGGTTTTTGGAGCGCGCGCTCTGCTCGAGCGGCTGCATGGGGAAGGCAAAACGCTGGTCATCTTGAGTTCCACCATCGAGCACCGGGTGCGGGAAGAGGCGGAGGCGCTGGACCTCGCGCGGTACTTTGGGCCGCGCATCCATGGAAGCCACGCTGATCCCACAGGCTTTTCCAAGCGCGCGGTGTTTGAGCGATTGCTGCGCAAGGAGGGAATCCGAGGCGAACAGTTGCTGGCGTTTGGCGATGGGCCCGTGGAAATTCGCGAGAGCAAGCAACTGGGCGGAGTCGCCGTGGCGATCTGCAGCGACGAGGAGGAGAATGGCTCGGGGGTTATGGACGCTTACAAGCGGCAGCAACTTCTGGAAGCGGGAGCCGATGCGGCCTTGCCCGATTTCCGCGAAGCCAACTTGTTGGTCGATCATCTACTTGGGAAGGGCACATGATCGCTCCTCTCGATTTCAGCCGGCTTAAGGTTTTCCCGCTCGCGGAGCGTCGCAGCTTGACTCGGGCGGACGACATTCTGGTGCAACCGGAAACGATGCCGCACCCGATCACCGCTCCCATCGCGCCGCTGATCGTAACGTGCGCGGAGCGGATACGAGCCGCGCGCGTCCGCGGAGCCGGCGTGATGCTCATGTACGGCGCGCACCTGCTGCGAAATGGCGCGGCGCTGCTCATCGATCGACTGATGGAGCGCGGCTGGCTCACGCATTTGGCGACCAACGGCGCGGGGACGATCCACGATTGGGAATACGCCTGGCTCGGCGCTTCCACCGAGTCGGTGGAGCAGAATGTGGCGACCGGTACGTTTGGCACCTGGGATGAGACCTCGACCCATATCCATCTGGCGCTGATGGCTGGCGCGCTCGAAGGGCTCGGCTACGGGCGTTCGCTGGGACGCTTCATCGCGGAGGACGGCGCTTTTGTCCCGGACCCGGAGGCGCTCGCGAAGGCCATTGCGACGGAGCCGCGCCATCCCCTCACCGCCGCACGCGCGGACTTGCTGCGCGCGCTCGAGGAGCGGCGCGTCGCCTCTGGCGCGGTGTCGCTCGAGCATCGCTGGAAACACGCCTCGATCCTCGCTTCCGCGTGGCAGCGCGGCGTGCCGCTGACGGTTCATCCGGGCATCGGCTACGACATCATCGCAAATCACCCGATCTTCAATGGCGCGGTGCTCGGCCGCGCGGGCGGGCTGGATTTCAAGCTCTTCGGCGGCTCGGCGGAACAATTGGACGGCGGCGTGGTGCTCTCGGTCGGGTCGGCCATCATGGGACCGCAGGTCTTCGAGAAAGCGCTGAGCTGCGCCAACAATCTCCGGCGGCAAGCAGGACGCGAGGCGGTGCGCGGACACACCATCTTTGTGGTCGATCTCCAGGACGGCGGCGGCTGGGACTGGACCCAAGGTGAGCCGCCCAAAACGCATCCGGCTTATTACCTGCGCTTCTGCAAAAGCTTCTCCCGCATGGGGGCGCCGATGCATTATCTCCAGTGCGACAATACGGCCTTCATCCACCACTTGCTCCGCGCGCTGGAGCCGGTATGAACGCGGAACGCTGGCAGGAACTCGCCGCGCGTTACGCCGATTTGCGCATCGCGATCATCGGCGACTTTTGCCTCGACCGTTATCTGGAGATCGATCCGGCGCGTGCGGAGGTCTCCATTGAGACGGGTTTGCCGGTGCATAATGTGGTGCAAGTCCGCGCGCAGCCCGGCGCGGCAGGAACGATCCTCAACAACCTCTGCGCCCTCGGCGTCAGGCAAATCGAGGCGGTCGGCTTTTGCGGTGAAGACGGCGAAGGGTACGAGCTGCAACGCGCGTTGCGAGCGAAGCCGGGTGTGAGCACGGAATATTTCCGCCAGACGCCGGAGCGGCGCACCTTTACCTACACCAAGCCGCTCGTGCTCGAACTCGGCCAGCCGCCGCGCGAACTCTCCCGCCTCGACACGAAGAACTGGACGCCGACGCCACCCGTGGTGACCGCCTTTCTCGCAGACGCACTGGCGAAGGTCCGGAACGCGGTCGATGCGATCATCCTCATGGATCAGGTGGACCTGGCGGAAACAGGCGTGGTGACAGCGGTGCTGCTCGCGAGGCTCGCGGAACTCGAGGGCGCCGCCCGGCGCATCCCGATCCTGGCTGACAGCCGGCGCGGTCTGCGCGGCTACCCCGCATGCACTTTCAAGATGAACGCGGCGGAACTCTCCGCACTGACGGGGCTCGCACCCGGCGCCCCCGTGGAAGAAATCGGGCGCGCCGCTGCCGCTCTCGCGGCCCGCAATCAGCGTCCGGTCTTTGTGACCATGGCGGAGCGCGGTCTCCTGGGTGCGACGCCCGACGGCGAGGTGGAGCACGTCAACGCTCTCCCGGTGCGCGGGCCAATCGATGTGGTCGGCGCCGGCGACTCTGTCACGGCCAATCTCGCTGCCGCCCTTGCGGCGGGCGCGACCTTGCGCGAAGCGCTGGAACTGGCCGCCGTCGCCTCCTCCATTGTCATCCACCAACTCGGCACCTCGGGCGCCGCCTCCGCGCGAATGATCGCCGAAGCCCTGCCGCAATCGCAGGCGTGAAGTGTTGACTACCCTTCCACCGGCATCGCCACCATGGCCTGGCGCGCGGGCAGCGCGCACTCCCCTGGCTGCGGCTCCCGCCGCGATCACTTTCCCCAACGCTGGAGCAGAGTTTCGGCCATCACCGACGGTGTCTCAGCGACGGCGATGTTGGCCGCGCGCAGGGCGGCGATTTTTCCCGCGGCGGTGCCTTGGCCGCCGGAAACGATGGCGCCGGCGTGGCCCATGCGGCGTCCGGGCGGAGCGGTGGCGCCCGCGATGAAGGCCGCGATGGGTTTGCGACAATGCTCCTTCGCCCACGCAGCGGCTTCTTCTTCCGCGGCGCCGCCGATTTCGCCGATCATGATGATCGCCTCCGTTTCGGCGTCTTCGTTGAAAAGGCGGAGCACATCGAGGTGCGACGTGCCGTTCACCGGATCGCCGCCAATGCCGACGCAGGTCGATTGGCCGTAGCCCCTGCTGGTGAGCTGCCAGACGGCCTCGTACGTGAGCGTGCCCGAACGCGAGACGACGCCGACATTGCCCCTTTTTATGGATGTACCCCGGAGCGATGCCGATGCGGCAGCCGCCGTGGGATTGCGCGCCTGTGCCAGGCGTCACCACGCCGGGGCAGTTCGGCCCGATAAGGCGCGTCTTCGGGTTGTCGCGCACCACGTGCTTCACCTTCACCATGTCGTTGACCGGAATGCCTTCTGTGATGGCAACGATCAGCGCCACGCCGGCATCGATGCACTCCAGGATCGCATCGGCCGCGAAGGGCGGCGGCACGAAAATAGCGGAAGCGGTGGCGCCCGTCTCGCGAGTAGCGTCGGCCACGGTATCGAAGATGGGGACGCGGTGGCCTCCGTGCTCAAAAGTCTGCCCACCTTTGCCCGGAGTGACGCCGGCCACCACTTGCGTGCCATAGTCGATCGAGAGTTGCGCGTGCCGCGCGCCAAAGGAGCCGGTGATGCCTTGAATCAGAACGCGCGTTTGCGGCGTGACAAGAATAGCCATGTCCTCGTCTTTAAAAGCGGGAATGCCCACGCGCGGCAATGCCGATCTGGCAGAGAAGCGCGATTTGCGTCTCGCGCGTCCCGCTCACTCCTTCGGCGAACGAGGCTGAAGATCGAGCACGCACCGCAACTGGGCGACGGTGCGAAGATCGTGAGGCCGGCCGACCGCCTCTTTCGCGGCGATCAGGGCCGGAATCGTGAGCACCCGGAAGCTGCCGAGTGAGGTGGCGACCTCCTCGCTCGCGGCGAGCACCCTGGCGAAATCGCCGATGCCCGAGACTTCGCTCAGACAGTTGAGGACGCCCGCGTCTGTCGCGAGGGGAAGATTGCGCCAGTGGCCGCAGGTGCCGGGCCGCAATTCGAGCGGTGCATGGTGCAGGGTCAGGCGGTGCCGCGGATGGAGATCCTGCAATGCCGCTTGGAGTTTCAGGAGGCTCCCCTCATCGAATTGCAGACAGACATCGACGTCGGCGCGTCAGGTCGAGCGCTCCGTGGACCACGGCCGCGTAGCCGCCGACCAGCACAAAGGCGATGTCCGCCTCGATCAGGTGCTTCAACAACCGCTCAAGCCCGCTCATGACGCGAGGCAGGGAGCCGCAAGGCTTCGGCAGAGGCCAGCATCTCGGCATGCAGGCACATGCGCTTCTCGGGAGTGGCGAGCGCCTGCTCGTACAGCATCAGGAGATCGATACCCATCCGCTCCGCCGCCGCCCAAGCTGCCACGTCGCTCACCGGGAGCGTGAGCGGCTGCTCCAGGGGCGCGCCGTGGGAGTGCGTGACCGTGTACATGCGGTGCGACCGCTCTCAGTGCGCCTTGCGTTTGTGGATGCAGAGGGAGTTGCCGTCCGGGTCGTAGATCATGGCCATGTGGCAGACAGGCGTAGGCATTGGCTCGATGCGGAACTTGGCGCCCGCCGCGCGAAGGTCGGCGATGGCGGCGTCAAAATCCTCCACCTCAAGGGCGACGCAGCAGCCGTCCGGATTCGGCTGGAAAGCGGCGGCGGAGCCAAGCGCCAGGGTATGCGGACCCAACTCATACTCCACCCACGAGCCGTGATCGGAATTGGTCACTGTGCCGGGAGTGAGGCCCAACACGTTTTCATAAAAGGCGCGGGCGCGCCCCATGTCTGTGACCGCGTAGCAGGAAAAGGCGACTTCGAGGACTTTCATGGTGGTCAGTGTGGCCCGCGTAACAGGCAATCTGATGGGTACTGGTGATTGACCCCTGCGTTACTGATGGCTGGCGTGTCCGGTCACCGCGGCGACCACTTTGCGGGCAGCGTCGGCGAGGTCGTCGGCACTGATCAAGGTGAGGCCGCTTTCGGCGAGGGTCTTCTTGCCGGCGGCGACGTTGTTGCCTTCGAGGCGGACGACGAGCGGGATGGTGAGGCTGGTTTCGCGCGCGGCGGCGACGATGCCGGTGGCGATGATGTTGCAGTCCATGATGCCGCCGAAAATGTTGACGAGGATGCCCTGCACCTTGGGGTCGCCGAGGATGATCTTGAAGGCGGCGGCGACTTGTTCCTGGCTGGCGCCGCCGCCGACATCGAGGAAGTTGGCGGGCTCGTCCGCCCGCGTATTGGATGATGTCCATGGTGGCCATGGCGAGGCCGGCGCCATTGACGAGGCAGGCGATGTTGCCGTCGAGGCCGATGTAGTTGAGGCTGAACTCGCTGGCGGCGACTTCGCGCGGATCTTCCTCGCTCTTGTCGCGCATGGCGACGATCTCGGGCTGCCGGTAGAGGGCGTTGTCGTCGAAGTTGAACTTCGCATCGAGGGCGAGGAGGCGGCCATCGGGCGTGACGACGAGCGGGTTGACCTCGATCTGCGAGCAGTCGCGCTCGAGGAAGAGGCGATACATGGCGGCGAAGAGCTTGCCGGCCTGCGCGGCGAGCGGCCCCGTGAGGCCGAGCGCCCTGGCGAGCTTGCGCATCTGGTAAGGCTGGAGGCCGAGCAGCGGGATGCACCGGCTCGCGCATGATTTTCTCCGGCGTGTGCGCGGCGACTTCCTCGATATCCATGCCGCCCTCGGTGCTGGCGATGATGACGGGGGCGCTGGTGGCGCGGTCGAGCAGGATGGCGAAGTAGAGTTCGCGCGCAATGTCCACCGCCTCGGCGATGAGGACCTTGCTGACGAGCTTGCCCTCGGGTCCGGTCTGATGCGTGACGAGCGTCTGGCCGAGCATCTTGCGCGGCATACTCGCCGGCTTGCGCGGGAGAATCACAGAGATGGACGCCGCCCTTGAAGCCGTTGGTGAAAGTGCCCTTGCCGCGGCCGCCGGCGTGGATTTGCGCTTTGACGACCGGCTTGTCCACGCCGAGTTCACGAGCGACGGCGCTCGCTTCTTCAGCCGTGGCGGCGACGCGTCCCTTGGAAGTGGCGACGCCGAATTTCTCGAAGAGTTCGCGGGCCTGGTACTCGTGGATGTTCATGGGTGGGACAGGCGGAGCGCCGCAGCGAGTTGGCGGGTGTTTTTTACAAGCCAGCGCCGACGTACTCGGCAGAGTAGGTCTCGAAGCGCGAGGTCGAGCCGACCGGCGGCGGGGTGTTGATGTCGTACACATTGTTGCCGACGATTTCCTGCGCTTGCGTGTCCCAGATCATCACGGCGCGCGCGGCGGTCGGAGCGGTGTGCTCATCCCTGGTGGTCTCGACGCAGATATACCGGGGGATGCGCGGGATATGGAGAGCAGCCACTTGGCGGTTGGGCGCTCCGGCGTGCGTGGCGCGAGCGGACGCGGCGCGCTGCTGCGCGACGAGGCGGGTGTAAGTGGCGCGCGCGCGCTGTTGCGCGACCTGCCGCTGGCGCACGCTCGCCTGGTGTTTCACGATGATCTGCGTGACGGAGCGAGCGATGGCTGCATCCGGTGATCCGGTGGCCAGCAAACCGCCTGTTGTGGCCGTCGAGCTGCGGTTGATGTCGCTGGCGGCCAGGCCAGCATTGGCGCCCGAGAAGGGACCGGTGGTCTCGGCAGGAGTGAGCGTTTCGCAACCGCCGAGCACAAAAGCGGAAGCGCCGAAGATGGCTGGCAGGAGGAGGCGGGGGAACATGAGAGTGGGCTTGATTTAAGGGAGCGATTTGGTGCGAGGCAAGGTGGAATCGGGCTTCTGC
The DNA here is from genome assembly GCA_963792695.1 of uncultured Verrucomicrobiae bacterium. GTDB lineage: Bacteria > Verrucomicrobiota > Verrucomicrobiia > Chthoniobacterales > Chthoniobacteraceae > DASYIS01. The sequence goes on along the minus strand of CAWBXA010000015.1, from coordinate 7,615 downwards.
GGATGCGGGAGGCCCTGGTCAAAGCGGCATGCCGTTTTTGCGGCACCAATCGGCGGCCTGGCGATTGCCGGCGGCGGCAGCCTTTCGGTACCAGGCGCGGGCTTCGGTGGGGTTGGCCGGCACGCCAGTGCCCGTCTCCAGACTGCGCGCGAAAAGGAACATGCAATAAGCGTCTCCGTGGAGCGCCCCGCGTTGGAAGTATTCGACCGCTTTCGAGGGGTCGCGCGCCACGCCGTCGCCATTCACGTAAAGAACGCCCAGGTTGCCGAGCGCCTCATCGGAGCCGAGGCTCGCCGCCTTGGTGTAAAGTCGCAGCGCCTCGGCGAAATCGCGCGGTACGCCGAGCCCTTGCGAATAGCAGGTGCCCAGCCGGCTGAGCGCCCGGACATTCGAGCGCGCGGCGGCCTGCTGAAGCAACTCGATGGCTTTCATCGGATCGCGCGCGACACCTTTTCCGTAAAGGTAACATTCACCCAGGGCCACCTTGGCCGCCGTGTCGCCTTTGTCGGAGGCTCGTTGAAAGGCGTCCACCGCGCCTGGCAAGTCGCGTTGGCCGCCGATCCCATTGGACAGCATCAGCCCGACTTGCGTGAGCGCCTCCGGGACATCTTTGGCGGCGGCGGCGGAGAACCACTTGAACGCCTCCTCCGGGTGCTCGCGTCGCGCAAGTTCGCCGAGCATCATCATGGCGGAGACGATGTGGAGTCTGAGCCGCGGCGCGCAGCGTCTCATCGAGTTGCGCCAGCGCGTCGCCCGTGTAATCAGCAGCGTGCGCCCGCAAGCCGTCGATGAGAATTTCCAGGCGCATGCGGCCCGCTTCGGATTCCGGAAACTGCCGGGCGACCTCGATCCAGGCGGAGAGCGTTCTCGCGGGGTCACCAGCGGCTTCGATATGCTCGGCCTGAGCCGTGGCGGCGAGCAGAAGATCACGCCGGCGGGGGGCGGCGGAGTCGCGTGGGCGAGCGCCGGCTCGGGAGTAGTTGGCGGAGGTGGCGGTGGCGTGGAGAGCGTCACGCTGGCGGTGTCGGCGGGCGATTCGTTCGACGGGAGCTTCGGGGAAGAGCGCAGCCAGCACGAAGGCGGCGAGGCCAAGCAGGGCCAGCAGGACCGCACCGATCGCGAACGCCGACCACGGTGGACGCTGGACAGGGGCGACCGGCGGGATGGTTTGACTCGCCTTGTCGCGGACTGTGGGGACGGCCTTGGGAGCGGCTGAAACGACGGCGGCAGCGGCTTCCGGCGCATGGGTCTCCAGTGCACCCAGGTCTGCCAGCGCGTGATAAAAGCCATGGCCGAGCGGAAATGAGCGGGCCGGGTCGAGCGCCGCCCGCAGCACTTCGTTGCCTTCCTCCGTGAGATTCGCCAGAGGTGAGTAGCGGGCAACTCCTTGCGTCCCGGCTTTCACGGCCAGCATGGGCGTGACGGCCCCCCCAGCAGTTCGTAGGTGAGGAGGGCGAGTTCGCGCGTCAGCGCTTCTGCCGGCTTCCGCCTCACGCGGCGGAGGGTCGTGGCGTCCCTGCCAACCATCGTCTGCTCACCGCCCCAAGTGGCTGTTTCCGTATGGGTTGGGGTAACGGAGAGCGGGTTTACCTTCAGCTTCCAGGGCGGCCACTCGCTCGACCGGCGTAGCGAGCGAATCGTCCGGGGCCTCGCGGGCGGGGGTTCGAAATCGATGAAGATTTGGTGCAAGGCCAGTCCGAGCCGGGTCAACCCGCGCCCAAGGCGTGTTCGACGCCGGCGGCCATCGGCTCCAGCAGCCGGAGCACTTCCGCCGCGGGCAATTTGCGGCGGCTTCGCAACACTTGCAGCAGCGTGCAGCCGTGCGTCCACTCCAAGGCGAGCAACACCGTGGCCTCGCCCGCTTCCAGATCGAAGACGCGGAGGAGATTCGGATGTTCCGTGGCGCGCAACCTGGCGACTTCCTGCTCCATTTGCGCGAAGACCGCGGGTCCATCGGAGGCGCCGACTTCGAGCACGAGCAGCCGCACTTCGGTGACCCGCGGGCAATTTCGCGCGCATGGTAGAGCCAGCCAGTATTGGTTTGTCCAAGGCCAGCGAGACCTCGTAGCGGCCGGCGAGGCGCTCGCCCACGGCGAACTTCCCGCCGCGGCCCGCGGCGGCTGCCCCACTCGCTCACCGCGCTTCCTCCAGGCCAACCGCGCCGCCGCTGCGCCGGGTCCGCCCGGCCACCTGATGGAGACATTCCTCCATCGCATGGCGCAATTCCGCCGCCGTTTGGAAGCGCGCGGTGGGATCTTTCTCGAGCATTTTCCGCAGAGCTCGACCACTTGCGGCGCGGACTCGCCGAGCTTCTCGAATGGCGGCGCGACCCACAATTGCTGGCCGACCACCCGCGCCAGCGGACCGTGAAACGGCGGCTCTCCGGCGAGCATGAACCAGAGCGTCGCGCCGAGCGAATAAATGTCCGAACGGATATCCACCTCGCGCTCCTCGAGCTGCTCCGGGCTGGCAAATTGCGGCGTTCCGGCAAATCGGCGCGGTCGTGAGCCCCTGCGACGCGCCGGCGTCGTCTTCCTCGATCCGCATCGTTTGCGCCAGCCCGAAGTCGATCACTTTCGCGCAGAGCTCTTCGTCCTCCTGCACGAGCATGAGATTCGAAGGCTTGATGTCGCGATGCACGAGGCCTTGCTGCTCCGCCGCGCCCAGTGCGCGCGCCACTTGCAGCGCGATCCCGCAGGGCGACCAGCGGGGGCAAGCGGACCGAGCGCTTCAGGAGGCACTCGACGGTTTCGCCGTCGATGAATTCCATGGCGTAAAAGTAGGTGTCGCCCTCGATGCCGAGATGAAACACCGATGCCACGTGCCGATGCCGCAGCTTGGCCGCCGAGCGCGCCTCGAGCACAAATTGCCGCGCGCGGCCTCGCGTCTGCAAGCCGGGCAGGTTGATGACCTTCAGCGCGACTGGAATTCGCAAATTGTTGTCAAAAGCCTTGTACGTGATTCCCATCGCGCCGCGCCCCAACTCAAACGGCGAGCCATCCTCGCGCGTCAGCAGTTCATAATGGTCGAAGGTCACCTGTTCCGGCATCGGGCAAGGGCACTATAGAGGCGGGGACGGGGACCGGAGCAAGCCTGCCCCGCGAGGGTCGGCGAAGCGTTGGTTTAATCCGAGCACGTGCGGTAGCGTCCCACCTCTTTTGCCGCTGGCCGACACCATCAACTATCCTGAGGAATTGCCGATCTGCGCGCGGCGCGAGGAGATCCTCGCGGCGCTGCGCGCGCATCAGGTGGTGGTCGTGGCCGGCGAGACCGGCTCGGGCAAGACGACGCAGCTGCCCGAAGATGTGCCTGGAGGCGGGGCTCGGCGGAGCGCGGGCGGATCGGCTGCACGCAGCCGCGCCGGGTGGCCGCGCTGAGTGTCTCGCGCCGCGTGGCGGAGGAGCTGCGGCGTGCCGTGGGGACGCGAGGTCGGCTGCAAGATGCGCTTCAACGACGACACCGGCCGCGAGACGCGCATCAAGTTCATGACGGACGGCATCCTGCTCGCGGAGATCCAGTCCGACCCGCTGCTGCGCGCCTACTCCGCGCTCATCCTGGATGAAGCGCACGAGCGCTCGCTGAACATCGATTTCCTGCTCGGCTATCTGCAGGGGCTGCTGCGACAGGCGCGGCGATCTGAAGCTGCATCATCACCTCCGCCACGATCGATACGGAGGCGTTCTCGCAAGGCCTTTGGCGGCGCGCCGATCATCGAGGTCTCCGGCCGGCTCTGGCCGGTGGAGATCCGCTACGCGCCGGTCGAGTCGCCATGCGATGGCGGACGAGGACGCTGACGAATTGGGCTACATCGAGGCGGCGATGCGCGCCACGGAGGACGCGCTGATCGAATCCGACGCCGGCGACGTGCTGGTCTTCATGCCGACGGAGCGCGACATCCGCGAGACCTCGCGAGGCGCTGGAGGGCAGCCTCGGCGCGGGCATCGAAGTGCTCGGGCTCTTCGGCCGCATGCCCGCCGCGCGAGCAGCAGCGCATCTTCGCGCCCGGGACCGCGCCGCCGCGTGATCGTGGCCACGAATATCGCGGAGACTTCGCTCACCCTGCCGCGCATCCGCTATGTCATCGATGCCGGGCTCTCGCGCATGAGCCGCTACAATCCGCGCACCCGCACGAAGCGGCTGCCGGTGGAGCCGATCTCGCAAAGCAGCGCGAATCAGCGCGCGGGCCGCGCCGGGCGCGTGCAGGACGGCATCTGCATCCGGCTCTACAGCCGAGGAGGATTTCGAGAGCGCGCCCGCGCTTCACCCAGCCGGAAATCCAGCGGGCGAATCTCGCGGAAGTCATCCTGCGCATGAAGGCCTTTCGGCTCGGCGAGATCGAGACGTTTCCCTTTCTCAATCCGCCCGCCAGCGCGGCCATCCGCGCCGGCTACGCGCTGCTGCACGAACTCGGCGCGCTCAACGAGACCGAATGAGCTGACGCCGCTCGGGCACGAACTCGCGCGGCTGCCCATCGATCCCACGCTCGGCCGCATGCTGCTCCAGGCGCGGCAAGGAAAACGCCCTGCCGGAGATGCTGATCATCGCCGCCGGCCTCAGCGTGCCCGATCCGCGCGAGCGCCCGGAGGAGCAAAAGGAAGCCGCCGCCGCCGCGCATCGCGCCTTTGCCGATCCCGATTCGGATTTCCTCTCCCTGCTGAAAATCTGGCAGGCCGCGCCGCCGCTCGGCGCGCGCGCCAGCGGCAATGCGCTCCGGCGCTTCTGCAAAGTCGAACTTCCTCTCGCTCTCCCGGCTGCGCGAATGGCGCGACATTTACCGGCCAGCTCGAAGACGCCGTGGCGCGACGCCAGCTCGGCTCCGGCGACCAGCCCGCGGCCACGCGCGACGACGGCCGAGATCGCCTACACGCCCGATCCACCGCTCGATCCTCGTCCGGCCTGCTCGGGCAGATCGCGCAGCGGCAGGAGCGCAATTCTACCAGGCCTCGGGCAATCGCCTGGTCACCGTCTTCCCCGGCTCGAACCTCTACGAGCGCCCGGAAAAGGCGCGCCGCCGAGCGCAGCGCCGGCGGCGAGCCCGCGCCAAAGAGCCGCCAGCCCGCGTGGATCATGGCCGGCGAGATCGTCGAGACTTCGCAGCTCTTCGCGCGCACGGTCGCGGGGATCAATCCCGAGTGGGTGCATCGAGCTCGGCGCGCACCTTTGCCAGTACCGCTACACCGAGCCGCACTGGAGCGCGAAAGCCGGGCGCGTGCTCGTGCTCGAGCGCGTGCTGGTGCACGGCCTGGAGATCGCGCGGCGGCTCGTCGATTTCGGCCGCATCGATCCGGAGAAGGCCACCGAGCTTTTCATCCGCGGCGCGCTGGTCGCCGCGCGAAGCGCGGCTGCCGCTGCGCTTCTTCACGCGAGAACCAGAAGGTCTGCGAAAAGATCGAGAACGCCCTCACGCGCGTGCGCAGCCGCCGCGCGCACGATCTCGATGAAGTCGCTCTACCAGTTCTACGCGGCGCGGATCGCAGGGCGTCTCCTCCGTCCACGATCTGAATCGCGCTGGTGCGCGCGCGCATCGCGCCGCGAGCCCGATTTCCTCTGCGCCACCGAGGCCGATCTCATCGGCGAAGACGAGACGGCGTACGATCGCGCGCTCTTCCCGGATCAGGCGCAGCTCGGCCAGAGCGTGCTCCCGCTCACCTACGCTTACACGCCGGGCGAGGAGACCGACGGCGTGACCGTGCGCGTGCCGCTGCCGGTGGCGGAGCCAGCTCACCACGGGGCAAATCCAGTGGATGGTGCCCGGGCTGCGCGAAGAGCAGATCGGCGTGCTGCTGCGCGCGCTGCCGAAAGCGGTGCGCAAGCCGCTGATGCCGCTCGAGCCGAAGGTCGCGCGAGATCGCGTCGCCATTCGAGCCCGGGCGCGGCGACTTTCTCGACCGCGCTCGCGGAGCATCTCACGCGGCATTATCGCGTGCCGGTGCGCGCCGCCGATTGGCCGCCGCAAAGCCTGCCCGCGCATTTGCAGCCGCGCGTGGAAATCGATCGATCGCAAGCAGCAAGACCGTCGCCGCCGGGCGCGATCTCGCCGCCATCCGCGCGAGCGGTGTGGAGAGCGCGGGAGGACAAATCGGACGCATGGGAACGAGCAGCCCGGCAGTGGGAAAAACCAGCGGTGGAACTTTGGTCATTTGGTGATTTGCCGGAGTCAATAGTGGTCGAGGAGGTTGGCGGCGCGCCGCTCTTCGCGTACCCGGGGCTCCGGCTGCACGAGCAAGCTGTCGAGGTGCGGCTCTTTCGGCGGCGCGAGGAAGTGGAGCGGGCCGCTCCGGCGGCCGTGCGCCGGCTGGCGGAACGGGTGCTCGCCCGCGACCTCGCGCGCGTGTGGAAAGAGTTGGCGAGCCTGGCGCCATCCTCTGCCGGTGGTGTGCGGAGCGCGGCTGGCTTTCACTCCGCGCTCGATCAGGTGAGCGCAAAGCTGCGGGCGCCCTCGCCGAACGCCGTGGCCAAAGACGTGACGCAGAAAGCCGCTTACGAACACCTCCTGGGCGATCTGCTCATGCTGGAACCCGCTCTTCCGCTGACCGCCGCCCGCTTCCGCGCGCTTTGCGAAAAGGCGCAGCGTGAACTGCCGTTGCGGACCCACCAACTGAAGGAAGCCACCCGGCAAATTCTGGCGCTGCGGCAAACGGTGCTCGCGGCCAAGCCGCGCTATGCCGGCTTCGAAGAGGACCTTCAGCGGCTGGTGTCCGACGATTTTCTGGAGCGCACGCCGCCGGCACAACTCGCGCATGTACCCCGCTACCTGCGCGCAATTGCCATTCGCGCGGAGCGGGCCAGCCTGCAACCGGGGAAAGATGCGGAGAAGGCGCGGCAGCTTCTGCCCTTCCGCAATTGGGAGACGCGGGTGCCGCTCGCCCAGCGGGAGACGTTTCGCTGGCTGCTGGAAGAGTTCCGCGTCTCGGTCTTCGCGCAAGAGCTGGGCACCGCGCAACCCGTCTCGGCCGTTCGACTGAAAGCCCTTGGCGGATGGTGAGCCCCGCGCCCGGAGCTGCGAGGCATCTTCAGCCCCGGCTCAATCTTCGGACGCGTCCAGATCAACGAGAATTTCGCGGGGCTTGGCGCCCTCACCAGCGGCGACGTAGCCGCGCATCTCGAGAATGTCTAGGATGCGGGCGGCGCGGGTGTAGCCAAGGCGGAGCCGGCGTTGAAAGAGCGAGGTGCTCGCCTTCTTCTCCTGCCGCATCACTTCGAGGCATTTCTCCACCAACTCCTCATCTTCCGCGCTGACTTCCTCCTCCTCGAGGCCGTCTTCGCCTTCGAGCTTTTGGTGAATGGCGGATTCAAACTGCGGCTCGCCCTGGCTGGACGCGTGCTCGACCACCCGGCGCGCTTCTTCATCCGTCACAAGGACCCCTTGCGCGCGAATGAGCCGCGAGGTGCCGGGCGGGCGATAGAGCATGTCGCCCTGCCCGAGGAGCCGCTCCGCGCCATTCTCATCGAGGATGACCCGTGAATCGAGCGCCGAGGCGACCTGGAAAGCGATGCGGCACGGCACGTTCGCCTTGATCACGCCAGTGATGACATCCGCTCGCGGCGTCTGCGTCGCGATGATCATGTGGATGCCGGCGGCGCGCGCCTTTTGGGTGATGCGCGCGATGGCGCT
>CAWBXA010000014.1:0-30170 GCA_963792695.1 uncultured Verrucomicrobiae bacterium | reverse complement strand
GGCTTCGGATGACCACTCCCTGGGCCAATGCGCGCGCCGAAAGCACGCAAGAGCGCCACGCGCAGGGCTGACGGCACTGGCCACGGCGGCAGAAAAGCGAGGCACTTGACCACCGTCCAAAGCGCCTCCTTCCAGCGCGGCGCGCCGCGGTCGAAAGCGCCGATGGAATAGCCTTCAAGTTGCATGGGATGGCGAAGAGGTATGGCGGAAGTGAGCGCCTTGCCCAATCCCAAAGCGCGCCGGCGCTACGCCCACTCGACGGCGCCCGTTTCCGCGAGATGCGGGCGGAGCGCCTCTGCCAAATCCCCGGTGGCCGCGATCCGTGCGAAAGGACAATGGTAACGATGCGCCATTTGCTCCCACATTTCAAAGTGGCGCGCGTAAGCGGCCCGGTAGCGCGCGAGCGCGCCAGCATCGAAGCGTTGCACGCGCACCTGCTCTGTCTCGCAATCGAGCATTTGGAGGTGACCGCCCCACGCGGGATTGGCTTCCGCCTGCGAAAATGGGGCGAGCAGCACGCCTCGTCCATGGCCCTGGTCGAGCGCTTGGAAGACCGGTTGCGCTCCGCCCGGCCAGAGCAGATCGGTGATCAGGACGCGCAGCGAGCCGCCGCGCCACGGCATCTCCGCGAGCGCTGGCGGTGCAGCGCCGGAGACTTCGCGCGCCCAGGTGTGTCCGTGAATTTCCTCGAGCGAGAGCGGTTCGACAGCGCTGCCCCGGAGCGTGAAGCAGCGGAGCGAGGCGCCGGCCTCCAGCGCGCATTCGACTGACCAATAAAGCAGTTCCGCCACGCGCGCACTCTTCCCCGCATCGAGAAACATGGAGGCGGATAGATCGATGGCGAGGTCCACGGCGGGGCTCACCTCCTGCCGGTAGAGTTTCATCGTAAAGTGCCCTGTGCGCGCATACGCCTGCCAATTAATGTGGCGCGGATCGTCGCCTGGCGTGTACGGCCGATGGTCTTGGAAATCGAGCGATGAACCGGTGCCGGCGCCCTGCCAATTTCCTTGCGTGCCGCGCCAGAGGCCGTGGCGCAACGGCAGCCGCATCGAGCCAGCGACTTCACGCGCCCGAAGGTGCAAGGAAGCCAGTTCTTCGGTTGTCACGGGAGGAGCGCAGCCCCTTTGTCAGAGAGCGCAACGGGCGCGGTTGGAACGGGTTTGCGGACGGCGCGAAAGCAGTCCCGAAAGTATTGCACCCAATAGCGATGGGAGATCATGAGCAACACGAGCGCGTACGCGCCGAAGGCCGCCCCGGACACGGTCAGCCAGAGATACGACCATTCGCCGGCGGAGGGCGTGTGCCCGCGCCAGCCGATGGAGCTATCGACATCCGCCATCGAGAAGAGCGCGACCGGCGGCACCGCGCCGAGCCATGGGAATTGGCCAAGATGGGTGCTGTGCGGCACACCGGCTTCGAGCAGCGCGACACTGGAGCCGCAGAGGATGAGGAAGATCGTCTGCTCGATCAGCGGGCGCCTGGCGCGGCGGCGCAGGGCGACCCAGGCCAGAGTCGAGCAAAGCAGCGAGGCGCCAGCCATCCAGCAGGCCGCCATGAACCAGCTCTCGCTTTCCGATGACCAGAGTTTCCCGAGATTGGCACTCCCCATCAAGGCCGCGGCGAGAGTGAGAAGACGACCGCACTCGGCCAGCCTGGTTGAAACGGAAGACCGAGCAGCGCGCGGATTCCTGAGAAAGGCCGGCTGTAGCTCAGGAGCGAACGCGGGGCATCCGAGAGGTGATGCCACGAGAGCACGCCCGCGAGCACCGCGAAGAAGACGACTTGCGCCATGACGCCCGCCTCCGTGGTATGCAGCGCTTGCAGCCATGGCACCGGCAGAAAAGCGAGGAGCGCCAGGAAGCGTTGCCTGCCCACGTGATTTTCGGCCACCGGCGCGACAGTGGCCGCCCCGACCTCCAGCGCGATTAAGCAGACGAGCAGCGAGTCGAGCGCGATGAACCAGAAGTTCACGTCGCTAAAATCGAAGAAGCTCATCGCTCCCGAGCGTCCACCGAAGGCCATGCGCGCCAACATCATCGGCACCCAGGAGAGGACGAGGAACGAGGCGAGCACCGCCGCCGTGACGCGGGCAAAGAGCGCCAGTCCCGAGATGGCGAGCGCTACGGCTGAGACCAGCGCGCAGGCCAGCATGATCGTCCCGAGCACCGTGAGATCTTCCGTCAGGTTCACGCCGCCGAAGTAGTAGCGGAGGATCATGTACGGCAGGATCGCCAGCAGAAAAAGGAGCGCCTGGAAGAGCAGGGAAATCCATTTCCCGAAGATGATGCGCCAGGCGGTGAGGCCGCTCATGAAGATGAGTTCCAGCGTGTTGGCCTTGCGTTCCCCGGCCAATTCATTGAGCGCCCGCAGGGGCGTGATCAGGAGAAGCTGCGCGCCGATGAGCGTCCAAAAAGTTGCCGAAAGCCCGCCCACCTCGAAGCCCTTCCCTTCGCGCGCATAGAGCAGCACATGATAAATGATGACGATGGCCAGCACGACCTGGAAGCCGAGGAAGGAGAAAACAAAGCCGCGCGCTTTCAGCCCCTGGCGCAGCTCCTTCACGAGCATCGGCCCCAGCCAATCCGGGAAGTCAGCGAAAGGCGTTTTCATGAGATCAGGGGCAGCGGCGGGGGAGAGAACTGCGAGCCGCCCGACTGCCGCAGGACATCGACGAAAACATCTTCGAGGCGCCGTTCCTGACGGTGAAAGTCCATAATCGTGAGGCCGTCGAGCACCATTCGCCGCAGCTCGGCGGCGAGCCGCTCCCGCACGCTCGACTCGAATTGCGCGCGCACGAAACTTTTGCGCTGCTCGAGCAGCTTCCAGCCCGGATGCACCACGAGCCATTCCAAGAGGGGCTCTTCCCCGCCGAGCAACTGAATGTCGATGACGCAGGCGTCGTCGCCCTCGCGATGCCGCAGCGCCTCAGCGGTCCCTTGATGCACCACACGTCCCTGGTCGATGAAGAGGAGTGAGTCACACATCTCGCCCAGCTCGGAGAGGATGTGCGAGGAGATGAAAATGGTCGTGCCGCGCTTGGCGAGCAGGCTCACGAGATTTTTGAACTCGATGCGCGCCTTTGGATCGAGACCGGCGGCAGGCTCATCGAGAATCAGCACCTGCGGGTCCTGCACCAGCGCGCGGCCAAAGCAGAGCCGTTGCGCCATCCCTTTCGAGAGCCCATTCATCGGACGCTCGGCCAGGGGCGTAAGGTCCGCAAAGTCCATCACTTCCTGCACGCGCCGGAGCCGATCCGCGCCGCGATAGCCGCACGCGCGGGCGTAAAAATCGAGGTAATCGAGCACCGTCACATGCGCATAGGCGCCATAGGAATCGGGCATCCAGCCGACAAGCGCCCGCACCTTTTGCGGGTGCTCGACCACATCCCAGCCGCCGATTTCGATCCTCCCCTGGTCCGGCATTTCGAGCGTCACCATCATGCGCATGGTGGTCGTCTTGCCCGCGCCATTCGCGCCGATAAAGCCGACGACCTGCCCGCGCTGGACCTCGAAGGAGATGTTGCGGACGGCGTTCACGCCGTCGAACGATTTCGCCACTTCGCAGACCCGAATGATGGGGGCGGTCTCGCTCATGGCGCCCCCTCGGTGCAGGAACCGACACAGATGATCTTCTGGTGGCTCCAGGCAAGTCCGCGCAGCGTCTCGATCGTCGTCTCCGGGCCGGGCTCCGCTTCGGCATAGAAAAAACCTTTGCGATGCAGCGTCTCGCCTAATTGGGTGCGTAACGGCGCGCTGAATTTCGCCCCCACCTGCCCTGCCCACACCGTCAAAGCTTCCTCGGTGACAGCCGTAAGTCTTGCCGGTTGGCCGGTCGAGATCTTCGGCGCGAACCAATACTGGCCCGCCGGATCGATGTAATGGAGGTGCCAGAGCGTACCCGGCATCGTGGAGAGCAGTTCCGGCGCGCCGCCTGAACCTCGCGGTTCGCGCAAGGTGACAGCAGCTCGGGAAGGGATGCTCGCGCGCAAAAACATGGACTGCACGGCGCGCGTGCGAAACCAGTCACCACTCAAGCTGGTCCCCACGCGGGAGAGAGCGGAGTTGCGGTTCTCCTGCGTCCGGTCGGGCACGTAGGAGCAGGCGACGGTGATCGGCAGTTCGAAGCTCCGCGTAAAAAGCAGCCGGGTCCGAACCACCTGCTCTTGCACCAAGGTCGTGCGATTTTCACCTGCGGAGACGAGGAGCAGCACGTTGCGCGCACCCGCGCCGCCGATGCCGTCTCCGAAAGCAATCAGGCCGAGCAGGATCAAGCTGGCCACCAGCGAGAGCAGCGGCACCGTGAGGAAGAGCAGGAAGCGCCGGGTTGGCGGCGCGAGCCAGACGAGATTCACCGGGCCGATGAGCAGAGCGAAGCCGCCAACGAAGGCGATGATCAGCGGCACATTGAGCGTGGGACTGCCGAGCAGCGCCGGGAGCGGCCAGCTCTCGGGAAAATCCTGCTCCCAAGGCGGGAGCGGCTGGCCGTCCAGTCCGAGAATGGCCGACTCTGTCGCTTCAATCGGCAGCTCACCCTTCTCCAACTTGACGCCTTCCACCTTGCCCAAGCCCAGCGCGCTCCCGCTCGGGGCCAGCGGAGGCAAACTGGCGAGCCGCGCTTCACTCGGCTTTTCGGCGCCGACGAACAAGTGACCACCTTCCATGATCCATTGGCGGATGGCCGCACGACGATCTCCCGCGAGACTGCGCCAATCCGCGTCCGTCAGCCAGAGGCCGCCAATGCCGGAGAAGGCGCGCGCGTCCGCAGGCATTTCATCGAGCTTCACAGGCGAGCCGCGCAAGCCGCGCGCTGAGCTGCGGGTGACGCCGTTGAAGCGGAGAGAGGCCAGGGCGTTGGGTTGGGGGACACCAAGCGTCCCGCCGCCGGAGGGCCGGAGCGCCGCCTCCAGTTTGCTCCAGGAGGCGACGGAGAGCGTCTCGCTCATCGCTACAAACCCATTCCCACTGCCGGAGGTGTACCGGCCCTCAATGGAAAAGTTGCCCTCCTCGACTCCGTAGCCGCTGATGACTCCCATGGCGGAGTGATTCTTGGCGTAAACGCTCTCCAGGCCCGAGACTGGCACGAGCAGATCGAACTCCCGCGGCTGGCCGGCAGCGACCGTCACGCTGGTGGTCCACCGGAGCACCGGATTCTCCCCTGTGTTGCGGACATCGACGGACCAGGTCCGCTCGCGCCCGGACGCGTTGGAAATTTGCAAGTGCATCGGGAAGAACCCGGTGCTGGGGGTCTGCTGCAAAGGCAGCCCGATGCGGAAGACGATGCCAGAGTGCGGATCAATCTTGATCTCCGGTTCCTGTTGGAAAGCCGATGCCGAGACAGCGCAGAGGAGCAAAAGAGCCAGGGCCTCGCAAAGAAATGCTCGCGCGCCAGCGCCAGCCCAGGGAGCGCGCGTGCCCTCGCGTGCCGTCCCCAATCTGCCGCACGGCGACGCGTTGCGCACACCTTGCACCCAATCCCCTTTGGTTCCTTTTGACTCCCTCATGCGATTTTGGCCGAGAGGATCGTCTTCGGCAATTGGCCCATTCCTGGCTGCACTTCGGTCAGGAGCGCGGCGACGATGTCGCCCGTCGTGCGGCCCGCCACGCGCGCCCGGTAATCCAAAATGATGCGGTGCCGCAACACCGGCCCCGCTGCCGTTTGCACGTCTTCAAAACTCGCATTCATCCTCCCTCCCAATAGGGCGCGCCCCTTGGCCGCCGCCGCCAGAGCGAGCGCCGCGCGCGGGCTGGCGCCGAACTTCACCCCCTCGGCCGCTGCCGAGCCTCCGGCGTGTGTCCCATGCACCAGCCGCGCAATGAAATTTGCCACCACATCCGGCATAAAGACACGCCGCGCCAATTCGATAAACCCCCGGAATTCCTCAGGGGAAAGCACCTCCGGCACCTCCGGCGTCACCCCGATCTCGCGATTTTGCACGATCTTCTCCAGCACCGCGATGGCGCTGCGATGAATTTCAATCTTGAAGAGGAAGCGATCGAGTTGTGCCTCGGGCAGCGGATACGTCCCCTCCAGTTCGATGGGATTTTGCGTGGCCAGCACGAAAAACGGGTCGGGCAGCGCGCGTGTCTCGCCCATGACCGTGACCTGCCGCTCCTGCATGGCCTCCAGCAGCGCGCTTTGGGTCTTGGGCGACGCGCGGTTGATTTCGTCCGCGAGCACCACGTTCGCGAAGATCGGTCCGGGCTGAAAGACAAAGCGCCGCTGCCCATCCACTTCGCCCAGGATCGGATTGCCCGTGATGTCGCCCGGCAGCAAATCGGGCGTAAATTGCACGCGTCGGGAGGAGAGCCCCAGCGCTCGCGCGATGGCCTTGACCAATTCCGTCTTGCCCAAACCCGGCAGCCCCTCCAGCAGCAAATGCCCTCGCGCGAGCATCCCGACAAGCACATCATCGATGAGCGCTTCCTGCCCGAAGAGCACATCGTTGAGCGCCGCGCGCAGCGCGCCGAGTTTGGGAGCAGCAGCCGCGATTTCTTCTTCGGTCGCAAAACGTTGGCTCATGGTTCGGGTAATGGGACAGGCGAGCGCCCGGAGTGAAGACGAAGCCCCTTCCGATGGGAAGCACTGCGTCTCGCACTCGCCTCATGCCGACAGCGGTGGGGCTTGATGCGCGGCGTCCGCCCGTCCATTAACTTCGCTCCACTTCTGATGTCCTCCGATTTCTCTTCTTCCCCGCGCGTGGGCGTGGTCGGCACCGGGCACATCGGTCGTAATCACGCTCGCCTGCTGGCGGAACTGAGCGGCCCGCGCTTCACCGCCATTTACGACGCGAATACCGCGACCGCGCGCCAGATGTCCCAGCAGCATGGCGGGCGCGCTGCCCATTCGCTCGAGGAGTTCGCCGACTCGGTGGACGCGGCCACCATCGCCACGCCGACCCCGACCCACTTTGAGATCGCCCGCTTTCTCCTGGAACGCGGCAAACACGTCCTCATTGAGAAGCCGATCACCGAGACCACGGCCGACGCACGCACCCTCGCGGCACTGGCGTCCGAGCGCGGTCTCATCCTCCAGGTCGGCCATGTTGAGCGTTTCAATCCGGCGCTCTCTGCGCTGGAAGCGCGCCTCACCCGCCCGCGCTTCATCGAGTCGCACCGCCTCTCGCCGTATCCCGCGCGCTCGACGGAGATCGGGGTGGTGCTCGACCTTATGATTCACGATTTGGAGATCGTCCTCCATCTCGTGCGCTCGCCCATCGCCAGCGTCGATGCTGTCGGCGTGCCCGTGCTTTCACGCGGTGAAGACATCGCCAATGCCCGCCTCCGCTTCGTCAACGGCTGCGTCGCGAATATCACCGTCAGCCGCGTCAGCCCTGAGCGGCTGCGCAAGATTCGCGTCTTCCAGGAAGATGCCTATTTGTCGCTCGATTACCAGGCGCAGGAAGGCTTCACCTATCGGCTGGCGCGGGAGGAAGAGCCCGAGAGTTCGCTTTTCAAGAAATTGCTGAGCGGCGCGCATGGCACCCTGGTGAGCCAATTCGCTGGTCAACGCATCGTCCGCGAGCCGGTTGAGATCGTCAAAGGGGAGCCGCTTAAACATGAACTCGCCGCCTTTCTCGAATGCGCGCGCGCCGGTTCGCAGCCGAAAGTCTCGGGCCGGGAGGCGACCGCCGCCCTCGAACTCGCGCTCGACATCACCCGGCGCATCGAGGAAAGCGCCGAGTTTCAAGACCGCTCCCGGACCTCGTGAAGCTCTACCTGGTCGCTGGCGAAGCGAGCGGCGATGCCCGCGGCGCCGAACTAATGCGGGCGCTCCGCGAGCGCGCGCACGAGGCCGAGTTTCTGGGTGCTGGCGGAGGCGAGATGCAGGCGCTCGCCGGGCCGGCCATCCACGACTGGACTGATGAAGCGGTCGTCGGCCTTTGGGATGTGCTGAAAAAATACGGCTACTTCCGCAAGCAGTTCCGCCGGATGCTGGCTGAGATTGAAGCAGCGCGCCCGGACGCCGTGATCCTCATCGATTACCCCGGCTTCAACCTGCGGCTGGCACACGCGCTGCGCCAGGGCGCGCCTTGCGGCACCGGACCGAAGATCATCTTCTACATCTCGCCGCAGGTCTGGGCGTGGCATCGCGGTCGCATTCCGAAGATCGCACGAGACCTCGATTTGATGCTCTGCCTCTTTCCATTCGAGGCGCCGCTCTACGAAGCGTCCGGGCTCAAAACAGTCTTCGTCGGGCATCCGCTCCTGGATGCTTTGGCGGCGGAAAAGCGGGACCTTCCTCGCGAGCGGGACCTCGTCGGCCTTTTCCCCGGCAGCCGGCGCAAGGAAGTGCTCCGCATCTTTCCGGTTATGGCGCGCTCCGCCGCACTGCTCCAGCGCCAGCGGCCTGGCACGCGCTTCGAGGCCGCTGCCGCGAGCCCCGCGCTCGCCGATCTCATGCGCCGGCAACTACTGGAACTCGGCCTGCCCGAGACGCTGTGCCAGATTGAGACTGGCACTGCTCGCCTGCTCATGCAGCGCGCCACAGCCGGCCTGGTCGCCTCTGGCACGGCCACGCTCGAGGCTGCCTTTTTTCGGCTGCCGCTCATTATTCTTTATAAAGTCGCCTGGCTCACTTGGGCCATCGGCAAACGCCTCGTCCGCGTTCCTTTTCTGGGCATGCCGAATATCCTCGCGGGCCGCGAAATCGCCCGCGAGTTCCTACAAGAGGCCGCCCGCCCTCCAGCCATCGCCGCTGAACTTCTCCGCCTGCTCGATGGATCAGAGGTTCGCGCCCAAACGGAGCAGGCCCTCGGTGAAATCATCGCCGGCCTCGGCGAACCCGGCGCCGCCGCGCGAGCGGCTGTTGCGATCCTTGGCGAACTCGAGCCATCCGGTCCGGGATGAACTCCGCACTCACCGCGGACTGACGAACGACGGCTCTTGCTTCCCGCCGATCCTCGGAACAAAATTTCGATTATGGCCAAAGGCAACAACAGTCATCGCAAAGAAGTCAAAAAGCCCAAAAAGGAGAAGCCCAAGCCGACCCCCAGCGGTCGATAGGCACTCCCTGCGAGGGCCTTCCGGGGCTCGATCTTGATGGCAGTCGCTTCTTTCTATGAGAAGAAGCAAAGTGAGTCCGGGTCGCTCCTGCTTATTTTACCCCCGTGGCCAGCACGGTTTGAAATTGCGGGTTGGCTTCATCGCGCGCGACGACGCTGATCTCGATCTCGTGAAAACCAGCCGCTTCGAGAAAATCGAGCAGTTGTGATTCGGTAAAGCCGAGCCAGGTATCCGCGTAGAGTTCGCGCGCCTGCTCGAATTGGTGTGCCTGCAAATCCAGAATGGCAATGCGCCCTCCACGCCTGAGCAGCTTGTAAGCGGCAGCCACGGCGCGCGCGGGATGGATGGCGTGGTGCAGTGCCTGGCTCAGAATGGCCAAATCGACCGAGCCGGCGGGGATCGGCGGCTCCTCGAGGTCGCCATGCCGGAATTCGAGATTCGTGAAGCCGTGCCGCCGCGCGAGGTCAGCGCCGAATTCGACCATCTTCTCCGAGTTGTCGATGGCGATAACCTGGCGCGCGCGCCGCGCCAGCAATTGCGCCAGCGTCCCTTCGCCTGCGCCCAGATCGGCGATGACCATCGGCGGCACGAGAGCGAAGAGCATCCGCGCCACGCCCTCCCAAGTGCGACCGGGGCAGTAGGTGCGGCCGAATTTGCCGGCGAGTTGATTGAAATACTCGCGCGCCTTGTCTTTGCGTTTGGTCAGCACGAGACGCTGCGCCTTCTCGTCGCCGGCCGCCTCGGCGATCTCGCGCGCGCTGGCCTCAAGGATCGGCGCCAGACCTCGGGTCACGTCCGAATCGGCCAGCTTGTAATAGATATTCTTGCCCGCGCGCCGGTCCTCTACCAGTTGGCTGCCGCGCAACTGTGCCAGGTGTGAAGAAATACGGGACTGCCCCATGGCCAAAATCTCCTGAATCTCCACTACGGAAAGTTCCTCGCGCTGCAGGAGGAGCAGCAGCCGCAGGCGCGTCTCGTCCGCCAGCAGGCGCAGGTTTTTCACGATAGACGCCACGCCCCGACCATAGGTTGACACCTCATGGCTGGTCAATGCGGAGCGGCCGTCTGTCGCGGCGCGCGCGTCCGCTCTCCGCACCACAACCTCAACCCGCTCTGGTGGGAATCTTTTCTCTTGCACCAGGCGTCCTCCTGGCTGATTGATAAATCCTTCCCCCTGTAGCAGAAGATGCCTCTCCGGTTCCGCTGGAGAGGCATTTTCATTTCTCAGCGGGCGCGCAAGCGTGTGGACATTGCTTCCCATGCCGCGCGCGATTTTGCATAGTGCGGGGGTGATGCTCCTCCGGCTCCTCCGGCTCCTCCGGCTCTTCCTGCTCCTCGCGGTGACCGCCCCGCTGCAGGGCTGCGCTTTTCTCTATTCGCTCGAGCGCGAACGACGCTACTCGCTCGTGCGGGTGAGCGACATTGAAGGGCACACGACCGCCGAGTGGATTGCGGAGGGCTTCGTGAGCCAGACCAACCTCGGCTATCAATTCCGGGCCGTCGAGAGGGTAAGCGGACCGCCGCTGCGACAGGAGATTCACTACCCTCTCCGGCGCCGGGTGGAAATTGGCGGTGTAAATATCGTCGTCTCCCGCTGTGGCAAGCCGCGGTGGCTCTACGAAATGGAAGGGCCGTAAAGGCCTACCCACCCAGCGGGTCGCTTTTTCTCAGGGTAAACCCCCGGAATTGTACGGGCCAGAGGCACGCGCCACGGCAGACCCGCACGAAGATTAGTCATATGAGCACTTCGAGGCTGGTGCCGGCAATCCGACCGGGAATGCAAGTCAAAACCCGCTCCATCTTTCCGCACCCGCTGCCCAAAGGGCTCTCAGCCGGTGAGGAGGTGACGGTCGTGCATGTGGACCATGAATCATGTGTGGTCTGCGATGAACTGGACCTGGAGTGGAGCGTGCCGATCGTGGCGCTCGATCCCGGTGAATACCTTTGGGCCGAAGGCGGCTGGGTCCGCGAGTCGGCGGACATGGTGTAAAGTGGGAACTTCAGGCGTCCTGGCAACCCCTGTGCGCTTTACCGCCCCCGGCCCAAAGTCTCACAGAGGAAACACCACAAATCGGTGCCGAATTCCTGGGCAACCCGTTCCCCGAGGGCGTAGCCGAGTTGCTTTTCTCGAAGCACCGCAACGACCGTCGAGCCCGAGCCCGACATCAGCGCCCCCTCCGCTTCCTCCTGCGCCAGCAGCCACTGTTTGAGCGCGGCCAGAAGGAGGTATTTTTCATAGACAGGCCGCTCCAGGTCATTGACCAGCGAACCCCACTCGAAGTGCTGCTCCTCATAAGGCACGCCGGGGATCGCGCGCGACTCCGCCCATCTCTGATAGGCCCACGGTGTCGGCACACCGAAAGGCGGCTTGATGAGCAGCAGCGGGAGTTCTTTGCCGAAAGCCACCGGCTCGACCTGCTCGCCGCGCCCGCGGACCAGCGCCGCCGATCGCGCGAGAAAGAGCGGCACATCCGAGCCGAGTTCCGCGCCCATCGCCGCCAGCGCCACGATGGGCAGTTCCGTCGCGAAGAGCGCATTTAGGCCGAGTAAAACAGTGGCGGCATTGCTGCTTCCTCCGCCCAGTCCCGCGCCATGCGGGATCCTCTTTTCGAGCCGCAGGGTGAGGTTCGGCTCCAAGCCACAGGAGGCGCAGAAGAGCCTCGCCGCGCGCACGGCGAGATTGTCGTCGCCGGTCGGCAGCGAAGAGTCGTCGCAGGCAAAGTCCAGCCCTTCGCCTTCGCGATGGTCGATCACCAGACGATCAAAGACCGAGACGGGGCAGACGAGGCTCTCAATCTCATGAAAGCCATCCAGCCGCTTCCCGCGAATCCGGAGCGTCAGGTTGATCTTGGCGGGCGCGAGCAGTTCGATCATGCGAAGCGTGGGATGGAAGGGCGTTCCTCCGCTCGACACGCGGGGCGGGAGACTTTTGACTGCCCAGCCGCGCTTTCTCCAGCTTTTCGCGATGCCGCCCAGCAATCCCTTTCTCGAACTCACCGCTGAATTCAACGCGGGACGACTTCGGGCCATCGTCTGCTCAGGGCAGGCCGTGGTGTTGCACCGGCTCGCGATGGTGAGCAAGGATGGAGACTGGATCGTGCGGGAAGATGAGGAATCGTTGGCGCATGTGCGGCAAGTGCTGGCACGCCAGGGCGCCCGCTATCGCTTCGGGGCGCCGCTGGACGTGCGCTGGTTGAGCGGCGGCTGGAGTGCGCATCTGGAATTCCGGCGCGCCGATCGCTTCCGCGTTCGCACTGATTTCTTCTCCCGTCCGCCGCGCTTGGAAGCCGGGAGAGTCGCCGCTCTCTGGCGCGATCTGGAGCAGGCGAGCATCCCGGTGGTCGGCTTGTCCGATCTGATCCTGATGAAAATGACACAGCGGGAAAAGGACTACCCGATAATCGGCGAACTGGCGCGCCGGCTATCCGATGTGGCGGATCAATTGCGGTGGAGCCGCAGTGCCGGGGACCTGATTCAGATCGCGCAGGGGCAACCTGAGGCCGTGCCTCCTTTGCTCAACGAGCGGCCCTTGCTGGCTCTGGCGCTCGCGCAAGATCGCGCGCGGCTCGCGGAAGCGCTCGACGCGGAGCGGCGTCGACTCATGCAGGAAGATGCGGTGCGGCTCGCGCGCTATCAAGAGGCGGCGGCGGAGTGGGCTTCCGTCTGGCCGGCAGTGGAGGCGCGCGCGGCCATGTTGCCCTTCGAGGAAGCGCATGCGAACTTCTGCGCGGCGGCACTTGAGCATCTGCCGTTTGCGCCATGACGCCGGAGCCCATCGATCAATTTTTGAGCGAGGATGACCTCAATCTGCGCGATCTCTCGTGGGATGAACTGCTTGAGCAATGGGACGCCTGGCTACGCGCTGCCAGCGCGACCGATGAGGAAGACACCCACGACTATTCCCATGGCGTGTTCATGCGTCTCGAAAACCCGCCGCCCGGATGGAAGCCTTTGGCGCCAACAACGAGTGGAAACAAGGTCCTCCCTGCCGGCCACTTTGCTGCTCATGCAGCCGGCGTCAAACTCCACACCCCATTGCCTGAATAGCGGACGCGCGGGTGAGGAGCGCCAACCGCGAGTCGCGGAGAAGCCTGGCAAGACCAAGCCGATTCGGACTACGCTTTGTTCCCGGCGTGGCGCTCCGCTTCGATTTTCGTGCGCACGTCGGTCAGGGTGCCGGCGGAGCCGAGCTTTCCGTTTTTGGCGGCGATGAAAATAGCGTACTCCTCGATGAAGGTCTTGCCGGGCGGGCGGAAATCGAATTCGCCCGGATGGTCTCGGAAGAATTCGCGATGAACGCGGGTCCAGACCAACCGGCCATCCGTGTCGATATTCACCTTGGTCACGCCCAGTTTGGCCGCAGGCAGATATTCCTCCTCATTCACGCCGCAGGCGCTCGGGTCAAGGGTGCCGCCCGCGGCATTGATGCGCGCTACTTCAGATTTTGGCACGCTCGAGGAGCCGTGCATGACAATGGGCGTCGGCGGCAGGCCGGCGGCGGCAATATTGTCGCGGATCTTCTCGATTACATCGAAGTGCAGGCTCTGCTGCCCCTTGAACTTGTACGCGCCGTGGCTGGTGCCGATGGCGGCGGCAAGCGCGTCGCATTGGCTGCGCTGAATAAATTCGACGGCCTCGGCGGGGTTGGTCAGGCAGGCATTCGCTTCATCGACTTTGATGTCTTCCTCGACGCCGCCAAGCTGGCCAAGTTCCGCCTCGACGCTGATCCCTCTGGCGTGGGCGCGGTCCACAACGCGCCGCGTGATGGCAATGTTGTCCTCGAAGGAGTCGTGCGAAGCGTCGATCATCACGCTCGAATAAAAGCCGGAATCGATGCAGTCGTAGCAGGTCTCCTCGTCACCATGGTCGAGATGCACGGCGAAGACGGCGTCGGGAAAAATCTCTTCCGCCGAGCGGATGATCGCCTCGAGCATGCGCTTGTCCGTGTATTTGCGCGCGCCTTTGGAGATTTGGATGATGAAGGGCGCCTGGCTCTGAATGCAGCCTTTGAAAAGCCCCATGGTCTGCTCGGCGTTGTTGATGTTGTAAGCGCCGACAGCAAATCGGCCGTAGGCAACGCGGTAAAGCTCGGCAGTGGTAACGATCATGGCCGGGGACTCTGGCTTGGAGGAGGCTGGCGGAGCAAGGCCGGAGTGCGCGCGGCGAGTCGGGCGCAACCTGAGCCCGCAGGAAGAATCGCCGCTTTACAAGGCGGGGGAGTGAGGCTCATTCGCGCTGTGCGCCTCGTTCGACTCTTTTCTTTTGTGCCGTTGCTGGCCTTGGCGAGCTGCGCCGCGCATACGCAAATCGCCTGCCCGGCTGGCGGTCATCGCGCAGCCAGGGTGTACTTTGCGACGGATCGCCAGGAAGTCGCTTCCCAAGGCCCGCTGCACTTCGGCCCAGAGCGCACCGACCCGCCTGATCTCAACGTCGGCTGGGAGGAAGTAGCGCTCGGCCCCAGGCACGCGCTTGGCCAGCTCGATGGCGCGGTGGCGATCACCCCCGCGCACGAGTACGCGAAGTCGCAGAATCAGAACGCCGGCAGTGCGCTGGGGCGCTCCGACCAGGAGATCGCCAGCTTTGTGCAGAAGACCTTGCGGCAGGCGATTCGCGCGTCGCGTCCGCCGATGGCTGGCCAGCCGCGCCAGGTGCTCTTTTTCATTCACGGCTACAACACCACTTTTGACGAGGCGCTGCGCAAGGCGGGGCAGCTCGCGGGCGACTTGGAGATGGTCGATTGCCAGGGCCACGCGCGCGGCGTGGCGGTCGCCTATAGCTGGCCGGCGCAAGGGACGCTTCTCTCGTACCTCGCGGATGAAGAGAATGCGGAATGGACGCAGCAACGCCTCGTCCCATTTTTGCGGATGCTCTCCAGTGTGTGCCGCGAGGAGCACGCCGAATTGCACCTGGTCGGTCACTCGATGGGCTGCCGCGCGCTCACTCGCTCCCTCGCCGAATTGGCCAACAGCGGCGCCGCCTCGCAGCCGGTCGGCCACGTCATCCTCCTCGCGCCAGACATCGGCAAGAGCCTTTTTGACCAATACCTCCAGCGGATTCTGCCGCTCGTGCAGCATCTCACCATTTATGTCTCCGCGAAGGACCACGCGCTTTCGCTTTCGCGCCTTGTGCACGGCGGCCACGAGCGGCTCGGCTTGATTGAATCGACGCTCTTCACGGCGTTCGATCTCACCGGATTGACCGGCGGCAGCCATCGCGATCTCGGCGCTTCCTCGGCCGCGATGAGCAGCGGCAAAGTCGATATGATCGATGTCTCAAGCGGCCTCGCCGGGCAATTCGGGCACGACTACGAAGACCCGGCGTTCATCCGCGATCTGCGGGAGTTGATCTATTACGACACTCCCGCCGGAACCGGCGCGCGCAGCAATCTTGTGCCGCGCACCGCGAGCACCGATCTGCTGCACACGCTCACTGGAGAAAAGCTCCACTACTTTCAGTTGCACAAGTGATTCGCGGCGGCTCTCAGCCGGGCGGGGGAAGCGAAGCAGGCGCGCAATGGATTTGCACCCAGGCCAGATAGCCGGCGAGTCCGGCCTCCACCGGCAGCGCCACGATTTCCGGCAGCTCGTACGAATGCAAAGCGCGCAGCCGCTCCTCCAGCCTGGGGTACTGCGCGCGTGTCGTCTTCAGAATGGCGAGCGTCTCGGCGGCCTCCTCGACCCTCCCTTGCCAATGGTAAATGGACGCGCCGGGCAGCAGATTCGCGCAAGCGGCGAGCCGTTCCTCCACGAGGGTGTGGCACACGGAGCGCGCTTCCCCGGCACTGCCGAACGTGCTGAAAACCACCAGCGCCCCGTCCATTCACAGCTCCGCCAGCTCCTCTTCGCGTGCGAGAGCCACCGCCTTGGGCCGGACGATCCACCCGCCGCCAAGCACCTCGTCGCCCGCATAGCAGACCGCTGCTTGCCCCGGAGTGACGGCGCGTTGCGGCGTGTGCAAGCCCACCCGTGCCGTGCCGTCCGCGCCTGGCGTGACCGTCGCCGCTGTGCCGGGATGCGCATAACGAATCTTCACCGTCACGTCGAACGGCTCGCCTTCCTCCGCGCCCGCGCCGGGCTGCCACAGCGCGTGGTCGATCTCGAATTCCTCGATCGTCAAATCTTCGGCCCCACCAACGATCACGCGGCTCGTCGCTGGATCGATGTCGATCACGTACAGCGGTGCCGCACTTCCGCCGGGCAGCCCTTTGCGCTGACCGATGGTGAACATCTCAATCCCCTCATGCTCGCCGACGCGCGTGCCGGCTTTGTCGTAGATGCCGCCAGGATGAAACTCGTGCGGGCCGAGGTGGCTCTTGAGGAAAGCCTTGTAGTCGTTCCCCGGCACGAAACAAATCTCCTGGCTGTCCACTTTGTCCGCCGTCTTGAGCCCGAGTTGCCGCGCAATGGCGCGGATTTCCGTCTTCTCCATACCCCCGAGGGGACAAAGCGCGCGCCGCAATTGCTCCTGCCGCAGCGAGAAGAGGAAGTAACTCTGGTCTTTGCGCGGGTCGCGCCCTTTGCGCAACACCGCCCGGTCCGCCCGATGCTCGATGATCGCGTAATGCCCCGTCGCGATGAAGTCCGCGCCAATCGCCTCCGCCTTGTTCCATAGGTTGCCAAACTTCACCTTTTCGTTGCACATCACGCACGGATTCGGCGTCCGCCCCGCGCGGTACTCGCTGGTGAAATAGTCGATGACCAGCTTCTCGAACTGCTCCGCCTCATCGACGACGTAATGCGGAATCCCCAGCGCATGCGCCACCGCGCGCGCATCAGCGATCGCCTGTGGCCCGCAGCACTTATCCTCCGCTCGCGAAAGGCAATCCTGCGGCCAAACCTTCATCGTCACTCCGATCACCTCATACCCCTGCTCCTTCAGAAGAAAGCCCGCCACGCTCGAATCGACTCCGCCGCTCATCCCCAGCACCACGCGCGCCCCGCGGTCCGGTCGAGGATTTGAAGGTGACGCTGGCGTGCTCAAGGGAGCGGAGTCTAGCACAGCCTTGGCGATCGTAAAGATTTGCCACGGCGCCCCGCCGACCTCCGGCTGCCTGCCTGCCCTCGCGCTCAGGTGGCACGTCAGCGCATGTCGATGACAAACGACAGCAGCCGCCAATCGGTTTGCTCATAGCAATATTTCTGCACGAAGCGCACCTGCTTCGGCCCACTCGGGAAGTAGCCTTTCAGAACAAAAGCGCCCGTCTCCGGCGCGTCCGTCGGTGCTTCCACCTGCGGCTCGATTGCTTGCAGCGAAGTAAGGTCCTCGGGGATGTCGTAGTAGGGGCTGAAGACGTGCGCCAGCGACTCGGTGGTGCATTGCTCCCGGCGCGAGGGGGCGAGCGTCGAATGAAAATAATTCATGTTGCGGCTCCGCACCGAGACGGCGAAATCCTGCATGGCGCGTTTGACCAGAGCGACCTGCTCGGCCTTGTCTGGCCGCGGCGGCGTAAGCAGCCCGGGCAGCGACCCGACCAACTCGCGCCGGATGGCGTAGAGCTTCCAATCGAGCCGTTCGCGCGTAAAGAGCAGCGTGACCGGGAACTCCTCGCCGCCACGGCGCTTCACCGTGCCGCGCAATTCTCCGTGGCCGTTTTGGGACGTACGCTCCGTCCAATGCGTTTCGGCAGCGTCCGCCAGATCGCTTTGCTCCAGCAGATTCGGCAGCCAATTCTTCTCCGCCTCTGTCCGCAGCGACTCGGCGAGGAAGCCGCGCGCGGCCGGGAGGTCCCCCTTCTCCACGGCCAGAAAAAAGCGATCCGCCGCCACGGTCATCCGTTTGCTGAGCAAAAAAGACGCCGCCCCGCCGATCGAAACCACGAGCCCGAGCAGGGCCACCGCGCAAAAGATCCTGGTGCGTCCGATCATCAGGGCGACAGGATGGCAGAGAACGCGCCATGCGCAAGGGAAGTCCGCACTCACACTGGCCAAAGCGGATCCCGCTGCGGAATGAGAGCGACATGCGCGCGGCGGTCTGCTATTCCCTGCGCTTCTCCCATGAACTTCCGCTTCGCACACGCGCTGCTCCCTGCTCTCGCCTTGCTGCTGCTGGCCCACTCCGTATTAGGCCAAGGCCTGGAACGCACGCGGCTCTATACGCCGCCGGATCCAGGTAGCCCCGGCGGTCTCACGGGTCGCATCACCAAACCGGAATTGCCCCTCGAGCAGATTCTCGCGCTGCCGACCAACAATCCAGAGAGCGTCTATCTTGGCGAAATCAGTGGGTCCAGCCGCGACACCTTCCGCTTTAAAGGGCTGCCCGCCAGCAAGTACGACCTCGTCGTCGTATACCCGAGCACCTGGTACGAAGGGCTGCGGCTCGCGGAGGCCAATTCGCTCACCTCTGAAGATACGAAGAAGATCGGCGAGACCATCGAAAAGGCTGAGCCCTTCTTCACGAAGCGCATCGTCCATCGCGTGGAAGGTGAGACGGGGCGCGGCAACTTCGCCCGCTGCATCTGCACCTTTGTCCGGGAAAAAGGCTCCGAACTGCTGATGACGAAATTTGAAGGCAAGTCGAACCGGGCCGATTTCCGCCGCACCTTCAAGCTGGTCATTTTGAAGGATGTAGGCGTCGGCTGGCAGATTGTGCGTGCGCGCGATCTTTATCCGGTCTGGGTGGACCCGAAAAAGCCGCTTCCAGAGCACCATTTCAGCGCCGCGCTTGGGCAAATCCGCATAGCCGATGCCACAAAAGACCTCGGCGAACTCGACTTGAGCCGCTGACTGGGCGCAGGCTCCCCACCCCATGGCCGAAATCGTTTTCAAGGAGGGGCCGCTCGCCGGCCAACGCGTCGCCCTCAACCACGCCTCGCTCTCGCTGGGGCGCAATCCCGAGCAGGACCTCGTCCTGGATGACAACGCGGTCTCCAGCCGGCACTCGGAACTGCGCCTCACCGATGGCGCCTGGTACGTCACCGATCTGGGCAGTTCCAATGGCACCACCGTCAACGGAACGGAGTTGACGACTGCGCCCGCCCGCTTGCGCGAAGGCGACATGGTCCAGATCGGCGCCAGCCTCTTCGTCTTTCGCGCGGGCGCGGCCGCGGAGCAGGCGCCAGTAACCAGCGCGGAGGAACTCGCGCTCGTCGAGCAAATGCGCGGGCATACGGAACGCATCCGTCGCGAAGTCGGCAAGGTCATCGTCGGCCAGCGCGACGTGCTCGATCAGGTCCTCATGTGCATCCTGGCCAATGGGCACGCCTTGCTCATCGGCCTCCCCGGCATGGCCAAGACGCTGATGGTTCGCACCATCGCGCAGGTGCTCAATCTGAAATTCAAGCGAGTGCAGTTCACTCCCGACTTGATGCCGGGTGACATCATCGGCACCGACGTGCTCGAATCGAATCAAGCCACCGGCGAAAAAGAGTTTCGCTTCATCCGCGGACCAATCTTTTGCAACCTCCTGCTGGCGGACGAAATCAACCGCACTCCTCCCAAGACCCAGGCGGCGCTGCTCGAGGCGATGCAGGAGAAGATGGTCACTGCGGGCAACACATCCTACACGCTTGAGGAGCCGTTCTTCGTGCTGGCGACGCAAAATCCCATCGAACAGGAGGGCACCTATCCGCTGCCGGAAGCGCAGCTCGACCGCTTCATGTTCAACATTTGGGTCGATTACCCCCTCCCCCATGAAGAAGAGGAGATTCTCCGCGCCACGACCGCCGGAGCGCGGATCGAGCCGCAGCCGGTCCTCACACAGGCCGAGGTGCTGCACCTTCAATCGGTCGTCCGCAAGGTTCCCGTCTCCGATCACGTCATCAAATATGTCACCCGGCTGGTCGGCGCCACGCGCCCGAGCAATCCCGACGCGCCGCAAGTCACCAAGACCTACGTCTCGACCGGAGCCGGTCCGCGCGCCGGGCAGTACCTCATCCTCGCCGCCAAGGCGACCGCCATCCTGGAAGGCCGCATCCACGTCAGTTGCGCGGACATTCGCCGCGCCGCGCCCCCCGTGCTGCGTCACCGCATCCTCACGAATTTCGCCGCCGATTCCGAAGGCCTCGCCCCACTGGACATCGTAAAAAAACTCCTCGCTGAAGTACCCGAACCCGGCGCTGAAGCCTACCCGACCGAAGGAGTGAAGAAGTAGGCGTCAAGGAGCCACGCGGCGACAACCGCAATCCCAGGGGGCTTACTTCGAAGCAGGCACGAGCCTGCGGGGGCGGCGGCGTCCGCGGTATCCGGCCAGCCCAAGGATGAGCAGGCCGCTGTAGATGGTGGAAGGCTCAGGGATCGCGACGATCTCGCCGTAAGTAGTCGAATTAATCGTGAAAGTGACTTCGTGGCCCTGCCCCAAGTAGTTGCCGCCGCCGTCGTAGAAGCTCAGCGAGTTGGCGAAAGCCTCCGTCCCAGTCGCGCTTCCGTCGGCGAAGAGCAGGTGATCCTGCGGGGTGGCGCCGGAGTCGTCCGTATCGGTCGTGGCGTAGATGGAGCCGGTCCAATTGATGATCTCTGTGGAACCCGATTTGTGGAACGAAAGATGACTTTCGGAACTCTTTTGCTGGAGCAGTGACCCTCGGCAATGAACGGAACTCGCACGCGGATGGTCCTGTGGAACTGATTTGTGGAACGAAAGTTGAATTTCGGAACTCTTTTGCGGAAGTAGTGATGCGCTGGTGGCAGCGACGCAGTACCCACAGGCATGGTTCTGTGGAACTGAAGTTGTGGTACGAAAGATGACTTTCGGAACTCTTTTGGAAGTTCGCTGAGGTGTTCATCTTCGGAGTTTCGGAAGCTGTGGCTTTGAAGCAGGTAGGCAGAAGTGGGAAGCGTGAAAATTCATCGAAGTCGAAAACGCAAGAATGGCCCTCCGGTTAGGGAGGGCCATTTTGATGCTTGGGAAACGAGCTGCCGAGGCTCGCATGTGCTCCCCCGAGAGCGGCGCACGCCCGAACATTAGTTGAGGCCGGGGACGAGCTTGCGAAAGCGGCGGCGCTCGCGGTACCCGGCCAGGCCCAGGATGAGCAAGCCGCTGTAGATGGTCGAAGGCTCGGGAATCGGCACGATCTCGTACATGGTGCTTCCTCCGCTCCCGAATGAAACTTCCATGCCCGGCAGACTACCGCCGAAGGTAATGCCGCTAATCGCTGTATTGGGGGTGAATCTAGGGTCGCCGGCGAAGAGGAGACGGCTTTGGTTGTCACCAAAAGTACCCGTGTCCTGTGTGGCGCTCGGATCGTAAACCGTGCCATTCCAGTTGGTGATATTCAGCGTCGTCGTTCCCGCAGCCAAGGCGCCAGCAGTCGTTCCATCCAGGGTGCCAAAGATGAAGTTGTTGTTCGTATTCCCGTTCGCGAAGTCTAGCGTGGAAGCTCCGCTGAGGGTGAGCGAGGCGAAGCTGTTCGTGACACCGCTGGTATTACCGACAGACAGCGTGCTTCCGTTTGTTCCGGTGTAGGTCGTCGTGCCGACGCTCCCGTTAATCATCTGGGTGGAGGCGACAGGCGTCACCGTGCCATTTCCGACGATGTTATTCGCGCTGGTGCTGCTGTTCAGCAGCAGCGTCCCGCTGTTATTCACCACCGTCGTGCCGCTGAGGCTGCCCGAAACGGTCAGCGCGCCGCGTCACCGTCGTCGCGCCAGAGTAGCCGTTGCTCGTGCCGCTCAGCATCTGAGTGCCGGTACCGATTTTGGTCAGTCCGCCGGTGCCGGAGATCGCACCTCCATAAGCAGCCGGGCTGCTGTTGTCGCCGCCGGTGGTCAGAGTCGCCGCGCCGAGCGTGATGTTGCCGCCCGTGGTCCCGCCGCCCGTGAGGGAGCCGATCTGGGTGTTGAAGCCGGTGATGTCCAGAGTCGCGCCTGCTGCGTTGGCCAGTGTGACGGCGGAGTTGTTTCCGAGAGCGCCGCTGACTCCGGCCACGGAAACGATTCCTGCCTTGAGCGTGCCGGCGTTGATGGCAGTCGGTCCCGAATATGTATTCGCTCCAGCGAGAGTCCAAATGCTGCTGTTATTCTTGGTGATTCGTGTATCGCCATTGCCAACGGCTAGGTAAATTGAGGAATTCGAAATGACGCCGTTGATGGCATTGCCGGTGGACCTGCCGTCGAGCGTCAGGGTGTCGAAATGGGTGCCATTCGTCGTTTCCGGATTGGTCACGTTGCCAGTGATAGTGACCGAAGTGGTGGTGGGGTTCAGGGTCGTGTTCCCGCCGATAGCGCCGGATAGGCCCAAGGAACTGTAGCTCTGGAGATAACTGTTCGCCCCGGTGAAGTTGATCGTGCTGGTAAGGTTTTGGGCGGTGGTTCCGTTGTTGAGCGCGCCAAAGGCCACGGTGCTGCCCGTGGTCGCGCCTCCCGCGTTTCCCACATTGATAACCGCTGTCGTGCCCGCGGCGGTAAGCGTGATCGCGTTGCTTTGACGATCATGCCGGCCGCGTCGTTCAGGATGGAGAGCGTCGCGCCGGGCGTTAAACTCACTGCGCTGGCGGTCGGCAGAGCCCCGACAGGTCCATTGGCGACTAAGGTGCCGGCGTTGATGGTGGTTGCGCCGGTGTAGCTGTTGGTGCCGCTGAGGGTCAAGGTGCCGGCGCTGCCGGTCCCGTCGGTGCTCTTGACCAGTGCCGCGCCACCGTTGATTTGCGAGACGTTTTGCAACGTGCCGCTCTCGAAGTTGAGCGTCCCAATGTTCTTTTTCCCGACGCCGGTCGTGCCGCCGATGACGCCACCGTTCAGATCCAACGTGCCGCCGGCGAGGGTCAGGGTCGTCGAGCTGTGGCCGGTGGTGCTGTTGAAGGTATCGAAGATGCCGCCGGTCGCGCTCCCGGCGGTGTTGACGTTGACGGTCCCGCCGTTGATCGTCAGCGCGCCGGTTGCAGTGCCGGTGGATCCCGCCGTCGAGTTGGTGTAGCCGGAAAGGATGACGTTGCCGCTAACGTCGAGTGTCCGGTAGCGTTTGAATTTGCTGATGCTCCGCCGATCGTGACCGTAGCGGTGGGTCCGGTCAGGGACGTGCCGCCCGTGTCGAGCGCCATCGAAAGCAACGTTGCGGTAAACGTTCCGGTGTCGAAGGTCAAACCATGTTGGGCGCGCCGCCGGTGTTAGCCGTATTCTCAGCGACAATCACCGTGCCGGCGTTAACTGCGCGGTATGTCCCGCAAGGATCAGGCCGGGGTTAGGGACGTAGTTGCCCGGGTTCCAAGTCGCTGATGAGGCATTGCCGATGGTCAACGCCGCGGTGCCCGAGCCGTTGGTGCCAGAGATGGAGACAGTGCCGGCAGCGCTCTTGAACCCGATTCGGCGGTTCCCTTGAACTGGCCGATCACAATTGTGCTGGCCTGAAGGGTGTTGGTCCCTGAGCCCCAGCAGCAGGATGCCGCCGCCCAGGCTTCCGTTATTCGTCGCCGAGTCCCGAGCAGAGAGGGTGCCGACGTTGATGGTGTTGTTCGTCGGGAGCTTGAGGGTTCCTTGGTCGTCGGTGTCGTAGCCGACCCGCAGAAACACGGCGGTGGAGCTGACGTTAAAGGCGCTCAGGCCGGTCAGATCGATGGTCCTTCCGGCTGAGCGAACACCACCGTATGGGCTTTTCCGTCCAGACGTTCCCGTTCACGGTTGATGTGCCCAAAGCACCAGGCGTCGAACCAGTTCCCAGGGCGGTCTCAGTGTTGAGGGTGGTGCTTGAGTCGGTGATTCCGGCGTTAAACGCGCCATTGACCGTCAGGGTAGAGCCGCTGGCAATGTTGAGCTGCCAATGTTGGTGCCGGCGTAGTGGCGGTTGAAGGTGTTCAACGCCGCGTTCCCGCTGCCGGATGGGCGTATGTCGGTATTGAGCTGGAGGCTGCCGACGGTACCGGTGGACCAGAGAGGGGCGTGCCTATGGTCGCGGCGCTGCCGGTGGCGCCCAGGCTGCCCGCCCTTGCCCGCTACCAGGTGCCCTGTTGGATATCAAATCCCCCTCCATCCTGGTCGCGGCGGTGATCGAGCGGCTGGCGTCATCATCCAGTTGACGGTCAGCGCGCCGCTGCCGTTGACTCCACGGTGATGAGACTGTTCCCGCTGCCGCCCAGGGTGAGGGTGTTGCCATTATTCGTGACGGCTCCACCGACGGTCAGTCCCACGCCGGTGGTGCTGTTGCTGCATGAGGGGAGGTTTGAGCGACACCGAGGGTAATTGGGGCACTGATGGTGGCCTGCGCGCCGCTGGCGACGGTGATGCCGGGGGAGGTGGTGCTGCCGAGCGCCAGGGTATATCCACCGGCGGCGGCGATGACCGCCCCCGGGGTGGTAGTTCTCATTGACGGTGATGCTATTAGCCGTCGCAGGGCCGCCGAGGGTGATGCTGCCTTCCCCGCTGTTGGTGCTGTCGGTGACGGAGAAAATCACGTTGGTTGCGGCGGCAGGGATCAGCGAGGTCGGCGAATTGGTCGCGGCGCTGGACCAGTTGCTGGCGGTTGAGCCATTGCTATCGACCCAGACGTTGGTTCCCAGCGGACCGGCGAAGCCGCCGTGCCAGTACTCAGTGGTCAGGGCGGTGACAGCCGTGGGCGTGATGACCACCGCGGTGCCGCTGTCGGTGAGCGTATAGGTGAAGTTCGAAGCATTTCCCGACGGTGTAGCTGGTGGCGGCTCCCAGCCCGCTGGCGGCCTGCAGCACGGTCTTTTGGTGCCGCTGGTGAAGGCTCCGGTCAGGTCCAGCACGACTTTCCCGCTGCCGGTAAGGGTCGCCGCTCCGGTGGACTTGAGCCCGACGTTCGCGCTCGGCGTCGCCGCGCCCCATTCAAGGCCTAGGGTCTGTCCGGTGGTCAAGCCAAGCATAGCAACTGCGTTTGGACAGTGCTGAAAGTGTCGGCAGGTAGTTGAACGTGCCTGCGGCTCCTATGGTCAACGGGTCCGTGCTGGCCAGCACGCCGGCTCCGGAAACGGTCAGCGTTCCCGCATTGACGGCGGTGGTGCCGGTGTAGGTGTTGACACCGGTCAGAATAAGGGTTCCAGGACCCGCCTTGGTAATCCCGCCGGTGCCCGCCGTGCCGGAGATGATCCCGGCCAGGGTCAGCGGCGCCGTGCCATTGGTGGTGATGGTGCGGATGGCCCCACCCAAGGCGATCGGCGTGGCTGCGACGCCGAAGCTCAACGGATTAGTGCCCAAGAAGCTGAAGTTGCTGTTGATGACGTAACCCGTAGCCGGGGCGCCGGACTCGACGACTGGCGCGCCGCTGGTGTTGTCGAATTTCACCGCAGCGCCGATCGTGATCGTGCCGGTGGTGGTGCCGGTGCCCAGCGCCCCGGCATTGTTGATGTTCACCGTGCCGGCACCGTTGAAGGCCAGCGTGGCCGCACCCGTGCTGTTGGCAAAGGCATTCGAGCCGCCCAGCGTCACGGTGCCGGTGTTGGTGAACGTGGTATTCAGCGTCCTGGTAGCGTTGTTCTGGGTGATCGGGCCGGCGAAGTTGACGTTCCCCGCGCCGCCGACGGCCAGAGTGTAGGGGTTATTGAAGTCAATATTCAAGGAGGCAAACTGCACGGTCACGCCCGCAGTGTTGCTGTTGATGGCGGTGTTGTTGTACTCGTTGACCGCGCCGAAGTTCAGGGTATATCCGTGACCGCCGGTCACGTTGATATTGGCGGTGCCGGTGCCGGCGCCTCCCAATTGGGTCGAGGTGAAGGTCAGAGTCTGGCCGGTGGTGGTGCCATCGAGGTCGTCCACCGCGAAGTTATAATTCTGCGTACCCCCGGCGCCCACTTGGTACCCGGTGCTGGGAGCGGTTCCCACGGAAAAGGTGCCCGAGCTGTTGGACTGGAGCTTGAGCGTCGAACCGCCGACCAGCGACGGCACCGCGGCGCCCAAGCCGGCAAGGCTCTGCACCGTCAGCACGCCGCCGTTGTTCACGGTGACTGCAGTGGCTCCCAGGGAGCCGGTCGGGGTAATCACGAGGTTGCCGGTGACGCTGGTGGCGGCGGTGTAGCTGTTGGTTCCGGCTAAATTCAGGGTGGTGTTGGTGGCGACGGCGGGGAAAGCAGCCGCACCGGAGATATTCCCAGAGAGCGTGAGGTTGCCGGCAGCAGGAATGGTGATAGTAAGCGCGCCGTTGTTAACGATATTGCTAGCGATGCTTGTGCCGGTTGGCTCCTTGATGTTCAGCGTGCCGCCGGCACCAATGGCGATTGCACTGTTGTTAACGGACCCCGCTGTGGAAACATTGCCGAGTTGCAGCGTGGCGCCCGTGATGGTGGTCGCGCCAGAGTAGGTGCTGCCGGTGCCGGTCAGAATCGTCGTCCCGGTGCCGGCGAGCGTGAGCCCGCTGGCGGAGTTGTCGAGGATCGGCGCGCTAATCGTCAAGGCACCCGAGGAAAGGTTATTGAAGGTGATGACGCCGCCGGGGGACGCGGCCATGAGGCCGCCCGGCGCGGTGCCCGTGATATTGTAGGCCATCGTTCCATTCAGCAGCCAGTTGCTGTTGGCCAGCACATTGGTGCCCAGCGCGAGCGTCCCCACATTCGCGGTGGTGGAAACGCTGATGCTGCTGGCGGCTTCGCTGGCCGTGAGAGTCAGCGCGTTGCTCCCCGCATCCGTGCCGGTGTGATTATCGATCGAGTAATCGGTGGTAGAGACGGCTCCCGACGCGGGGAGCAAGACCGTAGCCAGCCGGATGATTTGATTGCTGGCGTTGGTCGTGGCAAAGCCGACGCCCCCGGCATCGGTCACGGTGGCAAAGTAGGAGTCGAGCACCGCGCCGGGTGTTCCGGTGTTCAAAGTGATGACCGAGGTACCAACACTTGCGCCGTTGTTGCCGCCGGCGGCGGTGTTGAAGTTCAGGTAGGAGTTCGCACCGAAGTTTTGCGTGCCACTGGTGAAGGTCAAATTGGTGCTGGCGGCCGGGATGATGAAGCTGTTGGTCGCAGCGGTCGTGGCGAGGCTGGCGAAGGTCTGGCTGCCGCCGCTGAGGGTCAGCGTGCCGCCGCCCATGACCAGCGCGCTGGCGGCGTTGATCAAGTTGGACGTGCCGGCGACGGTGGACTCGTTCAGCGCCAGCGTGCCGCTGGCGATCGTGGTGGCCCCGGTATAGGTGTGGGCCGTAGCGCCCGAGAGCGTTTCAGTGGAGCCCGAATTCAAAGCGATGGCCAGGGCGGTGTTCTGCGGGTTTGAAGCCGGGTTGATGCCGCCGGTGAAGGTGCCCCCCGCGCCGATGAGGGTCAGGGTGCGAAGAGCGGTCGATCCGGTATTAACCACTGTACCCGGCCCAGCCAGCCCGCCGATGGACGAGGAGGCGTTGATCAGGTCCAGCGCGGAGCCGGCGTTGATCGTGAACACGCCGGTCGGCGCACCGCCACCGAGCGCCAGGGTCGAGTTCCCCGTGACGGTGAAGTTTGTGCAGGTAAAGGTATTGCAGGCGGGCAGGGCTAGGGTATTACTGCCTTGGATGGTGCAGCGTAACCTTGCCGTGTCGGGAAGGAAAGGCCGAGGTACGCGGCGACATCCCCGTCATGGTATCGATGGTCGGAGCGCTGGTGTCTAGCTTGATCGCAAAGATTGGCACCGATGTTCAAGGCGGCCAAGCCTTTGAGGGTGCCGCCCGCCAGGTCTCCAGGTCGAAGCGCCGCCGGCGCTGGGTGATGCCGGTGCCGTTTACCGTGACGTAGGTGTCTTCTTGCCGTTGATTTGAGTTGTGCGCTGTTGGCGTTGGTGATGCCGGTGGCGGTGACGTGCGCCCGAAGTGAGGCGGTGAACGCTCCGGTTCCGGACATGGCGATGGTACCGGCCGCAACCGTGCCGGTGGTGTTGACCAGGAACGTGCCTCCCGCGACGGTGTAGTTACCCCCGCCGCTGTTGCCGCCGGCCCCGGTGTATTCGATCAGCGGGGCGTTGGTGTTGGCCAGCGAAACCGTGCCGCTGAAAGTGTTGCTGGCATTGGTGAAATTCCATTTGTTGCGACTGAAAGTCATGCTCAGGGCGCCGCCTGCTCCATTACTGACCGCGCCGTTGATCGCGTTGGTGACGTTGTCGTTATCGCCGGTAAACGTCAGAGCGGTGGCAGTGGTGGAGTTGCCGGTCCACGAGCCACCAAAGTTGAGGGTGCCGCCGCTGTTGTTGCTTGAGATAGTATAAGTGGCGCCCTCGAAGACCAACGGGGCGTTGATGGTTTCAACAGCGCCGGCGTGGTTATAAATCGTGCCCGCGTTGCTGAGGAGCAGTGCATTACCGCCGGTGGTTCCGATGAAGATGGCGGTTGCAAAGGGGGCATCGATGGTAATCCCCGAGATATTGCGGTTGGTGTCGATGACCAGTGCATTGGCCGCAGTGGTAGGCTGAGTGCCGCCGGTGTAAGCCGCGGTGAAGCTGGCGATGTCGGCGCTGGTGGTGCCGGTTGTGGAACCGGGAACCACGCCGCCTGTCCAGTTGCCGGCGTCGTTCCAGTTGAGGGAAGTGGGGGCGGGGGCATCTACAATCGTCGCCGCTTGGGCGCTCTGCGCGGCGGCGACGGAGACGACGGCGGCGGCGATGGAGCCGGCAAGGATGCGGCGGGAGGAGCGGGCATTGCGAGGTGTGGGCATGATGCAGGGAGTGGTCGAGGCGGTGGAAAGGGTAGGAAAGACGGGGGCGGCCTTCATGGAAAAGGAGGGGAACTGGGATGAGGCCAAAGCGGAAGACGCTGAATTTAACCATAGTTTACGAGTTTCACCAGCGGGATTTGAAGAATCTTGCACAAGGAGGCAGTTTTGCGCCCGCCAGGGCGAGCCGGAGTCCCAAGTGGACCCGGAGCGAGGGTCCACGATCGATCCGAAGGGCACGGTGCAGCCGCCGCCTCAATTCACGCCGGGGATGAACTGGCGCAAGCGGCGGCGTTCGCGGTATCCGGCCAGGCCGAGGTTGAGCAGGCCGCTGTAGATGGTGGAAGGCTCAGGGATCCCGACGATTTCGCGAGGTGGTCGAGCCCACCGTGAAAGTGACTTCGTGGCCCTGCCCCAAGTAGTTGCCGCCGTCGTCGTAGAAGCTCAGCGAGTTGGCGAGAGCCTCCGTCCCAGTCGCGCTGCCGTCGGCAAAGAGCAGGTGATCCTGCGGGGTGGCGCCGGACTCGGCCGTATCGGTCGTGGCGTAGATGGAGCCGGTCCAACTGATGATCTCTGTGGAACCCGATTTGTGGAACGAAAGTTGACTTTCGGAACTCTTTTGCTGGAGTTGTGACACCCCTGAGCACGGACGAAACCTCGCATACGCCTGGTTCTGTGGAACTGGATTTGTGGAACGAAAGATGAATTTCGGAACTCTTTTGCTGGAGCAGCGACGCCTCCGCTTTGAGCGAAGTTCGCACGCGCGCGGTTCTTGTGGAACTGCTTCGTGGAACGAAAGATGACTTTCGGAACTCTTCTGGAAGTTCGCTGAGGTGTTCATCTGCGGAGTTTTCAGAAGCTGTGGCTTTGAAGCAGGTTGGCAGAAGTGGGAAGCGTGAAAATTCATCGAAGTCGAAGACGCAAGAATGGCCCTCCGGTTAGGGAGGGCCATTTTGATGCCTGAAAAGACACGCGGGGCGTGTGTGCTCACCGGGAGCGGTCCACGGCGGGCGCTAGTTGAGGCCCGGGAGCAGCTTGCGGAGGCGGCGGCGCTCGCGGTACCCGGCCAGACCAAGGCCGAGCAGGCTTAAGCCGAGGACCGAGGGCTCGGGAATCGGCACGATCTCGAACTGGGTGCCGAATGAGACTTCCATGCCGGGCAGACTTCCGCCGAAGGTAATGCCGCTAATCGCTGTATTGGCGGCGAATCCAGGGTTGTTGGCGAAGAGGAGACGGCTTTGGTTGTCACCAAAAGTACCGGTGTCCTGCGTCGAACTCGGATCGTAAACTGTGCCACTCCAGTTGGCGATATTCAGCGTCGCCGTTCCCGCAGTCAGGGCGGCAGCGGTCGTTCCATCCAGGGAGCCGAAGATGAAGTTGTTGTTCGTGTTCCCGTTCGCAAAGTCCAGCATGGACGCTCCGCTGAGGGTGAGCGAGGCGAAGCTGTTCGTCACACCGCCCGCGTTGGTGTTGCCGACGGCCAGCGTGCTTCCATTCGTCCCGGTGTAGGGTGTCGTGCCGACGGTCCCGGTGATCGTCTGGCTTGAGGCGACGGGAGCCGCCGTGCCATTTCCGACAATATTATTCGCGTTGGTGCTGCTGTTCAGCAGCAGCGTCCCGCTGTTGATCACCATCGTCGTGCCGCTGATGCTTCCCGAAACAGCCAGCTTCCCCGCCGTCACTGTCGT
>CAWBXA010000013.1:0-252837 GCA_963792695.1 uncultured Verrucomicrobiae bacterium | reverse complement strand
GAACTCTTTTGCTGGAAGAGTGACCCTCGGCAATGAACGGAACCGCACCCGCGCGGTTCTGTGGAACTGGATTTGTGGAACGAAAGATGAATTTCGGAACTCTTTTGCTGGTGCAGTGACCGTTGCCAACGAATGGAGTTCGCACCCGCATGGTTCTGTGGAACTGGATCTGTGGAACGAAAGATGACTTTCGGAACTCTTCTGGAAGTTCGCTGAGGTGTTCATCTGCGGAGTTTTCAGAAGCTGTGGCTTTGAAGCAGGTTGGCAGAAGTGGGAAGCGTGAAAATTCATCGAAGTCGAAGACGCAAGAATGGCCCTCCGGTTAGGGAGGGCCATTTTGATGCCTGAAAAGACACGCGGGGCGTGTGTGCTCACCGGGAGCGGTCCACGGCGGGCGCTAGTTGAGGCCCGGGAGCAGCTTGCGGAGGCGGCGGCGCTCGCGGTACCCGGCCAGGCCGAGGATGAGCAGGCCGCTGTAGATGGTCGAAGGCTCAGGAATCGGGACGATCTCGTATTGGGTGCCGAAGGAGACTTCCATGCCGGGCAGACTACCGTCGAAGGTAATGCCGCTAATCGCTGTATTGGCGGCGAATCCAGGGTCGGTGGCGAAGAGGAGACGGCTTTGGTTGTCACCAAAAGTACCGGTGTCCTGCGTCGCACTCGGATCGTAAACTGTGCCACTCCAGTTGGCGATATTCAGCGTCGATGTTCCCGCAGTCAGGGCGGCAGCGGTCGCTGGATCCAAGGTGCCGAAGATGAAGTTGTTGTTCGTATTATTGCTCGCGAAGTCCAGCGTGGAAGCTCCGCTGAGGGTGAGCGACGCGAAACTGTTCGTCACACCGCCAGGGTTGGTATTGCCGACCCTCAGCGTGCTTCCATTCGTTCCGGTGTAGGTCGTCGTGCCGACGCTCCCGGCGATGGTTTGGTTGGACGAGACGGGAGCCGCTGTGCCATTTCCGACGATGTTATTCGCGTTGGTGCTGCTGTTCAGCAGGAGTGTCCCGCTGTTGTTCACGACCGTCGTGCCGCTGATGCTGCCCGAAACCGCCAGCGCGCCCGCCGTCACCGTCGTGGCGCCGGTGTAGCTGTTGGCGCCGGAGAGGGTCCAGGTGCCGGTACCCGCCTTCACTACGGAGGTAGTTTTACCGACGCTGTTGTCAACAATCGCCCCGGCGATCTCGCCCGCCCCTGCCGTCGAGCCCTGGAGTGTGAGCGCCTTTGAGCCAGCCCCCGTGGCGGTCAGCGCGCTGGTAAACTTCAAAAGGCCAGTGCCGGATTGATCGACCACGCCGCCGCCCGTCGTGCCATTCAGGTTCAGCACGCGGTCGGTGGTCTCCCCGGTGCCGGTGTACTTCAGCGTGCCTGTGGACGTGATCGCGCCGAAGCCTGCCAGATTGCCATCCAAACCACCGAGCGTGATGGTTCCGTTGGAAACGGTAATGGGATGCCCAAGATTACTCGTGGTGCCGCCGCCGCTGACGGAATTGATCGAAGCAACGGAAAGAGTGCCAGCAAAGATGCCGGTGCGGCCAGAGTAGGTATTTGCCCCGGTGTAGGTCCAGGTTCCCGTTCCCGCTTTGTCGACGAATAAATCCACCGTCGATCCGTTGGAAATAATTCCGGAAACCGTCCCGGTGGAAGTACCCTGTAGAAAGGTGCCGCGCCCCGCCGCGATGGCGGTGATATTGGCCGACAAGTTCAAATTGCCTCCGCTGGAGGTCGCCAGGAAGCCGCCGCCGCCAGTTCCGATGTTCACTAAGCCCGCGACGGTGTTGTTGCCGCCCAGGTTGAGGAAGCTGCCGGAGTCGTTTTGATTGCTGACGGCGTAGGTGAAAGTGCTCGGAAGCGTGATGTCGCCCCCGCTGCCATCGAGTTGGAGCGTCGGATGGCCACTCGTGCCATTACTCGTAGTGATCGTTTTCGTCCCCGTCCCGAGTCCATTGCTATTCGTAATCTTGAGCGCTCCGACGTTGATGTTCACGCTTCCGGTAAAGGCCGAATTGTTCCCGGAAAGGGTCAGGACGTTCTGATAACCAACCGATCCCTGGCCGTCCACCGTAAATAGTCCAGCGCCCGTTACCGCACCGCCGAACGCCAGGGTATTGTTGTTGCCGGCGGGGAAGCTGATTGTGCCCGCCCCGGTCAGGGCGAATCCGCGGTCGGTGCTGCCGCTGGCACCGGTGAAGTTCAAGGTGCCGCCATTAAACACCAGGTTAGTCGAGGCGACGGAGCTTTTGCCGAGCGGATTTGCGTTGGCAACGTTATCGATCGTGGGAATGGACAGGGTGCCGCCGCTGATGGTGGTCACGCCCGTGTAGGTGTTGGCACCGGAAATGACCCACTGGCCGGCACCCGTCTTAGTCAAACTTGTTGCGTTTGCGGCTTGATCGGTCAGCGTGATGGCAAAGGTGTTTGCACCGGTGTTGGAGCCGGTGAGAGTCAGGGTGCGGGTGCCGCTGGTGTCGAAGAGATTGGTGTTGGCGCCCGTGTGGGTGAAGCTCAAGGTGCCGGCGCCCGTGCCCGAGGCGTCAATGGTCCCGCCCGTGGCACCATTGATCAGGCGGATTTCACGATTGGTGCTCTGCGGGGTGGAGCCGGTGTATTGAAGCGTGCCGTTGAGCAGATGGATGCCAATGCCGTCGCCAGTGGCAGTTTCCTGTGCCTGCGTCCGCGCACCAAGGCTGCTCGCTAGACCGTAGTCGGAGAGCGAAGCGACATTTACAACCGTCTTGTTGATGTCGGTTACGCCTGTATAGGTATTCGCACCGCTGAGCGTGAGGACAGCGCCGCCAGCGCCGGTGCCGGAGTTGATGAACAAGCCACCAGCGCCCGAGATCACGTTGGTGATCGAGCCACTCCGAGCCGTGGCGGTAGCGTACCAATCCCGCAAGGCCACGGTGCTTCCCGCAGTCCCGAGCGACACGGTGCCGCTGAAGACGCCGAGATTTCCGTTGTCAAAGCTCAACGTACCGCCGTTGACCGTCACGTTGTTGGCCAGAGCGACATTCGAGGCGACCAATTCACCGCCGGTGTTTACGGTGACCGCACTTGAACCCAAGCCCGTGGGGTTTTGATCCTCAATCAATACCGTGGCGCCGATCGTCGTCGAACCGGTGAAGCCGGCGTTCGCCTGGCCCAACCGTAAGCTGCCCAGTGAAGTCCCGATCACGTTCAACGGGCCACTGCCCGTGAGCAATCCGGCCGTATTCAGATAAAGCTGCACATTGCTCGTATCGATTGTGCCCCCAGCGGCCCCGACGGTAATGACGTGGGTATCTGTGAAGCCCGTCGTGGTTCTTAACGTGCCGCCATTCAATGTGATTGGAGTGGTGGTGGCGCCAAGGTTCGTGTTCGCGGCGATGGAGACCGTGCCACCCACGATGGTCGTCGCGCCGGTATAGGCCGAGTTGGTGGCCGAAAGGATCAAGGTGCCCGCACCGGTCTTGGTCAGCGTGCCAGCAGTCGCAGTCGTGCTGATAATCGGTGCGCTGATGGTGAGGGTGGTTCCCGATTTGGCGTTGACGATGAACTCATTCGTCGTGCCCGCACCGATGATGCCGGTGCCAGAGATGGTGTAGAGATTGTCATTTCCTCCGACATAAAGCAGGCCGCCGGAGGCGCCGCTAAAGGTCACATTGTTCGCCCCGAGCGCCAGGCTTTGGCCGGTGCCGCCGTTTGCGATCTTCAAGGAGTTGACGGTCAGACCACCCGTCAACGTGGTCACTGCCGTTGCCGAAGTCTGCAAATAGTTGGTATTGGCGGCGGTCACTCCCGCAGCCGGCATCGCGGTGTAGGTCGAAAACGCGGTGATCGGATTGGTGCCGGAGGCACCGCTCACGGCCCAATCGCTGCCGCCCACGGTGGCGTAGCCGCCGAGGATGCCGGCGGCGTTGTTCGCCGTGGTTGTCGTCACGCCGTTCGTCGCGGAAATGGTGCCGGCCGGCTGGGTGACATCAAGCGTGCCTGGCGCGGTGCGGGAGATCGCACCCAAGTTTAACACCACCAGATCCAGATTCGCGCCTCCCTTGGCGACGACAAGGTTGGTGCTGCTGGCGCTTACAGCCGTGCTGGCCACGGTCTGCACGGTGGTCTGGCCGGCCACATCGGTGCCCAAGACCTTGAAAGTGCCGCCGCTCAAGGTGAGCGTACTGGTGGCTGCCAGGCGCGTCGCACCGGTGTTGCTGCCGGTAAAGTCCAGCAGCGTCGTGCCAGAGTTGGTGACGGTGGCGCCGCGATAAGTATTGGTGCCGGAGAGCGTCAGGGTGCCCGTGCCGCCATAGTTCAGGCCGCTAGCCGTGGCGGTGCCGCCGTCGGTCACAGGGCCGGTGATGGTGACGTTGCCGC
Source organism: uncultured Verrucomicrobiae bacterium (assembly GCA_963792695.1). GTDB lineage: Bacteria > Verrucomicrobiota > Verrucomicrobiia > Chthoniobacterales > Chthoniobacteraceae > DASYIS01. The sequence continues at coordinate 248,493 of CAWBXA010000013.1, read as the reverse complement.
TTCCGTTGATGACATCGGCATAGCTGGTGGCGCTATTGCTCAGCGCGTAGCCGCCGAGAACCAGCGTATTGCCCGCACCATTGACCGTGGTCGTTTGAGCGGCGCCGAAAGTGTTGGTCAGCACACCGCCCAAAGTCAGCGTGGTGCCCGTGCCCGCGAAGGCGATGGTCCGGTTGCCGCTGTCGGTCACTGCGCCGGTGCCAAGGTTCAAATTATTCGCGGAGGTGCTGGTGTTGCTGCCGAAAACAAAGCTACCGCCCAGCGTTACCGCCGGATTCGTGGCCAGCGTGATGGGAGCCCCGCTGGAGTTGATGAGACCCCCGCCGACGAGGGTCAGCGCCCCGGTGCCGATCGGCGTAGCGGCGCCTGTGCCGTTCGCGTTAATGTCGAGTAAACCAGCCGTCACGGTGGTGCCACCTGAGTAGGTGTTGCCCGCATTCAAGGTTAGCGTTCCTGTGCCGAGCTTATTCAGGCCGAGCACATTGGCGCCGCTGTTCGGATTGGCCAGCACGGTGGCGTCGCTGAACACGCCACTGGTGTTATCCGTCGTATCCAGACCAAGAATCGAGCCGCTTTTGAAACCTCCGGCGGCGGTGCCGAGCGCGGTGAGAGTGCCGACATCCGCCGCGGTGAATTCTCCCGTGCCGCCGACATTGAGAGCCAGCGTGGCGCCGCTGTTGACCACGATGTTCGTCGCCGTCCATCCGGCGCCGGCGGTGTTGTTGTTATAGAGGGAGACCTGCTTTCCAAACTGGAGGAACCCAGTGATGTTCGTGGCGCCGGTGTAGCTGTTGACGCCAGAGAGCGTTTGCGAGCCGGTGCCGGTCTTGGTCAGCGCGAGAGTTCCCGTGCCACTGGTGTGGTCGGTGAGGGACCCCGAGTAGTTCCCTCCGCTGGTATTGGGGGCACCTGCACCGCCCCCGATGGTGATGGTGACGTTGGTGCCATTGTTATTGTTTAGGATCGTACCGCCAGTGCCAGTAAAACCGCCGACGGTTTCACTCTGCCCGTTTAGGTCGAAGGTGCCGCCGGAGATGGAAAGGACGTTGCCATCATAGATTTGGTCATTCCCGCCGGAAAGCTGGACCAACCCGCCGTTGAGGATCAACCCGATCCACCCCCAACCGAGTGAGGCCCGTTGCCGGTTTTCGCAAAAACCACGGTGCCGGCGTTGACGATCAACTGGAAATAGGCATTGTCCACCGTTCCACCCAGAGTCAGCTTACCCGCGCCGATTTTTGTATCAGTGAAGTTGTTCGCGTTGGAGGAACTGAGCGTATTGAGGGTGATATCGCCCGCGCCTCCGATGGTGAAGGTCTGGCTGCCGCTCGCCGAGGTGATCTGCGACGTGACGGCGGCTGGCGTGCCAGTGTTGCTGTTGACGAGCGCGCCGAGGCCCCCCACCCCGGTACCGGTGAGAGTCAAGGGTTCCGCGATGGTCTGGCCGTTGAGGTCCAAAGTGGCCCCCGCGACGAGAGTGGTGGCGCCGGCCGTCGTCCCCAAGGCGTTGGCGTTGCCCAACTGGAGCGTGCCGGCGCTGATGGTCGTGGCGCCCGTGAAGGTGTTATTGCCGGAGAGGAGCAGGATGTTGCTGCCGAGCTTGTTGAAACCAATTACGTTTGCCCCCGCATTGGTATTGCCAATGACGGTGCTATAAGTGAAGAGGCCGCCCGCCGCATTGGTGGTGTCGAGGCCGAGGATCGAGCCAGTCTTAAAGCCAGCGGTCCCCGTGCCGAGCGCTTTGATTGTATCTATATCCGCCGAGGTAAACTCGCCCGTGCCTCCGACATTGAAGGCCAGCGTGGCGCCGCTGTTGACGAACAAATTCGTCGTATTCCAACTGGCCGCGGTATTGTTGTAAAAGGAGACCTCCTTGGCAAACTGCAGGATGCCCCCGTTGACGCTGGTCACTCCGGTGTAGGTGTTCGTGCCTGAAAGCGTGGATGTGCCGGCGAAGGCAGCCATGGTCAACGGACCATTGCCGGAGATATTGCCGGAGAGAGTAAGGCTCTGACCGGGCGTGAACGTACTGTAGAAATTGCGGGTGGCAAGTTGCACTCCCAATGCACCGAGCGTGATCGGTCCGGAGAAGGTCCCTGTATTGCCAGCCACATTGTCCGAACTCAAGATGCCGCCATTGACGGTGAGCGTGTTGCTCATCGTAAATCCAGCGCTGATGATCAATTCACCCACATTGGCCTGGGTCGTCGAACCGTCGCCATTGACAGCAAATGTGGGTGTGGCGGTGAAAACATTGGCGGCATTATATTCCAGACTGCCGCCCACGCCGATTGTAACCGCTCCCGAATAAGTTTGGGCCGTAGCCACGCGGACGTTGCCGGCGAGAGCACCGGCGCCAGTGATCGAAAGTGCACCGCTGCCCTGCAAGGTATTGGCAGTGTTGAAAAAGAACTGGCCGTTCGTCACGTTGAACGCGCCGCCGCTGGCTCCAATCGTCACGATGTGGGTGTCGGTCACCGCCGCCGTCGTTTTCAACGTGCCGCCGTTTAAACTGACGGGCGCCGCCGAGACCCCGAGGTTATTATCCGCCCCGATAGAAAGGATGCCGGCGGAAATCGTGGTGGTCCCGGTGTAAAGGTTGGCCCCGCCGAGCACGAGCGTCCCGGCCCCTTGCTTGGTCACCGCAATATTGCTGGTGTTAGCCGTCGCCGAGCCAATGAGACCGGAATCGGTAAAGGTCGTGGACGGATTGTTGATCGTCAGCACCGACGTAGTTGCATTGGTGCTATTGATGATCGAGTCCGACGCCGCTGTCCCCGCGCTGGTCAACCCAGCGAGAGTCTGGCTCTGGCCGTTTAGATCGAAGGTTGAAACCAAGGTTCCAGACGTGATCGTCAGGATTGTCGCCGAGGGCAGCGACCCGCCAGCCAGAAGCTTGAGAACTGGTTTGTCAGCCGCGCCCGTCTGCGTGATGAAAGTGTTTCCAACATAGCTGTTCGCTTGATTGGTAGTAACGGTGAAGAAGTTTCCGTTACCGTTGGGGCCGATTTTCAAATCCCCCGTGCCGGAGATGATTCCCGTCAAGTTCACCGTGTTTAGAGCGGTGGTCTCACCAATGGTCAGCGCCTGGGCGCCGCCTGTGTTATTCAAGACAATGGCGCTCGGGAGGGTTGAGGTTTGGATGTTTTGGCCTGTCCAGGTAAGATTCGCGTTGCCGTTGGCATTGATCTGAAAAGCAGAATAGGAAAGGCTCGAAGATTGGAGCTGGTTGAAGGCCAAGGTCGCCCCGGAGGCGATGTTTACCGTATTCCCGGCGACCAAGGCGCCTGCCGCGTTCGAGTTGTTGCCGAGCTGGAGCGTTCCGCCGTTAAGCGCTACGGTGCCGGTGCCTAGATTCTGCGTGCCGGTCAGCGTTACGTTGCCGGAACTGATCGTGGTATTGCCCGAGTAGGTGCTCGCGGTGGCACTGGAAAGCGTCAGCGTGTTCGAGCCGCTGTAGGTCAAGGCGAGCTTCTTAGTGGCATCCGTGCCATTATTGCTCACGACACCGTTGATGGTGGTCGCCCCGGAACCTTGGAAGGTTGCGGTTGTAGTCGTCCCGGTCGCGACGGAGTTATTGATCGTCACCGCGCCGAGGGTCAGCGGGGCGGTCGTTGGGTTGAAAACTGACGCGCCGGAGAGGGTGGTAGCACCGGTGAACTTGAGCGCGTAGGTATTGGCACCCGTCACGTTGAGGGTATTCGCGCCGATATCGAGCGTATTGAAAACAAAGGTGCTCCCCGTATTCGCCGTCGCCTGATTCACGTCGATGGTCGCATTACCTGTCACGGCCACCGCGTTGCCGGTCGTGCCGTCGCCCGTCGTGATCGTCTGCCCGGCGGCGCTGCCATTCGCCTTGAGTTGGAGCTGACCGGCCGCCAGCGTGACGGTGCCTGTGCCGAGCTCCAGAAGGGTGTTGGTTGCCTGCGCCAGATTGTTGGCCACCAGAACCCCTGCGTTCATGGTGGTGCCGCCCGTGTACGCGTTCGCACCGGTCAGCGTCGTCGTACCGGTGCCGGTTTTGGTTAAGCCGCCGGCGCCGGAGATGGCGCCGCCGAAGTTGTAGTTCCCGCCGCCGTTCAACGTGAGCAGCGATCCGCCGTTGTTGATCGTGCCGTTGAGTTGCAAGGTAGCGCGCCCGTTCTGTTGGTCCACGACTGCGGGGCAACCAAGCGTCAGCGCATTGCCGAGGGTTGTCGTGCCTGAAGTGAGTCGCGCTCGCGTCCAAGCCGCTTGCTCCCAGACTTGAGCGTGCCGGTGCCGGAAATCGTGTAGCCGGGCGTCGAAAAGACAAGCCCCAACGCCCCAAGAGAGGTATTCAGGGTGACCGCACCAGCCGTTCCGCCAAAGGAAGCAACGTCCGCCGTGCCGGTGGTATCGGTCCAGACGGACTCTGTGCCGGTGTTATTATCTGCCGTCGTGCTGAAATTGGGGGTTGTATTGAGATCCCAAGTCCCAGTGCCTCCGAGCGTCCCATTCTGCTGCCCATCCGAGTCCCAGTAAAGAATCGCGGCGCGGGCCGTCGGAACGCTCACCGACCGCGACCAGCGTGGCGATGGAGCCGGCGAGGATAAGGGCGGCGTGGCGCTTGGAGCGGGTTTTGCGAGGTGTGGGCATGGTGCAGGAAGTGATCGGGGCGGTGGAAAGGGTAGGAGAGACGGGGCGGACTTCAGGAAAAGGAGGGGAACTGGGGCGGAGCCAGGGCGGAAGGCGCTGAATTCAACCATAGTTTACGAATTGCGCCAGCGGAGTTTTGAAGAATCTTGCACAAGGAGGCTGTTTTGCGCCGCCAGGGCGAGGCGGGTTCCTAAACGCGGGGTGAACGGAGCAAATCTACCATACTCTGCGAGAGGCGCCCGTGCATTTAGTATCAGGCCGCGGAGAACGCTCTTCTGGACCTTGCTGCCGCTGTTGATCGATGACCAGCTTGCAATCTCCGCAGCGAGGCCGCTTCGTGTCACGTATCGCTCATCGCCCTTTCGCTCACCGGCAAAAGGAAAGGATCGCCTCGATGGAGGCGCTCCGCGGACGTGTTTGGCCGAGGGCTCACGACAGTTTCTGCCACCGGGTCCCGCACAAATCGTGCGGAACCGCTCTCCACGCGGGCGTTCAGGCGATGTCTGAGTTCCGATTTGGAACTTAGTTCAAGCCGGGGACGAGCTTGCGGAGGCGGCGGCGCTCGCGGTACCCGGCGAGGCCGAGGATGAGCAAGCCGCTGTAGATGGTCGAGGGCTCGGGGATGGCCACGATTTCATAGCCACCGCCCGCACCGCCAAAGGCGATGTCGTGGCCCTGGCCGATGAAAGCGCCTGTGTCACTATAGAAGCTCAACGAGTTGGCGAAGGTCTCACCCGGATCGGCGGTGAAGAGGAGGCGATCCTGGGAGGCGGTGCCATTTTCGGTCGTCGCCGATGGATCGTAATAATTGCCGGTCCAGTTGACGACGTTCAGATTGGTACCGGAATAGCTGGTAAGTGAACTGAAGACGAGGTTGTTCGCAGTCGTTCCAGCCCCAAGATCGATGGCGGAGTTTTGGCTCAAGGTCAGCGCGCCAACTGACTCAGTTTGCGCCGTGCCGGTCAACCGCAACGTGCTCGTCAGCGTGGCATGGCCACCGAGGCTTACCGAGGCCGAGTTGTTGATCGACCCAGGCGCGGAAGGCGTCAGCGCGCCCAAGGTCTCGCTCGTACCGGAGAGGATGAGCGTGCCGCCGTTGTTGACGGCCACCGAGGTGGTGCCGCTGAGCGAACCGGAAACCGTGAGGCTGCCGGTGGAACTGACGGTCGTGGCACCGGTATAGGTGCTCATGCCCGTGAGGGTCTGCGTGCCATTTCCGGTCTTGGTGAGGGCAAGGGTGCCAGTGCCGCCGGAGTTATCCGCAATCACGCCAGCATAGCTGCCGCCAGTGGCAATACCGTTGCCCACCGTCAACGTCTGATTCGTGCCGGTGGCGTTGTTCAGGATGGTTCCGCCCGTGCCGGCGAGGATGCCTACTCCCAGGTTGTTGCCGCTCAGGTCCAGCGTGCCCCCTGTCACCTGCAGGCTACCGCTGACCGAGCCGAGGGTGCCGCCAGTGCCGAGTTGGAGGATGCCGGCGCTGAGTTGCGTGCCGCCACTGTAGGTATTTGCACCGGAGAGTATTTGGGTTCCGGCGCCCGCTTTATTGACGAGGATGAGGCCGGATCCAGAATTGTTATCCGCGATAACCCCCTGGTAACTGGCGCTTCCGGTGCTGCCGAGAAGATTTAAGTTAACAGAACCCGCTCCATTGTTCAAGACGGTTCCGCCCGTTCCCGCCAGCAAGCCGATCTGCTGCCCGAAGCCGTTCAGATCCACCGTGCCGCCAGTGTTGACGGTGAGAAGACCCGTATTTGCACCAAACGCATGGGTGGCCGCTCCGGCCTTGAGAGTGCCGCCATTGACGATCGTGCCGCCGGTGTAGGTGTCATTGCCTGAGAGGGTGAGGGTATTGGAGCCTGTCTTCGTCAACCCGCCTGGGCCAGCCGCGAACGTTCCCGTTGCGGTGGCGGCCGTGGAAAATCCGCCTCCAGTGAAGGTGAACGTCGGCGCCGAGGTGTAGCCGCTGCCGGGGTTCGTAATGATGACATCGAACACCTGGCCCGCCTGATCGAGCACGGCCACAGCCGTCGCTGTCGTGCCGCTGGGGGGAGCGCTGACGGTCACCGTGGGGACCGTGGTGTACCCGCTGCCGCCGGTGAGACCGGTGAAGCCCGCATTGCCAACGGTGCCCGCGAGCAGATTGCCGCTCCAAACCAAGTTGCCACCCGTGGTGTCGATCGTCGCGCCACCTGCGTTAATATTGGTGACCACGTTGGCATCCGTGCTGAACGCCGTGCCGCTCTTGAAGGTGCCGCCGCCGAAGTTCAAGGTGCCGGGGCTCGTTGCGCCGACGACCCCGCGGGTTAGGGTGCTGGTGGTCAGCGTGCCGCCATTCAGGTAATAGACGCCGGGGCTGGCGGTAGTATTGGTGCCGTTTGTCCCGTTATTGGTCGCACCGAGCACTAAACCGTTGGTCGTGACTGTACCGCCTTGCTGAACGAAAAGGCCAGACCCATTACCCGCGTTGGTAGTATTGTAAGCCGAGCCGACGACCAACTGCGCTTGGGTGGAATTGTTTGGATTCGCAGTGCCGGTCACCGTTAGCGCACCGGTTCCAGAAAGATAGAAGTTCGAAACCCCCCGCCCACCCACTTCCATGCTTCCATATTGACCACTCGCAGCCAAGATCGACCCGGTTCCTCCGAGATAATAGCTCGTTGCATTGCTGGGGGCAACATCTCCCAAATCGAAGTTCTTGTAGGAACCGGCACCGGCGATTTGCGTATAAAAACCCTGTAATCTGTTCGGGCCCGCGGAGGTGGCGGTGACATTGCCGGCAATGTTGGTGATACCGGTGTTACTGCTTCCATTGAGCGAAGAAATCTGGGTGAACGAGCCGGTGCTGGCGACGTTCAGGGTGGCAGTGCCGACAGTGACGGTGCCAGCCGTCGTATTGACACCCGCGAGAGTGGTCGCTCCGGCGCTAACAGTCAGATTAGAGGTACCCGCGATGACGCCGGTGCTGCTCTCGTTGAAGGTGCCGGAACTCGTGATCGCCGTTCCGGTTCCACTGCCTGTGGTCCCGGTCAGCGAAAGCGTCGTGCCCGCGGCGACGGTCGTCGCGCCGGTGTAGGTGCTCGTCCCGGTCAGGGTCGTCGTTCCAGTCCCCGAAGTGGTCAACCCGCCGGCTCCGGTGAGTGCGGCCAGGCTAATGCTTCCGCTACCTGCCGTGGTGAGGAGGAATCCACTGTCGGTAATGCCTCCCCCGATGGTCAGCAATCCCGCACCCGTGTTCGAGAAGGTCTGGGGCGCACTGAGGATGACGGGCGCATTGACCGTTTGCGCGTTGGCGCTAAGATCGGTGACGCCCGCAAACAGGGTGAGAGTATTTCCCGCGCCGATCGTCACGGCACCGCTGGCGGCGGTGAAGTTCAGGCTGTTGATCGTAGTATTGGCGCCCAGCGTGTTGGTGAGGTTGGTAGCTACTGGGTTGGAGGTGGTGAAGAAGACATCGGTCACGCTGGTGGGGATGGTCCCGGAATTGACTCCTGAAGTTTCATCCGTATTCCAGTTGGTGGTTCCGCTGCTGGGCGTATTCCAAATGCTGCCCTGGCTCCCCGTCCAATACAACTGGGTCGGGTTGCCACCGCCCAAGGTGAGTAATTCGCTGGTGCCAGTCCCGCTGAGCGTCCCGATGTAGGAGGTGGCTCCGAAGACCACGCGACCGCCCACATTTCCAAAGGTGAAGTTACCCGTGGTCAAGCCGCTGGCGGCGGTGATCAGCGTATAGACATTGCCGTTCGCCGCGCTCGTGCCGAGGCCGTTCACGAAGATCGTCGCCTTGCCCGCGCCGTCGGCGCCGACGCCGCCAATTGCGAGACGATCCGAGAAACCAGCGCCCGATCCGGCACCATTGACATCGAAAGTCAGCGTCGTCGCTGTGCCGCTCACGGGAGCGAGGGTGCCCGCTCCGGTGACGTTGGCCGTGCTGGTCGCTCCATCGGCCATGGTAAAGGCCGTGCCCGCCGCGAGGTTCAGCGAGGCACCCAGCGCGGTGGTTGCGGCGTTGACGCCCGGCTTCGCTGCGAATGTGCCACCACTGACTGTCACGGCGGTAGCGCCGAGGTTGCCACCGTTGCCGAGGGTGACCGTGCCGGAAGAGATGGCCGTGGGGCCTGTGTAGGTGCTCGTCGCATTCAAAGTCAGCGAGCCCGTCCCATTATAAGTGAAGGTTCCCGTGCTATTGGAAATCGCGCCATTGACGATTGTCGCACCGGAACCCCCGATGGTCGCCGTGGAAGCCCCACCGCCCAAGTCCACCGTGGCCAGCGTCAGCGTGCTGGGCCCCGTGATATTGTTGATCAGGGCTTTCGTGCTCGTGAAGGTGGTGTTTCCAGTGGTGGTGATGCTTCCGGTGCCCAACACGGTGCTTGAAGTACTCGTCACTGCCAGGGCATTGGTGAGCGTCACTGCACTTCCGCTCGTATTCTGCAGTGTGCTGCTCCCACCAAAGGTGAACAAGCCGCTGCTCATGCCGCCATTGGCGCCAGGGGTGGGATTGCCAAGTTGCAGAATGCTCCCGGCGTTGTTTACCGTCACGGTGCCCGCCGAGGAATTCGTGCCGGTCAGCAGCAAAATCCCCGCATTTACGATGGTCCCCCCGGAATAGGTGTTCGCACCGGCGAGCGTGAGCGTTCCGGCACCCGCCTTGGTGAGACCGAGCGTGCTCGGCGTGGTCTGAACGGGGTTATTCCGCAGAATGCCCCCGAAGGAAGTGTTCGTCGCTTGCGTGACCGTCAGCACCGAGCTGGTAGCCGCGGCGTTCTGGACGATGGCGTTGCTGTTCGTGGCGTCCACGGTATTCAGGGCGCCGATCCCCTGCGTGGCGGTATCGACCTGCAATGTCCCCGTGCTTCCGGCATCGAAGGTCACATTGCTGACAAAGGCGGAGGCACCGTTCAGCTCGAGCCGGCCGGCGCTGATGGTAGTGGGGCCGGTATAGATGATCTGGGCACCGGAGAGCGTCTGGGCGCCGGAGCCGGTCTTGGTAATACCAAGGGTGCCGGTGGTGCCGGTGCCGCTGAAGAAGCTGCGGAGATAGCCAGCAAACGAGTAGTCAGCCGAGTTATTGATGGTGAGAATTGAATTAGCCGTAACACCTGCCTCCTGTTCGGAGTTCTCCACGACACCCCCCAGAGGCACCGTCTCGCTGAGGCCGGCGATGGTCTGGCTGTTGCCGAAGAGCTTCACGTAGTTGTGCAGAGCTGAAGTGTTGTTGACGAAATTAAACACGGTGCCGGTGCCGAATTGCTGACCGATCGTGCCGGCCGTGGCTACGGAACCGATTTCCTCGCGAGTCAAGTTAACAGACCCGTCCAGATTAATCGTTCCCGGGATCGCGATAGCCCCACCGGTCTTGGCAAGCGTGAGCAAGCCGCCACCCGAAGAAATGGTCACACCGGTATAGGTGTTAGAACCACTGCCGTTGATGACCCATGTGTCACTCGTGTTCTTCGTGAGGGCGAGCGTGCCGCCCGCACCATTGGCGATGACCCCGGAAGCCTGGTTGCCGATGCTGTAGGTCGCGTTCGGGGTGGCCGTACCGCCGAGGACAATAGTATCGGTGCCGCCCGCCGAGCCCGTGATGCTCCCCGTAGTCAGGAGGGCCGTAGTGGGTGCGAGGGTGGAGGTGCCGGCGGTGACGATGGCACCCGTGGTCAAGACCGGGATATTGCTGCTGCCCGTTGCGGTCAGGGTGGAGCCCGTTCCGGCAAATGTGACCGTCCCGATCGTGGAATTGGAAGCAATATCCACCGTCCCGTTGACGCCAGTCGCGATGGTGATCGGGTTGGTAAAGGTCGGGCTCAGATCGGCCGCATTATTGGCGGTGGAGAAGGCGCTCGCCGGAATGACAGTCAGGACATTGCCGGTGTCCAGACCCTGATAGCTCAGCACCTGAGCGGCAGGATTGTTGCCCGAATTATTCCAACGGTCGCTGAAGGCGTGCAATCCGGAAGTAAGATAGATGCTCCCCGCGACCGTTGTGTTGCCGGCCACGCTGATCACCGGCACTCCGTCGATGGTCACGAGCGCACCGTCGTCCGTCACGTCGCTGATATTATACATGCCAGCCGAAGTAATATTCAGCAAGCCCGTGAACTGCTGACTACCCTGGGTCGCGCTCCCCCCGGCGGGAAAATTGATATTAGCGACCGTCTGTGTGCCCGGGTTTGGATCGGTCACGGCGAAGGCCGAAGTAGCGCCGAGAAAATTGGTGGCGCCCACGCTGGTCGGTCCAGCAAAACTCTTATTTAACAGCCCGGCGGTCGTGCCGTTGGTCAGAGAAGTCCCAAGAACCGGCGCGACGCGGATAATGGGGCTGGTTCCGCTAAGAGTAATCGCGTCCGAACCGAGCGAGGAAACACCAGTCGCGTTGCCCCCGGAAGCGGGAGCATAGCCGAGCAGATTGCCGCCACTGACGGTGAGACCTGCACTCACGGAGTTGGCACCTGCTCCGGAGGCGGTGTTGAGCACGCGGGTTAAACCCGTACCGGAAACGGTAAAAGCATTTCCGCCATCGACGAGCTTGCCCGTAAAGACCAACGGCGCGGTCGTCGGGTTGAAAGTGGCTGCACCGCTGAGCGTGGCGGTTCCCCCCACGAGAACTTCATAATTATTCGCCCCGGTGACATTGAGCGTGCTGGAGTTAATGCCGAGGTCTCCAAAGACGAATCCATTGGAGACATTCGCTGTATTGTCGTTCACGTCCAGAGTGCTGGTGCCGGTCACGGAAATGATGGCCGGAGTGCCATTCCCGGTCTGGATCAGCGAACCGCTAGCCGCAGCGTTATCCTTCACCTTGAGGCTGCCGCCGCTCAGGTTGATCTGCCCTGAGCCGAGGGTGGAGAAGGTGTTGGAGGCAGTGGCCTGATTCGCGTTCAGAATGCCGGCCCCAAGGCTTACCGTACCCGTGAAGCCGGTGTTGGAACCGGTGAGCGTCGTCGAAGCGCCCACATCGTTGGTCACCGTCAGGTTGCCCGCGCCGGCGATCAGGCCGCTTTCCGTGGTCGTGCCGGTGCCCGTCGTCGCGATGGTGAAGTCGACCCCGTTGGTGGCGATGCCACCGCTGAAGGTCGGCGAAGTGGCGAGGAGATTGTTGCCGATAGTGAGCGTGCCGGTGCCGGGCGCAACGAGGCTGACCGGGTTTGAAACCGTGAAGGTGTTGCCGAGCAGGCTGGCCGAGTTGTTCGAGGCGGCTGCGCCGAGCGTGATGGTGCTGGTGGACGGACCGGCGGCGCCACTCACCGTGGTGGCGTTGCTGACGTTGGCGATGACGGTTCCGTTGGCGATGGTGAGACCGCCGCTGAACGTATTGGCGCCGCCGAGCAACAGGGCGCCCGTGCCCGTCTTGGTCAACCCGAAGCCGCCGCTGATCGCGCCGCTGATGTTGAGCGGAGCGGTGGCGACGTTATCGATCTCGAAGCTCTGGCTCGCGCCGAGCGCCAGCGGAGCGCTGATGACGTGTGAGACGGTGACGCCCACCTGATCGACGAGGCCGACGCCGGCCGCATACACGGTGCCGTTTTGATCGGTGAAGCCGGCGGTGGCATTCAGGGTGATCAGGTTCGTGCCGCCAATGGTGACCACGTTGGCGGCGCTGGTCGCGGTGCCCGCGGTGCCGGTGCCGGCAAAGCTGAGGCTATTGAAGGCGAATGCCTGGCCCGAAGTAGTGTTGAGGTTGGCGACGGTGGCGTTGCTTCCCGTGAAGAAGACGTTCGTGGTCGAGTCGGGCAGCACGGTGGAGGTGGTGTTCGCGAAATCCGACGTGAAGTTGGTGCTGCTGGTCCCACTGCCCGCATTCAGGACGTTGCTGACGTTGCCCTTGTAATAAACGTTCGTGGCGCCGGCACCGGCGCTGACGGTCAGGATTTCCGCCGTGGCCGTGTTGCTGAGCGTATAAACCTGCCCGGCTCCGGGCGTGTTGGTGCCGAGAGTGATGACGCCCGTGTAAGTCTCGCCAGCGGGGTACGAGAGGAGGGTGTAGCTGTTGCCCGTGGTCAGGCTGGTGAGGGCCAACTGGTTCAGGTTGATCACCGCGCCGCCGGTGTTCACAAAGAGCTTTCCACTGCCGGAGATTGCGGAAGCGGTGACGAAAATTTGATCTGTCGCGTTTGCGCCCAGATCGAGGTTGACGATTCCCACCTGCCCAGCGGCACCGCCGAGGGTAAGGAAGTTTGTCGCGCCCGTGGTAGCGCTGCCGTGCACCGTGAGACCGTTAATCGTCCCATCCTGCAGAGAGAGGGTGCCGGAAGAGCCGTTGCCGACTGTCAAAGTGCCGGTATTCGTCGCCGCGCTCGTCGTGCCGTCGCCGATGATGACGTTATTGAAGATGGCCAAGGTCGCGCCGGTGTTCACCGTGGTGCCGGCGTTGCTGCCGTTCGTCGAACCGGAGTCCTTCAGAATCAAGCTGCCATTGCCAGCGCCGACAGCTCCCGTGGCGCCCAGCAGTTCGAGGGTGCCTCCGGTTACCGAGGTGGTGCCCTGGTAAGTGTTCAGTCCGCTCAAGATCCAGGTACCGGTGCCGCTCTTGGCAACCGGCGTCGTGCCGCCCGCCGTGCTGCTGCCACCCGAGGCGTCGGCGATGACGCCACTGATCATCCCCGTGGAGGTCCCCTGCAGGGCCAGGGTATCGAAGTTGCCGACCGCCAGAGTGGTAATTCGGTTTGTGACGTTGCCGGCAATGGTCACCGGGGCGTTTGCGATCAGCGTGGTGCCGGATCCGCCGACGCCCGCGAGGGAGAGTGAACTGAAGCTGGCGCCATAGCTATTGGCACCCGTGAAAGTGAGGGTGATATTGGTCGCGGCCGCGGTCGTAGGCGCGAGGAGGGCACCGAAGGCGAGGGTGCTGCCGGTGGTCGCACCGCCGTTGTTGCCGACGTTGAAGGTGGAACTGGTCAGCGCGCCCACCGTGTTGCCGTAAGTGACCGTGCCCGCGCCGTCGTTGAGCACCTGGAAGGTGCCGCCGTTCAGGCTGATCTGCGAGCCGCTCGGCAGCGCGCCGGTGCCGTTGTAGCTCAACGTGCCTGCGTTGACCTGCGAGAGGCCCCCGTAGCTATTTGTGCCGGTGAGGAGGAGGGTGCCAGCGCCGGTTTTGACGAGGCCGCCACTGGCCGGCAGGGTGGTGAAGTTATTGCTGACCGTGGCTGTGCCGCCCGTGGCGGCGGTCGTATCGAGGCCGAAGTACGAGCCCGAGGAGAAGGTAATCGGGATGACACCACTTGCGAGATTGCCAAGGTCGGTGGCACTGAAGCTGGTGCCCGCACCGACGCCAAAGCTCGCCGTTGCTCCGCTGGCGACAGTGACCAAGTTCGCGGTGTGCGAGGTGTAGTTGGGCAGGGAGCCGGGGGTCTGGAAGACCAGCACGCCGGCGTTGATCGCGGTGACGCCGCCGTAGGTGTTTGTGCCGCCGAGGATCGAAGTGCCTGAGCTGCCCTGGGTGAAGCTGGTCGCTCCCGCAATCACGCCGGACGAGCTTTCCGAGAAGACGCCGGTGCCGCTGGTCGAGATGGCTGTAGCACCCAAGGAGCTGGTCAGGTTGAGCGTGCCCCCGCTCACTGCCGTGGCACCCGTGTAGGTGTTCGCGCCGGAGAGCGTGGTGGTGCCGAAGGCATTGGTGAGCGACAGCGTGCCGGAGCCATTCCCCAAGGCCCCGCTCAAAAGGGCAGTCCCCGTGCCGTTCGTTGTGCCCATGGTGAGGGTAAAAGCGCCCGCCGCGGAAATCGGCCCCGCGATCGTACCGTTACTGCTTCCGATGCTCGCATTCCCGGTTAAGGTGACAGGTGCCGCCAAGGTACCCTGCAAGCGAATCGCACCCAGCGTCTCATTATTGCCGGTGCCTGTGATGCGCACCGCCGCTAAGGTGTCGGTCCCCCCTGTCACATAAAGCTGGCTTCCGCTATCAACGACCAAAGTCGCATTAGGGGCACTCAAGTTCGAGTTCGAAAGTTTGTCCCCATTGACACCGGCGTTAGCCAGCTCAATCGTGCCAGCGAAATTAGTGATATTCGCCATGCTGGTGTTCCGCGCTGTCCCGTTGGCATTGAAGTTGAGTTTGAGCAACCCCGTCCCCGTAATGGTATGGCCGATAGTCGTAACGCCGCTGGTGGTATTCGTGCCGTTGAGTTGCAAGGTGCCATTCGAGCCGATGAAGATGTTCGACGCGTCCTTGATATTATTCGATGCCGCAGCGAGGTTCACGCTGGAAACCAGCGTGCCTGCATCGACAAAGGTGCCGCCCGTGTAGGTATCGAGGCCGGAGAGCGTAAGCGTGCCGAGGCCCGCCTTGGTCAGCGAAGTGGCGTGGGTGCTGCCGACCACATTATCCCCGATGACGGCCGAAATAGTCAGGCCGCCCGTGTTGAATTGGTGGACGACGAGGTCGTACGCGCCGCTGGTGTTCCCGGCGGTGAGCTGGGTCGAGCCGGCCGTTCCGGAAATGGTGGTGGCGTTTGTGCCGGTCGAGAGCAAGCCGCCGTTGGTCAGCGTGAGCAGATTGGTACCGAGTGCGAGGGTCTGCGTAGCCGCCGGGTTTTCAATCTTCAGGCTGCTCGTGATGCGCGCGCCGGCCAAGGTCTGGCTCGCTGTGATCCGGGAATTAACCGTATCCGTTCCCGCCGTGAGGGTTAACGGGCTGTAACCTGAATAAGCCGAAAGCGTATAGGGCGAACTCCCGGATGTGGTGGTGGCCCAATCGTAGCCAGTCGCAGCCGTGCCGCTGCCATAAACGATGCGTCCTCCGTAGATCCCAGTGGCATCCATTGGCGTCGTCGTGGTGATCGCCGTGCCGGCGCCCGAGCCGATTGCCGATCCCACCAGCAGGCTGCCGCCCGCGACGGTGCCTGTGAGTGAGCCCAGCGTAACAGTCGTGCCGGAGCCGCCATTGGGATTGACCAGAAGCTGCCCACCGCCCGCGTTAAGGGTTACGTTGCCGAGAGATTGCGATGTCGAACCACTCGCTTTGCCCTTGAGACTCAGAATGCCGCCGCCGAAATTTAGCGCATTGCCGCTATCGATCAAATTCGTGGGGGTGGCGAGATTGGCAAAGTCCAGCGCCAGCGAGCCGCCGTTCACGTTCAAGCCTCCCGTGAAGGTATTCACGGCGGAGCCATTGAGGGTGAGGGTGCCGAAACCGAGCGTGGTCAGGCCAGCCGTACCGCCGAGGGCGGTGGTGGTATTGGCGCCGATAAATGCGCTCGCCGTGCTCCCAAAAAAGGTGCCGACCGTCGTATTGCCAGTCCCGAGGAGGGTAATCTGCCCACCCGCTCCGCTGATCGTCGTCGCGCCTTCTTCAAAGGTGAGGCTGTTGGCTGTCTGCGTCGAAGTCAGCGTGATGGCGGTGGTGACAGCGTCGATCCCCGCAGAGAAAACCACATCGCTGCCTGCCGTATAGGCCGTGGTGGCCGACGTCCCGAGAACATCGGTAGTCCAGAAATTGCTGGCGCCCCAGGTGCCCGCCGGCGTGGTCCCCGCACCCGGAGTGGCGCCGTTGCTATCCCAATAAAGAATCGCGGCACCGGCGGTCGGAGCAGTGACGAGCGCAGCGATGGAGCCGGCGAGGATGAGGGCGGCGTTGCGGGAGGAGCGGGCTGAGCGGGCTTTGGGCATGGTGCGGGGAGTGGTCTGGGCGGTGGAAAGGGATGGCGAGACGGGGGCGTTCTTCATGACGGGAGGGGGAACCTGCGGGGGAGGAGGACGGAAAAAGGGGGATGCGGGCCGGTGCATTCAACTCCAAGATGGGAATTTAGCTAGGGATTTTTTGATATATTTATTAAGGGCACGGGCGCTGGAGGTTGCGGCGGTGATAAAAAGCGTGGCGCCACGGGGGAAGGCAGTGGGCAGGTGAGAGGCACAGACGCGCGCCTGCGCTGAGAAACGCAGACTTTCAAATGCAAGACCGAGGCGCAGCAGCGATAGCTCCACGAGGTTTCAGCTCACTTCAGCGAGGGCGGCGGCGCGGGGGGCGGCGAGGTGGACGCGGTAGGCTTGGTTGGCCGGGTGGGAAAGGGCGGGGTCGTCGCGCAGGAGGGTGCGGGCGGCGGCGCGGGCCTGCTGCATCAGTTCGGGATCTTTGAGGAGGTTGCCGAGCTTGAGGGTGGCGAGGCCGCTTTGGGCGGTGCCGAGGAGGTCGCCGGGGCCGCGCATTTGCAGGTCGGCTTCGGCGATCTCGAAGCCGTTGGCGGTGCTTTCGAGGATGCGCAGCTTTTCCAGGGCTTCCGGAGCCTCCGATGTGCTGAGGAGGATGCAGTAGCTCTTGTGCTCGCCGCGCCCAATCCGGCCGCGCAACTGGTGCAACTGGGCCAACCCAAAGCGCTCAGCGTTTTCGATGAGCATGAGAGTGGCGTTCGCGACATCGATGCCGACTTCGATGACGGTGGTGGCGATGAGCGCCTTGGTCTCTCCGCGGCGGAAGCGATCCATGATGGCCTCCTTTTCCTCAGGCGGGATGCGGCCGTGGAGCAGTTCGCAAGGAAGGGGGGCGAGCAGGGCGCGCCATTTCTGGAACTCGGCGGCGGCGGCTTTGGCCTCCAGCTTTTCCGATTCATCGATGAGCGGATAGACGATGTAGGCCTGGCGCCCGGCTTCGAGATGCTGCCGCAGAAACTGCGCCGCCTCGGGGAGCTTCGCGGGATCGCGGGCGGCGGTGACAATGCGCCCTCGATGGCGCGGCTGCTCATCGAGCACCGAGACGTCGAGGTCGCCGTAAACGGTCATGGTCAAGGTGCGCGGGATCGGGGTGGCGGTCATGACGAGCACATCCGGCGCGCCGCCCGTGGCGCGGTCGCGCAGGCGGGCGCGCTGGAGGACGCCGAACTTGTGCTGCTCATCGATGACAATGAGGCCGAGGCGGTCGAGCGGGGTGGCGTCGTCGTCGTAGAGCAGCGCGTGCGTGCCGACGAAAATTTGCGGCGCTTCATCGGCGCCCGCCTGGAAGAGCGGCAGGAGCGAATCTTCGCGCCGGGCGCTGGTACGCAGGCCGACGGTGATGCCAAGCGGCTCGAGCCAGCGGCGAAAGGAGAGGTAATGCTGCTCGGCCAGAATCTGGGTCGGCGCCATGAGGGCGGCCTGGAAACCGGCTTCGACGGCGAGCAGCATGGCCGACAGACCGACGAGGGTTTTGCCTGAACCGACGTCGCCATGGAGCAGGCGGTTCATGGGGCGCGGCGCGAGGAGGTCAGCGCGGATTTCCTCGATGACGCGGAGTTGCGCGGAGGTGAGGGCAAAAGGGAGGCCCGCATGGAGCCGCCGCATCAACTCTCCGGGTCCCGCGTGGCTCGCGCCGGGCTCGGCGCTTTGGGCGGCGTGTTGCGCGGCGATGGCCACTTGCATGCCAAAAAACTCGGTGAGCACGAGGTGGCGCCGGGCTTGCTCGAGCGTGGCCCAGGAATCCGGGAAATGGATTTGGCGCAACATGGCGGCGCGCGCGGCAGGGTCGAGCGACCGTGGGAGGAGAACGGGGGCGGCGTCCGCGGGAAGCTGCTGGAGGAGGCTGTGGATGATTTCGCGCAGCACGCGTGCGGAGAGCCCTTCGGTGGCGCGGTGAACCGGCACGATACGCTGAAGGTGCAGCGAAGAATCGGCGGCGGCATCGACGACCTCAAACTCGGGGCTCTCGAGGACGATCAGGGCGCCGCGGCGTTTCGGGCGGCCATAGACGACCAGTTCGTGCCCGACGCAGATGGCCTTCTCGACCCACGGCTGATTGAACCAGCGGGCGAGCAAGCGCGGCGAGAGGGCGTGCGAGCCGGCCTCCTCCAGGTGGACCTCGAAGAGCCGGAGCCGCCCGCGCAAGCGCTTGAGTTGCGTCTTGAGGACGACGCCGCGGACGCAGCGGGCGGTGTCGCTTTCCTCCGTGGGAAAATGGTCGAACTGCGAGCGGTCCTCGTAGCGTCGCGGGTAGTGGGTGAGGAGGTCGCCGAGGGAGTGCAAACCGGCGCGCTCGAGCTGGCGATGGCGGTTGGAGGGAATCGAGGGGATCTCGCGCAGAGGGGTGTCGAAGGTCACAGGAGCGCGGGAGGCGCGGAGGGCGCTTCGCTTTCCACGAAAGACGCGAACGAGACGAAAGGGAATGGAAAAGTGGAGGGAGACAGGCAGCGTTGCGGCGCGGCGCTTGATGCACGCGAGAGGGAGAGCGGGCTCTCCTCTACTCTTTCCAAATGCCGGTTGACCGGACGGTGGTCTGGGATAGCCTCGCCGGCTCTGATGCTCCCGCCTGCTTCGCTGTGCCGTTTTTTTCTGCTGCCCCTGACACTGGCGCTCGCTTCGTGCGCTTCGCACTCACGCACTTCGCTTTACGACCGGAGCCATGCGAAGAAGCTGACCGCGGATCAGCAGGCTTGGTTTGGGCCTGGGTCGGGCGCGCTGAAGTATGATTCGCGGATGATCCGGGCAGCGCAGCTCGCGGCTTCCCGCGCCAGCGAACACTCGACGGCGCAGTGCTGGCGCTCCGTGAAGTCGGCGCTTGTCGAAGCAAATGCGGTCGATTCGCGGCCGAAGACGGAGTTTGCCAAGGAAGCGGGAGCGGAATTGGAGACGTCCTACGGCTTTCAGCGGATCAACGTGTCCGATCCGTACGCGGCGCCGATTGGCTCGGTGCTGGTCTATGGAGGGCATGGCGCCGGGCATGTCGAGATGCGCACGCCCGCCGGTTTTGTGAGCGATTTCACCTCGATCAAGCCCTCTTCGCGTCCACTCATCGGCGTGTACGTGAAGCCGCACGATTCGTAGCCAACGCGCCGCCATGGGTGAAACCTCCCGGCACCGCGCGCTCAAGCGGCTGGCCCTGGAGTGGGCGCGCGGGCAGGGCTTCGCCATCGCGGGTGTGGAGATCTCGGTGCCGCGCCTCGGCTGTTGCC
Organism: uncultured Verrucomicrobiae bacterium; assembly: GCA_963792695.1. Lineage (GTDB taxonomy): Bacteria > Verrucomicrobiota > Verrucomicrobiia > Chthoniobacterales > Chthoniobacteraceae > DASYIS01. Next base: position 229,021 of record CAWBXA010000013.1, on the reverse strand, counting down.
GGCTGGATGCGGCTGCGGCCCGGGTGGCCGGAGCCGCGCCCGGCGCCATGCCTGAGGCGCCGATCACCGCGATTTTCGAATGCAAGCAAAGCCGCGCAGATTTTCTGCGGGATGCGCGCAGCGAGCAGGCGCTCGCGAGCCGGCTGGCCCGGTTGCACGAGTTGAAGGCGCTTTATGAGGGTTCCATGGCCGGGCACTTCCCGATGCTCCGCCGGGGCGAGGCGCTCTTCCCGGAGTTCGATGGCTACCGCTTCGAGGCGGCGGGCTTCGCTCCGTACGACGGGATCGTGCGGGAAATCCGCACCCTTTCCGCGCGGCTCCATGGACAGACGAAGCTCGGCAAATTGATCCGCTGGCAGGCGGCGAACCTCTGCTATCTCGTGGCGGAGCCGGGCGTCGCGCAGCTTCACGAAGTGCCGCCCGGCTGGGGGCTCCTCGTGCGGAGGGAAGACGGGTCGGAGGTTTTGCGCTCAGCCACCTGGCAGGAGGTGCCGGAGGCGCACCGCTGGGAGTTGCTGTTGCGGATGGCGGCGGGAAATACCCGCGAAGTGTGGCGCAACCTTGCTCAGTGGGATACCGCCGGGCTTCGCTCGGCGACGGCGGATGCCTGATTGCTGAGAGCCGGCTTCGTCAAGGTGGGCCTGCCGGCCGCTTCGCAATTAGGAGGCGACCAGCCGTTCCAGCACCGCTCCCAACTGCGCCCGCATCGGCTCATCCGGCAGCCGCTCGAGCACTTCATTGAGAAAGCCGTGGACGATGAGGCGCTGCGCGGCGGCCAGTGGGATGCCGCGCGAGAGCAGGTAGAAAAGCTCGTCGGACTCGATTTGGCCACTGGTGGCGCCGTGGGTGCAGCGGACGTTGTCGGCCTCGATCTCGAGGCCGGGCGCGGAGTTGGCCTCCGCCTCGTCGGAGAGGAGAAGGTTGCGCACCTTCTGGTAGGCATCCGTGAAGTGGGCGCCTTGAGCCACGCGAATTAAGCCGGCGAAAATCGTGCGCGCCTGGTCGAAGAGGGCGTTCTTGTACAGCAAGTCGCTCGCGGTGTGCGGCACCTCGTGGATTTGCAGCGTGCGCTGATCGACTTCGCGCACGCCGTCCACCGTCGAAAGCGAAAGCATGTCGCTGCGACCGCCAGAGCCCCGCAGGTGCGAAACGCTTTCACTGCGCACCAGCCCGCCGCCGAAGTTGGCGGTGAGCGCGATCGCCGCGGCGTCACGGCCGACCACCGTGGAGTTAATCTGCACCGCGTGAACCCGCCGGCTCCAGCGCTGCACATTGACGTAAGTGACCTTCGCGCCCGCGCCGAGCCAGAGATCATTCACTCCGCAGGCAAAGCCAGCGGCGCTCTCCTCCGCGGAGGTGAAGTAATCCACGAGCGTCACTTTGCTCCGCTCCTCCGCGATGATGAGCGTGTGCGGAAAAGAGGAGGAACCTTCGCCGCAATGCCAGTGGAAGGTCTCGAGAGGCAGCGCGATCTCAACGCCGCGCGGGACGAAAAGGAAGGTGCCGTTACGCAGCCACGCTGCATGCAGAGCGGCGAATTTACGAGAACCGAGCTGCGTCTCTTCACGCATGAAATGCTGGCGGAAAAGCTCGCGGTGTTCACGGGCCGCCTGGGCGAGCGGGAGCCAAAGAACGCCTTTCTGCTGAAGAGCGGTGTCGCGCACTTCCCGCAACAAGAGTCCGTCGTTCGCGAAGACCATCCGCCCAGCGGGATCGGGCAAGCCGCTCGAGCGGGCCAGCAATTCAGCCGCGACGAAGTCAGGAACGGCTGCGGGTGCGGTGAAACCGTCCAAATCAAAGGCCTTCCGCGAAGAGAAGCGCCAGTCCTGATCGTGGCGCCCAGGCACGGGCAGCGTTTGGAACTGCTGCCACGCCGCCGCGTGCTCATCGCGAGCAAGAACCCCTCCCGGCGTGCCGGGACCGGCGAGCAGGGCGCCGGCTTTCGCTGGAGCGGCAAGGGGTTCGGCAGCATCCAAAACAGCAGTGCTCATGATAGATTCGGAAGCTGTGGCGCAACGATGGTTGGGCGCGTGGTGAAACTCAGGGCTGAGGTTCTCCGTACTCTTCATCGATCCACTCGCCGCCGTGCTCGGGATTGCCAGAGAGCTGGTGCGTTCGCATGTCGATGACCCAATCCATGAACTCGAGCGGAATTTGGCCGACGATGTTGGGTAACTCGTCCGGCAACTCGACAACCTCAAAGGTACCGCTTCGGCCCATAATCTCGAGATCGACGGGCGAGAAAACCCGCCGCGTTTCCACACGATTGGACATGGTCCGCGAACTCCACGTCCGCTTGGGGCGGAGGCCGAGCTGCTCGATCACCGATTTCCGAAGATAGAGATGCACCGAGCCTGAATCGACAATGGCATCGCCTTCAAACGAGCGAGGTGGGCGGTCCGTATCGCCACAGGCGAGACGCTCAAGATCACTCCAGTTCTGCACCTTGATTTTCGTGGTGACCTTGCCCATCTCGTAATCCCCCGTGAGGTCCGGGTACGATTGCATCCTCATCCGACCGACCCCTCCATCTCCATGTCGATGAGACGCTTCAATTCGACGGAGTATTCCATCGGGAATTGGCGGACGAGGTCGTTCACGAAGCCGTTGACCGAGAGGCTCATCGCCTGCCCTTCAGAAAGGCCGCGCTGTTGCATGTAGAAAATCTGCTCGGCGCTGACCTGGCTGACGCTCGCCTCGTGCTGCGCCGCGTTGCCTGTGCCGCGCACGGTGATCGCCGGATAAGTGTCGGTGCGGCTTTCGCGAGTTGATGAGCAACGCGTCGCACTCGGTGTTGTTCTTGCACCCTTTGAGACGCTTCGGGACGTGCACGAGGCCGCGGTACGTCGCGCGGCCTTTGCCAATGGAGATCGATTTGGAGACGATGTTCGAGGTCGTCTCATCAGCGGCGTGGACCATTTTGGCGCCGGTGTCCTGGTGCTGGCCGTTGTTGGCCAGCGCGATCGAGATGACCTCGCCGCGCGCTTTGCGGCCTTTCAGCACCACGCCCGGATACTTCATCGTGAGGCGGGAGCCGATGTTGCAATCGATCCATTTCACTTCCGCTTCCTCATGCGCGATGGCGCGCTTGGTCACGAGATTGAAGACGTTCTGGCTCCAGTTTTGCACCGTGATGTATTGGATTTTCGCGCCCTTCATCGCCACCAACTCGACGACCGCCGAATGGAGCGTCGAAGTCTCGAAACGCGGCGCGGTGCACCCTTCCATGTACATCACTTCGCTTCCTTCGTCGGCGATGATGAGCGTGCGCTCGAACTGCCCGAAGTTCTCCGCATTGATGCGGAAATAGGCCTGGAGCGGATGGCGCACCTTGACGCCGGGCGGCACGTAGATGAACGAGCCGCCGGAGAAAACAGCCGAGTTGAGCGCGCTAAATTTATTGTCGCCCGTCGGGATGACTTTGCCGAACCACTTGCGGAAAATTTCCGGATGCTTGATCAGCCCTTCGGTCGAGCCGACGAAAATCACGCCCTGATCGCCCACCGCCTTCTTGATGTTCGAGTACACCGCCTCCGAGTCAAACTGGGCCTCGACCCCCGCGAGAAACTTCCTCTCCTGCTCCGGGATGCCGAGCCGTTCAAAGGTCCGCTTCACGTCCTCCGGCACGTCTTCCCACGAGCGTGTCGATTTCTGTCCGTGCGCCAGGTAGTAGCGGATTTTGTCGAAATTGATCGCGTGCAGATCCTCGCTCGCCCAATTCGTCGGCATCGACTTTTGCAGGAAGATCTCATGCGCCTTGTGCCGAAAATCGCGAATCCAGGAGGGCTCGCCTTTCACCTCCGAGATGTAGTCGATGGTCTTGTTCGTCAGCCCGATGCCGGCATCATAAGCGTGCTCTTCCGGGTAGGAAAAGTCGCCGAGCGTGCGGTCAATGGCGAGCGAGGTGGGTGCTTCCGGTGCTTCAATCATGGTGCCTCCTTGGTTCAGTAAATTCCAGCGATCAGGCGGCGAGTTCGCCGAGCTCTTCTTTCAAAAAGTCGTAGCCCTTTTCCTCGAGTTCGAGGGCCAGGGCGGGGCCGCCGCTGCGCACGATGCGTCCCGCCATGAGCACGTGCACCACGTCCGGCGCGATGTAGTCGAGCAGCCGCTGATAATGAGTGATGAGCAGCACGCCCAGATTGGGGCCGCGCAGCACGTTCACGCCATGGGAGACCACCTTCAGCGCGTCGATATCCAGGCCCGAATCGGTCTCATCCAAAATGGCGTAGCTGGGCCGGAGCATCGCCATTTGCAAGATTTCGTTGCGTTTCTTCTCGCCGCCGGAGAAGCCTTCGTTGACGGAGCGGGCGGTGAAGTGGCGCGGGATTTCCAGTGCATCCATCTGGCGGTAAAGCTCAGCGTAGAACTCCGTGGCCTCCAGCACATCGCCTTGCGGCAGGCGGGCCTGAAGTGCGGCGCGCAGAAAATTGGCATTGCTCACACCGGGGATTTCCATCGGGTACTGGAACGCCAGGAAAAGCCCGAGCCGCGCCCGCGCATCCGGCGCCAGGCCGAGCACACTCACGCCGTCCGCCAGGATGTCGCCACTCGTCACCGTGTAATCGGGGTGGCCGGCGATGATCTTCGAGAGCGTGCTTTTCCCAGAACCGTTTGGCCCCATGATGGCATGGACCTTGCCCTTGGGCACTTCGAGCGTCAGGCCGCGGAGAATCTCCTGGCCGGCCACCGTGGCGTGCAGATTGTCAATAAGGAGCGAACTCATGATTTGGATTTCTTCCCCACGCGCGGTGGCTCTGGGGAAACGGCTGCGCCTGGAGCCGCGCAGTCCGGGCACAGCCCGCGAAACGAAACCTCGCGGCTGGTGACGACACTTTCCGCCGGCATTTCCCAAAGGTCTTCCGGGCGGCGGCGGGCACGCAGCGGGAGATCGGTCACCGAGCCGCAGCTTTCGCAGAAAAGGTGGGCGTGCTCTTCGAGATTGGCACAGTACCGGGACGACTCACGGTCGTGATGCACATGGCGCACGAGCCCGCACCCGACCAGCGTCTCCAGGCAATTGTAAACCGTCGCCAGCGAGATCGACGGCACCGTTCCCTTGACGCGCATGAAGACCTCGACGGCCGTCGGATGGTTCGCCTGGGTCATCAGCGCGTCGTAAACCGAGCGGCGCTGCTCGGTCATGCGCAGCCCCCGCCCCGCGATCGTCTGATCGTAATCCGGCGGGGCAGCGAGCGATTTCATGTGGAGGATCACTATGCGGACGCCGGGCGCGCTTATCAAGAACTATTCTAAATAGGGCTGGCGCGAAAACTCTCGTTCGCTGCCTGGTGAACCGCCGCGCTCTTGATTACGCTAAGCCGCCTGCTTCGCCTTCCGCCGCTCCGCCCACCCTTCTGAAAGCTCGCGCAAGCAGGCGCGCATGTTGCCAAAATGTCGTTCGTAAAGGTCGAGCGCCCGTTCACTCGGCAGCGTTTCACCGCTCAGCTCCTGCACCAGCTCCTTGAGCAGCACCGTGCTCGTGTCGCACTCGATCAAGGTCGGCAGCCGGCTCACACGATGCACCGTCACCAGAAATCCCGCCGCTACACCGGCCGCTGAGCGGACCGGCAGCCAATGCCGCGTCGAAAGCTGTTCGGCCCCATCGAGCAGGATGAAGCCCGGCTTGACGATCTGGCGCAGCACTCCCGGCAGCGCCTCTTTTTCCCGCATGCTGCTCTCGTTCGTCAGCCGGATGAGCTTGGGGACAAAGCCGAGAGCCCTCAGATGCGGCTGGAACTCCTCCAGCAGCGTGCTCTTCCCCGCGCCGTTGCGCCCCACAATGGCGCCGCAATAATTTTGCGCCGCGAGCCGCTCCAGCAAGCCCCGCCAGTCCATCTTCTGCGGAAGGCGAAAAGCGAGCCGCTCCGTGCGATGGGACGCGAAGGGGTTCTGGCGTGCTTTCATGTCGTCGAGCGGAAGGACCGCTCCGCAGCGCAGCATCTTTGCCTCAGGGCGGCCCCCGGTGCAACGCAAAAAAAGGCCGCCAGCGATCTGGTGCCCGGCAGGAAGTCTCACCTATCCGATCCCGAGGAATTCGCCGCCGCAGATTTCCTCTCCAGGACAGCCAATTGTTCGAGGGTCCGGGTGTCCTTTTCGCCGCCGAAATACTTGTCCAGCACCTTCGCATAGACCGACTCACCCGGTGCGACTTCGCCGAAAAGGGTCATGGAAGACCGCAACTTCAGGCAGTCTGGATAGCCCATGACCTGCTCGGCGGTTCTCCCTTGGACCGCCAGGAGAGCCGCGGCGCAGGCCTGGAGACGCGGGCCCAGCAGCGGATGACCCAGATACGCTTCCGCCTCTGCCTTGGAGGAAATAGCGAATCGCTGGGCCATCGTACTGGCGCCCAGGCCAAGGATTTGTGGGAAGATGAACCACATCCAATGGCTGCGTTTCTGCCCCGCCTGAAGCTCACGCAAGGCCTGCTCGAAAACACCCTCCTGAGCATGCACGAAGCGGCTCAAAAAATGCGGATCTTCAGGAAGGGGAGACATGGCAGCAGGCGGCAGAAGCGCGCTGCGGAAGCGGCTGTCGGTCAGATCATCACGAATCGCCCGGCTTTCAGCAAGCCGGGTCACCGGGAGAAAGTGTCCTGATTCGAAAAGCGGCTCATTTCCGAGGCCTGGAAGCAATCCCGCCCTTCAACCGCTGTTTTTGGCTAGTCCACGGGGCTTCCAAACACGGTCGTGTAGTGCGGTTCACGTCCTCGCTTCTGAATGCGCCTGCTCATCACCTTCCCTCGACACCAGCCGGGAGGACGATGGCCGATCTGGATTCGGAGGTGCTTTTACGATAACCAAAAGGACGTTGCCTTGAAAGAGACTGTAGCAAAAATGAAGCTCAGACGCCCCCGCCTCGAACACACACTGAGAAAAAGACTCGCACCACGGGTGTTCGCCTTCGCGCGGAGCAGCGTAAACTCCTCGAAGGGCAACCGAGTGCAGCGGCCAAAAGCTTGGAGAGTGGATGCGAATGTTCTGGCTGACGGGCGGCGGCAGAGCTAAAATCAGACGCCTTAAACCATCATGATTAGTCTCTTAGATGCCGCTCAGAATGGTCTGGGCGTGTACTCCATTGCCGAGGCGGCTCGGTACGCGAAATTGCCTGCCGCCACGATCCGCAACTGGTTTTTTCCGCCAAAGGGGCGCAATCCACTGCGCCGGGGTGACATCGAAGATGAACAGGAGAAGGCCATCAGCTTCCTCGATTTTGTCGAGGCTTTGGCGGTGCGCTCTCTGCGCGTGGACTACGGCGTGACGCTCGCGACGATTCGTAAAGCGATCGACTTTGCGCAAACCCGACTCGGCGCAGACCACATTTTCGCACGGAAGGATCACAAGACTCTTCTCGACGAGCGCAAACAACTTCACGTCGTCCTGAAAGGCGAGCGCGACCCGATAGCATTGACCGGACGATCTGCGGGCCAAGCCTCCTTCATTGAATGCGTAGAAGGCTACATGCTCGACCTGCGCTTTGGTGCGTCAGGCCTCGCGGACCGGTACACAGCGTTCCAGTTTAACGCGCAGCGCATCATCATGAGCCCGAAGACCCGCTTTGGAGAGCCGATTGTTGAAGAGAACGGCTACCCAGCGGATGTCCTTTGGCGTGGCGTGGTGGCCGAAGGAAGTTTCGATAGAGCAGCGGCGCTCTACGGGGCGTCCGTGGATTCCGTGGTGGCAGCATATCGCTACTGCCATGGAGAGTTGGGCCTGGCTGCGTGATTCGGCCGCTCCGGTTGTACTTCGATGCCTGTTGCAGCAAGAAGCTGCCGCCGGAACTTCTCGAATTCTATCGGATCGATTATCCCGACCTTGAGACAGCGCATCTCCTCGATCACTACGCCTGCGACACAGAAGATTCAAAGTGGCTCGATCGCTTTTCAATCCGGCGGCTGGATCGTGATCACGTGTGACCGGGGAAGGGACAAGAAGAAGGAGCGGCTGCCGCTCATTTGCCGGAGCCGTGGAATAACCCACATTGCATTCACGGCAACATTGTTGAAGAAGGGGCCAACGGCGCAAAAAACGGCCCTCGTTGCCGTTTGGAGTGAAATCCTTCACCTCGACAAGTACCCGCCAGGAACTCAGGTCGTCCTGGGCGAAAGCGGAACAACCAAGGATGGCGCGGTGCGGTACAAACTTCGGGCGAAGCTTTGAAGCCAGGACACAATCCGCCGAGGGGCCGCGGCGGCAGGCGCGATCTCGATTCGGCAGCGGGCGGCAGGGCGAAGCAGGGCGGGACGAAAGGCCGCCTGGCGCTGGCCAGCCTTCAAGCTCAGTCGCCTACCCTCCCGGCCTGGTCGGTTCACGATCGGGTGGCCCAGCCGGCTCAGAACCCGTGGCGCGGCGGCTGTGCAGAGGTGCAAGGGCGCGCACGGCGCGCACCAGATGCGCCACAGGGGGCGGGGCGGAGGAGTAACGCACTTCGGCGTAGAGCTGGCCGACTTCCAGCAGAGCGGGAGCGTAGGCCGGCAGCAAGCCGGCGGCCCGCTGGCTGAAACAGAGCGGCCCTTCCGCTGGCCGGCGGGGGATGCCAGCACGCGCCAGACGGCGGCAGAAGCGGTCATAGCAGCGCCGCGCCGGGTCGCGCGGCCGGGGGTGCGGAGCGCGGCGCAGCCACAGCCAGAGCACGCCCAGCACGATCCCGCTCAGCAGAGCGAGCCCGAGAAGAAGTAGAGAAGGATGAAGCCAGCCAAGGCCGAGGCTGCTGAAAAACGACTGCTGCCCGTCCTGGTCGTAAGCCAGCACGCGCAGATTCCACTGATACGAAACGTTGTCCCAATACTGTCGCCCGCGCCGCAAGACATCACGCCAGGCCAGAGCGGCGCGGCTTCCGGGCGAAACGGGCGAGGCGAGCGGACCAGCGACCCCTTCGATGAAACCGCCGAGCCCCGCATTGACGCGATCCGGCGCAATCACGCTGGTGGGATCCACCCGCAGCCAGCCCTGCCCTCGCACCCAGACTTCGCACCAGGCATGGGCATCCGATTGGCGGATGACGTAGAAGTGGCCGACTTCGTTCAGTTCGCCGCCCTGGTAGCCGGTGACGACGCGCGCGGGGACGCCCGCCAGCCGCATGAGCGACGCAAAGGCCGCCGCGTAGTGCTCGCAAAAGCCGGTTTTGCGCTTGAACAGAAACTCATCCAGTTCGGGCGAATCGTAGGCGCCGGGGGAGAGCGAATAGAGAAATCCATGCGTGCGAAACCAAAGCAGCCCGCGGCGGGTGATGGCTTCATTGTCACCGCCGCCCGCTTTCCACGAAGCGGCCAGGGCGCGCACGGCTGGTGAAACGCGGGCGGGCACCCGCAGCGCGGCGGTCTCCTCCATCTCGCCCTCGGGCAGCATCTCGCGGTTGCGCGGCCGCGAGATGACCTCGTAAGCGAGCCGCGCGTGGATGGGCCGCACGCGCCGGAGCGAACCGCCGCTATCGTACAGCGCGTGCGGCACCGGGCTCGCGGGGCGATCCAGGGCAAAGAGCCATGATTCACCATACGGCTCGAGGATGATCTGCTGTCGAATACCCGGACCCTCGAGCACGGTGGGGCGCTCCAACTGCCGGCCTGGCCCGCCCCGTTCCCAGTACAGACCCGTGCCGTCCCAGAGCACGATGCCGCGCCAATACATCTCCGAAGCGGGCGGGGCGTAACCGTCGGGGAACTTGACGCTGAAAGCCGGATCGGTGCGCAGCGCGAGTGAGCTGAGGCTGCCGGGCGCCAGTTTATCGGAAAGCGTCGGCCCGAGCAGCGAGCCGCCAAAGGCCAGTCGAAAGTCGCCGTACACGCGCGGGAAGAAAAAGAAAAAGAGTACCGTGAGCGGCAGCGCCTGTCCCAGCAGCCGGACGGCCTGCCACCCCGCGCGGCGCAAGCCATGCCGCGCCGTGGGATGGAAGGCCTGCATGCGCGCCGTCAGCACGAGCACATACGCCGCGCCGATGTACAGCCAGCGGCCGAGGTCCTGCTCGAAGAAAAGGTCGCACAAGCCGAGGAAAAGACCGAGCAGCGTCAAAACCTGCCAGTCACGTTCCCGCCGTGCCTCGCTCACTTTCAGCGCGATCAGGATGAGCAGGATGCCAAAGGCCGGCTCGACCGCGGCGACGGTGCCGTATTGCACCCAGATAACGCCGGCGCAGACCGCCAGCCCCGACAGCTTCAGCCACATGCGCGGGAGCGGCAGGCCGAGGATATTGAGGCCGACGCGGCCCAGCAGGGTCGCGACAAAGAGCACCACGCACCAGGAAGCGGCGTGCTCCCAGAGCGGAACCGCCAGCATGCCGAGCGCCGCGCACATCAGCGCCAGCGGCGGCGTCGGGAGTGAGGGCGTTGTTTTCAAAGCGAACGGTTGGAATTGGAAAGTCGGCGCATTTCCGCATCCGGCCAAACGAATTCCAGCTTTCGCTGGCGCCTCATCGCTAGAGAACTGAAGGAATGCTCTCGGGAGGCGGGAACCGCTGATCTTGAGTTGGAGCTCTTTCTAAAGCTTGGAGCACCTCAGCAGCAATTTGCGGCCAGCGTTTCGTTGCCAGATCACACTCCCAAATCCGCAGAACCCGCCAGCCCTTATCCTGGAGGGTTCGTGTTACCGAAGCGTCACGCGCCTTGTTACGGCCGAGTTTTGCGGCCCACCATTCCGCGTGGTTCTTTGGCGGCGGTGAGTGTCTTGGCTTCGGGCAACCATGCCAGAAGCAGCCATCGACAAAAACCGCCACGCGCTCCCGTCGAAACACGAAATCCGGCTTGCCAAACACCACCTGTCCCCGCCGCCATCCGGTGATCCCATGCTCGCGCATCAGCGCGATTAACCGCAGCTCCGTTGCCCGGTTTCCGCGCGAGCGGATGAGCGACATGACAGCGCTGCGCTTTGCCGCGGTGAAGACATCAGCCATCAGTGCGCCCGTCGTGATTGGCCGCGAGTCGGGAACGGCGTGCAGTTTCGTCTGACTCATGATTGTACAGCCGATCGTGAAGGCCGGCCCATTGAGCCTCGTACGGGTAGAGTTCTTCGTCGGCGAGTTCGCCCGCGTCGCTGCGCCGCCAAGCCTCGGCGACGAAGCGTTTCAGCACGCGCGGCCAGCCGCTCTCCGCGTCATCGTAGCCGTCGGGATGCAGACCGGGATAGATGTAGGCGACTGCGCACCATGCGCGGATGAAATCGGCCTTCGGGAGTCGTTCGAGGTGCGCGGCGAACGCACGGCGAAGCTCGCGCCCAGCGCCGCGGAGAGTGTTTGGAACAGAGATGGAAGTGCTCATGACGGTGATCGCTACCAGGCCTCGCGTCCCTGACCAGGAAAAAATGCGAGTCAGCGCAGCTTGATTTGAAACGAGAATAGGTGTTCGAGGAATTCCGCTCGGATCAGTCGCCACGGATACCCATGGTTTCGCACGGTACCGTCGGGCTTCTCTGACATGGTAAACTCGAACACGATGTTGCGGTGTGTCACCAAGTCCACGAAACGCTCGATACTGGGGCGGTCGCAATAAACGAACTCTTCGTAGAAAAATAAAGGCTTCGTCTTCGTTCGGCGGATACGAGCTTTCACGAAAGCAGCGCGAGAGTGCTTCTCCGCCAAGCGCTTTTCAAGTTGTTGGAACGACCAATAACCTAGCGCGTCCGCCCGCTTCCGAAGGTCAATTTTTTGGTCCATGCCCACCACATCAAGCAGCAGGCCGAGGTTATTGGGCGTCGAGGTGACTTGAGAGAAACACGAGTAAAGCCCGGTTGCACCGAGCTTTCCAATTAAGCGAATTCGTTCGCAGGCGGTGCCGGCTACAGTCCAAGTGGGCCCGGCTTGAAACAGGTTGATCTTCGTCGAATTCGAGACACCCTCCTCCTTCACTCCCTTGCATTTTATCTCGATACCATTGAAGTCAGCTTTCTGGTCATTGTTCTCCTTGATCCCAAGGAGAGTCTCAAACGTGTAGCCGATCCCGGTGTCGCCCTCGCGCATAGATTCAACCCACCCCAGTGATCTCACCTCGTCAAACTTGCCCAGCAATTCTGTAAGTACCGGGTCGGCGGTAAAGGCCTCTGCATCGACCGGTCGCACCAAGAAGTTCCCGGATAGAGGCGCAATCTCATTGCCAAAAATAAGGTGGAAGAGTTCGGAAAAACGCCCGTCTGCCGCCGAACTCGCGCAGTCGAAATAATAACCATATGTGCCGTCCGAGTGTTTCGCGCGCAGGAACACAAGAAGCCGCAACGTTTCTGGGTCATTGAGAAGGCAGTCGAGCCTTGTGATTCGCCGCTCCGGGTAACGCTGGTAGTATTTGAATGCGAGCGTGACCGGCGACTCAGAAATGGCGTTGAACGCTGGAAATTCTTCCGTGGCGTTCTGTTTCGGATTGAGAATCGGAAGGTCAGGAAAATAGGAATATGCGTCCGTGGGGATGAGCGTGCCATGGCGTCCGGAATCGTCATTTCGCGTGAGAACTTTTGCGAAGACCTCGCCCGAAACGAGAACTTTGCGGGCCTTCGCTGCGAGTGCTTTCGCGTAATCTAAAAGCCTGCTCATTTCACCTTTTTGGGGGCCTTTCGCCCTGAGTAGACAACCGGTTTGCGAGACAACTCGGTTAGGGGTTTCGCGGGGGTTTCCGCAGCCGTCAGAATCAAGTCGTCTCTTTCATCAGCGCGGCGGAGGAGGGCAGTCATTACCGAGCGTGCGATTCTTTGAACGACGGGGACGACAACTGAGTTCCCGAACTGGCGATACGCCTGCGTGTCGGAGACGACAATCTTGAAGGATTCCGGGTAACCCATGAGACGCGCACACTCACGCGGCGTTAGTCGTCGCGGAACTCTTCCGCCGTTCTGCGCGATGAGAATCTCCGAGCCGTCTTTGTGGTAGCGCGCGCTGAGCGTGCGGGCGATGTCGCGCTCCGTGACCAGACCGAAGCCGAAGCCATTGCCGGCGGCGCGATGTTTGGCGGCGTAGTCCTGAAGGTAATTCCAGAGATGGTCGGTAAGCGTGTACTTTAGGTCCGGTTTCGATTCGAGGATGCTGCTGAGCTTTGGGCCGTCGGCGGGAAACTGCGGAAATTCGAAATGGCGCCACTCGCGGAAGCCGACGAGGAAGATGCGTTCGCGGTGCTGGGGGACAACGCTACGCGCGTCGATGATCTTGTGATAGACGGTGTAGCCAAGGTGCTCCGTGAGGGTGCGGTAGATGACGTTGAAAGTCCTCCCGCCATCATGACCCTTAAGGTTTTTAACGTTCTCCAAAACGAACGCGGTGGGTCGGTGGAAGTCTAGTATGTCGACAATGGAGAAGAAAAGGTTGCCCTGCTTGACGTCCTCGAAGCCGTGCTTGCGGCCGAGACTCAGTTTTTTCGATACGCCCGCGATGCTGAACGGCTGACATGGGAATCCTCCGCAGAGAATGTCGTGCGCGGGGATGTCGGCGACGGCGACAGTATGAATGTCGCCGTGCGGGCGTTCGCCGAAATTGGCTTCATAGGTCTGCTGGCTGAATTTGTCGTAGTCGGAGGAGAACACGCATCGCCCGCCCACTTTCTCAAATGCGATTCGGAAGCCGCCGATGCCGCAGAACAGGTCGATGAACCGCAACGGCGCGTCACCATATTCCGGCGAGTCTTCGCGGAGTAGGGACAAAGTCGGCTTTCGCTTGGCGCGGGGGCGTTTCAGAATCGCACCCCCGCGCAAAGTTCGGAGACCGTCAGGTCGAGCGCCTTGGCCACCCGCGCGATGCTGATGAGGCTCGGATTGCGGACGCCGCGCTCGATGCCGCTGATGTAGGTCGGATCGAGATCAGCTCGCTCGGCGGTTTCGAGCTGTGTGAGGTCAAGGGACTCCCGGCGTTTGCGGACGTTGAGGCCGAAGGAGGCGAGCGGTCGGGAGAGGGGGGCTTTCGCCATGACCGCGAATGTGCGCGGTCATGGACGATGAGTCTTTGGACGATGAGTCAGAATGTTCTGGTTTGGAACATCCCGTCCGTCACCTCCCCTGGTCCCAAAGGTGATCCCGTAGGAAGGACAAATCGGCCAGTGCAGTCATCTCCGCTGGCGCACGGCTGGCGTTCTCGAAGAGCCTCGGCCAAGCAGAAGCGCTCCCGCGACGGCGCTCGCCGGGGTGCGGAACAAAACCGTTGCCGGTCGGGGTGGCCCCGCTATCTTCGCAGCCCATTTTTGCCTGTCCCATGATCATCGTCACCCGTCCCGAAGCCAGCGAAGCGCAGATCGAACACATCGTCGAGCGAATCACGGAGTGGGGTCTGAAAGCCGAAATTTCCAAGGGAACGCGGCGCACCGTCATTGGCGTCATCGGACCAGAGGATGCGATCCGGGAACGGCCGATTGCCGCCATTCCGGGAGTCGAATCAGTGACGCCCGTGCTGAAGCCGTACAAGCTCGTCTCGCGCGAATTCAGCGGCGGCAACGGGCGCGAGGTGAAGCTGGGCCAGGTCGCCATCGGCGGCGCGGAAGTGGTGCTGATGAGCGGGCCCTGCTCGGTGGAGAACCGCGCGCAGATCATTGCGATTGCGCAGGAGATCCAGCAGGCGGGGGCCAAGGTGTTGCGCGGCGGCGCCTTCAAGCCGCGCACTTCGCCGTACGCCTTTCAAGGCTTGGGCGAAGACGGGCTCAAGCTCCTGGCGGAGGCCCGCGCGGCCACCGGTCTGCCCATCATCACCGAAATCATGGATACCAAGGATCTGCCGCTCATCGAGCGCTATGCGGATTGCCTCCAAGTCGGCGCCCGCAACATGCAGAATTTTTCCCTGCTGAAGGAGGTCGGCCGCTCCAAGCTCCCGGTGATGCTGAAGCGCGGCCTGAGCGCCACGATCAAGGACCTGCTCATGAGCGCGGAATACATTCTTTCCGAAGGCAATTTCAATGTGCTGCTCTGCGAGCGCGGCATCCGGACCTTTGAGACTTACACGCGCAACACGCTGGATCTAAATGCCGTGCCGGTCCTCAAAGCCGAGACGCATTTACCAGTCGTGGTCGATCCGACACATGGCATCGGTCTGCGCCAGCATGTCGGCGCCATGGCGCTTGCGGCGGTCGCCGCCGGAGCGGATGCCATCATGGTCGAGGTGCACAATTCACCGGAACTCGCCAAGAGTGACGGCGAACAGGCGCTGCTGCCGGGTGAGTTTGCCGAGCTGGTGCAACGCATCCGCGCCGTGGCCGTGGCGGTTGGGCGGACGTTGTAGGGGCTGTGGGGGCGCCCTGAAGGGGCCTCGGATGGAGGGGGCTTGTCCGCGTGGGAGCGGGGCGGTACGCTCTCGCACCGCCATGTCCGAAACCCTCACGCCGATGATGCAGCAGTACCAGCGCATCCGGCGGAGCTTGCCGGCGGATACGCTGCTGCTCTTCCGGCTCGGCGATTTCTACGAGATGTTCTTCGAGGACGCGAAGGAGGCCTCGGCGATCCTCAATGTCGCGCTGACCAAGCGCAACCAGGTGCCGATGTGCGGCATCCCGTATCACGCGGCGGAGAATTACCTGCGCCGGCTGATCAAGGCGGGGCGGCGCGTGGCGATCTGCGACCAGGTCTCCGAGCCGCAGCCGGGCAAGATCGTGGAGCGCGAGATCACGCAGATCGTCTCGCCGGGCACGGTTTCCGACTGGCAGATGCTGGATGCGAAGCGGAACAATTTCCTCGCGGCGATCTGCGTCGGCGCGAAGGGTGGCTACGGCTTCGCCTTCATCGATCTGACGACGGGCGATTTCCGCCTGACGGAGCTGGCGGATGAGAAGGAGCTGGCGGATGAACTGGCGCGCGTGCAGCCGGCTGAGGTGCTGGTGAGCGAGGAGCACGCGGCGCAGTTTGCCGAACTGCGCGGGCTGGTGGCGCGCGATGGCTACACCTTCCTACTCGACCAGGCGCGCTTCACTCTGCGCGAGCATTTCAAGGTGCAATCGCTCGATGGCTTTGGCTGCGCCGACTTGAAGGCCGGCCTCTGCGCGGCGGGCGCGATCGTCCACTACCTGCGACACGAATTGCGGCGCTCGCTCGCGCACGTGGCGCGGCTGCCAGGTCTATCGCAACGCGCAGTTCATGGTCCTCGATGCCGCGACGCAGGCGAACCTCGAGCTGGTGCCATCCCGCGGCGGCGGCCGCGATACCAGCCTGCTCGGCGCGCTCGACCGCACCGTCACGCCGATGGGCGCGCGCAAGCTGCGCGACTGGATTCTGCATCCGCTCTGCGATCTCGCGCCGCTCGAGGCGCGGCAGCGATTTCATCGGCGAACTGCTCGCCGAGCCGTTTCTGCTCGGGAAATTGCGCGAGACGCTGCGGGCGATCCGCGACCTCGAGCGCACCGTCGGCCGGCTCACGCAGACCGGCGGCAATGCGCGCGACCTGCTGGTGCTGCGCACGGCGCTCGAGCAAATCCCGGCGCTGCGAGCGGATCTCGCAAGCGCTCGGCGGCGCCGGAGGAGCACCGAGGCGAGCCTCGGGCCTGGCGCTCGCAGCGGAGCTGCACGAGCTGCCGCACCTGCACGAACTGCTCGGCGCGCGCGATCGTGGACGAGCCGCCCGTCGCCACGCGCGAAGGCGGCATGTTTCGCGACGGCTATTTCGCACCGCTCGACGAGCTGCGCGCGGCAGGCGCGCGAGGGCAAGGATTGGATCGCGCAGCTGCAGCAGCGCGAGATCGAGGAGACCGGCATCAAGTCGCTCAAGGTCCGCTACACCTCGGTCTTCGGCTACTTCATCGAGGTGACGAAATCGAATCTGCACCTCGTGCCGCCGCACTGGCACCGCAAGCAGACGGTGGCCACGGGCGAGCGCTTCATCACGCCGGAGCTGAAGGAAGTGGAGGCGAAAATCCTCGGCGCGGATGAGCGCGCCAAGGCGCTGGAGCTGGAGCTGTTCGACCAGTTGCGCGAGGCGGTGCTGGCCGAGCTGGCGCCACTGCAGGCCACCGCGAGCAGCATCGGCACGCTCGACGTGCTCGGCGCGCTGGCGGAAACGGCGCGGCTCTTTGGCTACTGCCGCCCGGTCTTGAGCGACGGGCTCGACGTACGCATCAGCGACGGGCGCCATCCGGTGCTCGATCAGGCGCTGGTGGAGGAGAAATTCGTGCCCAATGACACGGTGCTCGACGCGGCGACCGAGCGGCTGCTCATTCTCACCGGCCCGAACATGGCGGGCAAATCGACTTACATCCGGCAGGTCGCGCTGCTCGTGTTGATGGCGCAGATCGGCTCCTGGATTCCCGCGCGCAGCGCGCCGAGATCGGGCTCGCCGACCGCATCTTCACGCGCGTCGGCGCGAATGACGATCTGTCGCGCGGGCAATCGACCTTCATGGTGGAGATGAACGAGACGGCGAACATCACCAACAACGCCACGGCGCGCTCGCTGATCATCCTCGATGAGATCGGGCGCGGCACGAGCACCTTCGACGGGCTCTCGATCGCCTGGAGCGTGGCCGAGTATCTGCACGACGAAGTCAAGGCGCGCACGCTTTTCGCCACGCACTACCATGAGCTGACCGACCTCGCGCGGACCCGCCCCGGCGTGCGCAATTACAACGTCGCGGTGCGCGAGTGGAACGATCAGATCATCTTTCTGCGCAAGATCGTCCCCGGCGGCGCGGACAAGAGCTACGGCATCCAGGTGGCGCGGCTGGCGGGCCTGCCCGCCGCCATCCTGACCCGCGCGCGCGAGATCCTCGCGAATCTCGAGCAGCACGAACTCAATGCGGATGGAAAACCAACGATAGCCGAGACGCCGCTGCTGCCGCTCGTGAGCCGCGCGCGGCCCAAAGCGACCGTCAACGTCGAGCCGCCACCGCGCCCGCAACTCACGCTCTTTTAGCGACACAGCATGACGCTGGGTGTGCGCGTGCGTTTTCGCATTGGCGCGCGCATTGAAAAAAGTTTGCGAAAGTTGAACTAATTTGTTGACGAGCTTCCGAGCTTTCTCTAATTCGTTGCGTCCAGAGTGATCACGCAATCCTCTGCAAATTTCTGTGACCCGCAACTGCGGATCGAAAGGGGGTGTCCATAATGGCTGCTGCCAAAAAATCTACTGCAAAGTCCGCCCCCAAAGCTGCTGCGAAAGCGCCGGCGAAGAAGCTCGCCGCGAAGAAAGCCGCTCCGGCGAAGAAAGCTGCTCCTGCTGCAAAAGCGAGTGCTAAGAAACCCGCTTCGAAGAGCAAGAAGTAACCTCACCATGTCGCCCGTCCTGCAAGGGCGAGGCTGACCCAAAACCAGAGCGGGAGGAGAAGAAATTCTCCTCCCGCTTTTTTGCGCCCATTCCGCGCAGCGCTCTGTATGCTGGCGAATTCATGATTGCTTCCGCGCTCCAAACCGCTGTGCAGGCCGCCCAAGGCGCCGGCCAACTTCTTCGGGAAAACTTTGGCACCGCCCTCGCGGTCAACGCGTTTGAAGCGCATGACATCAAGCTCGACCTCGATGTGCGCGCCCAGGATTTGATCACCAAAATCCTGCTGGAGCGTTTCCCGGAGCACGCGCTCTATGGCGAAGAGGGCGTCGCCGGCAACGCCGCCAGCGAGTACCAGTGGATTGTCGATCCAATCGACGGCACGGTGAATTACTTCTACGGCGTGCCGCACTTCTGCGTCTCCATCGCGCTGCGGCGCGGCACCGAAATCCTGCTGGGCGTGATCCTGGATCCCATGCGCCATGAGTTGTGGGAGACGAGCGTGGAAACCGGGCCGCTGCTCAACGGCCAGCCGATCACCGTCAGCCCGCGGAGCAAGTTGAGCGACGCCATTGTTTCTGTCGGCATGTCCAAATCAAAGGCCACCATTAATGCCGGCCTGCCGCTGCTCGCCGAGTACGCGCAAGTCGTCCGCAAATGCCGGTTGATGGGGAGTGCGGCGCTCGACCTGGCGTATGTCGCCTGTGGCCGGCTCGATGCCTACATCGAGCAATCCGTCTCGCTGTGGGACGTTGCAGCGGGCAAGTTGCTGGTGGAGCGGGCGGGCGGGCGTTTCCTCATGAAGCCGCGCGAGGACCATCCCGAAAAGATGTCGGTCACGGCCTCGAGCGGACGGCTCGGTGAACTCAAAGGCTGGTAACGGGCTCGCTTCCCTTTTTTCTTCCATGACTCTCTCCGGCATTGGTTACGACGTGCATCGTTTTGCGGAAAATCGGCCGCTCGTGCTCGGCGGAGTCGAAATCCCGCATTCGCATGGACTGGATGGCCATTCGGATGCCGACGTGCTCGCACACGCGGTCGCCGATGCGGTGCTCGGCGCCATCGGCGAGCGCGACATCGGCCACCATTTCCCAAACACCGACGAATCGATTCGCGGCATTTCGAGCTTGGAAATTCTGCGCCAAGTCTCCGGAGCTGCTCGCGCAGAGCGGCGCACGTCTGCTCAACATTGACGCGACGCTGATCGCGGAAGTGCCGAAGATCTATCCACACGTCGAGGCGATGCGCGCCAACTTCGCTGAGGCGCTTCGCATTCCCACCAACGCGTCGGAGTCAAGGCGACGACTAATGAAGGAATGGGCTTCGTCGGCCGGCGGGAAGGCATCGCCGCGCTCGCGGTGGCCAGCGTCGAAGCGCCAGAGGGCGTCTGACCGCGAGGGTCACACCAGCAGTTGCGCGGTGTCGATGGACACCTCGGGAAACGCTTGCGGGGCCAGTGCTTCGCCGGAGCGCACGATCAGACGCTCCAGGTACGCTCGCCCATCCGAGCGGCGGAAGACTTCCACCAGCTTCTGGGGCACGTTGACGATCCAGGTCTCCGCGATCCCGGCTTCCGCGTAGGCGGGGACTTTATCCTCGCGATCCAGCAGGAGCGTCGAGTCGGAGACTTCGATCAGGAGAAAAACGTCGGCCGCCGTCGGCAGATCGATTCGGTAACGATTTGGGCTGGGGCGCAGCAACATCAGGTCGGGCTGCGGTTCGTAATGAGGGCCGAGGTGCAGATTGCCCTGCACTCGCGTGATCCAGCGGCCATGGCTGGCCGCTGCGAAAGTTTCATTGAGCCAGTCCACGGTGCCGCCGTGGTAAGGTCCGATGGGAAGCATATCGATGATTTGGCCGTCCAGCAGTTCGACGCGGGCATCCGGAGCGAGCAACCCCGTCTCACCCATGCGATGGTACTCCTCGGTCGTGAATCGATGAATAAGGGCGCTCGTCATGAGTGAGGATGATGCCGCCAATGCAAGTTTCCGAGGCGCGCAACTGCCCGTGCCCAGCGCTACCCCTTCTTCGCAGTGTCGTCGTTGGCTTTCAGGACATCCTCGGCGTGCTTCTCTGTGCTCGTCTTGTCGAGCATGTTCCAGACAACCTTGCCGTCCTTGATCAGAAAGGATTGCCGCTGCGTGACTTTGCCGCGCAGGGGGACACCGAAAGCCTGGGCGACTTTGCCATCGCTGTCGGCGACGAGGGTGAAGGGGAGGGTGTACTTCTCCTGGAACTTCTTCTGGGCGTCGGCGGCGTCTTCGGAGACGCCTAGGACCTGGATCCCTTTCTCCTTTAATTTGGCCCAGCTATCACGGAGCGAGCAGGCCTGCTTCGTGCAACCCGGCGTGTCGGCCTTGGGGTAGAAGTAAACCAAGGTCGTGCCTTTCGCATACACCTCTTTGAAATTGACCGGCTTGCCATCCTGATCAACCGAGGAGACAACGGGAGCGGCGGCGCCGACGGCCAGAGGCTCAGCCTGAGCAGCAGCGGCGAAGAGGAGTGTGGAGGCCATGGCGAGGAAGGAGCTGAGAAGTCTCATGGAGTAGGTAAAAAGAGAATCAGGCTGGCGCTGAAACATTGGAATGTAAATCCGCAGCGCGCGGTGGGGGTGATGGACTGATTACCAGAGGCGCCACCACGCCCGTTGCGGCGCGGGCTTTTTCGCTCCGGGCACGGGCGCCGGAGGAAGCTGCTCGCGCGGAAGGATGCGGAGACTTTCAATCTGGAAGCGCTCGATGGGGAAGTCGTTGGAATCGACCGAGGCGGTGGAAATGCGGTCGAGCGTGTCGAGGCCGTAGAGCACGTGCGCGAAGACGGTGTATTGCCCGTCGTAGGTCGGCATGGGAGTGAGGCAGATGAAGAACTGGCTGCCATTGGAGACGCGGTTCGGATTCAGCTTGTCCGGCAGGCGCGCCATGGCGACATCGCCGGTGCCGTGACGGTGCCGAATCTCCGGCGAGAGCGTGTAGCCCGGCCCACCGGTGCCGACGCGCGAACGCTCGCCCTTGCGGCTGAAGGGATCACCCACCTGGACGAGCGTATGCGGGAAGGCGCGATGAAAGACGCAACCGCGGTAGAACTTCTTTTGCGCCAGCTTCTTGAAGTTCTCGACCGTCGCCGGCGCGTCCGCTTCGTAGAAGGCGAGCGCCACCGGGGCGACTTCACCCGTCGTGCCGAGGCGGATTTGCATGAGAGCCACGTCGTCAGCATGCGCCAGGGCGGCGCTGGCCAGGAGGGGCAGAAGGAGCAAGCGAAGGATTTTCATGAGGCTGAGCAAGGGACGACAGGCAGCGGCGCCACCCGGACGGGAATCGGCGCAGCTCCGGGCTCGGGAGGCTGCGCCAGGAGCGGGCCGGTGGGTGCGCCGCGTTTGAGGTAGCCAAGGGCCATCGGCTTGGCGAGGGCAAAACTCCAGCCAGCACTCGTTAGGCGCCCGAGCACACTCTGCGGTTCGTCGGCGGCCAAGAGAGTCGAACCCGCCGTCAGTGCACCTTCCTCGGAGATGAAGGCGGTAAGCTGGCGGTTGACGTGGCCGACGCTTTTCAGCCGGGAGATGACTTCCTGGCCGATGTAGCAGCCCTTGGCGTAATCGATATGGGTGCGATCAAGGCCAGCCTCCGGCGGGAGCGTCTCTTCTCCCAATTCGCGCCCCCAGCGCGGGACGCCATATTCGAGGCGGATCGATTCGAGCAGCTCGGCATCAAGCAGCCGGGGGCTCGCCGGATCTGGAGAGGAGGCGAGCGCCGCGGCGCGATCTGCCACAGGAAGCCACAGATCGACGCCTGCTGGACCAAAACGCCTGGCGCGCCGCCGCTCCGTGCCGACCGTGCTGTCCGTCTTCTCGCCGCCGAAAAAGTGGAGCAGACCGAGCGATTCGGTCACGTCTTCGATCACCACGTCATCGGCGACGACATAGCGCTCCAGGCGGGCGAGCAGCGTCTCGCGCAAGGCGGCTTCCGCATCGACGAGCAACGCTTCCGCAGTCGCGGTGATCTGCACATCGGCGCACAGCTTCCCTTTTGCCGTGGTGACACAGGCCGGGAGTGCTGCTTCGAGACCAAGCTTCAGCACATGGGCGGTGACCTGCCCGTTGAGGTAACGAACTCGGTCGGCGCCCGTCAGCCGGAGCTTGGTGCGGGCGGTGAGATCGGCGATCCCACCGTGCGCGCGCCAGTGCGCGTACGCTTCGGCTCCGGGGCTCACGAGTGCCCAACCGGGGCGCCAGCCTCCTGGTCACGATGCTCTCCGACGTGAGTTTGATCGCCGGATTTCGTCTCAGCGTGCGGATGCTCCTCCCGGTGCGCGTCTCCCGCTCCTCCCGCCTCCTTCCCTTCCCCACCAGCAGCGTCGCTCGACCCGCTCGGCGATCCGTCCGCCAGCGGCTTGGGCTCGCCAGGCTCGGGTAAGGAGGGCGCCCCAGCTTCGCCGCCGGGTAGTTGCTTGTACGGGGAGCTGACGCCATCTCCGTCCGTCCGCCCGGTCAGCTCCGGCGTGCTTTTCGCCTCCTCCGGGTCGCCATAGAGGCGGAAGATCGAGGAGAAATCGAGGTCGCCCCAGCCCCGCTTGATGGCGCCGAAGAGCACGCCGGCGGTGACCGCCGCCGTGGGCGTGTCGAGGTTCATCGAGTTGGCGAGGTGAATGGAAAGCTGCACGTCCTTGAACATGTGCTTGAGGGAGAAATGCGGCTCGTAGTCGGCGCTCAACATTTTCGGGAGCTTCAGGTCCATGGTGCCGGAGCGCGCCGCGTTGTGCTCGAGCGCGGCGGCGAAGACCTCGGGTGGAACGCCGGCCTTGCGCACAATGGCGAGAGCTTCAGCCAGCACTTGAATGCTGACCGCAGCGATCTGATTCGTCACCACCTTGATCAGCGCCGCGTCGCCGATGCCGCCCGTGCGGATGATCGTTTTGCTGGTCGCCTCGAGCATCGGCCGGGCGGGCAGGAAAGTGGCGTCGTCGCCGCCGACGTAATAGACAAGCTGGCGACGCTCGGCCGCCAGCTTGCTCCCGGTGAACGGCGCATCGAGAAAGCGGGCTCCGCGCTCCTCGACGAAACGCGCCGCCTCCAGCGTGGCCTCCGGCCCGATCGTGGCCGAGCAAATGATAACGTGGGAGGCGGTGAGCTTCGGGGCGAGCGCGGCCAGGACCTCCATCAGCGCCGGCGCGTCGGCCACGAAAAGTTGGATGAGGTCGCAGGCCGCGGCAACGTCGGCGGGCGAGCCGAGGAAATTGGGGATGGCGCGCGCGCTGCGATTCCACACGAAGACCTGAAAGCCGGCGGCGCGCAGCCCCGCGGCCGCGCGGGAGCCAATGATGCCGAGCCCGATGACTCCGACGTTCTTACGTGATTTGCGACGCATGTGTGGCAGACGATTGTCCCGCCAGCGCAGTGAAGCAATGGCGGAGTAGCGAACCGCGCAGCGCGCGAGCTCTAGGAGACGAGTTCCTCCAGCTCAGCGACGCGCCGCGCGAAGAGCTGCAGTGCGCTGGCGATGGGCGCGGGCGTGGACATATCGACGCCCGCCGCCTGGAGGGTGGGGATGGGGAATTGCGAGCCACCGCTCTTCAGAAAGCCGAGATAACGTTCGACGCTGCCGCCCGCCAGCACCTGCTCGGAAAGCGCGACGGCGGCGCTGATGCCGGTGGCGTATTTGTAAACGTAGAAGGCGTTGTAAAAATGAGGGATGCGGAGGCACTCGAGGTCGAGTTCCGCATCGAGCGCGAAATCGGGGCCGAAGTACGCTTCCAGCAGACCGCGATAAGCTGCTTGCATCGACTCGAGCGTCAGCGGTTCGCCTGCCTCTTCCATGGCGTGGATGATCTTTTCAAACTCGGCAAACATGGTCTGCCGATAGACCGTGCCGCGCAAATCGTCGATTTGACGATTGATCAGGTAGGCGCGCATCGAGCGATCGGTGGTCTGCTCGAGGAGAAAGTGCGTAAGCAGCTCTTCATTGAAGGTCGAGGCGACCTCCGCCAGGAAAATCGGGTAATCGTAAGTTTGGAACGGCTGGTGCGCCTGGGCATACCAAGTGTGCATCGAGTGGCCGGCTTCATGCGCGAGTGTGTAGATGTCCGCGAAGACGTTCGCCTTGTAGTTCATCAAGATGAACGGCGGATTGCCGTACGAGGATGAGGAGAAGGCGCCCGAGCGTTTCCCCTTGTTCTCGAAGCGGTCGCACCAGCGCCGCTCCCGGAGGCCTTGGGCCAGCGCCTCCGTGTACTCGCGACCGAGCGGATGCAGCGCGGCGAGCACCTTCTCCGAGGCCTCGTCGAAGCTCACCTGCGTCTCGATATTGGGGACGATCGGCACATAAGTGTCGTAGTGATGAATCTCTTTCAGACCGAGGGTTCGACGCCGCAACGCATAGTAGCGGAAAAGCGGCGCGAGATTCTCGCGGACGGTGGAGATCAGGTTGTCGTACACCGTGACCGGGACGTCGTCCTGAAAGAGAGCGGCCTCGCGAGCGCTCGGATAATGGCGAGCGCGAGCATGGAAAACGTCAGCCTTGACGGAGTTCGCCAGCGACGCGGCGAGCGTGTACCGGTGATCGGAAAACTCAGCGTAGAATTGGTGAAATGCGCGCCGCCGCAACTCGGCGTCGCGCTTGACCAGAAACGACGAGAACGAGCTTTGGGTCAGCGTCCGCTGCACGCCCTTGTCGTCGATCAATTCGCCGAACTTCATATCGACGTTGGTCAACTGCGAGAAGGTTTCGCTATGCCCGCGCACGGCGCTTTGCCCGAGCGCAAGCAAGCGCTCCTCGCTGGCGGTGAGCGTGTGCGGCTTGAGCCGGCGCAGCTTTCTTAGCGGAATCTGCCATTCGGCGAGCACGGGCGCGGCGAGATAGCGCGCCCAAGTGTCGTCATCAATCGCCTGGATCTCCGGTGCCAGATACGCCGTCGCCTCGCCGATCAGCGTCATCAGGTTTTCGAACTGCCCTTCGCGCGTGAGGTTCGCGGGATCGGAGCTATCTTCCGAGGAGCGGAGCGAGGCGTAATGCCCCAGCCGCTCGATTTGCAGGCCGAGCTTCTTTTCCCATTCCAACGCGTCGCGCAGCGTTTCCGCGCTCTCTCCGATGCGGCCCCGCAACTCGAGGACCGCAGGGTATTCGCGCTGCAACGTCTCGAATGCGGCGCTCCAGTCCGCGGGGGTGGCGAAGAGCACCGTGAGGTCCCAAGTGTCCTCCAGCTTCACCTGGCCACGCGTCGGCAGGGCGGCTGTGCCCGCGTCGTCGCGGTGAAAAAAGCGGGAGTGAAAGCGGAGCGGAGAGAGCGTCATCACGCCGTCATTTTACAGTCCGCCGCCGCCGTGAAGCAAAGCAAAGAGTGGGGCGCGCCGTCCACGTCATCGCGCGCAGTCCTCAGGCCTGGCGGGCCATGAGCGCGCGGCAGATGTCGCGAATCAAGCCGGGGCCCTCATAGATGAGGCCCGTGTAGATTTGCAACAGCGCGGCGCCGGCATCGAGCTTCTCCAGCGCGGCATCCACGCTGTCGATCCCGCCCACCGCGATGATCGGGAGCTTCGACCGGCTGGCCAGAAAACGGACCACCTCCGTCGCGCGCGCTCGCAGGGGCGAGCCGCTGAGCCCGCCCTGCTCACGCGCGCTCCCCGGAATGCCGCTGTGATCCACGGTGGTATTGGTGGCCACGATGCCGGCGACCTGGTGCTGCGTCGCGAGGGCGAGCGCGTCTTCGAGCGCATCGTTGGATATATCCGGCGCGAGCTTGACGAGGAGCGGCTTGCGTCCGGTGTTGCGGCGCTGAATCGCGCCTAGCAAATGATCGAGGGCGGGGCGGTCCTGCAAAGTACGCAAACCCGGCGTATTGGGGGAGGAGACGTTCAGGACGAAATAGTCGCCAAATTGCAGCAGCCGTTCGAGGGAGAGCACGTAATCGGCGGTCGCGGCTTCCAGCACGACATCGCGCGATTTGCCGAGGTTGATGCCAATCGGGATGCGTGGCCATTGCCCGGCCTCGATGGCGCGGCGCAGGCGGCTCGCAATGGCATCAGCGCCTTCGTTGTTGAACCCGAGCCGATTAATCAACGCGCGCTCTTCCGGCAGGCGGAAGATGCGCGGCCTGGGGTTGCCGGGCTGCGCGCGCGCGGTGACGGTGCCGATCTCCGCAAAGCCAAAGCCGAGCCCTTCCCACGCCCGCAGCGCCACCCCATTTTTGTCAAAGCCGGCAGCCAGGCCGACAGGGTTTGGAAAGCGAATTCCGAAAACGCTCCGCTCAAGCCGCGAGTCGTGCGGCGGGGCGAACATCTGCAAGGCGGGCCCGAGCCGCGCCAGCCAGCGCAACGCGAACTCGTGGACGCGCTCGGCATCCGCCCGGAAGAGCAGCGGGCGCAGGAGTTGATGATAGAGTCTCATGAACAGGAGGGCGCCGGAGAGAGCCGGGCGAGATGCGATGATGAACAGCCGTGGAAAGACAAGCGGCTTCTTTGAGCAGCGCCCCGAAACGATCCGCCTCGCGGCAACGGCCTCAACGCATCCACCACGCAGCGCCGATTGGCTTTAGAACGGAATGTCGTCGCCTTCCTCCGGCACATCCAAGTCAGGATCGACCGGCTTGCGCGCGGGGGCCTGTGGCTGCGGTGGGGGGCGGCGCGCGGGAGACGCCGAGCGTTGTGGCCCGGCCGCGCCCGCTTCAGCATCGGCCTCGTCATAAGAGCTGCCCCCTCCTCCACCGCCGCCCGGACCTCCTTCGCGGCTGCCGAGCATCTGCATATTCTCGCCGATGACGCGCATCTTCGACCGCTTCTGGCCGCTGGTTTTATCGTCCCAAGTATCGAGCTTCAGCCGGCCTTCGATGAAGACGGGCCGGCCCTTTTTGAGATACTCCCCGGCGATCTCCGCCAGCCGGCCCCAGAGCTCGACATCGACAAAGGTCACTCTCCTCGCGCTTCTCCCCCTGGTCGGTGGTCCAGTTGCGATTGATCGCCAGCCCGAGTTCCGCGATCGCCGTGCCCTTGGGCGTGTACTTGATTTCGGGATCTCGGGTGAGTTCCCGATGAGCATCACTTTGTTGAGGTTCGGCATGGCGGGGATAGGCGGGCAGGTGGAATTTATTCCGCGGCGACGGGCTGCGGCATGGGCCGCTTGATCGGCGCTGGGCGCGGCTTCGGCTTCGCTGCGAAGCCGTCATGTAAGTCTGGCGGTAAATGTCCGCGTTGAGTCTTGAAACTTCGCGCGCAGCCGCGCGACGACCGCCGGCTCGCCCTGGAAGACGAAGTTCACGTAGATAGCCGCCGTCGAGCGCTGCCCGGCGGCGTAGGTGAATTGGCGGGCGCCGATCTTCTGCACCTGTTCGATGGTCGGCGCCTTCTTTCTTCAATTCGCCTTCGAGGCGCTCGATGACCTCTTTGGCGCTGTCTTCGTTGCCTTTGACATTGAGGACCAGCAGTCCTTCGTATCGATTTTTCATGCAGTTGGTTTGGTGTGGTTAGTTGAATTGATTCATGGCGGCTGCGCAGGCCGCGCCGCTGGACGCAGTCGATGGCCTCGAGCGCGCGGTCGAGCCCGGCGCCCAGCGGCTCGCGCTCCTCCGGGGCAAAGCGGCCCGAGCACGTGGCCGACCGCCTCGCCGCGCTCCGCCGCGCCGATGCCGATGCGCAGGCGCGGGAACTCAGTCGTGCCGAGATGCGCGATGATCGACTTCAGCCCGTTGTGCCCGCCGGCCGAGCCGCCGGGCGCAGCCGCAGCTTGCCGAGCGGCAGCGCCATGTCATCGAGCACCACCAGCACTTGCGCGGGCTCCGATCTTGTAAAAGCGCGCGAGCGGGCCGACGGCTTCGCCGCTGACGTTCATGATAGGTGAGCGGCTTGCAGAGGAGCAGCTCACCGGTCTGCGCGCGAGCTCGGCTTGCCGCGCTTCCTTGCGAAAAGGCACTCCGGCAGCCGCGGCGAGGCGATCGAGCATCATGAAGCCGATGTTGTGGCGGGTCCCGGCGTACTCACGACCGGGATTGCCCAAGCCCACGACGAGCCGCAACGGGAGGCTGGCGGCGGGAGGTCATTCATGGCAGCGGAGACGGCGTGCGAGCGATTCCGAGGCGCGAGCGGCTTACTTGGCCTCCTTCTCCTCGGCCTTCTTCTCCTTGATGACTTCCGGCTGGTCGCCGCTTCGGCGCGTCGGCAGCCGGGCTTCTTCCGCGACCGTCGGCGCGGCCACGCGGACGACCGTCAGGTCGCCGTCGACCATGCGCCGTGACGCCTTCCGGCAAGCTGAGGTCGCGCACGTGGATCGCTTCGCCCACGTTCGAGGTGCCGAGACATCGACGCGGATGACTTCGGGCAGATCCTTCGGCAGACACTCGACTTCGAGGGCGTGCATCGGCACCTCGAGCATGCCGCCGAAGTTCTTCACGCCGGCGGGTTCGCCGACGGTCTCGACCGGCACCGAAGCGTGCAGCTTCTCATCGGCGGCCACGGCGTGGAAATCGACGTGGAGCACGTCGCCGCGCACGGGGTGATGCTGCACTTCCTGGATGAGCGCGAGGCGATTGGCGGTCGCGCCGTCGCCGGCGATCTCGAGTTCCACGAGGAAATGCTCGCCGGTGGCGCGATTGCCAGGACGTTGGTCAATTCGCGGGCGGAAAGCTGGAGGTGCAGCGGCGGCTGCTTCGCGCCGTAAACGACGGCGGGCACGAGGCCCTGCTTGTTTGATTTTGCGGACCGCGGAACGGCCGAGGCCGGGACGGGCCTGCGCGGTGAGTTTGACTTGTTTGGCCATATAGTTTAGAGTTTTCGTTTGCTGTTGATTTCGAAAAGGGAGGAGACGGATTCGTCGCCGTGGATGCGCTTGATCCCCTCGCCGAGCAGTCGCGCGATGCAGAGCGGCGTGATCGTGCACGCCCGTCCGCGGCCGGCATCGGCACGCTGTTGGTGGTGATGAGCTCGCTGATGGGCGAATTGCTTCAGCCGCTCGAGCCCGAGGTCCGAGAGCACGGCGTGCGAAACGCCGGCGATGATGTCGCGCGCGCCGCGCTCCTTGAGCATCTTCGCCGCATTCACCAGCGTGCCGGCGGTCTCGGTCAGGTCGTCGACGATGACGACCGGGCGGCCCTCGACTTCGCCGATGACGTTGACCGCCTCGGTCTCCGAGGCAGCTTTTGCGGCGCTTGGCCACGATGGCCAGGCTCGCGCCGAGCGCCTGCGAGTAGGCGTCGGCCATCTTCACGCCGCCGACATCGGGCGCGACGACCACGGGATTCTCCAGCTTCTTGGCGCAGCAGATGCCGGATGATGCACCGGCGCGGCGAAAAGATGATCGACCGGGATATCGAAGAAGCCGGCGACCTGCTGCGCGTGCAGGTCCATGGTGAGGACGCGGTTCACGCCGGCGGCCATGAGCAGATTGGCGACGAGCTTGGCCGTGATCGGCACGCGCGGCTGGTCCTTGCGATCCTGCCGGGCGTAGCCGAAGAAAGGGATGACCGCGGTGATCCGCGCCGCGCTCGCCCGGCGCGCCGCATCGACCATGATGAGCAGCTCCATCAGGTTCTGGTTGGTCGGCGGGCAGGTCGGCTGGACGATGAAGACATCGCGCCCGCGGATGTTCTCGTTGATCTTCACGAACGTCTCGCCATCGGGGAAAGAGGAGACGGTGGCGTCGCCGAGCGGCATGCCGACGTAGGCACAAATGCGCCGCGCCAGCTCGCGATGCGCCGAGCCGCTGAAAATCTTCATCTCGGTCGACGAGGCGGTTCATTCAGGAAAAAGGGGAACGGACTCTAGGGGTCCATCCGATAAAAACAAATGGAAAATGCAGGGCGCCCTGGCGACGAGGCGTTGCTCTTCGCGGCCGGCTACAGTAGAGATGGAGGTCTCATGGAGCACGCCTACGATGTCGCAATCATCGGCGGCGCGTTTTCGGGTGCCGCGACTGGTCTGCTGCTCAAGCGCGCCACGCCCGGGCTGCGCGTCCTGATCATCGAAAAGGCGGCGGAGTTCGATCGCAAAGTCGGCGAATCGACGACGGAGGTCAGCTCGTGCTTTCTCACGCGCGTTCTCGGACTGAGCCATTATCTGGGCCATCATCAACTCGCCAAGCAGGGGTTGCGCATGTGGTTCGCCCGCTCGCCGGAGGAGCCTTTCGAGGACTGTGTCGAGCTCGGGGCGCGCTACAATTCGCGCCTCTCCGGTTTTCAAGTGGATCGCGCCACGCTCGACGAGCACTTGCTGAGTGAAGCCGTGGCCGCGGGCTGCGACATCTGGCGGCCGGCGAAGGTGACGTCGCTTGACCTCGCCGGAGCGAATCGCAACGCGCTCGAGGTTCGTCTCGGGGACGAGACTCGGCGCGTGACGGCCCACTGGGTCGTTGATGCCAGTGGGCGCGCGGCCTTTATCGCCCGAAAGCTCGGCCATTTTAGCCCACTCTCGGAGCACCCGATCAACTCGCTTTGGGCGCGTTTTACCGGCGTGCAAGATTGGGATGGCCACGAGTTGCGCGCGCGCTTCCCCCAATGGGCCGAGGCGACGCGCACGGGCCGAGGCTGGGCGACCAATCACCTGATGGGGCTTGGCTGGTGGTGCTGGATCATCCCGCTCAAGGGCGGCGACGTGAGCGTGGGGCTGGTCTATGACACACGTCTTTTTCAGCCGCCGGCTGGCGGGACCATCGGCGAGCGATTGCTCGCGCACTTTGCCATCCATCCGGTCGGCCGCGAAATCCTCGGGGGAGCGCAGCCGGTGGCCGGCGATCAGCGCGCCTACTCGATGCTGCCTTACGTCTCCGAGCGGACGGCTGGCGACGGCTGGGTGCTCGTCGGCGACGCCGCCGGTTTTCTCGACCCGCTCTACAGCCCGGGGCTGGACTTCTGCGCCTTCACCTCTTCAGCCGCGCGCCGACTAATCGCCAGCTCCCTGGCGGGCGAGGAGGTCACCGCCCAAGTTTCCGACTACAACACGCGTTTCGCCTTCTGTTTCCGCTCCTGGTTCGACGGACTTTATCGCGACAAATACTTTTACCTCGGCGACGCGGAACTGATGGCTGCTGCCTTCCTGCTCGATATTTCGTCGTATCACTTGGGGCCGGTGCGGCAGGTCTTCTCTGATCCGGCGACGCAGTTCGAGCATCTCCCGTTCGATGGGCTGCCGGGCCGTATTGTGGCGAAGATTCTCCGCTTCCAAAACGCGCGCCTTGGCGCGCTCGCGCGGCGCAAGCTGGCCGCCGGCGTCTATGGCCGGGAAAACGCCGGCTGGCGTCTGCTGGTCGGCGGCTTTGTGCCGGATGCCTCGGTCCTGCGCCTGCTCGGGCGCGGCCTGCTGCGCTGGTGGGTGGCCGAATGGAAGTCGCTTTGGTTGCGCCTGCCCGCCTCTTCCGCCGCGCGCGCTCTGCCCGTGCCGGGCTCGGTCGAAGCCGAGGCGAAGCCTGCCGCTCAGGCGGCGTGATCGAGCTTGTTCAGCAGCTTTTGCTCGATGGTGTCGAGAATTTGGCGCGCGGGCTCCGTCTCATACTTGTAATCATCCACTACGAATTGCAGCAACCGGCCATTGTCCTCATACCGCACCACGGCGATCCCCTTGGTGTCCCAGCGCTTTTTGCCGATCCCCCGAATAGCTGAGAACGGGACGCGCGCGCCCGAGGGGGTGAAGACGGCGTCATCGACCATCTTGAGCAGCCGCTTGCGTTGGGTCGCCCAGTAGATGAGCAAAAAGCCGCCGGCCATGGTCGCGAGCCCGCCGAAGACAAATTGTCCGATGCGGTTGCCGACATCGTGAAAGTGCTCAGGCACCTGTGCGACCCAGCCGTGATCGGCGGCGTACTTGGGCCACTCCTGCGCCCGCCCTTCGTCCACCAAGTGCTTATGCGCCAGCCAGCGCTCGTTCTGCCGAGGCCAATTGATCGCGCCGTCGAAGTAGAACCACCCGCTGACCGCGAGGAAGAAAAGAGCGATGAAAAGCTTCTGCTTGCTCCAGAGTGCCGAGATGCGCGCGATGACGGGCATGCGCCTTAGATACTCGACACCGCGCGCCTGACGAGCAGAAAATAACGCCTTCAGGGCGGCGCCTCATTCGGCCCACTCGCCCAAGGCGCCGGCCGGCCGCTCAGCCGGCTCCGCTTCGACCCTCACCGGCGGGTGGTCGCGAAAGTGGGTGACGAAGTACACGCCGACCAGCGCGACGCTCCCGGAAAGAATGCTCCAGTAGAGCGACCAGCGGGTGCCGCCCGCCGCCGCACACCAAACGCGCAGCCACCCGCAAGCCAGCGAGCCGATAAAAGTGCCCACGCCGAGCATCATCAGGGAAAGGAAGGCTTGGGCGCGGGCGCGGTAGGCCGAGGGGATGCGGCGCTCAAGGAACAACTGGGCCGAAACGAAATAGAGGATGTAACAGAAGCCATGCATCGAGATGCCCACCAGAATCCAGGGCCGGGCATTCAGCGCAAAGAGAGCGTACCGGAGCACGCCGAAGCCAAGTCCCGCGAGGAGCAGCCACTTCACACGCACGCGCGCAAGCAGCGGCGCCAGCGCATACGTGGCGATCACTTCCGTGGCCTGGCCCAGCGACATTTTCGCGGATGCGGAGGGGTCGCCTGCATCTGCGAGAAAGAGAGGCGTAAATGGGTAGAAGGCGGCGAGCGGGATGCTGAAGAGCGCCGCCGTCCAGTACACCGTCCGCACATCGCGGTCGCGCAGGAGCAGCAGCGTGTCGCTGCCGAGCAACTCCCGCCAGCGTCGCGGCACCGCCGGTCTGCGCGCATGGGTGACCGGCAGGAAGCAGGTGAAGATCGCCACCACAAGAAAAGCGCCTGCCGCCACATACCCGGTCTCCGTTGAAGAGTCGGCCCTTACCACCAGCGCCAACAAGGGCACGGCCACGAGCCAGCCGTAAGTCGCCCAGACGCGGATCGGCCCATATTCCCGCTCGGGATGATGCAGGCTGGCCAGGACGATGGCGACCACGAGGCTGCTGACCGGCGCCAACAAAAGCTGCTGCACCAGCAGCAGCCCGAGCACCCATCCTCCGCCCCAGCCGCGCTCAATGCTCACAAAAACCGCCACCAACATGGTGGCCACCGAGAGAAAAAGCGCGCCGAGGATGCGCTCCGGCGGAAGATGCTCGTCGGCGAGCGCTCCACCGATCATGGGCGACACGATGGCCGCCAGCGCCGTGCTGGCGAAGGCATAGGGCGTGAGCCAATCGAGGCCATGGGCCCGAAGCACGCTGGAGAATGGCACGTACCAGAGCGCCTGCGCGTGGGATTGCAGGAAGAAGAGCGCGCCCAGCCGCAAACGATGGCGGCTCGTCTCGATCTCGGTCATGTCCCATCTCGCGCGACGGCGCGACACTTGTCCAGCGCACGCGGTCGGACGCCCGCAGGCGCGCTTTCTTACGACCGATTCGTCGGCATGTAGCGGTAATACACCTCGAGCATCAGCACGCACATAGTGGTGCGATAGACCTGCCCGGTCCCCTCGCCCGTTTCAAAGCCGCCGATGTTCTTTGGGTTGCCGGTCTTGGGCCACGAGCCGTCGGGGCTCTGGTTGTCGGTGATCTGGTCCTGAAACCAATGGTTCCACTTGCTCCACGCCTGCCCGCCAAACATCAGGCACGCCTGCGTATTGTAGTACCAGGCATACAGGTTGGCTTTGGCGCCTTTGTACTCGACCGGATTATCCTTCTCCGTGTC
Organism: uncultured Verrucomicrobiae bacterium; assembly: GCA_963792695.1. Lineage (GTDB taxonomy): Bacteria > Verrucomicrobiota > Verrucomicrobiia > Chthoniobacterales > Chthoniobacteraceae > DASYIS01. The sequence continues at coordinate 195,255 of CAWBXA010000013.1, read as the reverse complement.
CTCGAGGATGAACTTGATCCCGTCGCGCACGCTTTTCTCCTTCTCGCCGCGCCAGAAGTAGGTGCAGAGCACGCCCACCCCTGCCAGGCTTGGGCGCGCATCGCCGGGATTGTGGTAGCCGAAGTCGCCCTTCGGCCCTTGCACCCGCTTCAAGTTCTCCATCGACTTGTCGAGCGCCTCATCGACCCCGGAAATGTTGAGTTCCGTCAAGTGCGCCGCCTTGAGCGCCTGAATCTGCCAGCCACTCACCGACGTATCGCTCTCGTTCCCCTTGGCGTAACCGTATTGCCAGCCGCCGTCCGGCGCCTGTCCTTGCACGATGTAATTGACCGCCTGCATCAGCACGTCTTTCACCCGGTCGTCCTTGGTCATGCTGTAATACTCGCCCAGCGCATAGGTGCCAATGGCATGCTCGTACACGGCAGGATTCGGGAACCCATCCTTGTGCTGCGAAAGCTTTCCTTGATTCTCCGTGCCCGTATTCAGCAGCCAATCCACGCCTTTCTTCACCGTCGGCCCAAATTCGATCGACTCCGGCGTCTCGCCATGTCCCAGGAAGCAGAGCACCGCCAAGCCGGTCATCGACGACTTCTTGTCGTTGGACCAGGAGCCATCAGAATTTTGGTGTTCCTTGAGCCAGCGCAGACCGGCGAGGACCGCCTTCTCGCTCTTGTCCTTCATGTCGTTCTTCTTCATCAGCGCCATGCGCGCGGTGCCACCCGCCCGGCCACCCATCACTCCCGGCAGACGGCTCAGCCCTGTTCCAGCAGCGCTGCGGATGACCTTGTTCAGCGCCTCGTTCATATCCGCCGTCGCGGGCGCCTTGATCGTCGGGACCGCCGCCTGCATCTGGAAGGTCGTCGGCGCGGTCGAATTCGTGGTGATCATGTCCAGCGTTGGCGTGGTGACCTGCGGCTGAGTGGGCGTGAAAACCTGCGTCGGCTGCGTTTCGGGCTCTGCTGGCGGAGTGGTCGCCGCGACTTCCTCATTGACCAGGCCGCTGCCGCCTTCGGCTGCGAAATCGGTCGGATCCTGCATCTGGCTGACGACGACGATGCCGCCGACGAGCACCAGGATGATGATGTGGAGCAGGAGCGAGAAGGTGAAAAAGCGTGACTCGGCAAGCTTCGCCTGCATCCGCTGAAAGAAAGGAACTGGGGGATCCTGGATGGTTTCCATGAGGGTGGTTTAGAATTGCGGCTGGCGCGGGTGATTGTCAATGGCGCGTCGAAACGATGACGCACCAACTCGCATACGCGCCACGGCGCAGGCTTCTTAGAAAGGCCGGCCTTGGAGTGAATGCCTCTTCAATACACGCCCGGATCGGCGGAGGAAAAGGCGTCCTGGATGACATTAACCCGAGGGGTCGGCCCCTCGAAGACCACCTCCACCACATCGAATCGATAGTTGATCTCCGGGAACTCGAGCAGGCGCAGCCAGGCCATGCCGCCGCGCGTAATCAGCTCCTGCTTGGCGGCATCGACCGCTTCCGCTGGCTGCCCGTAGGCGACGCTCCGCCGCGTCTTCACTTCCACAAAGACCAGCGCTCGGGCGCGTCTGTCGCGGCAGACCAGATCCACCTCGCCCCCGTGCGGCGCGCGGAAATTCCGGCGAAGTACCCGGTAGCCGTGCCGCCGCAAATGCCGCTCCGCGAGCCGCTCGCCAAACAGACCCAGTTCGGCCGAGGTGAGCTGCTCAGGATGCCTCCAGCGGCGACGCCAGGCCGCGAACCGGGAGAAAAGACCGGCGGTGAATCGGGCTTGGGCCATGCCTTTGCAGGCACTCCAGATGGAGTGCCGTTCCGTACCCTTTATGCCGGGCAAATTCGTAGCCGGGGTGAGAGACATCCATCTCGATCATGTGCCGGTCGCGAGTCACCTTGGCAAGCACGCTGGCGGCCGCGATGCTCCAGGAGCGCGCATCGCCGCCGGGCATCGCCGTCTGGGGAAAGGGAAAGTCGCGCACCGGGTGGCCATCGATCAGCACATGATGCGGTGCGATGGCCAGGGCCAGGGCGGCCCGCCGCATGGCCGCGCAAGTCGCCCACAGGATGTTGAGCTGATCGATTTCCTCGTGATCAGCCATGGCGATGGCCCAGCAAACGTCCGCCCGCTCGGTCAACTCGCGGTACAGCTCCTCCCGCTGCTTCCCGGTCAGTTGCTTGGAGTCGGTGAGCACGCGATGGCGGAAACGCGCGGGGAGCATCACCGCGGCCACGACGACCGGCCCGGCGAGCGGACCGCGGCCAGCCTCGTCAATGCCGGCGATCCATTCACAGCCGCCGGCCCGCAGCGCCTTCTCGAAGCGGAAGCCGCACTTCATATCCGAAGCACGCCGGAAACGGCACCTGTCAGGCGGCTTTCTTGAGCGCCTTCTTCGCGGGCTTTTGCGTCGCCCCTTGCAGCCGCTCGCGCACAGCCATGGCCGATTTGCCTTTGCGGTCGCGCAGGTAATTGAGCTTGGCACGGCGGGCCGTCCCTTGCGTCTCCACGTCGATCTTGGCGATGCGCGGCGAGTGGACCGGGAAGACGCGCTCGACGCCTTCGCCATAGGAAATGCGCCGCACCGTGAAGGTCTCGTTGAGCATCGTCCCTTTGCGGCCAATGACGATGCCCGCGAAAATCTGGACCCGCTCCTTGTCACCCTCAACGACACGGGTATGGACGCGTACGGCGTCCCCCACCTTGAACCGCACCGGATCCTTCTTCATTTGCTCCTGCTGAATTTTCTCGATGAGGTGTGACATAAGGCAATCTAGGCGGTGGAAAGGGCTGCGATGAGGAAAAGAGGTTGAGCCTGCACGGACTCGCCTTGCGGCGCAAACAGAAAATCGGACCATTTCGCGCGGGCGCGCCACCGCCCGCCAGCGACGAGCCTCGCCGCAATTTTTTGGCGTTTCCGCATTCCCATCCCGCGCCGGTTTCGCTTTGCTCCCGCTCGATCTTCGGCGCGCGTTCATGTCTCTCTTCCAAGAAATTCCCGGCGGTGTCACGGCGCCAGCAGGCTTTCTCGCCGGCAGCGCCTATTGCGGCATCAAGGCCGGCAACGCGGACCGGCCCGATGTGGCCCTCATCTTCTCGCCGCAGCCCACCGTCGTCGCCGGGACCTTCACGACCAATCGCGTCAAAGCAGCGCCGGTCCGGGTCTCTGCCGCGCACCTGCGTTCACCCGATGTGCGCGCCATCGTAGCGAATTCCGGCAACGCGAATGCCTGCACCGGCGCGGGCGGCATCGAAACGGCCAAGCGCATGACCAAAGCGACAGCCGCCGCCCTCGGTCTGCGCGAGCGCCAGGTGCTCGTCTGCTCCACCGGCCGAATTGGCGTGCCGCTGCCCATCGAGAAGATCGAGGCGACGCTCGCCGGCATGCGTGGCGCGCTTTCCGATGACGGCAGCCATCGCGCCGCGGAGGCGATCATGACCAGCGACACCTTCGCGAAGGAGATCGCCGTCGAGTTGACGCTCGGCGGGAAGACGGTGCGCATCGGCGGCATCGCCAAAGGCGCGGGGATGATCGACCCGAACATGGCGACGATGCTTTGCTTCCTCACAACGGATGCGGCGCTCGCCAAGGCGGACCTGCAGGAGGCGCTCTCCGTGAGCGTCGAGCAATCGTTCAACCGCATCACCATTGACGGCGACATGAGCACCAACGACACCGTGCTGCTGCTGGCCAATGCGCGCGCCGGTCATGCGCCGCTGGGGAGTGGGAGCATTGACCTGGAGCATTTCCAGCAGGCGCTCGATCACGTGACGCGCAATCTCGCGCGGATGATCGTTGAAGACGGCGAGGGAGTGACCAAATTCGTCGAAATTCACGTCAAAGACGCGTCGAATTACTCCGATGCACGACGCGCCGCGGAGGCCATTGCCAAATCGTGCCTCGTCAAGTGCGCCTGGTTTGGCGGCGACCCGAACTGGGGGCGCATCATGGATGCGCTCGGCTACTCCGGCGCCCGGCTGCGCGAAGAAACCGTCGATATTTTTTATGACGGCATGATCGCGGTGCAGTGTGGCGTCGCGGCCCCCACGCCATTCCCGATGCTCCAGGAAGTGGTGGCGAAAAAGCGCTTCACCATCACTGTCGATCTTCACCTGGGCTCGGCCGATTACCGGGTCTATACGACCGACCTTTCCACCGAGTACGTGCGGCTGAATATGGGTGAATAGCCATCGGTAGGAGCGATTTACCAGACAACCGACGGCAGGGGTTCCCTAATCCATGCCGAACCCGCCGCCGTCTGGGACACTACGCTGGCGCGGTCCTCCATGACGCCGCTCAATACCCACTTGATACAGCGAAGAGACAGAAACGTTGACTGACCGCTATTTACCCTATTGGCTACCCGATAATGAGATTTGCCCATTGAGTTTTCATCTCGCTTTCCTCGATATTAGCGAACCGCGCTATTTGCGAGAGAGTGCTTTCTGCAAGTCACGCTGCGTCTGCTTCACAAAAGACAGCAATTCTTCATCCCCCCTTTTACCGGCTGAGATTTCTGCCTCCATCAACCAACGCTCCGCCTCAAGCAGATTACAGTTTTCTTCATCATGTAGGAGCACATACCCGAGTGTGTATTGTCCTTCTGCGTTGCCCAGTTCCGCGGCACGCTTCAGCCACTTGACTTCGCTTTTCACATCGTTTCGGACGAAGGAATAGAATTTTGAAAGTTGCAGTGCAGCTTCAGCGTTTCCGTTGTATGCATTGACTTCCAGTTGATGCCGTAGTTTCGCACTCAGGTCAAAGGATTGAGCGCCGGCTATTGTTGCCGGTTTAGCCCACAGGGCACCCATGTTGGGAGCTAACGAAAAAACGCAAGCTGCCATCATCAGGTTTTTAATCATGCCGTTTGATTGATTTTCCCGTCATTGGGGCAAAAGTATGATACATGCCGGGCTTTGTTGTGTATGGACCCTTCGAGAGGTCAGCCATCCAAATCTCCCCGCGCTTAGCCTTCGGCACGCCTCTGCTCCTCCTCATCGTACATGAAAAAGAGGGCATCTGCAGCACTGGTCATCGCTCGATATTCTTTCAGCCACGACACCAACTCCGTCAACTCTGCGGACGGAAGTTTCTCGATGGCGGCCTCGATTTCGGCAACATTGCTCATGGCTCCAAGATGCCAGTTTTGGCTCAACTGGCAAGGCCGTCTCCGTCAGCGTTGCGCTGTGCCGGTCAACAGTTTCTCTTCCATCAGGTTCCAGCTATTATAGAATAAATGGGTCGTCGCGAGTTCGCCCCAAGCGCTCTCCGTCGATCAATGATGGTCCGCAAGACCGACTATCACGGTGATGGCGCGCGGCAAACGCGTGGAGAAGGTTTTCGCGACGTCGCAGACCGGCGCTTGTTCTTGGAGGCGTTGGGCGAAGCCTGCGGGCGGACGGCCGGCGCGTCCACGCTTCCGCCTCGATGGACGATTCCTACAGCGCGCACCGATTGCCGGAGCTCCTGGTGAAAGGAACTTGGCTTGGGGATCAAGTCCGCCTCGGTGACCTCCTGTGGCGAAATGTGACTTTGCCCTTCTGGCGCCTTGGTTCTAGATTCTTGTCTAACGTCCCCCTGCTCTCTCGGGTCACCTTCCGTCTCTTTCCCCCCTTTGATGCGCTCTGCTCTGCTCCTGCTCGCTGCTCTCCTCTCGCCGCTTTCCGGTTTCGGGGCCGAGCGGGCGCTGGATTTCAATCGCGATGTGCGGCCGCTCCTTTCCGAGCATTGCTTCGCCTGCCACGGGTTTGATGCCAAGGCGCGCAAGGCGAAGCTGCGCCTCGACCTCGCCGAGTCGGCCCTGGCCGACCGCGAGGGGGTCATCGCGATCAAGCCTGGCGATCTCGCCCACAGCGAGGCGTGGCTGCGCATCACGAGTGACGATCCCGAAGAGGTGATGCCGCCGCCGAAGGCGCCGCACCCGCTCAAGCGCGAGGAGAAAGCCATCCTCAAGCGTTGGATTGAGCAAGGGGCGCCGTATGCACCGCACTGGGCTTTCATTCCCCCGGTCCAGGGATCGCTGCCGGAAGTCGCGAACGCCGCCTGGTGCCGCAATGACCTCGATCGCTTCATCCTCGCGCGGCTCGAAGCGGAGGGATTACACCCTTCCGCCGAAGCCGACCGGCGCATGTTGATTCGCCGCGTGACGCTCGATCTGACCGGCCTGCCGCCCAGCGCCGAGGAGGCTGCGGCTTTTGCCCATGATTCCGATCCGCAGGCTTATGAGAAGCTGGTCGATCGACTGCTCGCGAATCCGCATTTCGGCGAGCGGATGGCGCTCGAGTGGCTGGATTCGGCGCGCTACGCGGATACGAATGGCTTCTCGATCGACGGTGGCCGCAATGCCTGGCTGTGGCGCGATTGGGTCATCGACTCCTTTAACCGGAATAAGCCGTACGACGCTTTCCTGCGCGAGCAACTTGCCGGCGACCTGCTCCCCAACCGCACCGAAGCGCAGCTCATCGCCACCGGTTTTCAGCGCAACAACATGGTGACCCATGAGGGCGGCACCATTCCTGAGGAAAACCTCGTCAACTACAACGCCGACCGGGTGAAGACGCTCGGCGAGGCCGTGCTCGGGCTGACGCTCGGCTGCTGTCAGTGCCACGATCACAAGTACGACCCGATCACGCAGCGCGAGTATTACCAGGTGTTCGCGTACTTCAATTCCGCGAGCGACAAGGGGCTGGATGGCGATGGCGGCAAAAATGCCTCGCCGAGTCTGCAGGCGAAGACGCTGCTGAAAGCGGACGACGAAACCGCGCTCCAGGCCGAAATCACCAAGGCGCGCGCGCGCCTCGCCGAACCACCCGCGGAGGCGGTGCTCGCCTGGGAAGAGGAACAGCGCCAGGCACTGGCGCAGCGCGGCGAAGCACTCGAAATGCTGCCGGTCGAGCTGCTCCGGGTCAGCGCACCCAATAAGCAAGGCGCGGTGCAAATCGCCGACGGACGGGACATCGTCTTCCAGAAAGGCGCCGGGCGAGCACCTTTCGACATCGCCATGCGGCTGCCGAAAACAGGCAAGCCGGTCACCGGCCTGCGCATCACCGCGCTGCCCGATCCGGCCACAGCCAAAAGCGGCTGGGGCCATCGCGTAGGTCAGGGCGGCAAGGGAACCTTTTTCCTTACGGGCCTCTCGGCCAGTGCCGAGACGTTGCTCGCGGACCAGGTCAATATCTACAAGCTGCTCGAATTCCGCGCCGTCACGGCGGATAGCTGGCTTGAGCCAAATCGCCCAGAGGGCGTGCTCAACACGCGAACGGATCAAGGTTGGGAGCCCGACCCGGCGCACGACGGTCCCACGCACCTCACCGCCACCTTCGCCCAGCCTCTCCGGGTGGACGAGACGGGCTATTTGAATGTGCAGCTCATCTTCGGCGGCACAGGTGATAACAATCCTGCGCGCCTTCAGTTGCAGGCGATGACCGGCTCCGACGACGGCTCACCGCTGCCGTCGGAGATGATCGCCCTTGTGCAAATGCCATCCGCGGAGCGTTCGCCGGAGCAGCAGGCGCAAGTCGCCACCTACTTTGCCGCGCACGCACCCGCGATGGAGCGCATCCGCGTGGAAATCGCGAATCTCGAAGAGCGGCTCGCCGTCCTGACCAAGCCGTTTCCCACCCTTGTGATGGATGTTTCCGCGAAGCCCCGCGTGACGCACATTCTGAATCGCGGCGATTACGCCCAGCCCAGGGAAGAAGTGCAGCCAGGCACGCCCTCCTGTCTGCCGCCGCTGTCCGCGGACGCGCCCGCCAATCGCCTCGGCCTTGCGCAATGGCTCACCATGCGCGGGCATCCACTCACCGCGCGCGTGGCGGTCAACCGTTTCTGGCAGATGCTCTTCGGCGTCGGGCTGGTCAAGACGGCCGCCGATTTCGGCGCGCAAGGCGAGTGGCCGAGCCATCCTGAATTGCTCGACTATCTCGCGGTCGATTTCATGGACCACGGCTGGGACGTGAAGCGCACGCTGCGCCAGATGGTCCTCTCCGCCGCCTATCGACAAAACTCCGCGACCACGCCGGAGCTGATGGAGCGCGACCCTGCCAATCGCCTGCTCGCCCGTGGCCCGCGCTTCCGCCTGCCCGCGGAATTCATCCGCGACGCCGCATTGCAAGCGAGCGGCCTGCTCGTCCCGCGCCTCGGCGGCCCCAGCGTGAACCCCTACACGCCCGGCGACCCGTGGCGCGAAGTGAGCCACTACGGCAGCACCCCCGCAACCGCGCAGACCTTCATCCAGGATCACGGGGAAAAGCTTTACCGCCGCAGCCTCTACACCTTCTGGAAGCGCACGCTGCCACCGCCGAACATGGCCGCCTTTGATGCGCCGAGCCGCGAGATTTGCACCGTCCTGCGCGCCAGCACCGACACGCCCCTGCAGTCGCTCGTGCTGCTCAACGACGTGCAATTCGTCGAGGCGGCGCGCGCCCTGGCCCAGCGCATCCTCACCCATCCGGGCGACGACGCCGCACGGCTGCGGTGGGCTTTTGCCGAAACAACAGCGCGCGAGCCCCAAGGGAAGGAAGGCGCCGTCCTCCTCGCCGCACTGCGGCGCGAACGCGCCCGCTACACCGCCGATCCGCAAGCCGCCGCCGCCGCCCTGCGCGCTGGCGAAGCGCCGCGCGACGAGCAACTGCCTGCCCCCGAGCACGCCGCCTGGACGCAGGTCGCAGCGCTCCTCCTCAACCTCAGCGAGACCATCACCTGCAACTGATTTCACCATGACTCCCATCGAACAGCGCCTGACGCACCTCACGCGCCGCACCTTCGTCGGCCAGAGTGCGCGCGGCATCGGCGGCCTCGCCCTCGGCTCGATGCTCATGGATGGCGGCTTGTTGCGGGCCTCCACCTCGCCGGCTCCCTCCGGCGGGCTCGCAGGCCTCCCGCATTTCGCGCCGAAGGCGAAGCGCGTCCTCTGCCTCTTCCAGTCCGGCGGCCTCTCGCACGTCGATCTCTTCGATCAGAAGCCAGAGTTGCAGAAGTTCGCGGGCCAGGACCTGCCCGCTTCGATCAAAGGGACCCAGCGCGTGACCGGCATGACCGCCAGCCAGGCTTCCTTTCCGGTCGTGCCGCCGATGTCCCGCCGGCAAGCTCTGCGGCAAGCACCAGACCTGGATCAGCGACATGCTGCCGCACACGCAGACGATCGCCGATGACATTTGCATCATCAAATCGCTCCACACCGAGGCCATCAATCACGACCCGGCCATCACCTACATGAACACGGGGAACCAGCAGCCCGGCTACGCCAGCATGGGCGCGTGGGCGACTTATGGCCTCGGCAGCGCCAACGAGAATCTCCCCTCTTTCATCGCCATGATTTCGCAGGGCTCGGGCAAAAACCCCGACCAGCCGATTTTCTCGCGCCTGTGGGGCAGCGGCTTTCTCCCCTCGTCCTACCAAGGTGTCTGCCTCCGCCCCGGCGCCGACCCCGTCCTCTATCTGAACAATCCGGACGGGGTCAGCCGCGAGCAGCGACGCGCCCTGCTCGATGATCTCGCCCAACTGAACGACCTCCGTGCCCAGGAACTCGGCGACCCCGAGACCCTGGCCCGCATCCACGCCTACGAAATGGCTTTCCGCATGCAGACCTCCGTGCCGGAGCTGACCGACATCTCCAAGGAGGCGCCCGAGACCCTCGCCAGCTACGGCCCCGAAGTGCGCAAGCCCGGCTCCTACGCGGCCAATTGCCTGCTCGGCCGCCGCCTGCTCGAGCGTGGCGTCCGCTTCGTGCAACTCTTCCATCGCGGTTGGGACCAGCATATCGCCATGGCCCGCCAGCTTCCCGCGCAATGCCGCGACATCGATCAGCCCACCGCCGCGCTCATCCAGGACCTCAAGCGCACGGGCATGTTGGAAGAGACCCTCGTCGTCTTCGCCACCGAATTCGGCCGCACCGTCTATAGCCAGGGCAAGCTCGGCGATCCCAGTTCCGGGCGCGACCACCACGGGCGCTGCTTCAGCGTCTGGCTCGCCGGCGGCGGCATCCGGCCCGGCATGGAATTCGGCCAGACCGACGACTTCTGCTACAACATCGCCCAAGACCCGGTCCACCTGCGCGACCTCCACGCGACGATCCTCCATTGCCTTGGGATCGACCACAGCCGCTTCACCTTTCGTTTTCGCGGCCTTGAAGCCCGCCTGACCGGCGTGGAAGAAGCCCACGTCGTCAAAGGCATCCTTGCTTAGTTTTTGCAGCAAAGCTTCGAACAGGTTCGGGAGCGCCAATACGTGCCGCGCGATGCACGAATGAGGTATTTTCGTCTAGTAATTTGGATCGGACTGGCGTTCACGGCAATCGCCTGCCGGGCGTCCGATTTGATCCCGCGCGAGGCCAGTCACCTCTCGCTGCGGAACGAAGTGGAGACGGCGCTGAAAAAGGGACGCGAGTATCTGCGCTCGCGACAAGGGCCGGATGGCACCTGGCCGGACGTTCGGGATAACTGGCCTTGGGACGACGGCCTTTGCCCTGCGAGCGCTCCATGCATCTGGCGAAGAAGAGGCGGAGGCGAACATGTCCGAACCGGATCGACGCGCCCTCAATACCCTCCGCGTCGGAACTGGGCCAAAACCCAGCGGGTGGGATTTTGCGGCCCGCCTCTCGGCCCTGCTGCACTTCCAGTCAATGCTGACGTACGCGGTCCCCGGCGGTCTTCCGGGCAGGCAGATCCGTGAGCCGCGCTCGCCAATGTTCGGCGGAATCGCGGTCGGTGACGAGGTGCTTGATCTCCCGCTCACCGCGCTCGTGGCGCCACTTTGGAACGCCCTCCCGGAGCAGTCGCGGCACGACTTCCGCTTCGATCCGAAAGCCGTCTGCCAATTCGCGCGGCAATGCCAGGTGCTGAGTCCCGGCGACCCAGGCGGCTTCGCGCTGCTGCCGCCCTTGCCCGGGAAAGCCCCACCCGTACGGCTCGCCTGCCTCAGTGCGACGGCAGCGGCTCTCCTGGTCTTCGAGCGGCTTGCCCCCGCCGGCGAATCAAGGCTCGCAAGCCAGGGAGCTGCCGCGTGGCTGGGCCGTCATTTTTCCGACACCGTCCTCACGCCCGATTCGCCGCATCTTGCCGACTTCCTCATGAGCCAGGCGCTCGCACCCCTCGGCCGCTCGCCGCTGCTCACGCCAGAGGGTCGCCCAATCGACTGGCCCGTGGTGCTCGGCGAGCGTTTGATCAATGCGCAAAATGGCAATGGCTCATGGAGCGGGATCGGCGAGCACTGGACGGAGCAGGACAGCGTGCTCGTGACGGCCTTTTCGGTCCTCACGATGGAGACGATCTATCGCGTCCTTTGACGCACCACCGGAGGGTTGCTTTTGGTGCGTCTCGCCGGTAATCCAACAAACCTATGCGCTCCTCCCTCGCCCTGCTTTTCGCCGCTGCCTCGTTGTTTGCCGTCTCTGAGGCCTTCGCCGAGTCCGCCCCCAAGCTCTTGCTCTCGGAAGACTTCGAGTCCACGCCGGTCGGCGTGATCCCGCAAGGCTACACGAAAACCGGCGCCGTCAGCGTAGTCGATGACGTGGCGCATAGCGGCAAGAAGTCGTTGCGCATGGAGGCGGCTCCCAAAGGCGCGCGAAAGATCACTAAAACCGGCCCGGAGATTGCCGCCCTCGGCGGGCAGCATTGGGGCCGGCTCTATTTCAAAGTGAAACTGCCGCTCCCGACGCCTGTCGTTCCCGAGGGCAAACCCTCGGGCATCATCCATTCAACGCTGGTGAGCGGGCAGGCGACGAGCCCGCTGGCCAATGACCCGATCGAAGTGCGGATGCTCGGCACGATCCTCAACGCGAATGGCACCTTCAAGTATCTCTTCAATGTGCAGCCGAAAAAGCGGCCGGAATTTGGCACGGGCGCCAAGACGCCGGTGCATGTAACCGATGAGTGGACGCTGGCCGAGTGGTCAGTCGATTATGCGACGCAAAGCTTCCGCTTTTTTCTGAACGGGCAGGAAATTCCAGAGATGGCGGTGAAGAAAGGGGAAGGGCAATTTGCCGGCGCCGAAATCCCGGCGGTTTTTGAGAGCCTCTCGTTTGGCTGGACCAATTATCAGCCGGCGGCTGCCGAGGGCTTCACCGCGTGGATGGACGACATCGCTCTCGCCAAGGAACGCATTGGTCCCGCGACGCTCAAGGCGGGCGCAAAGTGAGCCTCGATCAGCCGCGCGAGGAGGGAGGAGCGGAGGAAAGCGGCGGCCCTACGTCGCCCGGCCTGAGCGAAGTCAAACCCAACTCCCATGCGGCTCCAAGTCCGCGTGGCGTCGAGCATGCCGGGGTGATCGACCAGCTCGTGCATGATGCACGGGCCGGAGTGGTCCTCCTGATTATGTTTGAGCTGCGCCCATGGGACGGCTCCGAAATGCGTCTGTACCAGCTCCAGGAAAAGCTCAATGCCTACCTCTCTTTCGCGCTCGATGGAGAGATGGCGGAAGACTACCCCCAACTAATCGGCCTGCCGCTGCGCTTGCGCCTGGCGTGCGCAACCTACCCGGAAAGCGCGGTCGTCGATTTGCTGGAGCGCGTGCGCGAGCAAATTGCCTTTCAAGGAATCGACCTCGAGGTGGTCGTACAACCGGGGGTAGCCAGCGCGCCAGCCCCGCCCCTGCCGCCCCTGCCGCCCCTGCCGCCCCTGCCGCCCCTGCCGCCCCTGCCCCCGCCAGCGCCGCCCCTACCCGCGCCAGCGCCACCCCTCGCGACGCCAGCGCCACCCCTCTCCCCGCAGCCCCGCCCCTGCCGCCAGCCCGGAGGGCTGCCGGAGAGTAGCCGGGGGTAACACCCCCGGAATCGCCCACCAGCGCGGCACGCACCCCGGCAGGGGTGCCGGAACGGTGGCCGCCAGCGGACGAGATCACGCGCAGTTTTCCAGTACCCCTGCCGGGGTACATGCCTTTTTACGACGCCCACCGAGGGTGACACCCCCGGCTACTTTCCGCCAGCCCTCCGGGCTGAGGGGCACCGCGTTGGAAAGCAAGGCGGCCGACGCGGGAGTGGCCACGGGTTGACAAGCCCCCAGCGCTGCCGATATTGCGCCCGCTGTGCTCCGGTTCCTGGCTGCTTTCGCGGTCCTCCTCTCTCTCTTTCTCGCCGACCGCGGGCTTGCACAGAACGCTCCGCCGGAGCCGCCGCCGCGCTCCTCGGTGTATGCGGTCTCGGATTCCGCCGCCGTGGAAGGCTACCGGGAGGTTCCCTCTGTCAGCCGCCGCATGGCCGAGCGGCTCGTGCTCGCCGCGACCAATCGCCCGGACGTGCGCAGCGCCTGGCAGTCGCTCGTCGGTCCAAAGGATATCATCGGCATCAAAGTCTCGACCGCCGGCGGACCTTTTTTCTCGTCCCATCGCGGCTTGATTGAAGGGCTCGTGAGCGGCTTGGAAGAAGCGGGTGTTCCCCGTTCGCGCGTCATCGTTTGGGACCGGCTCTCGTCCGATTTGCGCGCGGCCGGCTACGCGACGGTGCGCGGTGGTTACGCGGTGCGCGGCATTGATCCGCCGCGCGGCCTGGATCGGGATGCCAAGTTCTTCGCCCCGGTCTTCGGCCGGCTCATCTGGGGTGATCTTTCCTTTCCCATCCGCGCCAACCTCAAGGATTACTCCCGGAGCCCGGATGGGCTGCTCAGTGCCGAGAGTCATTGGCCGCTGCTGCTCACGCACGAGGTGACGAAGATTGTCAACGTCGCCGTTTTTTCCGATGAGCCGGGCTGCGGCGTCGCCGGAGCGCTCTACAACGTGACGGTGCCGAACGTGGACAATGGCCGCCGCTTCACCCAGGGCAGCGGCCCCACCTCCATTTGCGACCTCTATCTAGACGAGCGGATTGGCCCCCGCGTCGTGCTCAACCTGGTCGATGGCCTGGTGGCGCAGTACGCCGCCGGTCCGCGCTGGAATCCGAACTACGCGCACGTGCATCACACGATCTATGCCAGCAAAGATCCGGTCGCGCTGGACACGGTGGTGCTCGGCAAGCTCGAGGAATGGCGGCAGCAGGCGAAGCTGCCGGCCATCGGCAAGCGCGGTGCCTGGCTCGAAACGGCGGAGGAACTCGGCCTCGGCCATCATGATCGGGCGGAAATCGATTTCAAGATGCTCTCCAGCCAGCCGTAACGAGAACGCCAGGGCGGATGATTTTTACCGCTGGCGGCGGCGGCGCCGGGGCAGTTGCACCTTGCACTTTAGGTTTGGCGAAGAAAACTTCGCGCCACGTGCGCCTGGCCTACCTCTTCTCCAAATATCCCATCGTCTCGCAGACGTTTTGCGACACGGAGATGCTGGCCCTGGAGCGTCTGGGCGTGGAAGTGGAGATCTTCTCCATCTATCCGCCGCCGACGAGTTTCCGGCACGGCCACGCCGCGCGCCTGGAAGCCCCGATTTTCTATGCGCCCCCGAGTGCGATGCTCAAAGCCGGTGAGGCAGCCGCACGCGAGACGGGACGCTGGCCCACGGCGCTGATAAAAGAGCATGATCGAAGTACGGAGCCGCTTACAAGCCAGCCTTGCGAGCGCGCAATGCGCTTTACTTTGCCGATCTCCTCCGCGCGCGGGGCCATGTGCATTTCCATGTCCACTTTGCGAATCGCGCCGCGCATACCGCGCTCTTTCTCAAAACGATCTCCGGCCTGCCATTCTCCCTCTCCACGCATGGGCAGGATTTCATGGTTGACCTCGGGAACACCGAGCTGCTGCGGGAGATTTGCCAGGAGGCGGCGTTCGTGGCGAATGAGACGAACTTTTCCCGCAGACCTCGTCGCACAGCTCTGCCCGGAAGCAGCGGACAAGATGCACCGAGTCTTCAACGGGATGGACCTCGAAAATTTCCCGGCGCCAACGAGCGTCACCGCCAACCCGGTGCCGCGCCTGCTCAGCGTGGGGCGCTTGATCGAGTTCAAAGGCTTTCAACATCTGATCGCCGCCTGCGCGCGGCTGAAGTGGCGCGAGCTGCCCTTCACCTGTGACATCATCGGCGAAGGGCCGTGGCGGGAGCGCCTCGCCGAGCAGATCGATTCACTTGAATTAACCCGGCTCGTGCGCCTCCGCGGCGCGCTCCCGCAAGAGGAAATTTTTCAGGAACTGCGCGCGTCGGATGTCTTCGTGCTCGCCTGTACCAGGGACGAGCGCGGAGCGACGGACGTTTTCCCCACCGTCATTCTCGAAGCGATGGCCTCGGCGAAACCAGTGGTCTCCACCCACCTGGCCGGCGTCCCCGAGCAGATCGCCGACGGCACCAGCGGCCTGCTCGTCGAACCCGGCGATGAAGCCGGGCTGGCCGACGCGCTTGCGCATCTGCTCGAGTCCCCCGATCTGCGCCGGCAATACGGGCAGGCGGGGCGGCGGCGCCTCGAGGAAGAGTTTGCCGTGGAGCAGACAGTCCAGCCGCTGGCAGCGCTGTTTGAAGAATTCGTGCCCTCCAGCACTGCACCGCCGATGACCCCAGCCCGCCTGGGTTGCCTCTGTTTTCCCTGGCCGCCGGAGGGAGCGATCGCGGCGGAGGTAACCGGCCTAACCAAGGCTATCGCCTCCTGTGCCATCTTCGCGCGCGAGGTGTTCCGCTCCGGCCAGCCGCTGCGCTCCTGGCTGCTGCCGAACCTCGAGTTTCTGCCGGATGGGATGGTGCTGGAAGGCGAGTGGCAACAGGAGCGCGAAACTAGCGCGCCGCCTGGAAACCTGGCGGGCAGACTCCGGCCAGACCCTTTCCTCCGAACTCTTTCTGCAACACGCCCGCTACGCCCTGTACCTGAGCCGCGCGGTGCAGGGCCGCAAAGTGCGGCATTGCATGCCACCAGCGCGCGCGAGCTGCTTACCGGCTGGCTATTGCAGCGGCTCTGCTCTACGAGCTTGAGCGTGACGCTCGACGAAAACCTCTCCGGCCTGCCCCATTCGCTGGTTGCCGAAATGGCCGCCACCTGTGCGGGGGTGCGCTGTCCCGCATGCGCAGCGAAGTCGGCCAGAGCGCCTGGAGCAGCTTCCCGTCCGGCACGCGCCACCGCAGATCTTTCTGACGCGCCCCGGTGCCGCACCAGAGTCCGGCTGGCTCGAGGCACTCGCCCGCTGGAGCGCGCCTGGCCCCGCCGCCCCCCTCCCAGCCGTTCCCGCATGACGACCAAAGGCATCATCCTTGCCGGCGGCGCCGGCACGCGGCTGTACCCGCTGACGCGCGTCGCCTGCAAGCAACTGCTGCCGGTTTACGACAAGCCGATGATCTACTATCCGCTCGCCACGCTCATGCTAGGCGGAATCCGGGACGTGCTGATCATCTCCACGCCGAAGGACCTGCCCTCCTTTCGCGACTTGCTGGGCGACGGCTCGCGACTGGGGATGCGGCTATCGTATGCCGAGCAGCCGAAGCCCGCTGGCATCGCGCAGGCCTTCCTCATCGGCGCCGAATTCATTGGTGCCGATCCGGTCTGCCTCATTCTTGGTGACAACATCTTCTACGGGAATCTGGACTTCTTTCGCGAGGCGCTCGGCCTCCAAAGCGGCGCCTGCATTTTCGGCTATCAAGTGCGCGATCCGGAGCGCTACGGCGTGGTGGAATTCGGGCCGGACGGCAAGGCGCTCTCGCTCGAGGAGAAGCCCGCGCAGCCCAGAAGCTCTTTCGCGGTGCCGGGCCTCTACGTTTACGACCGGGAGGTGGTGCCGATCTGCCGCGCCCTGGCGCCCAGTCCGCGCGGGGAATTGGAGATCACCGATGTGAACCTGGAGTATCTGCGCCGGGGAGAATTGCACGTGCGCGTGCTGGGCCGCGGCATGGCCTGGCTCGATACCGGCACGCAAGCGAGCCTGCTCGAAGCCGCCAACTACATCGCCGCCATCGAAAACCGCACGGGCCTCAAGGTCGCCTGCCTCGAAGAAATCGCCTTCAACCAGGGCTTCATCGAAGCCGTGCAACTCGCGGACGCCATTGCCAGTCTGCCAAGGAACGAATACCGCGAATATCTCCAGGTCATCCTTGCGGAAGGGCCGACCGCCCCCGCGAGCTATCGGCCTCCGATCTAAATGGACGCACGTTTCGCTGAAGCGTGCCGCCGGGCGCGGCCCTGGCTCGAACGCCGTTGGATTTGGGCACTGCTCCTCCTCGCATGCGCTCTCGCGTACTACGGCTCCTACTTCCGCTACAGCTTCAATCTGCGCGACGAGGGGGGAACGGTCACGCTCGTGGCGAAACGGATGCTGGACGGCGAGCGGCCCTTCCTGGATGTCACGCTTGGCTACAATGTCGGCTGGTTTTATCCCATCGTCGGCCTCTTCAAGCTGTGCGGGGTCAATTTCGTCCTGTTACGCGCCTATTGTTTCGCGCTCTCGACGCTCACCGCGCTGCTCGCCTTCTTCACGCTGGAGCGCGCGAGCCGACGGCCTTGGGTCGCCTTTCTCGTCGCGCTGCTGCCAGTGTTCGTGCCCGGCATGACGTTCAAGAATTACATGCCGCTCCTTGCCGTCGGCAATGCCTTCTGCCTGATGCAACTGGCACTCGGCCCGCGCGGGCGGCGAGCGCGGGACGGCTTTCAGCTTCCGACCGAAGACGACGCTCCGCGCATCTCGTGGCTCCGCATCGTGCTTGGCGGCGTGGCGCTCGGACTGACCTTTCTCATCCGCATCGATGTGGGCTACTTCTTCATTCCATTGTGGCTGGGAACGCTCTGGCTGAAAGCTGGCGAACGCGGCCTCCGGTTCGGGCAGCGTCTGGCGCTGTCCCTCGGCGGACCAGTCGTGATCCTGGCGCTGGCAGCCGCGCTGCAACTGCCGGCGTACGCGGATGCGCATCGGCGCGGCTTTGCAGAGGAACTCCACGAGCAATACATCGGCTGGCCTTCGCGGTTGCTCGAGGCGGGGGTTGCACACCTCGTCCAGGCGCTCCCGAGTTCGATGCACCCTGCCCCGCCCAACTCCTCAGGGGTGGCCACCCTCCCAGTCGCGCCTGCCGAAAAGGAAGCCTCGTGGGATACGGAAAACCTGCCCCGACCCGCGCTCTCGCAAGCCTGGCAGGGCAAAAATCTCGAACTGCGCCTCTTCGCCCTCCTGCTCTACGCGCCGTTTTTGTCGCTCGTCCCGCTCATTCTTTGGGCGCTCGCAGCCACAAGCATTCGGCTGCGCCGGGGCGAAGTGGAACGGCCCCTCGCCGCGCTCGTCCTGCTGGGCAGCGCTCTCACCACTTTCCCGCAATATTTCTTCTTCCGCCCTGATGCACCGCACCTTTCCGAGTTTTCACCCGGCTTTTGGGTCGCTGCTTTTGGCGCCGCTTTCCTCCTTGGCTCTTCGCCCCGCGGTGCCGGAGACAGACGCCGCCTCGCCGGCGGCTTTTTCGTTTTCCTGCTCATCCTGCATGCCGGCGTCTATCTCTGGCGCATGTTGCCCGACCGCTACGCCGGCACGATCTGGGCGCGCAAGGCCCGCCCGGTTCTTTTCCATGGCGAAAACGGGGTGGATGTGTTTGTCAGCAAAAAGGAGGCGGAGGGCTTCCGCGCAATCCTCAAACTCGTTCGCCAGCACTCGACCCCGGCGGATTATCTCGTCGCCTATCCTTATCATCCCGCCCTCAACATCCTCTGCGACCGCCGCACCTACGAGCACAACGTCTATGTCGATAACGCCACGCGCGAGGTCGGCTGGAGCGAGGAGGCGATCAAGCGCTTTCAGCAGTTTCGCCCGGCGGTGATCATCCTGAGCGATTGGGCCATCAACGGCACGGAAGCCTCGCGCTTTTCCAATTGGGCTCTCCCGGCGAAGACCTGGATTGAAGCCAATTACCTCAATCAAGGCGGCGTGCTCGAGTTTGAGATTTTCACCCGATCGGAGCGCGAAGAGTGACTGGCGCGGTCATGCCAGTTGACCCGGTGCGGCTTTGGAACGATGGTTGCAGCCTTTCGGGCCAAGCTTCTCGCCGCCGTCGGGCGAGTCTCTCCCGCGGCGCTTCGAAGAGGTCGGAAGGGATGAGCCATGCCTAAACCGACCAACACCAAACACATCGCCTTTCTGGGCGATTACGTGCCGCGCCGCTGCGGCATCGCCACTTTCACCGCGGATATCTGCGAGGCGATCGCCGCGGAGTTTCCCGAGACGCAATGCATCGTCGGCTCGGTCAATGATCGCCCGGAGGGCTACGACTACCCGCCGCGGGTGCGCTTCGAGATCGATGAGCAGGAGCTCGATTCCTACCGGCGCGCGGCCGAATTCCTCAATATCAACAATGTGGAGATCGTCTCCGTGCAGCACGAGTTCGGCATCTACGGCGGGCCCGGCGGGCAGCCATTTGCTGGAGTTTCTGCGCGAGGTGCGCATGCCCGTGGTCACGACGCTGCACACGGTGCTGCGCGAGCCCAACGCCGATCAGCGCGCGGTCATGGAGCAGCTCGATGTGCTCTCCAATCGCTTCATCGTCATGGCGGAGCGCGGACGTGATATGCTCGAAGACGATCTACGGCGTGGACCCGGCGAAGATCGATCTCATCCCGCATGGCGTGATCGACATGCCGTTCATCGACTCGAATTTCTACAAGGATGTCTTCGGCGTGGAAGGGAAGACGGTGCTGCTCACCTTTCGGCCTGCTTTCGCCGAACAAAGGCATCGAGTACGTCATCGATGCGCTGCCGGCCATCCTCGAGCGGCATCCCAACATCGTCTATCTCGTGCTCGGCGCGACGCATCCGCACCTGCTCGCGCACGAAGGCGAAGCGTATCGGCGAGAAGCTGGAGCGCGCTGGCCGCGGAGCGCGGCGTGGAGCGAGCAGGTCATCTTTCACAACCGCTTCGCCACGCTCGAGGAACTGAAGGAATTCATCGGCGCGGCGGATATTTACATCACGCCGTATCTCAATGAGGCGCAGGTCACCTCCGGGCACGCTCGCCTACACCTTCGGCGCGGGCAAGGCGATCATCTCGACGCCCTACTGGCATGCGCAGGAACTGCTCGCCGGCGAGCGCGGCGTGCTCGTGCCGTTTCGCGATTCGCGCGCCATCGCCGAGGGCGTGAACCATTTTCTCTCGAATCCGACGCTGATGACCGCGATGCGCAAGCGCGCCTGGAAAGCCGGCCGCGAGATGATCTGGCCGGTCGTGGCGCGGCGCTACATGGAGAGCTTCGAGAAGGCGCGGGCCAGCCTCAGCGTGCCCTCGATCGAGACTGTCGGCGGTGCGCAAGCTCGAGAACGCGAACTACCCCATTCCGCCGCTGAAGCTCGATCACCTCTTCAAGATGAGCGATCACACCGGCATCTTTCAGCACGCGATCTATAACGTGCCGAACTATCACGAGGGCTATTGCACGGATGACAATGCGCGCGCCTTCATCTTCACCGTGTTGCTCGCAGAAAGTGCCGGCGCGCCGCCGGAGATTGACCGGCTGGCGAGCAGTTACCTCGCCTTTCTCTGGTACGCCTTCGACGCGAATACCTGCGCGCTTCCGCAACTTCATGAATCACCACCGCGAGTGGATCGAGCGCGCGGGCTCGGAAGACAGCCATGCGCGGGCGCTCTGGGCGGTCGGCACGGCGCTTGGGCCGCTCCCGCAATGAGGGGCATCGCAATCTCTGCGCGCTGCTTTTTCAGCGCGGCCTGCCGCCGGTCGCGCGCTTCAGCTTCCCCGCGCGCCTGGGCCTTCGCCCTGCTCGCCATTCACGAATATCTCGCGGACTTTCTCCGGCGACCGCGTGGTCAGCCAGATGCGCGATGTGCTCGCCGGCCAGCTGGTCGGATCTGTTCCGCGCGAATGCCTCGCCCGGCTGGCAATGGTTCGAGCGCACCGCCACCTACGACAACGCGAAGCTCTCGCACGCGCTTATCCTGAGCGGCCACTGGACTTCCCATGGCGAAATGCTCGAAATCTGGCCTGGTCTCGCTGCGCTGGCTGCTGGAGGCGCAGACGGCGGAAGCCGGCCATTTCGCCCCGATCGGCTGCCACGGCTTTTGGACGCAGGGCGGCGAGCGGGCGCGTTTCGATCAACAACCGCTGGAAGCGCACGCGATGGTCTCGGCCTGCCTCGAGGCGTTCGGCGTCACGCGCGACGACTTTTGGCACCGTGCGGCGCGCCGCTGCTTCGAGTGGTTTCTCGGGCGCAACGATCTCGGCCAGCCGCTCTACGATCCCACCACCGGCGGCTGCCGCGATGCGCTGCTGCAGGATCACCTCAACCAAAACCAAGGCGCGGAATCGAGCCTCGCCTTCTATCTCTCGCTCACGCCGAACTCACCCGCGCCGGCAGCGTTCAACGCGGTCATTCCACAAATCATGCGCAGCCTGAACCATTCAGCCCACCGGCGTCACCTTGCGGCCGAACAGCGCGCGCGTGCTGATCCGCCCCTTCATCCCGTCCGATCCGCGCGCATCGTCAACATCATCGGCCGGGCGCTCGCGCTGAGCGAAGCCGAGATCGAGGAGCAACTCGCCGCGGTCACCGCGGAGTTCGGCAGCCGGCACCTCGATCTGCGCAGCTTCTGGCGGCGGCATTTTGAGCAGCGTGAAGGCGCACGTCTTCAGCGGTCGCCGCTTCTCCGAAGCGCGGCAGCTTTATATCGGCGCGCTCTTTTCCGGCGAATACGCCCTGGAATCCGCCGCGCTCTTCAATCCCTCGATCGTCGCCGCATCCCGGATCAAACCGGCCTCGCCGAGGGCGAGCTGCGCTTCATCCTTCAGCCTGCGCGCCACGGGGGAGGGGCACATCTCCTCCATTGAGTTTCGCGCCGGCGACCATCCGCGCGGATCACTCGATCACCATCGACGAGCCGTCGCGCTTCGTGACCGCGCCGGCGCTGAACCCCAACCCGACCTATCAAAAAGAGCGTCTTCCTGCACAAGCTCATGGAGATGGGCTTTGAGAATGATGGTCCGCCGCGGTGATGCAAGTCGCTGGCGGACGACTTCACGCTCAGCGAGCTCGAAGCGGCGCATGCGCCGCGCCGCGCACGGCGGCGGCCCGCTGCCGCGCGAAGTGCAGCGGACGATCGAATGCGTGCGCTGGCTGGCGGAGTCCAACTACGAGGTCCATTTCGACCCCGTCCGTCGCCGTCTCCGAGCGGATCATCTTTCCCGGTCTCCTCCAACGAGAGCAACGGCATGGAAGACGCGCGCTTCGTCCGCTTCGTCGAAGACGACGGCAGCGTGCATCTATTACGCCACCTACACGGCGTACAATGGGCGCGCCATCCTGCCGCAATTGCTCGAGACGACTGATTTCCTGAGCTTTCGCGCGCGCACGCTCAATGGCCGCGCCGTGCAAAACAAAGGCATGGCGCTCTTCCCGCGCCGCATCGGCGGCCGGTACGCCATGATCTCGCGCCAGGACGACGAGAACCTCTACCTCATGTTTTCCGACAACCCGCACTTCTGGAGCGATCCGCAGTTCCTGCGGCGCCCGCGCCAGCCGTGGGAGGCGGTGAAGATCGGCAACTGCGGCTCGCCCATCGAAACGGAAGCCGGCTGGCTGGTCATCACCCATGGCGTCGGGCCGATGCGGAAATACTGCATCGGCGCGCTGCTGCTCGATCTGGACGATCCCTCCAAAGTGATCGGCGAACTCACGGAGCCGCTCCTGCATCCCGAAGGCAACGAGCGCGAAGGCTACGTGCCGAACGTCGTCTATACCTGCGGCGCGCTTGCTGCACCGCGGCCGGCTCATCCTGCCCTACGGCCTGAGCGACACCGCGGCCACGATCGTCACGATCGAGCTTCAGGCCCTTCTCGCGGCCCTCATGCCACCTTGAGGCGTCAAGATCAGCGCTTCAGCGACCAGGCCTCGCCGGATTCTGAAAGGCGCAACCAGTGCGCGCCCGCGGCTCGCAGCGCGACCCAGCGATCCCATGGGTAATCCGGTGCGTGGGTGAGGTGCCGAAGGAGGCTCCGCCATTCCAGGATGGCGCGTTCCAAGTCGCCGAGGCGGAGCGCCTCGGTCAGTTGCTTTTGGCGCGGCTCACCTTGCTCGAAGATGGCGCGCAGAGCTTCGCTCGCGCCTGCGCCGAAATCGACCGGCACCCCGGCTTGCAGATAGCCTTCGAGGTCGGCGTGCTCGTAACGGCGCTGGCAGACCACGGCGAGCGGGCCGGTGTGCGGGGAATCGTCTCCGGCGAAGCGCGGGCCGGCGCGCAAATTCGCGAGGTCAAAGACGAGGTCCTCAATCGGGTAGTCCGTCTCCTCCAGCCCAGCCGCGACGGCGAGACCTTCGCCATGTTGAAAGAAGGAGAAGATCACGCCGCGCCGTGTCGGCGTGCCATCCCGCTCGATCAAGCCGAGCCGCCGCCAGGCGTGCGCCGGTGAATCGACCATCGGTGCGCTGAGGCACCACTCCAGTTGTGGGCAGGGCTGGCCGTTGCGGGGCGCAACCCCCGCGCCCGTCCGCCTTTCGTCACCGCGACAGGGCGGCGGAAGCTCGCGCCGCTCGGGGGGATTCCGCAGCGCCTGGCCATGGGAGTCGATCCAGGCCTTCACCCGCAACTCCGCATAGGTGATCTGCGCGACCAACTGATCGCCTCGCGCATAAAGCCGCGCCACCTTTCCGCCTCCGGTCAGCCCGCTGAGTTGGGGCAAGAGTTCCGTCTGGAGCGCGGCCGCATCGATTTGGCTCCGTCCGAGCGTGCGCCGCAGCGCCGGAGCGAGCGCCAAAGCTCCCCCGCGCCGCGCGCCCAGCACGAGTTCCCGGCCATATCGTTTGCCGTCCTTCGTCGCCAGCTTGCAGAGATTGCCCGCGCCGACGCCTGGCAAGCTCGAGGCGATCGAGAGCGCCGGGCGCCATTTCTCCTCATGCCAGAGCAGCACCTCACCCAGCGGCACATCTTCCTCCACGACCGGTTTCGTTTCCCACGCTCCTTGCGCACTGCGCATCTCGACGACGCCGCGTCGTGCGAAACGCGCCCGCTCCATATCCACTTCCAAGCCGCATGGCATCGGGCCTGTGGCCTGCGCATGCTCGATCCCGAGCGGAATGCGCGAGTGGGAAAAGAGCCGCTCGTTAACAGCCAGCGCGGCGGCGAACGGCTTCTCCCCTCGCACGGCCGCGGCGTGCATCACCGCGATCAGCGTCGGCCAATCGACCTGCGTCGCCCGCCGCAAATGCTTCGGGCGCGCCTCGTGCAGCCGCGGCGGTTGCGGGGTGATTAGCGCATAGCCCGTCTCATCCAAGCCTCGCCGGCCGGCGCGGCCGAACATCTGCAGCAACTCGTCGGGCTGGATTTGCCGCTCGAAATTTCCCGCCAGATAACGCGTCCCCGCGACAGCGACAGAACGCATGGAGAAGTTGATCCCGGCCGCGAGGCCCATGGTGGCGACGACCACGCGCAGCTCGCCCGCCTTGGCGAGCGGCTCGATCAAGCCAGCCCGCTGTGTGTATGAAAGGCCGCTGTGATGAAAGGCGACGCGGGCGCGCAAGAGCCGCGCGAGGCGATGACCAGCGAGTTGCTCCTGCTCACGCGAAAGGGAGAGCGCGCGCTCCAGCGGGAGCGCGGCGGCCAGTTGCGTGGCCAGGTCCTCCGCGGCTTGACGGCGCGGCGCAAAAAGCAGGATTGGACCCAGATTGGCTCGCAGGGCATTGGCCATCATCCGCGGCCACCATCCGCGCACCTTGGTCGCGCGATCTGGCACCGCTTGCAGCTCCACCTCCTCCAGTGGCACAGGCCTTTCGGCATGCGAGACGAGCACCGCCGAGCGCCCAATCCGCCGCAGCCACTCCACGACATCCTGCGGATTGCCGACGCTGCCGGAGAGGAGCAGCAATTGTGTCGTCGGCGGAGCCAGCGCGACCGCCAGCTCGTAATTCACCCCGCGCATCGGGTCGCCGATCATCTGGTATTCGTCGATCACCAGCAGCGCCGGGCCGCGCCTTTCCAAAAAGCGCCCCTTCTGCGTCTCGAGCGTGGCGACCACCACCCTGGCGTCGAGCCGTTGCGCCAGGTCACCCGTGGCGATTCCCACATCCCAGCCCCGCGCCTGCCATTCAGCCAGCTTGTCATTGGCCAGCGCCCGGGTGGGCACGGTGAAGATCGACTGTCCCCGCAGCGAACCATAGAGCAGCTCGAAGATGTACGTCTTGCCCGCGCCGGTCGGGGCATGCACGACCACATCCATCCCCTCGCGCAACGCCCTGGCCGCCTGATGCTGCCAGGGATCCGGGATCGTCAGCGACTGAAGAAGCGTCTTCAAGGAACTGCGGGCAGTTTCGGCGCACCAGCCCCCTCGCGCAAGCGGAGGGCCGCCGCGTCGGATGGAGGAAAATGCGCTCGATTGCGAGAATCGACCGGGTGAGCGTCGTTCGCTCTGCGCGAGACGGTCCAGGAGGTAGAGGCGGGGCGGCATCAGCCGCATGTGGCGTTGCGCACTACCTTGCATGAGGCCGACGCGTCTTGCGGGCTGTCCCTCGCTGGGGGAAGCTGCGGACTGTGACCGATGCCACTCCTAAAGAAATCACGGTGCGGTGGCTGGGGCGGGTGGGATATGAGGAGGCGCTACATTCGCAGGAGAAACTCCTGGACGCGAAAATTGCTGATCCGCACCGCGCCGATGAACTTTGGCTCCTTGAGCATGAGCCGGTTTACACGATTGGCCGGACGCCGGATCATTCGAGCTTGCGCGAGGTCGCCGCGCTGCCGCATCCGCTGGTGCGGATCAACCGCGGCGGTCAGGCGACTTATCATGGTCCGGGGCAACTGGTGGGCTACCCAATCATCGACCTGCGCCAGCGCGGCCGCGATTTGCACCGCTACTTGCGTGCGCTGGAAGCAGCGCTGATTGCCCTTCTCGCCGAACTGGCCGTGCAGGCGCATGGAGTGGATGGGCTCACCGGGGTCTGGGTCGGGAAGAGGAAGATCGCCTCGCTCGGCGTCGGCGTGCGGCGCTGGGTCGCCATGCACGGTTTCGCGCTCAACGTCGGGGCGGACCTAAAGGGTTTCGAGGCAATCACGCCGTGCGGCATCGCTGGAGTCGAGATGACCAGCCTGACGCGTGAGACAGGGAGACGTTGGGAAGTCCAGCAAGTCGGAGAACTCGCCATCCCTCACCTGCTAACGGCTTTGCAGAATCTCATCCCGAATGCCTGACCATCGATTTCTCGGAAGCTTGTCTGTTGGTGTGGGGAAAATCTTGCTGGTCCGACCCGTTCCACTCTCGGGCGTCGCCTTGGTCTGACGAATATCGCCATGGCCATTCCCTAAAAAAAAAGCGGAGCCCGTCGCCGGGCTCCGCTGGAACTTTCTAAAGGCTGGGTGTGCCAGGACTACCAGCGCTTGCCGTAGCCGCCGCCGCCGCCGGAGCGTTCGCCGCCCCCGCCGCCGCCGCGTTCGCCACGCTCGCCGCCTCCACCGCCGCCGCCCCGATATCCGCCGCCTCCGCCCCCGCCGCCGCCGCGATACCCGCCGCCTCCACCGCCGCCACCTTCTTCACGGGGACGCGCTTCGTTGACTTTGATGGCACGGCCATCGACCTGCTTGCCGTCGAGGCCTTTCATGGCTGCCTCGCCTTCCGCAGCGCTGCCCATCGTGACGAAGGCAAATCCGCGGGAGCGGTTGGTGGCGCGGTCCATCATGATTTTGCAATCAGTGACGGTGCCGAACTTCTCGAAGGCGTCCTGTAGATCGACTTCGGTGGTGTTGAAAGAGAGATTTCCTACGAAGAGTCTCATAATCTGATTTGGTTTAGGTTGCGAAGACTGACTGAATTGTCTCTGAAGCCGTTCCCGACGATCGGGTTTCAGAATCACCAAATGAGACGGACTCTTCTGCTGATCTACCGCGCTACGATGAACTACAATCAAACTTACGGCTCGATTGTGGGGTCGCTCACGCGGGCTGGCAAGAAAAAGTTTGCGCTCGCGTAGGGAAAAAGTTAGCCGAAGATAGAGTGGAAACCATGAAAGGTAGAGTGGGCTTACTTCGGCAGCTGATCGAGGCGGAAGGAGCAGCAGCCGAGATTGAGGACCCCGCGGCCAGCTTCCAGTTGATTGCGCAGCCCGCCGGGTATGGCGTAAAGCCGCTGCCGCCCTTGTTTGCGGCACTCGAGCAAACCGGCTTCGCGCAGGATGCGAAGATGCTTCGAGGCATTGTACTGCGAGACACTGAGCTGCTCTGAGATTTCATTCACGCTCAAGGCGTTCCGGCCCAGCAGCCGCAAAATACGCAGGCGGCTCTCGTCGCCCATCGCTTTCAAGGCAGGAATGCAACCAGTGCCGGTCATGCGCGAAGAAGGAGAAAGATTTCTGGCTGAAACACTCGCGATGGGGGAGAAAGCCGGCAAGCCAAAAGGGCGCAGGGGCCGGCACAAACCAAGCGAACGCGTCTGCCAGGCCCGGATGGCCCATCAACCGGCGGGCAGCAAAATGGTGAACTCCGTGCCGTGGCCAAAATCGGTCTGCAAATGAATCGCGCCATGCGCATTCACGACGAGCCGGCGAACGATCGAGAGGCCGAGGCCCGTGCCCGCGTCCGGGGCCTTGGTGGTGAATTGCTCCTCAAACATGCGGCGCACCAATTCAGGCGGAATGCCGGGGCCATTGTCGCGCACCGTGATGGCGACGAGCGGCGCGCCGATTGGCAAAACCGTCACGGTTGAGGAAACGCTCGGTTCGGAGCCATCGCGAAAACGGAGAGATCGAGCGGCTCCTCCAGCACGTTGGCTTCGATGCCCACGCGGTGCGGCTCCGTCGCTGGCCTGGAGAGCGTTGATGGTGAGGTTCAGCAGCATCTGCAGGAAATCGGTGCCGTTGATCTGGCGCGAACACGTCGTCCGGCGCAGTCGCGGACGATCAGCTGGTGGCCGTGGGCGGCGGGGTGCCGGACGAGCAGGTCCTTCACGTCGGCCAGGATCTGGCGGACGCTGGTGCGGGTGCTTGCGGTCTGCGCGTGCCGCCCTTGAGGAAGGAGAGATAGCGGCGGGAAATCTCGAAGCAGCGATCGACCTGGCCGGTGATGTTGCGCAGGTCGCCCTTGAGGCTTTCGAGCTGCTCGCCCTTCGAGCTTGCTGGCGTTGCCCACCGAGCGATTGATCAGCTCGATGAAGCCGGAGATGACGGTCAGCGGGCTGTTGATGTCGTGCAGGACGCTGGCGTAGATTTCGCCCTTGGTGCGGGCCATCTCCTCCTTGAGCCGCTGATCGTGGATTTCCTGCTGGAGCTTCTCGAGCTCGTCGTCGCTCTGCCGCGAGGCGGCGGCAGGCGGATGTACTTTCTGCGCGGCGCTGCGCCACCGCGGCGCGCATCGTGGAGATATCGAAGGGCTTGTTCAGGTAATCGCTGGCGCCATAGCGGAGCGCCTGCCGCGCCGTCTCCAGAGTCTCGTAGGCGGTCAGCATCACCACCTCGATGGTGGGGTTCGTCTCCTTCAGTTCCCGCAGCAGCTCCACGCCGGACATGCCGTGCATCATGATGTCGAGCACGGCGACGTGGACCGGCTCGGCGCGCGCGATGCTGATGCGCCTCCGCGCCGCTGCTGGCGACGACCACGTTGTACTCGTTCTTGAAGACGATGCGCAGGGACTGCCGCGGCCCCTCCTCGTCATCGACGATGAGCAGCGTCAGCTGTCCCGACGCGGCGCCGCGGCGCGACGCGGCTCAGAAATGGTATCCAAGAGAGAGGGTGAGGGCCTGGGCTTCGAAGCTGTAACTGCCATCGGCGGTGGTGCCTTGGCGATGGTGCGGGCAGGACCGTAGGTGTACTGGTACGCGACGTCGAGACTCAGATGATCATTGAATTTCTGCCCGACGCCGACCGAGAAGATGTGCCGATTACCGTCCGGGACGATCGGATTGAAGCCTCGTTGGGCACCGAGTTCTCGCTATAGACGTAGCCGAGGCTGGCGTGCAATTGCCGAATTGGCGCGTGACGCCGAACTCGTACAGGAACGAGGACGCCAGTTGAACGGAATGCCGATGTTCGCCGCTGTTCGTCTGATGGAGCGTGACGGTGTCGAGCTTGTCCCAATCGGTCCAGTCGAGATCGGCCTCGAAGTTCCAGTCAGGCGTGGGGCGAAAGGAGTAGCCGGCGATGATATGCTGCGGGAAGTGGATCCGGGCGTGAGGCCTCCTCGGTGTGATCGACTTCCGGGCGAAACATTGATCGGGCACTGACGAGGCCGGGCGCCACCTGCACCGGGACAATGATGTCGTCATGCCGCAGATGTGGTGTAGCCGTCGAAGTCGATGGAAGTCGGGGAGAAGTAGGTCGCGCCGAAGGAATGCATGGGGGCTGGCTTCCACATGAGGCCAGCCGTGAGGCCGAAGGCGGTGCCACTGCCTTGAAACCGAAATTCGTCATGCCTGGCGAAGACGCCCTGCACCAACTCGGTCGTGGCGTGATTGACCGAAAGGCCGAGCGCTGACGGAAAAAGTGCGGCTGACCTGCACCGCGATCACCGGATTGTAGGAGAGGTACTCGATGCGCCCCTCCTTCGCCAGCGTGCGAAACGGCACATCGTCGGCATAGCGGTTCTTGAAACCGAATGGGAATAGATGCCGAAGCCCAAGGGAGACAGGGGTGTTCGGGAGCTTGACCGTGGCGAAAACCTGCGGGGCGGCCTGGGGATCGTACTTGTTGTCGAAGTCCTTGGCGTGCGGCAGATCAAGCGATGATCCGCGTATTGAACATGATCCCGTAAGTTCCCGAGCAGCACGTTGGTGCCGTCGAGCTGCGTGATCCCGGCCGGGTTGTAGTAAACCGCCGAGGGATTATCAGCCGTGGCAGCGAAAGCATCGCCACGCGCGGTCGCCGCGGCATTCTGATCCGGCACGCGGAAGCCGAGACCAAAAGCCGGGAGAGCGCCCGCGAGGAGCGAGAAGAACGGCGAGGGGGGAAAGGCGGAATTTCATGCGCTCGGTGGGACTGCAAGCATCTGCCGTGCGAAGACGCCTAGATTCTCAAAGCTTGAATAGGCAAGGAAATTCGCACGACCCCTGCCGACCCAGTGCGGTCGCCCGGAATCTCCAGCCGGCCGTGGTGGCTCTCGATGATTTTGCGCGTCACCGTCAGGCCAATCCCGAGCCCGACATGGCGCGTCGAAAAGAACGGCTCCGAGCCGCGCCGAACCGCTTCCGAACTGAAGCCGCTGCCGGAGTCGCGCACCTCCACGTAGAGTTCACGGTGCGTCGCGTCGTCCTGCAGATCGACGGAGATGGTCGGCGAGTCCGGATTCGCCTGCAGCGCATTGAGCATGATCTCGGCGAAGGCGTGCCGCAGCGCCTTGGGATCGCCGGCGACCCGCCAGGGCGCGAGCTTCTTGTTGAACGAGAGCTGCGCGACTTTCTTGCCGGGATGGAAGGTGTGCGCCTCGTGGAAGGCTTCGACGATGAGGTCGGAGATCTGACCGACTCCGGAAACTCGCCATTCCACTCGCGAGCCAGAAAATTCATCTGGCTCGCCAGCCGCGAGATGCGCTTGCACGCCGCTGGCCACCGCCACGCCGAGCGAGTTCCTGGAGCTTCCGGATCGTTCGCCGATTCCTTGAGCAATTGCTGATGCGTGGAGATCGGCACCAGCGCGTTGCCGATCTCGTGCGCGAGATGCTCGGCCATCCCCTTGATCATGCGGAGGTTGGATGTCTCCATTTCGAGCATCTGGGCGCGCTCGTGCTCGGTCACATCGTCCACAATGAGCAGGCCGCGTCGGTGTGCGTGCGAGTCGCTCGTGGTAAAGGGGGTGATCGAGACTCGGAAGAGCCGGTCTGGCAGGTGCGGGAATTCGTACTTGGAGGCGGGTTGCCCGACGCCCGTCTTGATCACGGTGAAAACCATGCTGCCGAGTTGCTGCGGCAGGTCATTGAACTCCACCTGTGCTTTGCCGGCGCGGTCCCCGAGCAGCAGGCGGCCGGCAGCGGTATTCGCGTGAAGGACAGCGAGCGCGCTGGAGACAACAACGCAGCCGCTGCCGAGCCGGGATAGGATGTCGGTGACCATCGAGTGATTCGCCTCCATCTGCGCATGGACCCAGGCATTGCGGACGGCGAGGCCGACCTCCTCCAGCAGGTGAAAGAGCATCGACAGCTCCTCATTGGTGTACGGCTCGCCGGTGAGCCGCTCGTCGAAAACGGCGACGCCGATCAGCGACTCGCGATCCAGGATCGGAATCGCGAGTTGCGCGCCGAGAATCTGAAACTCCTTGGAAATTTCCCGGCTGGCCTGCGCCTCGTGGCTCGCGGCGCGCAGGATGCGGCCTTGACGGTGCAGATGACCGCCAATGCCGGCGCCGAGTGAGAGTGCGAAATGTTCGAGCACGGTCGGGTCGAGCCCGATGGCGCAAGTCGAGCGCAGCCAGCGGTCCTCGGGCGAGAGCGGATTATCCGTCAGCAAAGCGGCTGGTTTCCGCAAGAAAATGATGGCGCGATTCACGCCGATCACCTCGCGCAGGATGAGCAGGAATTGCTTGAGCAGCGCTGGGCAGTCGAGGCCGTGGGTAAGCACGGTGGAAAAGCGGCGAAGCGCTTCCAGCCCGCGTGAAGAATCGAAGCCCGTGCGCGCATGGCCGCGCTCCGGCAGTTCCATTTCCGCTCGCGCCACGGCCAGTTTTCCCTCGTGCGCGGGGAAGAGGCGGGTGAGGAGCGAGCCGAGCAGCTTGCCGCGAATCGGCTTGGTCAGGACGTGCTGGACGCCGTGCAGGTAGGCATCCTCTTCCCACTCCCACTGTTTGGCCCCCGCGTACACAATGACCGGACAGCCAGGCGCAAACCCTTTCAATTCCTGGATCATGCGCGTGGAACGGGCGTCCATCAGATCCAGGTCGAGAATGGCCGCATCGATGGCCCCGCGGGCCAAGAGGAACTCCGCTGCCGCAATGTCGTCCTTCACGATCAGTTGAAACTGGCCGGTGTCGAGCGTGGACTCGAAGGCCGTGGCGATGGAGGC
The DNA here is from genome assembly GCA_963792695.1 of uncultured Verrucomicrobiae bacterium. Classification (GTDB taxonomy): domain Bacteria; phylum Verrucomicrobiota; class Verrucomicrobiia; order Chthoniobacterales; family Chthoniobacteraceae; genus DASYIS01. The sequence goes on along the minus strand of CAWBXA010000013.1, from coordinate 163,498 downwards.
CTGCTGGGTGATGATGAGCAAGGTTCGCATGGGCTAGGCGGCTCGGAAGTTGACGCGGGGTTGAGGGGTTGGGAAAAGCTGCTTGCTCGGCAGATCGAAGATCACCGTCGTGCCGCGGTGAATCGTGCTTTCGATCGATAAATTGCCTCCATGCAGCGCGGCGATTTTGCGGCAAATGGCCAGGCCGAGACCAAACCCGCGATGCGTGTCGCCGCGATTCTTGGTGGTGAAGTAAGGAGTGAAAACGCGATCGAGGTCCTCCTGCGAGATACCTTCGCCTTGATCGATGACGCGGATGCGCAGCCAGTCGCGGGATTCGTCCGCCCGCGGCAACGGCTCAATGGCCACCACGATCTCTCCGCCCTCAGGCGAGGCGTCGATGGCATTGGTGATCAAATTGGCGATGAGCCGCTGCACCATGACTGAGTCCATTTCCGCCCAGAGGTCATCGGGCATGCGCGTGGCGACCGTGACGCTGGAGACGCGGGCGCTGCAGGCAACCTCGATCGCGCGGCGGACGAGCGCATCGAGCTGCCCCACGGCGAAGTCGAGTCGTTGATGCTCGGAGAAGAAGAGCCCCTCGCGGATGTAGGCGCGGATGGCCGCGACGTTGCGCTCCGCAACCGGGAGCAACTCGTCATCGAGAACACCTGTCTCGCCGGCCAGTTGCAGCAAGGTCGAAAGCGGGGTGAGGAGGTTGTTCAGATCGTGCGCCATGCCGCTGGACATGCGGCCCAGCAACTCGAACTCCTGCGACTGGATGAGTTGCGTCTTCAGCCGAATCTGGTTCACGACGAAGCCGAGCGTCTTGACGAGCGACGAGAAGAGCTTGATGTCCGTGACGGTGAAGGGCTCCTGCGAGGCTTTGGGGCCGATGAACAGAAAGCCGACCGGCTCATCCTGCGAACGAAGCACAAAGCAGAGAGCCGCCTGGTATTGCTCCAGGGCGGCGCGAGCCCCTTCTTCCAAAGCCGAGCCGCCCGTGCGCAGCGCCACTCGCGTGAGGCAAACGCCTTCATGATGGTCGAAATAGCGTGCAACGGGGGAGTTGCCCTCCAAGTCAGGTACTTGATGGGCGAGATCCTCGGGATGGGTGCGGTAAAGCTCGAAGGAGCCGGTGACATCCCGCAGCAGAACGGAATAGCTCTGGAGGCGGAAGGTCTTCTCCAGAAGGGTATGCAGCTCTCCAAAGAGCGTTGGGAAATCGGCGTACCAAGTCATCGCCTGCACGAAGTTTCGGACCTGATCGCGGTACTCGAGGCGGTCTCCGAGAATCTTGCGCTCCAGCGTGTCCGAGCCAGCTCCGAAAAGCCGCGGAAAGAGGAGGGTGGCGAGGATCGCGCTGGCGATCTGCACCATCAACGCCCCGGTGAATGAAATAACGTTGAAATGATCGCCCCAGAAGATGTTCATCACCAGCAGCAGGCACAGCGAGCACATCGTGAGAAACCCAAACCGGACCGCATGCGCCATGAAGCGGCCGAGTGCGACGTGCACATCGAGCAAACGATGCTGGAGCACACTATACGCGACAATCGTCATGTAAATGCAGGCTGCCATGCTGCCGAGCGGGTAGAAGTGAAGTCCAACGAGCGGGTACCTGGTCATCCCGAGGATCGGCAGCAGATCGTTGGTGCCGGCGACCCAGATGAGCGCGATGGCGGCGAGAAGCGCCCGCACGCGGGCCCGGTGAAACGAGCTGCTCGTCCGCATCGCGCGGAAAAGAAAAACCATCGGGCTCACGGTCAGAAAACTGTACGAGACGGTGTAGAGCCAGAAGAGCGGCCCCGGCTTCATCCAGAAGCCGAACTTCATCGCCTGCACGCCCGCAACCAGCCATGAAGTACCCAGCGAACCAGCGAAGACGAAGTGGAGCACTGAGAAGCAAGCCAGGAGGCGCGGTTGCGCTCGGACGATGGGAGATCAGGCGCGCTGTTTCATAGAGGCCCAGCGGCGCGATGATGATGCCGAACTGCAGCATCTTGGCCCAGAAAAGCGCCATCTCGGGACTCGAGCCGCTGGTAAAGAAAGAACGCGCCGAGATTCCACAACGTCACGCCCAAGCCCCAGACGAAATAGGCGCGGTGTAGCGAAGAGCGCGCATCCTGGCCAAGGACGAAAATCGCCAGCGCCAGGTTGAGCAGGCAGGCGACGAGAGCGGCGATTTCGAAGAGGTGCATGGGAGATTCAGACGCGGCGGAAGAGCAGACAGGCGTAGCGCCCGCCGAACCCTGCATTGAGGTTCATGGCGACGTCGATGGGGTAAGGCCGCGCGCCATGTGCGAGATAATCGAGATCGCAGCCCGCGATCCGGCGTGCGCAGATTGATCGTCGGCGGCATTTCCCGATGATGAATCGCGAGCACACAAACCGCCGCCTCGATCGCGCCGGAGGCACCCATCGTGTGCCCCGTCACCGGTTTGCTCGCGCTGATGGAGAGCCGCCGCGCGTGGCTGCCAAAGACCGCTTTCAGCGCTTTGGTTTCGAGCGGATCATTCTTAGGCGTGGCGGAACCGTGCGCATTGACGTAATCGACTTCGTCGCCCGTTAAGTCGGCCCGGCGCAAGGCGCGATGCATGGCGGCGATGTAGCCGAGCGCCTCGGGATGGGGATCAGTGGGATGGTACGACTCGCAACTGCGGCCGTGGGAAAGGAACTCCGCATAAATGCGCGCCCCGCGCGCCAGGGCGTGCCCCATTTCCTCGATGACGAAGAAGGCCGCCCCCTCGCCCAGCACGAAGCCGTCGCGTGAGCGGTCGAAGGGCCGCATCTGCGTGCCCGGCTCGCCTTCCAGTTCGCTCATCGCGTGCAAACGGCAGAAGCCGTAGTGCTGCGCCGGGAAGATCGCGTCAGAGCCGCCGGCGATCATCACATCCGCGTCGTCGTCGCGCACCGACTTCCAAGCGTAACCGAGCGCGTCGCTGCCGGAAGCGCAGCCGGAGCAGCAGGTCAGCGCGTGCCCGAGGATACCGAGTTCCATGCCGATGGCGCTGCTCCCCTCGCCGCAATAGCCTCCGATAGCATTGTAGGGATGAATCTTCGTGCTGCTGTTGACGCTCTCCTGCACCTTGAGAACATTGGAAGCGCCGCTGGTGGTCGTCCCCTCGACGATGCCGATGCGGTCGGGGTTCATCTCCTTGATGAGCAGTGCCCGCATCGCGCACGCGCTTGAACGGCGGCGGCGAGCCCGTATTGCACGCCCAGGTCCTTTTTGGAGCTCCGCGGCTCGTCGATGTAATTGGAAATGTCGAACCCCTTCACTTCGGCCGAGACCTTCACTGGCATTTTGGAGACATCGTAACGCTGCGGTCGGCGCCGACGCCGCTCACCCCTTCACGCAGGCTGCGCCAGAATTTGTCAACCGTGAGCCCATTGGGCGCAATGGTGCCGATGCCGGTGATGACCACCCGGCGGCCAAGCTGAAAGTGAGCGGCTCGATTTACCATACGCGCGGGAAGAGAGCAGGCGTCGTGCGCTGGTACTCACGATAGGCCTCGCGAAATTTATCGAGGAGGGCCGTCTCTTCGAGGCGAACGCGTTGCAGGAGCACAGGCACGAAAAGGAGCGGAACGAGCAGCATGGTCCACCTGGCGTTGCAGATCAAAGCCAGCGCCAGCAGTTCCAGGATCATGGAGAAATAGGCGGGATGGCGCATGAAACGGAACGGGCCGGATCGGACAAATTCATGCTCCGCGCGAATTTCGACCTGCAAACTCCAGAAGCGCCCAAGGGCGGCGATCGCGCGGCGGCGAATCGCAAACGAAACGAGGGCGCACGTCCAGCCAACGCCGAACAGGAGCCAATTGGCCCCGCGGCTAACGAAGAGATACTCGGCAATGGAACACAGAAAAATTAGGCTCCCGACGACAAAGAATAGCCGCAGCGTCGCGCTTGACCGGACCTCCCCATCGACGAGGTCGCGTGGTGTACGAAGTTCCATGATGCGCGCCACATTGATCACGAGCACCGAAATAATGGGCAGATAGAACAGCGCTAAATGCATGAATGTGGCGAGAAGAGGAGGAAGGGGGCCAATGAGGAAAAGCGAGAAAGAAAGGAAAGTTAGCCCGGCGGCCACGCCAAGGTCCGCCCGGCCAGCAAGTGCAGATGCAAATGCGGAACACTTTCACCGCCATCGCGTCCGTTATTGATGATGACGCGATAGCCGCTTTCCAAAACGCCCAGCTTCTCGGCAATCGTCCGGGTGGCGACCAACATTTCCCCCAGCAGCGCCGCATCGTCCGGCACCGTTTCGCCAAGACGGGTAATCACCCGTTTGGGGACAATGAGCACGTGGACCGGCGCTTGCGGGTGCACATCGCGAAAGGCGAGAAAACGCGCGTCTTCAAACACGATTTCCGCGGGAATTTCGCGTGCGGCGATCTTTTCGAAAAGGGTCATGGGGTTTCGCGTTCCGGCAGCGATGGTCCAAGAACATCTCTCCGCCCCTCTTTCGCTTGCACCGAACTTGGCGCCCCTAATCCCGAAGGCAGGATTAGGCGAGCGCGAAAGTCACCTCATTTTCGCCAGCCGCAAGCAAAGTTTGCGAACGGACGAAGATAATAATCTCATCGCGCAAACGGTCGCAGCGTGCTGACCAGACGCGACATGCCGTGAGCAAACGCACGCTGCTCTCCAGCCCGCCCAGCTCAAAATCGCTTGTGCGATCTTGCACCAGATCGGCCAGCACCTGGCGGAGTCGTTGAAAAAAGATCAGTTCGTACCCTCCGCTGGCCGCTTCATGGGCCAGGGTCACGAGCGAGAAATGCGCTCGCGGGCGAATTGGTTGATAAAACTGCGCCACGTCGGGGTAGCCGATTCCCTCCAAAGCGGTCTTTACCGCACTGCTCAGTTTTCCGACGTGAATGACCGTTTCCTCACGCTGGTTCCGCAGGTATTCGGTAACGCTCTGGGAGACGTGCGTTGCCAGCCACCAATGATGGTATCCAGCCTTGGCGGCGGCTTGCGCCAGCGAGCGGGTCAGCCAATCGCGCTCAAACGCGGAGACCTGCCCGTTGCTGTGCTCAATCAGCGGGAGATTGTCACGGAAAGCGATCATCGGAATGGGAGCGGACGCTACTTGAAGAGATCAGGCTGAAGGGCGTTGCGCTTTTGGCGGTGCTCGAGCGATTGAATTTCATCGATGAATTCCCCCACATCCTGGAACCGGCGATAGACCGAGGCGTAGCGGACGTAGGCGACTTCATCGAGAGCGTGGATCTGCTCCATCGCCTTGCCGCCGACGACGCTGGAGGGGACTTCGCGGAGTGAAAGGCCCTCCAGCTCCTGAATGATCTCCTCCACGGCATTTTCGAGTTGCTCGTGGGTGACTGGGCGGCGTTCGCACGCTTTCACGAGGCCCCCGAGGACTTTGCGTTTATCGAACGGCTCGCTGCTGCCGTCGCTCTTAATTACCCGCAGTTCGACGCGCTCGATCTCCTCATACGTGGTGAAACGATGCTCACAGCCGATGCATTCGCGGCGACGCCGAATGCTGCGGCCATTTTTTGAGAGCCGCGAATCGACCACTTTATCTTCAAAGGTCCCGCATTTGGGGCAGAGCATCTTGTGTCAGGTGAGGGAGCCGAACCCACAATCACCACAACATCTTGTGGAGTCAACGTAAGATTCACGATTCTTCGTGGGTAGATGAGGAAGAGGCGGAGCAGCAATCTCTCGACATTTTAGCTCGAAGAGGTGAGCCTGCCCGCCCCTGAGTTCGCGGCGCGGAGATCCCAAGCGCCCGTCCAGCCGGCGTGGCCTATCTCAATGAAGCCATTTAACTTTCCCTTTGTTACGGCCCGAGATCGTGCTGGAGCCGCGCTATCTCCCCGGGCTCGGACGCCGACAGACTGCATTACGTGGCAGTCGATCCAGTGACGGAAGCCCAATGCTGGTTCACAGAAGAGCGAAGGACACATCACTCGTGCCTTGCAGCAATTCAAGGGTGAACAGGGGTGGAGGCGATCGCCGGCTATGTCCAGCTCCACTTTGCCTAGGAGGTGAATGAGGACAGTCGCCACCTGCCTGCAGCGCCTCGAACAGTTGCGATGGCTGAAGTCGGAGACTCCGCATCGGGAGCCTCGATTCGCGATGAATATTGGGACCAGGAGGGTCGGAACAGCGCGCGCGCGAATTGGCCGCGACTACGAGCGGCGTACAACGCATGCGCGAGGAAGTGCCTTATTACCGCGCGCAGTTCGAGACAGGCGCAGCTCAACGAAGCGGAGCTCTAGGATCAGCGCGATCTCGCTTAAGTTTCCCCGGCTGACGAAGACGCTATTGCGCGAAAACTTCGATACCTTGCATCCCGAAAGCCTCGGGCAACATCCGGCTGGTGGGGCGAACTGGTCTGGCGCAGTTCCTCCGGAAGCACCGGAGCGCGCACGCAGACGCTGGCGGGCGTGAATAACTACGCTTACACGCTCTACGAGACGCTCGGGACCACTGGCGCCGCCGCAGCCCGCACGTGTCTGCCTGATCATCCCGCCGGCTTGCACGGGCGCCACCTGCCATATGGAGACGGCGGTCCCTTACGAGCACCGGATCCTCTTCGGCAACGTGCTGCTGATGAATGCTTTTCGCAATGCCTGCACGGTGAGCGACGCCCGGATGGAGGAATACCTGCAGGAGATCGAGCGCTTCAAGCCGGTCGGGCTGATGGGCGCGGGCTCCTACATGTATCCGCTGGCGCGCTATCTTCAGCGAACCAAGCGACCTGTCCCGAAGATTCGTTTTATCCACCTGCATGTGGAGGTTTGCAGCCGCATCCATCGCCGTTTGCTCGAAGAAGTCTTCGCCTGTCCGGTTTCGTGTTGTTACGTGAGCAGCGAGATGGGCTTTGCGGCGGTCGAATGTCGCGCGCGGGAACTATCATGTCGGGCCAGGTGTTCACCTGGAACTGTTAAGAGGCGGTGGGCCCGCCGGCCCCGGCCAGTTGGGGCGCGTGGTCGCAACGACCTTGACCACTCATAATCGACTGACTCCCTTGCTGCGGTATGAGTTGGGCGATCTGGCGTTGGCCGCGACGGAGCCGTGCCTCTGCTCACCCTTGGGGCATCTGCCCAACATCGCCAGCCTCGAAGGCCGGGCCGCGGAAGCGATCGCCACCACGACCGGAAAAATCGTGACTCCGCGGGCGGTGGACCTCGCGATCACCGGCGGCTCATGGTGTGGCAATGTCGCCTTCTACAATGTGGTCCAACAGACGCGCAGCCGCTATCTGCTCGAGGTTGTTCTACAGGACAAGCAGCAGCCGCTCGATGAAGCCGGTTTGATCCAGGCACTTCACGTCCTCCTTGGGGAAGACGCGGAAATCGAAATCAAGCGGCGCGAGGAGATCGTGCCGACGCAACCCGCGGGTCGCTATCGGCTCTGCTTCTCGCAATTGACACCGACCTGAGCGCCCTGCTCCCGAGCGCAACTGACCCGCCATGAAAAGCATTGCCGAGATCCGCGACGACTTCCCGATCCTCAAACGCGAGGTGGTGGGCCGCCCAATTGTCTATCTCGACAGCGCCGCCACTTCGCTCAAGCCGCAGCCGGTGCTCGCGGCCATGCAGAGATATTATGGCGAATTTCCCGCCAACATTCATCGCGGCAAGCATCTGCTTTCCGAGGAGGCCTCCGCCGCCTATGAGGAGAGCCGCGAGATTATCGCGAAGTACCTCAACGCGCAATCGCAGGAGACCATTTTTGTGCGTGGCGCGACGGAAGGGATTGCGCTCGTCGCCGCGGGCCTCCGGCTGGCGGCGGATGAGAATGTCATCGGCACCTTGCTGGAACACCATTCGAACATCCTGCCCTGGCGCTCGCATTGCGCGTATCGCGGCGCCCCGCTGGAGAGCAACGGTCTGCCCGATCTCCAAGCCGCGGAAGCGATGATCGATGAGAAGACCCGGCTGATCACCGTGACGCTTTGCTCCAATGTCACCGGCGCCATCGTCGATGTGGAAGCATGGGCCGCCGCCGCGCATCGCCGTGGCCTGCCGCTGCTGGTCGATGCCGCGCAATGCGGCGCCCACACAGTGCCCGATGTGAAGGCTCTGGACTGCGACTTTCTGGTACTTTCCGGTCACAAGATGTGCGGCCCGACAGGCGCCGGGGTCCTCTACGGCAAACAGGCGCAACTCGAAGCGCTCATCCCTGCGCTCGGCGGCGGGACGGTCAACCGGGTGTCGGCTGATTACTCCTACGACCTGCGCGAGTTGCCCTGGCGTCTGGAAGCGGGCACGCCGGATATCGCGGGCGTCATCGGGATGGCCGCCGCCATCGAGTATCTGCAGAGCATCGGTCGCGACGCCATCGAGGCGAGGACCCACGCGCTCGCGGAGCATTTGCAGGCGGGCCTGCGTGAACTGCCGGGTCTGCGGACCTGCGAGCCAGCCGCTGGCGTGGAGCGGACCAGCCTGGTCTCGTTCGCGCTCGTAAACGAGCGGCTCACGCCCGATTACATTACCCGCCTGCTCAGCGACACCTACGGTGTCATGGTCCGGGGTGGCTTTCATTGCGCACACCCGCTCCACGACCTTCTCGGTTTCAAGAACGGCACCGTCCGCGCCTCACTCCAGTTCTACAATACGGACGAAGAGATCGACTACTTCACCCGCTCACTCGGGGCCGTTTTGAAGATGGCTGCCATCGGCGGACGTGTCGGCATTTAGAAGCGGCAGCGTTGCGGCCAGCGAGGGACGCCCCCCGCGGCGCTGAGCGGAATCGGGGGTAATCGGCCGGCGTGCCTCCTCCGTCCTCTCCGTGTGAGACTCAGGAAGGCACGCTCAGTTACTTCGCCGGTTTGTAGGCGCGCATGAAGTCGAAGCACTGCTTGATCTCCGGCACGCTCTCTTTCATGTGATACTCGTACTCCACCGAGATCGGCCCGCTAAATCCCTGCGCGGCGAACTCCGCCAGCGTGCCCGCGATGTTGCCGCTGCCAGTCCCATAAGGCATGTCGTGTCCGGCCGCATTGCGCACGTTCAAGTCTTTCAAGTGGCTGCTCACGATATGTCCCTTGAGGATGCGCAGGCACTCCACGGGGTCGAGCTCGCTCCGCTGCCAGTGGCCGGTATCGGCACACGAGCCGATGCGCGGATCGCGATCCTTGACCACAGACAAGATGTAATTCGGATCCCACATCTTGTAATTCGCGTCGTTCGGCCGCTTCGGGTGATCGTGGAATCCGACCTTGATGTCGTACTCCTTGACCAACTTTTCAAACGTATCAATCGAATCGACCGACTCCGTGTTGATCACCCGGATGCCCATCTTCCTGGCAAATTCGAAGACCTTGCGCGCGCCACCCTCATCCTTCGGGATGCCGACCACGCCATAGGCCACCGGAATGATCCCCTTTTCAGCAAGCTTCGCCTTCACCTTGGCGATCGTCTCCGGCGCGGCGTCATGACCCCACTTTACGCTCGGCTCCTCCTTCGAAAGCGCCTGGCCCGGAAAAAATTCGATCACCTTCGCTCCCACCTCCGCGGTCTTGTCGATCGCCTCAAAAAGCGTGAAATCCTTGAAGCAATACGCCTGGCAGCCGATGGCGAAGCCGCTGATTTTATTAGCCTCGGGGATCGGCTCGGCGGCAAAAGCAGGCGCCGCGAGCAAAGCCGCCGCGCAAAGAGAAGAAAGGAGGGAACGATTCATGGAGCGGCCATTGCGCCAGAGACCAGCCCTCCCGTCAAGAAGCGCCGCGCGCAAATGCGGAGGCCCGAGCGATCTCGTGATTAGGCCCCGCCGCTGCCGCGGACTGCGAGAAACATTCTTGCGCGGCAAGGCGCACCCCCTCTCCCAAGACGGTCCCGAAGAAGAAATCACCGACCGAACGCTTTTCCGCCAGGCGCGCGGGGGTGATGGGGATGAGGGTAAAAGCCGGTCTCGGCAGCACATCCCAAAGCGCGTGGCTAAAGCGCTGGTGAGGCACTCGCTGGCTCGGGGTACTTCTCTGGTGGCGTGCGGCGGGAGCGCAGTGGCTGGCGCGAGGATGTGCCAGCCCCAGGGTGCAAGACCACCCGCCCAGTAGCCGATTGCCGCAACGCCGAAAGACCACGGGGCCAAGGCGTTGACCCCACACGCTGCCAGCCCAGCAACCGCAACGACCCCGAGAGACACGGCGCCCAGTGCGACAAAGCCAATGGCGAAGACGCCCGTGGCCATCAGGCCGATGGCCAGCACGCCTCGCGCGCGCTGGCCGATGGCGACGATGCCGCGTGCGACACGCGGCTGGCCTTGCGCATCCATGCCGAAAGCGATCTGCACCCACGGCACGCCCAGCCAGGTTCCGCTAGTTTGCCAAAGGCATCCAATGCCGGGGCCATCCGGCTGATCCGGCGAAGGTGCGCCGCATCGCACGCACACCGGTGCACCGCTGGCCCCCGCCGCGCCGCATTCGCAGCAAAGGGTTTCGCTCATTGGCATCGTACTCCGCGGAGGGCTTCGGCTCAAGGAGCTGCTTTGACCAGCGAAGCCGTCTCAACCAATCAATCTCGGAGGCGCTCTGTTCCCTCCCAGGCGGTGCGGTCGGAGAGGACTTCGCGGAGGGCAGCGAGCAGGTTGCTGAATTCCACGGGCTTCGTCAGGTGGCGGAGGAAACCGGCTTCGTGAGCACGGCGGACATCCTCTTCCATGCCGTACCCGCTCAGGGCGATGCCGCGCAAGCCATGCCGCTGGCGCAATTCGCTCATGAGATCGATGCCGTTGCCATCAGGCAGCCCGAGATCGCTTACGACAAACTCGACCGGCCCGGAGTCGCCATTATCCGCAGCCTCCTCGACAGCTCGCAGGGCGTCCTTGATCCTGGTAGCAGAGGTGACGCGAAAGCCGGCGCGGCGCAACATGCGCGCCATGATGAGCGCAGTGTCGGCATGGTCTTCGACGAGCAGCAGGTGCGCCTGCGCTGGCTTGGATGCCAGCGGGCCACCCGCGGTGGATCCAGACGCGGCACCGGGCTTCTCCAGCGCGGTCCCGCAGCACGGGACTTCGACTGAGAAGGTTGCGCCATGATCGTGCCCTTCGCTGCTTGCGGAGATGGTGCCGTGATGTAGCTCGACGAGCGCTTTCGAGATGGCCAGGCCGAGTCCCAGCCCGCCAAAATCGCGCGTCACGGCGCGACTCCCCTGCTCAAACGCATCGAAAATATGGGGCAACGCCTCGGGTGTGATCCCGCGGCCGGAATCCCGCACGCTGAAGTGGATCATGGAATGATTTCCGTTCTTCTCCACGCGCGAGGCGACATGGATCGCGCCCCCCTCAGGCGTGAATTTCACCGCGTTTTTCAAGACGTTCCAAAAGACCTGGGTCAGCCGCGCGGGATCGACACTCGCCATCAGAGGCCCCGGTGCGAGGTCATACGACCACCGCAACTCCTGCGCCCGCAGGTCGCCGTCGCGCGAAGTCTTTAGGGCATGATCGATGAGCGGCGCGAGATCGGCATTTTGCAGACGCAACTCGAGCTTGCCGCGCGAGATGCGAGTGAGGTCGAGCAGGTCGTCAATCAAGCGCGCCTCGAGCGCCACGTTGCGGTAGATCAATTCCAGGTCCTCGCGCAAATCCGCCGGCAGCCGGGCGTCTTCGCGCATCGCGCAGACCAGGGCGAGCACCGGCGTCAGCGGCGTGCGCAATTCATGCGAGAGCGTCGCGAGAAAATTGTCCTTCGCCCTGCTGGACGCCTCTGCCTCCTTCAGCCGCCGCTCCTGATCGACGCGCGCCAGCACGCGTGCCAGCGTCGGCGCCACCAGTTCCACAAAGTTCGGCGTCTTCGGGATGAGGTCTCGCAACCCCGCTCGCATCGCTTCCAAAATGCGCCCCTCATCCGAAAAGCCCGTGATCAGAATCGCCGGCAGATCGATCCCATGCGCCTGCAACTGCCGGTAAAACTCGAGTCCGTTTTCTCCATTGGCGAGCTGGTAGTCGAGCACCAGGCAATCGACCCGTTCCGCCGCCAGGATGCGGCGCGCCTCGATGATATTGCCGGCCGTCCACGCCTCATACCCCTCGCGTTCCAGGGTGCGCTGCACCAGAAAGCGAATGCCGGGATCATCCTCCAGCAACAACAAGCGGCGCCCGGACTCTGGCGCTTCGCTCATGCCGGGAAGCCGTTATGGGGCCGCTGCACAATCTGCAGGAAGAGCCCCAGGCGGCGGATCGCTTCAATGAAATTCTCGTACTCGACGGGCTTCGTCACATAGACATTGGCGCCCAGCTCATAGCAGCGGTTGATCTCCCGAGGGTCGTCCGTCGTCGTCAGCATGATCACGGGAATACGCTGCGTGGCGGGATTGGCTTTGATCTGCTTCAAGGCCTCGATCCCATCGATCCGCGGCATGTTGATATCCAGCAGCACCACAATTTGCTCCGAAAGTTTGCGGCCGGCGGGGCATGTCTCGGAGAAGAGGCAATCGAGCAGCTCCTGCCCGTCGCGCACGCGCAAAAAGCCGTTGAGCAACCCCGCGCGCTCCAGGTTGCGCTCGACCAGGCTGGCATGTCCATCGTCGTCTTCGGCCAGCAAAATAGTGATCGGCTGCGGTTCGCTCATAAAGGTGCGGAAGGGGTGTTGGCGCTCGCCAAGCCTAGTGGATTCCCTGCGGGGAGCAACCACCAGCGCGCTTTTTTCCCGAGGCGGCAGCGCCACGAAGAAGGTGCTGCCGACTCCTTGCTTTGATTCCACCCAAATCTTTCCGCCGTGCCGCTCGACCATCCGCCGCACGAGCGCCAGCCCGATCCCCTCCCCCGGCGCGATGTCGCCATGCAGTCTTTGGAAAATCGTGAAGACCTTCGAGAGATACGCCTCCGCAATTCCCAATCCATTGTCCTTTACATAAAAGACCTGCAAGCCCGCCAGCTCCGGCGCCGGCTCGCCGACGCTCCCCACCTCGATTTCACCAGGCCGGTGTGGGTCCAGATAATTGACCGCATTGGCGACCAGATTGGCAAAGATTTGCTCGACCGCTGTCGGGTCGCCAAAGGCCAGCGGCAGCTTTTGGACCGTGATTTTCGCCCCCTTTTGTCCGGTCTGCGAACTCATTGCCTCGACGATCCGTTGCAACTTCGCCTGCAAATCGATCACCTCGCCCGCGTACTCCACCCGCCCGGCGCGCGAGAGACGCAGCAGCGCGTCGATGATCGCCGACAGACGCATCACCGCGGATTGGATAAAGCGAATCGGCTCGGTCACATCCCGGTCGATGAGCCGGAGCGCCCGACCGCGCGCCTCCGCATCCATTTCACTGCCGAGCATCGTCTTCATAGCATCGCGCGCGGTGCCGAGTTCGCGCGAAAAGCCTTGGAGATTCACCAAAGGCGAGCGGAGATCGTGCGAGACGCTGTACACAAACATCTCGTTCTCGCGATTCTGATGATCTAGGTCGCGATTGGCGCTCGCCAGTTCCACATTCTGCTTTGCAAGCGTCTCTTGAAACTGCCGCTCCGTTTCGCGGGCCGCCGCAATCGTCTCTGCCATCTCGTGAAAAGTGCGGTCGAGTTCACCAATTTCGTCGCTCCCCTTGACAATCGGCACCAGCGCCTCCCCCCGCGTGAGCCGCTTCGAATTCTCCCGAAGCACGGCAATGCGATGCGTCAGCCCGCGCGTAATCAAGTACATCGCCAGGAGCCCCGCCGCGACGGTCAGGATCAAGCCCGCCGTCAACAGCCGGCTGAGAAAGCTGGTGCTCTTCTCCAAGTGCGCGAGCCGCTGCCTGTCGAGCCCCTCCTCGGTATCGCGAAAAGTCTCCACCTCCTTGAGCAATTGGTCGACCATCCGCTTCCCTTCCATCGTGCGAATTTTGGCGAGCGCCTCCTCGCGCTGCCCGCCGCGCATCAGCGAATTCACCTGGTTGCTCCAGTCGATGCGCGCTTGCGCGTGCTCCTGGATGGCGGTGGCCCGCACAATCTGCTGCGGATTATCGACGACCAGCGCGCGCAAGCTGGCCGTCATCGGGCTGATCTGCCGGAAAACCTCCTCTTGCGCGGTGGCATACTCGTCATTGCCCGTCACCACGTATCCGAGCAGCGCCCCCTGCAACTGAAGCGTCGCGGAAACGATCCGGTCGATCTGCAACAGCACATCCTTGGTGTGCAAAGCCCAGCGCTGCGCGTCCTGCTGCTCATTCTGCCGGTGAAAAAGCAGCCCGAGCAGGATGCCCTGGCAGAGCACTGGCAGCAGAAGCACCAGCAGCCCTTTTTTTACAATGGACAAATTTTTCAGCATACGGCGGCGCAAGGTGCGTAAGAAAACGCACCCCGCCCCCACCGCGGCCCTCTCCCGAAGAAGGAAGTGCGGGGCTGGGGAATCGCAGCAGCCGTGAATCTCAATTTGGACTTGGTCCCGCTCCGCTTTTCGCGTTCGCCTTCGCTACGGGCTCATGTGGGCAGAATTGGAAGAAAGTGGAAACGCGCGGCGAGGACGACTCGGACACCTCGAACGCTGAAACAACGCCTCAACACAGGAGACGCCGTATTCACCACCATCCTTGGTGACCCTGCTACCTGGCGGAACTACTCACCACTTTCGCCGTGGGGCGCCGATACTGGAAGGGGTAGCTCTGCACGATGCCAAGAACGAGCGTCTGCGCGCGATACCCGTCGGCAACGACGGCTCGGGTGATCTGTTGCACGGGCCACCAATCCGCCGGTTCAAGGCCCCGCCCCAGGGCGTAGGCGAGCATCTTTTCCACAAGGTTGCGGGTGAACTCAGCTTTCCTGGTGAGCAGCAGGGCTTTCAACTCCACCGGCCCGTTGAACTTTTCGCCCCCAACCATTTGCCCTGAGGCATCGACCCGCTCGTGGCCGGCTTCGGTCCGCCATTCACCGATGACGCCATAATTTTCCAAGCCAAAACCAAGCGGATCCATGCGCGCGTGGCATCCCGCACACTTGGCGTCGGCACGATGCTGCTCGAGGCGTTGCCGAAAGGAGAGGCCGTCGCCACTCTTCTCAACCGCTTTTGTATTCACATCGGAAGGCGGGGGCGGGGGTGGCGTGCCGAGGATTTCCTCCATGACCCACTTGCCGCGCAAGACAGGACTGGTCCGCCGCGGGTACGCGGTCAGCGCGAGGACGCCGCCCATGCTGAGCACGCCCCCGCGGGTGCCGTCGGTGAGAGCGACGCGGCGCATTTCGGGGCCTTCGATCGGCGTGAGCCCGTAGAAGGCGGCGAGCGTTTCGTTGGCGTACGTATAGGTGCAAGCGAGGCAATCGGTGATGGGCAGATTATCGCGCAGCAGCCCTTGAAAAAAGAGAACCGACTCCTCGTAGAAGGATTCGCGGAGCGCTGGGGTAAAGTGCGGAAATTTGTCCGGCGCCGGTGCGACCGCTGTGTGCAATTCCTTGGTTCGCAGCCACTGCGTCGCGAAGTCTTCCGCGAAGATGCGCGCCTTGGAGTCAGCCAGCAAACGGCGGGTCTGCGCCTCGAGCACAGCGGGCTCGTGCAGCCGGTTTTCGCTCGCGAGGCGGAAGAGTTCTTCATCGGGCATCGAGGACCAGAGAAAGTAGGAGAGCCGCGTCGCGAGATCGTAGTCGTCCACGAGGTGCGGCTCGCTGGCGCCAGGGGCCGCCTGCTCAATGCGAAAGAGGAATTGAGGCGAGACGAGCACCGCCTTGGCGGCGAGTTGCACGGCTGAAGCGAAGCTCTCTCCACGCTGGCGAGTAGCCGTGTAGATGCTCAGGAGGCGCGCGAGCGACTCCGATCCGACGGGTCGGCGAAAAGCGCGTGAGGCGAGGCGGGATAGATTCTCGCGCGCGGCCTCGTCTTCGCTCATATCTGGCGAAGGAGCGGCCGCGAAGAGCAACTCGGGCCTGGCTTCCGCGACCACTTTCTCCGCTGCGGCCAGGTACTTTTCCAACAACAGCGGCGGAAGAAACAAGGTGGAGGCGTTATTGTCAAAGCCCGCCCCTCCGCCGCCGTCCGGCGGAAAGGCGGCCGCAGGTCTCGAGGCAACTCCCAGCAGATCGCGCACTGTGCAGTCGTACTCGAGACGGCTGAGCCGCCGGATCAGCGCCGGCCCCGGATCATGTGGCATCTGGGCGGGATTGGGATGTTCCAGGGTGCCACGCAGCCATTCGAGCAGCGCTCCGCGCTCTGCCTCGCTCGGCTGCGTTTTGCGCACCGGCGGCATCACGCGGTCCTGCAATTGTACGGCGACTTTTTCCCAAAGCTTCGGATTGCTCCATAGTGTGTCGAGCGTCTCGAAGCGAGCCAGGTTCACGTCGCCTTTGGCCTTGGGTCCGTCGTGGCAATCAAGGCAGTACTGCTCGACGAGCGGGCGAATCCGCTCCTGAAAATCTTCTGCCGGGGACTCCGCGCCCGCGCTCACTGCCAAGCACAGCCAGGCCAGCGCTGGGCTTAACAGGAATCGTCGAGAGGACATGGGAGCGCGCGCAAACTCCCACGCGCCGCACGATTCTCAAGCGACAATCCTCCCCGAGCGCGGCATCCTCCCAGTGTTGCGTACTGATGGCTGAGACCGACAGCGCTGATCAGTGGCCGCGCTCACCATGCCCCTCGCCGCCCTCCTCGCAGCTCGCATTCAGCGCGAAGGCCCCATGACCTTCGCCGCGTTCATGGAGGCGGCGCTCTATCATCCCGAGCATGGTTATTACGCTTCGGGGCGCGCGCGGATCGGGCGCGGCGGCGATTACTTTACGAACGTCAGCGTCGGGCCGCTCTTCGGGCGCTTGTTGATGCGACAATTTGCCGAGATGTGGCACCGGCTCGGGAGCCCGGCGGAGTTTGCCGTGATCGAACAAGGGGCGCACGGCGGCGATTTTGCGCATGATGTTTTGGAAGGCGCGCGGAAGCTTGAGCCTGCCTTTTTCCAAGCGCTCCGCTACGTGATCGTGGAGCCGCTCGCGCACGGGGCCGCAGCGCAGCGCACTCGCCTGGCCAGCTTTGGAGAAAAGGTGGGATGGAGAAACAGTCTTACCGCCCTCGAACCTTTCGTGGGCGTCCACTTCTCTAATGAACTGCTCGATGCCTTCCCGGTGCGAGTCGTACGCCGCGTTGATGACGGCTGGTGCGAGCGGCGCGTGGCGTGGGAAGACGGGAACTTCAATTGGGCGGATGCCCCAATCGCCGAGGACACTTTGCGCGCCCGGCTCCTGACGCTTCCCGAAGTGCCGCTCGGCTATCAAACCGAAATCTGCCTGCTCGTCCCTGAGTGGGTGGAGCAAGTTGCCGCCCGGTTGGTGCGCGGCTGGTTGCTGGCCGTCGATTACGGCCACACGCGCGCTGCCTATTACCGGCCCGACCGACGCGAGGGGACGCTCTCCGCCTACGCGCAACACCAGCGCGCCGACGATCCGCTTGCCACGCCAGGTGCTCTCGACCTCACGGCGCACGTCGATTTCACCGCCCTGGCAGAGGCAGCCTGTGCCGCCGGCTGCACCCTCGCGGGCTTCACCGATCAGCACCACTTCATCACCGGCCTCGCACGGCTTCACTTCGCGGATACCGACGAATGGAGCGCAGCCCGGCAAAAGGAAGTCCGCGCCTTCCAGACCCTCATGCATCCACAGATGCTCGGCTCCGCTTTCCACGCCATCTGTTTCGCACGCGGCCTGCTGCCGGCCGAGCCACTGAGCGGCTTCAGCTTCGCGCAACCTCCATCCCTGTAGCGAGGTCACCCGAAGATCGAAGGAAGCGCCTCATCCAAAGAGAGCTTCAGTCGGCGCACGGATTCCTCCATCTTCCGTGCTCTCCATGAGCTGGTTCTTCTTCGTCCCCCTGCTGATCCTTGCCCTCGTCGTTATCATCGGCGTCCTCGTCGCCGCTGCTGCGAAACGCCCTGCGTCCCGGCCCAGCGAAAGCGATCCTCCGGCTGCCTCCGCGGCTCCGGTCCTCTATCCTGGCGATGCCCTTGTCAATCCCACTGCCACTCCACCCCCGCCCGCCGTCTCCAGAGTGCCTGCGGAAACGCCTCCGCCCGACTCCCGGCCCTGACAGTGTAGTGCTTCCAAGTGCTCTTTAGCTTCTTCAAAAGGCTCGAACGGTCGCCTTCGGCGGGCGGTCTCCGTCTTCACGGGCGTTTGCCGCCCGTCAGTCAACGTCCCATTCCGGAATGCCCGCCACTCGGCTTGGCATTTGCTCAAAACGATGAATGTTTGCAGGAAGTGGCTTTCCCTTGGCCGTAACCGGGGCGCCGTCTTGCTCCTCACGCATGTCCGCGCCCGCGTTCATCTCTCCACTCAAAACTCCCCGCCATTTCGTGCCGAGCACGCCCGCGGCTTTGCAGCGCGCGGCTGAACTTTTTGAAGAGCAGCGCGTGACCCTCGCCGGACGCGTGGATCGCTCCTTCATGATCCTCATGCTGGTGCAATATGGGGTCTGCGTGCTCGGCTCGATCGTCGTCTCGCCGCGCTCCTGGGCGGCCACCGGGGCGAGCGCGCCCTGGCAAGTCATGGCGGCCATTCTGCTCGGAGGGCTTTTCACGGCGATTCCTGTAGCGCTGGTGCTGCTGCGGCCCGCGACCCCGCTGACGCGTCATGGCGTGGCCGTCGGCCAGATGCTCATGTCCGGCTTGCTCATTCACCTGACCGGTGGGCGGATCGAGACTCATTTCCACGTCTTCGGCTCGCTCGCCTTTCTCGCTTTTTACCGGGATTGGCGCGTGCTCGCGACGGCCACCGCCATCACGGCGGGGGATCAATTTGTGCGCGGTCTCTTCTGGCCGCTCTCGGTCTTCGGCACGGCTGGCGTGGATCATTGGCGCTGGCTGGAACACGTCGGCTGGATCGTCTTCGAAGACGCCTTTCTCATCATCTCCATCCAGAACAGCCTCGAGATGCTCACCAATATCGCCGGACGCCGCGCGGAACTCGAGCAGGCCCGCGACGCCGCCGAGCAGGCGAGCCGCGCGAAGGACGATTTCATGGCCGTCCTCTCTCACGAACTGCGCACGCCGCTCACCCCCTCCATCATGACGCTCGGCGTGCTCGCCGAAGACGAGCAACTCGGCCAGGAGACCCGCGACGATCTCGCCATGGTCCTGCGCAACGTCCAGCTCGAGGCCCGCCTCATCGACGATCTGCTGGACCTCACCCGCATCACCAGCGGCAAGCTCGAGCTGCATTCCGGCCAGGTGGATCTCCACGCTCTCTTGCGCCATATCTTCGAAACCTGCCGCACCGAGTTTCGGCAGAAGGGACTCACCGTCACCAAACGACTCGAAGCATCGGAAGCCTGGGTTTATGGCGACAGCGCCCGCCTGCAGCAGGTCTTCTGGAATCTGCTCCGCAACGCCATCAAGTTCACCCCCGCTGGCGGCCGCATCGAGGTCGTCACGCAAAACGAGGGCGACAAGGTGCGCATCGATCTTACCGATAGCGGCATCGGCATCACACCCGAAGTCCTGCCGAAGATTTTCGAGCGCTTTGAGCAAGGCGGCGAGGGCGTCACCAAACAATTCGGTGGCCTCGGCCTTGGCCTCTCCATTTGCCGCACGATTGTGGAGAAACATCGCGGCATGGTTCGCGCGCACAGTCGGGGCCGCGGCTGGGGCTCCACCTTCACCATCGCGCTCCCCGCCCGCCCCGCCCCGCCCGCGGCCACCCCGATCACGCACACGCAAAAGCTGCGGCTCTCCGGGATTCTGCCGCGCCGCGTATTGCTCGTGGATGACCATCTCGATACCCGCATCACCTTGGAAAAGCTCCTGACGCGCGCCGGGTATGAGGTAACGCCAGCCAGTTCCGTCGCCGACGCGCTGGAAAAGGCAGGCGCCGCGCCATTCGACATCCTTGTGAGCGATCTCGGTCTGCCGGATGGGCACGGCACGGACCTGATGCGCGCGGTTCGCGAGCAGTACCACCTGCCCGGCATCGCTTTCAGCGGCTTCGGCATGGAGGAGGATGTCCGCAAGAGCCTCGAAGCCGGCTTCAGCACGCACCTCACCAAGCCGGTCGATTTCAAGCGGCTGAAGGAAGCGATGGGGCAGGCGCTAAACAATCCCCAGCGGGCAGCCGTCGCCGGCGCCGCGGCTTGAAGGACTCCGGCGTGGACAGGGGCGCGGGCTTTCCGCACCATTCCGCGATGAGTTCCTCCAGCCTGCCTCCCTCACTTGCCGCCGCCGTGCAGCGCGCTTCGCTCGACGGGGCGCTCCAGGCGATCCTGGCGCACTTCGGATGCCAGGCCGGCACCATCCACCTCACCGACCCCGCCGCCCCCGGCCTGCTGCGACTCGCCGCCCATGCGGGTCTCCCGCCCAACGTCGTCGCGCTCGTCCAAAGTGTGCCGCTCGGCAAAGGAATCGCCGGACTCGCCGCCGAGCGCCGCGAACCGATCACCATCTGTAATCTGCAAACCGACACCTCTGGCCAGGCTCGGCCCGCCGCTCGGACGACCGGCATGGAAGGCTCGATCGCCGTCCCGATGCTCTCCCCCGCCGGCGCGCTCTGCGGCGTGCTCGGCATCGCCAAAGCCACCGCCTACGACTGGCCCGCCTCCGAAACCGCTCAGCTCCTCGCCGTCGCCGCCGCCCTCAGCACCTCGAACGTCACGCCTGAGCCGGCCGGATAAGGTGGCTTCCTAATCGCCCTCCAAAAGAGAACGCGAAGCGCCCTTTCCCTCCAATGGCGGCCGCGACGCCAGGGACCGTCCGCGGACGGCACTCGGCTCACCGCGAATGGTTCAGGAGCGGGGCGGTGGCTGCCCGGAATTCAGCGAGGCTTTTGAAGCGGCCAAAGGGGAGCTTTAGTTCCGCGCAGAGCGCTCCCAGCGCCAGGAAGTCGGGGTCGCAATCGGGATCAGTCGGCGAGAGGCGCACGCCGAGGCAATCAAAGCAAATCTCGAGAAACGCGACCGGCTCACCGCGCGCGCTGAAGAAGACAAACGCATTGTGCGGCACGTAGCAACCCGCGGCGGGGCGGGGAGCGAAGCGCCGTTTTTCGGCCAGCAGGAGCCGCTGCACCTGCGGAGGTGTGAGGACAATCCCTCGCGGATCAAGCGCGCCTTTGGCGGGGTGCAGATGCGGCGTGATGACCTCCGGCTCATTGCGCGTCAGCGGCCAGGCATACGCCCGCACCGTCGCGAACGGCACCTCGGGCCACTCGGCAAAAGCTGAGCCGCCGAGCAGGGAGCAGAGTGCGATGCAAAAAAAATGGGAGGCGCGCATAGGGGAGAGACTACCATGCGGCTAGTCACTCAGACGAGCCGAACCGGTGGGATCAGGCTGGCGTTCCCGAAGAGACTTCCTTCCCAGCCACATGGATGGTGACGATGCCGCCTTGCAGGAGAATCTGCTGTTCGCAGTGGAGTCCAGAGCTGGCGAGGAGCTGGCGCATTTCCTTCCCGCTGGGGAAGCGCTCGATCGAATCGGCGAAGTATTCGTACACTTCGCGCTGGCCGGTGACCAAAGTGGCGAGGCGCGGCAGGAGGTGGCGCAGGTAGGGCCGGTAGAGCCACAAGAGCGGGGCGCGCGGCAGGGAAAAATCCATGAGGAGGAGGCGCCCGCCAGGGCGAAGGACGCGCTCCATTTCGCACAACGCGCCGCTCCAGGAGGCCATATTGCGCAGGCCAAAGGCGACGGTGATGGCATCGAAGGTTCCGGGAGCGAACGGGAGGTGAAGGGCATCGGCGACCACGGTGTCTCGCACTCCCTTGGCGCGCGCTCGGGCGAGCATGGCCGGGCAGAAGTCGGCGGCAATGACCCGGCTCTTGGGGCAGGCGGCGGCGAGGGCCATCGCCAGATCGCCGCTGCCGGTTGCGAGGTCGAGCACGATGCCGGGCTGCCACTCGCGCACCAGCCCGGCGGCTCGGGTGCGCCACCGGACGTCGCACCCGGCCGACAGCACGCGATTGGTCAAATCGTAGCGCTCGGCGATGGCGCCGAAAAATTGCCGCACTCGCTCGGCGGGGCGTGAGGAGCCGTCGTTCATGGTGAGACTCCGCACGAAGCCCCAGAGGCCGGCGCTCGCAAAACTGCGAACCACCCCGCATTGAGCGATTTAGTTACAAAAGAGTGAGACACGGCTTCGAAGGTTGCCTATGGGGGCGCGAAGGGCACAGAGCCCCAGGCAGAGGGCGGGGAAGACGGCGAGGGAGCAGGCACATTACGTGCTAATTTCCCCATGCCGACCGAAAACGCCTCCGCGTTTCCGAGGAGTCAGCAACTTGCGCCATGCCCCATTCCATCATCAGCAAAGCCCGCGTGCTACTCGTCGATGACGAGTCGTCGAACGTGCGGCTGTTGGAGCGCATCCTGGAGATGATCGGCTGTAGCGCCGTCTGGAGCACAAACGACCCACGGCAGGCGCTGGCGCTTTTCCTCGAACATGAGCCGGACATCGTCCTGCTCGATCTGCACATGCCGTACCTCGATGGCTTTCAACTGCTAGAGCAGTTCAAGGCCGTCATCGAGCCCGAGTGCTACCTGCCGATCCTGGTACTGACGGCGGACATCACGATGGAGACAAAGCGCCGCGCACTGGCGGCGGGGGCGAAGGATTTGGTGACGAAGCCGATCGACCACTCCGAGGTGCTTCTGCGGATGAAAAATCTTTTGGAGAACCGCTTTCTGCATCAAGCGCTCCAGCGGCAAAATGGGATGCTCGAACAGCAGGTGCGCGAGCGGACGGCTCAACTCGAAGCCACCCTGCTCGAACTCCGCTCGACTCAGGAATCGGTCGTCCGCCAGGAACGTCTCAGCGCCCTCGGCATGATGGCGGGCGGCATCGCGCACGATTTTAATAACGCGCTCACGATGGTCCTCGGCTACAGCGAGCTGCTTCTGCCGTATTTGCAGGCGCACGCTCCTCCCCGCGAGCGCGGTTACATGCACAATGTCATGGCCGCGGCCCAGGATGCCACCCACGTGGTGGCGCGCTTGCGCGAATTTTACCGCCCAGCCGAGGATGAGATTCGGCACGCGGTCAGCCTCAACGATCTCGTGGCGCAGATCGTCTCGCTCACTTCGCCTAAGTGGAGCAACGAGCGGCTGGCCAGCGGCATTCAAATCCGCGTGCGGCAGAAGCTGGCCGAAGTGCCGCCAGTGCTCGCCAATGCCTCCGAGTTGCGCGAGGTGCTGACGAATCTCATTTTCAATGCGGTCGATGCGCTGCCGGCGGGCGGCGTCATTGATATCTCGACGCACCTAACCGACGCGGGGGTGGTGGTGGCCATCGCCGATTCGGGCATCGGCATGACGACGGAGGAGCGGGAGCGTTGCCTGGAACCTTTCTACTCCACCAAGGGCGAGCGCGGCACCGGTCTCGGTCTCTCTGTCGTGTACGGCATCGTGCAACGGCACGGCGGGACGGTCGAGATCGAGAGCGAAAAAGGAGTCGGCACCACCTTCTCCGTCTGCTTGCCGATCGCCACCGGTGATTTGGCTGAGACGCCGACCGCCTCGGCGGAACTGAATCAGTCGCTGCGGATTCTCATTGTCGATGACCAGGAGATCATTTGCGAATTGATCTCGGAATATTTGCGAGGCGACGGACACGAGACCGTCTATGCGACGAGCGGCAGCGAGGGCTTGGACCGCTTTCGCGCCGGCTCGTTTGATCTGGTCATCACGGATCAATCGATGCCCGAGATGAGCGGGGCGCAGTTGGCCTCCGCCATCAAGGCGCATGAGCCATCCACGCCGGTCATCATGTTGACCGGCTTTGGGGAAGAGATGCAGGCGCGGGGCTCGCTCCCTTCGGAAATCGACCTCGTCCTCGGCAAGCCGGTCTCTTCAGCCGATCTTCGCAACGCTGTTTTCTCGGTCGTGTCGCAATCGAAAAAGACGCCGCCGGAGGAGGAAACCACCAGCGCCTGCGCCGCCGCCGCAGCTTAAGAAGCACGGAAACGCGCCGGACAGTGTCTTGCTCGCGTCTTAATAATCGGATTGCCGAAACTCTCTTGCGTCGCTTCGCCCTTCGCTCGCCACAGTTTCTCCGAGTTTCGATCATTTCGGAACTAATCACGTTTTGTAGGCATCTCAGTGCATGGCGTTGCTCCATGCGTGGCCGAGGTGCCGGAGTTTCGGCCAATTTGAGACAGATATGCGGCTTTTTTTCAGCCCCGTGCACCACTCTGAATCATCTCCTCTGTAAACTAAAGCTTCGCAAAATGTTTCCGAAGACAGACGATAACGCGGAGGCGCGTCCGCGAATTTCGGTCATTTCGGAACTAATCCACGTCTTGGAGGCCATCTCAGTGCATGGCATTGCTTCATGCGTGGGCAAGGTGCCGGAGTTTCGGTCATTTTGGGACGGATATGCGGCTTTTTCGCTCAGCCCGTGCGTCCCTTCAAATCATCTCCTCTGCAAACTAAATCTCTGCAAATTGTTTCCTTACAAAGACAGATGACAAGGCTAGAGCGCATCCGCGAGTTTCGGTCAACTTGGGACAGATAGGCAGCTTTTCCCCACAGCCGTTTCGGAGTTTCGGTCAGTTTGGGATGGATATGCGGCTTTTTCAATCGCACCAGTCAAGGCCGCAGGGCCAGAGCCTGTTCGAACAACCCACGCTGCCAGTATTTCAAAGAGCAACAGACCACGGGACGGCCTAATGCGGACGTGCCGTGCGCGCCCTCAAGGGACGCAGCTTTCGATCAGAGTTCGACTATAGCACACCGTTTCGCAAATCGTGCGCCGACGGCAAAATAGAACGGAATATTCCGCCTAAGAAGCCGGCCCCGCAGGCTCAGCAAGCGGGAGCGTGACGGCCGCGCTTGCGCTGATGCCCCGAGGGGCCGGCATTATCATTCGATCACGGATCGGTTCGGGGCGCTACCGCATGGGATTTCGCCGTGCAGACCGCAGCGGGCTGCTACCTCTCTTGCTCATCCCCACCTCGTTTTGATCTTTCGTGGACGAATCGATAACATTTGCGCACCTCCGACGCCTGTGGAACCGTCCCGCCCCATGGTTCAACGCGCGGCTCCCTCTGTCTCCCCACATTCCTTGGAAATTCTCGAAAGCCGTATTGCACCGGCGGTCTTTACCGTTACGAGTGCCGCGGAGGACGGGCCAGGCAGTCTGCGGCAAGCTGTCCTTGATGCCAATGCGAACGCCTCGCCGGACTTGATCCTTTTTCACTTGCCGGCGGGCGTGGACACGATCCGGCTCACCTCGCAAATCTCCATTACGGATAATCTAATGATCAGCGGCCCCGGTGCGGACAAGCTGACCCTCAGCGGCGACCACCTCAGTCGCATTTTCAAAATCGAGAACGATGCCATTGCGGGGCACGCCTTTGGAGTGACGTTGCAGAACCTCGCCTTTGAGAACGGGAGTGATCCCAACGATAATAACAGCCCACCCACCTACGAGGGCGGAGGGGCGATTCTCTCCTATCAAAGCCTCACGCTAGATCATTGTATAATCGCCAACAATCACTCCGGGGGAAATGGCGGCGGTATCTATATCGTGACGGCAGACGCTGGGACGGGGCTCTTGATTGATCAATGCCAGTTCAACGGGAACACCGCTGCCGAGGCGGGAGGAGGCATCGCGGCTTCGACCCGTGGCAACATTTACGTGATCGAAAGCATGCTCACCGGGAATTCCGCGCAGGATGGCGGGGGCGCGTCGCTGACCATCGCTTCCTCTCAAGACAATACGGGCGATCTGTGGATCAGCCATTCGACTGTTGCCAACAACCACGCCGCAGCGTCTGGCGGAGGATTAGCCCTGGCCAATCTCCGGAATCTCTACGTTCCCGACTCTACCTCTTTCGCGGCGATTTACCAATCGACGCTGACTAATAATAGCGCGGCAACGGAAGGGGGCGGGGTGGTCTTCAGCGCCGGGAATGGCGCTGTCGTTAGTTCATCGCTCAACGGAAATCAGGCCGGCACTCGCGGTGGCGCGCTCTCGGAAACCGGCCAGGTCTTTTTCCTGACGGATTCGCTGGTCCAACAAAACCACACCGTGGATTCGATGGGAGAAGGCGGCGGAGGCTTGTATCTATTTGGGGCCTACGGGAGTAGCGTCACCGTTACCCAAAGCACCTTTGATTCCAATCATTCCGCCAGTAGCGGTGGCGGATTATTCGTGAGCGGAGTGCTTGGGCAATTGCGTGGGTTGCATTTTCAAGGCAACAGCGCGGACGGAGGCTCGGGTGGGGCGATTTACAGTTATAAGCCGACGCTTTCGCTCACCACGAGCGACTTCAACAAAAACCGATCCACAGCGGACGGGGGCGCGATCTTCGTGCGTGGGATTGTCAATAATGTCTCGTCTAATTTGATCCCAGACCAACTCAGTTTGGAGAGCCTCTCCTTCGATAGCAATCAAGCCGCCGGGGAAGGAGGCGCCCTCGCGACGGAGGGGGACCTCTCAATGAGCATTTACCGCGTGGCGGCGACGGGAAACGTCGCGGGCACGGGCGGCGGTGGCCTTTACGTCCACTCCAACGACAAAGTATTTCTGAATTCCCTCCTCCTGACTGGAAACAACACGTCGCAAGGGGACGGCGGCGGCGCGAATTTCGCCGCCCCCAGCATCAAATTTCTCGACCACGCGATCATCTCCAATAACCAAGCGGCGGGGCACGGCGGCGGGATCGCCGTTAGCGAAGGTTCGCTCGTTCTATCCAATGCACGAATCGAGGAAAATAGCGCGGGCCTTTCGGCCGGTGGACTTTTCGCGGCCCAGGGCGCACTGGTCGGCGGCCTGCCCTCCCCCTTCGTGGTCATCGCCCATAATAATTCCCAGGACGGCTCGCAGCAAAGCTTTGCCGTGCTGGATCCCACCGAGTACCTCTATCTTCCGATGGTACGTGTGGTCACGAGCGCAGCGGATGACGGTCAAGCTGGTACGCTGCGCCAAGTGATCGAAGCGTCGAATCGCTCCGTCGCTCCCGATCAGATCGTCTTTCAACTGCCCGTGGGGACGAAGCAAATCACGTTGACCTCGGAAATAAGGATTACCGACGATGTGACCATCATTGGGCAAGGTCCGAATGGGTTCATTATTAGCGGCGGTGATACTAACCGAATTTTCGACATCGATGACGGTTCAAGCCTTACTTCGCGAGCCGTCGTCCTCGACGGGTTGAATCTTCAACACGGCTACGGGGCGGGTGACCCAAGCGGCTATTCCACTAGCGGTTCGGGTGGAGCGATCCTCTCCAGCGAGAACCTCACCGTGCGCAATTCGAATATTTCGAATAACCTATCAGGGGATCGAGGAGGCGGAATTGCCGAGACCGGGTCCTTGAACTCAGGCCGTCTCACGATAGTGAACTCGACAATTTCGAACAATATGGCCGCCTACAGCGGAGGTGGCATTTACGCCGAGATTAGTGGCAGCGTGCTGCTCGAGGACAGTTTCTTGTCTGGGAATAGAGCGATGCGATCGGAGGGTGGCGGAGCGTCTATCCTTCTCGCTCCCGAAGGATCTGGCAGTATATCTGTGCTGAACTGCACGGTGAGCGGCAATTCGGCTGAGGCCGCCGGTGGCCTGTTTCTCGCCAGTGCGGGCTATCTTACGTTAGCAACGCGGCCTGCGTTCATCGCGAATTCGATCATTACCGGAAATACCGCAAGCTCAGGTGGCGGGGGGATCTTTCTGGTGACTGGAAGCACCACGATTACCAATTCCTTTGTGGCCGATAACCACGCCGGGGAGTACGGGGGAGGAGTGGTGAAGAGTGTGTTCAATGGAGACCTCCTCATCCAGGGAAGTAGTTTCACTCGAAATTCCACGAGTGAGACTGCGGGCTCGGCCGCGGAACGCGGAGGCGGCGCATTGTTTCTCGAGGACTTTCCGGGGACACAAACGGAAATTTCCCACAGCGACTTTTCCAACAACAGCTCCGCCGGCTTTGGTGGGGCCATTGAATCAAGCGGCGCCGTTCTTTTTGTTGAATCCACCGCCTTTCGTTTCAACTCGGCCCAAGACGGACCCGGAGGCGCGATTCATGTCAGCCCAGGCGCGTACGGCCGTTCACCACTCTACTTGGTCAGCTCCGCCTTTGTCGGCAACGCTGCCTCGGGGGACGGGGGTGCCGTGAGCTCAGAAGGCAATTATCTGGAGCTCAACACCGTCAGCTTTGAGAGGAATCTTGCTGGTGGTCACGGAGGCGCCATTGCCTTGGCGAGAGCAGTGCAGGCGAATCTTTTTAATGTCCTGATTGAGGCAAGTGGCTCGAACAGCAGTGGTGGTGGGCTGTTCACCAGCGCGACCGGCGATCTGCAGCTTCAGTCCGTCCTCTTTTACCAAAATCAAACTCTCCAAGGAGACGGGGGCGGACTTGCCCTAGCTGGGACTGGTGCGAAATTTCTGCATGAAATCTCGATTTCACAAAATATTAGTGCGGGGCATGGCGGCGGATTGACGATCAGCGCTGGTGGCCCTGTCCTGATAACCGATGCGCTGATTGTCGACAATCGATCCGGCGACACCGCCGGGGGTGTTTTTGCTCAGGCGGGCACCTCTGTAGCCATCGATCCTCTTTCATCAATCGTTGCCGGTAATTCTTCAGTGGACGGCTCACAACGAAATTTTTAGGCCTCAGCAGCCTACGCAAGGCCGCTGTGGTCAGAGGCGGAGAGAGTCAGTCCCCAAGTTATAGATCCTCATCCATCCTTCGATTCTGGCGCAAGGCTCCAACCTGTTGCTTTCCCCCATGAGCGAATCGTGGCCGGGGCGGGTTGGTTGGTAAAAGGGGGCCTCTCGGCTGAAGGGCGCTAGATCAGCGATTCGCTTTGCGCTCGCTCATGGACGCGTTCCCTCTTCGCGCCCGTTGTCGAATTGCAGGCACTCCCGCGGTGGCGCCTCTACCAGTTTTTGGCCCAGGCCGCTCGGTCGGCGTCGGTGACGGCGGTGGTGCCGACGGTCACGTGATTGCCCGTGGACCAGAGATCGAAAGTGCTGTTGTAGCCGGGTGCTTTGGGGTCGCGCTTGGCGGCATCACCGGTGGCGAGCACGGCCGCGCGGAAATCCTCTTCGGCGCGGGCACCGGCGGTCGAGTAGCCGTAGCAGTAGCCGAACGGATCCTGAATGTACTTCACGCGGATGATGTTTCCCTTGGCGTCCTTGTCCGCGGCGAGCTGGCTTTTTTGAAATTCAAAATAGCCTTTCTTGGGCTCGTTATCGCCGTTGAGGACCCCGTTTAGATCCTTGTCGCCGCTGAGTTCCTGATAGAGGAACTTGGACGCTTCCTGATAGGCGGCGGTGTTCGGGTTGCCATCCTTTTTCGGGTCGAGCGGGGCGGTGCCACCGGATTTGGCTTCCGTCACGCCTTCGAGCCGCGGATAGCCTCCGAAGTCAGATTTATAGCTCTCGCAAGCGGTCGAGAAGCTCTTGATCTCCGCGTGCGCCTTGGCCAGTGCCGCCCGCTTTTGCGCCGGCCCCGCCAGCCCCACGACCATGGCGGCGATGATGAGGATAATGACGATCACCGTCAGGATTTCGACCAGAGTGAACCCTTGGGTGGAGGAGCGGCGCATAGGAATGGGGGAGCGAAGGAGCAGCGGCTACGCGCCGGGGTTTTGCATACCTTTGATCACTTCGATCAGCGGCATGAACAAGGCAATGACGATGGTGCCGACGACCAGTGCAAGGAAAACAATCATGAGCGGCTCGAGCAGCGAGGTGAGGCCCTCGACCGCGTTGTCCACCTCGTCATCGTACACTTCAGCGATCTTCAGGAGCATCTCGGGCAATTGCCCGGTCTCTTCACCGACATCGACCATCGAAATGACCATGGGCGGGAAGACGCCGCTCGCCTCGAGGGGCGCGACGATCGACTCACCCTCTTTGACCGCGTCGTGCACCTTCGTGATGGCATCCGCAATGATGGCGTTGCCCGCCGTATCGCGCGTGATGTTGAGCGCCTGCAGGATCGGAACGCCGCTGGTGACGAGGGTGCCGAGGGTGCGGGAAAAGCGGGAGATGGCGCTTTTGCGCGTGAGATCGCCAAAGAGCGGCATCTTCAGCTTCATCTTGTCGATGTTCACCCGGCCGCCCGGCGTATTGGAGATGTACTTGTAGATGTACACGATGGCGAAAATCGTGAACGCCGTCATGAAGATGTTCAGCGTGGTAAAGGTAGCCACGAGGTCCTGGCCGGCGGTGGAATTCTCGCCCATGCCCGGCAGCACGCCGCCCCATGGCCAGGTAAAGAATTTCTTCACCGCATCCGAGGCGCCGATGACGCCGACGGTGAGCGCCGGCAGCGGTTTGCCCGCGAGCATGTCATTGAAAATCTGCTGGAATTTCGGAACAATGAACGCCAGCAGGAAGAGCAGAATGACAATGGCGATGATCAGCACGATGATCGGGTAGGCCATGGCCGAGACGACCTTGTTTTTAATCTTCTGCGCCTTTTCCTGGAACTCCGCGAGACGGTTGAGGACCAACTCGAGCACGCCGCCGAGTTCGCCGGCCTTGACCATGTTCACGTAAAGCTTGTTGAAGAGGCGCGGATGCTGCGCCATCGATTCCGAGAAAGTGCTGCCGCCCTGGACCGAGTCGGCGAGGGCGTTGATGGTATTCTTGAGGACGGCATCTTTTTCCTGCTTCGCGAGCACGTTGAGTCCGCGCAGGAGCGGCAGGCCCGCGTCGATGAGCGTGGCGAGCTGCCGCGTGAAAATCATGAGCGTCTTCGACTTGATGGTCTTGCGCGCCATGAAGCCGGCGGATTTCGCCTTGGGAGCCGAGGCGATTTTGGCAGCCTTCTGGGTTTTCTTGACCACGGCCGCGCCGCCTTTGCCCTCCTCGAGGACGCTGGTCGGGAAATAGCCGGCCTGGCGCAATTGGCCGACAACGTCGTTGGGATTGGAGCCATCGAGAGTCCCGCGCGATTCCTGACCGCGCGCATCGAGAGCGATGTAGTCAAATCTGGGCATAAAGGGGGAGAGCTGGGGAGCAGGTGCGAGAGGGATAAATAAGGCTGTCTTGGGCCGAATGTCGATGAGGAGTTTGCAGCGCAGGCGATTCTTTTGCGCGCAGCGTCGGGAGAAAAACACGTTGACCAGCCGGCGGCCGGCCCCCTATTCTCCCGGCCCACCAATTTCAACTTTTAGCGAAAATCCGCTGCCTGCGTCGCTTTTCGCGCTGAAAAACCCTGTTTTCGGCGCCCGCAACGCAGGCAGTTTTCATCTATGGCCGAAGAGCTTTCCTACGTCCTCGTCACTCCGTACTCGATCCGCAAATCGAGGACGGGTGGCATCCTGGCGCGCCTCATCGCGCGCACCGGCCTCGAGATTGTGGCGGCGCGCATGTTCGCTCCCAGCAAGGAATTGGTGCAAAATTACGCGGCGCGCATTGTCACCGATCCCGACCCGCGGCATCGCCCGACGCAGGAACTCATCCAGAAGTACGTGCTGCAAAATTTTGGCCCGAACGCGGCGGGCGCGCGTTCGCGGGTGCTCATGCTGGTCTTCCGCGGCGAGGATGCGATTCTCAAGACGCGCTCGGCGGTCGGCCATATCGTCAATGAGCGGACCAGTGGGGAGACGATTCGCGATACTTTTGGCGATTATCTGCAGGATGCGACGGGCGGGGTGAGCTACTTCGAACCAGGCGTCCTCGCGCCGCCCGATCCCGAGAGCGCGGAGGGCGATCTCAAGCTTTGGGCGGAGTACTCGGACAAGGACGGCGGCCTGCTGGAGGATGTGGTCGAGTTTCCCGCGGGCGTGAAGGCGGAGAAGACGCTCGTGCTGATCAAGCCGGAGAATTTCCGTTTCCCGAGTTCGCGGCCCGGCGGCGTGATCGATCTTTTCTCCCGCACGGGTCTCTATATTATTGCCTGCAAGGTACACCGCATGTCGGTGGCGCAGGCGGAGCAATTTTATGGACCGGTGCTCGAAGTCTTGCAGGACAAGCTGCGTGGACGGACCGGTGACCAGGCCCGCGCCGCGCTGGAGAAGCAATTCGAGATGAAGTTCCCGGATGAAATGGCGACCCAGCTTGGCGACCTGCTCGGGCCGACCGTCGGGCGGGACAATTGGGAGCAGATCATCAAGTTCATGGCGGGCAATCGGCCAAGCGAAACGCCGGCGGAGAAGCGCCACGAGCCAGGCTCGGAAAAATGCATTGCGCTCGTCTATCAAGGCGCGGAGGCGGTCGCAAAAATCCGCCAGGTCCTTGGGCCGACTGATCCCTCGAAAGCGCCTCCCGGCACCATTCGGCGCGAGTTTGGCTCGACGATCATGGTCAATGCCGCCCACGCCTCGGACTCCCCGGAAAACGCCGTGCGCGAGATGGGCATCGTGCAGATCACCGAGAATAATTTTAAACCGCTGATTGAGAAATGGTACTCGGCGGCAGGTAACCAGAAGGGCAGTCATTAGCCCAAGCTGGCGCCTCTCCAACACATCTACCGAAAACTGATCACGGACCGCTCATCGCTCACTTTCCCCAGCCACTCATTCCTTACACACATGGACCTCGCACAACGCTCCACCATCCTCACCCCGTCTCTGACCCTCTCCATCGATTCCAAGGCCAAGGCCATGAAGGCGGAGGGCCTTGATGTCTGCGGCTTTGGCGCGGGCGAGCCGGACTTCGATACGCCCGAGCATATCAAAGCGGCGTGCGTGGCCGCGCTGGAGAAAGGCTTCACCAAGTACACGCCGTCGAGTGGCATCCCCGAGTTGCGCTCGGCCATTTCGGAGAAGTTCCAGGCGGATAACAAGCTCGCTTACAAGCCGGGTCAGATCGTCGTCTCCAACGGGGCCAAGCATTCGTGCATCAACGCGATCCTGGCATCGTGCCAGCCGGGTGACGAAGTGATCATCCCCGCGCCGTATTGGCTCTCCTATCCTGAGATGGTGCGCATTGCCGGGGCTGATCCGGTCTTCGTGCAGACCAAGGAAGAGAATGGCTGGAAGATGACAGCGGAAGAGTTCGAGAACGCCATGACCCCGCGGACCAAGATGGTGATTATTAATAGTCCCGGCAATCCGACGGGGTCGGTTTATACCAAGGCAGAACTCGAAGCGTTGGTCGAGGTCGCCTCCGACGAGGAAATCCTGATTTTGTCCGACGAGATTTACGAGAAGCTCACCTACGACGGAGCGGAACATGTCTCCGTGGCCGCGCTCTCGCCGGAAGCTTACGACATCACCATCACGGTGAATGGTTTCTCGAAGGCGTACGCGATGACGGGCTGGCGGCTGGGCTACCTCGGCGCGCCGGAGGCGATTGCGAAGGCGATTGATGCCATCCAGAGTCACAGCACGTCGAACCCGTGTTCCTTTGCTCAGCAGGGGGGGCTCGCCGCGCTGCGTGGCGATCAGGCGCCGGTCGAAGACATGCGCGCGGAGTTTGATATGCGCCGGCAGTATATGGTCGATCGGCTCGGGAAGATCGCGCGGGTTTCGCTGGTGAATCCGAAGGGCGCCTTTTATGTGCTGCTGAATATCGGCGGACTTGGCCTGTCGTCGCAGAATTTTGCGGATCGTCTGCTCAGCAAACATCATGTGGCCGTGGTGCCCGGGATTGCTTTCGGCGACGACCGGACCATCCGGCTTTCCTATGCCACCAGCCTGGACGTTATTAAGAAGGGCCTGGATCGAATCGAGGAGTTTTGCCGCACGTTCTAAGCACCGAGCGGCACCGCGCGTCCCCGTGCTCGCGCGCTCTCTGCGTCAAATCACGTCAGGATAGTACTGGCGCGCGACCTCCTCGCATTTTGCGAGAATCGCTTGTGAACTTTCCAGGTGCCGGACGTCTTCCACGAGCTTCAGACAGACCGCGAGGTCCAGGTTTTGCACGGCCCGCTTGACGCGCGGCACCAAGGCGGCGCCGGTGCTCAATTCATCAACGCCCAGCCCAAGCAGGAGCGGCGTGAGCAGCACGTCCCCAGCCATTTCACCGCACACGCCGACCCATAGGTTGTGCGCGTGCCCGGCATCAACGATCATCCGCAGGAGACGGATCATCGCCGGGTGCGTCGGTTCGTAAAGGTGCGCGA
The DNA here is from genome assembly GCA_963792695.1 of uncultured Verrucomicrobiae bacterium. Lineage (GTDB taxonomy): Bacteria > Verrucomicrobiota > Verrucomicrobiia > Chthoniobacterales > Chthoniobacteraceae > DASYIS01. Next base: position 129,654 of record CAWBXA010000013.1, on the reverse strand, counting down.
TGTGTTCGTTGAGCCGATCGACCGCGATGGTGTATTGCGTGAGGTCGTTCGTGCCGATGGAGAAGAAATCGACCTCGCGCGCAATGATGTCCGCGGCGAGAGCGGCGCTGGGAATCTCAATCATCGCGCCGATCTCCATCTCCTCGTCGAACGGCTTCCCTTCCGCGCGCAGTTCCTGCCGGCACTCCTCGACCATCGCGTTCGCGCGGCGCACTTCCTCCACACCCGAAATCATCGGATACATCATGCGCACATTGCCCACCGCGCTCGCGCGGAGGATGGCGCGGAGCTGCGGCTTGAACATGTCCGGCCGCTCGAGGCAGAGGCGAATGGCCCGCCAGCCGAGGAAGGGGTTCGCTTCGACCGGCAAATTCAGCGAGGCCATTCCTTTGTCCCCGCCAATATCGAGCGTCCGGATGATGATCTGATTGGGCAGAACCTGCTCGGCCACCCGGCGGTAGGCCACGTACTGATCCTCCTCACTCGGCAGCGAAGGCCGGTTCAGGTAGAAGAATTCCGTCCGGTAGAGTCCCACTCCCTCCGCGCCGCTCTGCTTCACCAGATCAATGTCGTCCGGCAGTTCAATGTTGGCCGAAAGGATGACGTGGCGCCCGTCGAGCGTCTTGCATTCGGTTTCCCGCAGCTTCGAAAGCTCCTGCTCGACCTCCGTCTTCTTCGACTCGAGTTCGCCGTATTCCCAGAGCGTGTGATCCGTCGGATTAAGAATCACCAGCCCGTTATACCCATCCACCAGGACATGATCGCCGGTGACCACTTCGGTAGTGAGGCTGTGCAGGCCCACCACGGCCGGAATGTTGAGCGAGCGCGCCATGATGGCGGTGTGCGCATTGCGGCTGCCGATGTCCGTGGCGAAGCCGAGCACGTGGTGGCGATTCAACTGCGCGGTGTCGGAGGGGGTGAGATTATGCGCCACCAGCACGTGCTCGCGCCCGACTGAAGAAAGGTCGCGTCCCTTTTGGCCCATCAGGTTGCGTAAAACGCGCCGCGTCACGTCGATGATATCCGTCGCGCGCTCGCGCAGGTAGAGGTCATCGATTTCGCTCAGCGTCTTCGCGTAGCGATTGGCCACCTGGGCGAAGACGTACTCCACGCCCGTGCGATCGCGCTGCAACATCCGCAACACTTCATCGATCAACGTGCGGTCCTCGACCACCAGCAGGTGGGCGTCAAAGATCGACGCGTCGTGCGAGCCGATGGAGTTCGAGATGCGCTCCTGCAATTCCAAAATCTGCTGGCGCGTCGCCAGCAGCGCCGCCTCGAAGCGCTGAATCTCGGTCGCCATCTCATCATCTCCGATCTCCCGCGCGACCGGCTCCACGTCTTCCGGCCGATACACGAAGACCTCGCCCCGCGCGATGCCCGGCGAGCCGCCGACTCCGTGGAAGCGGCGCTCCGTCCGCCCCACCGCGGCGCTCACGAGACCCCTCCCATTCCGCGCCCTGAGGCGATGGCGCGCGGGCGCACGGGTGCGGAGACAAACGGAGCGTTCATACGGAGCGCCAGGTCAGTCTTCATCGAACTTCCGCGCCACCAGCGCCTCGATCTCCTGCAGAGCGTGATCGGCATCCGCCCCTTCGCAGCTCACCGTCAACTTGGAGCCGCTTCCCGCCGCCAGCATCATCAGTCCCATGATGCTCTTGCCATTGACCCGCTCGCCGTCCTTTTCGACCCAGACATCGCAGCGGAAACGCGAGCAGACCTTCACAAACATGGCCGATGGGCGCGCGTGGAGGCCCAGCCGGTTTTGAACCGTCAGTTCCTTGCCAACCTTGGGCGCCGATTCCTCGTCGCGTTTGCGGCTAAATAAGCCCATTACGCTTCTCTATTCCTCTGCATTTGGTTGAGCAAGCGCTGGTTGAACTCGACCGCGCTATTGTGGCCCATGCTCTTCAGCTTTTGATCCAGCGCCGCCACTTCGACCAGCCGGGCCAGATCGCGCCCCGTACGCACCGGGATCGTGATGTGCGGGATCAAAATCTCCAGGATGTCGTAGTATTCCTGATCCAAACCGATACGGTCCACTTCGTCGAGATCCTGCCAATCCTTGAGCGTCACGATGAGGTCGAGCCGCTTCTCCAGGCGCACGCTGCCGATGCCAAAGATGTGCAGGATATTGATGACGCCAAGCCCACGCACCTCCATGTGATGCCGCGTCAGGTCGGGCGAAGTGCCGACCAGTTCGCGTCCCTCGAGCGCCCGGAATCGCGTGATGTCGTCGCTGACCAGCGAATGCCCGCGCTCGATCAGCCCCAGCACGCACTCACTTTTCCCGATGCCGCTCGAGCCGCGCACCAGCACCCCAACGCCCATGATATCGACCATGCTGCCGTACTCGCTCTTCACCGGAGCGAAATCGGTTTCCAGCGCCAGCGTGGCGGAATTGATGAACTTCATCGTCACCATGCCTGTGCAAAACAGCGCGATCTTCGCGTCCGCCGCGGCATTGACGATGGAGGAAGGTGGCTTGGCCCCGCGCGCGATCACCAGGCATGGGATAGCTCGCGAACAGAGCGAATAGCAGCGCTGTCGCGCGTCGTGGGGCGTGAGCGATCGCAGATAGGCCAGCTCCGCCGCCCCGAGCACCTGGATGCGCCGGTCGGCAAAGTAGGAGTAAAAGCCCGCCAGCGCCAGCCCCGGCCGATTGATCGTCGGCTCCCGGATCTTGCGATCAAAACCAGCCTGCTCCCCGAGCAGCGTCAGTTGCAGCGCCTCCGAATGCCGCGCATAGAAGTCGCCGACGCCGATGTTCGGAAACTTCGGCTCAGATGCGCTCATGGATAGTCCGGCAGAGTGACGGTCGCCCGGGAGTTTGGAAAGCAGGAACTCACCAGCATTGGACCGGGCCTTCGGCCTGCTTTGGCCGAGCGGTCGAAGGTCGCTTCAGCCGCGCTCCTGCCCCGCAGCGCCTGCCTCGGCCAGGCGCAGGGGGGGGCACGAAAACGTCGGCGACGCGCTCGATGTGCATGGCCAGGCCGGTCGCTTCATCAATGTCGATGAGAGCACCATGCATTTTCACCGGGCCGCGGGCGATGGGGTAGAGAATCGGGCGGCTGGTGAGGAAGCGGTCCACGATGGGGCGAATTTCGCGGCCGAGCACACTTTCCGAGGGGCCGCACATGCCGGCGTCGCAAAGAAACGCGGTGCCGCCGGGGAAGATTTGCTCGTCGGCCGTCTGCGTATGCGTATGCGTGCCGACCACGGCTGAGACGCGGCCATCGAGGAAGCGGCCCATGGCGATCTTCTCGCTCGTCGTTTCCGCGTGGACATCGACGAAGATGACCGGCGTCTGCTCGCGCAGGCGGGCGACCTCCTCGTCCATGCAGCGAAAGGGATTCTCGAGCGGCGGCTGCATGAAGGTGCGGCCCTGCACGTTGATCACGGCAACGAGTCCCTTCGGCGTCTCGAGCACCACCGAGCCGGCTCCTGGCGTGCCGAGGGGGTAATTCAGCGGGCGCAGCAGCCGCGGCTCGGTGTCGATGTACGGCAGGATTTCCTTCTGGTCCCAAATGTGATCGCCGGAAGTAACCACGGCCACGCCCGCGCGCAGGAGATCAATGGTGATTTTCGGCGTGAGACCGCGCCCGTTGGCGGAGTTTTCGCCGTTGACGATCACGAAATCGACGCCGCGTTCGGTCTTGTATTGGCGCACGCTTTCCATCACCGCTTTGCGGCCCGGCTCGCCAACGACATCTCCCAGAAACAAAATGCGCAACATGCCCGGACGATTGCTGAAAGGTTCCCGCTTGTCACCCACCCTCCTCCTGGCGGCGTCGGTGGGTCTCGCGCTGGCGCTGGCCGGCCCCGGGCACACGCAGCAATTGAGCGCGCTTGCGCCGCCGCCTAACTGGGGCGAGCTCGAGGCCTTCCAGGAGACGATCACGCGCGCGGACTTCGCGCACTGGCTGGACGACATCTACGCCCCCGGCGGCGCAGCCAGGGACTTCATCGACGTGCAGGCGGAAGGCGCCGTCATCAAAGCCACGCTGGCCCCGCCCGCCACCTGGACGCTCCGCTTTGCCAAAACGGCCAGCGACGCCAGGCCGGTGCCACGTTTTTGGAAGACCCCAGCGCAGCTTGGCCCCGCGCCCGCCGAACGCCCGCTCGCCGGATTGAAGATCGCGCTCGATCCGGGGCATCTGGGCGGCGCCTGGGCCAGGATGGAGGAGCGCTTTTATCAGATCGGAGAAAGCCGCCCGGTGGTGGAGGGAGACATGACCTTGCGGGTGGCAAACCTGCTCGTCCCGCGTCTGCAGGCGCTCGGCGCGGAGGTCCAACTCGTCCGCACGAGCGACCAGCCCGCGACGCCGCAGCGGCCGGACACGTTGCGCGACGCCGCGCGTGCTGAGTTGGCGCGCGAGAGCCAGACGCCCGCGGCCCAGTTTCCGGCGAGCGCGGTGCAGCTTCAGAGCGAGCTGCTTTTCTACCGGCAGAGCGAGATTCGCCAGCGTGCGCACCTCGTGAACGAGCAAATCCGCCCCGACTTGACACTCTGCCTCCACTTCAATGCGGAAGGGTGGGGCGACCCGACCCACCCGGCCTTCGTCCCGCGCAATCATCTGCACGTGCTCCTCAATGGCGCGTACTCCGCGGGCGAACTGCGGCAGGACGATGTCCGTTTCGACATGTTGATGAAGCTGCTCCAGCAATGTTTTCCTGAGGAACTGGCGGCGGGCTCGACCTTGGCCGCAACCTTCGCTCGCGAGTCGAGCCTGCCTCCTTATACCTACTCCACACCCAACGCCATCGCCGTCGGCGGCGACGGCTATCTGTGGGCGCGCAACCTCCTCGCCAATCGCCTCTATCGCACACCGGTTATCTTCCTGGAGCCGTACGTCATGAATTGCGAGGAAGTCTGGGAGCGGGTGCAAGCTGGCGATTACGAAGGCGAAATCCTCCTCGCGGGAGCCTCGCGCAAGAGCATCTATCGCGAGTACGCTGACGCCGTCGCTGATGGTTTGCGGGACTACTATGGACACGCGCGAGCTTCCAAATGAAAGTCGCACCTTCCCCAACTGACCCGAATCACCTCCCGGCCAGCCGAGTGGTCGCTGGCGCAAGATGGGCGGTTTGGTTGGCCGCGCTTTTACTCACTGGCGCAACGGGCTTTGCCCTGGTCTGGATCGAGAGCGAATGGGTGCGAACACGGCCCTTCTTTTTCGATCCGGCCTCCTACCAGATTTTGAACATTCATCTGGCCGGGGGAGTGCGCGATTATGGCCGCTGGCCCGTCGTCTGGTACGAGCTGACGCACAATGCCGTCAATCCGCTGCGCACCATTCCACTGGTGCTTTGCGCACCGGAACTGCTGGCGCATCCCCTCGGTCATTTGGGGACGAGCCTGCCGATGCTGGCGATCTTTCTAGGACTGCTGGGAACGCTGTCCCTGCGCCGCTCGGGTTCACTCCTCATGGCGCTGGCGGCAATGCTCGGCGCCGTGGCCGTGCCGCATTTGTACGATCCTCTTCGCGGGCTGGGCGCCTACTGGCTCGATCTCCCCGCCGGGTATCTCATCGGCGCTGGGGCGCTGGCGCTGTTGCTCTCCGAGGAAGGGCGGAAACGCTGGTGGCTGGCCGCGTTCGCGGTCCTCATCGCCGCGGCGCATTTGAGCCGCTACGTCGCGGGCGCCTACGCCTTTTGCGCCTGTGCGCCGCTGCTCGCCTGGTTTTCGTGGAAGCGCCTGCGTGCGGGGGAGGGCTGGCGCGCGGCCGTCTGGCAGCCGCTCGGGTTGGTCGGACTGATCGTGATGCTCACTGCAGGCTGGTTTCTGCTGGGCGAGATGAAGGTGAACATGAGCGGGTATGGAGATTTTGGCTACGGCACCCGCCCCATGCTCGGTTCACTTAAGTTCACGCTGGTCTCGATCGGCAGTTTTTTGGAAGGGCAGAAATACCTGGGCCTGCTCGTGTTCGCGGCCTTGCTGCTCCCGATGATCTGCGGGGCGGGCGCGAATGAAAACAGTGGAGGGCCGCCCTGGGAAAGACTCCTTCTCCAATGGTGGCTGCCGATTTCCGTGGTCGCGTTTCTGACGTTGACCTGCCTCGTCGGGGAGGCGGCGCATGCGACGCTGTACGCGATTCCGCTGCTCACCATCGCGGCCTTCGTGCCGACCGCTCCTTTTCGGCCAAAGTTCTCTCGGCTCGGTTTCGTGTTTGCTCTTGGCCTCGCAGCGGCAGCGTCGATGATCGCGTCCACAGCAGCCAAACAGGCTTATCAGATGGCGGCCCGTCCCACCCCGACGGAAAGAGAGGAGAAGGCCTCGGACGCCGCCCTGGCCGACGCCATCAGCCGTGAAGGCGATCATCTCATGTGGGTGACGTATTACGACGAACAAACGCAGCTTCTGAATCTCGAGTGTTTCTACCGGGCGGGCCGTCTCATGCAGCCAGCCACGGGCGATGTCCGCTTCAATGTGCATGAATCGTACTGGCGCGCGATTTTTCCCGGTATGTCGCCGGAGGAAGTGAGCCACCGGCTGCTCGCAAATGCCCGGCAGAAGGTCGATCTAGCAGTCGTCTGCGCAGATCCCGCTCTCGTCGAGGCCGTGTCCGATAATCCCTTCAGTGCCCAGGCGGCGCGCTACTTCTCCGAGCAACTGGCCGACAGTCCGGAGTGGCAGCGCGTCTTTGCTCTGCCGGTGCCGCGCTTCGGAACGGTAATCGGCTACCGCAATTCGCTCCGTCATCCTCAGCTTCCCGCATCTCCTTGAGCGGCGACTTCATGCCCAAGCGCGTCGCCATCGTTCAATCCAACTACATTCCATGGAAGGGCTATTTCGACCTGATCCATGCGGTGGATGAGTTCGTCCTCTTCGACGACGTGCAATACACGCGGCGCGACTGGCGCAACCGCAACCGCATCAAGACCGCAGCCGGCCCGCTCTGGCTCACCATTCCGGTGCAGGTGAAAGGGAAATATTTGCAAAAGGTGCGCGAAGTCGAGGTGATTGAACCCGGCTGGGCGTCCGAGCATTGGAAAACAATCCAGCACGCCTATGGACGCGCCGCCTATTTTGACTCGTATCGCGCGGTGTTCGAGGAACTTTACCTCGGTGCCACCGAGCGGTTTCTGAGTGAGGTGAACTTCCGCTTTCTCACTGCGCTCTGCGGGTTGCTCGGCATCCGCACGGCGCTCACCTGGTCGAGTCAATACGAGCTGTGCGAAGGGCGCAGCGAGCGGCTGCTCGCGCATCTGCCAGCAGGCCAGCGCGACGGAATACCTTTCGGGCCCGGCGCGCTGGAATATCTGACAGGCGACGGCGTTTGCGGAGGCGGGCATCGCTTTGCGGATCGCCGATTACGCCGGCTACCCGGAGCATCGACAGCTTTATCCTCCCTTTGAGCATGGCGTGAGCGTGCTCGATCTGCTTTTCAATGAAGGGCCGAACGCGCATCGCTTCCTGAAAACTTTTCCCGATTCCCATCCCGCGCCACCGCTCATCCTTGAGCCCGTCGCCCTCCCTTCGACCCAGCCTCTATGAAACTCTCCATCGTCACCACGATGTACCACTCGGAGCCGTATCTCCGCGAGTTCCACCAGCGCATTCTGGCCGTGGCCGAATCGATCACGCCCGACCTGGAGTTTGTCTTTGTCAATGACGGCTCCCCTGATCACGCCCTCGCCACGGCCGTCGCACTCGCCGCGGAAGATGCGCGGGTGCGCGTCGTCGATCTTTCGCGCAACTTCGGGCACCACAAGGCGATGATGACCGGTCTCGGGCACGCCACTGGTGACTATGTGTTTCTCATCGATGTGGATCTGGAAGAGCCGCCGGAAAGCCTCTCCGCCTTTTGGCGCGAACTGCAGGCCCGCGGCTGCGATGTGGTCTTCGGTGTGCAAGCGCAGCGGCACGGACCATGGTTTCAGCGGGTCACCGGCAGCCTCTACTACCGCCTCTTCAACCTGCTTTCAGACATGCCGGTAGCGCGCGATCTCTTAACGGCGCGGCTCATGTCACGGCGGTACGTCGAGGCGCTGCTGTTACACGGCGAGCAGTTGTTCAACATTGAGGGGCTCTGGGCGCACACAGGGTTCGAGCAAGTGCCGCTGGAAATCAACAAGACGGGCCACAAAGGCAGCTCCACTTACACGCTGCGCAAAAAGATCGCGTACGTGCTGCATGCGGTAACTGCCTTTTCCACCAAGCCGCTGCATTACATTGCGGCGAGCGGACTTTTCATCACCTGCTCCGCGGCCCTCTATATCGTTTGGTTGTTCATCCAATACTTCGCCACGGGCGTGCCCGTGAGCGGCTGGACCTCTATCACTGTTTCCCTTTGGTTTCTCGGCGGCTTGATCATCTTCAACCTGGGAGTCATATCGACTTACCTGGCCGTCATCTTTATCGAGACCAAGCGCCGCCCATACACCATTGTCCGGCGCATCTATGAAGCCGGTCCGTCGAGTCCTTCGAGCGCCGTTGCGCTTGATGTTCCCCAGGCGGAGGAAAACCCACTGCCGGCGCCCGCTTTCCACTTATGAACGATGTCCCCCTCGATGGCCTAAAGCATTACTTCACCACGAAGCTGGAACAACATGGCGCCAACGCCCGCGGCGTCGATTGGGGCTCGGAGGAGCGTCAGCAACTCTGCTTTCGCCAACTAATGCGGATTTGTGAGAACCCTGTGATCGGCACGCGCGCGCGCGGCTTCTCCTTGCTGGATTACGGCTGCGGTTACGGGGCGCTCGCGGGCTATTTGCGTCGCGAAGAGTACGAAATAAACTCGTATCTCGGGTATGACATGACCCCTGCCATGGTCGAGCACGCCTCCGCGGAAGGCGCTGCGCTCGGGCTGGCGGAATTCACCGCGGATGAATCGCGCGTGCGCGCCGCGGATTACGTTATCGCCAGCGGACTGCTGGCGCTGAAGCTCGAGGTGCCGATCAAGGCGTGGGAGCAACACGTCGAGCAGCTTTTGGAGAAGCTGTGGACCTTCAGCAAGGTCGGCCTCGCCTTCAACTCACTCACCAGGTACTCGGACCCTGAACGGATGCGGCCTGATCTCTATTATGCCGATCCGGGGTTTCTCTTTGATTTTTGCAAACGGCGCTTCTCGCGAAATGTGGCCTTGTTGCATGATTACGGCGCATATGAATTCACCATGCTCGTGCGGCGCGACCTCTAAGCCGCGGCCGCGTTCCCGATGAGTTCCGCTGCCCGATCCGCGCTGAGCACCGTGCCGTTCAATCGGCCCGAGGTGGCTGGCGCGGAGTTTGAGTACATGCGCACGGCGGTCAGCGAGATGCACCTTTCTGGCGACGGCCGCTTCACGCGCGAATGCCATCGCCGCCTCTCGGAGCTGCTCGGGGGTGCCAGGGTGCTGCTCACGACCAACTGCACCGCCGCGCTGGAAATGACGGCGCTGCTCCTCGACCTGCAACCCGGCGACGAAGTCATCGTCCCTTCGTTTACCTTTGTTTCGACCGTCAACGCCTTCGCGCTGCGGCACGCCAAGCCCATCTTCATCGACATCCGCCCTGACACGTTGAACCTTGATGAGCGGCAGCTCGAGCGGCTCATCACTCCGCGGACCCGCGCCATCGTGCCGGTGCATTACGCCGGCGTGGGCTGCGAGATGGACGCGATCTGCGAAGTGGCCGCGCGCCACGGCATCCCGGTCGTGGAAGACAATGCGCATGGGCTTTTCGGCAAGTATCGCGGCCAGATGCTTGGCACCTTTGGCAGCTTCGCCACGCAAAGTTTCCACGAGACGAAAAACATCACGTGTGGCGAAGGCGGCGCCCTCGTCATCAACGATCCGAAGTACATTCCGCGCGCGGAAATCATTCGCGAAAAGGGGACCAACCGCAGTGCGTACTTCCGTGGGGAAGTCGATAAGTACTCGTGGATCGACATCGGCTCCAGTTTTCTGCCCTCCGACATCCTCGCGGCCTACCTTCTCGCTCAGTTGGAGGAGGCCGGGGAAATCCAGGCCCGGCGGCGGCGCGTCTGGGAATTCTATTTCGAGCACTTGCGCGACTGGGCGGCTGCCACGGGTGTGCAGTTGCCCTTTGTCCCGGCGCACTGCGAACAGCCGTACCACATGTTCTACCTGCTGCTGCCCACCATGCAGCACCGCGATGACCTGCTCGTTTTTTTGCGCCGCCATGCGGTCCACAGCGTCTTCCACTACCTGCCGTTGCACCTTTCACCGCAAGGCCGCGCCCGCGGCGGCGCGGAGGGCGATTGCCCGGTGACCGAAAATGTGAGTGGCCGACTGCTGCGCCTCCCCTTTTTCAATCACCTCTCCGCCGACGACCAAATGCGCGTCGTCGAAGCGCTGCGGGCCTTTTCGTTCTGAGAGCGGTCCGATACTGGCGGCTGGTGGTTCCTCGGGCGCCTCAAAATCGGCTTGTGAATCGACGCTCCCGTGCTAAATGGTCGCTTTCCGGGCGCGCGCTGACCGGATTGCACCACCTTTCACGTTCCCAAGACTCGATCATTCACCTCGACAACGAATAATAGATGGCGGGACATACCTCTGGTGTTTTCAAGGAAAAGCTCTCGCCCTTCTTGCGGGATAAAATTGCGCTCCTGACCGAGCGCCATGGCGCCAACTCGACGGCCTTGTACAAGCTGGCCGGACAATATGTGACCGACCACCGCGAGACTCCCGAGCAGGAGACGGGCGAACGCCGCCGGCACTACGAGGCCGACATGACCTTCGAGCACGAGGGGGTGGCGCTCAAGGGGATCGAGCGTCTCTATCGGCGCACTTTTCTCGTTCGAGCCGACCAACGTTTGCGCGGCCCATTGCCGCTATTGCATCCGCGGCTTCTACGATCCTTTCAACATGACCGAGGAGGCGTTGATCGCCTTCGCGAAGTTTTGCGGCAGCGCGAAGAATCGCGACGACATTCGCGAAATCCTCATCACCGGCGGCGACCCGCTGATGGTGCCGAAGCGCGTGAATCTGCTGCTCGACAGCCTCGCGGCTTACGCGCCCAACGTGCAGTTCATCCGCATCGGCACGCGCGTCCCGCTGCAGGAGCCGTCGCGCGTGAACGACGAGGTTTTCCAAGCGCTGCGGCCGCGGCCCGGTTTGCGGATCGAGGTGGCCACGCAGATCAACCACCCAATCGAGCTATTTGACGAGGTCAAGGCGGCGCTCCGACGGCTGCAGGATCAGGGCATCCGCATGTACAACCACATCGTGCTGCTGCGCGGAGTGAACGACACGAAGGAAGAATTGCTCGAGCTGGTCGATGCCTGCCGTGACCTCTGGATCGAGTCGCACTACCTCTTTCATGGCGTGCCGATGAAGGGGATGGCGCACCTGCGCACGACTGTTCAGGAAGGGCTCGAACTGATCAAAACACTCTCCATGAGCGGCCTCGTTTCGGGCCGGGCCAAGCCGCAGTACACACTCATGACGGATATCGGCAAAATCACTCCGTATGATGGCGTGATCCTGAAGCGCGAAGGCCAGCGCCTCCTGCTGCAATCGGCTTACTCGCTGGCTGAGCGCCAGCGCTGGAATCCCAACTGGCAGATGCCGGATTCCGTCGAGGTCGATGCCAAAGGCTTCATGCGCGTCTGGTACCTGGACGGCCCAGCGAAGGAAGCGAGCGCCGCCCCGCGTCATCGCGCGCGAGCGGAGCGGCCCATGCTGGCGGAAAGCTTCGCGTAGGTCTTGGCCATGCTTCTGCAAGGGAAGCGGCTTCTCCACTTGGGGGCCGGGGTTTTTCAAATCGCGTCCATCCAGGCAGCCAGGGATCTCGGCTGCTTTGTCATCACCACCGACAACATTCCTGGCAACGTCGGCCACGCGCTCGGCGATGCCGCGGAGCATGCCTCGACCGTCGATCCCGGCGCGTGCCTGGCGCTCGCCCAAAAGTATCGCGTCGATGGCGTCATGACCTACGGCTCAGATGTTTCAACGCCCGCAGTCGCGTACGTTGCGGAGCAACTCGGGCTCCCCGGAAACCCCTACGAGAGCGCCAGGATTCTCCAGCGAAAAGACCTCGTGCGCGCCTTTCAGAGGGAGCACGGCCTGCCTCACCCGGAGTTCGTCGTCCTCGCCGCGGGGGACGATCTCACCGAGCGCCTGGCCGGCTTTCCATTCCCGGCGGTGCTCAAGCCGGTGGATTCCTCCGGCTCGAAGGGGATTAGCGTGGTCAACGGCTTCTCCGAAGTCCGTGCCGGCATGGAAAAGGCGCTTCCCTTTTCACGCCAGGGCCTCGTCGTCCTCGAACAGTTCCTCACCCGCGACCTGCCGGAACTCGACGGCGATGTCTGGATCAGGAATGGCCGCCTCGCCTTTCGCCACTACGGTCACAATCATTTTTCCAAGGCGAACGGCATGGTTCCGGTCGGCGAGATGTTCCCGGGCTTTTATCCCGACGCGGTGTGCGCGGAACTCGACCGCCAGTTCACCACACTCATCCAGGGGCTCGGTTTGCGCGACGGCTGCATGAATTTCGACGGCGCGATTTCGGGCGGGCAGGTCCATCTCTTCGACGTGGCTTTGCGCAACGGCGGCAACTTCGTCCCTTACCTCATCCAGCTCAGTACCGGCTTCAACCTTACCAAGGCCGCCGTCTGCACCGCGCTCGGCGTCGATTACCCATGCGAGAGCCCGGTCGCCAAAGATCCGAAGCCGGTCGGCTCGTACCTTCTCCATGCCACGGTCGAGGGACGGTTCGAGGGGGTGCAAGTCGCGCCCGCGATGCGCGCGTACCTCCTCGAGCAAAAGCTTTTTGTTCAGCCGGGCGCGCCCGTGCTTCCTTTTACGCGTGGCGACCGGGTCCTCGGCATTCTCATCTTTCAGTTCCCGACGATGGAGTTGATGCGCGAGATGATGTCCGGCGTGGAGGAACAGGTGCAGGTGGAAGTGACGCCGGTGCGCGGCGTGTAGCACGCCTGTCCGCTGGAGCGCGTCCCGTCGGCGGTCACTCGCGATCCGATTCCCCTCTCGTGTCCCCGTCGGAAACTTTCTCTTTGGCGCTGGCCGCCGGGCTGGCGGGGGCGATCAATGCCGTGGCTGGGGGCGGGACGCTCCTCACGTTTCCCGTGTTGCTCTTCTACGGGACGCCGGCGCTTGTCTCCAACGCGACGAGCACCCTGGCGCTCGTCATCGGCACCGGCGGGAGCATCTTCGGCTTTCGCGGCCATCTCCGCGCGATCCGGCCCTGGCTCATCCGCTTCGTCCCAGTCAGCCTCGCGGGCGGTTTGCTCGGCAGCCTCTGGCTGACGCACACCAGTGAGCAGAGCTTCGCCCGGCTGGTGCCCGCCCTGGTGCTTTTTGCCACGCTGCTCTTTCTCGGGCAAAGCGCCTTTCGGAGCGCCGCCGCGGCGCCCGCGAACGTGCTTCAGCGAAGCCGCGGCGGCTGGTGGGCGGCGCTCCTTTTCCAATTCGCCGTCTCGGTTTACGGCGGCTACTTCGGCGCGGGCATCGGCATCTTGATGCTCGCTTCCCTTGGCCTGCTCGGCCTCCGGGACGTTCACGAAATGAATGCGCTGAAAAATGTTCTCGGCTCGCTGATCAATGTCGCCGCCGCCGCGCTCTTCATCAGCGCTGGCCTGATCGACTGGCCAAAGGTGCTCGTCATGAGCGTCGGGGCCATCGTGGGCTACTTCGTCGGCGCGCATTTTTCTCAGATGCTTCCGCAGACGCTGGTGCGGCGCCTGGTAGTGCTCATCGGGCTCGCCATTTCCGCCTGGATGTTTTATCGGCAATTCGTCTCTCCGCCATGAGTGGGCCGCGGCTCCGCCAACGACCACGGCGCGGTCCTATGGTTTGATTCCGTGCTCCGCGAGGAAGGCGGCCAGCTCGTCGGGTCCGAAATCCGGCAGCACCCTTCCCTCCACCACGAGCGTCGGCGTGTAGCGCTGCCCGGAAAGCTGGATCATTTCGTCGTACAGCCGACGATCGCTTTCCACGTCGATCACGTCGTACTGGTAGCCGCGCTGGTCGAGCGCCTGCTGCGCCATGATGCACCACGGGCACCAGGTCTTGACGTAGAGCTTGAGCGTCATGGGGTCGGCGCCAGCTCGAGTTTCTTCTTGGGAGCGTCGCCTTTCTTGACGTTGTTCTCCTTCTTCCAAGCCTCCGCGCGCGTGCTCAGAAAATCCGCCAGGTTTTTACGATAGCTGGCCAGCGCCGCCTCATTTTCCGACTCCTTCATCACGCGCACCCGGTCGGCGGCCGTCGTAAAATTGGTCGAGCCCATCTGGAGGATCACCTTGGTCTGATGTTCCTTGAATTGAAAGATCGGGAAGCAATCGCCCTTGTCCATCATCCAGACGGCTCCGTCGTCGAGTTCGACGCGCGTCTCGTCGAGGAACTGCGCGTAGAGGACGAACTTCTTCTGTCCCCCATCGCTGCGTTGCGCCCGCGCGGGCAGGAGCAACGCCAGGGAGAGGCCGAGGATAAGGAGAGCCGCTTTCAAAATGGAAGGGTTTCAGGATGCGCGAAAGCCGCCGCTGGTCAACCCGCGCGCGCACCTGGGCCGTGTGGCCGGGGCCGCGCGGCGCCGGCTTTGCCGATTGCCAAAGCGCCGCTCGTGCGGCTACAGCCTCGGCGCGCCATGCTCACTCCCGCCGATTCCGCCGAGCTTCACCGAACCCACTTCGAGCGCTTGCTCGACAATCCGGCCAGGCGCGCGCATACTGAGACCTGGCTGCGCGACGGCACCGTCGATGCCTGGCGCCACGGGCGCCTCTACCGGCTGCTCGATCCGCTGCTCGCCGCGCATCCCGGTGCGACTTGGGCCACGGTGGGCGATGGCCGGTATGGCACCGATGCCCACTACTTGCAGAGCCGCGGGGCGCGCGCGCACGCGACCGATGTCACCGATGTCTTGCTCGCCGAGGCGCAGGCGCGGGGTTTCATCGAGGAACATTCGGCGGAAAACGCGGAGCATCTCTCCTTCGCCGACGAGAGCTTCGACTTCCTCCTTTGCAAAGAATCGCTGCATCACTTCCCGCGCCCGATGCTCGGCTTCTACGAGATGCTCCGGTGCGCGCGCGAGGCCGTCATCTTGATCGAGCCGCTCGACCGGCCCTTGCGGCCGCCACTTTCCGCGATGATCTGGGAAGTGGTGCGGCGCCTCCTGGCCATTACTCTCGGGAGCCACGGAGCCTCGCTGGGTGCGCACCTGCCGCCGCCGGAACCGCTGCGCTGGAGCCAGGCGTATGAAGCAATCAATTACGTGTACCGTCTGGCGGAGCGCGATGTGGACCGTGCGGCGCTCGCGCTCGGCCTGCCAGCGGTCGCCTATCGCACGATGAACGACTTCTATGAGCCCGGCAGCGAGACCGCGCCGGCGGAAGAGGGCGACGCGCTTTTCGCCAAGGTGCGCCGCGAGATCGCGCAGCGAGATCACCTCTGCCGCGGCGGCATGGCGACGCCGGAAATCCTCGCAGCGATCGTCTGGAAAAAGCCGCCTTCCGCCGCCTTGCGCGCGGCGCTCGAAAGCGAAGGTTGGGACGTACAATCGCTCGGCCAAAATCCCAATCGCACCGCGACGACGCCCGCTGGGGAAAGCGCTCGGCCAGCCCGCGGGGTTCCTGGAGGTTGACCTTTCGGCCGGACGGTCCCAGAATGGTGGCATGCGACTGGCGTCTCTTGGGTTAGCCGCCTTTCTGGCCAGCAGGGCCCTCGCGGCGGCCGATACGCCCCTTGTGACGCGCGATTTGCCCATCGGCTTTCTCCCGGCCGCGTGGGTCACGGATACTTTGCGCAAGACGCTGCCCCCGCCAGGCCGCTTCGTCCTCCTCACTCTTGCAGGCCCCGCGCGCATCACGGATCAACCCCGGAAAATTGCGGATGCGCAGCAAGCTCTCGAGGCGCTCGCCGCGGCGCCCGCTTTGGTTTCGCTCACGCTGAGCTTTGAAGTGAAAGGCCCCGCTCCCGCGCCGCGCCCGCTCGCTGCTTCCCAGCCGGTGCTGAGCGACGGCCTTCCGGTGCCGAGTCGCTACAGCCCGCCCCGCTTTATCGTCGGCCCGGGTTCGGTCACGGTTATTCCGAGCCAGCCGCATTTCGATCACCCCAGCCCCGGCCGCTCCGCGAACGCCGGCGTGCTGCCCGATCCCGCGCCCCCGGACGCTCCGGCGGCGGGCGGAATTTTGCGCAGGCTCGTGGCCTCCGCGGCGGCGGGCAAATCGGTGGTGGTCCCGGTGCAGACCCAAGCGGCCGATCCCGCCGCGCTGCGCCGGGTCGCCGGACAACTTGGCGCAGTCCTGGAGAACGAGCCTGCCTGGACCCAGGCTGGCACGGCCTTTGAACTTACCCCCCAAATCTCCGGCGGTGTGCTGGAGGTGAAGATCGTCCCGCAAATCGTCCTTCCTGCCGCGGCGGGCGCGGAACCCCGCCGCCTGCCGCTGGCGCTCTGTTCAGCCGGCATCCCGCTCACGCGCAGCGCCCCGGCGCGAACTGGTTTGCTGCCCAGGGCGAGCGCCGAATTCTACGCCGCCTTCTTCGGCGTTGCCCCCCCGCCGGAAAACGCGAAAGTCGCGCTGACCCTCACAGGCGCGGTGCAATACCTGGGCGGCCCGCCTCCGTAGGCCGAACATCGTCTGGGCGCCTTCCGGGAACTACGCGGAAAATGAAGGCGTCGCCCACCTTCCAGGTCCAGCCAGCAGGCACGAGCGCGCTTGGACTATCCCGCCAGTTCGCGCAGCAGAGCGCGGTTAAGCTGCACGCCGGCATGGAAGTTCTCCAAGGGAAAATTCTCATTCGGTGCGTGCGCTTTGCAATCCGGCAGCGCCAAACCGAGCAGCAGCGACTCGGCGCCCAGGACGCGCTGAAAGGTATTCACTATGGGAATGCTCCCGCCCTCGCGGATGAGCGCCAGCGGATGCTCCGGGAAAGCCTGCTTCAAGGCGCGTTGCGCCGCCTGCCCAAATCGGGAATGCGGATCAGTCACGTACGGCTCGCCCGCGTGTCCCTCGAGGAGTTCCAGCGTGACGCCGGGCGGGCATTGCGCGACGAGGTGCACGCGCACTCGTTCCATCAAGACCGCCGGCTTCTGATGCGGCACGAGGCGGAAGGTCAGCTTCGCGAACGCCTCGCGCGGGATGACGGTCTTCGTTCCCTCACCTTGAAAACCGCCGCCAATCCCATTCACCTCAGCCGTCGGTCGCGCCCATAGCCGCTCGACACTCGAGTAGCCCGGCTCCCCCACGAGGGCGCTCACGCCAGTTAGCTCGAGTAACGCCCGGTCGCCGAAAGGCAGCCCCTGCCAGTTCTTCCGCTCCCATTCCTGGAGCGGCGACACTTCATCATAAAATCCCGGAATCGCGATGCGCCCTTCGGCATCATGCAAGCTCGCGAGTAAGCGCCCGATTGCCGTGTTCGGATTCATCACCGCGCCCCCAAAGCTGCCCGAATGCAGATCACTCATCGGGCCATGGGCACGCACCTCAATCGCCGCAATACCGCGCAATCCATAGGTAAACGTCGGCGTGCCGGGTGCCAGCATCCCGGTATCGGAGATGGCGATCACATCACATTGCAGCTCGCTCCGATGCGTCACGAGAAAGCTTTCCAAGTGCTCGCTGCCGATTTCCTCCTCGCCCTCCACCAGCACGATGAGATTGACTGGCAGATGCCCTTCTAGAGAAAGAGTTTCGGCGATCCCCGTGATATGAGCGAAGATTTGCCCTTTGTTGTCCGTCGCGCCGCGCGCGTAGATTACGCCTTCACGCAGCTCCGGCTCGAACGGGCGCGTCAACCAATGCTTATGCGGATCGGGCGCCTCGCCCTCGCCGCGCTCCGGCTCATCCACGGGCTGCACGTCGTAGTGGCCATAGATCATCACCGTCGGCCGGCCAGACTGGTGCTCGTTGCGCGCCAGCACGATTGGATGCCCCGCCGTCGGGTGAACCGCCGCCGTCAGACCGATGACGCGCAATTCCGCCGCCAGCCAATGGGCGCATTCCGCCACATCCCCCGCCCGCGCCGGTTCGGTCGAGACGCTGGGGAAACGCAGAAATTCGAGCAGGCGTTCAAGTTGCGCGGAAGGCATGGGCGCCCAAGGTACGCAGGCACCGCGCTGTGCTGGCCAACAGGAACGGACAGCCGGGCTAGAAACTGATGGAGAGTCCGGCGTGGAATTGCACGAGGTTGCGCTCCCGCTGGGCGTCGGCGCCCAGCACCTGGTTGTTGTCCAGCAACCCCGCATTGACGAAGCGATAGTATTGCACCGCCGCATAGACGTTCCAAAAGCCAGTTTGGCGTGGCATAAACTTCAGCGGCACGCTGGCGCGCAAAGCTGTGGTAAAGTAGCCGACCCCGTTGCCGCCGCCAGCGCCGTTGTACACTTGATACGGGTAATCAATGCCGAAGATTTCGAGGTGGCGCGTCTCCAGCGTGGAGCGCTGGTAATAGTCATTTGGCACCAGCGTAAAAAATGTTGGCAGTTCGAGCTTCAGCGGGATCTGCTGGAACTGATAGGCGGGCGTCACGCCCAAGCGCCATTCGTAGCTGCGATGAATCTTATCAGCACGAAAGGTGACGCTCGTCTTGTTCTCGACTTGCGGTGTTAAAGTCACGTACGGGTGCAAGGCGAACAAACCTAACGCTCTGGTGTCGTCATAACTCAGCGTCAGCGCAACCTCGGCGGTTTCCGGGTATGAATCAGTCTGGCTGTAGTAGCGCTCATAAAAAGCACTGAGCCGCCAGTCCCGCGCGAAGGCCAGCGTGAGGCCACCAAAGAGATCACCTTCGTTCCAATGGCCCGGTTGTTTGCCCGACTCGCGCGAGTGGACGCTGCTCCAGCCGCCTACGGTGGCCGTGACCCCGCTGAGGAATTCAGCGGGCCTCAGGTAAAGATCGGCCGACAGCGAAAGCAGCGGCTGAAAGACGACACCTTGATTCTCCACCAGCAGGCCATGAGTGGTCACGTAGGCATTGCTGAGTTCCAGATTGATGAGGCCGTGCAGCCGGCCCGGCGCGGCTTGCACCAGCACCGGCGACCAAAAGGCCTCTTCGTCAAAGGGCGTGCCGAGACGCTTAACCAATTCCGCCGCCCAGCCCGGCACAGCGACCAACGTTAAGATGATGATGAACAGGCGTTTCATTCGGCAGGCCGGTAATCAACAAGTTCCGCCTGCAGCACCCGATCGTTGCGCAGCCGGACTTCCAGTTTCACCACCCCGCGGCGTCCGACGAGATGGCAGGTGATCTCGCGAGGCGCTCTGGCCGGTGGTTGCGTCGGGCTCTCCTCGCCGAACTCCGAGATCGCGCGGACGGCAAACCCCTCCTTCTCTGCCGTCACGGAGTAAGTAAAGCGAAGCAAAAACGGCCCGACAAAAGGCTCAGCCAACGTGCGCAGCCACCGCTCCGCCGAGACATAGAAGGGCACGGTACTAATATGATCGTGCCACTCCACCTCCGCATCGGCGATGCAAGGTACCCGAGCCAGACCGGCTCCGAGGAAGGCCAGGAGGCTGCGGTCGCTCCCTTCGTAATCCGTCGTGTAGAAGACACCTTCGTGCAAAAAGGCCGACAGCCGCGCGCCATGCCGCCGTGAGCGGAGGCGATAGCGTCCCCGGTCGTCGAAATCCAGAAGCAGGGTCTCTTCCCAAGTCCGGCCTTCTTCGCCGGTCAGCCGATACCGGTACTCTCCAGGAAGCCAGCCATAGAGCACCGCGCCGAGCGCCGCGCTGGGTTGGGTGGGCCGCACGCGCGCCTCGGCTGCCGGAAAGCCGGAGGTATGATACACCGCGCGCTCAGCACCGGGAGCCATCTCTATGTAATGTTTCAGACAAAAGAGCCGCGTCGGCGCGCCCAGAAAAGCGGAGTCCTGTACATGAAGGTGCAGGTGAGGGACCGGCGAACGCCCGCTGTTGCCACATTTCCCAAGCACGGCGCCCGGCAGCACGCGCTCGCCGTTTGTCACGGTGACAGAATGCTGCTCGAGATGCGCCAGCAGCACATAGTACCCAGCGTCCGCATAGAGCAGAACATAATTGCCCCAATTGGAGTCCGGGTTGTTTTGCCCCGGTGCATTGTCGGGCACTTCATGAGCCACGCTCACGACGACGCCGCTGCAAGGCGCCAGGGCCGGTGTGCCAAAGAGAAAGTAGTCACTTAATTCCGTGCCGCTCCCGGTGTGTTTGTCTCCGTTTTGTTCCGCCTCGAAATCGAGCGCGAATTGCCAATGCCCCCGATGCGTCAGCGGACCGGCAAAGGCCTGAGTGATCACGCGTGGCGCATCGCACGGCAGCAGCAGCGCGGGCGTTTGGAGGTGGGGAAAGCGCCGCGCCTCGATCAAGGCCAGGCGCGCTGCGCTTTCCGGCATGGCGCCGGGCGCGGGCGCGGAGTGCAGCGCCCCCGGAAACCAGCGCAGACGCAGGGGATAGACAAACGCCAGCACCACCAAGTTGTAAGGCAAAGCACTTGCCGGCAGGCTGAAGTAGCGCAAGGCGGTCGCCAGCGCCACGCTCAGCAACGCACAGAAGGCCGCCCCGGCGCACGCGAGTAACAGGCTCGCTCCGCTCGTAATGAAGTATCCGGCCCCCAAGGCAATGCCACACAGCAGAAAATTAAACCCGCACCAGGTCACTCCTTCGGGCCCCAGCGGGAATCCCAGTTGCGCCATGGTTCCCATGCCCACCGCCAGCGCCGCGGAGGCAACCAGGGTGCTCAGTGGTGAGGAAATGGCCAGGCCAGCGAAGACCAGCAAGCCCGCCAGGGTATGAGGCTGAAAGAGCATCGCGCCGAACGCCTGAAACATCGCCTGCCAAAAAGGCGGCAACCATGGCAGCTCCATCCAGCGCTCGGCCACCGCATACGGGGAGATTGGGGCTCCATACAAGGAGTAGCCGATAAAGTAGAGTACGTAAGAGGCGAAGACTGCCGGGAGGCTGTGCGCCGAGGTGCCAAAGTGCACCCCAACCCAATGTTGCATCCCAATGGACAACAGCAGGCTCATCACCACCGAGACACACCAAAGCAACAGATAGATTCCCTGAGGGAAGTGGTAGCACCGATGCAGGTATGCCAGCGTCAGGCAAACCAACAGGGGATTGAACAAGAGGAAGCCATTCCGAATATGCGCACGGTCATAACCGAGCCACCAAGCTAGCGTCCCTGCGGCGCAGACACCCAGCAGCCCTGACAAACCCAAATCAGGAGAAAGCATGGAGATCGCCAGGAAAAACCAGCCCAGCTTCGCACTGCCCGAAAAAAAGAGGATCGAGTAGGCATGCGGCACACCGACCGCCAGCGACCCCGCGAGAGTCGGCGGGCGCAGCGGCGCGTCTGGTTCAGCAAGGGCAATCATGGAGCAGTAATCAGGGATCAGTGGGCATCACATAAGGTAACCGGAAGGAGTAGCGGAAGAGCGTCAAGGCCGTGGGCGGCAAAATCGACGGGCTATGAACCGAGTGCTGATCACACAACACTGATTACTTCCCCGCTGGCTCCCTGCTCCCTTGCAGAAAACTCGGGACCCGCTCCATCTCCTGCACATAGGCGAGGTTCTCCTTGGCGCGGATCACGTGGACGGCCTTGTCCTGACCGATCATTACGACCGCCGGACGATAGGTGATGAACTGCATCGATTGCGTTAAGTTATAAGCCCCAACGGGATGCATCACCACTTGGTCGCCGGTGGTGAGTCCCGGCAGCGGGGCTTCTTCCCGAATGACATCGATATTCATGCAAAGGCAGCCGAAAACGGTCGTCGGGGTTGGCGCGTCAAGGCAGGCGCGCGCCGGCAGGATGCGCGGCTGATACCAATTCGTTGTGTAAAGCAGATTGACGCCCGCATCGAGCACCAGCGCGTTCTGACCTGCTGCCGGCGCACTCATGCTCGCTCCTGTTTTGCCATACGCAGCCAACGCGGTCTGGAGTGACTCTGGCGCATGCCGCCGCTTCACGGCCACGACGGTCGAGATGAGATAACCCGCCTCATCCACCAAGGATCGGCCGGATTCCAAGTAGATGCGCGGCAACTCGCGACCCGCGGGCCAGAGGCTGGTGACCGTGTCGCAAATGGCCTCCGCATAGCGATCCATCACTGGCGTAGCTTGTTCCGGCGGCAGATACTGGTAGTGCAAGCGGGCTCTGGAAGCGAAACCGCCTCCCAAATTCAAGTAGCGGATGGGGCCCGCGCCAAACCGCTCCGCCTCCAGTGCAAGATGGACGAGTTTGCGGGCGGCGATCCGATACCACTCGGGATCAAGAATGAAGGTGCCAATGTGGCAGTGCAAACCTCCCAGCCGCAACTGCGGAAGCGTTTGCAAACGGCGCACCACTTGCAGCACCTCGCCATCATCGCCATTGAAGCCGAATTTAGACCAAACGGCCTGGTCGCCGGTGGATAGGTGCACCCGCAAGGCAATCGGCAGCGGCTCCGCGCGCCCGCTCGCCATGGACGCCAGGACGAGTAACTCATCGATGTTATCGACCTGAATCATGGCGCCTTCAGCGACCGCTCGCTCCAGGTCGGCGCGCTCCTTGTGCGGCCCGTTGAAAATGATCTGGTGACCGGGGATGCCGTTAAAGCGGGCCTTTTCGTACTCGAAGCCCGAGACCACTTCAGCGATGGACCCTTCCTGGTGGAAGACGCGGCAGATCGCGTTCAAATAGTTCGTTTTGTAAGACCACGCAAACTGCACATCAGGGTAGCGACGGGAAAAGGCACGATGTGCCTCCTGATACTTTTCGCGCAGTGTCTTTTCCGAGAAGACAAAAAGCGGACTGCCATGCTCCCGCACCAAATCAGCGACGGGCACGCCGTCGATCTCACTGCAGCTCGGAGAAGAGCCGAGACGAAACGGATTCACCGGACCGGCGTTCAGCCGCTGAATGCTCGGGCGTATATAGGGGAGACGAGGCATAGGTTTGGGATAGTTGTTCGTCAGGCCGCTCCAAAGTCGAGGCTGGTGGAGAGCGCCGCGAGTTGTTCGATATGTCCGTGAACTTCGACCTGATGCCTTAGATAAAAGTGCCCAGCCGGGCAGTCCGGCAGCGGTGGCACGTCAACTCCAGTGATGAGGTCCAGCAGGGCGGCAGGAAAGTTCAACCCACACATGCTGGGAAAATCAATCCACGCGGGAAAACGAGGGTTAATTTCGATGAGCACATACTCACGCCGGGTTTCATCCAGCATCACTTCGATTTCAAACGGGCCCCGCCAGCGCAGTGCGTGAATCAAGCGCTGGCACATCTCTTTGAGGCGACCGTCGGCGATCGTCATGCCGCCCAACCCTTTGCCCTGGTGGCTCACGATCGTTTTGCGAATGCAGCATAGGCCGAGTATCCCGCCCTCGCCGTCACCCAGCCCGAGCGCGTTGAATTCCGCCCCTTGGACGCAGCGTTGCAGCATCGCCGGCGCTCCCCATTCGGAAAGGAGCTTGGAGACCGCACTGGCCAGGTCCATCTCATGATAGACTTTCTTCGCATCATAATACTGCCCTTTGACCATTAAGGGGTAGCCCAGCTTGTTGGCCGCGCGCGTCGCTCCAAAGAGGTCGTGAATCGCCACCGTCTCAGGCACCGCCACCTCGCATTCTTTGGCGAGTTCGGAAAGTCGGCTCTTGGCTCGCCTGCCTAACATCGCCGGATCAGGTAAAAAGGTCCGTACGCCTCGCTTCCGCAAATCGTCACTCAAATGCACCAGTAATTCCACCTCTGCATCAAGGGTGGGAATCAGCACATCGAACGGGGCTTCTGCCAAAACGGTGTCGAGTCGCTCCAGGTAAGGCGCCGCGCCGTTGGTTGGATATGGCATGGCAAACACCGCGTTCGGCCCACCCTCAGTGTAGATGCCGCTCTCCATGGCGTCGTAAACAAGCCCGACGATCTGCGCCTCTGGCTCCCGCCGCCTGAGCGAGCGAATGATGCCAGCGCCCGGCTGCGGATTCTCACCTCGGTGCAATCCGCTCACAGCCATGCGGGAGGGCTTCATACTTCCCACCCAATCTGGCTTAAGGAATGTAGAAAGTCCTCCAAGTCCCTCCGCGCGGTGTTCTCATCCACTTCGAATTCCGAGAGCACCTGCGCCAACGCCTCCTCCTGTGTGCCCTGGCGCAACAAACGGACAATGCGCAATCCCGTGGTAGATAGCTGGAACGTCTCACCGCTCGCGGGGTCGAAAGCGAACCCGCGGTCGTTGAGCATGATGTCTGAGAGGGGAGTGGGCATGGGGCGGAGGGATCAGTAGAGTGAATGAAACAGGCTCATCAGCGATTCTCGGACGAAGAACAACGGCAAGTTGGGGTAAGCCGTCGGAGAACCCTGACTACGCATCGGTGGTCACTTCGCGGCCAGCGCCAGCCCTTCTTTCGCGGAGGGGTACGCCGGGCTGATGCTGAGCAGGCGGCGGAAGCCGCTTAGAGCCTCGGCTTTTTCGCCGATGTCGAAGGCTCCCCAAGCGGCGCCACTCATGGCATCGGGGTCATCGGGATAGTTAACTAGAACGCGACGATATTCCGAAGCGGCCTTGCGGTAATCTTTCTCGGCGAAGTGCAGGCCAGCCAGGGCCATTTGCGCTCGGTAATTGGTGGGTTCGACGTGCAGCAGCGCCTCGGCGGCACGCTCCGTTTTGCGGGTATCCTTCTGCGCTTGCGCGACATTGAGCAGGCCGAGAAGCGGGTTGATGGCTCCCGCTTGAAGCTGCTTGGCCTTGGCGTAGCCCGCTTCAGCTTTGGCGTAATCTCCAGCCAGGTAACTGAGCCAGGCTAGTCGCTCATGCGCCAGGAAGGGATCACCTCCTTCCTGTTCGTAAGCATGCACTTCGACCAGGGCCTCGGGGTATTTCTTGTCTGTCTCGTTCTGGACAGACGCTGACCAATGTTTACCCAGCACCGTCAAGTCAGGGGCGGTATCGGGGTGGGAAGGCGCTCCGCTCACGGCGAGGATGACTGCCGGGAGGAGCAGGAGAAGGAGCCGGATCATAATAGGGAGATTGTTAGCGAGATGGGCTGCTAAGCGACTTCACGAATGTAAAAGCCCGGCGTAACGCCGATGCTGAACACATCCTTGGAGGCGGTCAATTCAATGGACTCGGCGCCGATGGTTACCGCCCCGATCTGTTGTGCGACGATGCCAGTATCAAAGGAGGCGGTGCGGAACGGATTCCCATTAACCGAGCGCCCAATGGTGACGCTGGCAATGCTTGAGAGGAGTGACGTATCGGTATAGCCGGTGCCGGGGGTGGCGATGGTATTCGCCGCATCGCCGACGCCGTGCGTGGTATGCGTCGTGCCAGCGGCGATCGAACTGCCAATGAAATCGAGGCCAATGTTGATCGAGCCAATCTGCACGTCTGGGTTATCGGCCACTCCCAGCGAGTTATAACCGGCCAAAATTTCTCCGGCATACATTCCGCGACCCACCGTGATGCTGGCAATCGCCTGCGCGGCCGCCACGCTGGAAGGACTGGCAACGCCGTGCGCCGTGATTTGCGCCGGCGAAGCCGGGCTGTTACCGGAGATCGCCCCTACATAGGAAGCGCCCAATTGTCCGTCCGAATAGATCCCATTGACGACTTGCTCCGTGGTCGTGGAGTTAACCGTCAGGGTTTTGTAGCCGTAGAGCGTGCCCCCGATATAGACGCCGCCGATTTTCGCGTGCGAACTGGGCGACGTGAAGATCGTCCCGCTAAAGGTTCCGGTCCCTGGCACGACGTTGCCCACGACCTTCACGCCGGTCACGTCATTTAGAGAACTTCCGATGGCGCCTGCGCTATCAATGACAGTCGTCACGGCGCCGGTGCTCATCGACCGGCGAAATCCCCCCGACGAGCGATCCGTTCAGCACCACACCGCCCAGCGGACCCGCCGCCCGGATGAGCCCAGTATCACTCGCAGTCCCTCCGATCACACTCCCCCCGATCATCACGCCCGAGATGGAGGACGAACTCGAAATCGAGCCGCCATAAGCCGCCGAGCCCCCGATGACACTGCCCCCAATCATCACCGTCCCCATCGGCCCTTCGCTGAAAATGAAGCCTGTCCCGAGCCCATCGCTCCCGCGCAGCGTGCCATCACCACCGACGAGATTACCGCCGATGGCGACGGAGGTGAGCGTCGCATTGGCGTCGTAGCCGATCGTGGCGGCGCCATTGGTCACGCTGATAGAAGAGAGAAAGTTGCCGTACACATAGACCGGGCCAGTCTTGCCCGTGAAGTTCCAGCCGATGGTGGTGCTGACGTTGTTCAAGGTAGCGCCTTCCGTCGCCAGACCGTACGCGCCGCTCGAGCCGACGAGGATGCCGACGGAGAGCGCCGGCGTCGTCAGCGTCGCATCGCCTGCGGTGAGCGAGGCGAGATCGCCGGAGACATAGATTCCGCCCAGGTCCAGCCCCGTGGCATCGATGCGCCCGACATTCACCAGCCCGTCGCCCACATGCGCCACCCGATCCCGCGCAGCGACAAAGGCCACGCTCACATTGGCCGCGCTCGGATCGTTGTGAAGATCGAAGAGCGCGAGCTGGCCGCCAATGTCGCCGGCGGCGGCCGGCAGAAAGGCGAATTTGTCGGCCGTAAGGATCGGCTTGCTGGCATAAACCGTCACCTTGTCGCCATCGACATCGGTGTAGGTGGCCGAGAGTTTGTTCGCCCCGATATTGAGCAACGCGGCCGGCGCAATGCGGGCTTCGAGGCACTCGAGGGAGGAGGAGAGAGATTTCATAGGACGTTGGTGATGCGAAGAGAATCACCACCTTGCGGGTGACGGGACAACCACTCAGGGACAAATCCGCCCTTCTTTGGGACGAACCGGGTTTGGCGGACGCCCTGTCCGCCTCCACTCACTCCACCGTCACGCTTTTCGCCAGGTTGCGTGGCTTGTCCACGTCGCACCCGAGATGCACCGCCGTGTGATAGGCGAGCAATTGCAAGCGGGATCGCCGTCAGCAGCGGCGTAAGAAAGTCCGGGCAGTGCGGGATAAAGAACACGTCGTCACAGACGCGCTCGAGCTTCGTGCAGCCTTCGGTGCCACATGCCGATGACCGGGCCTTTGCGCGCTTTTACTTCCTCGATGTTGCAGACGTTCTTCTCAAAGACGCTGTCGTCCGGCGCAATGAAGACGCTCGGCACCTCGGGCGTGATC
This sequence comes from uncultured Verrucomicrobiae bacterium, assembly GCA_963792695.1. Taxonomy (GTDB): domain Bacteria; phylum Verrucomicrobiota; class Verrucomicrobiia; order Chthoniobacterales; family Chthoniobacteraceae; genus DASYIS01. Next base: position 102,627 of record CAWBXA010000013.1, on the reverse strand, counting down.
AGCGCGATGATGCCATGCTTCAGTTCGGCGCTCGGATGGCCGCTGGCGTGAATGTAGGAGATCTCCTTCATCTTCAAGCGCCCCTTCGAGCGCCATCGGGTAATTGATACTGCCGCCCGAGGAACATCATCGCCTTTGCGTGCGCGTATTTGCGGGCGATTTCCGCGCTATGCGGTTCGCTCTGCTCCAGGATGCTCGCGCACTTTCTCCGGGGATCGCCTCCAATTCGTCGATGACGCTCGAGCCCTCCGATCGATGAGCAGGTGCCGGATGCGCCCGAGCAACAGCGCGATGAGCGTCAGGATCGTGACCTGGCTGGTGAAGACTCTTCGTCGCGGCCACCCCGATCTCCGGCCGGCGTGCATATAGACGCCGCCGTCGCTTTCGCGCGCGATGGTGCTAGGCGACGTTGTTGCAAATGCCGAGCGTGCGATGGCCTTTGCGCTGGCTCTCGCGCAAGGCCGCCAGCGAATCCGCCGTCTCGCCACTCTGCGACATGACAAAGACCAGGGTATCCTTCGGCAGCGGCATGTTGCGGTAGCGAAATTCGCTCGCGTACTCGATCTCCGCCGGCATATGCGCCAGATGCTCGATGAGATATTCGCCGACCATGCGCCGCGTGCGCCGCCGTGCCGCAACCAGTGATGATGATCCGCTCGACCGCGCGCAATTCGGCATTGGTCATCCCGAGTCCGCCGAGTTTCGCCGTGGCCTCCTCGCGCGAAAGTCCGCCCCGCATGGCATCGGTGATCGTCTCCAGCTGCTCGAAGATCTCCTTGAGCATATAATGCGCGATATTCGCCGCGGCTCACATCCTTTTAGGTGAACTCCACCTTGCTGACTTCATAACCGCTCGAGGCCCCGCCCAGCAGCGTCGAGACCTCGAAATCGGTCACGCTCCGAGCATCGCGATGTCGTAATCCTTGAGATAGACGGCCTCGCGGGTGTGTGCGCCGATGGCGTTCACGTCGCTCGCGAAGAAATTCTCACCCTGGCCGATCCCGAGCACGAGCGGGCTGCCGCGCCGCGCACCGATCAATACCTCTGGTAAATCGGCATGCAGCAGGACGATGCCATAAGTGCCGACGACCTCGCGCAGCGCCAGCTTGATGAGCGGCGAGCAGGCGCTCTTTGGTCGGCGCGCCGCCGCTCACTCGTAGTGTTTGCCCATGAGATGCGCCAGCACCTCGGTATCCGTCTGCGAATGGAAGGTGTGCCCTTCGCCGACAGCGAGTCGTCGCGAACGTGGCGTAGTTCTCAATCACTCCGTTGTGCACGAGCGCCAGCCTGTCCGCTCCCGTCGAAATGCGGATGCGCGTTGTCATCAGTCACGCGTCCGTGCGTCGCCCACCGCGTGTGCGACAGGCCCACCGGCCCCTCGACAGGCGACTCCTGCATCAGTTCCGCCAGGCTGTCGATGCGTCCCATCCGCTTCCGGACGTGAATCCGCCGCCATTGAGACCGCCAGCCCCGGCGCTGTCGTAGCCGCGGTACTCGAGCCGTCGCAACCCTTCGAACAGGATGGGGACGGAATTGCTTTTGCCGATATAGCCGACGATGCCGCACATAGAGCCGCGCAGCGTCGCACGCCTCGCGCGCTCCGACAAGCGAAGGCGCGCCCGGCCACAAGCCTATCGACTTTCGGGCAGCGCCCCGGTACGCAGTTGACGGCTCTGCGATTCTCTTTCTCTTAAATCCGCTTCTATGCTCCGCCTGTCCCTTCTTCTTGCCAGCACAGCGGCCCTGCTGCCTCTCGCCGGGCTTGCACAGCCGCCGCCCGCCGCCACGCCTTCCGCCAGCGCCACGGTAGCCTCAACGGCGTCCGCACCCGCCACAGCCTCTCCTGAGGCCACCCCCACCCTCGTCCGCGCCGAGGTTCCGGGCAAAATCACCTACAGCGCCTGCCATGTCGATGGCCCGTACATTGCCATGACCTTCGATGACGGCCCGCACGCGGCCAATACCCCGCGCCTGCTCGACATGCTCAAGGAGCGAAAAATCCATGCGACCTTCTTCCTCGTCGGCGAAAACGCCGCGCAATATCCGGGGATCATCAAGCGCATTATCGCCGAGGGGCACGAGGTCGGAAACCATTCCTACACGCACCCGCAACTCAGCAAAATGACGGACGAGGGCGTGCGCGGGCAGTTGCAAAAGACGCAGGATGCCATCATCGCTGCCGGCGCGCCGAAGCCGACTCTGATGCGGCCGCCGTATGGCGCCTTCACCGCGCGGCAGCAGCGCTGGAGCTTTGGGGAATTTGGCTACAAGTGCATCCTCTGGGACGTCGATCCACTCGATTGGAAAGTGCGCAATGCCGCCCATGTGGAGGCCGAGATTCTCAAGCAGACCGTGGCCGGCTCGATCATCCTCTCGCACGATATTCATAAGACCACGGTCGATGCGATGCCGACGACGCTGGACGCGCTCAAGGCGAAGGGCTTCAAGTTTGTCACCGTCTCCGAGTTGATCGCGATGGATCGCCCGGTCCCTCCGAAAGCCAAAACGGCTTCCAAGACCACGGTCGCGGCAACTCCAGCCGCCAGCTCCAGCGTCCCGGACGCAACGCCGCACCCTGAGAGCACTCCGGCGCCCGTGGCGACCGCTCCGAGCGCCAGCACCCCCGCGCCCAAACCGGTCGCGCCCGCCCTCCACACCTCCGTGCGCTAAGGGCGCCGCGCATGATTGCGGACGCTTACCTGCAAAGCCGGGCCGAACTAAGCCAGGCGCTCGCCACGCTTCTCTCCTTCGCGCAGGATTTGCGCGCACCCGCGCAAACAGTCGAGACGCTTACGAGCCTGCAGCAGAGCCTGCGCGAACCCTTTCTTTTCGTGGTCGCGGGCGAGGTCAAGGCGGGCAAATCGTCGCTCCTCAATGCCCTCTTCGGGCGCGACTTTTGCAAGGTCGATGTCCTGCCGGCCACCGACAAAGTCTATGTCTTCAAGTACGGCGGCGAGGAGCGCACCACGCATCTCTCCGATCGCCTCGCCGAGTGCTATCGCGACGCCGCTTTCCTCCGCGATTTTAACATCGTCGATACGCCGGGCACCAACACCATCGTCGCCGAGCACCAAACCATCACCGAGCAATTTCTCCCGCTCGCGGACCTCGTGCTCTTTGTCTTCTCGGCAGTCAATCCCTGGGGAGCGAGCGCGTGGGATTTCCTCAAGCTCATCTCGAAGAAGTGGCTCAAGCGGGTCGTCTTCGTCCTCCAGCAAGCGGACCTCCGCGCGCCGGAGGAAGTCGCCGCCATCATCAAACATCTCGAGCAGACGATGATGGAGCGGCTCGGCCAGTCATGTCCGATCTTCCCTGTCTCCGCCAAAAAAGCTTTCCTCGCCAAGACCAGCGGCCAGGACGCCTCCACGATCAACGCCGCCCTTGCCGAGAGCGGTTTTGATCAGCTCGAGCGCTACATCAACGACGAAGTCGCCACCGGCGAAGCGCGGCTCGGCAAGCTCCGGTCCGTGGCGCAAACCGCGCAAGTCCTGCTCCGGGATCTCGGCGCGAAGGTCCGCGAGGCGATGGAGGTCGTCGAGGCCGACACGCGCCGCCTGGCGGAACTCGATCACTCGCTCGTCGCCCGCAAGGAGCAGAGCGTGCGGCAACTCGGGGGCGTGGTCTGGACCCTCTCGCAGAGCTACGACCGGGCGCAGGCGCGCGGCGAGGAATTGCTCCGCGAAAAGCTCACCCTTGGCAATACCTTCAAGCTCATCATTGGCAAAGGCGATTGGCGCTACGATTTCCAAAAGAAGCTCGAGGACCAATTGCGCGATACCTTGCAGCGGCAGATCGGCAACTCGCTCGAACTGCTGGAAGGCGACCTGCGCGCCGTCTGGCAGCAATTGCAGGATACCCTCCATCGCAACTTTTCTGAGCAACATCGCGGGCTCGCCACTCTCCCCGATTTCGTCGAAAAACGGCAGGAGTTGCTCCGCCGCATCGAACTCACGCTGCTTGAAAAAGGGACCTCGCAGCAGGTCGAGCAACAGCTCGGCCAGCTTTTCGAGGAGACCGCCAACTGGCTCCGCATTCCCGCGGGCGTGGCCGCCGCGGGCGGTGTCGCCACCCTCATCGCCATCATGGCCCACTCTGCCGTCTTCGATGTCACCGGCACGGTCGCCGGCCTGGCCGCTGTTTCCGGCACCGTCATCGCTGTCGTGAAGCGGCAAAAGATTATGAGGGAATTCCGCCAGCAGATGACCGAAAAGCGCGATGCCACCATGGCCGGCATGGAGGATCATCTGCGCCATTCCATCGACCGCTTCTACCAGGATTTGGCCGCCATGTTTCAGCCCCTGCAAAGCTTCTGCGCCGCCCAGCGCCAGCTCTACGAGCCCATGCTCACCCGCCTCCGCGAACTCGAGGAAAGCCTCACCCGGCAGCTCGCCACCTTCCACGCCGCCCGCCCGTAGCCCTGCCCCACATGAGCCGCTCCGTGCGTTTTCTCCTCCTCGCGGTCCCCTGCGCCGCCGTGGCCGCGCTTGGCCTGGTGCTCTCGCGCTCCGGCGACCCATCGTACACCGCCCAGGAGTGGCTGAATCGGGAGGCCTTCAGCCGGTTTGACCCGCTGATCGTCGAGGCGGCGCGCAAGCATCGCTTCGAGCCAGCGCTCATCAAAGCGCTGGTCTGGCGCGAAAGCAAATTTCATCCCGACAAGATCGGCACCAGCGGTGAGCGCGGCTTGATGCAAGTTGGCGAAGCCGCCGCGCGGGATTGGGCCAAAGCGGAGAAAATCGAGACCTTCGTGCCGACCGATCTTTTTGATCCCAAGGTGAACCTCGACGTGGGCGTGTGGTACCTCGCCAAAGCCGCCGAACGCTGGAAGGAGAAGGACGATCCGATCCCGTTCCTCCTGGCGGAATACAATGCGGGGCGCAAACGGGTGGACCGTTGGATTCACGCCACGGGACGTGCCGAGCGAACTCAAGCCGCCGATCTGCTGGCCGTCATCGACTTCCCGACCACCCGCAAATACATCGACGATATCGTCGCGCGGAAGCGCTTCTATCAAGCGCGGGGTCACTTATAAACCAGCACTGGTGCGACTTGCGCCGGAGCCGGCGCCAATCCCCTGTGCCGGCTGGAAGAGCAGCGTCGCAAACTCGGCAAAATAACGCCGCCAGACGGGCCAGCTATGGTCCCCTTCCGTAAGTTGCCAGGTGTGGTGAATGCCTTTCGCTGCCAAGCTCGCGACCAATTGCTCGTTCCTCGCATGGCCAGGATCGTCCCTGCCGATGGCGATCCAAAGCAGCTTCGCCTGCTGGTTGACCTGCTCGGGATGCTCCAGCGTCTCGGCGAGGCGGTCCAGCGCCATGCCGCCACTGAAGGAGCCAATCCAGGCAAAGCGGTCCAGGTGCCGCAAGCCGCAGTTGAGCGCATGTCCGCCGCCCATGGAGAGCCCCGCGATGGCGTGGTTTTCAGCACCCTCGCGCACCCGATAAGTCGCCTCAATCAGCGGCAGAATGTCCTCCAGCAGTTCGCGTTCAAACGCGGCGGCATTGGCAGCGCCGTACTCGCCGCGCGGCGCGGTCTCCGGCGCGATCGGGTGCCCATCCGGCATAACAATGATCATCGGTTGCGCCTTTTTTTGTGCGAGGAGGTTATCCATCATCCAATGCGCCTTGCCATGCCGCGACCAGCCTTCCTGATTGTCCCCAAAGCCGTGAATGAGCACGAGCATCGGGAACCGCTCCGCCGTGGCGCGCTCGTAGCCCGGCGGCGTGTACACCACCAGATCACGTCGACGCCCGAGCGAAGCCGCGAGATAGGTGTGCTCGTGCAGCGTCCCATGCGGCACATTCTGCCAATCCCAGATCAGCGGCGGCTCACCGGGCACCTGCAAGATGCTCATGCGCGCCTGCCGCTGTGGCTTGATCGCCGCATTCCCCGGATCAATGATTGAGAGCCCGTCCACGTTGAAGCTGTACTCGTAAATCCCCGGCTCGAGCGGGCCGATTGTGGCGCTCCATACGCCACTGTCGCCTTGCGCCAACGGCGTCTTCGTCCCACGCGCCCACTGTCCGGAGACGCTGATTTCATGGGCGGTGGGAGCTTGAAGGCGGAAGGTCACCTGCCTGTCCGCTCGGACTTCGGGGGAAATCAAGGCCGGCGGCAGAGGCGGCCGCGCTGAGGGGGCAGCCTGCCCGAGGAGGAGGCAGGCGCTTCGTAAAACGAGGGCTAGGGGGAGAAGCGTTCGCATCATCGGGAAAAGTACCCCTTCCGCCGCTTGCGGAAATGCGAAAAGCGCCTGCTCCCGAGTGATCCCGCTCCGCGATGTTGAACATTGCCGTGGTGCCGCTCGTTCCGTACAAGCTTCCCTCCGGCCCCAGCCGTCGAAACTTCTCTCCTGTCTCAACTTTCTCCCATGAGCAACGACATCGAATCGCACTTGATCGAGAACCGGGTCTTCCCCCCGCCGAAAGGATTCGCGGAAAAGGCGCGCATCTCGAGCATGGAACAGTACCGCACGCTCTGGGAGGAATCGGTTCGGCAGCCGGAGCAGTTTTGGGCGCGCGAGGCGGCGGAACTGGTCTGGCAAAAGACATGGAACCGCGTACTCGAGTGGCAGGAGCCTTTCGCCAAATGGTTCGGTGGCGGCAAGCTGAATGTCTCCGAGAATTGCCTCGACCGGCATCTCGGCACGGCGCGGCAAAACAAGGCGGCCATCATTTGGGAAGGCGAGCCGGGCGAGAAGCGCACGCTGACCTACCAGCAATTGCATCGGGAAGTCTGCCGCTTTGCCAATGTGCTGAAGCGACACGGCGTGCAGAAGGGCGACCGCGTTCTCATCTACCTGCCGATGATTCCGGAGGCGGCGATCGCCATGCTCGCCTGCGCGCGCATCGGCGCGGTGCATTCGGTGGTCTTCGGCGGCTTTTCGCGCGGAGAGCATCAAGGACCGGCTGGGCGATTGCCAGGCGTCGCTCGTCATCACGGCGGATGGCGGCTATCGGCGCGGCAGCATCGTGCCGCTGAAGAAGAATGTGGACGACGCGCTCAAGGCGGCCACGACCAGCGTGCGCAAAGTGATCGTCTATACGCGCGCAGGCAACGACGATGCAGATCGAGGAAGGGCGCGACGTCTGGTGGCATTGCGAGATGGAGGACGTGGATGCCGTCTGCCCGCCCGAGCCGCTCGAAGCGAGCACCCGCTTTTCATTCTCTACACCTCGCGGCTCGACGGGGAAGCCGAAGGGCATCCTGCACACGACCGCCGGCTATCTGCTCGGCGCGTACCTTTCCTGCAAGTACGTCTTCGATCTGCGCGATGAGGATGTCTATTGGTGTACCGCGGACATCGGCTGGGTCACCGGGCCACTCTTATGTGGTGTATGGGCCGCTGGCCATGGGCGGCACTTCGCTCATGTACGAAGGAGCGCCGAATTGGCCGGAGAATGATCGCTTCTGGCGGATCATTGAGGATTACCGAGTCACGATTTTTTATACCGCGCCGACGGCGATCCGCGCCTTCATCCGCTGGGGCAATGAGTGGGTGACGAAGCACGATCTCTCCTCGCTGCGGCTGCTGGGCTCGGTCGGCGAGCCGATCAATCCCGAGGCGTGGATGTGGTATCACAACGATCGATCGGCGGCGAGCGCTGCCCGATCGTCGATACGTGGTGGCAGACGGAGACCGGCGGCGCATCATGATCACGCCGCTGCCGGGCGCGATCGCGACCAAGCCGGGCAGCGCGACGCTGCCCTTCTTTGGCGTCGATGCCGCCGTCGTCGATGACGCGGGGCAACGAAGTGCCGGCCGGGCGTCGGGCGGCAAGCTCGTCATCCGCCAGCCGTGGCCTTCGATGCTCCGCTCGATCTATGGCGACGAAGCGCGCTACCAGCAGACCTACTGGAGCGAGGTGAAAGGGTGCTACTTCGCCGGCGACGGCGCGCGGCGTGACGCCGACGGCTACTTCTGGATCGTGGGCCGCATCGACGACGTGCTGAACGTCGCTGGCCATCGCCTCGGCACGAGCGAAGTCGAGAGCGCGCTCGTCTCCCATCCGGCGGTGGCCGAGGCGGCAGTGGTCGGGCGGCCTGACGAGTTAAAGGGGCAGGCGGTCGTCTGCTTCGTGACGGTCAAGGAAGGGCGCCGCCTCCGAGCCGAGCTGCGCAAGGAACTGAAGAAGCACGTCCGCACCGTCATCGGCCCGGTGGCCACGCCCGACGATATCCGCTTTACCGAGCGCGCTGCCGAAGACGCGTTCCGGGCAAGATCATGCGGCGGCTGCTCAAAGAAATCGCCAGCGGCAAGGAGGTGACTGGCGACACCTCGACGCCTGGAAGACCTTCCATCCTCGCGAAGCTCAGCAGCAATGAAGAATAGCACGAGCAGACGGGCATTCCATGCCGCGCGCTTCCTGGACCGGCCGTGCAATATGTTCACGCCAGGTCTGCGGGAGATCGGCCGCCGCGCAGCCCGGTTGCTCGCGCGATGGCGGCTGGAGGCTGGCACGGCGCGAGCGGGGCACGGCTCTGACGGAACTCGGCCTGCACGGCTGGCAGCAGGCGGATTTCGACGCCGAGACGCAGGCTCAGGTCGATGCGATTCAAAACGTTCGAGCGCGAGCAGTCGCGCCACCTCAACCAAGCAGCGGAAACGGCGGGCGCGATCCGGCAACTGATCGTCGAACGCGACGCGGCGCGCCGCGAACACGAAGAGCGAACGAAGCAACTCGCAGCCGAGGCGCGCAAAGCGGAAGACGCGCGCGCGCAAATCGAGCGGCAGTTTGAAGCGCGGCGGCAGGTGGAACCAACCTTTGAGCGGCGCATCCCGGAACTCGACCGGGAGTTGCGTGAGGTGAACAAGCTCTATGCGCAACTCCTGCAGATCGAGAAGCAGACCGCGCAGACGAGGCAGGAGTTGATCAAGCTGCGCGAGCGGATCGTGGCCATCCCCAATGAGAAGAGTGATTTGCGGACGCAGCATCTGCGGGCCGTCACGGAAGCGCGCGTCCTGGAGGAGAGACTCGCGCAGCAGGTGAAAACCGTAACGGCGGCGCGCGCAGAGAGTCGCGGCTGCGGAAGCTGAGGCTCAGGCGCGAGACGCGGCCTTCGGCGCCCGCCTTCGCGCGCTCGAAAAGACGAAGCAGGCGGAAGAGCGCGAATTTGCGCAACTCGAGGGCGCCAAGGCCAACCCGTATCTGCGCATCGGCGAAGTGCTGCTGGCGAGCGGCATCGCCCCCATCAATCAGCCGCAGACCTTGGCGCGCGTGCGGGAGTTCGAGGTGAAAATCGCTTTGCTCGAGGGGTCGCTGCTCGATTCCCAAGCGGCCAGCGCCTCCGCCGACGGGCCGGAACTGCGGCGCTCGCTGTGGATTTGCGCAGGTGTTGGTGCGGCCGGCCTGGCGCTGCTTTGCACCTGGCTCTTTTGATCAGCAGCCTTCCACCCACGCCCACGTTTTTATGGCCTGCCGCGCGGCTCGGACATGGTGGACTCGAAAAATTTGCGCGCCCTGGCTGAGTCCGTGCATGAGGCAGGCGATCGTGCCAGCATCCCGCTCCGCTGGCGCTGGCAGACCCAGGGTTTCGCCGATCACCGTCTTGCGGGAGATCGGAAGGAGAATTGGCCGCCCGAAACGATGCAAGCGGCCGACTTCGCGCAGGACGCGCAGGTTGTCAGCGCGCTGCTTGGCGAAATCAAGACCGGGGTCCAACACCACCGCCTCGGGAGAAAGGCCCGCGGCCGTGGCCAGCGCGAGCTTCTCCGCGAAGAACCTCTCCAGTGCCTCCATGATGTCGGGATACACGTGCCGGTCTGCGGCACTTTCGGCTCGCCAATCAGGTGCATGATGAGCAACGCCGCGCCGTGTACCGCACAGGCGCGGGCATTCTCGTCTGTCGGCAGGCCGCTCAAGTCGTTCAGGAGATCGCCGCCTTCGGGTAGAATGGCCGGACCACGGCATTCCGCCATGTATTGATCGAGAGGAGAGACGTCACCCAATTCGCTCGCCCGCCACAGTGCGAGAAATGCACCGAAACGATCCACCTCCTCCTGCTCGCTGATCGCCACTCGATTCGTCCGCGCACTTTCAACGCCCACGTCGATGATTTCGGCGCCGTCGGCCACGAGTTGGCGCGCCCGTTCGAGTGCGAGCAGGGGGTCCGAAAGACCGTCGCCGGAGAAAGAATCGGCGCCGAGATTCACGATGCCCATGAGCAAGGGCGCGCGGGGAAAAACGAGGTCTGACGGCGGGTGATGAGTCGCATGGTGAGCGGGCCTCGCCTACGCCAGCGGCACCGCCCGGCGCTGCCGGCGCGCAAAGCGCAGCGTCTCTCCGTAGCCAGCAGCGCGTGCGGAGGCGCTGGCTTCGGCAAAGCCGGCACCCAACTCCTCCGGGGCATGCGCATCCGAGTTGATGAGCATCGGCACCCCAGCCGCATGTGCCAAATCCACAAACTCCTGCGCGGGGTACAGCTCGCGGCAATCCTTGCGCAAACCGGCCGTGTTGATTTCGAAAGCGCCACCCGTCTGCGCCAGCGCTCGAATTGACGGCTCGTAAAAGCGCCGCAAATCGCCCTCTGGACACCATCCAAACTTTTTCGGCAAATCAGGATGCGCCACCCAATCGAAGAGTCCGCTGCGAATGCACCGCTCGTATGCGCTCCAGTAAAGCTCCCAGATTTCCTCCACCGTTTCCTCGCGAAAGCGCCCGATGAACTGCGGATCATCCACGGCCCAGCCCGGCGCCAGATAATGCACGCTGCCAACCAAGAAATCCCAATCGGCCAGACGTGAGAGTTCCATAATCCACTCCTCTCGCCCGGCGAGGTAATCGACCTCCAGGCCGAGGCGGATGGTGAGCTGCGGAAAGGCGGCGCGCGCCTCCTCGACTGCCGCCAGATAGCGCGGCAAGTCGGAGAGAGACATCCGCCAGTTGTCAAACGGCTCGGGAAAAGGTGCGTGATCCGCGAAGCCCAACTCCTCCAGGCCCATCTCCACCGCACGCCGGGCATACTCGATCGGCCAGCCTGCGGCGTGATGGCACAAGGGGGTGTGCAGGTGATAGTCGCAGCGGTGCGCCCGGCTCATGAGCGCGCGCTTAGACCGCCATCGCGACTTGGGGTGCTTGCGGCACCAGATCGAGTTCCTCGAAAAGCGCGCGGTCGGCTTCGACGCCGGGATTCTCCGCAGTCAGCAGCTTCTCGCCGTAAAAAATCGAGTTGGCGCCCGCGAAAAAGCAGAGCGCCTGCCCCTCGCGCGACATCCGGGTGCGGCCTGCGGAGAGGCGCACCTTGGACCGCGGCAAGGCGATCCGCGTCGTCGCGATGAGCCGCACCAGTTCAAAAACCTCCACCGGCGGCTGCTCCTCCAGGGGTGTCCCCGGCATCGCCATCAGGCAATTGATCGGCACGCTTTCCGGCGCGGGGTCGAAGCCGGTCAGCACCTCCAGCATGCGCAAGCGATCTTCCACGCTCTCGCCCAGCCCGATGATGCCGCCGCAGCAGACATCCATGCCAGCTTGTTGCACGGCGTTGATCGTATTGAGCCGGTCTTGGAAAGTATGGGTCGAGACGATCTCCGGGTAGAATTCCGGCGACGTGTCGAGTTATGATTGTACGCGGTGACTCCCGCCTCCTTGAGCTGCCGCGCCGCGCCGGGAGAAAGCTGCCCCAGCGTGACGCAGACCTCCATCCCGAGCTTGCTCACCTCGCGAATGGTCCCGAGCACCTGCTCAAATTTCGCCTCTCCCTCGCGCACGCCGCGCCACGCCGCGCCCATGCAAAAGCGCGTCGAGCCGTTCTCCCGCGCCCGCCGAGCCACCCCAGCACGGCCTCGGTTTCCAGCAGCCGCTCCGCCGCCACGCCCGTGTGGTACCGCGCACTCTGCGCGCAGTAGCCGCAATCCTCCGAACAGCCGCCCGTCTTGATGCTGAGCAGCGTGCAAAGCTGCACTTCATTGCCGCTCCAATGCGCCAAGTAAGCCGCTCGCGCTTGTGCAATGAGTTCAAAGAAGGGGTTTTGGTAAATGGAGCGAAGTTCCTGAAGCCGCATGAAATGAGAGTGGAAAAGGAAGGAGAGCTTCGAGAAAGCCCGTGCTCCAGGGATAGATAGCCGCCACCCGTCCGATCGGAAAGCGAAAGTGCGTAGCCCCTCGTGTGGCGGCGTCAGGTCATGAGGGTCAGAGCCCGGACAAAGGCGGCGTGATACTGCGCCAGCAGTTCTCGGCAGGGATGGCAAAAGCTGGGCAGCTTGATCAGCCGCTGATTCTCGCGCTCGGTCAGCGGAAGTTGTAAATGCGCATAATCAGGCAGCCGGGTGCCGGGTGGAAAGCGGCCCACTGCGGCCACATGGCCCTCGCGGAAAAAGGGTTGCTCGTGCAGTAGCGGGTAGCGCGGCTGCCGGACTTGCGCGCCCAAGCTTTGCAAAAGATTCATGAACCGGGCGGTGTCAAACAGCGGATCGCGATGCCGGATGAGAAACTCGAAATAGACCCGCTCGACGCCAGGCGCGGGAAGAAAACAATCGAAGCCGAGCCCTTCGAGTTGTGCGCTTAACCAGCGATGATTCTCGAGGCGCTGGCGGTTGTGCTGGGGAAGCTGGCGCAGCGAGACGCGCCCGAGCGCCGCCGACAGGGGCGCGATGCGGGTCTTGATTCCCATGCTGGTGGCCGCGAACCGCTGATTGGGGCTGGCCAGCTCAACGATGCGCGTGATGTCGCCCAGGCAGGTCGCCCGTTCCCAAAGGATGGCGTCGTCCGTGAGCAAGAGGCCGCCCTCGCCCGCCGGCGCGAGCTTGTCACCTTGCAAACTGAAAACGGAAAGATCGCCCAAGGCACCGCACGGCTCGCCCTGCCACGAAGCGCCGTGCGCGTGCGAGGCGTCTTCGATCAGCCGGAGGCCATATTCCGTGCAGACACGCCGAATGGCACCGACCTGGCACGGCAGCCCCCAGAGGTGGACCAGGACCACGGCCTTCGTGCGCAAGGTGATTTTGCGCCGCAAATCCTCCGGGTCGAGGCCGAGCGTTTCCGGCTCGCTTTCGCAAAAGACCGGCACGAGCCCGCACCACACCATCGGAAGCACCGACGCCCAAAACGTGGCGGTGGGCACGAGAATTTCGTCGCCTGGCCGCAAGTCGAGTGCGTGAAAGGCGGCTAGAAGAGCGCTGGTGCCATTGGCATGGGCGAGCGCATAACGCCGGCCAGTGGCGGCAGCGTAATCGTGCTCCAGTTCGCGGATGACCGGATGCGTGCTCACGTTGCCATCGCGGAGCACGCGCAGCACCGCCGCTTCGGCCTCCTCGTCAAAGACCGGCCAGCGCACCGCCGGCTCATGGTCGAGGGTGACGAGGCGGGTTTCGGTCATGGGCTTTTCAGACGCCGGCGAGAACGTCATCGTGACGTTCTCGCACGAGACGCTGATACTTGGCCAGCGCTGCTTCCGCTGCGGGCTCGTCCGTCGCGAAGACGCGCGCGAGGCGCCGGAGCGCCTCGACATTTTCCGCCGAGGCACCCAGTCCGCCGCGCGGAATCCACTGCGCGATATTCGTGCGGCGGCGCAGGTAATCTTCCAAAGTGCGGCTCTGCTCGTGGTCGCGCACCAAGCGGCCGCCGGGACTGGCTCGGTCAGACCGGGAAACGGTTCGGTCGGCGGAGCGGTCAGTGGCGCGAGCAGCGGGCTCGGTCCCGCTTGCAGGTATGGGGCCAGACACGCCCGCACCTGTTTTGCGAGCAGGCCGCACGAAGTCAGCTTCCCGCCGTAAACCGCCAGCGCCTGCCGGGCTCGGTCAAGTGCAGCAAGTGCCGGCGTGAAAGCGCCATGGGTTCCACGGAACCGCGAGCGCCGCGCCGAACCGCCAGCGGTCGGAGGCCGCTGCGCAGCGAAACAATATCCTCTACGCCGTAGTTGGCCCGCAGGTTGCGATTTGCCAAGCGCAGCAGCCATCGGATATCTTCCGGCTCCGCGCCGGCCGCGGCCTCCGGCTCCAAGACGCGTGTCTCGGTCGGACCGCACATGGCGACTGGCCCCCAAGGGACGAACGTCGAGACGTTATCCTGCTCCGCGGTGTCAAAGATGAGGCTTTGGGTCAGGCCCGCCGGTCGCCGCAGGCAGAGATAGACGCCCTTGCTCATCTCGTGACGGTAGGGGCTCACCAACCCGAGCCGTTCGTGCAAGGCCTCGGTCCAGACGCCCGCGGCATTGATAAGAAAACGCGCCGTCGCCACCGCCTCGCATCCTTGCAGGCGATCGCGCAACTCCAGGTGCCAGCGTCGCGCGGACGCATCGAAAGTGACGCTCTCCGCGGAGCAATGATTGAGCGCCGCAGCCTGGGGACCAAGGAGGGGCAGAATCCACTCCAGCACGAATCGGCAATCGGAGACCTTCAATCTCGCTTCCTCAAAAGTGAGCGCATGGCGGAAGCGCTCCGCCTTCAGCAATTCCCAGCCCGGAAAGCCCTTTTCACAGGCGGGAAAGCGACGCCGCGCCGAACCGAGCAGCCAGTAAAGCATCATCCCGGCGCGCACCACATGCCGATTGCGCCGGCTCTCTGTGGGCGCAAGATACCGAAAGCTCTCCGCGCGCACCCTCTCCGGCATCTCCTCGAGGAGGCGATCCCGCGCGCGGCACAGCTTGAGCACCGTACGCAGGTGAAAATCCTTCAAGTAGAGCAAGCCGCCCCAGATAAGCATGCCCGAAGCCTGGCTCGTCCCGCCTCCGAAGTCGCCGTGATCGAGCAAAAGCACCCGATAGCCAGCGCGCGCCAATTCGTGAAAAATCCGCGCGCCACTGATGCCCGCGCCCAGAATCGCCACGTCGTACTGACTCCCATTCACCGCGCGTAACGAAACGGCGGCCCGTGGGTTCCACCCACCCATCCTACTTCACCCAGCGCCCGCCTTCGGTCGAGAGGATCGGCAGCTCGTCCGTCATGTACTGCGTCTTGCCGATGGCGCCGTTCATCGCCACGCCGGTGGCCGAGTGGAACTTCTGGCTCATGCTCTCGCCGGTGTGGCAGCTCCAGCTCTTCACGAAGGCGTCCTTCGTGAAAGATGGCCGCGGCGCAGTTGCTTCAGGTCGTCCTCGTGCAGCCAGCACTTCGACGCGCTGTCGAGATTGTTCGAGTAGTCGAACATCCAGCAGGCCCGGTTCGAGTGGCCGAAGTACTCGAAATCCGCGATCTTCACCTGGTCGCGCGGTCTGCCCGTAGTTGAGGTAATTGATGACCTCCTCGGCTTGTCGAAGAAAATCGAGCTTCACGTGAAACGCGTCGCGCACCGACTCGATGTGCGCGATGAGGTCGTTGTTCTCCTGCTTCGCCCGCACCACGTAGGCCGGCCGGTAGACCAGCCAGGTGATCTGCGCATTCGGATTCTCCTGCTCGATCTGCTGGATGCGAATGCGCGAGGCGCGCACGAAATTCATCCACCAGTTGTCGTGCGGCGCGGCCTTGTACTTTTCCCACTGCCAGAGCGAAACGCCTCCGGTGAGGATGATGTATTCCCGGCTCGATTCGGGCACCGCCGGGGCGGCGGGCAAGTTGCCGGAGAAACGAATCCCAAAAGGGCGAAGGCGAAAAGGACGGTGCGCATAGCGGCGGGCAACATGTCCGAAAAACGCCCTCTGTCAGGCGCTTTTTTTGGACAAGCGGCCGAGGAAGGAACGCTCTCGTCACCGATCCCGCTCGTGTACGCGCGCCAGCGCCAGCAGGAACACGTACACCATCAGGGAGAAACCGAGAAAGGTGACGGTGAAGACCGCCAACCGGGGCACTTCATACCGAACATCAAGGAATTGCCTCCAGAGTTTCTCGGGGCGGGTGAAAACGTCCCAGCTATTCCAGCGCAGGAACCTCCCCACATAGATGCCCAAGGCGCCGAGCAGGAGCATCATCCCGGCGAAAGCCCAACCAGCCCGCCAGCCAAACCGCTCGCGGACCGAGAGATGCAGGAGGTACAGCGAGAGGGTGCCAAGGAATACGCCGACAAAGGCAAAGGAAGCCGTCATCAGCATGTCGTACCACCCCGGCACACCATGCCCGCCAAACTTCCGCAGGTGGATCAGATCGGTCACGATGTAGAAGCAGTTCGGGAAAAACAACACCCAGAGAAGAGCCGCCAGGACTCGGCAGCAACGGGTTCGGACGCCGGTCTGAGGTCCCGGCGCAAGACCCGCAGGAGGGAGCGGCGCGCCGCCACCCACCGGGGCATCCGCTGGCCCGCTCTCTGCCGTTGCGGCCGGTTGAGCAGAGCCGCGCACATAGGCGGCCAGTCCCAGTGGGATCCACGCCAGCACCAGATTCCCACCAAGTCCAGTCAGCCGCTTCGAACTGCTGACCCAGCAGTGCGCCGCCAACATGGCGTAACAAATCCCCGAACCGAAAAGCAAAGCGAAGAAGACCGGCCGCCAGCGGCTCAGCGTCCTCGTGTTCTGATCATGGAGGACGCTCATGGCACAGGCGCCACTCGGCGAAACGGAAAAGCACATGCGCCCGCGCAGGCTGAGACCAAAGCGACTTTTGGAGGCATCCTTCCAACTCTGCCAAACTTCATTGCGCAACGCAAAGACCGCTTCACTTCCGCTCAACCGCGGGGCGCTTTGCGCTTGGTGCGCCGCCCCGTGCCTCCATACCTTTCACCCCCATGCGCAGCACCGCCCAGAAGTACCTCAAGGTCCTCTCCATTGGGCTGCAGGATACCTTTGTTTATCGCTGGAATTTCCTCCTGCGCTCTTTCTTCGCAGTGGTTCCCTTGATCGGGACCATCTTCATCTGGCGCGCCATTTTCGCCGCGCGCGCCACGCCCATCGGCGCTTACAGCATCCATGAGATGATCTTCTACTTTCTCCTGGTGATTCTCGTCGAGACGCTGGTCACGCCGACCGAAGACGAGTGGCGCATCGCCGCGGAAATTCGCGAAGGCCAGATCAGCGCACTCATCGTCAAGCCGCTCGATCACCTCGCCTACCGTTTTGGCCTCTTCGTCTCCTACCGCGCCCTTTATACCGCCGTCATGCTCCCGATGGTGTCGCTCATTTTCTTTTTCCTGCGCGACTACCTGCGGCTGCCAGCGCACGGGGTCACGTGGCCGGCCTTCACCCTCTCGGTCCTGATGGCGGCAGCGATCCAGTTCTTGGTCGCCTACTCGCTGGCCATGCTGGCCTTCTGGATCCTGGAGATTTCGACGGTGCTCTTCATCATCTACTCCTTCGAGTACTTCCTGAGCGGCCAGGTTTTCCCGCTCGATATCATGCCGGGCTGGCTGCACGGCTTCCTGGAATTTTCGCCATTCACCTACGAGCTTTTTTTCCCCACGCAAGTCTATCTCGAACGTGTGCAAGGCTGGCCGCTCGCACAGGGTCTGCTCATTCAGGCCGGCTGGCTGGTGCTCACCTTTATCCTCGCGCGCACGCTCTGGCGCGCCGGCGTTCGGCATTACCAGGCGGTCGGCGGTTGAAGCCGCGGTTCACTCTGATCGCATGTTCCAACGCTATTGCGAAATCTATCTGCTCATGGTGCGCAACTCGCTCGTGCGCGAGATGAGTTTCAAAGCCAATTTCATCCTCTGGATGGTGGTCGAGCTGCTCTGGTTCATGGGTCAGATCGTCTTTATCGAAGTGCTCTTTCAATATGTGGACCGCATCGGCGACTGGACGAAATGGCAGGTCGTCGCTCTTTTCGGCACGCACCAACTGATCGCGCAACTCTTTCAGGCTTTCTTCTATGTAAACCTCGCGAATCTGCCCGATCTGGTCCGCACCGGCAAGCTCGACCTCATGCTGCTGCTGCCGGTCGATTCGCAGTTCGCCGTCTCCACCCGGCAGTTCGGCATGGATAACATGGTCAATGCCGTGGTCGGCTGCGTCATTGTGCTCTTCGCCCTTGGCAAGTTACACTACCTGCCGGGTGCCCCACAGGTTGCCCTCTACCTGGCCGGCGTCAGCCTTGGGGTGGCCATCCATTATTCGGTGCTCATGATGCTGAGTACCCTCTCCTTCTGGATCGTCCGTGCTCAAGGAATCATCTATGGCTACTTCAACATCTTCAACATTGGTCGCTACCCGGATGTGGTCTTCCATGGGGTTTTCAGGAAGGTATTCACCTTTGTCGTGCCGGTGATCCTTGTCTCCAACATGCCGGTCCGGCTGCTCACGAATTCGGCTGACTCTCCAGCGCTTGGTTTGTTAACCATGACTGGCGCGACCCTGCTCGTCGTCTGCGCCAGTCGCGCTTTGTGGAACATGGCATTGCGGCGCTACTCGAGTGCCAGCAGTTGAGCGTCTGCAGCTCGTCCTCGCGCCTACGCGGCGTCACCTTTCTTCGGAGACTGACTGAACAGTTGCGGCGCGACGTGTTGGAAAACATACGCGCGCACCGCTTCCTGCCACGGACGCATCCTAAGACCCGTGAGTCGTTCCAGCTTCCCCGTGGACATGACGGTGTATCGGGGGCGCTTGGCGATGAACGCCTTTAGGTCGGCCATCTTCAGCGCGGCGACCGTGCGCGCCTGAAGCGCCACTCCCGCCTCCGCCGCGCAATCCAAAGCGAATTGCCCGTACTCCTGCCAGGAGCACGACCCTCCATGGCAAAGGTGGAGCAGGCCGCCTTCCGGCAGGTCGCGCAGCAAAGGCCGAAGCGCGTGCGCGATATCGAGCGTATAGGTCGGCACCGCCCATTTGTCGCCGATGGCCTCGACCGTTTTGCTGGTCGTGGCGCGCTGCACGATCTGATCGATGAAGCTCGGGCGATCCGGACCGAACACCCACGAGACGCGCACCGCCAGGTGCGCGGCGCTCTCCTCGAGCAGCGCTGCCTCGCCCGCCCGTTTCGACGCCCCATACACACTGATGGGCCGCGCCTCGTCCTCCTCCAAGTACGGCGTCTCACGCTCCCCATCGAACACATAATCTGTCGAGATATGCACGCAGCGTGCCTTCTTCTCCGCACAAATTCTCCCTATCTCGCGCACCGCTCTTTCATTGATAGCGAAGGCTTCCTCTGAGTGCGTCTCGCACCGATCCACATTGGTCTGCGCCGCGCAGTTGACCAGTACGTCGAAATCCAGCGCCCCCAACTCCCGACGCACCGCCGCTGGATCCGATAGATCAAGCGCCGCACGGGGTAATCCGAGCACTTCTTCACCCACGCCGCTCCACTCGCGCGCCAGCGCCGCGCCGAGGCGGCCCCCGCTTCCCAGGATGACCGTCCGCTTCATGCGTGCGGCGCTTCGAGCAGCGGCGCCCACCACCCTTCGTTCCTCACATACCAATCCACCGTCGCGCGAATTCCCTCCTCCGGTCGATGCAGCGGCTTCCAGCGCAGCTTGTCGTGCGCCTTAGCGGAATCGATCGCGTAGCGGCGGTCGTGCCCAAGTCGATCGGGCACGTATTGGATCAAGTCGTGCGACTTGCCGAGGTGATCGAGGATCAGCTTGACCACTTCCAGGTTCCGCAGTTCGCCGTCGGCACCCACGTTGTACACGTCGCCCGGCTCCCCCTTCCAGCAGCGCGGCAACGATGGCGGCGCAATGATCCTCCACGTGAATCCAGTCCCGCACGTTTTGCCCATCGCCATAGACCGGCAGCGGGATGTCCACGGAGCGCATTGCAGGATCATCAGCGGGATCAGCTTTTCCGGAAACTGATACGGGCCCGTAGTTGTTCGAGCAGCGCGTGATGACCACCTCCTGCCCAAAGGTGCGATGACACGCGAGGGCCAGCAGATCGGCCCCGGCTTTGCTCGCCGAGTAGGGCGACGAAGGCTCAATCGGCGAAGTTTCCGTAAAGCGCCCGCTCGGCCCGAGCGAGCCATAGACTTCATCCGTCGAGACCTGGACAAAGCGCCGCACGCCGTGTTTGCGCGCGCAATCGAGCAGCACCGACGTCCCGACGACATTCGTGTGAATGAAATTCTCCGGCGAATCGATGGAGCGATCGACGTGCGACTCCGCCGCGAAATTGACGACGGCGAAGAACTGGTGCTTCCGCATGCAACGCGTCGATCTGCTCCCGGTGGCCGATATCGGCCCGGTAAAATTCGTATCGCTCACCATGCTGCTCCGCGATCGCCCTCCAGATTCGCTGGGTTGCCGGCGTACGTCAGCACGTCCACATTGCTGACGAGCGTCACAGGATAATGCTGCAGCACGTGCCGGATGAAATTGCTGCCGATGAAGCCGCAGCCGCCAGTGACGAGGAGACGCATAAGTCGCGCCGTTCTTTAGCAGGCCCACCGGAGCACGGCTACGGATTTTACCGGCCACCCCGACTCGGAGCCCGCGCGACCGGCTTGGACGAGCTTTGGCAAGGCTGCTGCGAGCGTGAGCCGCTCGGCATAACGTTTATAGCAGTTGAGCTCGATGAGGCGCACACCCTCCGCCTCCTCGTCTAGCGCTTCATGGAAAGCTGGACCTGGGACCAGAAGAGGGTGCGCGGCGTAGAGCGGCGTGTTGCTTGTGCGCGCGAGGGCGGTAGCGCCGCAGCGCCACCTTAATTCCGGGGAGGAGTGACGGCGGCGACGGCTCCCACGTGGCTGGGGGTGAGCAACTCAGCCTCGCAGATGCTCCACGGCTTGCCGCGCTGCGCTCCGGTCAGGGTGAATTTCACAAATTTAACCACGGCTGGCTCGAAGTTGAACTCGCTGCACGCGGGCAAGCCGTTCCCTTCAGCCAGGTGAGTCCATTTCTGCCCGTCCAGTGATCCTTCGACTTTATACTTTTGCGGGTAGTCGCCTTGCGCTCTGGACTGATCGAGGCGGGTGCCGATGACGGTGGCCTGTTTGCGGCAGCTCGATTTGGAACCATTGGCCCGGCTTTTGATCGGCCTTGGTGCTCCAGCGCGTGTCGGGCTTGCCATCCATCGCGAGCGCCGCACTGTTGCTTTCAACGCTGGCGGCAACCTGCCAGCCGGCGTGATCGAGCGTCTGCGGGACCACCGCGTGCAGCGTTTCCACCGTCCAGGGGATCTTGCGCGCGGCGGTTTCCGCGCGAATCCGCTTCACGTCCGCCGCCGTGACCATGGCTCCATGATTCGAGAACGCGTTGCGCACGTACGAGGCGACTGCGGCGATCCACGCGTCGTCATTGGTATTCATCGGCACCATTTGGGCATCGTAAGTCTTGCCGTCAACTGGTCCGCTCAGGCCGTTGAGCAGCACGTAAACCGGTGCAAAGGCATGGCTGCGCAATTCCTTTGAACCCGCCAAGGGCGGCGCGATGGTGGTGCCGGGACGCAACCCGTCCATCGGCATCCCATGTCCGTCGAAGCCATGGCAGGCAAAGCAGACTTCACTGTAGATGGCCTGCCCCTTCTCCAGCACCGCAATATCGGCCGCGCTGAATTCCTGTCCGCCCACTTTGTCAGCCCCAGTCAGCAACAGGGTGCCGAGCTGCTTCACACCCGCCGAGGGCGAAGTGAGCATCGCGACTTGCGCAAATTTCGAGTAATCCGGCCACAGCTTCGGGTCCACGCTGCTGAGGTACTTGCCGGTCATCAAGACTTGCAGCGCCACGTTCGGATCGGGATCCTTGACCAGGCCCTGCACGTCCGGCCTGAGGGAGGCATCGCCTTTCTTGAGCAAGGTCTCCGCCACGCGAATTCCTTGGGTGCGCAGCCTCGCATCGGGGTCTTTGCAGAAAACGCGGATGGTCTCCACGTCGGCTGCGCCCAACCCTTCGAGGGTCCAGAGTGCATGCGTGCGCGCCAGCGGATTTTGGCTGGTGCGAGCCAGCTTGGTGAGCGCCGGGACGACGGACTTGTCGCCTTTCAACACCAGCAGCTTTTGCGCGGTGTCGCGCCACCAGCCATTCGGGCTCTCGAGTTCGCCGACCAACTGCGCCGGCGTTTCGTCGAGCATGTGCGGTTGCGGCCCCGGCTGAAAGTCCTTGTGCCGCAGACGCCAAATCCGCCCATGGCCGATGACCTTATCCATGGCGTATTGCTGGACGACCTTGCGCAGATAGCTCCCTTCGCTCACCCAATTTCCTTCCTGGATGATGCCGCGGTACATGTCGCAAAGGTAAAGGCAGCCGTCAGGCCCCGTGGCCATATTGACGACCCGGAAATTTGGGTCTGTCGAGCGGATGAACTCCGAGTTGCCATGCGGATTGGAGATGGTCGTGATCCCGTCTTTCACCTCCACCTTCGCGCGCCGGATCAACCGACCCACGGGCTCGGACATGAGCACATCACCCCGCAAGTCTTTCGGCAGCCGGTCGCCACGCACCACCTCCTGGCCACAGGAGGCGGTAAAGTGATTCAACGTGCGATCCGCCGGTTTGACGCGCATCGGACCGCCTTGCACATCGGCCAGCCCAACCAGCGGCCAGACCTCCATGAAGCCGGCGGGAAATTGCCCCGGCACATCGTAGGCGCCATAGAGAATCGGCGTCTGAAAATGCCAGAGCCCCTTTTCGCCGCCCGCATTGCTCCACCAAATTTTACCCCAGTCATCCTGCGCGAGGCCCCATTGGCCGCCGCCGGATGGGGTTTTCTCCTGAAGTGCCTGCTCGTGGCCGTTCCAGCGCAGGCGATAAAGACATGTATGTCTGGTAAATCCAGTTATCGAGGCACCAGATCAGCCCGCTCTGCTGGTGCTCGAGATTGCCGCCACGCGGACCGCCCGGAAACCACATTGCCACCTTGTCGGCGACGCCATTGCCCTTTGTATCCTGGTAAATTTTAGACGTCGTTGGTGTCCGTTTCGTTGATTAAAACCCGGTCATCGAGCGGCAGCACTTCGCGCGGGAGCAGCAGCTTGTCGGCAAAGATGGTGTGCTTGTCGTAATGACCATCGTGCTTCGTGCTCTCGTGGAGCGAAACCACCCCAATCGGGTCGTGCTCTTTGTGACCATCGATGTCCTGCATGTAGCTGCGCATTTCCGCCACGTACATGCGGCCGTTGCCGTCGAAGGTGACATTGACCGGCTCCCGGAGGCCGTCGCGCTCGCTCAAAACCAGTTCCAGCGAGTAGCCGGGCGGGAGCTGGATGGTCTTCAGCTCTTCTTCCGGCGAGAGGGTCTTCACGGGAGGCCGCGGCGAAAAATCCGGCTCGTACTTGGCCTCCTCTGCAGCGTAGAGGGCGAGAAACGCCAGCGGTGCAGGCGAGAAGAGCAACAGGGAGGGAGCGTTTCATGGAGGATCGGATGAGGGGAGAGTATCTACGATATGGTGGCCCTTCGTCAACGAGCCGCGAGGCGGCTCCCTTCTTAGGTGGATTGCGCCGATCGTGCGAACGCGGGCGCGGGGAGAGGGGGCCACTCCTCACTTGCCTGGAGGCACTGCACGCCTAAGCTGGTCTCGCGACTCATGGCTTTGGCTGCTTTCCGCCGCATCGTGATCCTTTGGGCTTCTCTTGTCGTGGCGACGGGCGGGGCGGCAACGCCGGAGACGAGCGGGCCGAATCTCACGGTCGAGTTTCGCACCAGCTTGCAAAAGGCGATCGCCGCCTTCAACGAACGGAACTTCCCGGCGGCGCTGGCGCAGTGCGAAGCGCTCGACAAGTTGCAGCCGCAGACCGCCGTCGTGCTCAATATGCGCGGGGCCATCGCCCTCGAAGAGCGCCGCTTCGCGGACGGTGAGAAGTTTTGCAGGAAGGCGGTGGAGATCGACCCGAAGTTCTTCCCGGCGCGCTTCAATCTCGCCGAGATTCCATTCCTCCAGAAGCAATTCGTGGCGGCGCGCACGATCTACGAGGAACTTCTCGCCGAGGACCCGAAGAATGAGTTGCTCCAGTACCGGATTTTCCTGACTTACCTCCTGGAGGGGAACGAGGCCGGCGCGGAAGAGGCGCTCAAAAAAGTGCATTTCCCGGGCGACACGGCTGCCTACTACTACGCGCATGCGGCTTGGGAATTCCAGCACGGCCACCAAGCCGAAGGCGAGAAGTGGATCAACTCCGGCGACTGGGTTTTCTCGAAGGCCAAGAACATCTATTTTGTGGATGTCTTCTACGATCTCGGCTGGCTCAAGCGCCCGAACGCGGCTCCCTCCGCCGAGTGGAAGGCGGGTTAGGTCGGCGCGCAACCCGGCCCGCAGGGAACGCCGCTATTTGCGGAGGTGAACGAAGACGCCCTTCTTATTCCCGACGACCACATCCATCTTGCCATCGCCGTTCACGTCCACGCCCATGACTTGCGTGCCGACGCCGGAGTCGTTGTCGATCAGGTGCGGCACCCAGGAAACCTTGCCGCCGTCGCGCTTCAGCTCGAACCACCAGAGCACCTTTTCCGCGGCTGATTCCGGATCACCGCTGGGGCCGTGAGCCCAAAAGCGCTTGCCGGTTACAATGTCTTTTAAACCGTCGCCATTCATATCGACCAGATCGAGCGCGTGCGGCTGGCTGAAGACGATTCCCGTTTCGCCGGGTTCCTGGGGAGTGCCCGTGATGAGGTGCTGCTTCCAGCCAATCTCGCCGTTCCCCTCCCTGGTCTGCTCAAACCACGCCACTCCGTACTGGTGCGCATGGACGGCAGCGATGACATCCATCAACCCGTCGCCATTCACATCGTAGCCAAACATCTGCGAGCCTTCTTTGCCAAAGGGGGCGCGATGAAAATGCCAGACCGGATCGCCTTCCAGCGAAGCGGGCTGCTCCCACCACCCGTTGGATTCGATGATGTCAATGCGCCCGTCGCCATTGATGTCGCCATAGCCGATGCCGTGCGTGAAGCGCTGGTACGGGCCCTTGGGCGAGATGGGGTGCCACTGCCACTTCTCTTCGGGCTTCTGCCAATTCGGGGTGGCGTAGCCGATGTACCCGCCGCTCATGCAAAGCAGCTCCGGTTTGCCATCACCGGTGATATCCACAAACATCGGCGACTCGTTGTCGGTCACGTCAAAAGCGACGTGCTTGATCCACGGCTGGTCCTGCCCCTTCGGGTTCTCATACCAGACCGTCGGTTTTCCGGGAAAGCCGACGACAATGTAATCGACCCAGCCATCGCCATTCAGGTCGTAAGCAAAGGAGATGAAGTTGTCCGAGTACTCGTTCGCATTGGAAAGCGCCCCTTTGTAACCGGGCACCGTGGTCTCCGTCCCATCCGCGTTTTTGACTGTGAAGCTTTGGCCTGCTGGATAGATGACATGCCGCTGTTTGAAATCGGGTCCTTCGTACCAGAACGGCCCGGAGAGAACGTCCATTTTGCCGTCGTGATTCACATCCGCAACGCAAGCTCCTTCGGCCCAGAAGTTGGGCGTGAGTTCCAGCTTCGTCCACTCGCCCGTGAGCGGCGGCGGAGGCGTGGATTGCGCGACGGCGAAGGCGGGAGCACTGAGCGCGGCGAGCGCCAGGCGGAGGCAAAGAGGGAGAGAGATCATGGGGAAGAACGGCGGGCCTTTTCGCAGAGCCGGCCATGCGAGGCAAGCCGCCGTCATTCCGCGTGGGGCGGCTCCAGCTCGCGCAGCCGGCGGCGCAGGAGGTCCAGGGCCGCCTGGCTGGCGAGATCCTTGAAAGTGGCGCGGTCGGTTGGAAACCGGTGCCGCTCGACGACCGTTGGCCGATTCCGTTGAGCGAGCGCGATGAAGACGGTGCCAACTGGCTTCTCGGGCGTTCCCCCGCCTGGCCCCGCGACGCCCGTGGTGGAAAGCGCAAAATCCGCGCCGCTCCTGGCCAAAGCTCCCTCGGCCATGGCCACGGCAACGGGTGCGCTGACGGCGCCATGCTCGCGGAGCAGCGCCTCGCCGACATCCAGGGCGCGCGCCTTCGCCTCATTCGCATAGGTGATGAATCCTTCCCCAAAGACGGCCGAGGCGCCCGGCACATTGGTCACGCGATGCGCGAGGCCGCCTCCCGTGCAAGACTCGGCCGTGGAGAGGAACGCCTTCCGCGCGGCGAGCAGTTCGACAACCACGCCCTCCAGCGAGCGCGCGTCGGGCGAGACGATGCGCTCGGAGAGTGCGGGCTCGATGATCGCGGCCGCCGCGGCGAGCTGCTCTTCGGTGCCGATGACCCGCAGATCCACCTCCCCCGGCCGCGCGCAATAGCCCAGCTCGACCCCCAACCCGAGCAGCGGCTCGCCCACCAGCTCCTCGACGTGCGATTCGCCCATGCCAGAAACTTTCCAAACGCGCATCTCCACCGTCCGCGGCGGCAGGAGCGGACGCAGAAGGCCCACGACGGACTCCGCGAACATCGGATGCAGCTCGCGCGGGGGGCCCGGCAGCAAAAAAAGATGCGGTGTGAGACGGGCGTGCGTCGCGCGCGGCTGCGGGGCGAAATAAAGCCCCGGCGCGGTACCGTGCGCATTGGGCAGAACGACGCCGCCCGCTGGACGCTGGGCCTGGCGTTCGACGCGCGGGCTCATCTTCATCTCACGTCCGCGGAAGCGCGCGGCGATGGCACGCATGATGGACTCGTCATGCTCTAGCGGCAGCCCCAACAACTCGGCGGCGACTTCCCGCGTGATGTCGTCCGTCGTGGGGCCGAGTCCCCCTGTCACGATCACAATCTCAGCACGTTCAAAGCTCTCGAGCAGCGCGCTGCGAATCTCCGGCCCATCCGGGACAGTCACCTGATGGGTGACGCGCAACCCAAGTGAGAACAGCCCTTCGGCCAGGAAGCGCAGATGGGTATTCAGCACGCTGCCGAGCAGGAGTTCCGTGCCGGTATTGATCACCTCGACGCGCATCATTCGGTTCAAGATGGTGGTTCGCCTTTCAAGATCCCGATCCAGCCGTTCACCTTCGACGAGAGCGGCGGGTCGCGCTGCTCCGCAATGTAGTAGATATTCGTCAGCATCCGAATGAGCATCTGGCGTGGCGTGGTCGGTTGCAGGTGTTGGGGAGTCAGCACGAGGTTTTGACGTTCCAGCAAGGCGGCGCACTCCTCCATGCCGATGCGTCGGCCTGCATGGTAGGGGTCGAAGAAGACGTTCTCGTGCCGCGCGACAAAGTGGCCGGGCAGGCTCACCCCATCCACCCGCATGCCTGCGCGCGCCGCGATAAGCGAGTAGAGCAGCGCCAGCGAGATCGGAATGCCGCGCCGGGAATCGATCACGCGCGGCAGGAGCGAATTCTCAATGTTGTAGTAGTCGGCATCGTTGCCGCGCAGCCCGATTTCCTGCGCGAGAAACTTCGCCAGGGCCGTCACCCGCGCTTCCGCGCCAGCACCCGGCGGGAGCCGCGCGCGCAAACGCTCACCCCAATCCTCGAGAGCCGCCTTTTGCAACGAATACCCTTCGCCCGGACGAAAGGTCGCCGCCAACTGCCATCCCGCCTGCTCCAGGTCGCCCTCCTCCCCAAACCGGCGGCAAAGTTCCGCAAAATCGTGGTCGGCGGTCCGCTGTGCGACCGTTTCGATGATCTCGTCGAGCAGGGGCGCGGCTCGTCCGCCTGCCTGTTCGCGCAAACTGCGCAAGTCCGGCAGCGTGGCGCTCTCTTCCAACTGTTTCCTGACCAGCAGCACCGTCTCGCGTTCGTCGTCGCTGAGCAGGCGAAGAATGGCTTGGGCTTGAGCGATCATGACAGGCGGGCCGATCCCTCTTATCGTTCGCCCACCGTCCTTTAGCCGCGCTCCGCGTCCAACGAGATAATTTCGCCCGGTTGGCACGAGACGCGTACTTCGATGGGACGGCAACATACCGCGCAATCCTCAATCGTCTGGAAGTCTCCTTGGGAAGTGTCGATCGTCGTCGAATAGTATTCGCCGCACCAAGGGCATGGAACGTCGCTGGAGAGAACGAAATCCATGCAAGCGAGGCGCCTAGGCGGCGGGCAGAGGCACGCGCGGGGCGTCGCTCCAGAGGTCTTCCAAGCTGTAGAAGCTGCGCTTGTCGGTGTGGAAGATATGCACCAGCACATCGGAGAAATCGATGACGATCCACTGGCTCATCGGGTAGCCATCCACATTGTGCGGGCGCGTGCCGTGCTCCTCGCGCAGCTTTTGCTGAATCTCGCCGGCGATCGCTTTCAAATGCGGCTCCGAAGTGCCCGAGCAGATCACGAAGAAATCCGCAAAAGTAACCAGTCCGCGCAGATCCAGGACGAGGACGTGTTCCGCCTTTTTATCCACCGCGCAACCGGCGCAGAGGAGCGCCAGCTTCTGGGAGTCCAGAGGTCTGGGGGAGGTAGAGGCGGTTTTGCTCAATGAGGGCGCAAACGGTTTCCGGCACCATATAGCGGATCGAAGTGCAACGCGCAACGCGTTCGCGAATCTCGGTCGAGGAAAGATCCAGCCGCCGCGCGAGGGTGCGCAGCCCGTGGCTCGGTGCGCCGCACCCCCGCCCGAACACGACGAACTCGACGTGGCGCCGCAAATCGGCGATGCGATGCCATGTCTCGAGCGTGGGAACATTGTCCTCGCCAATGAGGTAAAGCAACTCGCTCCCGGGCTCCCGCTTGCGAATCGCCTCCACCGTTTCGACGGTATAACTTGGCCCCTCGCGGCTCACTTCGCTCTCCTCCAAGCCAAACCGCGGCTCGCCTGCAATGGCCGCCCGCACCATCGCCAGACGAACCTTTGCTGGAGAAGGGAGCCGGTGCAGCTTATGTGGCGAGAGAGCCGCTGGGATGAACAAGACCCGCTCCGCCCCAAGCTGTTCGACCGCATCTCGCGCGAGGATCAGGTGCCCTTGATGGATGGGGTCAAACGTCCCTCCGAAGAGTGCGATGCGCATGGGTGAAGCCTGGCAGCGCTGGCCCTACAGCCCCTCATCCCCGTCCAAGCGGGCCGGCAGCGTCAGGAACGCCACCTTCTCGTAGAGTTCCGCCAGCGCGATCTGCAAACCGAGCGCCGCGAGGGGCACCAGCTTGTCCAGCCCTGTGAAGCGCTCCGGCTTCCAGCCTTCCGGCGTGCGAAAATCCACTACCACCTCCGGGCGCGCCTGCTCGATTCTCATGTAAGCTTCGAGGCTTGGAAGTTCAAGGTAGACCAGCCGCTTCTCTCGGTCATCCGTGCGCCGGGTCCGCTCCGACACAATCTCGAAAAGAGCTGAGGGCCGTTCGCGGCAGCCATCGTTAGCGTCCGCCGGATCGCACGCGATCATTTGGTCTGGATAGTAGTAATAGGTACTGTCCGGGTCCCTTCGCCGGAGCCGCACCTTCATGTCAGAGCCGAAATTCTGACAACGTTTCCCTCGAAGCTGCTGGTAGAGGATTCCCGTTAAATTGGTCGCGATGATGTTGTGCGGATCGTTCGCGCCCGCCCTCTCACAGACCCAGCCGCCGAGGAACTCGCGCTTGATCGGCGACGTTTCCTCGGAGGCAAGGTATTCCTCCTCCGTCATTGGAACGTCCAAACCTGGCGCGGCACTCATTGCCGCAGCTTGCCGCAATTTAGCCATTGTGCAAGGCGGGCGCCTTCCCGTTGGATGCCGCGCATGTCTTCCGCCGCTCTCGGCCAACTCCTGCTGACCGGCGTCCCCGGTCCCGTGCTCGATCCCGCCACCGCGGCGACTTTTCGCCGGCTGCAACCCGGCGGCTTCATCCTCTTCGGGCGCAACATCCAGGCGCCCGCGCAATTGCGCAAGCTCATCGATGACTTGCGCGACCTGAGCACCGTCGAGCCGATCATCACCATCGACCAGGAAGGCGGGCGTGTCTCGCGTCTCAAGCTCATCGGCCACGAGCCGCCCAACGCCAATCAGCTCCGGGACAAAGGCGACCGCGCGCTCATCCACCAGCACGGCCGCATCACCGGCCAACTGCTCCGGCTCTTCGGCTTCAATCTCGACCTCTGCCCCGTACTCGATATCTCGTTTGACGACGAGGCCGATAACTCGCTGCGCGGCCGCTGCTACGGGAACGACGTCGCGCAGGTCATCCGCAACGCCGCGGCGTTCAACGACGGCTTGCACGCCGAGGGCGTGCTGAGTTGCGGCAAACATTTCCCCGGCTACTCCTGCGCCACCCTCGATGCGCACCATGAGTTGCCGACCATCACCCGCACCCGCGCCGAGTTGGACGCCCACGAACTCGCCGTCTTCCGCCATTTCACCCCGCACGTCGATTCCATGATGATCGGCCACGGCTTTTACCCGAGCCTCGATGACAGCGGCGCGCCGTCTTCGCTCTCGCCGCGCGTCATCACCGGCCTCCTTCGCTCGGAACTCGCCTTCACCGGTCTCGTCATGACCGACGACCTCGACATGGGTGCCATCCTCAACCACTACGGCCTCGAAGAGACCATCCGCCTCGCCCTCACCGCCGGCAACGACCTGGCCATGATCTGCCACCGGATCGAAGGGGTCGAAGCCGCGCGCGGCTTCCTCGAAAAAGTCCCCGCCTCGGAAACCGAGCGCGCGCTCGCCAACGTCGCGCGTTTCAAGGCCAAAATGACTCCACCCGATCCCTGGGACGAGGCCGAATTCCATCGCCGGGACACCGCCGTCTGGGACCTGCGCGTCGCCACCCTCGGTGCTGAAGCCGCCGCCCAGCGGAGCCCCGAAGACGGCAAGCGGTCCCCGGTGGAACTCTACTGAACGCGGCTTTCTTGCCGAGAATGATGCACCGTGGCGCTCGGGCAGGCGCTTGCCTTCAGCAGTTTAGAATTGCGCAGCTCCCTCCAGCGGTGTTGTAAAGGGTCCTGCCTTTCACTGCGATCCTGCGAGGTCGCGAAGGTCTTATGACTCCCCTTTCGTCTCCCGCACCTTCAGCCGAGGCCGCGCTCGTTCTTGATGAAGCGGCGATTGAGCGCGCCTGGCGGCGGATCGCGCACGAAATCATCGAGCGGCATCCGCAACTGGAGAGCGTGGTGCTCATTGGCGTGCCCTCACGCGGCGTGCTCCTCGCCCGGCGGCTCGCGCAATTCGTCGAGAGCTTTGGCGGCACGCCGGTCGCTCAGTGGCGCGGTCGATGTCTCGATGCATCGCGACGATCTGCACCTGCGCGGCTCGCTCCGCGCGCCTGCGCCCACGCAACTGCCGGAGCAGATCGAAGGCAAAACGCTCATCCTCATCGATGACGTGCTCTTTTCGGGGCGCACCTGCCGCGCGGCCATGGATGCCGTCGCTTCCTTTGGCCGTCCCGCGCGCATCCAACTCGCCGTGCTCATCGACCGCGGGCCACCGCGAGTTGCCGATTCGCGCGGATTTGTCGGCAAGAATCTGCCGACGGCGCATGCGCAGCGCGTCTTTGTGCGGCTGCGCGAGCAGGATGGAATCGAGGGTGTCTGGCTCGAAAAGGTCGCCACATGAAAGCCGCGCCTTCACTCCCCGGGCGCAACGCGCGTGGCAGCGCAAGGACCTCCTCTCGATGGAAGAGCTGAGCGCCGCGGAGATCGTGGCGCTGCTCGACACGACCGCCACTTTCAAGAGCGTCGGCACCCGCGAGATCAAGAAAGTGCCGGCTTTGCGCGGCAAGACGCTGGTCAACTTCTTCGTCGAACCGAGCACGCGGACGCGCACCAGCTTCGAGCTCGCCGCCTATCGCCTGAGTGCCGACGTGGTCAACATTTCCGCGGCCAATTCCTCGCTCAGCAAAGGCGAATCGCTCAAGGACACCGCACGCAACCTCGAGGCGCTCCACGCCGATCTCATCGTGCTGCGCCACTCGTCGGCCGGCGCGGCCCAATTTCTCGCTGAGCGGCTCGCGGCCAGCGTCATCAATGCCGGCGACGGTGCGCATGAGCACCCGACTCAAGCGCTGCTCGATCTCTTCACCATCCGCGAACGCAAAGGCACGCTCGCCGGACTCAACGTACTGATTGTCGGAGACATCCTTTTTTC
Source organism: uncultured Verrucomicrobiae bacterium (assembly GCA_963792695.1). GTDB lineage: Bacteria > Verrucomicrobiota > Verrucomicrobiia > Chthoniobacterales > Chthoniobacteraceae > DASYIS01. The sequence continues at coordinate 71,027 of CAWBXA010000013.1, read as the reverse complement.
CCGCGTCGCCCGCTCGAACATCCACGCGCTGGTCAAGCTCGGCGCGCAGGTGACGCTGGTCGGCCCGAGCACGCTGGTGCCGCGCGAATTTGAGCGCATGGGCGTGCAGGTGGCGCATCAGCTCGAGCCCGCGCTCGCCAAGGCCGACGTGATTAATCTCCTTGCGCATCCAACACGAACGGCAGCGCAAGGAATATTTCCCTTCGCTCGGCGAGTACACCACCCTCTTCGGCCTGACCAAAGAGCGCGCGGAGCGGCTGAAACCGGACTGCCTCATCATGCATCCGGGCCCGATCAATCGCGGTGTCGAGATTGACAGCGAGGTGGCCGACAGCGGCCGCAGCGTCATCCTCGACCAAGTCACCAACGGCCTCGCCGCCCGCATGGCGGTGCTCTTCCTTTGCGCGGCCGCCCACGGAGGAAGCCGATGACCCCCGACCTGCTCCTCAAAAACGGTCGCATCATCGATCCCGCCTCCGGTCGCGATGAAGCCGGCGACCTGCTCTTGCGCGACGGGCGCATCGCCCCCGCGCACGCGCCCCAAGGCCGGGAGAACACGCGCGAGATCGATTGCACGGGCCTAGTCATTGCGCCCGGCTTAATCGACATTCACGTCCACTTGCGCGAGCCCGGCCAGGGGGCCAAGGAGACGATCGCCAGTGGCGCGCGGGCCGCGGCCGCCGGCGGCTTCACCACCGTCGTGGCGATGCCCAATACCATTCCGGCAGTCGATGCGCCGAGTGTTGTGGCCTGGGTGCAGGAGAAGGCGCGCGCTGAGGCGTGCGTCCACGTCCTCACGACCGGCGCCATCACCAAAGGGCTCGCGGGCGAAGAACTCGCCCCCATCGGCTCCATGCACCGCGCCGGCATCGTGGCACTGACCGACGACGGGCACTGCGTGCAAAACCATGAGCTGATGCGCCGCGCTCTCGAGTACGCACGCATGTTCGGCCTCGTCGTCATGGACCATTGCCAGGACTACAACCTGGTCGGCAAGGGGCAGATGCACGAAGGCTATTGGAGCACCGTGCTCGGCCTTCCCGGCTGGCCCGCCATCGGCGAGGAAATCATCGTCCAGCGCAACGCCCAGCTCGCGGAGCTTTGCCAAAGCCCCATCCATTGTCAGCACCTCTCCTCCGCGGGCAGCGTCCGCATCCTGCGCGAAGTGCGCGCGCGCGGTGTCCCGCTTAGCGGCGAAGTCTGCCCGCATCACCTCGCGCTCACCGACGAGTCGATCCGCGCTTTCGACACCAACTATAAAATGAACCCGCCGCTGCGCACCGCGGCCGATGCCGATGCGCTCATCGCAGGCATCGCGGACGGCACCATCACCGTCCTGTGCAGCGACCACGCGCCGCATTCCACCTACGAAAAAGAGGTCGAGTTTGACCAGGCGCCTTTTGGCATTCTCGGCTTGGAAACAGAACTCGCCCTCTTTCTGCAAATCCTCGTCCATCAGAAAAAAGCGATCAGCTCTCCCGCGCCTCATCGAGCTCTTCACGAGCAGCCCCGCACAACTCCTGGGCCTGATCGGCCGGCACCCTGGCGACGGGCGCCGTGGCAGACGTGAGCATCATCGACCCCGACCTCGAATGGACCGTCGATCGCGAAGCGAGCCAAAGCCGCAGCCGCAACACCCCCTTCCACGGCTGGCAACTCAAAGGTCGCGCCGTCCGCACCATCGTCGCCGGCCAGGAAGTCTGGGCGGTGTAGGTAAGGCAAGGGTGACGCGGGACAGGGTTCCACCGACGTTCCTCGGAATGAGACGAATGGGGAGGCGCTTCGCTTGGTCCACGGAAGGCACGGAAAGAAGGGGACGTGGCCCTCATCCTTTCGGTAATCTTCCGTCTCTTCCGTGGACCTTTACCGTGCTGGGAAGCGTCCAGATCACTCTACTTCAGCAGGTCCTCCAGTGAACGATCCGACTCGGCGCCAAGCTGGGTGGCGCGCTTGTAGCAGAGGCGCGCCTTCTCTTTATTGGGCGGCTGCTGAGTCGCCAGCACCACCGCGAGGTTGAAGTGAGCGTCGGCGTAGTTCGGGTCGAGCGCAGTGGCCGTTTCGAGTTCCTTCTGCGCCGCCTCGACCCACCCTTTCTGACTCGCGGTGATCCCGAGGAAGTTGTGGGCCGCCGCGTATTTGGGATTAATCGCGAGCGCCTTGGTCAGTTCCGTCACTGCCTCGTCGTAACGTTCGCGGGTGTAGAAGATGATGCCGAGCGTGCAATGGGAAAAGGCATCCTCGGGCGCGATGGCGATTGACTTGCGGAAGGCCTCTTCCGCCAGCGCAAGCTTTCCTTCCTTGAACCGCACCACCCCCATGTTGGAGAGCGCATACAGATTGTTCGGCGCCTTCAGCAGGATCTTCGCGTACAGCTCTTCGGCGCGGCGGAAATTCCCTTTCTCGAATTGATCCTTGGCGTCCGCCGCCACGGGCTGCAAGTCGGACGGGACTGAAGAAACACCGCTCGCATCGACCGCGCTGCCGCCGCTGGCGGGAGGAGCATGGTCGCGCAGCGCATCGGCATTGCCGTTGCCGTTGCCATTGCCATTGGTGCTCTCGGCTGGCTTGGCCGGCTTGTTCAAACGGCTCGTGTCCAGCATCGAGATGTCGGGAAACTCCTGCGCGGGCGCCGGTTTCGATTGATCCACATTGGCCAACTGGCCCTTCGACGGCAGCGGCGTCGAGGTGGTGTCCGGGCGTGGCGCGGCCTTCTCGGGCAACTTCTCCGGCTGCTTCTCGGCGACTTTTTCCGCTCGCTTGCCACCCGGCTTGTCTCCGCGTTTATCGGCAGGCTTCGGCGTGGCCTCCATTGGTCCCGCAAGATGCTCGGGCGGCTTCGGCGGGGTGAGCGAAGTGGGATTGCTGGCGGCCACCGCCGGGCTGGTGGCGTCCGCTGGAGGAGCAGGGACGCTCTCCGGCAGCGCCAACTCCGTACCTGGCGTGGCCTCGCCGTCGCGCGGAGCGGAGATGGCCACCTCGTTGCTGGAGATTTCCACCTGGGGCTTCTTGAACAACGAAAGCTCCTTCGGCGTGAGCTTCACCACCGGTTGGCCGAGATACGAGATACGCGCCAGCAGCTCCTTCGATTTCACGTCCATCCTGGACATTTCATCGAGTACCAGCTTGCGAGTCTGATCGCGGCGCGCCTGCTCTTTCATTTGCCGCAAGACGATTCCCCGGAGGAGTTCATTCTCATCGCCCATCCGTTTGCGTTCAGCCGTCGTGGCGGTGGCATCCGTCTTCATCTGCGCGAGCTGTTTGGCGGTGCCGTCCAGCTTGCCCTGCAACTCCGCCATCTGCGTCTGGTAAGCCGCGCTCTCCTTTTGCGCCGTGGCCAGTTGCGCTTTGACGCTGCCGACTTCCTTCTTCAAGTCCGCAATGACGAGGTCCTTCTGCTGACTGTCCGCCTTGAATTGAGTGATCTGCTTCTCGGCGCTGGCCAGCTTGGCCATCAGTTGCGTGTTGTCCGCCACGAGCTTATCCACGTTCTTCTGCGCGTCTTTCAATTGCGTGACCTGGGCCAGCGCCGCGTCGCGCTCCTGCGAAGTGGCGGTGAGCTTCGCGACCAGGGTGTCGCGCTCCTTCAAGGCGGCGTCGAGGCGCTTCTGCACATCGGCAATCGCGGCGGTGGCGCGCTTTTCCGCCTCGTCCGCCCGCCGGTGTTCCGCGGCAATCGCGGCGTCCGAAGCCAGCTTGGCGGCCTGCCCGGCCTGAGCGGCGTCGTCCCGCTGGGTCCGCAGCGCCGCAGCGTTTTTGACCGTGCTCTCGAGCCGTTGCGAGACTTGCTGGCGCACTTCAGCTTCCGCGTCCGCATCGATCTTCAAATCCCGCAAATCCTTGCGCAGCTTGTCGCGCTGGTCTTTCAACACCTTCACCGCTTCGGAATCAGCGGTCCCTTTACTCCGCGCTTCCATCAGGGCGCGTTCCGCCGTGTCGGAACGCTGCTGCAAAAGCTTGATCTGATCATCGGTCTTGGTGCGCGCTTTCTCAGACTGCGCCAGCTTCGCCTGCAATTCCTCCCGCTCATGGCGCGCCTTGTCCCGTTCTTCCGTAGAGGTCTTCAAGTCTTCCTGCAGCGTCTTCATTCGGGCCTGAATCTGCGCGATAGGGTCCTCCGGCACGGCCGGCGGCGTGGCGCTGTTCTTGGGGCGGCGTCCGCGCGGTGGCGCGTCCGGGCGCGTCGTGTCCGTCAGGATCGGCTCCGTCCCGCCTTCATCGGCCACACCGCCGCTCACGTCGGAACGCGGAAGGATCGGGAGATCGGGCGGCGCCGCGTTGCCGCCCGCTGTCACCTTCGGCTGAATGCGCGTAATCGCCTCCGCAATCTTCTTGCGCCGATACTCGACGATGGTCGGGTTCCAGGTCGGCGCGGAGGCCGCGACGCCATCGAGCGCCTGGCCGGCTTCCTTGTAAGCGGCCATGGCGGCGGCGAAATTGCTGGTCGATTCCAGCTTCTCCCCTTTCTGATAAGCCGTGTAGGCGCTCAGGAAGCGGTCGGAAGGATCGCCCCCCGCTTGCGCGAGCGAGCGAGGCACGAGCAGGCTCACCGACGCCAGCAGAACGAGAAGAAAAAGTGGAAGACGCATAGGGGAACGAGAAAAAAGTGGCCGAAATTAGCCGAACGACGCAGAAAAGGCAACCGCGATTCCCAGCGGGATACGATGAACTCTTCCGGCTTCCTCTGCCAGCCCCGCCTCCCGAGCGGCGCGTTGAGCAACGCCGCGGCGGCTCGTTTCGCGGCGGAAGGGACGAATGCCTACCGGCTTTTCTCCACGCCCGAGGGGTGGGTGGAACGCCTTGGCGACGATCTGCTCGTCTCGCACAGGAGCGAAGCCGCCCGCGAAGAGTTGGTAAGCGGCGCGCGTGTCTGGGCGGCCGACTACCAATGGGAGCCGCGCCGGATCTTTGGCAAGCTGCTCCCCCGGCAAAATGCGGATCGAGTCACGCCGGTGCTGCTGGCGGGCGACCCGGCAGCTCCCTTGCCGACCGTCGTGCAGGAAGCGGGCATTCGCTTCGGGCTCGATTTTGCCGCTGGTTACTCAGCAGGCCTTTTCCTGGATCAGCGCGCCAATCGCGCTTACCTCCGCACCCGCACGCCGCGCCGCTTGCTGAATACCTTCGCGTACACCTGCTCCTTCTCCGTGGTGGCCGCGCTGGCGGGGGCTGAGACGGTGAGCATTGATCTTTCCAAAAAGTCGCTGGACCGCGGGCGTGCCAACTTCGCGCTCAACAACGTGGAAACGGCCAGGACGGATGGCTGGCACCGCTTCCTGGCTGATGACGTCCTCGAAGTGCTGCCGCGCCTCGAACGCCGAGGCGAGCGGTTCGACTTCCTCATCCTCGATCCGCCCACCTTTTCGCGCGGGCGAGGGGGCGCGCGCTTTCAAGTCGAGCGCGATTTCGAGGCGCTGCTCACCGCGGCGCTCGCCGTGGCCGCACCAGGCGCCGCGGTGCTTCTCTCGACGAATTGCACGCGGCTCTCTCGGCACTCGCTGGAAGGGGCGGCGCGCCACAGCCTGAAGATGCACCGCCGCGCGGGCACCTTTCACGTTGAGCCAGAACTGCCCGACATCCCGGCCGAGATGGCGGCGACCACCGTCTGGCTACGGCTCAAGTAAGCCGCGCACCTTTCGGCTCACGACCTTCCAGCGGTTCCGGCGCGAAGGACGCTCAGAGCTTCGACTCGAATTCCACCAAGCGCTGCAACGCTTCGAGGAAGTCACGAAAAGCGCCCGACGGCAGCATGATCGTGTCCCGACGGCCACCAACATCTTCCGTGATTTTCATGAAGCGGCCGCGCTGATTTTCTTTGAGATCGAGAAAGAAAATCTTCCGCTCGAAGGCCACCTTCTCAGAGGCAATCGGATCGTTCGGCATTCCTTCTCCGGGGTTGGAGTTCATCATAGGTCTGGCTGGTAAACTCAGCACCGCGCGATCGGCGCATCGAAACTGAGGGGCGAAAACTTTAGGCGCAAAATCCACTCCGGCAATAGAAAATTGCGCGGCATGACCGTTTTGTAAGAAGGTCCGCCTGCGCCACTTACCGCAACCCCGCCGCCGTCCGCACGCGCTGCATCGTTGCCCTCGCGACGTTTCGCGCACGCTCGGCGCCTTCGGCCAGCACGCGCTCCACCAGGCTGGTGTCCGCTTCCAACTCCGCTCGGCGCGTTCGCATCGGAGCCAGGAATCTCCAGATCGCCTCGAACAGCCGCTTCTTCAGCTCGCCATAACCGACGCCGCCTTTCGCGAAGTCCGCTTCCAATTCGGCCACTTCAGCCGGCGAGGCAAAGTGCCGGTAGAGCGGGAGTATGGCCGACGCCGCCGGATCTTTCGGCGCCTCGACAGGCGTCGAGTCGGTTACGATGCTCATGATCTTTTTGCGCAGCGCTTTCTCCTCCTCGAAGAGCCCGATCGTGTTGTCATAGCTCTTGCTCATCTTTTGGCCATTCAGGCCCGGCACGACGGCGGTATGCGGCAGGATGCTCGCCTCTGGGATGCGAAAGGTGGCGCCGAAGAGCCGATTCCATTTCTCAGCCAAATCGCGCGTCACTTCGACATGCTGCCGCTGATCGCTGCCGACCGGCACCACATGGCTGTCGTACAGCAGAATGTCCGCCGCCATTAACACGGGATAGGCAAAGAGCCCGTGCCCCGCGGGCTGCGCCTTCGCTTTCGCGAGGTGGTCCTTATAGGCGTGGCAGTTCTCCAGCATCGGCATCGGCGTGATGCAGGTGAGCATCCATGCGAGTTCCGTCGTCTCCGGCACGTCGCTCTGCCGGAAGAGCGTCGCCTTCGCGGGGTCAAGCCCGCAGGCGAGAAAATCGAGGGCGACCCCGCGCGTGTGCGCCCGCAGCGCCGCCGCATTGTGCACCGTCGTAAGCGCATGGTAATCCGCAATGAAATAAAAGGCCTCCCCGCGTTCCTGCCAGGCGATCGCCGGCTGCATCATGCCGAAAAAGTTGCCAATGTGCAGGCGTCCGGTCGGCTTGATGCCGGAAAGAATGCGGGGTGGAGTGGTTTGGGACATGGGCAGCTTCGAGAGGCCAGAGATACGCACGCCCTGTCCAACCTGTCCATCCCCTCCATCGGCTCAGCTTAAGACCTGCCGCCTCTCCTCGGGTTCGAGCATGCGCCAGGTGCCAGGCGCCAGTTCCCCTAAACCGAACCCGCCAATCTGCACCCGCACCAAGCGCAGCGTCGGATGCCCCACCGCCGCCGTCATGCGGCGCACCTGATGGTACTTCCCTTCCACCAGTTCCAGCCCGATCCAGCAATCCGGCACGCTCCGGCGCGCCCGAATTGGCGGGAAGCGTGGTGGCAGCGCCGGTTGCGGATCGAGCAGCCAGGCGCGGCACGGCAGCGTCCGCTGGCCCGCGATCTCCACGCCGTGAGCCATTCGCGCCAGCGCCTCCGCTGTGACCGTACCTTCCACTTGCGCCCAATACGCCCGACGATGGCCCCGTTCAGGAGGTAGAAGCTGCGCGTTCAGCCCCGGCTCATCACTGAGCAGGAGCAACCCTTCGCTGTCCGCGTCCAGCCGCCCCAGCGGATAAACCCCCGGCGGAAAGCCAAACGCCGCCAGAGTCCCATGCCGCGACCCCTTCTCCGGCGTGAACTGCGACAGCACGCCATACGGTTTGTGAAAAGCGATGAGCATCTCTGGTGCGCAGCAGGGGATGTGAATTTCAACCGCCGACTTGGGTGGTCCAGGAAAAGAGGCCGCCGGGCCTCGTCATGTTGAAACTGAAGAGGTCAATGGCAGTCTTCAGCGGCCGAAGGACTGGGCATCCTTGTTGAAGACTTCGTAAAGCTGGTCGCGCATCTCGCGCTGCTCCGCCAATTCACGCCGGAAGTAGTCGTAGCGCAGGCTTTGCTGGAGCGCGAGGACGTCGCCACGGCAAAGCGCCCGCAGGCTGTGCAGGAAGCTATCCGTGGCGAAGCGGCGATCCGTCTCCGAAAGGCCCTTCCGGCTCGTCGCCTGCTTCCAATCAGTGACGGCGCGGCGCAGCGAATCCGTCTTGAAATTCGGCGGCTCACGGCGTTGCAGGCCGTCGAGGAAAGCGATCAGGTCGGTGGTCAGTTCCTTCACGCGCTCGAGTTGATCAGCCTCATTCTCGAAGCCGCGCAGGTTGACCGGCTGCCAGGCTTTCACGCTGTCGAGCCTATAACCGAACCGGCGGGTGATGACTGCTTCGGACCCCTCGCGATTGCGGGGGCGGCTGCCAAACTCATCGCGCCGCTGGATAAGGTAGGTGGCGATCCCAATGACGAGGCCGCTTGGCGCATGGATGATGGGGCTGCCGCTGTTGCCGGGGACGAACGGCGAATCGACCTCGACGCGATCCGGGCCGAGGCCAACCAGCTTCCCTCGCAGGCTGGTCACCACTCCTCCGCCGCCGCTGTTGCCCAGGACAAATACTTCGTCGCCCAGCCTGGTCGTCTGGCCCAAGTCGGAAGCGACTTCCAGCGTCTGGGCGGGCGGAGTCTGCAAGGCGACGCGGACCAGGTCGTGGCCGGCGGCGAGTTCGATGGAGACGGGGACCAGGCGCGTGCCATCGAGCAAGGTGAAGGTGGGCTGGCGCGCACCGGCCAGCACATGCGCATTGGTGAAGAGATAGGGCTTTGCGCCCAAGGTGGCGAGGAAACCGCTGCCGGCACCGTGCGCATCCCTGATGAGAACCAGTGTGCCGCCGCGCTTTTGCATGAAGTCTGCGTCGGAAAGTGGGGCACCCATGCGGGGGCCCGCTGGGGCGCTAGCGGGCACTTGCGCGCGCAAACTGCCAGCGGCGAGCAGGCCGAGCAGAAAGAGAAGGAAGCGCGAACGCATGAGGCGGAAAATCCGCTCGGGCTCTTTAAGTTGGCGCAAACGAACTGGCAATCCGGGAGTGCCGCTCGCCAAAGTGGACCCTGCTGGAAGGAGGTTGGGGCCGCCGGCCCGCGTGAATTGCTTCACGATGCCGACGACCCCATTGTTCCCCCCAGAACAGTGGATAAGACCGCGTGCGCCTCGTTTACTTAGAGTTTAGTGGAAAAAGTTGCGCACGGCAGGCTGGGTCCCTCTGGGGCGCGAGGGAGTCAGCACGCGGGCGGTGATCGCCAACGGCTGCTTTGTCTGAGGCAGCACTGGCGTCACTTTCACTCGACCCGACGGGGCGTCACGACTTCGAGTCCGACAGAGCGCACCCGGCGGACGATTTCTTTTGCAGCGGCTCGGATTTGGGAATGCAATCCCCTCTCCCTGTAACCCCTCTCTTCCCTCGCTGTGCTCCCCCGCTTCCTCACTCTTCCACTCCTGCTCCTCACCGTCGCCGCTTTCGGCGCTGACTTGCCCACGATTCCGCCGGAGCCGATCGCCAGGAAGAAGGAGCTTCTTTTCTCGGACGACTTTCAAGCCGCTGAGCCGGCCAGGGAGTGGCACAAGGTGGTGCCGACTTTCGTCGTCGAGAATGGAGTTTTGAAAGGGACGCAAACGCGCGACGCCAACATCCCCGCGGCGGACGGCAAGCCCGCGGTGACGGCTCACAATGCGGTACACGGCCTGGACATTCCGACCAAGGACAGCGTCGTCGAGGTGAAGATCCGCTTCGAGGGAGCCACGATGATGGACGTGGAATTTGACGACCGCGCGTACACGGGCTCGCATTACGGACATCTCTGCCGCGCCCAGGTCCGTCTGAACGGGGTAACGATCATTGACGAGCGCGAAGGCTCGATGCGGAACGACATTTACGAGATGAAGGATCCCGCACGCAAGGAAGAGCGGGCCAGGCTGCTCGCGGGCCGCAGCGCGACCTTCCCGATGCAGTTGGAGGCGAACAAATGGTACACCTTCCTCGTGGAAACAGTGGGCGACACCATGCGCGCCTCCATCGATGGCCAGCCGGTCGCCTTTCTGAAGTCGCCCGGCATCGGTCACCCGACGAAGTCGAAGCTTGAGTTTGGGGTGTCGGGCAAGAGCGGCCTTTTTGACGATTTGAAGGTCTGGAATGCCGAGCCTGCTCATCCGTAGGCGGGTCCTGCACTTCTCGTAAATGGGGGGCTTTGGAGCGCGTGAAAGTTCTTTTGGCGCCTGACAAGTTCAAAGGCTCGCTCTCGGCGCTGGAGGCGGCGGAGGCGCTGGCGCGCGGGTGGCGGGCTGGCTGGCCGGAGGCGGAATTGGAGCTGGCGCCGATCGCGGATGGAGGCGAGGGGTTCGCCGCCACGCTGCGGCACGGACTCGGCGGGGAGTGGGTGGAAGCCCCGGCCCACGATGCGCTTGGCCGCCCCATCCAGGCGCGGTACGCATGGTGCGCGGAAAAGCGGCTGGCGATCATCGAGATGAGTGAGGCAGCGGGTCTTTGGCGTCTGGCGGATGGCGTGCGCGACCCACTGCGCGCCAGCACCCGCGGAGTGGGTGAACTGGTGCGGCATGCGGTGGAACGAGGCGCGCGCGGAGATTTGCATCGGCTTCGGTGGCAGTGCGACGACCGATGGCGGCGTGGGTCTGCGCGGCGGCGCTCGGCTTTGCTTTCCTCGAGGCCAAGGCGCCGCCTCTGATCCGCGCCATCACATTTGCCGTCGCTGGCGCGTCTCGACGCGAGCGCGTGTCCCGACACTCCCGTGGATCGTCGCGGCCTGCGATGTGGAGAATCCGCTGCTCGGCGCGCGCGGCACAGCGCAGGTCTTCGCCGCGCAAAAAGGGGCGTCGCCGGAGCAGATGGCTTTCTCGACAGGCGCTGACCATCTCGCGGAGGTGGTGTGGCGAGACCTGGGTTGCGAGCTTCGCGAACGCCGCGGGGCGGGAGCGGCGGGCGGGCTGGGCTTCGGCCTGATGAGCTTTTGCGGAGCAACAGTGCGCTCCGGGTTCGACCTCGTAGCCGAGGCGCTGGACTTGCCGCGGAAAGTGGCGGCGAGCGATCTTGTGGTCACGGGCGAGGGCGGCTCGACCGCCAGACACTGGAGGGCAAAGGGCCCGCGGGCGTGGCGGCGCTGGCGCGCCAGGCCGGCCGCCCGGTCATCGCCTTTGCCGGATCAATCCAGGACGAAGAGGAGGTCATGCGGTTGTTTGATGCGGCTTGCCCGATCGTCGCTGGCCCGATGCCGCTGGCCGAAGCGCTGGCCGCTGGGGCCGCACTGCTGGAGCGCGCGGCGGAGCGGACGGCCCGCCTGTTGCGCTTGGGCACTCTGCGGCTTGCCAACCCTCGCCCGGCTCGCGAAGGTGGAGGCGAGCAGGCGCCCCGCGCCACGGCCTCAACCACGCGTTCTCCCCAAGACGCCCCCCCATGAGTAAACGCATCGCACTTCTTTTCGCCGGCCAGGGCGCCCAAGCTGTCGGCATGGGGCAGGACCTCGCGGCGCAGTACCCGGTCGCCGGTGAACTCTTCCAAACAGCGGATGCACTGCTGGGACGGTCTCTTTCCCAAACGGCGTGGACTGGTCCCGAGCCGGAGCTGACGCAAACTCGCAACTGCCAGCCCGCGCTGTATGTGCACGGGCTCGCCTGCCTCGCGGTGCTGCGGCAGGAAGTACACGGCCTGCCGATTCACGCGGCGGCGGGGCTTTCACTCGGTGAATTCACGGCGCACGCGGCCGCCGGCACTTTTGATTTCGCCACCGGTCTGCGACTGGTGGCGCAGCGCGGCGCGCTCATGCAGGAAGCGTGCGAACAAACCAATGGCGCCATGGCCGCCATGATTGGCGCTGATGAAAATGCGGTGCGCGCGCTCGCCTCGGAATGCGATGTGGACGTGGCCAATCTGAACGCTCCGGGACAGATCGTCATCTCTGGCGAGACGAGCAAAGTCGCGCTCGCCGTCTCGCTCGCGAAGGAGCATGGGATTCGCATGGCGAAGCTCCTGAACGTCGCGGGCGCCTACCACTCGCGGCTCATGAATTCGGCTTTCCTGAAACTCGGCGAGATTCTTGCAGGAGACGCCGATGGCCACGCCGCAGTTTCCGGTGATCTGCAATGTGGATGCCCAAGCCGTGCGCGAGCCCGACGAGATCCGGCAGTCATTGCAAGATCAGGTAACCGGCACGGTGCACTGGACGGAAACGATCGAGTACCTGATTGAGAACCAGGGGTGTGAACTTTTCGTGGAGATCGGGCCGGGGAATGTGCTTTGCGGGTTGATCAATCGCATTCGCAAAGGGACCCCGTGCGTTGCGATCTCTGACTCCGCGAGCCTCACCGCCGCGCTGCCGATCCTGCGCGATGCGATGCTGTAGAGCGCAGCCGGGCGGCGCTGCTGCTGCTCGGCGCCTAGGCTTTGACGCGCTCGATCTGCGCGCCCAACCCATTGAGCTTTTCATCGATCAACTCGTAACCGCGATCGATGTGATAAACGCGGTTGACCTCGGTGGTCCCCTCGGCGCAAAGGCCCGCCAGGACCAGGGCGGCGGAGGCGCGCAAGTCGCTGGCCATGACGGGCGCGCCGCTCATGCGATTGACCCCTTTGACGATCGCGGTCGCGCCCTTCCAGCTCGATCTCGGCGCCCATCCGCTTCAGCTCGGAGACGTGCATGAAACGCTGCGGGAAAATCGTCTCGGTGATGGCGCTGATGCCGTCGGTGCGGGAGAGCAAGCGCGCAGAACTGCGCCTGCATATCGGTGGGAAAATCGGGGTACGGCTCGGTGGTGATCTGCAGCGCCTTGGGCACGCCGTTGCCCGCGCAGGGTGATGTCGCCATTCTCCGCGGTAATGTGGTAGCCGGCGTCCTGGAGCTTCGGAAATGACGGCCTGAAGGTGCTGCGCGTGGGCGCGCTTGAGGCGGATTTCCGTCCCGGCAATGGCGCCCGCGACGAGAAACGTGCCGGCCTCGATGCGGTCCGGGATGACTTCATGTTCCGCGCCGTGCAGCTCCGAAACGCCCTCGATGATGATGCGGCGCGTGCCAGCGCCCTCGATTTTGGCGCCCATCTTATTAAGGAAATTGGCGAGGTCCACGACCTCGGGCTCGGCCGCGGCGCTCTCAATGACGGTCGTCCCTTCCGCCAGCGCGGCGGCCATCATGATGTTGTCGGTGCCGAGCACGGTGGGGCCGAGCTTGCCGCGCAGATTCATGGTGGCGCCACTGAGCTTGCTCGCGAAAACCTTCACGTTGCCCGCGTCGATCCGGTGGCTCGCGCCGAGCGCCTCGAAGCCTTTCAAGTGCAAATCGATCGGACGGTCGCCGATGACGCAACCGCCGGGCAGCGAGACGGTCGCCTCCTTTTCGCGCCCGAGCAGTGGGCCCGAGCACGCAGACCGACGCGCGCATCTTGCGGACGACGTCATAGGGCGCTTCGGTTTTGATCTTCTCCGCCTTGATCGTGACGGTGCCGCTGGCGCGCTCCACCTCCGCGCCGAGCGAGGCCAGGATTTGCAGCATGTAATGGATGTCGCTCAGGTCCGGCACATGATGAATCACGCACTGCTCCCTGGTCAACAGCGTCGCGGCCAGGATCGGGAGCGCCGAGTTTTTCGAGCCGCTGATCTTGACGGTGCCGGAAAGCCGGTGCCCTCCGTGAACGAGAATCTTATCCATATTTTGCGAAGACGAAACGGTCGCGCCCTTGGTAATCCGGCTCGGTGCGGATGTCGTGGTAATTCTGCCGCGCGAGTTCGGCAGCGAGCGCGCCCGCCTGGCCGTCGCCGATTTCGAGCGCGAGTGCGCCGCGGAGGTGCGCGCGCGCTTCTTCGATGAGGCGGGCGATCAGTTCCGTGCCCGAGGCGCCGCCATCGAGCGCGCTGGGCGGATCGTGCCGCACTTCCCGCGAGAAGCCGTCCGATTCAGCGCGTCGCGATGTACGGGAGATTGGCGACGATCAGCTGGAACTCGCCCGGCGCGCCGGCCAGCAAATCGCCCTGGCGGAATCGCGACCCGCTCAGCGAGGCCGAGCCGTTGCGCATTTTCACGCGCCAGTTCGAGCGCGGCGTCCGCAAAGTCGACCGCCCTCGACCGGGCCTCCGGCCAGGCTGCCGCCAGCGTGAGCGCGATGACGCCGCTGCCCGTGCCCGACATCGAGCAGGCCGGCCGGTGAACTTCGCCGAGCCCGCTCGCTGCGAGGAGCTTCTCGCAGAGCTGCTCGGTCTCGGGTCGCGGCACGAGCGCGCGCTTGTCGCAGACAAAAGTGTGGCCGAGGAATTCGACGGTGCCGAGCAGATGTTGCAGCGGCTCGCCGATGCTGCGGCGGCGGACGAGTTCCCGAAGCGGCTCCAGTTCCGCAGGGGAGAGCGTCCGCTCAAATTGGAGGTAGAGGTCCATGCGCTTCAGCTTCAGCACATGAGCCAGCAAGTGCTCAATGTTGAGCCGCGGCTTCTCAATACCATGCTTCTCGAAGTAGCCAGTGGTGGCCTGGATGACTTCGAGGACGGTTTTCATGCGGGCGGTTCTATCTGAAATGATACAGGAGACCAGTGCTGACACGCAGGTGCCCGGACGCGGGCGCGATTCCGCGATTGCACTTCGCGCCGGGCGCGACGATTTTCCTCCGCCCAATGAAGCCTGTGTTCTCTCACCCCGCGTGAATCCGTTCAACTTTTTCTGGAAATCGTCCATCGGCAAAAAGTGGCTGGTGGCGCTCACGGGACTGGTGCTGGTGGGTTATATCCTGGGGCACCTGATTGGAAATTTGCAGGTCTTCTTTTCGGAGACAAAAATCAACGCGTACGCCACGTTCCTGCACTCCATGCCGGGGGCGCTCTGGACCATCCGCCTCTTTCTGATCACCTGCCTGGTGCTGCATGTCGTGACCACCATCAAGCTGGTGCTGGAAAATCGCGCCGCGCGGCCCGAAGGATACCGGAAAATCAACCGGGTGCAGGCGACCTGGGCCTCGCGCTCGATGGCTTACAGCGGAGTGGTCGTGCTGGCCTTCATCGTCTTTCACATCCTGCACTTCACCACGCGCAACATCGACCCGCACCTGCGGCCCGGGCCGGCCAGCGAGTTGCATGATGAGTATGATGTCCACACCATGATCGTGAGCGGCTTCTGGCATCATCCGCTGATCACTGGGTTTTACTTGCTCGGGCTTTTTCTGCTCTGCCTGCACCTGTCGCACGGCTTTTCCTCGTTGCTCCAGACGCTCGGCCTAAATTCGAAGAAAACGATGGGACCGCTCTCGCGGGGCGGGCGCGCGCTCGCGTGGATCATCTTCGCAGGGTATGCTTCAATCCCGCTCGCCGTCTGGGTTCACATCCTGCACAACGCCGCTCCCCTTCCATGATTGGCTCGCTCGATTCCCAGATTCCCTCCGGCCCGCTCGAAGACAAGTGGAAGGCGCACCAATTTGCTTCGAAGCTGATCAATCCCGCCAACCGGCGGAAGTACGAGGTGCTGGTCGTGGGCTCAGGGCTCGCTGGGGCCGCGGCCGCTGCGACGCTGGGAGAGCTCGGCTACCGCGTAAAATGTTTCTGTTATCAAGACAGCCCACGCCGCGCCCACTCCATCGCGGCACAGGGCGGGATCAATGCGGCGAAGAATTACCAAAACGACGGCGACTCGGTTTACCGGCTCTTTTACGACACGATCAAGGGCGGCGACTTTCGTTCGCGCGAAGCGAATGTGCATCGGCTCGCGGAAATCTCGGTGCAGATCATCGACCAGTGTGTGGCGCAAGGAGTGCCGTTTGCGCGCGAATACGGCGGCTTGCTGGCGAATCGCTCTTTCGGTGGCGCGCAGGTCTCCCGGACTTTCTATGCGCGCGGGCAGACGGGGCAGCAGCTTCTGCTCGGCGCCTACTCGGGGCTGTGCCGGCAGATCGCGGCGGGCAGCGTGGAGATGTTCCCGCGAAGTGAGATGCTGGACCTGGTAATGGTCGAGGGCGAGGCGAAGGGGATCATCGTGCGCGACCTGGTCAGCGGGACGATTCGGTCCTATGCGGCGGATTGCGTGATCCTGGCGACGGGCGGCTACGGCAATGTCTTTTACCTTTCGACGAATGCCAAGGGCTGCAACACGACGGCCATCTGGCGGGCGCATAAGAAAGGCGCCCTCTTTGCCAATCCTTGCTATACCCAGATTCATCCGACGTGCATCCCCGTCAGTGGGGATCATCAGTCGAAGCTCACGTTGATGAGTGAGTCGCTGCGCAATGATGGCCGGGTCTGGGTGCCGAAGCAAAAGGGGGACACGCGCCATGCGTCCGACATTCCGGACGCGGAGCGCGACTACTACCTCGAACGCAAGTACCCAAGCTTCGGCAACCTGGCGCCGCGCGACATCTCCTCACGGGCCGCCAAACAGGCGTGCGATGAGGGACGTGGCGTCGGTCCCGGCGGGTTGGGGGTCTATCTCGATTTTGCGGATGCGATTCGCCGGCTGGGTCAGCCCACGGTGCAGGAGCGTTATGGCAACCTCTTTGACATGTATCAGCAGATCACCGGCGAGAATGCCTATAAGACGCCGATGCGCATCTTTCCAGCGGTGCACTACACCATGGGCGGCTTGTGGGTGGACTATAATTTGATGTCCAATGTGCCGGGGCTGTTTGTCCTGGGTGAAGCTAACTTTTCCGACCACGGCGCCAACCGGCTCGGCGCGAGCGCGCTGATGCAGGGCCTGGCCGATGGTTACTTCGTCATCCCTAACACCATTGGAAACTATCTCGCGCCGAACAGGGTCAAGAGACCCACGGTGGATGACCCGGCGTTTAAGCAAGCGGAGCAGGCGGTGCGCGACCGAACGGCGCACTTGCTGGGGATCAATGGGCGGCGTTCGCCAGATTCATTTCACCGCGAACTGGGGCTCCTGGTCTGGGATTTATGCGGCATGGCGCGGACGGAGAAGAGCCTGACGCGTGCGCTAAATCGCCTGCCGACTTTGCGCGAAGAGTTTTGGAAGAACTTGCGCGTTTCGGGGCGGAATGAGGAGCTGAATCAGGCGCTCGAAAAGGCGGGGCGCGTCGCTGACTTCCTGGAATTGGGTGAATTGATGTGCCTGGACGCGCTGGAGCGCCGCGAGTCGTGTGGCGGGCACTTTCGCGAGGAATATCAAACCCCGGATGGGGAGGCGCTGCGCGATGACGAGCGCTTCGCGCACGTGGCAGCCTGGGAAGCGGCTGGCGACGGAGGCCAGCCGACGCGTCACGAGGAGCCGCTGGTGTATGAGAAGGTACACTTGGCGACGAGGAGCTATAAGTGATGCGTCCCCGCGCGTTGTCCCGCCAGTTTTCCCAAGTCGTTCTCGTCTCTTACGTGGACCTCCTCTTTTTAACATGAACTTGAAACTCAAAGTCTGGCGCCAGAGCAACGCCAACACGCCGGGTAAACTCGTCGATTATGAGGCGCACAACATCCCGGAGGATTGTTCGTTCCTGGAGATGCTCGATTTACTGAACGAAGAATTGCTGGCGAAAGGCGACGAACCGGTGGCCTTCGATCACGATTGCCGGGAGGGAATTTGCGGCACTTGTTCGCTGACGATCAATGGCATCCCGCATGGGCCAAGTGCCACGACCACATGCCAGCTTTACATGCGGCACTTCAAGGAAGGGGCGACCATTTACGTCGAGCCGTTCCGCGCCAGGCCGTTCCCGATTCTCAAGGATCTTTGCTCCGACCGCCGCTCCCTTGATCGCGTCCAGCAAGCAGGCGGTTTCATCACGGCGCGCGTCGGTTCGGCGCCGGATGGTAACGCGGTGCCGATTGGCAAAGTCGAGGCAGACCGGGCGATGGAGGCCGCGCCTGCATCCAATGTGGCGCCTGCGCCGCTGCCTGTCCGAACGCCAGCGCAATGCTCTTTCTCGGAGCCAAGATCGCGCACCTGGCGCACCTGCCGCAAGGCCAGCCTGAACGCACGCGCCGCGTGCTGGCGATGGTTGCGCAGATGGACCAGGAAGGCTTTGGCAATTGCTCAAACTACTACGAGTGCGAAGCCGTCTGCCCGGCCGATATCCCAGCCACCGTCATCACCAAGCTCAACCGCGAGTTCGCCGTCGCCTCCGCGCAATCAAGCATCGGCACCGCCTAAGAGATCTCCGTCAATCCTCCGAAACTGCGTTCCATCCCTCCTTCATGGATCCCTCCTCTCTCTCGCGCCGCCGCTTTGTGCAAACGTCCGTGGCCGCGGCGCTAGCGGTCTCCTTTGGCGAACGCCTCAGCGCCGCCCCCGCCGCTCCCGTCGCCGCGCGCATCCCGCTGGGCATGGACAATTTCTCCGTACGCGGGCTTGGCTGGAAAGCGCCGCAGTTGCTGGAGCATGCCGCCAGCCTGCAGCTCGACACGCTCTTCATCTCCGACCTTGATGCTTACGAGAGCTTCGAGCCGGAGTATCTCCGCGGCGTCAAGGCCAAGGCTGATCAACTTGGGCTGGCCATCTATACTGGCTCGTGGAGCATCTGTCCCACTTCGGTTCACTTTAAGAAGAATTGGGGCACCCCCGCGGAACATATCACGCTCGGTTTGCGTGTCTCCAAGGCGCTTGGCTCGCCAGTGTTCCGGGTCATTCTGGGCATGATGGACGACCGCAAGACGCCCGGCGGCATCGAGGCGCGCATGGCTGATACCGTGAAAGTGCTCAAGGCGAGCCGGCAGGAAATCCTCGATTCCGGCATCAAGATTTCCATCGAAAATCACGCCGGCGACATGCAAAGCATGGAATTGGTGGGGCTCATCGAGGAAGCAGGGCCGGACATCGTGGGCGTGAACATTGATTCGGGCAATGCGGCTTGGACCCTGGAGGATCCCATCGATGTTCTCGAGAACCTGGGCCGCTATGTGAATTGCTCATCGCTGCGGGATGAGCAAATCTGGGAATCACCCGATGGGGCGATCGTGCAATGGACTGCCATAGGCGAAGGGGTGATCGATTGGCCGGCTTACGTGGAGAAGTGGCGCCAGTACAGCCCGACCGTGCCGATTCAGATTGAGACCATCTCCGGCTTTCCGCGATCCTTCCCATACCATCACCGAGATTTCTGGGACATTTGGCCCAAAGCTCGCGCCTCCTCCTTCGAACGCTTCGAAGCCCTGGCGAAGAAGGGGCATGCGCTCCCGCCGCACACCACCCCAGCCGGGGTGGATAAGAAGACCGATGAGCAGGAGTATCAAAAAGCGGAACTGGCCCGCTCGATCACCTACTGCCGGGATGTGCTCGGGCTGGGGCTACGCGGACGCTAAGGTAGTGCACCGTCATAGCCCTGAATGGTTCGCGGTCCCTCGGGGTCAAACAGGCGAAGCACGATCCCACCGCTCCAGCCGGATCGCTACGGCACGTAATAGCGGCCCATGGCCTCGAGCACGGCGCCGCATAACTCATCGCCCTTAACCGGGCCATTGTGCCGCCAAATGATTTCACCGCGCGGGTTCACGAGCACCGTGTGTGGCTCGCCGCCGGGCCATTGCGGATCAAGTCCATTCATCAGGTCCTCGATCCTGGCTCCCGTAAAAAGATAGCTATCAGTCGTCCGCCCCTCAGCTTTGAGAGATGACTTGAGGTGTTCCATCAGCCCGCCACCTTGCTTCTCGAGGAAGTTCTTCGCTTTCTCAAAGTCTTCCGCCTCATCCGTGCTGATGGTGATTAGTTCGAAATCGCGCATGCCAAATCGATGCGCGGTGGTGATCAATTCCGGGAACTCAGCGACGCATGGTGCGCACGTGGTCGCCCAGACATTAAAGAGCCGGAACTTCGCCGTGCCATTTCGGCGGAGCGCGGCCACTCCAGCCGCATCAATCTTTTCGAGCACCACAGGCGTCTTGCTCCATTTTTGCGTGGCCGCGGCCACGCTGCTCTTCTTCTCCATCCACTTGGTGGAGCAGCCATGCGGATTGGTCACGGGGACCGGCACCGGCTGGCCGGACAGCAGCGCGGCGACCGCGTTTTCCGCGTCCGCGCTTTTCACCGTGGCCGGGTCGGCATAGCGAGAGTCGTCAAACTGTCCCTTGTAGCGGAGCTTCCTTTGCTCATCGAACAGAAAGACGTGAGGCGTGGCGAGGCAGCCATACGCCTTGGCCGTCGCTTGCGTTTCGCCGTCATAAAGATAGGGGAAAGCGAAGCCTTGCTCGGCGGCGTACTTCTTCATGTCGTCGAAGCCGTCGTTGTATTTCGAGTAGCCGAGTTCATCCAGGCGCAGGCCCTCGGGATTGTTGGGATTGATCGCGACCAGCGCGAAGTTCGGGCCGCGCATCGCGGCGACGAGCTTGTTGATGCGCCCCTCCGCGGCATGGGAATCCGGGCAGTGATTGGAAATGAAGGCGACCATGAGCAACTTCGCTCCCTGGTATTCCGCCAGGGTGTGCGTCTGCCCATCGATGCCGGGCAGCGCGAAATCAGGAGCGGGATCGCCAATCTTCAGGTCGGCCAGGCCGCCGGGTTGGTCCGCCGCATGAGCCGAGGTGAACGCGAGGGACAAGGCCAGTAAAACCGGGAGCAAGAGAGCACGAGAGAGCATGGCAAGGTGGAGCATACCGAATTTGCGAGCCGGGGCCAGCCGCCTCGCGCCCTGTTTTCTCACAGGCCCTGGCCAGTTGCTGGCTTGCCAACCGATGCCTCCGCCGTATTGCATGGCAGCCGCCCTCATCCATGTTCGACCCCAAACAAATGGAGGAATTCCACCGGCGCTCGGGACCGTTCGGCGATTCCATGGTCAAGCTTATCCAGGAATTGGCGCCGAGCCACTGGCCCCTCTTCATGCTGCGCCTCGATGTGGCCTTCTCGCCCATCAATGGCGTCCGCTCCATCAAACATTGGCTCTGGAATCCGCTGAACGACCAGGAGATCAGCGACTTCCCCGCCGCCCTCTTTGAAACGACGACCGCCCTCCACGCCACCCATGCCGAATTTCATCAGCCGTGGACCCGCTGTCTGGTGATCCTCCGGCGCCAGCCTCCGAGCGGCTACGACTGCTCGATCAGCTTTTTCAACGCCAATCCAAACCTCCCCTGAGGTGGCGCCCCCCCAGCGTCGCTCCGATCGCGCTGCCCCTCGTTCGTTCTCTCATGTCTCTCGAAATTGTTCCCGCGTTTGGGTGGCCGCGTTGCGCACGGCTGGCCAATGCGCACGTTGAATTGCTCATTACGCTCGAGGTCGGCCCGCGGGTAATCGGCTATCGCAAGCTCGGTGGCGAGAATGTGCTGCACGGGTTGCCGGACGAATTGGGCGGCTCCGGCGAGCCGGAGTACAAGGCGCGCGGCGGCCACCGCCTCTGGGTTTCGCCGGAAACCGATTGCTCGTATGTGCCGGACAATACACCCGTCGCGTGGCAAGACCTCACGCCAGATCAAGGCAGCCGCCGGGATTCGGGAGCCAGCGCGCTACGGCTGATTAACGAGCCGGTCGCGCCGTGGCTGATCCGCAAAACTCTGGAGGTGGCACTCGCGGAAGACTCCACCGAAGTGACCCTGCGCCACACGCTCACCAACGAAGCGCGCCAGCCGGCGACCATCGCCGCCTGGGCGCTGACGGTCGTGCGCCCCGGCGGGACTCAGTTTATCCCGCAGCCACCGCTAGGCTCGCACGGCGCGGAGTTTCAGCCAAATCGCGTGGTGGTCCCCTGGACCTACACCGACCTCTCGGACCCGCGCTGGGCCTTGGGGCGCGGCTTCTGGCGGCTGCGCACGGAACCCGGCGCGCCGGCGACCAAGCTCGGCCTGCTGCATCGCCCTGGCTGGGTCGCCTACGCGCTCCCCGATGCGCTTTTTGTTAAAACGGTCGATCACGTCGAAGGCGCGGCTTACCCCGACTTTGGCTGCAACTACGAGACCTTCACCAAGGGCGACTTTCTCGAGCTGGAAACGCTCAGCCCGCTGCGCACGCTAGCGCCCGGCGAAAGCATCACCCACGAGGAGCGCTGGTATTTGTGGAGTGACGTTGCCCCGCTCGATGCGCTAGACGATGCAGGGGTCGCAGCCGTGCTTCGCCCTCGCCTTGCTCAAATCCCGCTCACATGAATTCTCCTGCCCGCCTCTTCATCATCGCGCTCGCCCTCCCGCTCCTCTTCGCTGGTTGCGAATCGAGCCGGCAATTCGAGGGGATCCAATCGAGCCGCCTGGCGATGCAAAATAGCATCAAATCGGAGGAGCCGGGTGATTACTATATAGGGCGGCGCTTCTATAAGGTGGATTACAAGTTTTGGGGCTGGGTGCGCAAACCGGGACAGCCGTGGAGTTCCGCGCAACTCGTCATGCTTAATGAACAAACCAAGCTCGCACCCGACCGCGAGCAGGGCCACATCGGCTCGGATAACAATTACGAGTACAAGCTGCTCGGCGACTACTCCGGGCAAACCGTCTATGAGCCGGCGAGCAACGGCAAATACCCGGAGTTTGTCTTGAAAGGCTATGAACTGCGCTCAGCCAATCCGGCTAGCATCTACAACGTCTCCGGCGCCACCGACCCCACCCGCCGCGTCATCCCGCATCCAAACTGAGCCGGAGGTGAGATGAGGAGTTCAGCGGGGAGAAGGTGCAGGGCGGTGCGGAAGCTTCGCTTCTTGAGTGGAAGGCAACAAGCAACGAAGCGAGCCCCAGCTAACTGCCGCCTGATAGAATCGGAGCGCACCATATCTGCCCATCAACTCAGGTCCACCACAGCCAGGATCCCATTAGCCGGTTCCTGATTTCCAGATCAAACCTCTCGTTCTGATTCCGCATGTTTGTCGATAGCGTCATCATCCTGCTCTACTTTGCCGCGGTTATTTCCATCGGCTTGTACAAGGGGCGGGGCGATCGGTCGATGCAGGGGTTCGCCATTGGCGACCGCAACATCCCGTGGTGGGCGGTGCTGGCCTCCATCCTCGCGGCGGAGATCAGCGCCGGCACCTTCCTGGGCACACCCGGCGAGGGCTACGGCCTGCGCAACTTCACTTACGTTCAGCTCGCCATTGGCACGATCCTGGCGCGCATCGTCGTCTCCTATCGTCTTCATCAAGCCGTACTACGACTATCGCGTCGTCTCGATCTACCAATTCTGCTGGTCCGCTTCGGCGTGCACCACGCGCAACGCCGCCTCGGCGGTCTTTCTATTACCCGCGCGCTGGCCAGTGGCACGCGGCATCTACGTCGCGGCGGTCATCCTGTTGCTCGGCTTGTGCAGATTGGTCGACGCGGAGTGAAGCCCGACGCCGCGACGCAGGAACCATGCGCCATCTATGTCGGCTGGCCCTGGCTCTTGCTTACGGCTCCTCACCTCGGTCTACACCGCGCTCGGCGGCATCAAGGCCGTCGTCTGGACCGATCTGATCCAAGCCTCGGTGATGTTCGGCGCCATGGCGTTCGCGATCTGGTTTCTGCTCCGGCAGATTCCCGGCGGCTGGTCTCATGCGCGCAGTTTGCTGACGGCGCCGGATGACCTGCGGGTCTTTGATAGCGGGCAAGTCGCGGGCGTGGGCTTCTGGGCCAACGTGAAGAACGTACTCGAGTCCGAGTACACCATCTGGGCCGCGTTTCTCGGCTCGGTCTTCACCACCATGGCCACGCATGGCACTGATCAGGACATGGTGCAACGGATGCTCACGGCCAAGAACCCGAATCGCAGCCGGCTCGCCCTGATCTGCTCCGGCCTGGCCGATATCCCGATCAACTCTGCCTTCCTGCTCATTGGCATTCTGCTCTGGGCCTTCTACCAGACGCACCACGATCCAAACCTGCCGGTGAAGAACGCGCATGTCTTTGCCTATTACATCCTGCATGAGCTGCCGTGGGGCGTGCGCGGCCTTTTAGTGGCGGGCCTCTTCGCCACCGCCATGGGATCGCTCAGCACGGCGCTCAATGCCCTCGCCACCAGCTTCACCGAGGATTGGTACCGGCCTTACTTCCATCCCACAGGCGACACAGCGGCAGGAACTCGCCGCCGCGCGCTGGAGCACCGTCGCCTTTGCCTTCATCCTGATTCTGATCGGCTCCGCCACCGCTTGGGTGGTCATTCAAAATCCCAAGGCCCGCATCATCCCCATCGTGCTCGGCGTGTTTGGCTATACCTATGGCTCGCTGCTCGGCGTATTTTTAGTCGGCATGCTCACCCGCGCCCGCGGGAGCAATCGCGGCAATCTGCTCGCCATGGTCTGCGGCTTCGCCGTCGTCGCGCTGCTGAGCGGCTTGCACAACGAGGTGTGGGACCTTGCGCATCCCGCCGCTAGCGCGGTGCGTAACACCACCACCGCCTTGCGTTCGGAGGAGAAGCGCGAACCGACGGCTGTCGAAGTCGCCGCAAAATTGCAAATCAGCCCTGCGGACGCCGAGCGCCTGGCGCACTCGCCCGCCGGTTCTGCGTCCCTGTGGCAGCCCGCCTGGCTGCCGGCGATTGAATTTCCATGGCGCATCATGTTCGGCACCCTGGTCACCTTCGCCATTGCCCTTTGTTTCCGCACTCCTGATGAGCAGATTGAAGTGGTGCGCGCGCATCTCGCCGCCACTCCTGCCGCTGGCTGACCCACGCGCCAGCCGCTTCCCAATTCCCTCTCTGGACACCGCCTCCTTTTCGTCGAACATCGCCCTTGCCTCCTTATGACCCGCCCGCTGCTTCCCCTCGCCTGCTCCTTCTTTGCCGCGCTCCTGCTGAGCGTCATCACCGCGCGGGCCGAGGTGCGCCTCCCCGCCCTCATCAGCGACAACATGGTGCTGATGCAGGAGGTGCCCGTAAATGTGTGGGGGTGGGCCGATCCGCAGGAAGCAGTGACGGTGAAGTTCGGCGCGAAAACCAGCACCACGGTGACGGGCGCCGATGGCAAGTGGCAGGTCAAGCTCGAGGGGCTTTCGCCTGCGCAATCCGGCGACCTGACGGTTTCCGGCAAAAACACGCTCACCGTGAAAAATGTGGCCGTCGGGGAAGTCTGGGTTTGCTCGGGCCAATCGAACATGGAGCTGCCCGTCTCCGCCGTGCAAAAGGCCGATGAAGAGATCAAGCTTTCGGAGAATCCCCAAATTCGCATGTTCACCGTGGCCCGCGCCGCGAAAGGCGAGCCGCAGGAAGATTGCGCTGGCAAGTGGGAACTCGCCTCGCCGGAAACGGTGCCGCATTTTTCAGCCGTGGGTTACTTTTTTGGGCGGCATCTCTTCGAGAACCTAGGCGTTCCAATTGGGCTGATCCATTCCTCATGGGGCGGCACGCCAGCGGAATTCTGGACGCCGGGCGATGTCCTGCAAGCCGATCCCGATTTCAAAGTCTTTGGTGAACGTTGGGCCGAGCTCAAACGGAACTTCCCCAAAGCGAAGGCCATTTACGACGAGGCGCTGGCGAAATGGAAGCTGGCCGCGGAGGAGGCGAAGTCCGCTGGTCAGCCCGCGCCCAAGGCGCCCAGTGCACCCCGCGGCGCGGATGATTTCGGCGGCCCCGCTTGTCTTTACAATGGCATGATCGCGCCGCTGCTCCCCTATACCATCCGGGGCGCGACGTGGTACCAAGGCGAGTCGAATGCCGACCGCGCGGCGCAGTATGCGAAGCTCTTCCCGACGATGATTGTAAGCTGGCGCGAGCGGTGGAGTGAGCCGGAGTTTCCGTTTCTCTTTGTGCAACTCGCCAATTTCATGAAGCGGCTGGACCAGCCCGCCGAAAGTCACTGGGCCGAATTGCGCGAGGCGCAGTTGCAGACCCTCGATCTCCCCCACACCGGCATAGCCGTGACCATCGACATTGGCGACGCCGCGAATATTCATCCCAAAAACAAGCAGGAGGTCGGCCGCCGCCTGGCGCTCAATGCGCTCGCGACCGTCTATTACCATGACATGGAATACTCTGGCCCGCTCCCGGCCGGCGTGCAGGAAGAGGAAGGAAAACTGCGCATTACGTTTCGCTTTGCGGAGGGATTAAAGACCAGCGATGGGTCCGCACCGAAGGGTTTTGCGGTCGCGGGTGAGGATCGCAAATTCGTCTGGGCCGATGCGGAAATCTCTGGGGACCACGTGATCGTGAAAAGCGCGCAAGTACCCAAGCCGGTCGCTGTGCGGTATGGCTGGGCCAACAATCCTGAGGTGAATCTGGTCAACCAAATCGGCCTGCCAGCTTCGCCTTTCCGCAGCGACCATTGGAGCGCGGAGCCGGCCAGATAAGGCAGCCTTCAGGAGAGGAGCAGGCCCCTTGGACGTCCATTCCACCATGCGCAACGCCGCCGCTTCGCGCCTCGTGCTCGGCCCGTTCTCTGAGGAGGCCGTCACGGAAACGGCGCGCGCGCTGCTCGCGGAAATCGGCGGACGCGTCTCGTGCGCCCTGGTCTTCGCGACTAGCGAGTACCGCGAGTCCCTGCCTGAGTTCCTGGAGTTGCTCCAGGTGCATGGTCATGTGCCGACTGTCGCCGGCTGCAGCGCGGGAGGGCTCATCGGCACCGGCGAAGAAGTCGAAGGCGCGCTCGGCTTCTCGGTTCTTTTCCTCCACCTGCCGCAAACCGAGATCCGCTGCCTCGCCCTCGACGCGGATGGGCTCGGTACCGAGGTCCCCGCCAAATCCGGACCGCCGCTCGCGCCGGGTGCAAGCTCCGAGGCCTGGATCGTTTGCGGCGACCCTTCGACGCTCCCGGTCGAGGATTGGCTGCGCACCTGGAATGCCGCCCATCCCGGCGTGCCTTGCCTCGGCGGGCTCGCCAGCCTTGGTGGCGAAGGGGACGAGTTCTTTGTCTTTCAAGATCACCATCTGGTGCCGCAGGCGGTGGCGCTCGGCTTCTCCGGCGGAGTGCGGATCGAGACGGTGGTGAGCCAGGGCTGCCGCCCCATCGGCGACCCGCTCACCATCACCGGGGCCGAGCAAAACGTCGTCCACTCGCTGGGCGCCCTCCGCGCTTTTGATCGGCTGAATGAAGCAGTGAATGCCCTGCCTGCCGCCGACAAGGCGCGCGCTGCCGGCAACATCTTCGCCGGCCTCGCTATCAGCGAGTATGTGGATGAGTACCAGACCGGACACTTCCTCGTGCGCCATCTTCTCGGCGCCGATCCGCAAAGCGGCGCGCTCGCCCTGGGCGCCCTGCCGCGCGTCGGCCAGACCTTGCAGTTCCAGATGCGCGACCGCCACTCGGCTCATGAAGATTTGCAGCGCTTGCTGCTGGAAAAGAAAGATCGCGGCGTCCAGCCCTTTGCGTCGCTGGTTTTCTCCTGCACCGGACGCGGGCAGGGCCTCTTCCGCGTGCCAAACCACGACGCAAACGCGCTGAGCCAGCACTTTGGACCGCTCCCCTCGGCCGGGTTCTTTTGCAACGGCGAAATCGGACCGGTGGGCGGGGTCAATTTCGTCCACGGCTACACCGCCTCCATCGCGCTCTTCACCGAGGCGTGAGCCAGCCACGTGCTCGTTACCGTCGCTACGGCAACTTCGTCATGAAAATCGCTGGGGAGGGCTGCGCGAATCCCGCTCCCTCGAACACTTCCAGGATGGCGCCCGCCGCCCCTCGCGCGTTGCGTTCCCCGCGCTTTGGTGGAACCTGACTGCGTCCTTGCCAGTTCCACCTTCGCAATGAACCCCACTCCCCGATTTTTCCTGTATTTTTCGGCCGCGCTGGCACTGGCCATGGCGCTCGCTTTTGCATCACCCCTTCGCGCTGCGCAGCCGCCCCACGCCTCCGCGAGCTTAGTGGCTGAGACTACCGCCGTCCAGGCGGGTCAGCCATTCACCGTCGGAGTGGTCCTTCGGATGGATCCCGGCTGGCATACGTATTGGCAATATCCCGGCGAATCCGGCACTCCGACCAAGGTCGAGTGGGTCCTGCCGGAAGGATACACGGCGGGTCCGCTGCAATGGCCGCTCCCAAAGCTGGAAGATGATGGCACTTTCCAGACCTTTGTTTATGACGACGAGGCGGTCTTTCTCGCCGAAATCACGCCGCCCCCGCAGCTCCCGGCCGGAGACGTGACGCTCACCGCTAAGCTGAGTTGGCAGGTCTGCGAAAAGATCTGCATCCAGGGAGGCGCGCAGGTGGATTTAACGCTGCCGACCAGCGGCGCGCCCGCTCCGGCCAACGCGGCCCTCTTCGCCAAGGCCCGCGTCGCTCTGCCGAAGGCGGCGCCTCCTTTCCCGGTGCATTGGGACGCCAGCGATCCCAAGCAACTCCGGCTCGCGATCAGCGGCTTGGATCAGGTGCAGAAGCTCGAATTTTTCCCGCTGCCGCCCCGCGGAGTGACGCCAGGGCACGCGACCGTTTCTGCGCCTGACGCCCAACAAGTCCGTACCATCACCCTCCCGCTCGACAATCCAGCGCCGGCTGGCACCGCATGGCGCGGCCTGCTCGTCGCGCAGCGAGGCGGCACGCGGGAAGGGTGGTACGTCTCCTCATCGCAAGTTGATACGGGCGCCACCAGCCCATCCACCAGCAGCCGTCCGTCTCCGCTTGTTCCAACGCAAGGCCTCCTCAGCGTCCTTGGGCTCGCCTTTCTCGGCGGCTTGGTCCTCAACGTGATGCCCTGTGTGCTCCCTGTGATTGCGCTCAAAATCTTCGGCTTCGTCAAACAAGCCGCAGACGATCCACGGCGCGTCTTCCGTCTCGGCCTCGCCTTTGTCGCGGGCGTCTTTGCTTTTTTCTTTTCGTTGGCCACCGTGGCGGTGGCGCTGCACGCAAGCGGCCAGAACCTCACTTGGGGCGCGCAGTTTCAAAACCCGATCCTCTTCTCGGCCATCATCGCGCTCGTCTTTGTCTTCGGGCTCAACTTGCTGGGCGTCTTTGAAATCACGCTCTCCGGTCAGGCGACCACCACCCTGAGCGATCTTTCCTCCCGCGAAGGAGTCGGCGGCGCTTTTGTGCACGGCCTTTTCACCACGCTTCTCGGTACCTCGTGTACCGCCCCGTTTCTCGCCGTCAGCCTTGGTTACGCGCTCACGCGCCCGGCGCCGATCATCTACCTGCTCTTCCTCACCGTCGCGCTCGGCATGAGCCTCCCCTATTTTCTGCTCACCGCGAATCCCGGTTGGATGCGCTTTCTGCCGAAGCCAGGCCTCTGGATGGAGCGCTTCAAGCAGTTGATGGGTTTCGTCATGCTCGCGGTTGTCGTCTGGCTTTTCTCCGTCATGGTCTCCAGCCGCCCGGAGCGCGCTGTCAATCTCGGCTGGTACCTTCTCGCGCTCGCGCTGGCCTGCTGGCTCTTCGGCTCGTTCTCCCAGCCCGCCGTGCGGTGGTTGCTGGTGCCGCTGCTCGTCATCGGTGGCTTCTTCGAGATGACGCGCCTCGCCGCGCCCGACGGTCTCCCCTGGCAGCGGTACTCCGATGAGAAGCTCGCGCGCAGCGTCGAACACGGCGAACCCGTTTTCGTCGATTTCACCGCGGACTGGTGTCTCAATTGCAAAACCTATGAGAAGGCCGTCCTGCGCACCGAGCCGATCCGCCAGGCTTTTGCGCAAAAGAAGGTCGTCATGCTCCGCGCCGACTGGACCGAACCCAACGAAGAAATCCGCCGCGCCCTCGAGCGCTTCGGCCGGGTCGGCATCCCCCTGTACGTCCTCTACCGCCCCGGCGAAAAGCAGCCCGTCCTCCTGGACGCGCTGACCAGCAACATCCTCCTGCACCACCTCTCCCTCATCCGCGGCGCCGCCGTTCCCTGATTAGTTATCTGCGGGGACCAGCGACGCGGCGTGGGCTTTGGCGACGGCGCCGCGCGCGATGCGCCCGATGATCGTGAGCGCGATGAGGCCGGTGAGCAGACCGACGCCAAGCAGGACGTATTCGGCAGGTTGGCGCGGGCGGCCGCTGCCCAGGAGCGTGGCGAGGCCTTCATGAGCGCTCGCCCCCATCCAGGCGAAAAGGATGTTGGCGGGAGTGATCGCCACCACCGTGGCGAGGAGGTACGGCCAGAACGGAATGGCCGTGAGCCCGTAGCAGTAGTTTGCCAGCCCAAAGGGCATCGGACAGAAGCGCAGCAGCGCGACGATCTTCCACCCCTCCTGGCCGATCGCCGCATCGATGAGCCGAAACTTCTCGCTCTGCCCGAGCCGCCGCGTGAGGGCGGCGCGCGCGAAGTGCCGCGCGATGATGAAATTGAGCGCCGCGCCCGCGCCCGTGCCGAGCGTGATCGAGGCGAGACCACCCCAGAAGCCGAAGAAGACGCCCGCCGCCAGGCCGAACGGCATGAGCGGCACCAGAGCGACTTGCAAGAGCATCATCAGCAGCCCAAAGGCGAGCACGCCGAGCGCGCCGAGGTCCTGGAAAAAATGTTGGGAGGCAGTGAGGAGTTCGAGCAGGCGGTGCATGAGTCGGCCAGACTCATCATGGAAAAGCGCGCGGTGACCACCTCTTTCTTCCTGCAGGCTGCGGACAAAGAGCTTGCCGCCCGCAGCGGTCGGCGATTCGCTTGCCACCCATGCCCAACCCCTGGACCGGAAAAGGAAACCCCTACACCCGCAACGAAGTGCGCGACCGCCTCGCCGCCACCCTCCGCAAAGGCGAGCCGATCATCGCCGCCGGCGCGGGCACCGGCATCTCCGCCAAGTTCATCGAGAAAGGCGGCGCTGATCTGATCATCATCTACAACTCGGGGCGCTTCCGGATGAGCGGCCACGGCTCGACGGCGGGCATGATGGCATATGGCGACGCGAATGCCGTGGCCATGGAGATCGGCGAATACGAAGTGCTGCCCGTGGTCGAAGAGATCCCCGTCATCTGCGGCGTCCACGCGACCGATCCGCGCCGCCGCATGTGGCATTGGCTGCAACAGGTGAAAGAGATGGGCTTCTCCGGCGTGAACAATTTTCCCACGCATACCATCGTCGACGGCCATTTCCGCCGCGTGCTCGAGGAGACCGGCATGAGCGTGAAGAAGGAGTACGAGATGGTCGCGCTCGCGCGCAAGATGGACCTCTTCTCGATCGTCTATGTCGGCTCGGCGAAGAGGCGAGGGCGATGGCCGAGTCCGGCGCGGATGCGATCATCGCGCATGTCGGCACCACGGTCGGCGGCTCCATCGGCGTGACCGGCGCGACCTGCTCCATCGACGACGCCGTGAAGCGGACGGAGGAGATCATCGGGGCGGCAACGCGAGCGGCCGCACCGACCTCTTCTATCTCTGCCATGGCGGCCCGCTCGCCTGGCCCGAGGATGCGCAGCAAGTGATGGATCGCGTGCCGGAATGCCTCGGTTTCGTCGGCGCGAGTTCGCTGGAACGGCTCGGCGTCGAGCAGCCGCTCATGGACATCACCCGCCGCTTCAAGGCGCTCCGCACGGACGGGCTGAAACAGCATCAACTTACTGCCAAGTGAGCGCGCCGGCCGCTCCCCAGCGTCGCTTCGTCTCCATTGATGAGGCCATCCGCGAGGCCAACCCGTGGACCAATAATGAGTGGCTCTGCCGCCCCGATGTCGTCGAGGCCGAAAAACTCCTGCTCGTCCGCGCCAACATGGCGCCGGGGCACTGCCACCCCTTTCACTTTCACCCGCACCGTGAGGAGATCATCCACGTTGTGTATGGCCGGGCCGAGCAGTGGGTCGGAGACGAGTTCCGCATCCTCAGCGCAGGCGAGATTGCACACATTCCGCCGGGCGTGATCCACGGCACCTACAACCCTTTCCCGGAACCGCTCGTCTTCCTGGCCATCCTCTCACCAGCGACCTTGTCCAACGATCTCGCCCAGGTCGAAGACCCGCACGACGTCGGCACAATCCCGCCCTGGTCCACCCTCCGTGCGGCGCGCGGCCGGCCGGCTTGCGTCTGGGGCGATGGACAGACGGGGTAAGCGCTCACAAACGCCAGACGCGGCGCTCACTTCAGCGTCAGCAAGTACGCGAAGAGGTCGCTCACTTGCTGCGGCTCCAGACCTTCGAGAATGCCTTCCGGCATGAGCGAGCGGCGGATAAATTTGGCGGCGCGGATTTCGGACTTGGGGATGCGGCGATCCTCGGACCCGGGCAGGCGGATGATGAGTGCCTGCGGGTCTTCAGAGACGTAGAGCGCGTCCGTCACGCTTCCGTCGTTCATCTCCACTCGGTAGATGCGGTAGCCGTTTTCCATCGCGGCGTTGGGCGTGATGATGTTGCGCAAGAGCGACTCGACGCCCATGGCGCCGGCTCCGCTCAGGTTCGGGCCGATGTTGCCGCCCTTGCCATTGATGAGGTGGCAGGCCATGCAAATTGCTGCGACTTGTTCACCGCGTTTCGGCTCCCCGGGTTGCGCCGCCAGCGCGCGGTTTTTGGCAAACTTCTCATCGAGCGCGGCCGCCTCGGCTTGCGTAAGGACCGGCGGCAGATCGCTGGTCCGGCCGACTTTCGCGCCTTTGCGCAACTCGCCCCAATCGCCTCCACCGGGATTCGAGAAGACGAGCCCGGAGTCGGCATTCGCGCCCGCGGGTGCGGTCAGTTCCAGACGGCGGTCGAAGTCGCGGCGGATCTCATCGGCGGTGCGGGCCCGGCTCCAGAGACGGTATTCAGCGAAGGTGGCTTGGGTTCCGCCTTTGGCGTTGCTCCAGCCGATGCGGAAATTCTCAATTCGTCCGGGTGCCGGCTTGGCCGCTTCGGCGTCGAGTTCACCGTCGATGTAGAGGCGCCAAAGGCCGGCGTCGTCGCGGACGGCGGCGATGTGCGTCCAGAGATCGGTGGTCATCGGCTTCTTGCTGATGGCGACATCCTGCAGGGTGGCGCCCGCCCAGACGCGCAACTTGCCGCCGAAGAAATTGAGGTCGAGCACGCCGGGGACGCCACCAAGGCTGTCCGCATTGCCTATGTCGTGAGTGAAGCGAATCCATGTCTCGATGGTGAGCGGGCCGTCGAAGGAAAGCTTCGTCTGCGTCCAGGCTTCCTCGCTGCCATCGAGCAGAAGCACGGGGCGGAAAAGATCGCCAAGACTCTGCATCATTTTTCCAAGGTCCGGGTCGTTGCCGAGCACCACCTGAAGCTTGTCGAGCTGCGGGCCTTCGAGGTCGGCCTTGGGCAGCACGCCGGCGGTGAGCGCGGCGACCATGCTTTTCGCGCCAGCTTTGTTGGCGGCGAGTGCGTCGAGCGCGCGGCGGCGCTGGGCCGGCGCGAGCTTCGGGTAGAGCGCCAGCAGGCGCTCGGGGGCCTGCGGGGCTTTCGAGGCGGCGAGCGCGGCCAGGGCGGCGTCGCGCACTTCCGGCTGTTGCGCCACGAGGATGAGGCGCTCGAAGAGGTCCACCTGGTCGCTGTGCAACTCGGCCAGCGCCTTCACCGCCTGCAAGCCCGCAGGGGACAACTCTACGACGCTGCGATGCCCCGGCTCGCCGGGAAAAGTCCCATGCGTTTCGGAGAGGCCGTTTTGGACGAGCGACACCAAGCCCGCTTCCGCTCCGCCAAGCTGGAAAGCGCCCGCGAGTTTCACCCCGAGATCAAGACTCGCCGCATCCCCGCTGACGAGCAGCGTGGTGGCCGCATCGGTCAGCAGCGGCAGCAGCTTCCCCTTTACATCCAGCCGGCTTCGCGCCGCAACGAGCGCATCCAGCGTCGCGAGGCGCGTCGCCGGGTTGGCCAGGATTGCTTTGAGCGCCTCGCCCACACCGGGCTCTTCAGGAAACTGCGCCAGCCGCAGCACTTCCTCCTGCCCCGGCGCACGCGTGAGTTGCGGAAGAAGTTTCGCGACCCGCGCGGCGCTCGCCTTCGGCTCCAGCGCGAGGCTGGCGAGCAGGCGCGCCTCGACCGGAAGGTTTCTGGCCGGGTCGCGATCAAGAAAAGTGGCGACCTGGTCGGGCCGCTGTTCCAGAAACAAACGGACGAGGTAACGCTCGAACTCCCGCGCGTATGCCTTGCCGACCTTGATCAGTTTACCGCTCTGGGTGCCCGGCGCCAATGGCCCCGGCAAAGGTTCGCAGTCGGCGGCGAGGAGCATCGCATAGATTTGGTCACCCGTGCCCTCGCGGAGAATCGCTTCACCGAGACGGCGAATCATCTCCGCCCGGACCTCGGGATCGGTTTCCTTCCAGTGCCCGCTTTGGAACCAACTGGACGGCGGCACCGTCACCATCGCCGCCAGTGCTTCGCGCCGGATGTTCCGATCTGGATCTTCCATGAAGAGGCGCTGCAACTGGTCGGCCTCCGGCACAGCGTCCATGCCCCGAAGCGCCCACAGCGCCGCAAGGCGTGTTGGGGTGGGCAGGGTGGGCGTCCCGACTGGCACAGCTGCGCGTTGTTCGCGGCTTCCGGGTTGATCGACATTCGGAATTTCGGCGCCGGACGCCGAACCTGACCCAAGGACCATCTCTCGCAATTTCGGCGCCAATTCCGTCAGATGGCGGTCTCCCAGCGCCTGCCACGCGAGATGACTCTGCGCCAGCGACGGCCCGCCGAGTTTCGCGAGCAACTCCTCACCGCTCGCCTTGGTAAAATCCGGCACGTCGTAGAGCTTCACGCCCACCGGCTTGACTCGCCAGATGCGGCCGCGCGTCTTGTCCCGGTCGGGGTGATTGCGCGGGACTTCGTTGTGCGAAATGATCTTGTTGTACCAATCGACGACGTAGAGGCAGCCGTCCGGGCCGATCGCCGTGGCGACGGGGCGGAACCACAGGTCGCTGCTCTCCATGAATTCCGGCAGTTTCTCCAGCTTCCAGCCGGGTCCGTCGCGGTGCATCTTGATCGCGTTGATTTTGTTTGTGATTGGGTTGGCCACGAGCATCACATCGCGCCACGGCTCAGGGAACGGGCCAGCCGCATCGGTCAGCGCGAGGCCGCTCAGGCCGGTGCCGCCCATGCGGAAATCCCGCGCGGCCACGGGGAACTCCGGCGCGTAGCTTTTCCACTGTCGATTCGAGCAGCCGGGATAGTTCGCAAACTCGTGGAACGGCATCACCGGGTAGCCATAGTCATTCGCCTCCTGGATGAAACACTCGCCTTCGCCATTAAGGACGAGCCCCCAAATGTTGCACGGGCCATTGCTGGTGATGGTGAACTGCGACCCGTCCGGGCGGAATCTCGCCATTCGCGTCTGGTCAAATTGCACCGCCTTTTCCGCTGGCTCGCTGGCCGCGTGGACCTTGCCGTAATTGAACGCGCCTTGCGCCATCCAGATCCAGCCGCCGGGCGCACGCGTGAATTGATGCGGAAACAGATGCGAATCCTGCACGCCAAAGCCGGTCAGGATCACCTCGCTCCGGTCCGCCTTGCCGTCGCCATCCGTGTCGTGGAGGAAGGCGATGTCGTGGCCGTGCAGCACGTAGCAGCCGTCCCCGTACGGCAGCACGCCGAGCGGAATGGCGAGCCCATCCGCAAAGACGCGCGGCTTCTGCGGGCCGGGGGCAAAAGGGGTCTCGAAGACGAGCACCTTGTCCTTGCCATGACCCGCGTAGAGCGCATCGGCGGCGGCGGGATTTTCGTTGCCATCGACCGGATACTCGAAGGCGGTCGTGGTCCAGAGGCGGCCCTTTTGGTCGAAGGCAAGCGGGACGAATTTGCCAATGCCTTCGCTCTCCGACGCGACGAGTTCGACCACAAAGCCGGGTGGCACTTTGAAGGTTGCGAGTTCCTCCTCGGGCGTTTTGGCTCGGCCAGCATTGGGGGCGTTGCCCTCTTTCATAGAAGGCGGCGCGGCGGCGGCGGCATTTTCGCGTGCATCGGCGTCCCTGGCGGGCGGAGCTTTGTCACCGGCGGCCATGGCCGGGCTGGCTGCGTAGAAGAAGATGCCAAGGGCTGACAAGAGAATGCTGGGGCGCTTCATCAGACAGGAGACTCATCGGGACCCATGACCTTTGGCAAATTCCATCGGGAGTCTCGCGCGATGATTGCGGAGCGGAGGAATCGGTTGCCGCCCCGATTCGGAATTCTTTGCGTCCTCTGCCTCCTCCGCGAAAAACTCTTGGGAAGGCATTTTCTTTGGGAGGACGGAGCGGCCACACCTTGGAACGCCCCTGTTTTCCGCTGCTTTGTGGCGGTTCCTGTGCTCTTTTCAGGCGTCATGATTCAGCCACGGCAAGCGCCCGCACCGGACGAAGTTGCGGCGCATTACGACGAACTCGATTTTTTCTACCGCGATGTGTGGGGCGAGCATGTGCATCACGGCCTCTGGCGGACTGGGCGTGAAAGTCGCGCCGAGGCAGTGCGGCAACTGGTGCAGCTCGTCGCGACGGAGGCCGAGTTGCGTGCGGGCGAGCGGCTGTGCGACATCGGCTGCGGCTATGGCGCGACGGCGCGGATGCTGGCGCGCGAACCGGGGGCGGAGGTGACGGCGATCACGGTGTCGCCGATGCAGCATGCCTTTGCCCAAAAAAGCACTGCGGGAGGCAATCCGGTGTTCGTACTCGGCGACTGGCTGAAGAACCGTTTGCCGGATGACTTCTTCGCGGCGGCGGTGGCCATCGAAAGCTCGGAACACATGCCCAGCCTGCCCGCCTTTTTCCGCGAAGCGTGGCGCGTCTTGCAGCCGGGAGGGCGGCTCGTCGTCTGCGCGTGGCTCTCGCGCGAAGCGCCGGGGGACTTGGAGCGCCGCTGGTTGCTGGAGCCGATTTGCCGCGAGGGCCGCATGCCACAGATGGGCACGGCGCGCGAGTATGAGCAAATCGCGGCGTCCGCAGGCTTCGTCCCCGTGCGCTACCAGGACTTGAGCCGGCAGGTCTCCTCGACCTGGCCGCGCATCGCGTGGACCTTCCTCCGCAAGCTCGTGGTGAATCCGCGCTACCTGCGTTTTCTGTGCAACGCGCACGCGCGCAACCGCATCTTCGCGCTGACCATCCTGCGCCTCTCCATCGCCTATCGCACCAGCTCGATGCGATACGGCGTCTTCACCTTCACCAAAGGTTCGCGTTCCGCGCAACCCTCCTAACCGAAAGTCAGGTTCTTGACCCGCCCGGCAGCGCAGGCGTTGAGCACATCCACGATGCGCTCCTGGCGAGTTTCGGGCGAGGGACGGATGATTACCGGATCATCTTTGCCAAACTCGCCCAGCGTCGCCTTGAACCACTCCTTGAGTTCAGTAAGGTTTTTGTTCGTCGGAGTGCCGTACACCGTATTGTTCATCGACACCTGCCCATCGGGCGTAATGTCGATAATGATCGGCGTGGTCCTCGTGCCTTCGCTGCTTTTGGCTCCGCTCGGGAGATTGATGCCCAGTTCCATTTCCTGAATCTGCTGCCCGGCGCTGGCCATAAAGAACAGGAGCAGCACGAAGACGACATCGACCATGGGAGCGATCTGGAAACCAAGATCGCCATCTTCTGAACCTACGGAGCCGGCCATATTTTGTTGAGGAGGTTTAGGTGGAGCGGGGAGCGTCGCTGGCGGGTCGCGTCAGAGGGATCAGGGATCAGTCGTCCGTGTACAGAGAAGGCAGAGGCTGCGACTAGGTTGCCGGAGCGGGGGCCGGGCTGGCGCCGTGCGCGCCAGGGTCTTTGTCCACCACCGAGAAGGTGACATTTTGCGCGCCCGCCGTGCCGATGGCGCGCAGGATCGTTTTCATATATTCGTACTTCACGCTCTTATCCGCGCGCATGAGGATGCGCATGTTGGGATTGACGGAAAGCTTCTTCTGCAAGAGGGGAATGATATCGGTGGCCAGCGGGTAGGAGACATCGTCAATGCTGATCGTCCCGACGTTCTGGGGCGCCGGATTCCAAAGGACGTTCACGATCGTCTGGCCGTTGGCGACCGTCCTATCTTTCGGTTTCGCATCCTTGGCGACCGGCAGGACGAGGTGATGATTGGTCTGCAAGACCTCCGTCGTGGAGATCGACATGAAGAACACCAGCAGCACCAGCAGAATGTCGATCATCGGCGCGATCTGAAATTCCGGATCTTCCTCAGGCTGCGCGCGCATGGCCGCGCGGCGTTCTGCTGGCGTTTTCTTCATCGGCGCGAAGTCCCGATTTTAAGCAGCCCAATCCAACGTCGAACCGCAATGCGGACACGGGTTGATCCCCGGCGTGACAGCTCCGTTGCAGACCGGGCAATTCGTCGTCAGCGACATGGAGACTTTGCGCACTCCGGCGACCGGCGCGCCGCCGCCGGCATCGAAGTCGGCGCCGATGCGGACTCCTTCCAGCTCGGCATACGGAATCTCCTGCACGAGCTGATGCACGATGTCATCCGCATGAACCACGACCATCGTCGTCATGTTGCGAAAGACGTAATAGAAAATGAACGCCGGGATGGCGATGAAAAGCCCGCTGGCCGTTGCGAAGAGCACTTCGCCGATTCGCGCCGCGAGCGCGGTCGGGTCCCCGATGCCCTTGGCGCCAAGGACCGAGAAGGCCCCGATCATGCCGATGACCGTGCCGAGCAGCCCGATCATGGGCGAGATAACGCCAATGACGGAGAGGTACGAATTGCGCGTGCTGAGCATGGTCTTCTCACGTGCGCCGTGCTCGACGAGCGCCTCCTCGACCGCTTCGTTGCCGCGGCCGAGCCGGGTCAACGCCGCCTTCAACACGTTGGCGAGGTAGTTCTTGTTCGCGTTGCAAACCTCCCAAGCCTCCTGATAGTTGCCCGCATAAATATTCTGCCGGAGCGACTCCACCAGCGGCGGTGGCGCCAGCTTGTCACGCCGCAGAGTCAGCATCCCTTGCACGATGAAAGTGACCATCGTCACCGAGGCCCCAATGATGGCCAGCCAGACGGTTTTGATGAGCGCGTTGCCGGACCAGATCGTCTGGAACAGCGTCTTCGATTCGACAGGAGCCGCTCCTTCTTCCTGGGCATAGACGCCCGTCGCGAGCAGGAGCAACACCAATCCGGCGAGCAGGTAGGGGAGATAGGAGGAGACGCGGTTCTTGGGCATGGGAGGGGGAATAAGAAGAAAAATGGTGAACTAGGGAATGAAAATCTCAGGGTGCGCCTTGCGAATCGCATCGGCCTTCTCCTGCGCAAGCACGACGGCGGTCCGGTCGAAGTAAAAGAGCGTGGTCGTTTTCAGGTAATTCTCGAGCGCGGCGGCGAAGTCCCCCTCGGATTCTTTCACCTGCCCGAGCAAATAGAACCCCTGGGAGTAAGCGTACCCTGAAACGCGCGTCACATTCTTATCCTGGGCGGCCTGCCCGGCAATGCCCTCCAGTTTCCCCTTGGCGCCCGCGAAATCCTTCTTGGCGACGGCGAGCCGCGCCAGGCCGATCTCGGATTGAGCGCTCCCTTGCGCGCCGGGGTAGAATTTTTGAAAGTCCTTGTAGGCCGCCTCGGCTTTGCCCATGTCGCCTTTTTCGACGTAAAGATCGCCCAGCATGCCGGCGGCCTGCTGCGCCCAGTCCGTCGGCAGCCCCTTGTATTTCTCGAGCGACTTGAGTGCCTTGAGCGCCTCGTCGTACTTTTTCTCTTCGAATGCTTTTTGCGCTTCCGCGAATTCGGGCGGCGTCTTTTCCAGGCGCATCTCCTTGATCGCGGAGGCGGGCAGCGTGATCGACTGGCCTTCGGCGATCTGGATTTGCACGCCTGCCGCGGATGCGCCCATCACCCGCCCCGTCCGCTGCGTCCCATCCTGGAGCAGGATATAATCCTGCGCCTGCGCCCCGCCGATCAGCCCCGCACTGCCCGCGAGGGCAAAAAGGAGTTGCTGGAGACGAAAGGGCAAACGTAGGGTCATGCGCTCTGGGAAGGGGCTGTCAAAGTATCCACCTCCCTCCGTGTACGCAACTCCCTTTTCCCGCTTCGCATGGTCAAATTGATCCGCCAGTTCCAAAAGCCGATTCTCATCTTCGTGGTGATCGTTGTTATCATTTCCTTTGTCGTCTTCCTCAATATGCCGGGCGGCAAATACGGCGGCGGGCGCAGCGAAACGGTGGCGCTGGTCTATGGCGAGCCGTACACAATCGTCCAGCAGCGCAAGGCCTACAATCGCCTCGAAATCGTCAAGATCCTGCAGATGCGCGACCTGCTCTTCAGCCTGGGCGGGCGCGAGCTTTTCTTCTCCATGCTCACCGGGCAGGAAGCGAACGATAGTACCAAGCTGAACTTCATCTGGAACTCGGTCATCCTGCGGCATGAGGCGGACCAACTCGGGATCATGGCGACGGAAGGCGAGATCGAAAAGAGCATCAAGGAACTGCCGCCGTTTCAGACAAATGGGGCTTTTGATTACACGCACTATGCGCAGTTCACGCAGAACTGGCTTTCACCGCATGGGCTGACGGAGGCGGATTTCGAGGAGGTGATCGGCGACCAGATTCGCCTGGCCAAATTACAGGCGCTCCTGGGCGCGACGGTGCCGGCGGCGGCCAGTGAGGTGCGTGAACAATACGTGCAGCGCTACCAGCAGACGGAACTCTCGCTCGTGCGCCTGAACCTGGAGGACTTCAAAGCCGCGGTGCAGGTAAGCGACGACGACGTGGCGAAGCTTTTCGAAGCGCGGAAGGAGAGCTTGAAAACGCCTGAGAAACGCAAGGTGAAACTGGTCACCTTTCCCATCGGCGGCGACAAACCGCTCTCCGGCCCGGAGCGCGCGCGCGCCTCGGAGGAGGTCTCGCGCAACGCGCAAAACTTCGCCGTGGCGATGACCGAAAAAGACGCCAATCTTGAGGCGCTGGCGGCGAAAATGAAGCTCACCGTCTCCGAAACGCCGCTCTTTGCGGAGAGCGATCCGCCCGCGGAGCTGGGCAAGTCGAGCCAAGCAGCGCAAGCGGCTTTCCGGCTCACGCCCGCGCAGCCGAATAGCGATGTGGTCGGCAGCGACAATGCTTTCTACGTAATGCAGCTCTCTGGCACCGAGCCGGCGCGTCCGCTCACCCTCGAAGAGGCGCGGCCGCAACTCGTCGAGCAGCTTAAGCAGGAGCGCGCCCAGGAAGCGCTCAACCTCAAGGCGGCCGAATGGCGCAAAAAAATCGCCGCCGACTTGCAGGCGGGCAAGAGTTTCGACGAAGCCGCCAAAGCTGCCGGCGCCACGCCCGAAAAGTTTCCGGCCTTCTCCGCCGCAGACCCAAAACGCGACCAGCCCGACGCCGCTCTCGTCAAACAGCAGGCGGCGGAAATGGCGGAGGGGCAGCTCAGCGAGTTTCTGCCGACGGCCAAAGGCGGACTAGTCTTGCACATCGACCGGCGCCTGCCGATCGACGAGACCGCCTTTGCGAAGGAGAAGCCGAAGTTGCAGGAGCAGCTCCAGCAGCAGAAAGGCGAGGAAGTCTTTGAAGACTGGCTGCGCAATCGGCGCACCGTGGCGAAAATCCAAGTCGCGCGCGGCTAGCTCGCACCCGCCATGACACCGGAACTCGAGGAGCTGTTCGACGAGGCCAATGGCGACCTCGCCCTCGGTGAACTCGAGGCCGCCGTGGAGAAATACCGCCGCTGCACCGAACTCGACCCCGCCTTCTTCGATGGCTGGCACGCGCTCGGCATGGCGCTCATGAAGCTGGGCCGCTATCCGGAGGCCATCGTGGCGGGGCTGCGGACGGTTGAATTGCAGCCGAATGATCAGCTCGCCTGGTCGAGCCTCTCCCTTTTCTACGTGCGCCACGGGCAGATCCCCGAGGCGGAGGCCGCGGGCGGGAAGGCGCGCATTTTATCCTGGGGCGGCAAGGTGCGGAAAGCGACGGGCGATCAGCCCGCGTGAGAGACCAGCGACTCTCCCACAAAACGGCGCAGGTCAGGCGGGAGCGCACTGCGCCAGGCCAGCGACGGTTCCTCGAGCCGCAGCGATGCGGAGTGTAAAGCGTGCCGCGGCAGCAGCAGTCGCTCGGCGAGCGACGGGGTCCAGCCCGTCTCGATGAATTCGAGGTAGCAGGCTTCATCAGGGCCATAGAGTTTGTCACCCACGACGGGGTGCCCGGCGTGCGCGAGGTGCACGCGAATTTGATGGAGCCGTCCCGTCTCCGGCCAGGCGCGCACCACGCCAAAGCGCGTGCCCTGGCGGAGGAAGCGCTCTTCCACCCGGAAGCGCGTGCGGGCCGCCGCGCCGTGCGGATGCACCATCTGCTTGAGGTAAATGCGCGTCGGACTCACTTCACCCTGCCGCCGGAGCGGCGCCTCGACTGTCCACTCGGTTGGCTCCGGCCAGCCCCAGGTGAGCGCCAGGTATTCTTTCGCAATGCGGCGCTGCTCCATCTGCATGGAAAAGGCGCGCGCCGTCGCGTGATCTTTCGCAACCAGGGTGAGCCCGCTCGTCTCGCGGTCCAGCCGATTGATGATGGAGACCTGCCCGCCACACGTGATCTCGAAGGAGAGCAGCCCGCGCAATTCGTCCCACAGCGTGTGGCGGTGCGACGGCTTGCTCGGGTGCACCAGCAGCCCCGGCGCTTTATCGACGACCAGCCAATGCTCCGCCTCGTCCACGACGCGGAAAGGCGGCGCCGGAGCGAACTCCGAACCCGCCTCGCACGGAGCGGCGCCGGGGCCGGTGCTCACTGAAAAAACTGCTGAAGACGTTTCCGCTCCTCCGGCACGAGGTTGGGCTGCTGCCAGACCGCGCCCGCGGCTTCCCCCGCCGCGGCCTCGCCGCCCGACGCGGCACGCCCCGTTTGCTCGTGATCCGTGGCATGCTGGCCCGCCGACATGCCGAGCGCGTCGCCGAGCGCCGCGCGGCTGAGGTCGCCATTTTGCAATCCTTCGGTCTCTTTCGTGCCGAGCGCCACCGGAGTCTCGCCAAGCTTCAGCGGACCCGTCCCCGGCCCGTGATTGGTGCCTCCCTGCCCCAGTCCATCGCCTCCCTCAGACTCTTCGCCGGTTTCGCCGTCGCCGTCCTGGTGAGTGGAGGGGTTGTTTCCGCCTGCGCGCCCGGCGGCTTTCGCTTCCGCCAGTTGCCGGCGCAAGGCCTCGACCTGCTCGGGCGTGAGCGATTTGAACTTCGACGCATCCAGGCCGGCCAGCTTCATCGCCAGCGCGCGGTCGAGTCCGGGCACATTCCCTTCCAGCGCGGCGAGCGCCGACTGTAGCTGGCCGCTCCACGTCGAATCGGCCTCGGCCGGGCTTTGCCCCAGCAGCTTTTCCAGCCTGGCCGTGTTGTCTCCGAGCGTCCGCAAGCCAGCTTGCAGCTTCTCCTTCAAGTGATCGGCGGCCTCGAGACTCGCGTGCGAGTACCACTCGGCAGGATCCTGCCGGGCGAGTTGCTGCGCTTCCTGGCGCAAGGCGGCCAAGCTCTCCGGCTCCAGCGCTTCTGTCTGCGCGAGCGCTTCGAGCCAGCTCTCGACTTTTTCCAGAGCGGGTGGCCTGGCCAGCGGCAGCGGCTTGACGGGAGCAGCCGGAAAGATCGGCCAGAGCACCGCCCCGGCCAGCAGCACCACGGAGCCAAGCGGCAGCACGAGCAGGCGCCGCCAGTTCCAGCGCCAAAGGCCAGCACGCCACTGCTCCGGCGCGGGCCAGCGCCCCACGCCCGCGGCGGCGGCGCTCAAGCGGGTGTGCAGGTGCAACTCCGCCTCCAGCCGGGTGCGCGCCTCTGCCAGGGAAAGAAAACACGGCTTCTCTTTGCGAAAGCTGAGCGCGAAGACCAAGCCCAGCGCGAGTGCGCCCAGGCCCCACAGCAGGCGTCCATCCGCCCCGGAGCGGCGCGCCACCAACACCGCCGCCGCCAGACCGATGGAACTCAGGAAGATCGCCGGCAGCGCGGTCTCGACGAGCCGCCCAGCATTCAGCAACCGGCGCACCGCTCGCGCGCGGCTCTCCCAAAAACGCGCGGGATCTGCGGCAGAAGCGGTCGCACGGTGGGTCACGGCCGCTCAAGCTAGCGCCGCCCGCGCTCGCGGGGAAGCGAAACCCCGCCGCATCCGGGAGCCGGGACGAGGCGAAGGCAAAGACCACCGGCCCGGAGAGCACACGCGCTTCCCGGGCGCGACGCGCTAGGGCGCTTTATGCGCGCTGTGATCCATGGCCGGCATTGCCGCGCCGGGACCGGTCGGAGCCGCCACGGGATGGGCCGCCAGATAGGCGTCCACATCCTTCGTCACGACCAGCTTGCCGTACATGATCATCCAGTGGCCGGGGAAAGTGCAGACGTACTCGTACTCCCCTTCCTGGTTCGGCGCCATCATCTTGAGCGTCTCCTTCTGGCCCGGCTCGATGAGGCGCGTGCCGTCCAGCACGCGCTTGTCCTTCGGCGGGAAGTAAGCCCGGCCTTCCTTGTCAAGTTGGTCCGGCTTCATCGTGGCCACGGAATCCGCCACCGCCTGCCGCGTGCCCGGCTCGACGACGACGAAGTTGTGCGCCATGGCATCCACGTTCTCGAAGATGACTTCAAAGGGCTTGCCGGCCGCGACCACCAACCGCGGCGTGTCGTAGCGCATCTGCTCACGCACCGTCTTGACCACATAGACGCTCACGCCCAAGCCGCGCAATTCCTTGCGCAAGCGCGCCGCGTTTTCCGGCGGCATTTGCCCCGCCAATTCGTTGCCGGTCTGAACCGTCTCGATGAAATCCTGCTCCGTGCGTTTCCCACTCGGAACGGTCTTCGCCCAAGCCAGGATGCTTTCGGCCAGCGGAGCCGCTTTCGTTTTGTCCCAGGAGTCTGGTGGAAGTTGCTTCAGCGCCCGGGCCGCCGATGGGCGGTCGATTCCCTTTTGCAAATAGTCGGCGAGGATGGCGAAGTTCGCCTTCGCATTCTCTGGCCCCATGAGCGGCAGCGCGCGTAAAGCCGCCGCACGCGTCTCTGCCGGCGTTGCGGAATCCTGCAGCAAGGCGA
Organism: uncultured Verrucomicrobiae bacterium; assembly: GCA_963792695.1. Classification (GTDB taxonomy): domain Bacteria; phylum Verrucomicrobiota; class Verrucomicrobiia; order Chthoniobacterales; family Chthoniobacteraceae; genus DASYIS01. Next base: position 26,710 of record CAWBXA010000013.1, on the reverse strand, counting down.
CCAGCATTGGTTGGAACTTGGCGCGCAAAGCAGGATCGGGCAGCGACGCCATCGACTCAACCAGCGCGACACGGGCGGACGGAGTCCTGGCCGCAGCCCAGGTGCTCGCGGCATTGTTGTCCACGCTGATCAACGCCGCCCAGGCCAGCCGGCGGGCGGCCGGCTGGGTCGCTTGCTCAGCCAGCGCCACAAGTTGCGGGCGAGCCGCCGCCAGGTCTTTCGCCGGGGTCAGCGCCAGGATCTTGCCCAGCTCGCCGACGGCCGAGGCTCCGTTTTCGCCGCGCTCATCGAGTCGCTTGACGGCGCCGAGCAGCTCCCCGAGACGGGTCGTCTTGTGCATGGCCGCAAGCTCGCTTAGCGCTTTGTCTTTCTGATCCGGCGGGAGGTTCTTGCGCTCAAGTCGCGCCAGGAGCACTCCTTCGCTGGAAGGCGCATGCGCCAGGTCGTGGTCACTCATGTGCTCGATCAGGTAAGTCAAGGCCTGCGGATCGGTGGGCAAAAGCGTCTCGGTGAAGAGACCTTGCAGCTGTTTGGCGGTCTCTTTGAAGCAGTAGTCGATGTAGTAATCGGTCGGCTGCCGCAGCACGTCGCAGGCGACCAGGAAGGCTTCCTTAACATCTTTGCCATTAAAGAAGCTGGCGGCGCGCACCGCTTCGAGGCGCACGCGGGGATGTTTGTCCTGAGCCGCCACATGGAGCAATTCGAGCGGCTGCGGCACGCGGTCCCGCTGATAGCACAATACGCGCACTCCTTGCGCCCGCGCCCGCGGCTCGGGCGATTGCAAGACGCGCTTGAGCAACGCGACATCCACCACGTTGTGATATTGCTTCACCCAAAGCGCCTCCAACAGGTTGTGTTCGTAGGTTGGTTCGTTCTTGTCGAGACCCGCCACCCATTTGTCCACGGCCGCCACGACCTGCGCGGTGTCGCGTCCGCCAAGTTCAATTTTGGCCCGTTCACGCGTGTTATTCTCAGGCTCTTTGAGCAGCTCGAGCAGCTTCTCGATGGGCGCGCCTGCGATGGTCGGCGGCTTCAGCAGCGGCATCCCTTCATAGGTCAGCCGATAAATGCGGCCATGATCCATCTCGCGGTTGGGATCTCGCAAATGGTGCTGCAAATGCCCAATGAGCGGCTTATGCCAATCCATGAAGTAGAGCGAACCATCCGGCGCGACACTAATACCCGAGGGCCGGAAATTAGGATCATCGGAGGTAATCAGATTTTCCAGCGTCTCGCCGTGCAAGCCGGAGCCGTCTTCCGTGACTTTGACGCGGAAAATGCCCTGAATGCTAATGACGTTGCAGTCGAGGAAGTTATTCTGAAACTCCGCCGGCCAGGCGCGGCTGGAAAGGATCGCTGTCCCTGGACAAGGCCGCGACGGGCGCTTCCAAAACTGCTCCATGGAGGGATGCTTGCCCGGTTCATCCAAATGGCCGCTAAACGCCGGCGCGAAGTAACTGGCGTTGCCGGTCGCGTCCGTCACGATGTCGTTGCCCCAATAGTCAAAGACTTTGCCGTGTGGATTGGCGAATCCGTACGGAATATAACGCTCGAACTTGCCCGTGCGCGGTTCCCAGCGGTAAATGCCGCCGTCCGTGTTCCGCACCGGTCCTTTGGCCGTCTCGATTTGCGTGCGGAAAAAGACGCCGTCGCTCGGATAGAAGGCGCCGCCGGGGTCAATCGCCATGGCATTTGTTTCATGATGCGAATCCGCCGCATCCAAACCGGAAAGCACGCGCTCTTTCCAGTCCGCGTGGCCCGTACCTTTGGTATCCTTGACCTGCCACATGTAAGGTGACTCGACGACAAAGACGCTGTCTTTATAAAACTGGAAGCCAGTCGGGCAATTCAGGTCATCCAGGAAGGTCGTGCATTTGGTCGCCTTGCCATTTGCGCCGATGTCAAAGACGAGCAACTTATCCCCTTCGGTGCTCCACGGCGTACGCTCCGGGTAATTTTTCCAAGCCGAAACCCACAGCCGTCCCTTGGTGTCCCAAGCCATTTGCACCGGGCTGACCAACTCCGGGAACTGCTCTTCGCTGGCGACCAACTCCACCTTCACGCCTTTCGGCACTGTCATGTGTTTGATCGCTTCTTCGGCGCCGAGAAAGGGGTAAGTTCCATCCGGGTTTGGCCCCGGTTTGTTGGAAGCAATTCCCGGCACCTTGGGCACGTTGGAATCGTCAATCTTCAGGTCAGTCCCCTTCGCCAGCGCCCAAACGCGCTTCTCGCGGTTTTCCGTCATCACGTCGCGCACCGCCAACTCCGGCCAGAGCACCGCGCGGTTATCCACCAGCGGCCCATTCAGACCGGAGTGATACCCAATCGTGGAACGTCCGCCGTAAATGTTGAACTGATCGACCGTGCGATAGCGGCTTAGCCACATCTCGTTCTCCACCTGCACCGCGGCGCGCAGCTTCTCAAACTGGGCATCCGGCGCGGGGGGCCTGGCGCCAAACACTCCTTCGTAAATGGTGGGCGCCAGCGCCTGATACCCCGCATTCGTCAAATGAATGCCATTGACCGTGAGCGGCTCTTTGGCGCTCTTGAAGAGCTGGAGCGAGGGTGTGTAAAGATCCACAAACTTCACATCATTCGCCCTGGCCACCTCCGCCATGGCCGCAGTGTAGTTTTGCAGGTTCGTATTATTGACGGTCGGGTCAGGCCAATTCGGATCAGTCCCTTTTTCCTGAGCGATGGGTGAGAAGAGCACGACTTTCGGGGCCGCGTGCCCGTTGGGCTTCAGGGCCGCCAGGCCCTTCAGGTATTTATCCAGGTCCGCTTTGAACTTCTCAATCCCCTCGTAGCCCGCGAATGATTCATTGAAGCCCCAGAAAGCGAGCACCACATCCGCTTTCACCTTCTCCAGCCATACCGGCATCGCCGGGACCCCGTCCGCCCGCCGCGCCAATGTGATCTCGTCGGCGGCGAAGCCGAGGTTGCGGATGCTGATGTCGTCCTGCGGATGCGCTTTGGCGATGAACGCCTCCAGCGTTCCATCATGCTGCATTCGGTCGGCCAGCGCATTGCCGACGATGGCAATGTGCTCGCCTTTGGTGAGTTCAATTTTCTCTGGCGGTGCGGCCAGGAGCGGCGCGCTGAGGGATGCGCAGAGGGCGAGGGAGACGAGGGAGCGACGTGTCATGGGAAAAAAGGGGAGTCCACCGTAAACCGCAACAGCGGCCTGGTCTAGCGGGCAGCGGAAGTTTTTGCTGCCGGGATTTCGTTCAAGGTATAATAGGCCACATCGTGCACCAGGGGGCGCCCCTCCGCGGAGCGCAATCCGGGCAAGTGCAGCTCGTGGATGTGTCCCTTCGTGAGAGTGTCCAGCGTCAGCCGGATCGACTTCCGGTCCGCTCCGACGGTCACTCCCGTGATCTTCGGCAGCACGTCATCGACTTCCGGGCTGCCATACGAGGCCTGATAGATGTACGTGAATTCGCGCATCGTGTAGCTGGCAGCGTCGGCGGCGGTCTTGGGATCGAGCGGCTGGGTGAAGGTGAGTTCAAAGCCATCCGGCTGGGCGTGCATTTCCAGCACTTCAAACGGCACCTGGCCGGTCCATTGCACCCGCTCGAAATCAAACGGCTGCCCGCCCTTGGCGCCCCAGCCACGATCGCTCCCGCCGGCAAAAAGATAGCCATGCGCGTCGTCCATGCGCCCGCCGATCAGCCCTGACTTGAAGCCTTTGAGGAAGGGGAAGACCACCCCCTGCTTGATCCCGTTCACTTCCTCCAGGTAAATGCGCGCAATGTTCGAGTGACTCTGGTCCGCTACAAAGAGTTGCTTTTCAAAGGGGCCGAACTTGCCGCCGCTCTGGTCGCAGACGATGAACGACGAGGAGTTGCCGATCTTGCCGTAAACCAGATACACGGCGGGCGGCAGCAGCTCCTTGATCCGCGCGCGCTCCGTCACCATGCGGCTCTTGTCGTGCGGCTCGACCGGGCGTGGTCCCATGTTGGGCGCTTTGTCGTACCACTTGAAGCCGCCGGGATGTCCTTGAAAGGTGCCGGGGATGAGTTGTTGCAACGTACAAGCGCCGCGCCACGGGCCCTGGTTGTCCGTGAAATAGACATTCCCCTCCGCGTCGAATCCAATGCCCCCCGGCGACCGAATCCCGGAGCAAGTCGGCGTCATCGTGCCGTCTGGCTTCACGCGCAACGCCCAGCCGCGAAACTCGGTGGCGCTCGAAAAGGAGCCGGTCAGGCAAAGCAACACCCAGAGGTCGCCGTTCTTGTCGAAGCGCGAGCCAAAGGCGTATTCGTGATAGTCGCCCGAGACGCCCCATTGATCGCACACCGTCTCAAAGGAATCGGCGCGCCCGTCGCCGTCGAGGTCGCGCAACCGCTCCACCTCGTACCGGTTGGTCGCATAGAGCGCCTTCTCCTTGTCCGACCACGCAAGGCCGAGAAACTCGTGCTGCCCGCTGGCGAAAAGCTGGTACCGCACGTTCTTGGGATCCGCTTCTTCGGCCCCGGAGACCGTCCAAATTTCGCCGCGCCGCGTGCCGAGCGCCAGCTTGTCGCCGGGCAGCAACTCGATCGAGCCGACCTCCATCGCTGTCTCATGCGGTGTGTCGAAGGTGATGATCTTGTAGTAATCTGACTCCGCGGGCGCGGAAGCCGGCGCTGCTTGAGGCGCCGCCCAGGCGAGCGCCGGGAGGCAAAGGAAGGTGCCGAGGAAAAGAGAAGCTTTCATCAGTGAAGGAAGAAGGAGTTTAGTGCGTATGCTGATGCATCTCCGGCCAGGCGTAAGTGATCTTGATCTCCGGCCGCGCGGGCACCAGAAGATGGCTGCCGGCCAGGGTGGCGCCTTCCACCGACAACGTGATTTTGGCGCCGGCTTCCACGGAGTAGGAGTCGTTGCCCAGCGCCTTGATTGAGCCGCTCGCCGCGCGAAAGGTGGCATTTGGCGGAATCGAGCCCAGCAGCTTCACGGTCCGCACCAATCGCCCCGTGCCGCTGGTCGCCTCGCCGTGCGCATCGAAGCGGTCGCTCACCTTGAGGCCCTGCCACGTATAGAGAAAGGTCGGATATCGCTGCGCATCGAGCAGGTAGCCTTTCCATTGAAAACCCGGCGCGCGTTCGCCGTTGCTCAGCTTGGGCCACTCGTCGGACATCGAGGCGAGCACCGCCAGCGGGGGCGCAAAGTCGGCATCCGCCTTGAACACATCGTAGCCGAGCGGAGGCTGCGCACCGCCGCCGCGATCACGCCAATGCCGCGCCGCGTCGATGAAAGCTCCACGCCAGATCAGCGCCAGATTCATGTTTTCCGCGCTCCACGCGATGTTCATTCGGCCGGGATAACCGACGCCGATCCCCCGATTCCCAGCCCCCTCGATGAAGTTGCGATAGATGACTGGCTCCTTTTCGACCACCAACGGCAGCCCCGTATTGCGGTCTGTCTTTTTCGTCGGCGCGCCTTCCTTCCAACCCGCTGGCACCCAGAGCGAAAGCGGGGTCATCGCGAAATCAGCCCCCTGCCAGGCCGCGAAGATTTGCGCGTCCTCCCCCTGCTGAAAATACTCCACCCGCACGTTATGCGGACCGGCTTTCAGCTTCGCTTTCGCCTCCTTCACTTTGGCGGGATGCACGCCATCGTCCTCAACGATTTTCTTCCCGTCGATCAGGAGCCGCACGCCGTCGTCGCCCGCAATGGCAAAGGTGTACTCGTCATCCTTCGGCGCCTGGATTTGGCCGGTGAACACCACGCCGTACTGGTTCTTGTAATCGTCGAACTTCAGTTGCAGCAAATTATCGGGCACATCGCCGGTTCGATGCGGCGTGAGTGCGGCAAAATTTGGCAGCTTCTGCCAATCACCGAGGTAAAGGGCAAACTTCAGCCCGGTCAATTGCGGCCCAGGCGCGAAGACTTTCAGCCGCCCCTGCATGGTCACCGCGTGGCCCGGCATCGTGCAGACAAAGGGGTAGGTGCCGGGCTTCTCCGGCGCATGGAAGACCAGCTCTTCTTTCTCCTGCGGATTGAGCAGCTTCGAGTGCTGCCAGACGCGCGGATCCTCGGGAAGCCAGTTGCGCTTCAGCGCCTCCTCCGGCTTTTCCATCTGGCTGTTGCTGACCGCCACCACATCCGTGTCCGGCTGGAAAAAGACCATGTTATGCGGCATCGCATCCTGATTCTCGAAAATGATCTTCACCGAAGCCCCCGGCTTGACCATCATTTCCGTGACATCGTACCGCATCTGGGCGGGCAAGGTCTTCACGGTGAAGGTCGCGGACGGCGGCTCGACGGCGAGCGCGGTGGCCGCAGGGAGGAGAGCCAGGGGGAGAAGGAAGCGGAGCATCAGAGTGGGAGGGAGGACGCGCTCGAGGACTCAAACGGGAGCAACGCGTGTCAAGGTTCAATCCCCGTCGCTCCCGCTTCTTAGTCACACACTGCGCCGCAGGTGATCGACCGCTCGGCCTGGCAGCGCCGCCTTGCGAAAGCGTGCCCATTTGCTAATTTCATCGCGCATGAGTGCCCAGGAAATCCGAACCCGGCTCCACGCTGAGCCCTTTCAGCCATTCACCGTGGTCACCGCCGATGGCGCCCAAGTGTATGTGCATCATCACGACTTTGCCTGGCTGCTTTCCATGGGCGGCGAATTCTACGTCGAAGACCGCGAGGGCAAGGTGCATCACATTTACACTTCGCACATCACCAAGCTGATCCACGATCAACGGCCCGAGGAGCCGGCCTCCTCTCCGGCGGATCGGTGACGCTTGGCCGCCGCCTCCCTTCCTCTCAGGGAATCCATTGCCCACGCGGTCAAACGATGTGCTTCCGCAGTGGCTGCGCTCCTCCGTGGCCGAGCCCGCCTCAAAAGCTGCTGTTCACGTCAAACTGGAAAATGTCGTTGCGATACGATGGGCCGTCGATGGCATTGGCGCTCAGCCAGCGCGCTCCCAGCGAAACTCGCGGTGTAAGGGCGAAGTTGCCAAAGAGGGTGTACCCTTTCAGATTGGTGCCCGTGAGAGGCGCCCCAAAGTCGGCGTCGGCGAACCCGTCGATCAAAGAGTCCGATTCCACGTGGCGGTAATTGATCCCGAGATTCCACGCGCCGAAGTGGTCGAGTTTCTGCCGTCCCACCGTGAGGTTCACAATCCAGGCGGTGTCCCCGCCGGCGAAACGGCCAGGGCTCCCAACCGCACTGACCGGCCCCAGGTTGTTCACGGCCACTGCGCCAATGGCGTTGCGGCTGAACCCGACATTCTTGACGTACTCGCCGAAGAGGGAGATTTGGACAGGCTCCCAGCGGTTATAGTCGAGCCGCCCCGTCAGAGCGAGTTCGTGGAAGGAAGAAGCCAGGCCGTAGTACTGATACTGCTGCGTGGTCCCGAAGTTATTCGCCACCGTCGGGATGATGTTCCGAATGGGGCGATACGTGTTGCCGTTTTGCGCGAAGGAGGGGCGAGTGTCGTCAGTATTCCCTTGATCGGCGGCGGTCAGCGGCACAAACGGATCGGATAAGCGTCCCTCCACTCCCTGGAAATGGTAGTAGGCTACGGCCGCTTTGAAGTTGAAGTCCTTGGATGGCTTCCAGTCAAAGCCTCCCTGGCTGCCGTAGAGGTACTTGTCCGTGCTGCGGAACTTGGACGGATTGTTCGACGCGAAGTTTAGATCGGTGTTGAAAACCGGGAAGGCGCCGGCGGTGAGAAAGGGCGTGAGCCCCTCGACCACTTGGTAGTGGCCATGCAAAACCGCGCCATCGAATCCGAGATCGTTGGCCCACAAAATACTTGTGGCAAAAAACGGGTTGTCGAAGCGCCCAATGGTCAGGGTGAAATCCTTCTCCGGCAGGCCCCCCGCTTCATACTTGAGGAAAGCGCGGTCAAGCCAGATGGCATATTTCGAGAAGTTGCCTCCCTGGCCCTGGTTGGCCAGCCCCAAGCTCTGATTTTCGGTCACTGGCGAATCGCTTTCGCCAGTGCCCAAGCGGAAGCCGACGCTGAAGCCGAAGCCCAAATCCGCTTCCGCACCGAGCCGGGCGCGAATGCGAAACCGGTTGCGATCCCGGTTCACGTCCAGTTGCGGCGAAAAGACGGTGCCGGAGACATCAAAAGGCGCGCCCGTATTGATGGCATTGAAGTTGGGAAACGCGCCGGTGTTGTCGTTCCCTCGTGGGAAGCCAAGATTCTCGTAACGGCCGCGGAAGTCGCCAAAGAGCCGGATGCGCGTGGTCCATTCCGGCACCGCATTGGGCGCGGCCCAGTGATCGCGCCGCGCGTGGTCCATCACGTCCTGCTTGATCTCCTCGCGCATCTGCTGCTTGACCGTTTCCGGGATGTAGGTCACGCGCACCGCGTCGTCAGCCGCGGGGAGCGGCTCCGGGATGGCTCCGGCCTGGTTCAGCCAGGCCTTGGCGGCTTGCGCCGAAGCAGCGGCCTCCTGTGCGGCGCTGCGTGCGGTGTCGGCATCCGTCCGGGCGATTTCGGCATCCGCTTCGGCCTGTTTGATCAGCGCGTCGGCGTCGTGGGGCGGGAGCAACCCGCGCTCCACCATCATGCGGATCAGGTTGATCGTGACGCTCGTCGATTTGGCGCGCACCGGAGCCGCAGCCGCGGCTGGCGGCAGGCCCGCCAGGAGGTCTGGCGGAAGCGGGGCGTTGGCATTTGGGGCTGTGCCGTTGGCCGCCAGCCGGACATCCTCCGAAGCCGGCGCCGGCAGCGCGCTGTCGCCGGGCGTCGCCGGGTGCGCGGCCCAGGCGCCCGAGCCCAAGTCACCGCACCAGGCCAGCAACACAAGCGGCAAGAAATGGACGCGGGAATTCACGCGGCGTATTTCGTCCGCGCCCACCCGGCTGCTCAAGTGCTCACTTGTAACGTTCCGAAGGAGGAAGGTTACGGTCGTGTAAAGACCCCTCGTGAGAGCGGTCGCCGCACCCCGAGTCTCGATGATCTCGGTCGCCCGGAATCCGGTCAGGAGAGGCGCGCTCCGGGATCGATCCCCTGCCGCCAGGAGTAGTCGAAAACCGCCTCAAACTCCGCGCGCTGCAATTCGGGCAGCTTTTCCGTCTCCTCCGAACCGTGGCGAAGTTGCTCGCACTCACCTGTGAAGGCATAAGGATCCCAGTTCGCCTGCCGCGCCATGAGCGCCGAAGACTCCGCGGCCACCGAGTGCAACCTGGCGAAAAACGGCAGCGCCCCGGCCCGGCGGAACCAGTAGCGGGCATTATCGAAGTCGCCTTCCCGGCGGTGGAGCATCCCGTGCCAGTACGAGCCAAGATCGCTCGACTCCTCCTGAAAGGGGACATGCGCAAGGTCCAGTGCATCCAGGGCATAAAGCAGCCCGCCACGCAGCAGCGGCAGCATGGGCGGCTGCGCCAATGTCGCACCGCCGGTGATTTCCTGCGCGTCGGCGGCGACCACGCGCCGGACCCAGGCGCGGTCCAGCGGCTCGGTTGGGATCAGCTTCTGCAGCAGGCCGGGTTGGAGCAAAAGCCGGTCGATCATTTCAGAGTAAGCTGGCATGCCCCACTGATAGGCGCGAGTTGTGCAAAATTCGACTCCCATCACGAGCGAGGTGTTTCGTGGACCTCCCTATCGCCGCCGCGTTAAAGATGGAGGCGTTCGCTCCATGCCTCTTTCCCCCGAGTCCGCCAAGCCTTCGCTCCGCCTGCGCTGGCACGGCGTCTCGGATTGCGGCAAAGTGCGGAAGAATAATGAGGATGCCTTCCTCGGCCTGCGCTTCGATGCCCGGGAGTTTGCGTATTTGGGCAAAATCGGCGAGGCCTCGCTTCAGCATCACGATTTCGCCTTCGCGGTGAGCGATGGGATCGGCGGCGCCAAAGCGGGTGAATTTGCCAGCCGCGTTACCGTCGAGAAAATCACGCGCCTGCTGCCGAAGGCGTATCAGCAAACGGCTACCGGCCTTGAGGCCGGCGTCGCCGATGTGCTCAGCGAATTGTACGATCAAATTCATCGCGCGCTGCTATTCCTCGGGGCGACGGATGAAGATTGCGCCGGCATGGGCGCCACGCTCTCCCTCTGCTGGTTCACCCCGCAATGGCTCCATTTTGCGCACATCGGAGACAGCCGTCTCTACTATGGCCCGGCGACGGGCGGCCTCCGCCAGGTCTCGCACGACGATACGCACGTGGGCTGGCTGCTGCGGCAGGCGCGCATCAGCGAACGCGAAGCGCGAGGGCACCCGCGGCGCAACCTGCTCCAACGCGCGCTCGGCGCCGGCCATCAATTCGTGGAGCCACAGGTCGGTTCGGTCGGCTACTCGGCCGGCGACCTGTTTCTCCTTTGCACGGATGGCGTGGTGGATGGACTCGACGACCGCCAGCTCCTGGAAACGCTGCGCCCAGAGGTCCGCGCCGCTGAGGACGACCCAGCGCAGCGGCTCGTGCAAGCGGCCGTTGAGCGCGCGGGCCGTGACAACACCACCGCCCTGGTCATCGAAGTGCTCTAGTTTGAGCGGCTCGCGCTCTTGGAGAAGATCGGCTTCTCTGGTTGACACACTGGGGGCAGGGGCTACAGTCCGTCCCCTTTTCCGAGCTTTCGCCGAGCCTTTTCCTTATGAAACGCACCTATCAGCCTTCCAAGCGCACCCGCAAACAGCAGTTCGGCTTTCGCGCCCGGATGAAGACCAAGAACGGCCGCGCCATCCTTTCGCGCCGCCGGGCGCAGGGCCGCAAGCGGCTGCTGCCCAAGGGCGTCGAGATGCATTTCGAGCGCCAAACCGATCTCTACAACAATGCGCGCAAGGCGATGGTCGCCCGCAAGCAGAAGCGCGCCATCAAGTCCGCGCAACGCCGCCAGGGCCAAACAGCCGCGGCCTAGGAGCGCAGCCCTCCTCGCCCGTGAGGCAGGACGGCTCCAGCCGTCGCCGCCCCCGCAGGCTGGAAGCTCTCGTTCCTCATAGGGTGGATGCCCGTGCCCCCGCTCCATGCGCCTCGGCTTCTCGAAATCCGCGCGCCTCACCCGCGCGTCTGATTTCGCGCGACTTAAGCGCGAAGGGACCACGCACGGAGGCCGGTTTCTGGTCTTCAGCGCGCTCGTGGACGGCGAAGGGCCAGCGCGCCTCGGGCTCATTACCACGCGGCGGGTCGGCGGAGCGGTGGAGCGCAACCGCATCAGGCGGCATTTGCGCGAACTTTTCCGCGCCATGGCTCCGCAAATTCGCCGCGGTGTCTGGCTCGTCGTGATTGCCCGCCAGCGCGCGGCTGAGGCGACCTTTGCGGCGCTGCGCGCCGAGTGGCAAAAACTCGCCGAGCGCGCGGGCATCTTGCAGGCACCATGCTCACCCTGATCCGGCTGCTCATTCGCGGCTATCAGGTCGCCATCTCCCCGGTCCTCTCGGTGCTCGTGGGGCAGCCGAATGCGGGCTGCCGTTTTCAGCCCACCTGTTCGCGTTATTTTCTGGCGGCGGTGGAAGAGCACGGCATGCTGCGGGGCGCTTGGCTCGGGCTGAAGCGGATCGGCCGATGCCAGCCCTGGGGTGGCCAGGGCCACGATCCGGTCCCGCCGCGCCGCAACCGCATCTTACCGACCGACTTTTAGAAACCACTCATGGATCGCCAAGGCATCATCGCAGTTGTCCTCGCCGGACTCGTCCTGGCGCTCTGGACGGTTGACAATTCTCGCAGAGCGCAACTGCTGGCCCACCAAAAGGCGGTGCAGGCCGCTGCCGAAGCTGCGGAAGCGGCCACGCACCCGGCGCCCGCCGACTCCGCCACGCCTCCCCCCGAGGCGTCGCCAGCCTCGGCTGGCGCCCCAGCTTCGGCCATGGCTCCCGAGCAGATCACCCCAGCCGAAACGCCCTCGGTCGCCTACGCCTTCACCAATCTCGGCGGCGGCATCCAGCGCGCGCGCTTGAAGAAACACCAGGCCGAGCGCGGCGAGCCGGTCACGCTCAATCAATTTGGCGAGTTCCCGATCGGCGCTTTGAGCGAAAAGGGCGGGCTTGAGGCCCGCCAGCCTTACACGCTTCTCGACGAGGCGGCGGGGAACATCATCCATTTCCAGCGCACCGACGCGCGCCAGCTTTCCATCGACAAGAAGTTCATTCTGCCCACGCCTCAGGAGGCCCGCGATGAGTACCTCGCCACCCTCGAAGTGACCTTCACCAATCGCGGGCCGCAGCCGCTCGAACACCCCTCGTACTTCGTGTACGCCGGCTCCGCGGCCCCGATCCACCAGATCGATCAGGTCACCTTCACCGGCTTTGGCTGGATGCCAAAGACGGGCTTCCAATACAAGGACGCCAACTCCTTCACCACCGGCTGGTTTTTCAACCGCGCGGACGCACCCACCTTCCAGCAGGATAGTCCCGAGGTGGCGTGGGCCGGCGTCACCAATCAGTACTTCTCGACCATCGTCATCCCGCTCGAGAAGACAGGCTCCGGCGCGTGGGCGCACAAGTTCGCCGTCAAGCAGGCGCTGATCGGCCATGGCGGCGATCCGAATGCGCCAGCGGCCACGGTCGCGGATGAGCGGACGACGGGAGCCGTCGATGCCGCCCTCGCCATGCCCGGCTTCCCCCTGGCGCCCGGAGCCTCACAGACGCAGCGGTTCGAAATCTACACCGGCCCGCGCGAGTACAACCGGCTGAAGGCGCTCGGTCATGGCGAAGACGAGATCATGGCCTTTGGCACCTTCAAGATCGTCAGCAAAGTGCTGCTCAACTCGCTGAATTGGCTGCACTCGAAACTCGGCTCCTACGCGGCCGCCATCATCGTCCTGACCATTTGCATCCGCTCGCTCATGTGGCCGCTGCAAAACAAGGGGACGCAGTCGATGAAGAAGATGCAGGCCGTCGCCCCGCGCCTGAATGAACTGAAGGAAAAGTACAAGGACGACCCTGCCCGCCTGAACCAGGAGACGATGAAGCTCTACAAGGAGAATGGGATCAACCCGCTCTCCGGCTGTCTGCCGATGGTTGTGCAGATCCCGATCTTCTTCGGCTTCTACAACGATGCTCGGCAAGGCGGTCGAGCTGCGCAACGCGCCGCTTCCTTTGGGTCCACGATCTCTCGCAGATGGATACCGTCGCTGGATTCCGCTGCTCAACCAGCCGCTCAACATCCTGCCGCTCTGCATGGCGGGCACGATGTTCTGGCAGATGAAGCTCTCGCCGAAATCCGGCGACGCGGTGCAGCAGCGCATGTTCATGTTCATGCCGGTCATCTTCGTCTTCTTCTGCTACAAGTACGCCTCCGCGCTCGCGCTCTATTGGACGGTGCAGAACCTCTTCTCCATCGTGCAGCTCTACCTCACGCGCAATCAACCAGCCCCGTCTTGCAGAAAGTCGCGGCTCTCGGCAAAAAGAGGTAGCGCCTCTTTTTATGAGCCTGAACCCTCGCGAGACCCTGGATAACATGCTCGGCCTGCTCGGCTTCCTGTGCCAGATCGACGAGTCGCAGGACGACCACGGCATGCACCTGCAGGTCTATACCGCCGGACAAGGATCGCCTGATCGGGCGCGACGGCGCGCTGCTCGAGGACATCCAGGTGCTGCTCAATCGCCTTCTGCAGGCGCAGGACAAGAGCGCCCCCAAGGTGCATGTCGATATCGAGCACTACCGCGCCATGAAGGATGACGCACTGGCCCAGCGCGTCCGCCAGGTCGCCGATGTCGTGCGGCAAACCGGCCGCTCTTATCAACTCGATCCGATGAATGGCTACGAGCGCCGCATCGTACACACGGTGTTCAAAGACGATCCCGAGGTAATGAGTTACAGCCCGCCGGATGATGCGCGGCTGAAGCGGATCACGCTCAAGCGGCGGAAGTAAGACCGCCCTGCCCGGCGTCACTTCATCGTTAGTCTTCCAACGTCCATCTTCCATCTCCCGGCTTGTTTCGGGCCGGAATCGAAGCGACTGGCCGCCGATGACCTCTCACCAGTTGCAGGAGATTTTCCGCGAACTGCCCGCCGGACCGCTGACCGTCCAAGTCGCCGAACGCACCCCGATCGAAGTTTCGCACTCAGATTTCGCCATGATTTCGCCGGGTGGTGAGATCCTCACCCTCTGGGATTCGGACGGGCATTTGCATCACATCAATGCTCCATCGGTCACCCGTATCACGCTGCCGAAAATCTCGCCGCAGTCCGCGAATTGACAGCAGGGCGCTGCGCGGCAGCACGGCGGCAGAGCGTAGCGCCAACACCGCTTTGGCAGGAGGGAAGCGACGCGGCTGGGTGACTCGGCCCTTTCCGTTCCTGCTTTCCTGATTTCCAGATTCAACACTCGGCGGATGTCCCGGTGTCGCCGAAGGGAAGCGAACGCGAGCCGGCCGATGGAACGCCCTCGAGCGGCGGATTTCTCGCGAAAAAACTTGCCTTTCAAAAGCGCGATTTCTAGCCTCACGGCGCTCCGGCGGACAGCACCGCAGGGGCTGTGAATAACTTGTGAGCATTGTGTACTTTTCCTCCCTTTGTCTTCTTTCCGCCACACACCAAGCCGCTCCCCGGCTGGCGTCTGGCAGATGCGCGGGAAAACAGAGCGTTCCACGGAGTGGCCAGCCTGAGAGCCTGATTCCATCAGGGTTTCACGCCGATCGCTCTTTTTTAGAGGAAATCTGAAATTAGTCTGCGATTTCGCTCCACTTCCCTCTCTGTTGCAACAATATGGCAGCCTCCACCGTGGAAAGAGCCCCCTTGAATAACCTCGATCAACCCCCTGCGCCGACCGATCTTTTCCCGCTCTGGGGCGAGATCGCCAGGGAGCTGCAAATTCAGCTCGGTGCGGAGACCTTCAAGCGCTGGTTCAAGGACGTGATCGCGGTCGCGGCCGATGGGGACAGCCTCACGCTCCAGGTGCCGAATAAGATTCATCAGTTCTGGATCGAGAGCAATTACCTGCCGGTGCTGGAGACCATCACTCTGCTCACTTTCGGTGGGAAACGGATCATCCGCTTCGCCCTCGGCTGCGAGCCCGGTGCGGAGCCGCTCGGCACAGTGGCTGAGAAAACGGTCACGGCGCCGGTGGACGGCGACCACTCCGGCCAGGAGCCAGCCGCGGCCGCTCCGCACGGCGCCTCCGGCACGGCCGGGCTCAATCCACGCAACACCTTCGAACTCTTCGTCGTCGGCGCGAATAATCAGTTCGCCGCCGCGGCTTGCAAAGCCGTCAGCGATTCTCCCGCGAAGACCTACAATCCGCTCTTCATCTATGGGGGAGTCGGGCTGGGTAAAACCCACCTGATGCACGCCATCGGGCACCAGATGCGCAATCGCAAGAAGGGCGCGAAGGTCCTCTACATCACCTCCGAGCATTTCACGAACGAGTTCATCGACGCGATCCAGACCGGCGGCCTCGTCAAATTCCGCAAACGCTACCGGCAGGCGGATGTCCTCCTCATCGATGACATCCAATTCCTGGCCAACAAGGAGCGCTCGCAAGAGGAATTCTTTCACACCTTCAATGCGCTCTTCGACGGGCACAAACAAATCGTTCTCTCCAGCGATCGCCCGCCGTCGGAAATTCAGCATCTCGAATCCCGGCTGGTCTCGCGCTTCGAGTGGGGTCTCACCGCCGAGATGTCGCCGCCGGATACGGAGACGCGTGTGGCGATCTTGCGCAAGAAGGCGCAGGGCATGCAGATCAAGCTCGGCGATGAAGTTCTCGCCTTTCTCGCGGAACGCATTCGCTCGAACGTCCGCCGGCTCGAGGGCGCGCTCATGCGCGTGGCCGCTTCCGCTTCCCTCAATGATGGCAAGGCGCCGAGCCTCGAGCGCCTCGAAGTGCTGCTCAAGGATTTGCTACAGGAGGAAGCGCAACGCGTCATCACCATCGACCAAATTCAGAAGCGCGTCGCCGACCACTTTGACGTGCGCCTCGCGGACATGACGAGCAAACGCCGTCCCGCCAGCATCGCTTTTCCCCGGCAGATCGCCATGTTTCTCGCCCGCGAGCACACCAGCTCCTCGCTCTGCGAAATCGGCGAAGCTTTCGGCGGGCGCGATCACGGCACCGTCATCCATGCGCACCGGCTCGTGCGCGAGCGGATCAAGGCGGATGAAAAACTCCGCGCCGTCGTCTCGCTCCTGAGCGGCTCGATCCAGCGCTGAGCACGATGGCCGCGCGCTTCAGGGTTGGCGGTGAGTTGGTCCTGGCCGCCCCGCGCGCGCTTCCCTGCAAAATCTGTTGCGCATCGCAGGGCAATCCGTCATCACACTCCGTTGATTCCTCCGTATGAAATTTAGCGTCAGCAAAGAGAAGCTACTCGCGGTATTGCAGACCGTCCAAAATGTCGTCAGCACCCGCACCACGCTGCCCATTCTTTCCAACGTCCTGCTCCAGGCCCGCGGCGGCGAATTGCGGCTGACGACCTTTGATTTGGATGTCGGCGTCTCCTCCTCGGTGGAGGCGCAGGTCGATAAAGAGGGCGCCACCACTCTGCCGGCGCGGCGTCTCTCCACGATCGTTCGCGAGCTGCCAGCCAGCGAAGTTTTCTTCGAGGTCGATGCCAGGAACATCGCCTCCATTCGTTGCGGGCAGACCTTCTTCAAGATCCACGGCTTGCCCGAGGAAGAATTTCCGCCGCTGCCCAGCTTTGACAGCGCGCGCGTGTTTAACCTGAAGCTTTCCGATCTGACGGACGCGCTGAAAAAAACTTCCTACGCCATTTCCACGGACGAAACGCGCTACGTCTTGAACGGCATCTTCTTTTCGTTTCGCGAAGAGAAGCTCACGATGGTCGCCACCGATGGGCGGCGCCTCGCCCTCGTCGATCTCGAAGTCGAGTTCCCGCGCAGCGACGAAGTCGATATCATCGTGCCGACCAAGTGTGTCGCCGAGCTGACCCGGCTCGGGCCGGGCGAGAAGCCGGTGAAGATGAGCGTGACCGAAAACCAAGTCTCCTTCGAGGTTGGGCAGACCCTGCTCGTCTCGAAGCTGGTCGAGGGCAATTATCCCAACTACAAGCAGGTCATCCCGGCGGAAGCCAAGGAGCGGATCACGCTGGAGCGCGAACTCTTTCACTCGGCGGTGCATCGCGTCTCGCTGCTTGCCAGCGAAAAGTCGAATTCCGTGAAGCTCGTGTTCACGAAGAACAACATCGAGATCGCGGCCAACACGCCGGATGTGGGCGAGGCGCGCGAATCGATTCCGGTCACCTACAAAGGCCGCGAGTTTTCCATCGCCTTCAATCCGGAGTTCCTGATGGCCCCGCTGCGCAACCTGCCGAACGATGAAGTGTACCTCGATCTGATCGACGAGATGAGTCCCGGCGTGATCAAGATCCAAAGCCCTTTTCTCTACGTGCTGATGCCGATGCGGATCAGCTGAGTCCCCGAGCGACGCCTCTGAGCAGGCTGGGCGAAGGTGACTCAGGCGGGCTGAGCAGGCGTTGTCGCCTGCGGTACGGCAGGCGCGGCGCCTTTCGCGCCCGCCAGCACTCGCCATCCCGCAATCCTCTACGGCGCGGGCTGGGGCCTTGCAGCAGGCGCCGAAGTTGCCGCTGGCGCAGCAGGCGGTGCCACGGGAGGGGTCGCGTTGGGCGAACTGGCCGAGGGCGGGGTCCCCATGCCTTCGCCTTTCAGATAATGCAGGAAACCGTCCCCAGTCGTCAGAATGAGCGTGGTGTCGCGCGCGAAGGATGTCTTGTAAGTATCAAGCGCTCGCTGGAAAGCAAAGAATTCGCGCGCCTCCGGGCTCTGGTTGAAGGCCTTCGCGTAGATTGCCGTCGCCTCCGCATCGGCCTTGCCCTGGACGTTCTGCGTCTCGTGGTACGCCTCGGACTCAATCTTCTGAATGTCGCGCTCACGCGTGCCGAGGATTTTGGCCGCTTCGCCCGCCCCTTCCGAGCGAAAGCGCTCCGCGATCTGCCGCCGCTCGGAAATCATCCGGTCATGAATCTTCGACGCGACCGCCGGGTTGTAGTTGATCCGCTTGAAGCGCACGTCGAGCAGCTCGATCCCAAATTGCTCGAGCTTCCTGCGTGATTGTTCGGTCACCTCGGTCTCGAGCGCGACCCGCCCAAACTCCACTTCGGGCAGCACCGAAGGCGCGAAACCTTGCGTCGCCACCAGCGACTCGTCGCGCATCGGCTGGCGGCCCTTGGTGTTGCGGATGATTTCGACCAACTTATGCCGCGCCACGGTGTTGCGCGTTTCGCTGCCGATGATGTCGTCGAGGCGGGAAAGCGCGCTCCGCTGGTCGCGCAAGCTGGTGAAGAAGACGCCAGGATCGGCGATCCGCCAGCGCGCAAAGGTATCGACCACGATGTAGAGCTTGTCCTTGGTCGGCATCTCCGAGTTGGGGCCGTCCCATTCGAGCACCCGCTTTTCCAGGCGGTTGACCGCTTGGATGAAAGGCAGCTTAAAATGCAGACCGGCGTCGCGCACCGGCGCGCCGACGGGGCGGCCAAACTGCGTGAGGATGACGAGATCCGTCTCCTGCACAGTGTAAAAAGCGCCGAGCATCGTGAAGAAGAGCAGCGCCGCGGCGACGCCGGTGAGCAGTTTGGAGGAGGGGTTCATCGGGGAGCGGCGGCTTTGTTGAGATCGAGCGGAAGGAGCGGCAGCAATCCGCCCGCTTTTTCATCAATGATGATTTTGCGGCTGACTTGCGGCAGCACTTCCGAGACGGCTTCGAGGTAGATGCGCTGGCGGGTCACCTCCGGCGCTTTCAAGTACTCCGTGAACTGCGCCTGAAAGCGTTCCGCGTCGCCCTCCGCTTCATTGACCCGCTTCAGCGCGTAGCCTTGCGCCTCGGTGATCTTTTGATCGGCCATGCCGCGCGCTCGCGGGACGGCTTTATTGTACTCGCCGTTCGCGAGGTTGATCGCCTGCTCACGCTCCTGTTGCGCCTGGTTCACTTCGTTGAAGGAAGACTGCACCGGCTGCGGCGGATGCACGTCCTTGAGTTGCACCTGCGTGATGGTCACGCCCAAGCCGTAGCGAATGGCGAGTTCCGTCAGCCGCTTGAGCGTTTCGTTTTCCACCTCCTGCCGGCCCACCGTGAGGACCTCATCCACGGTGCGGTCGCCCACCACTTCGCGCATGGCGGATTCGCTCGCGTCGCGCAACGTCGAGCCGGGCGCGAAGACGTTGAAAAGATACCCCTTGGCGTCGTTGATGCGGTACTGCACGACCCACTCGACCAGCGCCATATTGAGGTCGCCGGTGACCATGCTCTTTTCATCGGACGGCTCCTCGGAAGCCTGATCGGGATTCGTCCCGCCGTTCGTGGCAAAGCCGAACTCGAGCTTGAGCTGGCGCTTGACCGGCACGAGCACCAACTGATCGATCCCGAGCGGAAACTTGAACCGCAGCCCCGGCTCGACAATCTCGTGAAACGCGCCAAACCGGGTAATGACGCCCACGGAATCGGCCGGCACTTGAGAAAAGCTGGAGAGAATGAACCAGAGCGCCAGGATCCCGAGGACACCGCGCGTGATCCAATGCCCAATCGAGGAGGGGCTGGGCTGCCAGGGGACTGGCGTGACGTTGCGAATCGGGGGCGGCATGCGGGAGGTGTAGCGGAGCCTTTACCGGAAGGGGAGTGGAATCGGTGCGCGACGCAGCTCCGGGTGGCCGGGCGTCCCGCGCGTGCTATGCTGCGCTTATGAACCTCCGCTTCCTCCCTGTGGCCGCCCTTTGGCTTTCGCTCACTTCACTCGTGACAGCGACTGATCCCAGCGCCACGCCGGGCACACCGAAGGTCCGCAACGTGACACCAGATCAGGCGGAAAAGGCGCTCCAGGAGCATAAGGGCATCGTGGTGCTCGACGTCCGCACGCCGGAGGAATTCAACGCCGGTCACATCGCGGGGGCGATCAACCTCAACGCCAACGCCAGCGACTTCCAGGCGAAGCTCGGCACTTTGGACAAAGAGAAGGAGTACATCGTCCACTGCGCCGCGGGCGGCCGGAGCACACGCGCGGTGGGCGTGATGAAAGACCAGCATTTCAAGGACATCCTCCACCTCAATGGCGGCATGAACGCCTGGACCGCCGCTGGCAAAACAGTCGTCACCGGCCCGGCAGCTCCCGCGCTCGCCCCGGCGCCTCGCCAGCCGGAGTAACAAGGGCTGGGGGCAGACAGGCGTCGGCGGACCTCGCGCCCGCCTTTCGCAGACCCTTCATCCCGGGTCTCCGCCGCCGCTTTACGGCATGTTGCGGAGTTTGCGCATGCTCCAGGAGGCGGCGAGCAGGAGCATGAGGAGGGCCACGGCGGGCCATTCACGCCAGAGCGTGCGAAAGTCGGCGCTCTTTTCCTCGGTGGCCTCAAACTTCAGAGTCGCGAGGCCGGTATTCAACGCGTCCAGCGACTCGAAGAATTGTCCGCCGCTGCTGCGCGAGAGCGTCTGCAAAATTTCGGTGCGCGCGGGACGCGGGACCGTTTCCGGCGAGTACGGCTTGACGAAAAACGTGAGCGGCTCGCTCGTCACGCTCTTCTCATTGACCTTCGTCGAGGCGATTACCTTGTACACGCCAGGGACTTCGGCGGGAAACTGGAGCGCAAAACCGGGCGACATTTTCCCGGAGGCCATCGCCACTTGTTGCGGCGCCATGCGATAAGGGACTTCGCGCCCATCGGGCAGCGTGATTTTGGCATCGATGGCCGGCGGCTTCAGCGCCGGGTCGCCGCCGAGCCGCGCGTGCAGCTCGATGGTTTCGCCCAGGAAAAGCTGGTCGCGATCGGCGAAAAGCTCCAGCCGCGCCTCGGACAGCGTCTCTTCGCGCGGCAGGAGCCACGAGATGAGCTGCGTCCAGAAGCGATCGTACGGCTTGGATTGGTTGGCCTCCGGCGCCAACTGCCAGCGCCACAGCGAATCGGTCAAAATGACGGTCACTTTGCCCTGCCCAAAACGTTGCGTGACGACGATCGGCTGCACGCCCTGCGGCGTCTCCGCCGTAACCAGCGCTTCCGCGCCCGGCGAGAGCGTGAAACCCGAGAACACCGAGAGCACCGGCGGAATGTTCTGCCACAGCGCGGCATCCCCCGCGAAAGCCGGATGCCCGCGCGCGTTTTCCGTGAGCCGCACCGGATACGGCTTTTCGCTTTCCAGCGTTTTCACCTCCGCGCTGCGAACCGGCAAGACTTTGCCCAGCTCGGTGCCGACGAGCCCGCCGGCGGTCCACGCTTTGGTCCCACCGAGCAGGATCAGGCTGCCGCCGTCCTCCACGAATTTCTTCAGGTTGCGCGCGCGCGCCTCGCCCAGTTCCTTCGCGTCGATATTGCCGAGCATCACGATCTTGAAGAAGGCGAGCTGCTGGGGCGACATCTCGGCCGTAACGTTGCCGACCGGCGCCCCCGGATGCGGCGCGCCATCGGGGCCGGTAAAGAAGATTACCGGCGAGATCTGCTGCTCCGTAAGCAGCGTGCGGCGGATGAATTTATATTCCCAGCGCGGGATGCCCTCGACGTAGAGGAGCCGGTTGCGCGCATCGACGACCTCCACGCTCAGGAGGTACTCGTTGTCCTCCTGGTGCTTCTCGCCCGGCAGCGGCGGCAGGAAGACGCGGTAATTGAAAATCCCCTGTTTCGGGTGATCGAACTCGAACGTCAACTCACGCTCGCCGCCCTCGTCGGGAATGCCGGTCGGCTTCTCTGTGAGCAACTTCCCATTCTCAAAAATCTGCACCGTCACGGGCACATTTTTCGTCCCCTGGCCGGAGACTTTCACCTTGAACTCCGACTTCCAGCCGACCGTCACGCGGCGCGAAGTCGTCACCGCATCGACGCGCAGATCGGGCTCCTGCTGCCAGCCGCCCGGCGGCTCGAGGCGCAAGGTGTGAATGGGAAACGGGCGCTCGCCGCTGGCCCAGTCATCGAGCGCCTCGCGCGTGTCCGTGCCGTCGCTCAGCAGCAGCATCCCGGCCACCTTCAATCCAGCGGAGCGGTCGGCGATCTGCTTGAGCGCGTCGCGCAGGCGGGTCGAGGTGCCATCCGGTTTCAGCCCGTCGATCTTGCTCGGCGCAAGGTGCTCTCCGACTTCGGACGCGAAGGGGTAAACCTCCACTTCGCAACTGTTGGCCACCGCTTGCAGCCAGGGGCGCTTGAGCGCTTCCGTCGCGGTGCTCCAGCGTGTCGGCACGTCGGGCGAGGGGCTGAGCGTCATCGACTTCGAGGTGTCCAGAGCGATGAGAAAACGCGGCTTCAGCATTTGCGTGACGGCGCTCTTGTAGCCCGGCAGCAGCAGGCACCAGCCGAGCCCGAGCAGCACGCCGAGGTAGAGCGCCAGGAGACCCGCGTTGCTCCAGCGCCGCGGCAGAAATTTCCACGCCGTCCACCCGCCCAGAAGCAGGCCCGCCAGCACGGTCAGCAGGATGGCCGCGACGGGAAAAGTATGCTCGTAAACAATCATGCTTCGACCAGGGAGGGCGCGGCGTTTTGCACATGGCCCGCGGAATCGGTCTCCGCCGCGGAGGTACTCCGCTTTTCACGCAGCAAGAAATTGGCGTAGATGAATTCGAGAATGATGAGCACAAGCGCGATCCAGAGCAGGTGCTCGCCATAGGTGCGGCCGATGCGATGCTCCTCGATGAGCTTGCGCAGCGCCGCAAGATCGCTCGCCACGTGGACCCGCTCGACGCCGAGCCGCTTCACGAGGTCGGCCTCCGTGATCGGCGCGAGATCGGATTCCTCGCGCGGGAGATTAACGGCGAGGGCCGGCTTCGCGTCGGGCTGCTCGCTGGTCGCCAGCGTGTAAATGCCGGGCGCGAAAAGATTCTCCGCCATCAAGACCGTGCGCCCTTGCACGACCGTGCCGCGGACCGGCACCGGAGCGCCATCCGGTCCCGCGAGCATCGGCGTCCCCTTCAAATCGGGAAAACGCTCGCTCAGCGAAAGCGCGTCGGTCGCCCAAAGGAAGGGCGGCTTGGCGCCGATGCTCGCACCGTAATCCGCGGACTGGAGCAGCAGCGGCAGGTAAAAAGGCGAGAGCGGAAAATCGCTCCAGGTCCGGTCGGCGGAAACGGCGAACATCAGCACATGCCCCTCCCCAAACGTGCGGTCGAGCAGGAACGGCTGATCTGGCCCCATCGAGATGACGCGCTCGGCGGCTTCGTGCGTCTTTTCCCAGACAAGGCGGCGGCGCACCGCGAGTGCCGGCACGGCGATTCCCTCGCGCAGCGCGCGCACGAGCAGATGCTGCGGCTTGTCCCAGGTGAGCGTGCGGTTGCGCTGGGCCAGCGGCATCTCCTGGACCGCCGTAGGAAAGCCCGGCAGGCAGGTCCAGCTTTTGTAGTCATCCGGCGTTGCCGTGATGCCGGGGAAAATCACCAGCAGACCGCCCCCTTTGACATAATCCTCCAGAGAGGTCAGCGCCTGCCCGGAGAGCGGCAGCGCATTGCACAGAAAGACGCTCGAATAGGTGGAGAAAGTCGCCGTCGCAAGTTGCTCCGGCGTCATCGTCACCACCGCGGCAGGCCGCGCGAAACCCGTCCGCAAGGCCGTGCGCACGAAGAGCGTATCGTCCTGGCTGCCAACCACCAGGGAAGGCCGCTGCTCCTGCACGCGAATGAGGAAGTGGAATGCGTTGTCGATCGGCAGATTGTCGTCCGGCGTCTCGATGCGACCGATGTGCGTGCCGGCCTCCAGCGACGGCAGCGTGAAGCTCGGCGCGGCGGAGTCGGGGTCGCCGGCCTTGATCGAGCGGCGCCCCGCTTCCTGGCCATCGATGAAAAGAGTCGCCGCCGTTTCGGTCGGCGGCCCGGTGCGCAGCAACGTCGCGGTGACTTTCACATCCGCGCCTTTGCGCACGATGGCCGGCTGCAATTCCACTGAGGCCACCCCGGAATTCTCCGGTGCGGCGACTCCGAGCAGCGTGACAAAGACCGCGAGGCGCGCATCCGCTTCCCCCCGATTCCAGCTCGCCGCGGCCGCCCCCTTGTCCGCGGCCAGACTGCGCCACGGGAGCGCCTGGTTGTCCGTGAGGAGATGGATTTCGCGCTCGCGGCGTCCATCAACTTTGCGCAGCGCCTTGTACGCCGCGCTCAGCGCCGGAGCCAATCGCGACGAACCGGTCCCGGGCGCAACGCCTTCAGCCGGCTCAGCCCTTCCTGTTTGTTGCCGATCGGCTCGGCGACCAGCGGCACCGGCTGCTCGCGCGCCAGGTAAATGCAAAAGCGGTCCTTGTCGCTCAGCCCGTCGATGGCCTGGTTGAGCGGATCTCGACGTCGCTCGCCGCCTGGGCTTTCTCGCCACCGCCATTTCCGCTCGGGCTTCCTTGTCCTCGAGCCGGCCGAGGACCTGGCCCGCGCGGGGGACGGAATCGCCCAGCCGGATCACGCAATCCTGGAGGATGCCGCTGCCGGTCGCCCCCAGCATGGAGGACCGTTCGTACTCGGTCCCGCAGCGACGGAGCATGATCACCTCGGCCTTCGTGGCAGGTGAGTCGCCCGCCGTCGACCGGGATGGTTCCGGATTCGCCACTAACAGAACCAGCAGGAAGAATGTACAATTCATGAGAATATTCCGCTCGCAACCCGTCGGATCGAAGAACAGGCCCACCCCCGGATTGATTTCGGATCCGAACCTTTCAGTCCGATCGTGGCGGCTTGGATTAAATCACGGTTTTCACTACCGGCAACCCGATCGGGTTCGGCCTCGTGGATCACAGCCCCAAGGATGGGTGTCTCCACGGCGTGGAGCAGGTCGATGGCCCGGGTCGCGTCGGGGCGGCGGATCACCGAGGCGCAGGCACCAGCACGATCCCATCAACCATGGACCCGATGATTGTTGCGTCAGTGACGGATAACAGTGGAGACGAGTCGACGATCACGATGTCGTAGGATGACCCGACTTCTTGAATCAGAGTCGTGAAGCATGGGGACATCAGCAGCTCGGATGGCTGTCGACGTCGGGCCCGGCGGCGACGAGGTCGAGGCCCTGGATCGCCGTCCGCTGGACGGCCCGGTGCGCGGGAGCAGGCCCTTGAGGACCTGGACCAGCCCCGCGTCGCGGCGGAGGCCGAAGCGCGGTGCAGCGTCGGCTTCCGGAGGTCGGCGTCGACGCAGCAGGACCTTCCGCCCGGCGTGGGCCAGGCTGATCGCCAGGTTGCTCGACGTCGTGCTCTTCCCCTCGCCGGCCACCGCGCTGGTGACGAGGATCACCTGGACGGCGGCGGTCGCGGCGGAGGAACTCGATGCTGGTCCGGATCCCCTTGTACGCCTCGGCCGAGGGCGACCGCGGGTGCGCCGTGGCAGACCAGGCCCGCCAGGCCGCGCCGCGGCGGGCCGCTCGACCGGGGGCGCGGGGGACCACGCCGAGCACGCGGAGGCCGAGGATTGCGCGAACGTCGTCGGGCGTGCGGACCCGGGCGTCGAGACCGTCGGCCGCCAGCGCCGCCCCCGTCCCCAGGGCGCAGCCGACCACCAGCGCCATCGCGAGCGTCAGGAGCACGCGGGGATGGACCGGCTTGCCCGTACGCGTTCGCCGGTTCGACGGCCTGGGAGTAGATGCTGCTGAAGTCGCCGCCGAGCTGCACCCGCTTGAGCTGGTCGACGACGGTGTAGAACAGCGCCTTCAGGCGTGTCCAGGCTGTCGCGAGGGCCTGCTTCGCCGCCAGGTCCGCGGCCATCCGCCGCGCCTCCTCGAGGTCGACCTGGACCTGCCGCGCAATTTCCGCACGCGGATGCCTCGACCGACTCGAGGCTCTGCTCGATCGAGCCGAGGAGCTGGCGGACCCCGCGCTCGTCGGCGCGGCCGTCGGGCCGCTCGCCCGTCCCGTCCTGAGACCCGGCGATCCGCTCCCGAAGCTCCTTGACCTTCGAGTACTCCGGGCCGAGCCGGGCGGCGAGCTCCTGCTGTTCCCGGCGAGGCCCGGGGTACTCCAGGGCCCCCCCTGGGCGTCCGTGCGGCCGGGATCAGCGTCTGCCCGGGTCGCCGCCGAGCTGCGAGATCGCGTAGGCGACGGCCCACATCTCCGCCCCCTCGCCCGCGAGCTTCCGGCCCGATTCGAGTTGCGACCGCAGCCGCATCCCCCTGACCAGGCACTCGTTGGCCGTCGGTCGAGTTCGATGAGGCGGCTGTTCATCAGCGACCGGGTCGACTCGTCGTCGATCAGCAGGGGATGGCCGCGCTGGAAGTCGACGTATTTCGCCTGCAAGGCGTCGAGCTCGCGGCCCAGCTCGTCGCGCGCCCGGGTGATCAGCGAGACCACCTCGGAGTTGGTGCTCTGCATGTGGTCTTCGAGGAACGCCCGTAGCTCGCGACGATCGCGTCGACCATCCGGGTCGCCTCGGCGGGGGAGGCGGCGCGGTACTCGATCGAGATGATCATGGCGGTCCGGTCCGGGCGGGTCACCTTGAGGAAACTCTGGCGGCCACCCGGCTCAGGCTCGGCGATCGTTCCCGACGCCTCGCGGCCCGGAGCGTCGGGAGGTTCCCGGCCCGATCGACTCGATCGCCCGGCCTACCACGCTTGGACTTTGAAGGATGGCCATCTGGGTCGGAAGGAACGTCTCGGACCCTCCTGGGCCTGGACCGTGTCTTCCCGGGCGTACCGAGAGGATGGTTTCCCGCTGGAGGACCAGGACCCGGGCGGTCGCCGCGTAGAGCGGACTGGTTCTTGCCAGGAAGACCGCCGCCAACCCAA
Organism: uncultured Verrucomicrobiae bacterium; assembly: GCA_963792695.1. Taxonomy (GTDB): domain Bacteria; phylum Verrucomicrobiota; class Verrucomicrobiia; order Chthoniobacterales; family Chthoniobacteraceae; genus DASYIS01. Next base: position 219 of record CAWBXA010000013.1, on the reverse strand, counting down.
GACAGGCTGCGACCGCGATCGCGACAAGTTGCCAACCCCGCCTCGAGAATTCCGTAATAGTGGAAAAGTGAGGCAGCCAATCCAGGCGAGTCCATGACGGACGTCGTCGGTGAGGATCAACACCCAGGCTGGTTCGTTCATCTCAATACGCCCCTCGGCCGGTCACTGGAACGATCGCAGTCCGGACGAGGAACGCCAGATCCCGAGAGAGCTTCCAGT
>CAWBXA010000012.1:0-71098 GCA_963792695.1 uncultured Verrucomicrobiae bacterium | reverse complement strand
TTCCGGCAACAGCTCCTCCGATGGCACGTAGAAGAATTTCACGCTGTTCGCCAACGCCCGGGTGCCGCCATCGCCTCCGATGTCGCCACCCGCCAGATTTCTTGTTTTCGCCCTCTCCCGCTCGTGGAAGGGCGTGCTTTTCGGCGCGCGCGCTGTTTGTCTCGGGGGCGCTCGTTCCATTCGTCAACTCCAAATCACCACGACCATGAAATTTCGCGCCTCTTCTCTCGAACTCCTCGAAACCCGCATCGCCCCCGCCGGCCTCCACATCATCGCCGTCACCAGTGCCGCTGATTCCGGCCCCGGCAGCTTGCGCGACGCCATCGCCCAAGGGCATACCGACGCCGTCGCCCATCCCGGCAATCTCGAGGGCATCTACTTCACCCTGCCTGCCGGCACGACGAAGGTCACCCTCAATACCGAGATCGTCATCACCGACGACACGTACATTAACGGTCCCGGTGCGAGCCTCCTCACCATCGTCGGCGGCGGGAGCAATCGCCTCTTCCACATCGACGACGGCACGGCCACCGTGAAAAACGTCACCATCGATGGACTCACCCTCTCGAAAGGCTACGCCCCCGACGATGGCGGAGCGATCCTCTCCGCCGAGGCGCTGAGCATCCTGAATTCCGTCCTTTCCCACAACCAGGCCACCAACGGCAACGGCGGCGCGGTGGCGGAAGTGAGCAGCGGCGCCCGAGCGGGTCTCACCGTGACCAACTCCCAGATCATCGGGAACGCAGGCGGAGGGGGCGGCGGCATCTACGCCAGCACGGAAGGCGATGTGACGATCACCACCTGCCTGATTGCCAATAACTCCGCGAACGATGGCGGAGGAGTTGACCTGTTCGAGAAGAGCACCGGTTTTGGCGACCTCAAAATCCAGTCCTCCTTCGTGGGGGGCAACAATGCGACGTTCGACGGCGGCGGCCTGCTCCTGAATAATGCGCGCCCCGGCCCGACCGCGGCCACCACCGATGACGGATTCTCGTTAGTGTCCCAATCCATGATCGTCGGCAACACCTCCGGGCGCCAAGGCGGCGGCGTCGCCCTTTACTCCGGCAATGATTACGTCATTGGCTCCCTCCTGATTGGCAATCGAACCGTCAACGCCGGGGGCGGCGTTTACGCCGCGAGCGATTTCAAATCGCTCTTGATCTCCAACAGCAGCCTGCAAAGCAACGCCACCACTGGCACGGACCAGCCCGCGCTCGGTGGCGGCGGGCTCTTCGCCTCGCCTTCCGCGACGGCGGTCACCTCCATTTCCGGCTCCGCTTTCATTGGCAACCAATCCGCCTTGTCCGGCGGCGCCGTTTATGCCAATGGCAGCGCCCTCGTCGTCGCGAACGCCCTCTTCACGCACAATGCCGCGCCCGGCGCCAACGGCGGCGCGATCCAGGTCGATGATAACGGCTCGCACGGGGCGCTTTCCGTGGATCATGCGCAATTCGCCGCCAACCAATGCTCCAATGCAGGCGGCGCGATCCTCTACATGGGCAGCGGGGCGCTCTCGCTGACGAACGATTCCTTTGCCAACAACTCCGCGACCTCCGGCGGTGGCGCCGTCTACACCGAGCGGCAGCGGCTCCGTTACGGTAAAGTTCGTCACCGGCACCGGCAATGTCACCATCGGCGCCGGGGGCGCCCTGTTTCTCGCGTCCAGCGGGTCCATCGACGTCGAATCGGTGATGTTGACCGGCAATGTCGGATTCAACGGCGGCGCCATCGCCTTCGAGGGCTCTGGAACCCAGGTGCTCAACGGGGCGTTCATCACCGGCAACGCCGCGTCGGGTGATGGCGGAGGCGTGGGCGCCTATGGCAACCTCTCCATCTCCAATGCTTACATCTCGGGCAACGCCGCTGGGGGCAGCGGTGGTGGCCTCTTCGCGAAGGCCGGCATCAACGTGCAGGCCACCGCCACCGTCCTTATCTTCGGCAACAGTTCCTCCGCCGGCGACCAATAGAACTTCTCGCTGCCCGCCAACGCCCGGGTGCCGCCATCGCCTCCGATGTCGCCACCCGCCAGGTTTCTTTCTCTCGCCCTCTCCCGCTCGTGGAAGGGCGTGCTTTTCGGCGGGGTGCCTGCGAGCGCGTGCCTTACGGCACCTCGTGTCCGTCGATGGAGTTGTCGTAGGTTTTCGCGGAGGCGAGGACGTTGGCGCTTGTATGGTTCGCTTGGCCTGATAGCCTCGCTCCAAATGATTCCTCCCGTAACCAACTTCAAACGCGCAAAGCGGCTGGCGCTTCTCACCATCGTAGCGGCGATTTCCCTCGGCGGTCGCGCTTCACTCCTCGCGGCAGGCCCGGCCGAACCGCTGGTTGAGCTCGAGTCGCACATCGAATGGTCGGCAGTCAAAAGCAGTTGGACGAATGCGCGCGATGGCTGGGTGAGCAAGACCGAGTCGTGCCCGGATGCGGCCTGCGTGAGCGCTCAGTTGTTGGCGCTGGAAGCGCACATGAAGTCGAACGCGATGAACCCGAAGTGGGAGAGCCGCAGGACGGCCTGGGCTGAAGAGGTCCATAACGCCAAGACGGATGCGGAAGTGGCCAAGCTTCTTCTCGAGTTCGAGCAATCTCTCGGTGCGAACGCGTTTGATAAGGACTGGAAGAAGCTAAGCGCAGGTTGGATCGCGGGCCTTGGCGTTAAAGAAAGCGCCCCGCAGCAGGGAGAGTCGGTGAATTTCCCCGAAGACAAACCGGCCTTTACGGTGATCGTGCCAGAGGGCTGGCATGTCTCGCGCAACAATGGATCGGTGGCGATCGCCTCGAAGTTGAACGCTTTGGTTCTGTTCCAGCACATCCGCGATGTACACGACGATGCCGATGCGAAGACCAGCCTCCAGTCGGCAGCAGAGCAGGAGGGCAAGATGTTTGAGATGAAGGATTCGGAGGTTGTGGCGCGAGCGCGCCCGACGGAGATAGGAGCGTTCAAGGGATTTGTGACCGAGTACAAAGGCAAAAACAAGGTGGACGCCCCTGGATTCTGGCAGTGCTTCATGTTTTCGACACAAAAAGGCGATTACGATCTGGCGACCGTTTACTGCAGCGACGAGGACGACAAGACAACGGTAGCCGACCGCAAGGCGATTCTTGGGTCAATTCGGCCGGTAAAACAGTAGGTAATCGAAAGCACCGGCACAGTCTCTTTCGCAATCGCTGCTGTTAGGCAGAGAACGTCGGAGTCTTCGGAATGCGACGCCGCTGAGACGGTGGTTTGCTACGAGCCGTTGCGCGGTATCCATCAAGAATACGACGTGGATATCTATCATACCGGCCCCCAAAAGCCTGGAACCAAGGGCAATGTGGTGGAGGTCCGCTGCGCGACCGGCGGCTACACCACCTGGCACCAGCGATACGTCTTCGTTCCGCGCGATTTGTACGTCGCCAGATCCAACTAGGATACCTCCATCACCCTGCGAAAGGTCGGTGATTGTATCGACGTTGTCGCAGTCCACTGAGTTCCCGGTCGGATGATCCTTTCCCCAAGAGCCACCACGCCCAGCCTTGCGCGGGTGGGCAACACTCACCTTGCCCGGCATGGGGCGCGGCCTCGGGTCTTCGACCGCTCGGCTTGCCAGAACCATCCCCACGCTCCATCCTCCCTTTCATGCCCGCCCCGACGCCCCCTCCCCTCTGGAGTCGGCATCATAAGAATTTAGGCCGATGACGCGCCTGGCGATCATCTCCGCCGTTACGTTGGGCATTGCGTTGCTTGCGACGTGGATAGTTCATCAGCATACTCGTCGGACCTTTGTCACAACAATCTTAGTTGATGACGAAAAGAAAACACTCTACCATGCCATCAGCGAGGAGTATCGTTTCGTCAGAAAGAGCATCTCCTCTAAAGAACGCGCCCTCGGACTTCAGACCTTGCTCTTGCGGATTCGAACTCATACGGAGTGGTATCCAGGAAGGGACGGCACCGTTAGCCATATGCAAGTCGACGCCTCGATCGTCGATTCAGGTGGTAAGGTAGGGCGAAAGCTGTGGACCATACGCCATGATGGGCACGAGCTCTGGGATAACCCAGACCACGGTCACATGCAGATTTTAGAGCGTGCATGTTGCGATGGGCTGAATCGTCTGAACACATATGATGCCTCGACCGGGAGACTCATTGAGAGCCACGACGTGACACATAGATGACGATCCGGCGTTCCCGCCTCTTTTGCATCTTCCACGAGTCCCGCCGGGATGAGTGCCGGATCAGCTCGCGGAGTCCGTCTTCGCCGGGCGGCGGGGATGAGGGGTGGCTTGGACTTTTTGATGCTTAAGCTTGTCGCTTGCTTCGCCCTCTCGCTGATTCATTTTGCCAATCTCCAAATACTGATAATAAGTTAGGGCGAGAAGTAGCGGGGTCACCGGCGCGAACAATACCATCCCCACATTCTCACCCCAATGGCTCTCTTTTGGCGGAGCACAGGGATCTTTGGGCGGTGGCGACTTGGCCGCGAAGTGCCCTGATTTTGGCCCGGAGGCGGTGACGCACCCCGAAAGGCACACGATCAGCCCCGCGGACGCTACACTCACGATCCGTCTATTCATGGCAGCCCTCCGTGATGCACCTACTGGCCATGTTGTTTTTCGGGCCATGCGCGCCGTGGATTCGCGGTCTCGGGCGCGGGGTTCCGCGTTTATTCGCTGACAGGTGTAGCGTGGCACGCTCAGGCGGACCGCTGCTGGTAGGGGGTGGCCTTGCCGGGCAAACCTTCGCGCAGCCAGCGGTCGATCAATTCGGTCACGCCCGCGCCGTGGGTGGCGGTGGTGACGAGGCAGACTTTCTTCTTGAGCACGTCGAGCGCGTTGCCGACGGCGACGGAAAAGCCGCAGATCTCGAGGAAGGCGTGGTCATTCTCCGCGTCGCCGACGCCGACGATTTGATCGACGGAGAGGTTGAGCGCCTGGGCGGCAGCGCGCAGGCCGGTCGCCTTGTTGATGCCGGTTGGCAGGACCATGACGGCGCCTTTGTTGAAGATGACCTGGAGCTCGAGCTTCTGCTCTTTAATGGTGTCGAAGACGACGTTTTCGAAAGGCTCGAAGGTGGCGACGATGACGCGCCCGACGGAGAGGCGCTCAACATGGTGCCGGCGCAAAGCCTGCGAGAATTCAGGCGGAGGCGGCTTGGCCAGCAGCTCTTCGCGGCCGGTGTCGGGCCAGTAGAGGAGGGCGCCGTTTTCGCCGACAATGAGGTCGAAGTGATCGAGGTGCGGGAAGACGGTGCGCAGATCGTCGATTTCGCGGCCAGTGACCATGATGACGCGATGGCCGGCGGTGCGCAGCCGCGCGAGGGCGGCAAGAGTCGGCGCATCGACCGCGCCGTGCGTGGCGATGGTGCCGTCGTAGTCAGTGGCAAGCGCTTGGAAGGTCATGCGGGTGGAATGCTGAATGGGGAGGCTGGTAAAGTCGCCCCTTTCTTTGCGGGGAATGGGAGCGGGTCCGTACGGCCACGACGAGCGGTCCCTCCGAAACTTGGGGACTATGACTGATCTTAATCTCAAAGGCACTTGGAACCAAATCTCGGGCAAACTGAAGCAGAAGTATGCCCAGCTCACGGATGACGATCTGACCTTTGCCGATGGCAAGGAAGACGAACTGATGGGTCGTTTGCAGACGCGCCTTGGTCGCACCAAAGAAGAGCTACGGCAGGAGATTTCCGAACTATAGGTGGGCAGGTGCAGGAGCCGGGAGGCTTGGGCTTCCCGGCAAATCTTCCGCGGAGGTGAGGCCAAGAAGGCGCAGCGCGTCGATGAAGGATTGCGCTACTTTGGGAAGGCTGAAGCGAGTTTCGAAACACCCGACGGCGCGCTCTTTCATCGCGTCTCGCTGTGGCTCGGACATGCGGAGCCATCTTTCGAGCAGACGGTACGTCCCCGCAAAGTCGTCCTCCTCGACCAGGCCAGCGCCGTCGCGATGAATCTCGCGCCAGATGTTGACCTTGTTGGAGATGAGGACCGGCAGGCCGCAGGCGAGCGCCTCGGCGACCGCGATGCCGAAGTTCTCCTGATGCGAGGGGAGGATGAAGACTTCCGCGCAACGAAAGGCGCCCCATTTGAGGTCGCCCATGAGCATGCCCGTCCAGGTGACCCGGCTTGCGATCCCCAACTCAGCAGCCAGGCGCTTCATCGATTCCGCGTAGGTGCCGTCATCTGGGCCTGCGCAGACCAGGTGCAGGTCGCGCCCTTCTTCGGAGGGAGTCACTTGCACCAACTTGGCAAAGGCGCGCAGGAGCAAGTCGCATCCTTTCTTCACATGGATGCGACCTAGGGAGAGGATGACTTTTTTGCCAGTCACTTCGGGGAAGCGGGCCCGGAAAAGTGCGCATTGCGCAGTGGGATCGCCGGAGGGATGTGCGGTGCCATAGGTCAGTACCAGTTCGTCGCACCGATAGAGCCAGAATGACCGGCGCGCGAGGCGGCGCTCCTCGTCGCAGGTGAAGAAGACCGCCATGGCGTCGCGCAAAACGCGGTATTCCGCCCAAGGCCAGTACAGCCACTTCTTAAGGTGCTTCAACGGGTAGGTTTTCTTGAACCAAGGATCGAGCATGCCGTGGGTGAAGACGCAATAGGGAGTGACGGAATCGCGCAGGGCCTGCCAGACGCCGAAGCTGTTGTACTGCCAGATGCCGTTGATGATGACGACGTTGTAGCGGGAGCGATTCTCCCGTAGCCACGGGACGAAGCGAGTGTTGTAGCCATAATGCAGGCGCGAAGGACCCATCGCATGCAGGGGAAGCGGAAAGTCCTTCATCCAGGCCTGCCCGGGAGCATCGAGCGTGATAACCTCCACCTCGTGCCCCTGGCCGATGTTGGCGCCGGCAAGCTGTTTCAGCCCTTCGATGGGCCCGCCGCCCACCGGGTCGGCTGAACCAATCGAATGCAGGATACGCATGGGGGGACTCGAAGAGAAACAGCTTAGGCCCCGGGAGGAAGCGCATGCGTTGCGAAGACGCTGGGCGTCAGCGCGTGGATGCGCTTGGAGCAATCCGGGCAAAGCTTGTGTTCCACATCAGCCTCGGAATGCTCGCTCAGGTAAGACTCCAATTCGCTCCAGTAGCCATCCGCATCGCGGATTTTCTTGCAGCAATTGCACATCGGCAGCAGACCCGTGAGAGTGCGCTCCCGCGCCTTGAGCGCTTCGAAGCGGAAGCGCGCGGAAGCCGCACCGAGGTAGAAGAAGAAAAGCGTGATCAGGCGCATGAGCGCATTCCAGTTCTCCGTGTGGCGACCCGACAGGGGCATATCTGGCATAAAATGCCTCGCGATGAGGCACGCGGCGCCCGTCCAGAGGAAGACCACTAAGCCAGCTCGATTGCCGCAAAGAAGAACACCGCCGACGATGGGCAATGCGTAGAAAGCCAGCAGACTGATGTAGTAGCCGGTGCTCCAATCGATATAGCCGATCAGCGTCGCGAGCAGCAGCATCGCCGCGAACACGACCTGGGTCGGAAGTCTAGTAAAGTCCATGATTGAAACCTGACTCTCCATGACACGGAGCATGGAAAAAGTCACAGACCCGTCATCTTTCACAAGATGCCTGAGACAACCCTGCCGGGTCAACTTCTTTGCGAAGAGGCGCTTCCCGTTGTGCCGCCCGAGCTTCGGCGAGGAGCGCGAAGACTTGGCGCGCCAGTTCCTGCGGGGTGAAAGGCTTGTCGAGCATCTCGACTTGAGGCTGCAACGTTTCGAGGCCGGTCATCGCCTCGTGAGCGTAGCCACTGACCAGCAGCACGGGGAGGCCGGGGCGGTTCTCGCGAATGCGCAGCGCCAGTTCGGGCCCGGTGAGGATCGGCATCACGATATCGGTGATGAGCAAATGCAAAGGGCGGGAGAGATCGCCGCCGATACTCAGGGCTTCCGGGCAATTCGCCGCGCACTCGACGCGCAAATCGTAGTTTTGCAGGACGCGGCACATCAGTTCACGCACGGCCTTGTCGTCGTCCACCACGAGAATGCGTTCGTGTCGCGTCGAATTGGGCAGGGCAGGCAAGGCGATTGGCGGCGGGTCGATGTCCGCGGTCTCGAGAGGCAGGCGGACGCGGAAGGTGGTGCCGACGCCCTCCCGCGAGTCCACGGTGATCACGCCGCCACTTTGGCGCACGATTCCATAGACGGTGGCAAGGCCGAGGCCCGTGCCGTGTCCGGCGTTCTTGGTGGTGAAGAAGGGCTCGAAGATGCGCGCCTCGGTCTCCGGGCTCATGCCCGTGCCGGTGTCCTCGACTGAGAGCACCACGAAGGCGCCGGTCGCCGGTGCGCTGCCGTTGGACGGCGCCGCCTCGGTCACGGTAAAATCCTCCGTGCGAATCGTGAGCACGCCGCCGCGTGGCATGGCATCGCGGGCGTTGATGGCGAGATTCACGATGACCTGCTCGAGCTGCGTGGGGTCGGCGCGGACCCGCCCGAGAGCCGAGGTGGTCTCAACACAAAGCTCGATCTGTTCGCCGAGGGTGCGTTGCAGCAGCTTTTCCATCTCGCGCACGAGCGCATTGAGGTCGAGCACGCGTGGGTGGAGCACTTGTTTCCGGGAAAAGGCGAGCAGTTGCTGGGTGAGACCCGCGGCTTTTTGCGCGGCCTTCAGGATGATCTCACCGCAGGCGTGCTGGCCTGAGCCGTCCGCGGGCGGCGGGACCATGCTGGCGTAGCCGATGATGACGGTGAGCAAGTTATTGAAGTCGTGCGCCACGCCGCCGGCGAGCCGTCCGATCGCCTCGAGTTTCAAGGCATGCCGCAACTCTTCGTCGCGTGTCTCGAGGGTCTTCTCCGCCGCGCGCCGCTCGCGCATTTCCTCCACCAAGGCCTGACGTTGCTCAAAGAAGGTGCGGATGACGCGGCCGAGCTTTCCGTAGTCGCCACGGTCATGCAGCCACGGATCGAGCAAGGCCGGATTTTCGGTCCGCAAGCTCCGGGAGATCGTTTGAAAAGGGCGGATGACCCATTTGCGAAGGGCGACGATGAGCAGAAGGTAAACGAAGAAGGCGAAGATCGCCAACCAGAGAAAGAGGCGCTCGCTGAGAGCGTGAAACTCGCGCACCACCGGCGAGACGTTGCGCGCTACCAGAGTGGCGATGGGTTGGCCGTCGAGCCCAAGTAAGGGGCGTGTGATAGTGACCACGCCCTCAGACTTCTCGTCGCGGCGTGGCGGTGGCGCGGCACCGGCTAACTGGATGCTCATCTCATTCCCGGTGAGGAAGGACATCTCTTTCAAGTCTTCCTGGACCCAGAGGTGAGCGGCGAAGAGGCAGCCCTGCGAGGGCGTGGCGCGGGCGCTGTCGCGGGAGGGATGAATGGTCGCGCCGCGAATCTCCAGGAAGCCAAGGGGCGTGCGCGCGAAGAAATGATTGAGCTTCCGCGTCTGGAGATCCTGCCCGGCCGTGGCAATTGGGACTGGCAGCTCATTGACCGCTGGGGAGTAGAGGTGATTCCGGGCGGCAAAGAGGGTGCCGTCCGGGCGATAAATCCAGAGGACGTGGACGCGGTAGGAGTTCAGCTTATTGTCGTCAAACGCCTGCTCGCTCCAGCCGGGTTGCTGATTTGCCATGGCGGCGACGAGTTCATCCCAGCAGGTGCTATCGGCCACAAAAGTCTCGATGGGCCGGCTCCAGTCCTCCAGGAAGTGGTCGAGCTGATCGCCACGTTCCTTCGCGCGCGCCGCCGTGACCGCCTCGAACTGACGGCGGCTGAAAAGTTGCAGCAGGAAGAGACCTCCGGCAAAAAGGGCGACGACGGCACCGAGCAGGACCAGCAATTTCGCCCGGATGGACATGGGGTCGCGCCCTACCCGTGAACCCGCACCTCGTGCAAGGAGGTGAACTTCAGGCTGCCGCCTTCAGCGCGCACGCCGAAGACGTTTTCGGTCTGTCCCGAGGCGTGGGCGCGGTCGTTCGCCACGGTGAAGCGAATCCGGAAACGCGCCACGAATTCATGAGGCTGGTTCGGATGCGGGGAGATCTTCACGGAGACGAGAGAATAGGCACGCTGCGGCCAGCGCAGATAGTAGCGTTTCACGTCGCGCTCGACGAAGCCGAGGTTCACTGTGCCCTGGTCAAAGTAACGCACTGTCGCGGCGTAGAAGGAGAGTTCGCGCGCCAGGTCATTTGTTTCACAAACGGCGAGGTAATCGCGCACGAAGCGCTCGACGTCGGCCGCGTCGAGCCTCTCGGGAGAGGCAAAGGCGGACTCGGGTGGCGGCGGCGAAGTGCCCCCAGAAGACGCGGGAGGCAGCACGGAGCGGGCTGACGGCGGCAGCGCCATGGGAGGTTCGACAGGCGGAGGCACATCCGCAGGGAAGGAAGGTGGAGCTTCGGCGATGGGCGAGAGTTCTCCAGCCGTTCGTTCCAATCGCGCTCGCTCCTCTTCCGACAGCTCCCGTGCGGAGTCGCTTTTGAGCACGGGTTCCTCGGGCCACTTGACCGCATCCTCTGATCCCCTCGCTAAAGCGGCTATGCCCAGGGCGGCCAGCGTTTCCTGGCCAAGTTCACCGGAGGGAGCGAAGCCTTTGCGTTGCTGATAGCGCTTCAAGGCCTCGCGAACCTCTGTCGTCGGGCGGCCATCCACCTCGCCAAAGAAGAGATTTCGTTTCCGCAATTCCTCCTGGACCCGGCGAACCTGCTCATCGCCCCTGGCCCTGGCGAGCAGCCCGAAACAAGCCAGCGCCGTCGCGACCACACAGCCGAGGCGCAGAGGAAAGCGTCGCCGCAAGGCTTTGGCAGGGAGGTTCATCGCGACCAGCTTTGAATCGGCGGTGCTCCCTCCAGCGGGTGTCCTCCAAGTGACGGAAAGGAACAGCTCGGGGCTGCGCCTCGTGGTCTCGCACGCCCGGCGGGAAAACCGCCTATTGACCTCGCGCCGCCGTGGCCCCTAGTTTCCGCCCGCTCATGAAGATTGCGCGTGCCCTGCTTTCCGTTTCCGACAAAACCGGCCTCGTGGATTTTGCGCGGGCCCTTGTCGCCATGGACGTGGAACTCATCTCCACCGGTGGGACGGCTGCGTTGCTGAAAGCCGAAGGCATCCCCGTGCAGGAGATTTCTGATTTCACCGGCTTCCCAGAAATGATCGACGGCCGGGTGAAAACGCTCCACCCGAAGGTGCATGGCGGGCTGCTCTTTCTGCGGGACGATCCTGAGCATGCTGCGCAAGCCGCGGCGCACGGCATCCTGCCCATCGATCTGGTCGTCGTGAATCTTTATCCTTTTGAGAAGACGGTCGCCAAACCCGGCGTGACGCTCGAGCAGGCGATCGAGCAGATCGACATTGGCGGGCCTTCGATGCTGAGAAGCGCGGCGAAGAACTATCGCTACGTCACCGTCGTCGTCGATCCCGCCGATTACGAGGATGTGCTCAGTAATCTGCGGGACAATGACGGAGCGACGACGCTGAAGCTGCGCGAGCGGTTGGGGATCAAGGTCTTCGTGACGACCTCGCCGTTACGACGGCGCGATCGCCAATTTTCTCAATCAGGAGCAGGAGACGACCTGCTCCTTCTCCGTCTCGCTGCCGTGTGAGGCGAGGTTGCGCTATGGCGAAAATCCGCATCAAAGCGGCGCGCTGTACGGCCACTTTGAGGAGCGGTTCCAGAAGCTGCATGGCAAGGAACTTTCTTATAATAACATCCTGGATATTAGCGCCGCGTCGGAGTTGATGGACGAGTTTTCGGAGCCGACGGTGGCAATCTTGAAGCACACCAATCCTTGTGGCGTTGGGCAGGATGCGGATTTGCGGGAGGCGTGGGACAAAGCGTTCGCCACCGACAAGCAGGCCCCCTTTGGCGGGATTATTATTTGTAATCGCCCGCTGACCGAGCCGCTGGCGCGTGCAATCAGCGAAATCTTCTCCGAAGTGATCATCGCGCCGGAGTTTGAGCCGGACGCGCGCGCCTGGTTGCAAAGAAGAAGAACCTCCGTCTCATGAAGAAGATGCCGCCGCCGCTCCGGCGTCCGATGCGGAGGAGGATTTGCTGCTCCGCTCGGTGGTGGGCGGATTGCTGGTGCAAAGCCAGGATCGCTCGCAGGAACTGGCGGGCGATCTGCTCAGCAAGGTGGTCACCAAACGCCAGCCAGAGCCGCGTGAACTCGAGGCGATGCTTTTCGCCTGGCGGGTGGTCAAGCATGTAAAGTCCAATGCCATCGTGTACGCCACGCGTGATCGTACCCTCGGGCTCGGTGCTGGACAGATGTCGCGCATCGATGCTTCGCGCATTGCGATTTGGAAAGCTCAGGATGCGGGCTTGTCATTGCAAGGGAGCGCCATCGGCAGCGACGCTTTTTTCCCATTTCCTGACGGCCTCCTCGCCGCGGCTGATGCGGGCGCCACCTGCGCCATTCAACCCGGCGGGTCGGTCAAAGATCCCGAGGTGATCGCCGCCGCGGATGAGCGGGGGATGGCGATGATCTTCACTGGAGTCAGGCATTTCCGCCACTGAGCGAGCGATACTGACTGCTCGCGAATTGGGTAGCTGACCCTGACGACCTTCCCTCATGCGACTGGGCGTTAACATCGATCACATCGCCACGCTGCGCCAGGCGCGCTATGCAGGGCAGGCGGAGTTACCGACGAACGAGCCTTGTTTAATTGCGGCGGCGGCGGCGTGCGAGCGGGCCGGGGCACATTCGATCACGGTGCATCTCCGCGCAGACCGGCGGCATGTGCAGGACTCCGACGTGGTCCGGTTGCGGGAGAACATTGTGACTCGCTTGAATTTGGAAATGGGCAACACGCCGGCCATTCTGGAATTCGCACTCCGCGTTCTTCCGGAGGAGGTCTGTTTGGTGCCCGAGAATCGGGAGGAGGTCACCACCGAGGGAGGCCTTGATGCGGCCGGACAGCTTTCCGCGCTCCAGCCAACGGTGGACCGCCTGCAAGCCGCCGGCATCCGCGTCAGTCTTTTTATTGAACCCGAGCCGGCCCAAGTGCTCGCGGCGGAGCGGTTGGGAGCGGAGATGGTGGAGCTGCATACCGGCGCCTTTGCGAACGCCGTCGGCGCACGGCAAACGACCGAACTGGACCGCTTGCGAAGTGCGGCGGAGCAGGCGCAGGTGCGCGGTTTGCAGGTCAACGCCGGGCACGGCATCAATTATACCAATATCCGCCTGCTCCGCACGCTGCCCTACCTCGCGGATTTGAACATTGGCCACGCCATCGTCTCGCGGGCGGTGTTCACCGGACTCGGGCCTTCGGTCGCGGAGATGCTGATGGCGATGCATGAGGTTCCCGTGGGATGAAGATCCACGGCATCGGCGTGGACATTGTCGAGACGAGCCGCCTCGCGCGGGCCATCGAGAAGCATGGCGAAGCGTTTCTGGCGCGCGTCTTTACGGATGCCGAGCGCACTTATTGCGGCGCCTTGCGCACTTCGGTGCTTTGTTACGCCGCCCGGTTTGCGGCCAAGGAAGCGGTGGCGAAAGCTTTCGGAACCGGGATCGGCGAGCGTATCAATTGGCTGGAGATCGAAGTGCAGCGCAGCGCCGCCGGCCAGCCTTCGATCAACCTGAGCGGCGCGGGCCAGCAACTCGCAACTGAGCTTGGTGTAACCCAAATCCTCATCAGCCTCAGCCACTCTGACCACTATGCGGTGGCGCAGGCAATCGCTTGTCTGGGGTGAATTAATTAGCGCCCGCGTTGGCAAACTCCGGCTGCTCCATGAACGCATAGCAGAACATGTGCAGGACGTGCATCTGCGCATCCTCCACCCGGCCGTAATGGGTGTCGCCGATGGCGATTACTTCCTCCGCCAGGTCGGCGGAGCGCCCGCGTTTGCTGCCGACCAGCGCGATGGTGCGAAGGTCGTGCGCCTTCGCCCACTCCACGGCTTTTACGACGTTGGGCGAATCGCCGCTGACGCTGACAGAAAGCAACACGTCACCCGCGCGACCAAAATTCTCGAGCTGGCGGACAAAGGCATCGTCGTAGGAGTAATCATTTCCGATGGCAGTTAGCCAAGCCACGTTATCGGTGAGCGAGAGGACGCGGAAGCGCTTGCCAAGCTTGTCCGAAGAGCCTTTTCCAAGATCCGTGGCGAAATGCGACGCGTTGGCGGCGCTGCCGCCGTTGCCGCAGACGAAAATCTGCCGGTCCGCGCGCCACGCTTCCCGCAGGAGATGAAGGCTGCGCTCGACCGCGTCGTGCGGGATGGAATCAATGGCTTGCTTATGGGCGGAGAGGTACGCGGAAATCCAAGGCTGCATAGGGGAGCGCAGCGTAATCAAGAAAGCGCGCGCGAGCAACGACAAGCGCGCAGATTGACCAAGGACAACCGGCTCAGTGGCATGCCGCGATTCGGATGGAGCAGGCGAACGGTGTTCACTTCAGAGCACTGCCGCCCCTTAAACAAACTCAAACCCATTTGTCCATGTCCACCACTGCCACCATCAACGACCTCATCGAAACGCTTAAGGACGGCCAGGAAGGCTTTAAGTCTGCCGCCGAGGGAGTGCAGAACCCGAGCCTCCGCTCGCAATTTACCGAGTACTCCAATCAGCGCGCGCAGTTTGCCGGCGAACTCCAGGAACTCGCCCGCACCCTGGGTGACCCGAGCCCGGAAGACAGCTCGTCGGTCGCCAGCTCGATTCATCGCGGCTGGATTGATTTGAAGTCGGCCATTACCGGAAAGAACGATCATTCGATTCTCGCCGAGTGCGAGCGCGGCGAAGATGCCGCCGTCGCGGCCTATCGCGACGCGGTGACCGCGCAACTGCCAGCCAGCGCACTTTCAATCGTGCAACGGCAGGCCGAGGCAATCAAAGCGGTGCACGATCGCGTGCGCGCCCTGCGCGACTCGACCCCTGCCTAAGCTCCATCCTTCACGCCCAAGCGCCCGAGTCTCCCGAGGATTCGGGCGTTTTGCGTCTTCGGAGGTGTGTGGACCGGGATCGTCGGCTACCCTTTGTGCAAGGCATCGAGGGTCTGGCGGATTTGTTCGAGCAGCTTCTTTTGCGTGTACGGTTTGGGAATGAAACCGCGGAGCCCTTTGGCGAGCATCCCGCGCAGACGATCAGATTCGGCGAAGCCGCTCGAGAGCACCACGGAAACGCGGGGGTTGAGCGCTTGCAACTCGGCAAAGACATCGGCACCGTCCATCACCGGCATGACAAAGTCGAGGATGACGAGGGCGATGGAGTCCTGGAGTGCCTTATAAATGGCGATCGCTTCGAAGCCGTTTTTGGCCGTCACGACCCGATAGCCGTCCTCGGCGAGAACTTGCTTTGCGAGAAGGGTGATGAACTCCTCATCGTCCACAATGAGGAGCAGTTCGCGCGGGCCGTCGGGATTCTCGATCTCGAAGTCAGGAGCACCAGCCTGACGAGGAGCCGGTGCGGGCTTCTCCGCCACGCGGCTGGTCCCTTCCGCCATGGAGGGATCTCCGCCGCCCCGCTGCACCATGGTCCGCGTCGTCTCGCCCGCGCGTTGGACACTGGTCTTGAGAATGGCGAGGTAACGCTCCGCATCCGCGTTGCCGCGCAGAAGTTTGCCGAGGTTTTCGGCGGACTCCGAGATGACCTGAATCTGGTTGTTCAGATCATTCGCCGTGACGGCAATCCAGCGGGCATCCTCAGCGCCGGGCATGGCAAAAAGGGAGGGAAAGCCGCGCTTACACGCTCTCGTCGCGGCAAGCCCACCACACGCATCCGAGAAAGGCGGCGACGACAAAAGAGAACATTCCGATAGTCAGCATATTGGCGGGCGTTGTTTGCGCAGATTTGGAAGTGGGCGTCAAGGATTTTTCGTTGGGAGCGGCAGTTTCAGGCCAAAAAAGTCAAAAAAGACGGACTGGTACACGGCGATTTTCATCGGCGGGAGCCAAGCCAACTGAAACTCCGGGGGAAGAATCCAGCGGGCGCGGGTGAACTCAGGATGAGCAGTCTGGAGGTTGATGGCCCCCGGATCGCCGGTGAAGTTCAGCAGGAAGTATTCCTGTTCCTTGCCCTGATAGCCGCGCTTCGTTACGCAGCCATCGTACACGTAGCGGTAGGGCCCCTTGCGGGCGACGATCTCGTACCCGTCGCGAACGCTGATCTCTTCGATTAACTCGCGTCGGAGCGCCTCCTCCGCCGTCTCTCCCTGGTCGATTCCGCCCTGCGGAAATTGCCAGGCCTGTGACTTGTCCGCCCGTTCGCAAATGAGAATTTCGCCGGTTGGATTGCGCAGGATGCCCGCGACATTAGGGTGATATTTCAAGGACGCGATGGGCATAAGTCGGGCAGCGGCTCTCGATACGCTGCTTCCGGCGGAAGGCCAATCCATTTCCGCGAAGGGACGAGCCGCGCACCTCAGCGTTGATAAATCGGCAGAAAATGATTCTTCACCGCGAGGCTGAGAACCGCCATGGAGGTGGCGTAAATCTTCCCGCCTTGGCGCTCTTCGCCGCCGATGCCTTCCCACGAGCCGTCGCGGCGACTGGAGCGGGAGGAGCGAGGCGGTGACGAGGCAGCGTCCCTGCTCGGCGAACTTGCCGCCGCGCTGGTACATGCCTTGCGCATAGTAATAGGTGGCGTAGAAGAACCAGCGTTCGCCGGGCTTGATCCCCTCCTTGAATAAGTCGCTCGGCAGCGCCGCTCGACTTCCTCCGCCTCGTATTCTCCGCAGACTTGCAGAGCGAGCAGACCCTCGGCAGTGGTGGAGATTTCGCGCGCCGCGGTCTTGGTAGCCGAAGCCGCGCTTCTGGCGTGCTTGCCGCTCAGCGCTGTCATAGAGGCGCTTGATATAGTGGACGGCGTCGTCGATCGCTTCCTTGGGGACGTCGAGGCCGGCGTTGCGAGCGGCGCGGAGCGCCATGGTCTGCCAGACGGTGACGGACATGTCGGAGTCTCCGGAGTCCGGCGTGTAACGCCAGCCGCCGCGGTTCAGGTCGTCTTTGGCATTTTTTGCGCGCGCAGGATGAGTTCGATGGCGCCAGCGGCATTTCGTGCGGATCAGTTCGTCCTGCGCGGTGTCGGCGCCCATGCCGAGCATTTCGGAGAGCATCAGGGTGGTGATGCCGTGGCCGTACATGCGCGAGCCATCCTTGGTGCCGAAGTAGCCATCTTTTTCCTGCGGTCCTTGGCCGCAGGACGTAAGTCGAGGGCCTTCGCAGCGCCGTTCCTTCCGGCGTGGGATCGCCCGGTTGATGGCCCATCGCGCAGAGCGCGAGGATCGAGAGCGAAGTCATCGCGGTTTGGTTGCGGATGTTATTCCGATGTTCCCAAATGGCACCGCTCTCGTCCTGCTGCGCGAGGATGAACTGCGTGGCGCGGCCGAGCGCGTCATCAACCGGCGCGGCGCGCAGGAAACTCGTGGTGCCCAGGCTCAAGAGACCGCAGAGCGCGGAAGCCAGGGCGCGGCGCCAGCGTGGTCTGGCTGGCTTCTGGAGGACAAGTCTCGCCCGGCGTGCGCGGCGCATCATTTGCCACCTTTCTTCGCGCGCTCGGCGATGACGCGGTAGTAGGTCTCCACTTCCTTCTGGTACTCCGCGGCGACCGATTCGCGCTGGCCTTGGGAAAGTTGCTCCGCGAGCTGGCGCGGGAGTTTGCCCCAATCGCGCGCGGCGGCCGCATCCCCGGCGGCAGCCGGCAGGGGGCCGTGGACCAGCCCAGCGGTGCCCGCGAGAGCCCCGGTTTTGGAAGCAGCCTGTGCGGGACTTTGGGAGGTGGCCGAGGAAGGTTGACCCGGCGCGGCGGGAGAGCGGCTGGCGCGCCTTTCGGCGGCAGCAGCTTGCGTGGCGGCGGCGAGAGCCTGCTGCGCCTGCTGCATTGCTTGGGAAGAGGTGTCGGTAGGCGGGGTTGAGCCCGGCTGACCCGGCTCCTGGCCCTTTGGTGATGGCTGCCCTGCCTCAGGCGAGCCGGGCTTCGGCTGGCCGCCGGGCGGCTGAGCGCCGTTGGGTTTGCCTTCCCCGCCCGGCTTGTCTTGTCCAGCAGGGGGCTGGCCTGCCTCCGGCGCGGCGCTTTGGGAGGCCGGGTCCGCGTGAAGAGCCGCGTCGAGCGAGTCCAGGGCACGCGCCATCCAGACCTGTTGCTGCGGTGCCGCCGGGGTCGAGGCTAGCAGGCTATCCGTTGCGGGATCGGGAGTCTCGCCCGTGGGCGGCGTTTCGGTTGAATTAGAAGGAGGTGTTTGGGGCGTGCCCGGCGATGGAGGGGTCGTCGCCATGGCGGCAGAAGGGGGTGGAGGCGAGCCAGCCGCAGGGGACGGTGCGGCGGCTGAAGGTGGCGTGGACCCTGGCGAAGCGGGAGGGCTCGATGCACCGGCGGGCGGTGTGGTGGCGGCGGTCGGCGAAGACGTGGGTTGGCCAGCGTTCGCCGGAGGAGCGGGCGCGGGCGCGGGCGCGGGCGACTGCGCTTCCGGGCCGGGGGATTGCGACTGCGCATCCCCGAGGCGCGCGAGTTCTGTTTTTAAGCCTTGCTCCGCAGCACCCACCGCAGATTGAGCTTCTTTCGGCGCTTGTGCCTTCGCCAAAGCCTCGCCGGCTCTCGGAACTTCTCCCTGAGCGGTCGCCTTCACGTCGGCGCCCAGCTTCTGCAATTCCTTGCCAGTCGTCTGATTTTGCAGGCGCTCTTCGTGCCTTCCCGCGCGCTCCACGGCGGCTCCAGCTTCGCCGGCGCCTTGTGCAATCTGCTCTTGTTGTTTGGCTCCTTCCGCCAGGGCGGGGATTGTTTTGGC
The DNA here is from genome assembly GCA_963792695.1 of uncultured Verrucomicrobiae bacterium. Lineage (GTDB taxonomy): Bacteria > Verrucomicrobiota > Verrucomicrobiia > Chthoniobacterales > Chthoniobacteraceae > DASYIS01. Next base: position 52,475 of record CAWBXA010000012.1, on the reverse strand, counting down.
AGGAGCAGGCGTGGCCGCGACTGGCTGTTTGGCATCAGGTGGAGCAGGGGGCGTGGCTCCCGCCTGCTTGGCGGCCGCTGGCGGGCTCGCCGACGACTCCGCAGGGGGCTGATTCGCTGAGGGAGATGGCGCGGGATTGGCAGCCGGGTTCGGAGCGGCGGCAGGTGGGGATGACGCGTCAGGAGCCGCCGGGTTTGGCGAAGTTGTGGAGGCGGGGGTGCTCGGCGTGTTTGGCGCGTTTGACGGCTTCGGCTGAGCGTTCTCGGGGGCTGGCGGCTGCTGAGCCGCCAACTTGTCCACATCGCGCGCCACGGCGCTCTCCTGAGCGGTGGCCGCGGTCAGCCGCTTGCTGGCGTCCTGCAGCAGATCGCGCGAGACGCTGCTCAGTTCCTGGCGCATGAGCGGATTATTGGGCAAAGCCTTCTCCAGCTTCGCCAGCATCTCCTCCGGCGTGGACCCCGCCAGCTTTGCCAATTCCTCGGCATTGGCGAAGTCGCGATCCATCTGTTCTTTCACTCCGAGTTCCTTTTCCGCTTCGCGCAATGCGAGCCGCGTCTGGTCCGGCTGGCCTTTTTCGAGAGCGTCGTAGTGCTTCGCAAGTTGATCGAGGGCCGCGGCCAGTTTGCCATCCTCTTTCGCAGCCGATTGCAGCCCTTCCTTTTGTTCGGAAGCGCGTTCGGCCTGCGCCGCCTCGGCGAGCGCCTGCTCCGCGCGCACCGGCGGCTCCTTCAACATGGCCACCGCGTCATCGGCGTCCCGCGCCTGTTCGCGCCCTTTCTTTTCCAGCACATTCTGCAAATTCGCGGCCGCGCGGATGGCGTCCTTCAAGGTGTCCACTTTCTGGTTGAGCGCCTGCTGCGCAGCCAGATGCTGCTGCGCGTCCGCCTTGCCTCCTTCCGGCTTTTTCTCAGCCGCTTCCGCGGCTTTCTCTTCATGAGCCGCCTGCATCTCCTTCGCCTCCTGGGCGAGCTGCGCCATGCGCTCCGCCAACTTCGGAGCGGCCTCCGCCAGGACTTGCCGCGCTTTGACCACTGGTTTGCGAAGGGCTTCCAGTGCGTGGCGTACAAGGGCCGCGACCTGTTTCGCCGGCTCCGTCATCGTGACGGCGTCGCGGTCCGTGTGGATGCGTTGCGGCATCTCCTCGAGCAGCGCACGAAGAGCAGCATCGCCGCCGACGGCATAGAGGCGATTGCTCGCTTCCGTCATGGCCTGCCGCGCCTCCGGGTCGGACAGGTTGGTCCGCCCCAAGTCGTTCGGCAAAGCCCGGTAGCGATGCTCGGCGAAGGCGAAGGCGGTGACGTTGCTGCTGCGCGAGCGGAGCGCGCCCGCCTGCCAATGCTCGTTCGTGGCGAGGGTGTCAAAACTGCCGGCCAGTTGTGAAAGCTCGTGCGCCATCTCGAGTACCCTGTACGCCTGGTCCAGGGCGGCGAGTCGCCGGGCAGCAGGCTCGCGCCTGGACGTTTCGCCGGGGGTGAGCGCTTCGTCGTGCATCACGTCCAAGGCAAGACGCAGCGAGCGGAGATCGCTGATGAAGGGCGCATCGGCATCAGACCGCAATTCTTCCGCGTCGCCATATTCTTTCCAGAGGGCCGCCTGCAGATCCCACATGCCGCTGGCCAGGGTGGCGCGCCCTTCGGGCGCGATCTTTTCGTGATGAAAAGCGTTCTCGATGCCCTGCCGCAGCTTCTCGAAGCCAATCCAACTTGGATCAGCCTCCTGGTGCAAGATGGTCGTCGCGTGCAGCGGCGCGTGTACCAGGTCTCGCTTGATCTCGAGCATGGTGCGCCAGGTCTCGCCGACTGTTTTCTCCATATTGAGCACGGGCGCGAGCAGCTCGCGGCCGGGAATGGGCGCGGCCGCGGCGAGGCTGCAAGCAGCGCGCTGGTCGCTGAGCTTGCGGGAGAGGCGCAGGAAGCGCTCGCCCATGCCGTCAGCGCCGTTCGGCAAAGTCGCCTTCATCGTCTCTTCCGTGGCGGAGACCTCAGTCAGGACGACCTTCAGACGCGCCGCGACCGCAGCCCATTTCTCCGCGCTTTCGCCGCTGTTTTCACCGAGGCTGACCAGCCGTTCCTGCTCGCGCGCGATGACCTGCAAATTCTCGACGATCACGTCCACCTCCTCAGCCCCGACGATGCGCCGGTATTGGTCGTCGCTGAGCCGCGCGCGCTGCAAGGTGCGGAAGAAAACATCGTTCGCCTCACCCATGAGTTCGCGCAGGCCCGGCGGGACCGGTTCCAGCGAAGCACCCTGGAAAAAGTAGGGGAGGTAGGCGAGCGTGGCATTCCCGTAGGAGAGGACCCGGGAGAGCAGCACCAGATTGGTCGTTTCGTGACCCGGAGCGGCGACACGCAAAGTGGAGGCGAGTTGCGCCTGGGCGGCGCCGACCGCAGTTGCGGCTTCATCCGTCGCGGCGGCGAAAGCGGCGACAGCGGCTTTGCGCACGGGGGCCGCGGCATTTCCTTCGACCGACTGGCGCGCGGTGAGAAACTTACTTTCCAGAGCTTCCTCCGCCGTCTTCCAGGTGCGCAGCGCTTTGAGCAGATCGCGTTCAGCGGCCAGGGCTTCGAGCCGCTGCCTCTCGAAGCCTGCGGCGGCAATCGTGATCGCGACCGGGTGCGACTCGCCACGATTGCCTTTGCAATCAAAGGCGACGAGCTTCGTCGTGACGGTATCGCCGGGATGCACACCTTGCTGAAACAGGTCCCAGCGATGGTCGATCTTCACCTCGCGCGCGCGCTGCTGGCTCAGTTGGCGGACCTGCCATCGACCTTCGTTCACTCGGATGTGCTGTTCGACGCGGGTCACTGCGATGTCGTCTCCCGCCGTGCCGACGATGGGGAGAATCTCGTTCGACGAAGCGATCAGGTCGCGCTGCGGCTGGTCCAGGGTGACCTGGGGATTGGTATCCGGCGCGACCTGGACTTCATATTCCGGGACTGAACTTATTCTCGAAACCGGTGGCCGCCGAGACGAGTTCCACTCGATAAATGCCGGAGGCGGTCAGCGGCAGCAGGACGCCGAGGCGGTCCGTTGGCGCGCTTCTCAAGCGGAATCTCTGCGACGTGCTGGCCTGACTCGAAGGAGAGCGCGGCAACGCGGACGGCCTGATCGGTTTCGACTTCCAAATTCACCTGCGTTCCCTCGATGGCCGCCAGGTCGCCATTCTCCTCGTCCAAAGTTTTCGGCGGCAACTCGGTGTACGCAGGGTAGCGATACTCCTTGTGAAACTTGATCACGTGCGGGCGGACGGCCGCTTGCAGCTTGTATTTGCGAGTGACGGCGTCGAAGGCGCGCACACGATAATCCACATCGTCGCGAGCCACTTGCACGCTGGCGGTGAAACGGTTGTTCGGTGCGGGCTGGAGTTGCACCATCTCGTGTCCGCCTCCCTTGGTGAACGTTTCCAAATACACCTTGGTCACGCGGCGCCCGCTCAATTCGACCAACAGCGGGACGCTATCGCCCTGCGCCACCGCCATCTCGGCGGGATTCGGCTGGATGATCCGCACCTTGACGGAAGAAACGTTGTCCAGATTGGCGCCCGGCGCGAGGGCACGGACCAGGAGCGTGCCGAAGCTGAGACTCGGCAGCACGAGCGCGACGATCCAAAGGACGACGATCACCACGGCAGCCATGACGGCTGTCCTCAGCAGCACCGCCGGCAGAAGTCGCTCGACTTGCACATCAGCCATGCGCGTCGAGACGCCCGCCTGCACCAGTTGGCGAAATTGCTCCGAGTCCCACTGCGCCCGAGCCCTGGCCCAACTCCACCGCGGAAAGGAGGTCTTCGCGCAGGGCCGGTTCGGCGCTTTCAATCAAACGCGCCAGGCGACGCGCATCCGGCACTCGCAAGAGCACGCGCAGGGAGGTGAACCAGGTCACCCCGAGCGCCGCCGCGTACGCGACGCCGCTGAGCGCCCACCGTGCCCAATCCGGAAGCGGAAAGGACCAGTCGAGCAGAGCCACGATCATCATCCCGGCCAGCAAGGTGGCGAGCCCGGCGCAGACGCCGCGGATTGTAATGAGTCGGCGGCGGCGGCGGGCGAAGACCGCGAGCTTGGCCGCGATGCGAGGATCGAGGAGGGAATTCATGGCAGAGGGAGGAGGACGTGACTAGATGAGGCCGTAACGCTTGCGCAAAATCCACTCGACGGTGAGCAGGCAGATGATGGGGACGAACCACCAGTAGCTCTGCCAAAGGGCAGTCTCACCGAGAATCACACGCCCGCGGCTGAGCGGCGCCAGCAGCTCGGGAAGGCGCGGAAAGATTCTCTTCGCGCAGATATTCGCCCCCGCTCTCCGACCGCCATCTGCCGCAGCAAATCTTCGTTGAGGTTCAATTGCGTCAGCTCACCGGTTTCGCGGGGCTCGACTTTGAAGACGGTGCGGGCTCTGGCGTCGCGCTCCGGGATGGCGGCGGACTCGCATGCCGACTTCGTAGTCGCCTGGCTCCAGCTGGGCGGTGCGCCCCCGGAAAAGGCCGCCGGAGTTTTCATCCGGCGACAGCCGGATGGCGGCGAGGCTTGCGCCATCGCGATAGAGCACGGCATCGACGACGGTATCGGTCACCGGCTTGCCCTTCGCCATCGTGCACGCGGACGCGGATATTGGCGGATTCGCCGGGCCGGTAAGTGATGGCGCCGGCATCGAGGGAGACGAATTTGTCCCGCACGGCGAAAGGCAATTCGGCGATCCAATTTGCGATCTGGTTCCAGTACTTCACGTGATACAAGATCGGCCACTTCGTAGCGCCAGCGCCACGAGTCCTCAAAGGCATGATAGAGCACCTTCCCGGCGCCGAAGGAGCGCCAAACCACGGCGGGCAATTGTCGCCGGGCGCCCGGGCACTTCCGCTTCCACCAGGACTTCGCTGCCGGGCAGGGCGGTCGCGCCGGAGAGCCAGTGCGGCGGCGGCAGGTTGTGCCAGATTTCGGTGTTCTGCGCCTTCTCTGGCGACGAGCGAAAGGGCGCCGAGCATTGCGCGCCTTCCGGGACGGAGAGATGGCCGATGTGTTCGCGCGACTTCGGGAGCCTTCCATTCCACCGGAAACAACGGCCCGAGCGGAGTGGCGGCATATTCCTCAAGGCAGCCGCGCGGGCCATCGATGAAGACGATTGCGCCGCCGCGCTTTGCCACGAAGTTCGGCGATCCATTGCAGCTCGTCCCCCTTGAATAAGCGCCGCGCGGCACTTCGCCGAAGACGATCAGGTCGTAGGCGTCGAGCAGCAGCGGGGTCGCTGGGGAATTGATCGGGCTGCATTGCCGCGCGGCGAAGCCGGTCTGCCCGCTTGTCGCGCCAGCGATCACGGTGTTGATCTCCCACTGCTCATCGCGCTCGAACATATTGCGCAGGTAGCGGGTTTCCCAGCGGGAGCGGCCATCGAGCAGCAGGATGCGGCGCTTCTGGGTGACGGCGCGCAGGCGAAAACCCCGACGTTGTTGGTCGGCTCGCGGTCGCCTTCCACTTGGAAACGCCGACCTGCAACTCCAGCGGAACGCCGGTGGTCTCGACCTCATTCTTGCTGCGTCTTCAGCCGCTCCTTCACCGCCTCGCTGATCGGCAAAATCGAAGGGCACTTTGCGGAGGTCTTTGCCTTCGGTGAGCAGCGTCCTGCTGCCAGAGCACCTTGTCGCCATCCGAACGGTGACGGTGAAAGGCAGCCCGGCCGGCATGTCGTCCTTGAGCGTGATCTGCCCGCGCACGGGATCCTGAAAGAAGACCGACTCGGGCGCATCCACTGTGACCACCGCCAGATCGCGCGGCTGCGTACTCGACTGCCGAATCCGACGGTGTAAACGGGCCACTGCCGGCCGCCGAGCACGTGCGCCACTTCGAGCGGCGATTCGCCTTCGTTGTGCTGGCCATCGCTGAAGAGCACGACCGCGCCGTGGTCGCTTTCGTCTTGCACGCCGGCGCTGTCTCTTGAGCCCGCGTCGCGAGATTGGTGATCTCGCCTTCTGGATTGGGAAGCGCGGCCGGGAGTGCGGCGTCGCGGTCGCCTGGATTGCCAGATCTGCGCGTGGCGGCGCCGGCGAGCATCGAGCAATCTGCACATCGTGCTTCTCCGCCAGCTTGTCGAGCAGCTTGCCTTTCGCCGCCCCATGAGGAGCGACCTGGAGACGCTGCGATGCGCGGCAGTGGCATCGAACTTCGCGAAGGCCGTTTGCAGCGGCGAGTTCTCCTGCCGGCGCCAGCGCGCTCGTCTCCTTGTCAAAACGCTGCCGCCATTCCGCCTGCCAGCGGTCCGCAGCTTGGGCGAGCCGTCCGAGGTCTTGATTCGCCGCGCTCGCGCTCATCGAGCTGCCGGAATCTCCCGCTGGCCGATTTCTCGCGAGGGGTCCACGATTTCGCGTTTGAAGGCCTCCGTCGCGGTCCTCATCGCCGCCCGCCTTGTTGCTCAGCGCCCAGGCATCCTCGACTTTCGCGGCATAGCTCTTGATCATGCGCCTGCCATTCTTCCATCGGGGCCTTTTGCGCGATCCCGGGCGCGCTCCGCGAGCGCCTGCGCCTCACCCAGCGCTTCGCCCGCCTTGGGCAAATCCATGGCCGACGGCGCCTTCGCGGCGAGCATCCCGAGCCGTTGCAGGATCAGAATCTTGCGCCCGCATCCATGGCGGAATCCGTGAGGCCCATGCTCTTCGAGCCATCGACGAACAGGAACAGCCGGGCGAGTTGGCCGATGACTTTCCGATGATGCAGCGCGGGCCGGCAGAGCATCAGCACGAGCATGACGATGGCCAGGGAGCGCAACGCCGGGAGCAGCCGAAGGAAGGTGCGCGGGAGAGCGGCGCGTCTTCGCGGCGATAGAAAACCAGGCGATGCCGCCGAGCCAGGACGGCGCGGCCGGCGCCGGCCCACCAGGGCCAGTCGCCGAGGAATCGCAGAAGTCGTGCGCACGCCTTCGTCGTTCATGCCGTGGAGAGGACGTCTTCACGCGCGCGCGGCCATGCGCTGCTGCAGGCATATTTCCAGGAAGAGCAGCGCGAGCAGCGCCCAGAGCAGCGGTCTGCCAAAACTCCATGCCCGTAGCGCTGCGCGTGATCGCCAGTTCCCGATACTCCGCACCGGAGCGCACCACCTTCACGCCGTGGCTTTGGCGAAGTCCGTCGATCTCCTTCGGCGTGAGCTTTTGCAGGTCGGACTCTCTCGCCGCGAGGTATTGACCACGAAATGCGATTGGCTGCCCGTCGGGCGGCGTGAGCGTGTAAAGTCCAGGGCTGCTGGGTGCGTCCGTATTCCGCGACGCCGCGCTCGATCCTTTCTTCACGATCGGCACTTCGAGCGTGACGCCTTCGGGCGGCTGAGCGTCGCTTTCTTGCCCGCATCGGCCGCCGGCAGAAAGCGCCACGATGGGCTTGCCCACAGTCCAGATTGCGCGGCGGATAAACCGTGGACGCCAGATAGATCGATGAGCCGCTGGAGCAGGGGAAGATAAAACGGGCGCATCGGCAGATTGCTCCAATCCGCGTCGCACCGGGATGGCGCATTCGATGACGTGCCCATCGCCAAACTGCTTCTCGACGAGAAACGGATCGCCGCTATCGAGGCGCGCGAGCATGGAGGCGACGGCCATGCTGGCGCTCGAGACCGCGGCTTCCTTCATCCGTACCACAGCTTGATCGCGGCTCCGAAAGGTGCCATTGCGCGGGTCATTGAAAATATCGAGAGCCGCGTGATCGAAATGCTGCGAGACGATGCCGACCGCGGGCGCAGCTCTCCTGCAAGTCGCCCGCGAGCGCGCCGAACGCCATACGGCAGCACGCCTTTGCCATCCTTGTAGAGCGCGCGTTGTACCACGCGGAATCGATGCGGTTGCCCGGAAACACCAGCAAGTCCGCCGCCGTTCTTCACGAAGTCCTCGAGCGCGCGCATCTGCTCGTCGTCTCAGCTTGCGCACATTGGCGAGCATCACCACCGAGGACTCCGGCGAGGTTCTGCGCGCGTTCAGCTCATCCGTGCGGATCACCTTCGTGCGCGATGAGATCCGCCAGTTCGACCCGGCCCGCGCTGTACGGCTGGAGCGCGATTTCCGCAAAGTCCGTTTCGCCCTTCAGCGGCTCGGGACTGGGATCGCCATTGACGAGCAGCACCGGCACTTTGTCCCGCACCGGCACGCTCGCGAGGTAGCTGTTATCCGCCTTGAGCGCGTCGGCGTCCGCGACCACTTCCACGACGTGCGAGCCGGCGGTATCGAACGTGTGCGTGAAAAGCACCTGCCCTTTCTGCCGCGGACCGAGTCTTATCTGCGAGGCGATTTCTCCTTGCCATCCACTTTGAAATAGACCCGCAGATCGGGGTAGGGGCCATCGCCGAAATTTCGCATGTTCGCGCGGATCTGAATCTTCTGCCCCACCCCGACCATGAGCCGCGAGAAGTCCAGCGATTCCACCGCCACGTTGTCCTTCACCTCCTGGCCGATGTCGAAAAAGGTGATGTCGGCGGGATCGGCAGCTTCCTCAGCGCGTCGATCATTCTGCCCGAGCCTGCGCGTCTTCGCGTGGCTTCAAAGCTGACCCGCTGAAAATCAGTCATCACCACGAGCTGCCGGGTCGGCTCGTGCATTTGCCCGAACACGCCCGCCGCGAAATCCAGCGCCGCCGGCACCGTCGCCGTCGCCGTAGCCGGCATCAGTTTGCTGCACCGCCTGGGTGAGCCGCGCGAGATCGTAGGCGGGCTCATCCATGAAGCGACGATCCGCCTTCGCCCATCAGCACCACCTGCGCATCGGACCCGCGCTTCAGTTCGTTGAACACGCGCCCGGCTTCATCGCGCGCGATGGAAAAATTGGTGAGCCCGGCGCGGCTGGCGGCCATCGAGTAGGTGTTATCGAGCAGGATGACCGTCGAGGTTTTCGACTCGCCGAGCAGCTTTTGCGCGCCCTTCCAGACGGGCGCGCCATGCAGAAGCGCCAGCAGCAGCGGGATGGCCGCGCGCACGATCAACAGGATGATTTGCTCAATCTGGATGCGGCGCTGGTTCGTGCGGATGACCGCCTCGCAGCAGATGCATCGCCCCCCATTTCACGACCTGAAACCGGCTCTTGTGAAAGAGATGGATGATGATCGGAATCGCCAGCGCCGCCGCGCCGCCGAGCAGCGCCAGGTTCAGGAAATTCATGCCCGCGCGCATCCTCCGGCTGACGTACGCCGCCAGCGCGTCCGAATACGGCTGGTCGGTGATGAATGGGACCAGGTCGATCCTGTGCCGGCGGCAGCCTCGCCGCAGATCGCTCCCGGAACCTCTCCAGGTTCGCCAGATACGCTTCGCGCAGCATCGCGGGATCGAGCAGGTGCTTCGCGCCCGGCCATCTCCAGCGACTCGAATTGCGTCCAGCCCTTGAATCCGAAATCCAGCTCGTCCCGGTCCCAAAGCTGGAAAACCAGAATTTCGTGGTGCGCGTGGCGGAACTGCGCCAGCGCTTTGAGCAGAGTCGCCACGTCGCCAAAGAAATCGGAGAGAATGATCAGCAACCCGCGCCGGTGCAGCTTCGGCACCAGATCGTGGAAGACCCGTGAAATCTCCGTCTCGCCTCCCGGCTTCGTCCGCTGCAACTCGTCGATCAGCGCATGCAAGTGGCTCACCCGCGACCGCGGCGGGATGTATTTGCGCACCTTGGTGTCGAACGTCACCAGCCCCACGCTGTCCTGCTGGCCGAGCATCAGGTAGGCGAGGCAGGCCGCGAGCTTCGTGGCGTACTCGTGCTTGGTCATCCCGGCGCTCCCGTAGCTCATGGAGCCGCTGGCATCGACGATGATCGTCGCCCGCAAGTTTGTCTCCTCCTCGTATTCGCGGATGTAGTAGCGATCCGAGCGGCCATACACCCGCCAGTCGATGTGGCGAATCTCGTCGCCGGGGACGTATTGCCGGTGCTGCTTGAACTCGACCGAAAAGCCCTTGTGCGGCGAACGATGCAGCCCCGAGCAAAACCCCTCCACCACCTGGCGCGCGAAAATCTGCAAGTGCGACACGCGCTGCAGGTCCGGCTTAGCGAGAAAGTCAGTGATGAGCGACATGAGGGGAAGGGGGCCGGGGCCGCGCCACGACGCGCCTCGCACGGAAAAACCGGGCACGGGGCCGTTCCTTAGGGAACATTGGGCAACCCGCCGGAGGGAAGTTTCATCCCGCATGGTGGACCGGGAGACAACGGAGGCGCTCAGTTCACCGTGACACCGTGCAAAACGGCATCATCACCGCCGCAACCGGGGGCAGGCCAAGCGAGGGCCGCGCGCAATGATCGCTATGAGGGGCGGCGAGCCCTTGAAAACCCACAGACGGCTTTACTCCGGCCCTTGGGCGCGTTACCTCCGCAGCGATGATTTACCCGCTTTCCCTCGACCACGCCCTCCTCGGAGCCGGTCTCGTCCTTGTTCTCCTCGGCCTGGTGGCGCTGTGGAAGGTTCGAGCTGTGCAAGCCTGGCTGGTGGCGCTGCCGCGGTCGCGGGCTTGGGGACTTGGCCTCCTGGCCGTGGCGTCCCTGTGGTTTTGGATTCTGATTCTGACCATCGATCTAGGCGAGTTCGACAATTGGCGCAGAATCTTTCTCCTGCTCATCCCGATCTGCGCCTTCCTCACCGGCCGCTACATGGATGAGTTGCTCGCTCCACGGGCGGCTGGCATGCTCCTGCTCTTGGCGGCGGAGCCGTTGCTGGAATCGGCCTTTTTGCGCCCGGAGCATACGCGGCTGCTGCTCGTCACGCTCACTTATGCCGGGATCGTTTTCGCCATGTTTTGGATCGGCATGCCATACGTCATGCGCGATCAAATCAACTGGCTGACAGCCTCTGAGCGGCGCTGGAGAGTCGGTGCTCTGGGCGCCATTGCCTATGGGAGCTTGCTTCTCCTCGCCTGTTTGACGCTGCCGCCTTCGAGTCAAGCCGCTCAGCCATCAGAGCACTCGGATAACGTCTCAGCTGTGCGCAAACTATAGCGCAATTTCACCTTCAAAGACGAACTCCGCGGGGCCGGTCAGCGTCACCTCGGCAAAGACCTCACCAGCGACCACGAAGCCGACCTCGAGCAGGTCCCCGCCGCGCGCTCGCACGCTGATGGGCGAGGGGAGGGCGTGCAGGCGGTGGGCGAGCAGCGCCGCGGCCACCACACCGGTACCGCAGGCGAGGGTTTCATCCTCGACCCCACGCTCATAGGTGCGCAGCGCGAGCGTGCCGTCGCGCTGGCGCTGCACAAAATTCACATTGGTGCCTTTCGGCGCAAAATGCTCGTGCCAGCGCAACGCGGCGCCCAGCTTCTGCACATTGAGTTGCTTCACTTCGTCGCAAAACACCACCGCGTGGGGCACCCCGGTATTCACCGAGTGAACCGTCAGTTTTTCTCCCTCCACCTCGAGCGCCGCCGGGAGGGCGAGAGCGTGCGGCGGGCTCATCTGCAAGCGCACCCGCTCCCCAAACAATTGGGCGGAAATAACCCCCGCGACGGTCTCGAAACTCACCGTGTCCCGGCCACTCGCCAGCAAGCGGTCGGCGAACCGCGCGAAGCATCGCGCCCCATTTCCGCACATCTCCGCTTCTCCGCCATCGGCATTGTAATAGCGCATGCGAAAGTCCGCTCCCTTGACGGCCTGTTCGACAGCCAGCAAGCCATCCGCCCCGACCCCACGATGGCGGTCGCACAGCCGTGCAATCGCGCCACGGTCCAGCGATCGTTCCCCGTCGCGATTGTCAATCACGACGAAATCGTTCCCCGCACCATTCATTTTGGCAAAATGCAAAGTCATGAGGGAGCAGCATGGTGCAGCGTCTCCAGGCGAGCAAGCGCGAGCCGGAAGACAGTTCGCAGATCTCGGAGACGGTGAACTCCCGCCCCCGCTTAGCTCAGGTCGTGGGCCGTGGGCGCGAGCAGGCGATCTGGGTCGTCCCAAACGAGCCCCGTCTCCGGTGCCATGCCGGAGAGGACGCGTGCGCTGCCTCTACTCGTGGGCTTCGAGGAAGCCTTCGAGCTGGCGAATGCGGGTCGGGTGCCGCATTTTGCGGAGCGCCTTGGCCTCGATTTGGCGGATGCGCTCGCGGGTGACTTTGAATTGGCGACCGACCTCTTCCAAGCGTGCGGCAGTAACCATCAACGAGCCCGAAACGCTGCTCGAGCACCTGGCGCTCGCGCTCGGTGAGCGTGTCGAGCACGTCGCGAATTTTCTCCTTGAGGAGCGTAATCGCCGTGACGTCGCTCGGGTCTTCCGCCGTGGTGTCGGGAATGAAATCGCCGAAGCTCGTGTCGTCGCTCTCACCGACCGGCGACTGGAGCGAGATCGGCTGCTGCGCCATCTTGAGCACCGCGCGGACGCGCTCGACCGGGAGATTGATTTCCTCGGAAACTTCCTCCGGGGTCGGCTCGCGACCGTAGTCCTGCACGAGCTGCTTCTGCACCCGCATCAGCTTATTGATCGTCTCGATCATGTGGACCGGGATGCGGATGGTTCGCGCCTGGTCGGCAATCGAGCGGGTGATCGCCTGCCGAATCCACCAGGTGGCATACGTGGAAAACTTATAGCCGCGACGGTACTCGAATTTTTCGACCGCCTTCATCAGGCCCATGTTGCCTTCCTGGATCAAATCGAGGAAGGAAAGGCCGCGGTTGGTGTACTTCTTGGCGATGGAAATGACGAGGCGCAGGTTGGCCTCGACCATCTCGGTCTTGGCCTTGAGCGCATTGCGCAGCCAGAGCCTCAGCCCCTGGTACTCCGTGTAAAATTCCTCGGGGCTCATCCAGGTGCGCACTTGCGCTTCCTTGAGCTTCGCGGCGTAATCGATCTTCGGCGAATGGTCGCCTTTGGCTTGCTTCTTCGGTCTCTCGATCGAATCGCGCAACTGATTGATCAGCCGGTTCATTTCGTCGGCCTGATTGACAAACTCTTCGGTGACCTTCTGCTTGAAGAAGAATTTCGGGTACATCCGCTGCACCGCCTCATGCGCCTTCTTGAAGTCGAGGTACGACTTGGCCTCGTGGTTCTTGCCACCGTGCGAAAGGTAGTTTTTGTAAGCGGTCGTCGTGTTGTTGCTCGCCGTCTCGAGCTGATGACAGAGCTTCATCAGATTCTTCATGTACCGCTCCCGGCTCTCGATCTTCTTATCGAGAATGACGCGGTCAAACCGTTCGCGCTGCTCGTTGAGCTTGCGGGCGAGGTCGAGGTAATTGCGGACAGTGAAGCCAAACCGATTCAGGTACTGCTGCACGCAAATCTCGGCTTCCTCGATGCGCTTGGAGATTTCGACTTCCTGCTCGCGGGTGAGCAGCGGCACCTGGCCCATCTGCTTCAAGTACATGCGAACCGGGTCATCGAGAATGTCGAGGCGCTGCTCGGGCTTTTCCTCCTCCTCCTCGTCGGCGTCCTTCTTGCCATCCTTGTAACGATCCACGTCCGAGGCGTCGATGATGTCGATTTCCATGCCGCGGAGGCGGCTCATGATGATCTCCATCTCATCGGGATCATTGAGCTGCTCGGGGAGCGCCTCGTTCAAATCGTCGAAAGTGAGGTAGCCCTGCTCTTTCGCGAGGCGAATGAGGTCGCGCATCTTCTCCTGCACCTCAGGATTATCGATCACACTGATCGGCGTGGCCGGCGCGGCACCCTTCGCGGCAGGGGCGGCGCCTTTGGCCGCAGGAGCGGCCCCGGACTTCCCAGAAGCTTTCGCCGAAGGGGAAGCGGCGCCATTTTTGGCGTCACTGGCGGGGGCGGATTTGGCTGCGGCGGAATTTTTCGCAGAGATGGGAGCAATTTTGGCGGCAGCAGGCGCCTTGGCCGTCTTCGCCGAACCAGCGGCCTTGACCGGAGCGGCGGCTTTCACGGGAGCGGCTGCCTTCGCCGGCGCAGCTTTGCTCGCGGGCGCTTTCGGCGCGGACGCAGGGGCGGCCTTGGCTGTCGGGGGCGATGTCTTCGCAGCGCCCTTGGCAGCGGGGCCTTTTGGCGGCGTCACATGGCTGTGGCCATTCGAGCCGTTCGCTTTGATCGTGTGTCCGTTGCTGGCCGGAACCTTCCCTGTTGGTGCGGAAGCCTTTTTAACCCCCTTCGCCGGTGCGCTTTTTGGCGCCGGTTTCCCTTTCTGCGGCGTTGGCTTGCCACCCAACTCGCCCTTCGTCCGGGCAGGTGTCGTGATGGGTTTCGGAGCGGCGGTCAACGGAGTGGTTTTGGGCATACCTCGGCGAGAGAAAGAATGTCCCCGCTTCTCTCGAGCGTGCGGCGCATCAGAGAGGCGGGGACAAAGGCCGCGCAATCTCCAAGAGAGTGTGCTGATGGTCAAGGACTTCTTTCTGAAGTTCCATTGATTCCTCAAAGGTGAGTGCCGGGCTCCGCAAACGCGCCTGCAAGCTGTCCAGGTGGCGCTGCACCTGCCGGCGCGCGATCTCATTCCAGCAATCGCTCGCAACCATTTCGGCATGGAGTGGGGCGCGCTCCGCCAGCAGCGTGGAAATCGTCGCCTCGTCAGCGGCTTCAAGGCTGGTCAAAAGCGCGTTTTGCGTGGCGCGATCCGCCGGCTGGTACGGGCTTTCCAGAATCTTCAGCACCAGGCTGGCCTCCGGCTCCCGCTCCAGCAGCTCGCGATAGGGCGCCTGCCGCAGCCATTCGCACGCCTCCTGGTCATGCAACGCCGCCAGCGCGAGCAGGCGAAACGCCGGGTCGGTCAGCGGCGTCGCCACGTCCACCGGCGCTGGGTCATGGCCTTCATCGCGGCGGGCGGCGCGCGCTTTCGGCAGCAGCTTCGCCAGCTCCCCAATCGACATCTCCAGGCGCAGCGCCACGTTGCTCATCACCGCTTCTCGCAACGGCGCATCCTTGATTAGTGCCACCCACCCCGCGAGCCGGCGCGCGGCATTGGCACGTCCGCGCGGGGTCTGAAACTCCGGCTGCCGCGCCAGTCGCTCGATCTGGTACTCGAAGAAATCCCGGGCTCCCTCGATAATTCTCAGGAAAGCAGGCCCGCCTTGCGAACGGATGAGCGAGTCGGGATCCTCCCCTGGCGGCATGGCGGCGATACGGACCGTGAGGCTCTCACCGAGCAGCGCTTCGAGTGAACGCTCCGCCGCTTTCTCCCCCGCCGCATCCGAGTCGAAACAGAGCACCACCTCTTCCACGTAACGCTTCAAAATCGCCGCCTGCCGCTCGGTGAACGCCGTCCCCTGAGGCGCAATGACGTTCGGCACGCTGTTCTCGACCGCCGTGATGAGGTCGATTTGCCCCTCGCAGACGATAGCCGACTTCTTCTCGATGAGCGCGCGCACCGTGCGATGCAACCCGAAGAGCACCGCGCCTTTGACAAAAAGCGGCGTCTCCGGCGAGTTGACGTACTTGGCCGCCTTGGGGTTCGCCTCCAGCGTGCGGCCGGAGAAAGCAATCACCTCGCCGCGATCATTGCAGATCGGAAACATCACCCTGTTGCGAAAGCGGTCGTAGCACTGCGCTTCCGCTTCCTCCGAGTGCTCGTCCTCTCCTCCGCCATCCTCCCCGTGGCGGCGCGAGACGAGCCCGCTCTGCAGGATCTCCGCGCCCGAGTATCCCTGCTGCCGCGCCCAAGGGTGAAACGAGTCCCACTCGTTCGGAGCGAAACCGAGCTTCCAGCTTTTCGCCACCTCATTTGTGAAACCGCGGCTCTTGAGGTAGTCGCGTGCCGGTTGCGCCGACGGCTGCTTCAAAAGCTGACGATGAAACCACTCCGCCGCATCAGCATGCAGCGCCAGCAGACGGCGACGCAGATCGAGCCTATGCTGGTCATCAGGCGACAGCTCGACTTCCTGCAGGCGAATCCCGGCGCGCTCCGCCAGCTTCCGCACGGCTTCCATGAAGGAGAGGTGCTCGTAATCCTGCACGAAGCGAAAGACCGACCCGCCCGCGCCGCACCCGAAGCACTTGAAGATCTGCCGGTGGGGATTCACCGTGAAGGACGGGCTCCGCTCTTGGTGAAAAGGGCAGAGCGCCTTGTAAGTCGCCCCCGCGCGCTTCAGCGGAAAATACGCGCCGATCACCTCCACGATGTCGTTCGCGGCGGCAATTTGCTCGATGACTTCTTCAGCAACGCGGGGCATGGGAATCCAGAGACACCCGTCTCAGCTACTGGCCACGCTGAGTCCGGCGCTTCCATCGAGGGCGTGCAAGGTGGCGAGAACCATTGGGAGGGGTAGCGGTGGCACGAGGGAACTGGCTTAGCGCGTGGCAATCCGAAAACGAGTCTTTTGCATCCTGCGATCCGCTTCTCCATGTCCCAGCCACCGCGAGATTGAGATGCATATCGACGTCGTACGTGACTATAGGGGGGCCGCGAAGGTGAGGGGAGATTCGTGGCGCCACCGAATCAAGCGCTCACCGAAGGCGAGTTCCCCGAGAATTGGTACGGGGAGGAGGCTCTCGAGCAGGATGGGGTTGCTGCCCGTGATCAGCGGGGATTGGGTTCCCGTGGCCGCTGGCTCGTTCAGGATGACACCGGCGCAGGGCAGCCCGCGATGTGTGATGGCCTGGATCGTGAGCAGGGTGTGATTGAGGGCGCCGAGGCGATTGGCCACCACGACCACTACGGGTAGTCCGCAATCGGCGGCGAGGTCGCTGACGAAGTAATCGCGCGCGATGGGCACGGCCCAGCCGCCGACGCCTTCGATAATCACGCTTGCATGCTCGCTCCGCACTTTTGCGACGGTCGCGCGGATGGACGGGAGATCGACCGGACGCGATTCGAGCATGGCCGCGAGGTAGGGCGCGGCGGGCGTGGCGAACCAGATGGGATTGACGACCTCGATCGGGAGGACTCCATCGGCCGCGGCGCGGAGGGCCTGCGCATCGTGTCGCTCGCCGCAAACAATCGGCTTGAGGCCGACGCAATCAAGGCCGTCCAGCCGAGCCTGGCGCACGAGCGCGCAAGCGACATAAGTTTTGCCAACGCCCGTATCGGTGCCGGTGAGGAAGTAGTTCATGCCTGGTGGCCGGCGAGCGTAGCGGAGAGACGAGGCGGTGCAAAAGCGTTTGCTCCGGCGCTGAAACGGAGCATGCTGCGGCGTGGCGGCGCCTGGGCGGCATCAGATCCGCCGCCCGTGCCTTGCTCTCCTTCGTGATTCATCGTCTCGACCGCTTCGAAATGAAGTTCATCATCACGCGCGCGATGCGTGAGCGGATGCTGGAGAAGATGGAGCGCCACCTGCGCCCGGACGAGGTCGCCGGGGCAGGGGGCCATTACCCGATCGTCTCGCTTTACTACGATACCCCGGCTCGGGATTGCTACTGGGAAAACATCAACGGGGCGGAGAGCCGGCGGAAGCTGCGGGTGCGCGTGTATGGGTCGTCCGCGGGACCGGTGCCGCCGACTTGCTTCGCCGAGATCAAGCACAAGGTGGACGGCCGCAACGTCAAGCGCCGGGCTTGTCTTTCACTTGAAGAAGCGCTGACGGTGGCGGTCCGGCCGATCCGTCCCACCGCCCGAATCACTGGCGGAGCGCCGCACGATCGAAGAAATCCAAAGGCTCGTGCACGGGCGCGGCTTCGCCCCTTGCTGCTGCATCCGTTATGACCGGCATGCCTATGTGGCGAGCGAGCCGACGACCGATCTGCGCATCACTTTCGACACGGGCATTGCCTACCGGTTCGACCGGCTCCAGCCGGAGCCCGACGACCGGGAATTCACGGCGTACTTGCACCACGAAGATGTGCTGGTCATGGAGATCAAGGCCTCGGGCGCTGTGCCCTACTGGGTCACGCGGCTGCTCGGCGAGACCGGATGCCGTTTGCAAAGTCACAGCAAATACTGCCGGGCGCTGGAAGCGGGCGACGAGGTGTTGCGCGAGCTGCGACCGGCGCGGTTCCAAGCTTGAGCTAAGGAAGGAGCCCTGTTTGGGTAGCCCGCTTTGGGAAGAGCGCTCCTTTCCCTCTTCACCCCGTTTTCCGCCGCCGCTCCCTCCCTTTTCATGGATCCGTTGCAGACCCTCTTGCTAAACTTGAACACGGCCATTGGCTGGAACGCCGACAAGCCTTCGCTGCCCGAGATCTTCCTCGCGCTCGTGCTGAGCTTCATTCTGCAGTGCGCGATTTCGATTACCTACAAGCGCACGTACCGCGGGACGGAGTATTCGCAGGATTACGTGCACACCCTCGTCATCCTTGGCACGGTGGTGACGGTCGTGATTCAGGCGGTGCATGGGGATCGCGCCACCGCTTTTGGAATGTTCGCGGCCTTTTCGATCATTCGTTTTCGGCGCACGGTCGGGCAGGCGCGCGACATCGGCTTCATTTTCCTGGCGATGGCCACGGGCCTCGGCGTCGGCGCGCGGCAATACGGGCCGGCTGTGGCCACGACGCTGGCGGTTTGTCTGATCGTCTATCTTTTCTCCAAAGCCGATCTCTTCGCGCCCGTCCGGCTCTCGCACTTTTTGCGCGTGCGCGTGACGAATGACGTGGACTACGACCATGCCTTCCATGATTGCTTCGCGGAATTCCTCACGCATTGGGAACTGATTTCCGTGGAAACGATCCAGGCGGGCATGATGACCGAATTGCGGCTGAACATCTCTCTCAAGGACGAGACGCGGCCCGGCGCCTTTGTCTCCCGTGTTCAGCACCTAAACGGCAATAATCGCGTTTTGCTCACCTCCGCACCTGCTTCTGGAGAAATGGGTGAATAGCCGCTGACTGACGATGGGGTGCGACGATTCTTATCGTGCTCCTGCCGGGACCCGATGAAGCACGCTGATGTCCTCTTCTGATTCCGCTGCGGTTGTTCCCCCCCACTCGGCGGGGGGGCCGGTCTTCGCCGCGCGCGGGTTGCGCAAGGTCTATGGCGAGGGCAGCACCGCTGTACACGCGCTGACGGGGGTCGATCTTGACCTTTACGCGGGCGAGATGGTCGTCCTGCTCGGCCCCTCCGGCAGTGGCAAATCGACGTTGCTCAACATCTCGGCGGCCTCGATTTGCCGAGCGGCGGGTCGCTGCTTTATCGCGGGCGACGATTTGGCGCAGGCGGATGAAGATGAGCTGACGACCTTTCGCCGCGAGTCGGTGGGCTTCGTCTTCCAATTCTACAATCTCATCCCGAGCCTGACCGCGCGCGAAAATGTGGCGCTCATCACGGAGATCTCCGCGCGACCCGATGACGCCGGAAGAAGCGCTCGGCCTCGTCGGGCTGACTGACCGCGCATGGATCATTTCCCTTCGCAGCTCTCGGGCGGCGAACAGCAGCGCGTGGCCATCGCCCGCGCCATCGCCAAACGCCCGGAGGTGCTCCTCTGCGATGAGCCGACCGGCGCGCTCGACGTGAAGACCGGCATCACCGTGCTGGAGGCCATTGAGCGCGTGAACCTCGAGTTGGGCACGCTCACCGTCATCATCACCCACAATGCGATCCTCGCCGAGATGGCCGACCGCGTCCTCCTGATGAGCGACGGCCACATCGTCGAAGAGCGCCGCAACGCCGCGCGGCGGCCGGTGTGCGGTCTCGAATGGTGAGGCGGAATCCGGCTCTGCTCAGCGTGCGATGCTCTTGGAAAAGAGACTCGCGATGAGGACTCCGGCGCTGATGAGCGAAAGGCCGATGACGGCGGCGAGGTCGAGCTTCTGGTGGAAGATGAATGTCCCGATGGCGGCGATGAGGGCAATGCCGCCGCCGCACCAGATGGTGTAGGCGATTGCAATGGGAATGCCGCGCAGCGCGAGCGAAAGTGTGTAGAAGCAGACCCCGTAAGCCACAATGACGACCAGCGAAGGCCAGGGGCGGGTGAAGCCATCGGCCGCTTTCAGAAAGGAAGTGCCGAGCACCTCCGCGAAGGTGGCAATGGCGAGATAGACGTATGGCATCGAGCGAGAGATGGATCGGCGAAGTGGAGGAGCCGCGACCTAAGGGGTCGCGGGCGAAACGGCCTCTGGGCTTGGAATGGGCTCTGCTCCCGGTTGAGCAGGCGCGGCATCATTCGCCGGCGACGGGGACTCGACCGCCTGTCTGAGCGGAGGTTTCAGAGCCGGCGATGCTGTGGCAGCCGGAGTGGCTGGCGCTGCCGGTGGGGCAATTTCCGCGGCTTGGTGGAATCCGTCCTTCACCACCGTCTCTTGCATGTTCTCCCTGGTCACCTGGATCACATCGAGCAGCACCGAGGGGACTTTCACCTGCCCGTTGTCAATCTCACCGCTCGCAATCACCGGCTTCTTCTTCGCCAGCTTCACCGCGATTTCGGCCGCTTCGATCGGCGAGGCGTGTCAGCGGTTTATAAATGGTCATCGCCTGGGTGCCCGCCATGATCCGCTGGCAGGCGGCCACCTCGGCGTCCTGCCCCGTAACGAGAACCTTCTGCGCGAGGCCTTCTTCAAAGAGCGCCTGGATGGCACCGCCGGCCGTGCCGTCGTTCGAAGCCAGAATGCCATCGATGTTCGGCCCCGCCTTGGTGATCGCCGCGTTGGCGATCCGCTTCGCATTGTCCGGCCGCCAATCCTGCGCCCAATCCTCATGAATGACTTCAATCGCGCCGGTGCGGATGAGCGGATCGAGCACGGAATCCTGGCCCTGTTTGAAAAGCACCGCATTGTTGTCGGTCTTCGAGCCATAGATGCGAACGAGCCGCTTCTTCCCTCCGCCCTTCGCTGCGAAGCGCTCTACCAGAAATTGCGCCTGCAACGCGCCGACCTTCACGTTGTCAAAGGTGATGTGCAGATCGAGATCGCACCCGGTGATCAGCCGGTCGTAAGCGAGCACCGGGATTCCTGCGGCGTGCGCCCGCGCGACCCCAGCCGCCATGGCAGCGCCATCATGCGGAATGATGACCAGCGCATCGACTCCCAAGGAGATGAGCGCTTCCACGTCCCGGACCTGGCGGCTGTCGTCGCTGTTGGCCGACTGCACGGTTACCTCCGCGCCAAGCGCGGTGGCGTGCTTGACGAATTCGTCGCGATCGCCCTGCCAGCGTTCCTCCTTCAAAGTGTCCATCGAGAGGCCAATGAGCGGGCGCTCGTGGCGAGCCGCGGCGGCCGCCCCAGCGGGAGCGCGCCGGGCGATAACCAATCCTGTGACGACGGAGAGGATGCAGGAGAGAAGAACGAGTGAAACGCGGACTTTCATGTCTGGAAGGAGCGCGCAGGTTAACGACCAGCAGCGTGCAACCGAAGCTGAATTGTGGCGGGGGTTTGGCAGCCTGCCCATTCCGGAAATCGTGCCCTGCGAAAGCGCGATACATCTCGGGAATTCAGCCTTCAGGTCGCGAAAACGGCAGCATCAGTCGCGAACTGAAAGCCGAGTTTGGCCGCCCGGCGTTTAGGAACGCGAGGAACAGTGGCGGTCGAGGTGCGCGCTGCGCTGGTCTGCGCATCAATCCACCCGAAACAAAGTCGTGCTTGCTCAGCAGGCGCTGGACGCTGAGGCTGGCATCGTGAACACTTGGAATAGCTGGAACCGCTTGCTGGATGTCACCCGTGCGAACGGCAACCAGACGCTGGCCTATGCTTAAGATGGACAGCGCCGGCGGGTCATGCGGACCGTTCGGCAATGGACGGGGAGTCCTTGGAGGGTTTCCAAGACGACGCAACTTCTCTACGCTGGCCGGATCTTGCTGGAAGAAGAATTGCTCACCAGCTCAATACGGCGTCGGCGTGTTTCCACAAGCATCCTCGGTATGTTTCACCAAGGACTGTGACACGCGGCGGTCCTTCTGGTGGATTTTTGTTGTGGCGGCGCGTCCAAAGCAAACGCATGAAGATTATGGAAGGTAGTATCGATGTCACTCTGATTGAGGCAATTAGATCGCTGGGACTGTCCGGCCTTGCTGGTTTTGCGTTTGCCGGTTTGCCATTTATCTTCGTGAACTTCGATCTCGGTCCGCGCGTAATAGGGAAACTTTGCCGAGCGGTTGGAATATTACTGCTTCCTGCGTTCGTGGGCGCGATATTAACTTGTCGGCGAATCACTGAAATCATCGCCGCACTAAAGCAGCCTGGTATATGGGAGGGTGGAACTACTCCGTTTGAGCAGGGATTTATGCCTTATCATGTTGGTTGCTGCCTGAGTGGCGCCCTGGCGGTGGCGTATGTGGTGATGAATGTAGTCAATAGGCTGCCACGGAAAAGTGAACTCCACAACTAACAATTCCGATGAGCGCTCGAAAGTCTCTTTCGGACCTGCAAACCATGACTCGAGAAAACCTTGTCGCGGAATCCGGCGACGCGGTCTTCGAATTCGAGGAGTCCATCGAGTCAGACCTTCGATTCAGACAAGACGAAATTCGGAGTGCTGAAGTGAGCAACTTGATTCGAGGCGATGACGAGGTGAAGCGGTTGCATCAACCAAGTTCGTATATAGAATTCAAGGAATCGCGTTTGGGGAATGTTGCAGCAAATGTCTTTGGGCTACCCGTCCGGGCACCGATTCGGATCTTTTGAAGTGTTTCTCAAAAAAACCTGTGCTGATGGTTGGAAATTATGACGAGCACTAACGAAATAAGGCGGCTGTTCTTTGCGTTGTTGGCGGCAACGCTTGTCCTCCCCGTCATGATTTGGGTGGTGCTCTACCCTCATCCAAACGATCCCAAAGGCCTGTTCTATCAGGCTTGGAGATTGGGGATTCCGCTCATCAAATCGGAAACGGCCTACGAGGCGATGATCGGCGATCCTGATCGGTTGAATCTCGTGAAAGGCAGAAACCTAATCG
Organism: uncultured Verrucomicrobiae bacterium; assembly: GCA_963792695.1. GTDB lineage: Bacteria > Verrucomicrobiota > Verrucomicrobiia > Chthoniobacterales > Chthoniobacteraceae > DASYIS01. Next base: position 29,866 of record CAWBXA010000012.1, on the reverse strand, counting down.
CACTCAGGCGACGCTTTGGGAAAATCCGCCGGAAGGAATTGCTCCCCTATCAAGAATTCTGCTTCAAGAACAGTCCTTATCGAGAAAGAGAAGCCGCTTTTCTTGGGGATAGCAGTTGGATGGTTCTATTTGAAGGCGGGACTGTGGCTGATCTCGTACTTTGCAAAGGAATGTAGTAGCCCCTGAGCGCCATGGCAGGAGATGCGGCGGGGCGTGCCGGCCAAGTGACCTACCCGCATCTGCGAGGTCACATCTCCTGCTTGCTCCCCGCGCCATGCTTCGCCATCCCACCGTCCCTTCAGCCGCTGGCGGGCACGCATTCGGCTTGGTGAAACATTGCGCGTGAGCTTGGTTGCCATCGTTCCTCCAGCCAAACTGTGCTTGCTCAATGGGCGAGGAGGGGTAAGGCTGGCGTGGTGAACACTTCAAACAGCGAAAGCCGCCTGCTGAATGTCACCATGGCCGCGCGGGCCGTGAAAGGTCAGGCAATCAGATTCCGCGGAACAGAATGAGCGAAACGCTCCGAAGTGACCAAATCTCGGGATTCCGATGACCTGATCGCACGATGAAGCAACGCACTGTGTCAATGACGAATCGTTTCTTAATCTGGGGTTTGCACTTGGTCTGCTTGATCGGTTTTCGTGAAACCGGGAATTGGCTCGGTGGCCACAGTACATTTCGAGACACATGGGCGCTCTATAATATCCCTTTCACATGGCTTGTTTGCGCCTTATCGTTCGCAACTTACGGTTTGATCGGACCAGCGGGAGGGGAGACGGTTTCGCGCTTTAGCACTTGCGCTCCGATTGTTATCATTTTAGTGCTTATGTATGCGATCACGTCGGCGATCGAAGTCATTAAACTCCCTGACCAAGATCGAGGAATGCTTGTGTTTGTCGTTTTCGGCTACTTCTTCCTCCCGTCGCTTCTGACCAGCATACCCGCCTTTCTGGTCGCTAACTTCCTGGCTCGGAGTCATCAACGAGCTTCTGCGAATGATGAGGTAAGGAATCGGTTAGGTTGCGAGAACGGTTAACCTCGAGTTAGGCAAGCGTTGCTTGGTTGCGGAAATCTCACGCCTTCGTTGGCTCGCGTGCGCTGAACCAGCCGCCTGCGGTGGCACGCTTCGCGCCAAAGGAGCAGTAGCGCGAGTCGTGAAGCACAACGCCTCTCTTGCATCTCACGAATTGGTTTCGGGATTTCGGTTGAAGACTTTGGCGAGGTAGGTGGTGCGGGGGCGCGTGTTCAGCTCCTCGAGCAAGGCATAGTGGCGCGGCAGCAGGCGCTGCTGGGCCACTCGACTCGCGGGATCAAGAATGTCGCCGAAGGCGATGGCATTGGCGGGACACGCTTGCGCGCAGGCGGGCACCACCTCGCCGTCGCGGATGGGGCGATTTTGCACGTCCGCCTGGATTTGCGCGGCGCTGATGCGTTGCACGCAATAAGTGCACTTCTCCATGACGCCGCGGCTGCGCACGGAGACGTCCGGGTTGCGCTGCAACTTCAACTGCGGAGTGTCGTGATCAGCATATTGGAAAAAGTTAAACCGCCGCACTTTATACGGGCAGTTGTTCGAGCAATAACGGGTGCCAACGCAGCGATTATAAACCATCAGGTTCAATCCCTGATGATCGTGCACGGTCGCCGCCACGGGGCAGACCAACTCGCAGGGCGCGTTCTCGCAATGCATGCACGGCACCGGTTGATGCAAAATGCGCGGCGCCTCTGGGGGACCATCGAAGTAGCGATCCACCCGAATCCAATGCATCTCCCGCCCGCGCAAGACTTCCTCGCGTCCAACCACCGGGATGTTATTCTCCGCCTGGCAGGCAATGGTGCAAGTGCCGCAGCCGGTGCAAGTGCTTAGGTCAATCACCATTCCCCAGCTCGGACTGGTGTAAGTGACCGCCGGATAAAGTGAGTCAAGTTTCTCGGGTGTTAGTTTCCCGTCAGCCTGGTGCAGGACGCGGACCGGATCGCGCCCTTCCATGCTTTGATGCTCCTGGGTCGTAGCCAAAAGGTGCTTCTTCCCTGTGGCTCTCAGCGTCACTCCGGGACTGAGCCACGGGGAGTCGAAGGTTTGGAGCGGCGTCACATCAAAGCCGACGCCGTTGCCAATACGGCCCGCTCGCGCCCGCCCGCCGCCGAGATGTACCGTGGCGCAGCCATCTGCATGCCCCGGCAGAATGAAGACTGGCCCGGTCACGCGACGCTCATCTTTGCGGAGTTCCACCTCGTCGCCGTGCTGCAAGTGATACTCGGCAGCCGTGCGCGAGCTGAGATGCACCGCATTGCCCCAGGTAAGCCGGGTGAGGGGCTTCGGCAGCTCTTGCAGCCAGGCGTTGTTCGCGAAGCGGCCGTCCAGCAAGTGCGGGTCCGGTCGAATGACCAGGTCGAGCGTGCCATGCTCCACTCCTTTCCGGTCCGAGACTGGTTCGGGAGGGCGGAGGGTTTGCGGATTGTCCAGCTTAACCACGCCATCGTGGAGTGTCTTGCGCCAATACGGCTCAAACTCAGCGGCGGGCCTCGACGCTCTCCAGACATTGCGCACCGTCTCGTAGCCCGTTTCGCCACTTTCGAGCAGAGCGCAGAGCAATTCATGGCGCGACTTGGATGGATAGAGCGGCTCTATGAGCGGTTGAACAATGCTGGAAGTCCCGTCGGCAGCGAGTGTGTCGCTCCATGTCTCCAGGAAATGGGATTGCGGAATATGCCAAAGACATTGCTGAGCAGTCTCATCCAGATAACTGCTGCTATGGACGCTGAAGAGTTCCGCCGGCAGGGCAGGAAATGGGAAATCCCCAAGAGCTGTTGACGCGGGATTTGTCTCCAGGATGAACAAGGCAGTAACAACTCCCGCCCGAACTTCACGAATCAGGGAGCGCAGGTCGCCAATCGGCGGTTTGCCGGGGGTGGTCGAGTAAGTGAGGCCGGCGCCGCTGCCTAATATGGTGTGGGCCTCAATGGCGTATCCCCGCACCTTGGCAGATTGATAGTCGCCCGCGAGGATGAGAGACTTCCCGCGGTGCGCCAGCAGATCGCGGATGATCGGCTTGAGCATCGGATTTTCGCCTTCTGAACCCGTTTTGACGCCGGTGGCGATTTCTTCGGCCGCCTGCTCCAAAGCGGCGGGGGAAAGGGCCAGCCGATGATCGGCCATCGCGCCGGTGAGACTCGGCATGCTTTCGAGTACATAGAGACGAATCATCGCCGCTTCCGCGCGGCGCCGTTGAGCAAAAATCGCCGTATCTCGCGGGGATGCGGCGCCGCCCAGGAAGTCGGCGTCCAATGACACGATGATTTCAACGTCAGCCAAGTCATGAATCCGCGTTTGCGCCTGCGCAAAAGCAGCGTCGTGATGATGGCAACGCGCTTGAGGATATTTCTCGAGAAAGCGCGCAATCTGCCATGCGAAAGTGGGCGAGGCGGAGGAGCCGAGGAGCAGGCGCACGCCCTCGCCGCCCGTTCTGGCCCATTTGGCCTGCTCGACCGCCAGCGCTCCGAGGAAATCCTCCCATGTGCTCGGGTCGCCATGGTGACGGACCACTGGCGAGCGGTCCGGGTCATAGAGATCGAGCAGCGCGGCCTGTGCGTGGACGCTGCTGCGGCCGAGCGTCATCGGATGATCGGGATTGCCTTCGATCTTCGTCGGGCGGCCCTCATGACTCTTCACGAGGAGACCCTGCACGTGCGGGCCAAGCTCCATAGCGGTCGCGTACCACTGCGCCTCGCCCGGCGTGAGTCCTTCCGGCTGGTGGACGTACGGGAGGATGCGCTCCGGCGGCTGGCGCGTGCAGGCCGCGGCCCCGCCCAGCGCCAGCGAGGCGCCCATGAGCCGCAGAAATTCCTTGCGGCTGAGACCCGCCGGATTGCTGGCGCCTTCGGAGAACTCCGTGGACGGAATCGACTCCGAAACCCGAGTGGAGAGGCTGCGCCATTGCTGGCGCGCAGGTGCGAGGTCGAGGTTGGGGTCGAGGTTGGGGTTGGGATCGGTGTCGGGCATCAGCGGTGGCAGGTGGAGCAGTCGCTCAGGCGCGTATTGTTGATTCCGTATTCCTTCACTAAATCCGGACGCGGGCCCCCGTGAGCCGCAGCGGGCGCGGCGGCATTGAAAAGCTCTTCGCGCGGCCGCACCGCGCGCTCAGGGTGTTGATGGCAATCGAGGCACCAGCGCATGGCCAGGGAGGAGCCTTTGGCCGTCAGCGGCATCTCGGCAACCGTGCCGTGGCAGCTCGCGCAGGCGATCCCCTTGGCTACATGGATATGGTGATCGAAGTACGTGTAATCCGGCAGATCATGGACGCGCACCCAGGCGAGCGGCTTCCCTTCCCGCCAACTGGCGCGAACCGGCTCCAGCACGGGGGCATCGCGCCACACTTGCGAATGGCACGTCATGCACGTCTCCGTGTTCGGCATCCCGGCGAAGGGCGAGGTCTCCACGCTCGTGTGGCAGTAGCGGCAATCGATCCCCAGTCCGCCGACATGATGCTTGTGGGAAAACGGGACCGGCTGCTCGATGGGCACCCCTTCCTGCGTTTGCAGCGGCGACCAATAGACGCGGAAGCTCGCCCAAGCCGCGCCCGCGCCGCCGAGCACGAGCCCTGCGAGGCAGACCCGCGCGAGGGTGTTGCTGGCCTTGGGAAAAAGCTGCGGCATGGCGCAAGCCGCTTCAGCGGCGCAGGTGGGAAGGCGAGAGGCTCATGGCAGGCCGGTGCCGGAGAGCGTGCGGGCGAACGGGCGGGCGCACAAGTGCCGAACACGCCGGGTCACCCCTGAAAAGCGCGTGCCATTTCCCAGCCTCGGGTGAATAAAGGGGCGGCATCCTGCATCCAATCTCCCCATGCCTCGCTTTCGCCTTCTCTGCGCCACGCTCGCGGCACCTGTCCTCTTCGCTGCTCAGCCGGCCCAAAGTGAACCGCCCGCCAAAAACGATTCCACCAAGATGAACTCATCGGTCACCAACCCGGAAAAGAAATTCACCGTCCCGAGTGACGAGGAACTGCGTAAAAAGCTCACGCCGCTCCAGTACAATGTGGTGCGCGAAAGCGGCACCGAGCGGCCCTTCTCCAATGAATACTGGAAGACGGAAGACGAAGGGATCTACGTCTCAATCGTCTCCGGTGAGCCGCTCTTCTCCTCCAAGGATAAGTTCACCTCCGACTGTGGTTGGCCCGCTTTCGCCAAGCCGATCAACGATTCAGAAATCAAGGAACTCTCTGATGGCAAGTTCGGAATGGTCCGTACGGAGGTCCGCTCGAAGCTCGGCGACACGCACCTCGGGCACGTCTTTGATGACGGCCCGAAGGAGCGCGGCGGCAAACGTTACTGCATCAATTCCGCCGCCATCCGGTTTATCCCCAAGGCGAAGATGGCCGAAGCCGGATACGCCGACTACCTCAAGCTTTTTGAGCCGGCGAAGAAGTAGCTGCCTGAGCGACCGCTCCTGCTGGTCTGGTCGTGCCGTTCCGCGGACGCAGTGTCTTCTGCGATGAAACGGTTGGAAATGAAGCTCGCCCTTTCCTCGCCGCAGCTCTTCCGGCTGATGTTCTGGGTGCATTGGCGGGCTTTCGTTGCGACCTTCCACAACGCCGTTCGGAAGTCGCCGCTGTTGCTGGTGGTGCTCGCCGGGTTAATGAGCGCCTACGTAGCTGTCGGTTACTGGCTTTTCCACGCGGGGCTCAATTACCTCGTCCACTTTCCGGTGGTCGGCAGCCTGCTTTCGCAACGAATCCTTTATCTGGTCTTCGGCTTCTTCTTCCTGATGCTCGTCTTCTCGAATGCCGTGGTCGGATATTCGGCGCTCTTTCGTTCACGAGAGACCACTTGGTTTCTGTCGCTCCCGATCCCGCATCATGGCGTCTATCGCTGGAAGTTCCTCGAAGCGCTCGCTGTCTCCAGTTGGGCGCTGATCTTCTTGAGCGCGCCCTTGCTGCTCGCATTTGGGCAGGTCAAACGCGTCCGGCCAATCTTCTACCTGGAAGAGGCGGCGCTTCTCCTCCCCTTTGTCGTCCTTGCGGCTCTGCTCGGTTCCTGGCTCATCCTCTTTCTCGTCCGCTTCCTCGCACGCCCGTGGGCGAAATGGGCGCTGGGCGCTGGCGCGGTGGTGATTCTCGCCACAATCACGCTGCGGGCCAAACCGGCGGGCGAAAGCGAGACGGCCTCCGCGCAAGAGACCGTCACCTTCGACCAACTCCTGCGCCACACGCGGCTCTCGACCAACGGCTACCTCCCAAGTGCCTGGCTGACCCGCTCCACCCTCTTCTGGAGCGACGGCCTGACTCGCCAGGGGAGTTTCTTTTTCCTCCTGCTTGCGAGCAATGCCGCAATGGGGCTCGTAGTCGGTTTCGAGCTGGTGGGGCGCTGCTTCCACGGCAGTTGGTCGGTGGCGTTTTCCTCGCGGGCTGCGCGTCTCCAGCGGCGCTCCGAGGCGCTGCGTCTCACCATCCAGCGACGCTCCTGGCTGGAGCGCGCGGTTGGGCTTTTGAGCCCGATTTCCGGCCCGGGCGCGGCGCTGACGCTCAAGGATATCCGGCTCTTTTGGCGCGACCCGACGCAGTGGATTCAGTTCCTGATCTTCTTCGGCCTGCTCTGCATCTATGTGCTGAATCTGCGGAACATGGCGCACACTTTTCAAAATCCTTTCTGGGAAGTGATGATCGCTCACTTCAACCTCGCCGCCTGCGGCCTGACGCTTTCCACGCTCACCACGCGCTTTGTCTTCCCACAGTTCTCGCTGGAAGGCCGCCGCATCTGGATTCTCGGCCTCTCGCCCCTCGGCCTGCCCCGCCTGCTGGCGCAGAAATTTTTCTTCGCCGCCGCCGTCTCGATTGGCATCACCGGCCCCATGATCGTGATCTCCTCCCTCCTGCTGCATCTCTCCTGGCTGCACATCGCGGGCTACGCGCTGGCGATTTGCGGGATGAGCGCGGCGCTCTGCGGGCTCTCGGTCGGGCTTGGCGCGCTCTTTCCCAGCTTCAAGGAGGAGAACCCATCCAAGATCGTCTCCGGATTTGGCGGGACGCTCTGCCTGGTTGTCTCCTTCATCTACCTCGTGCTTTTCCTCACGCTCACCGCGATCCCCGGTCTGCGGAGCGTCGGCTGGGATTTCTTCCTGCCGGATGCGCTGGCGCTGGGTCTCGCCGCCGCGCTCACCCTCGCGCTGCTCGTGCTGCCGCTGCAACTTGCGCGAACGCGCGTGAAAAGTCTGGAAATCTAGCGCCACTCTTCTACAACAGTGCGAGCCTCGCTTGCCATGCCATCATCCGCCCGCTACGATCAGGATTCCTTGGAACTCCCCGACGAAGAAGCCAACTCCGAGCATCTGGATTCCCAAGTCCAGAAAGCGCAGGAGCAACTGCTCTCGCTCAAACGGCAGCAGGACGTCATTGAGCGCCAGAAGCGTGAACTCGAAGAACTTTCGCGCCGCCAGGAGAGCCTGCAAGTCGGCCGCGGCGAGATGGTTGAGAAACTCACGCGGGCCATGGTCGTGCTCGAGCGCGAAGCGTACGAGGCGCAAAAGCGCGTGGAACTGCTCCAGGGGATCCACGACATCTTCACCGCGCACTTGCAGAATCTCGAGGCCATCAATCCCAAGGCTTGGGAAGGGCTCGACATCAATCGCGAGCTGACCAAAGCCCTCGGTGCGGTCGATGATGCGCGCGCCGAGTACGGGCGGACCTTGCCGAAAATCAGCGCTTCCTCCGACGGGGATCATGGTGACCCAGTGGCGGCGAGCGCGGGCTTCCAGCTCGATTATGCGCAACCGGAGAAGAGCTTCCTTTATTGGCTGAAAGCCGGCTCCGCCTTCACATTGCCGCTTATTCTGCTCGGGCTCGTCTTCATCTTTGTCGTATATTCATTGCACTGACCGCCCCGCACGCGCTCGCCCGTCGCGCGCTCCGCTTCCCAACGTGTCTCGAACGCACTCTCCGACCATGCCAGAGCCGCGCTCCAAACGCCCCGCTGCCGCTCCCAAAAAACGTCGCAGCAAGACCGCTGAGGTGGCGGAAACGACACTCGATGCCAGGCGCAAGGCCGTCGCCGCGGAGCAGGCGAAGATTCTGGCCGAGCAGGCGCGCTGCCAGAAACTGATCGAGGAAGCTCCGCGCAAAGCCGCCGAGTTGAAGCGCCGCCAGCGCGAGGAGTACGTCACCCGCGTCTCCAGCCTGAACAGCGTTGGCCCCCGCTCCGCCCTGCCAGACCGCCGCTACGACCTGAATGCCGGCGTCGTGCCGCGCCAGCGCCGCCTCCGCGCTGAACGCAATCGCGGGCGGCTGATGTTCTTCGTCCTGCTGACCGTCTTTGTGATCGTCGTCCTCTGGCTGTACTTCACGATGTTAAAGGGCGGCTGAGTTCCGTACCCACCATGGAAGCGAAGAGGGCGGGCTTCCGCCGGGGCGGCGACTCACTGGTCGCCGCGCTCCCGGCTGAAGCCCGCCCTCTTTTTGAGAGTGCGGCAGGTCAGCGGCTTACCGGCCAATCGTGGGCGAGGTACGGATGCCGTAGCGCATCGGGTCATGCTCCAGGGCGGTGCGGATGCGCTCGGCGGCGTTGCGGTAATCAAACGGCGTCGCGTAGCCAGCACCCGGCGCATACACCGAGCCACGCAGGCCGCTGAAACGGCTTCCGCCAGCCACATCGAATTCATAGATAACGCGGCCATGCCGGCCCAGCGTCCCGCCGCCCTTCGCTTCCACCTGCGCATAGCCGTGGTCCAGATCAATGACGCGGACATGGATCTTGATGTGGGAGCGACCAAGTGGGTTGGCCTGGGGCAGTCCGCCGAGCGTGCGCAGCACCTCGTTGCCCGCATTGACCTCGTCGATCGTCCCCTCGACCAGCCAGCCGAGCGGCGCCGCTTCGTCGGGCTGCAAAATGCGGGCGGGGGCCAGCTTCTCCATCTCCTCCTTGAGCGCCTGCGCAAACTCAATGGGAGCCAGCGATTGGCGGATGGGCCGCTCACCGATGCCACCCTCATGCCGACCGCGGAAATCTGCGCCATCAATCGAGAAGGGTCGGATGTAGATGGCCTTGGGCAGCGCGGTCACGACCGCCGCCGTTTGAGTATCGACGACATGCACCGCCGCACAGGAGGTGAAGAGAAGCGCGGCGCCGAGGGAGAGAAGGGCGTATTTCATAGATTAGACGTTAGCCAGCGAAGTGCAGCTTCCATGCCTGCGAAAAGGCAATTCTGAAAAATCGCCGAACTCCCTCTCGGGCTTCGCCAGCACTCCGGCCCAAAGTGTCCCATTCATCCCATCGTGGACTCCCAACTTCGCCAAGTGGCACCGCCTTTGCTTGGCGTAGCCGCCCCATGGTCCACCGCCGCCGCCTTCTGGCCCTGCTCCGCTACCCCGCTTTGCTCGGCAGTGCTGCAGTGGCCGGCGTGTTAACGTGGCTTTTGCTGTGGCAGCCATTCTCGCCCGAAGAACCGCCGTCGGAGCCAACGCTGCTCATCTTGATGCTTGGGCCGACGCCGCAGGCGGGGAGCGTCGCGGTCCGTCTTGATGGGGGCCATGGCATCGCCGCCAACCGGCCCGCAAAATTGGCCGTCACCCTTAAGGCAAGCGCCGGTCCTCAGCGGCTCGCCCTCGCGCTGCCGGCCGGCATCCATGCGGTGCGGCTCGGCTTTTTCGGAGTGCCGCAGATCGCCCTGGAAACGCTCCGCCTCGAGAGCCGGGACGGGACGGTGCTCGCGAGCTTCCCCTTCCGCGAAGCGCACACGGTGCCTGGGACAACGGGGGCGCTCACGGGCGAGCGGCTCGACCTCCGTTCATCCACCAGCGCGTACCTTGGGCTGGACGCGCCGCTGGCCACCCCGTTCACCGTCCTCTCCGGCTGGGAACCTGAAGCGCTCGAAATCGCCGCTCTCTTCGTGCTGCTCACCGGCGCTTTGCTTGGCGGCCAAATTCTGTTCGCCGGCCGGATCCCGCCCACGACTTCCGCTGCGATCCGACGTCTCTTCCTGACGATCTGGCAGAGCGCCCAGCGCAAGCCTCCCATGGCGCTCGGAGCGGTGGCCTTGGCCGCCTCCATCGCGAGCTGCTTTCCGGTGGTCTTCTGCGACCGGAGCTTCGTCTCTCCCGGCAATGGCGCGCCGTTGCTCTTGTTTGGCAATCCCACCATTCCCGGCGCTTTCCCCGAAGCGCCGGAAGATCCGAAGGGCGCAGACGTCGCCGCCATGATTTGGCAAAATCTCCCCTATTCATCCCTGGAGCATCGCGCCCTGTTTTCTGACGGCGAATGGCCGCTCTGGAACCGCTATAGCTCCGGCGGCGTCCCGCTTCTGGGGCAGGGGCTCTCCATGTTGGGCGATCCGCTCCACTTGCTCCCGTTGCTCACGAATGGCGCAGCTTGGGCGTGGGACCTCAAGTTCCTGGCCGCCAAGGCGCTCTTCTCGCTCGGCCTGGGGCTCTGCGTCTGGATGGTCACGCGGCGGCTCGGGCTCGCGATGCTCCTGGCAGGCTCCTGCGCCTGGCTTGGCTTCTTCTCCTTCCGCTTCAGTCATCCCGCCTTCTTCAGCGTCTGCTATGCGCCGTGGGTGCTGCTCCCGTGGCTCGGCATCCGGCAGGTGGATGGCTGGCGCGCTTGGGGATGGACTGCGGCCCTGGTGCTCGCCGACTTCATGGAGCTGGCGAGTGGCACGGCCAAGGAAGCGAGCATGCTGCTCGTTTGCTTGAACCTCGCGGGCGTGCTCGTCCTGGTGCTTGACCCAGGGCAGGCGGCGCGGCGCTGGCGCAACTTTGTCCAGCTAGCCTGGGCCAGCTTCCTCTTTGCCTTGCTGAGCGCCCCCTGCTGGTTGGTTTTCATCGACGCCCTCAGGCAGGCGGCCACCACCTACGACACACCTGCCGCTTATCAACTCCAGCCCGGCCTGCTGCTCGCCTTCTTCGACGACCTTTTTTCGCAGGACGTTACCAGGCAGGAGTACCATACCCATCCCAGTCGTGAATTTCCTCGTGCTCGCCGGGATGCTTTGGTTCGCGGCCAGTTGGCGAAGGACGTTGCAGGATCGCACCGCCCTGGCGCTTTCGCTCAGCGCTCTTCTTCCCTTTTCCCTGGTCTTCGGCCTCTTTCCGCCGAGTTGGATTGTCGCCCTGCCACTGCTCGGAAAAATCGAGCATCTACCGACCGTCTTCGGCGCGGTGCTGGTGATTTTGCTCCCCATTCTCGCGGCGCTCGGCCTGCGGGACTGCTGCGCCCCGGCCAGTCAAGGCGAGTGGCTGCGAGCCTGGCGACGCTCCCTCATCTTTGGCGCGCTGCTGCTGGTGCTGTATCTCGGCTTCACGCAAGCGCTGCCGCACCACGAGGCTTATTTCTTTCACCTTACCCCTCTGCTTCACAGCCGCTTCTTCCTCAGCGCCGCCCCTGCGCTGCTGGTGGCCTGCGGGCTCTTCCCGCTCGCGCTTCGCTGGTTGAGCAGCCCCGGCTGGGCACTGGCAGGCCGCGCCCTCGGCGACGAATCCGTCACGAAGCCCGTTCGGTTCGCGGGCCTCGCACTCGCGGCGGCCTGCCTCGTGGTCATCCACTTCCGACACGGCATGTACACGAGCACCAAATTCGATGACTACGTGATGAATCCCAGGCACGCCGCCGATCTCGAGGCGCAATCCCCCGCGCTCGATCGCGTCCGCCGCCGGCTCACCGAACCCGCCCGCACCTACGGCCTAGGCTATACGCTCTCGCCCGGCTACAATGCGCTCCTCGGCCTGGAAGGGCTGTGCGGCCCTGATGCGCTCATGAATCGCGAGTACCGCGAATTTTGCCGCGCCGCCCAATTTCCGCTCGATCTGGATTGGCGCCTGCGCTTGGACGAGCCAGCGCTCCCGCAGGAAAAGCCGCTCCTCGATCTGCTCAACTTGCGCTTTTACCTCCGCGAAGGCGGCGCCGCGGTTCCGCCCGGCCTCGCGCCGGTAGGCCGGGCCGACTTGCAGATCTTCGAGAGCAAAGAGGCGTGGCCACGCGCCTTTTTCACCGATCAGGTGAGCCGCTATGGGAACGTCCAGGACTTCGTCAAAATGGCGCGCGAGGGGGATGGGCGGCCTTTTGCCGCGACCCAGAGCGGCGCACCGGACTCCCAAGTCGCGGCGGTGAGCGAGAGCAAGACGGGGGCACGCCAGGTCGTTCCCGCCCATGCCTATCAACTCACGACCAACACCACCGCCTTCACCGTGAGCGCCCCCTCAGCAGGGGTGGTGGTTTTAAGTGAGAACTTCGAGCCCGGCAACTTTCGCGTCACCGTTAACGGCGCGTCGGTCCCATATTTCCGGGTGAATCACATGTATAAAGGGGTGCGGCTGCCAGGCGCGGGCGAGTACCGCATCGTGTTCCGCTACTTCCCGCGGCTTCTTCCCCTCAGCCTCTGGCTCTCAGCCATCGGGGCGCTGTTCGCGGTCCTGACCCCGCTGGTGCAAAAGGCGCTCCTGCACCGGCCGCGCCGCCTTCTCAACCTTCAGGTGAAAATACCTGCTGGCGGGCTCGCGGTCGAGACTGCATAAGTTCTTCCGCAGCGCGCCGCCTCCCTCCGCTCAGACGGCCCGTCGCCACTACGGCTGAGGGCCGCCCCTCCGCCGATTCCGCTCCGAATCCCATGGATACCGTTCGGCGCACCAAAAACATCCTGCTGCCACTTTTCCTCGTTGTCGCCACACTCTATTTGGCGCGTGACTTTTTCATGCCGCTGGCGCTGGCCATCCTGCTCTCCTTTGTCCTCGCACCCATTGTGCGAAAGTTTGAGCACTGGCACTTCGGGCGCATCGGAGCCGTCATCACCGTGACGCTGCTGACCTTTTCTTTCCTGGGCGGCCTCGGTGCCATTGTCGGCGGGCAACTGATTGACATCGCGCAAAAACTCCCCGGCTACCAGACGGAACTGCACCGCAAAATCATGGCTGTGAAAGCGCCTGGCCACGGGGTCTTTGCCAACGCCACCAAGACACTCCAGGATCTCAGCAAAGACATCAGCAAGCCGGAAGAGCCCGCCGCCACTGATGCCAAGACAGGCGCGCCCGCCGCGGCGGTCACACCCGCCAACAAGCCGCGCACCAGACCGGCGGATCTCGCGGATCGCGTCCAGAAAGTCGAAGTGGTCAATACGGCCAAAGGGGCACTCGAGACGATCACGGAGTTCGTCACACCAATCCTCGCGCCCATCGGCACCGCTGCCATTGTCATTGTCTTCGTCATTTTCATGCTGCTTGGCCGCGAAGATCTGCGCGACCGCATCATTCACTTGATCGGGCGCGGGCATCTTCAGACCACCACCCAGGCGTTGGATGAGGCCGCCCACCGCGTTTCGAAATACCTGCTGGCGCAGCTCGTGGTCAACGCCTGCTACGGTCTCCCCATCGGTGTCGGGCTCGCCTTTATCGGCGTGCCGAATGGCATCCTCTGGGGGCTGCTCGCGACCCTTCTGCGCTTCATCCCTTATATCGGCGCCTGGATTGCCTCCGCTTTTCCCATGGCGCTTTCGCTCGCGGTCGCGCCGGGCTGGTGGATGCCCGCGGTCACGCTCGGCCTTTTTGTGGTCGTGGAACTGGTCACTGCCAACGTGATCGAGCCCTACCTTTACGGGCATAGTACCGGCATCGCACCCATGGCCGTCATCATCGCCGCCGCTTTCTGGACCTGGCTTTGGGGGACCACCGGGCTGCTTCTCGCAACGCCGCTCACCGTCTGCATCGCCGTCATGGGCAAGTACCTCCCGGCGCTCTCCTTCCTCGATGTCCTGCTGGGCGACCGGCCGCCCATCGCCGATGAAGACCGTTTCTACCAGCGCCTGCTGGCCAAAGACGAGGACGAGGTGCTCGACATTGCCGAGCAGCATCTGGCGAAGCACACCCTTGGGCAGACCTACGATGAACTGATCATTCGCGCCATCCGGCTCGCCGATGAAGACTTCAACCGCGATGTGCTCTCGGATGAACTCCGCGCGCAGATGCTCGAGCAGGTCAATGGCATTGTGGCCGATTTGGGCGAAGTCCGGACCCCCGCCGCCTCCTCGCCGTCCGCGGCGGCGAACCAATCCACCCCACCCGGCACGCTGCCGGAGACCGACCTTGCGGCCGTCATCATTCCCGCCTGCGACTACGCCGATGAGCTGGCCGGGCTCATGCTCTGCAAACTCCTCGCGACCGCCGGCGCCGCGTGCAAACTCATCCCCTCGAAACTGCTCACGGGCGAGATGATCGAGGAAGTGAGTAAACTTTCCACCCGGCAGTTCTGTATCTCGGTGACCCCACCCGGCGCCACCCGGCGCGCCCTCTACACGTACAAGCGTCTTCGCGAACGCTTCCCGGACGCGCGCATCCTCATTGGCGTCTGGGGAGAGCCCGCCGGCGACAACGTCCGCCTCAGCCGCTTCCGCACCATTGCGAGCGATGGCGTGTACACCACCTTGCAGGAGATGAGCCGCAACCTTCTCGCCACTGCCACCACCGTCGCTCCGACGCCTATCGCAGGGACTACCAGCAGCAGCGCTGAGAGCAAGAAAGCGGACTGACCAAGGGCATCACGCACTGCTAAACCTTCGAAGTCGCCTACATGCAAAGCCCGGCAGCATTTGCCTCCGCAGCTTTGTGGCGTATGGTTGCGCCATCCGCCACCGCATGGACGAATCTTCTTTTGATCGGCCGCCGCCGGGCCTGCCGGCGAGCCTTGTCGAAGCGCTGGAGGCGTTGATCTCCGCCTATCCGCCGCCCGACCCGCTGGGGCGTGAATTGCTCGAGCTGCGCAGCCTGGCCGCGGAGCAGGAGGAGATGGTGGCCGAGGCACAGCAGGCCATCGAAAAGCTCGAGGCGATCGTTCGGAAGGTTACCGCGCCCGCGAATCGCATCGGCACGTTCCTCGGGCGCGCAGACGATGGAAACGGCGCAAATCGTGGTCGGCGGAGCGGATTACTACTGCAACCTCGATCCGCGCGCTCGATCTTCGCTCGCTTCGGCGCGGCACTCGGGTGCTGGTCAACGAGGCTTATGTCATCGTCGGCGATCTCGGCTACGACAAGACGGGCCCGGTGGTGAAGATCGCCGAAGTGCTCGGTCACGACCGGCTTCGCGTCGGCTCCGAACACGGCGTGCAATCAACCGTCCTCCAGCGGAGCGATCTCCTGCTGAAGGAGAAGCTCAAGGCCGGCGACGAAGTGCGCGTTGATGCCAATTTCAAGGTCGCGATCGAGGTGCTGGCACGGCCCGCACTCACGACGAATACTACCTCGATACGGTGCCAGAGCTGCCGTGGGAAAAAGTCGGCGGCCAGCAGGAAGCGCTCGCTGCCATTCGCGACGCCATCGAACTGCCGCTGCTGCACCCGGACCTCTTTGCGCGCTTTCAGCATGCCACGCCCAAGGGCTTCCTCCTCTACGGCCCTCCCGGTTGCGGCAAGACCCTCATTGGCAAGGCCACGGCCTACAATCTCACCCAGCAGCTCAAGCAGCAGACCGGCGAAGAAATGCGCGAGTATTTCATGCACATCAAGGGGCCGGAAATCCTCAATATGTGGGTGGGCGAAAGCGAGCGCATGGTCCGCGAAATCTTCGCCACCGCGCGCGAGAAGCGGCGCGAAGGCTTTCTTCCCTTCCTCTTCATCGATGAAGCCGAATCGATCCTCGGCACGCGCCGCGCTCAGCCGCTACTCGAACATCCTCTCCACGCTTGTGCCGATGTTTTGCACGGAGATGGACGGCATCGAATCGCTCAGCGAGGTGGTCATCATCCTCGCCTCGAATCGCGCCGACCTCATCGACCCTGCCATCCTGCGGCCCGGTCGCATCGACCGGAAAATCAAGGTCAGCCGGCCCACGCGGGAGGGCGCGCGCGAGATTCTTCAAGATCTACCTCGCGCCGAATCTCCCCTACGATCCGCGCGCTCGTGCAGGAAGCCGGCAGCGTCCCCGCAGCCATCGAGCGCCTGGCAGATCGCCTGATCGATGCCGTCTTTGCCAAGCGCGACGAAAACCGTTTCCTCTCGATCACCCTGCGCAGCGGCAAAAAGGAGACGCTCTATCGTGGCGATCTCGCTCAGCGGCGCGATCATCGCCATCGATCGTGGAGCGCGCCAAGAGCCTGGCCATCAAGCGCGCCATCGCCAGCCAGCAGGAGGAAGGCATCAGCGAGAACGACCTGCTCGGCTCGCTGGAGGCCGAGTACTTGGAAAACGACATTTTCCCGCCGAGCGACATCACGGAAGACTGGCTGCAACTGATCGACTACGACTCGGAAAACGTGGTGAAAGTCACGCCCATCCGTGCTTCGGGCAAACCCGCTCCCCACAACCCGATCGTCTGAGGTTTCAGACAGCGGGCGAGCCAGCGACGGCGCCGGCCAAGCAGAGAGGGGCGCGCGTGTTGATTCAAGCGAAAAGGACACCCGAGTGACGAAAAAGTTCGATACGTTGCCTCACAATCGGAGGACACCGGAGCGGGGTAAGGGTTTGCGCGCAAAAGGGCTTTCCGGAAGGAGCCCGTTGGGCGACTGGAGGAAAGCCCTTTTTCGCGTGCGGGTTGCGCCCTGCTGGCACTCAGGCAGCCAGTTGGCAGGGCCGTCTGGCTGGCGTCTGGAGCACGGCGCGCAGCTTCTTCTCGATCCGGCGCTTCAGTTCGAAGGGATTGAGGGCGGCCCTTTGTTTCTCCAATCGTTTGATCCGCTCTGGGTCGGCGCCAGCATCGCGCAATCGCTCGAAGGGCGTCCTGGGCTCATCGTAAACCCGGCGTTTGCGGCTCCCTTCGACTTCGGTGCGCAGATGCTTCATCACGGGGCAGAAGAAGTTGCGAAAGAGGTTCCATTCTTTGACGTAGAGGGCATTGAGCCGCTCCGCTTGCTCGGGATGCTCCAGTCGCCCGTAGCCGACCAGTTGCCGCACATGGGTCCAGTTCTTCTGCTCGACGCGGGCGTTATCATTCTTGCGATACGGACGCGAGCGGCTGAAGTCCACCGGGCGCGCGCGGAGCCGAAAGTAGTCGTGCAAATGCCAGTTGAGAAACTCCCCGCCGTTGTCGGAATCAAAGCCGAGAATTGGGAAAGGGAGCGCCTCTTCCACCTCTTGGATGCGCCCCTGCACGCTGTGCTGGCCTCGGTTCCAGATCGCCCGCGTTTCCGTCCACTGCGTATGAACGTCGGTCAGCGTCACGCTCCAGCAGAAGTCTCCCGCCATCGATTCCCCGCAGTGCGCCACCGTGTCCGCCTCCAGCCAGCCCGGCCCCGCAACGTCCCAGTGTTCGGTGCGGACGGGGATTTGACTGCGCAACAAGGTTCCAGGCCGGGTGCCGCAGTGCCTGCGGCTCCCCAAGCTCGCGCGACACGGTGCCAACAAACGATCAATCGTCGCGGGACTGATCTCGCTCAACCGCTGCCTCAGCTCGTCATCCAGGCGTCCACGTTCCGCTTCGAAAGGCGGCACCCAGAGCCCGAGCGCCGCTTTGAGCCGCTTGCCGCATGGCTGTTCGGCGGCCAACCAGATCTCCTTTAAGACGGCCCGCTCTGCCACGCCATACTTCGGATGCGCCCCTCCTTTCTGCACGGCCGGCCCATCCGCCCGCCGTTTGCCGCCCAGCAGCTTGATCGCGTACTTGCGCTCGTACCCGCAAAGTTCGCAAAACTCATCGAGCAATCTGCTGCGCCCACCAAGCCCTCGTCGCTGATAGCGGGCACGCGTTAAAGTGAGGACTTCGTCTTTGCTTTTTTGGCTCATCGTCAGGGACATCCGCCCGGTGTCCTCGATTCTGAGTCAACGTTCCATTCTCTCCCCCTCGCCAAGGCACCGACGGGTGTCTTTTGATTTGAGTCAATTCGCGCGTCGTGACGAAGTGGAAATTTCATTTGACAGAAGGGCTGAGGACCCCCATCTTCCGCCTCCATTTTTCCCGTGGGAATCTCGTTTCGCGCCATGTCCAGCCTACTCCTCGAAGAAGCTCTCAAAAAGATTCCCAACCAACAGCAGTTGGTCAACGTCATCTCCAAGCGGGTGCGGCAACTTTCCCAAGGCCACCGTCCGATGATTGATACGCTCGGCGCGCGCATGGGCTTTTCCGACATCGCGCTGACGGAGGTTATCGACGGCAAGCTGACCTTTGAGTCGGCGGCGCAAGCGGCTGAGCGCGCTGAAAAAGCGGCGGCTGCGGCCTAAGCGCGCCACCTCACGCAGGCCAGGCCTGCCCCAGCGTTTGATGAATCCCGAGATCACGGTCAACCGGAAAGCGCTGCACGAATTCCACATCCTGGAGCGCTACGAGTGCGGGCTGGAATTGAAGGGGACTGAGGTTAAGTCGATCCGGGCTGGCTTCGCGAATCTCACTGGCGCCTTTGCGCGGATTGAGAAGGACCAGGCGTTTCTTTTCGACGCGGATATCCAGCCCTACGCCCGGGCGAGCTTCGAACAGCACCTGCCGAAGCGGCAGCGACGGCTCCTCTTGCACCGGCGCGAGATTGCGCATCTGAGGGAGGTGACGCAGATCAAAGGCCACACGCTCGTGGCGCTGCGGATGTTCTGGAAAGGGGCGAAGGTGAAAGTCGAGATCGGCGTGGGCAAAGGGAAAGAGAAGGGCGACCAGCGGGCCGGCCTGAAAGCGCGCGCGGTGAAGCGGGAGGTGGACCGCGAAGTGTCGCGTTTCAACAAAAAGCACGCGTAGCCGCTAGAGGAGGACGCGCTCCGCGCTGAGCATCGGCTCCAGCGCTGCGAGCGCTTTGAGATAGACACGGTGGCGCCCGCCGAGGGTGAGTTCTTCGTCGAGCAGATGGATAAGATCGTCCTGGCTGGCCGGCATGAGGTGGCTCGAAAGCGGGCGGTCGCGTCCGCGACCTTCGGCACGGAAGAAAGAGGAACCAGCGGTGCGCTGGATCGAGACGGTGCCAGAGGGGGAGGCGAGTTCGAAAAGGCTGATGGGCGCTCCCGGTGTTGCACGCAATTCGCCGTGAACGGATTCACCCGTGGCCGCCGTGAAGGTAAGGCGCGCCCCGTCGCGGCTGCTCGTCCGCCATCCGAGTTGCGCGGAAATCCACGCAGCGAAGAGGAGAGCGGTTGATTGATACCCAGGCGCGTGCTGGATGATCATGTGCTCGACCCCACCGAGCAGTGCGGCGTGATCGGGATGATCGAACATCTGCGCCACGGCCTGGCGAAGGTGGAGGGTGCGGGTCCAGTTCAGGTCGCAAAGAATCAGCCGGGAGCTGGCGGCTTGGAGCCCGGCTTGAAGGCGCTCGATTTGCCCGCCGAGATCCCGCCAGTCGCGGCTGTCGAAGATGAGGCGGTCCACGCCCGTCCAGAGTTGCTCATCCATTCCGTCGCGCAATTCACCCTGCCACCAGAGGTAGAGCGGCAGGTCTGAATCGAGATTCGCAAAGAGAACGTTGGAGACGAGTTGCTCAGACGGGCTATTGATGAGGAAGGTGATCTGCTCACAGCAGACGTGCTTGGCGCCGGCGCGTGAGAGATGGCAGTGCGCATTGATCCAAGTCTGCACGGCTGGCGTGCCGGGCTCGTCCACTTGCGCGAGGAGAATGGCGCGGCAGGCGTGCTCGCGGGTGAAGTCGGAGATGAGCCGGGTATTTGACTCCAGAGCGGCGGCGCCTTCGCACCGGACGGCGAAATTGACCAGGGAGGCGCGGGATTTGGTGCCGCCGGAGCTTTCCCAAAGCTTTTTAAGTTCGCGGGCGATCTGGCCGACTTCCACCGGCTGGCCCAAAAGCGAAGTGTCGAGAGGCATGGGAGGAGATTGCGCGGGCGAGCGGGGCATGTCGAGCCGCAGACGCGGGGTTCGGACTGGGTGCTCTCCTTTGGAGATTGATTCCAGGTCGGTGAAAAGCACCACTCACGACGATGGCGTCGCGTCTCTGAACGGCCCTAAGACACGCGCCGCTGCTTGCGCCCGGCGCGCATCGCAGGTACATCGTCTCTCCCGCACGTCATGATTAATTGGCTCATCAAGAAGGTTATCGGCTCGAAGAACACGCGCCTTGTCAAATCGTTGCGCCCGCTGGTGGACGAGATTTTGCGTCATCGAGCAGGAATACCAGGCGTTGAGCGACGAGGAATTGCGAGCCAAGGCCGCCGGTTGGAAGGCGGAGATTTCGGCAATTGAGGATCCGGAAGAGCGCGAGCGCCGGCTCGATGCGGTGCTGCCGGAAGCATTTGCCGCTGTGAAAAATGCGGCGCGGCGCATGACGGAGCGGCACATGACCTTCCCGGTTTGCGATCAGCCGGCGACCTGGAACATGATCCACTTCGACGTGCAACTCGTGGGCGGCATCTGTCTGCATCGCGGCAAGATCGCCGAGATGGCCACGGGCGAAGGCAAGACGCTGGTGGCCACGTTGCCGCTCTTTTTAAATGCGCTGGCCGGACGCGGCGCGCACCTGGTCACGACCAACGACTACCTGGCGCGGCGCGATTCGGAGTGGATGGGACAGCTCTACGGCTTTCTGGGGCTGACGACCGGGGTGCTGCAGCACGATCAGCCGCCGGAGGTGCGGCGCGAGCAATACGCGGCCGACATCACCTATGGGA
This sequence comes from uncultured Verrucomicrobiae bacterium, assembly GCA_963792695.1. Lineage (GTDB taxonomy): Bacteria > Verrucomicrobiota > Verrucomicrobiia > Chthoniobacterales > Chthoniobacteraceae > DASYIS01. The sequence continues at coordinate 9,370 of CAWBXA010000012.1, read as the reverse complement.
TGAACTCGGAGTTCGGCTTCGATTACCTGCGCGACAACGGCATGGCGACCAGCAAGGAACAGCAGGTCCAGCGCGGCCACGCCTTTGCCATCGTGGATGAGGTGGATTCCATCCTCATCGACGAAGCGCGCGTGCCGCTGATTATTTCCGGCCCCGCGACGGTCTCGACGCACCAGTTTGACAAATACAAGCCGCTGGTCGAGCAATTGGTGCTCAAGCAGACGATGCTCTGCAACCGGCTCTGCTCGGAAGCGGAGGAGCTGTGGGCGCAGGGCAAGACGGAGGAGTTTGGGAAGATGCTGACGAAAGTGAAGTTCGGGCAACCGCGGAACAAAGGGCTTCTGCGCGCGCAGGAGGATCCTGAGAAGCGACGCGCCATCGACAAGGCGGAGCTCAGCTTTTACACGGATGCGCGGAAGGAAGAACTTTTCGCTCTGAAAGAGGAGCTCTTCTTTACAATTGACGAGCGGGCGCACGAGTCGGACTTAAGCGAGCAAGGGCGCACTTACATGAGTCCAGAGGATCCGGATGCCTTTGTGCTGCCGGATTTGATGCTGCAATTTGCAGAGATCGACACGGCGCCGCTCACGCCTGAACAGAAGGCGGAGGAGAAATCAAAGCGACAGGCGTACATGGATCAGCAGAGCGAGCGGATTCATAATATTTCACAATTGCTGCGCGCCTATTGCCTGTTTGAAAAGGACGTGAACTACGTGGTCGAGGAGGGGAAGGTGGTCATCGTTGATGAGTTCACCGGGCGCAAGATGACGGGCCGCCGCTGGAGCGACGGCTTGCACGGCGCCGTGGAAGCGAAGGAAGGGGTGACGGTGGATCGCGAAACGCAAACGCTGGCGACAATCACTATCCAGAATTATTTCCGGCTCTACTATAAGCTGGCTGGCATGACGGGCACGGCGGAGACGGAAGCCAACGAGTTTCACGACGTTTACAAGCTGGATGTGGCGGTGATCCCAACGAATCAACCATGCGTCCGCGAGGACTTGAATGACCTGATCTATAAGACGCGGCGGGAAAAGTTCAGTGCCGTGGTGCAGGAGATCAAGACGGTGCACGCCAAGGGACAGCCAGTGCTGGTCGGCACCGTGAGCGTCGAGCAAAGCGAAGTCCTGTCGCGCATGTTGAAGCGCGAGAAAATCCCGCACGCCGTCCTGAACGCGAAGTATCACATGCAGGAGGCGGAAATCGTCGCGCGCGCGGGACAAAAGGGAGCGGTGACCATCTCGACGAACATGGCGGGACGCGGCACTGACATTAAGCTGGGAGAGGGAGTGGCCGGCTTGGGCGGTCTGTATGTCTGCGGGACGGAGCGGCACGAATCGCGCCGTATTGATCGGCAGCTACGCGGACGCTGCGCACGGCAAGGTGATCCGGGCATGAGCCGCTTTTACGTCAGCTTCGAGGATGACCTTATGCGCAACTTCGGCGCGGCTGACCGTATGACGCGCATGATGGAGCGCTTCGGTTTGCAGGAAGGTGAGTCCCTGGAGCATCCCTGGCTGAATAAGTCCGTCGAGACAGCGCAAAAGCGGGTCGAACAGCGCAACTACCTCATCCGCAAGCGGTCGCTGGAGTTTGATGACGTGATGAACAACCAGCGCGAAGTCATCTACGGCTGGCGCAACGATGCGATCAATACGGACGACCCGCGTCCGCTGATTTACGAGGTCATCGACGAGGCGATTCCGGAGAAAGTCATCTCGTTTCTGCCGCCGGATGATGAGAAAAACTTCGAGGGGCTGCTCAACTGGGTGAACATCACTTTCCCGCTCGGCTTGTCCAAGGACGCAGGCGAACTGGAAGGCAAAGACGCTGCGGAAGTGAGCAACTTCCTCATTGAGAAGATCAAAAAGAGCTATGAGTTGAAATGCGCGCATGAAGAGGCGGAGGCGATCCGTTTTCTCGAGCGCCACATCATGCTGAGCGCCATCGACCGGCTCTGGCAGGAGCATCTGTACGGCATGGACTCCCTGCGCGAGGCGGTCTATCTGCGCGCCTACGGTCAGAAGGATCCGCTTATCGAGTTCAAGACCGAGGCCTACGAGATGTTCACCGAGCTGATGGGGAACATGAAGAGCGAGATCTTGCACAATCTCTTTCGCTCGACCTCGAACATCATGGCGTTCGAGCAATTCCTCTCCTCGCTGCCGCAGTTCCTCATTGCGCCGGATGAAACTGGTGGTTCTTCACAGACGGCAGTTCCCGGCACGCGGGGCAGCGATCCCGGCCAGCAGATCGACAGCGCCGATGCCACGCCGCCGACCGGCACGGTCGAACGGCGAGTCCGGAGCCGAGTCTGGAAGCGGCTTTCGAATCGCGGCACGACACCGTCACCCAGCCGCTCAAAGTGGGCCGCAACGACCCATGCCCTTGCGGCAGCGGCAAGAAGTTCAAGAACTGCTGCGGCCGCGTGGCCTGAAGGGCGGATGGCGCCCCTTAACCCAAGTAGCGGCGGGCCGTGGCCCAGCCCGCGTACACGCCGAAGATGCTTCCCACCCCGCTGACGAAGAAGGCGGTCATGATGCCGCCCATCAACTCGCCGAGCCACCAGCCGATCGCTCCGAAGACATTCAGGCTGACGAAGATGAGCAATTTCATGGGACAGGGACGGTTTAGAGTGAGCAAAGCACATCCCGTGCAGCAGGCGAGGGGAATCGCGAACTGCGCGGGATCACGGCTGACCCGCGGTTTCCCAAACAGCCCGCAGGAAAGCACCGCGCGTGAGGCCCGGCGTCGCCGGAGGCGCCGCCAGGCCCAGGTCTGCGGAGAGTCGACGCCACTTACCCGCAATTGGCTCTTCGAGCGGCTTTTCCAGTTGAGCGGCGTGGCTCGGGTACGCCGCTTCACGGCCTGCGGGAGGCTCCGCGCTCAGTTCAGTCTGCGCGCCAGGCGGCTGCTCAATTCCATGGAATCCGCCAGCGGTGCCCCACCATTGCACGGCGGCGAAGTCCGCTGAGTCCGCTGGCACATCGGAGACATAGACTGTCGCCACACCCGCCTGATGGAGCCGCGTTTGCAATTTCGCGACGGGGACTTGCGCGACGAGCAGGCGCTCGGAACGGGCGAGGTGCGCAGCCAGGCCCGCGGCTTGCCCCAGCGCCATCCAGACGGGCTCGTAGTGCAGCGCGCAAAAGCCCACATGCGAAGAACTCGCCGCACCGACAACCAACAGGTTTTCGAAGTGACGCGGCAGGAGGACGCCATAAGGCACCTGATAAGGTGCGACGCTCCGGGCAAAGCCGCCCACCGGGCGGCCACCGATGCGTGCGCCTTCATGGGCCGTCGCTTCGCAGCGCAGCCCCAGGTCGCCGATGGCGATGGCATCGCGATGAAGCACGGCGCGTGCGTCCCCCGGCTCGCAGGCGCAATCGCTCTCGGTGAAAATGGCTGTCCCTTGCATGCGCCGCGCTTCCGGAACGAGCAATTGATCGGGCAGATGCGCGTTTTCGGGAAACTCGTCGCGGCACCAGCCCCAAGCGGCCGCTTCCATCCGAAACGCGTCCGGAAGTGCGGAGTCGTTTTGCAGGAAGTAGAGCAGGCTGGCACTCCATCGCGTGTGTTCATCAAGAATGCGCTGGCGATTGGCGGCCAATCCGACGCGCGAAAAGGGCGGCGCACTGAATTCCGGCGCAACTCCCGCGCGAATGGCGACCCCACCACCTCCATCCGGCCACCCCTCATTGGCACCGGTCAGCGCCAGCGGCACCAGACCACCGGGCATCTCGCCGACCTCGAATTTCCCGTGAGGCAGAGGCGGCTGGCGCACTCCAAACACCGAGTGCGGCGGCGAGGCAGATTCTGGCCCGAAAGCCGACTTGATAGTGCCGCTCTTGATGCCATCCAGCACGGCCAGATAATCCTCCCGTGCATACCCCCTCGGCGCGCGCACGCGCACGCGGTTTTCCGGGTCGCGCGTCATGCAGAAGCGGAAGCTGTAGCCTTGCAGTTGGGCATCCTCTTCCGCCGGAGCGAGCGCTTCGCCGAACTCCTTGCTCCCTTCGCGACCGACTCGATATGGTACACCGGCCGCCGCCATGAGATCGCCCTCGTAGGTCGCGTCGATGAAAAAGCAGGCTGGGACTGAGTGGCGTTCGCCTTGGGGATCGGCGAAAAGGCAGACCTCGAGCGCCCGCATCGCACCCTCCACCTCGCTCTCCGCTTCCGTGCTGGTGGCCACGGCCTCGAGCGCCCACTCGCGTTGCACCGTGATGCGGGGCTGCGCAGCGAGCAATGCTTCAAGCGCGGCGAGATTCACCTTCGGCTCCGCCACCGTGCCGCGCACTGTGAGCGCCGCAGCGTGGGCGCCGAGTTCCGGGCGGTACGCTTCCAGAACACACTTGGTGAAATCGAGAAAGGTTCCGCTCAGTGACTGCCAGGAGCGAAAATCCGGGTGCGAAAGCCCATTGGTGAGCATGCCGCCGAGCCGGTCGCTTTTCTCCACCAGCAGCACATGATCGCCATCGTTGGCCGCCGCGAGCGATGCCGCAATTCCGCCCGGAGTCGCACCATAAACGAGGAGATCCACCTCCGCCGCGCGCGCGCAACTGAGTGCGCAGCAGAGCCCAAGCAGAAGGGATAAATGCATCGAGCGTCACCCTAGACGAGTCCTCGTGATGGTCGATTTCGAAAAGGCGAAAGACTGCCACGGAAGAAGCTCGCGGAGCGGGGCAGTCGCGCGCAGATTGGCGCATTGAAGACATTACGCATTGGTGCCATCGGCGCGGGTGGGTTCGGGATGTTTGCCCTCCAGCAATTCCTCCAGGCCGACGGCGTGAGCCTCGTCGGCATCGCGGGCACGACGCGCGAAGCGGCGCTCGCCATGGCGCGGCGCTTCGGCGCGCCCGATTTCGGCGAGGCCGCGGTGTTGCTGGCCAGGCCCGAGGTGGACTTGATCTACATTGCCACGCCCCCTTTTCTGCATTTCCCGCAGGCGCGTGCCGCCTTGGAAGCCGGCAAGCACGTCATCTGCGAGAAGCCACTCGCCCTCACTGTCGCGCAGGCCGATGAGCTGCTGGCGCTGGCGGGGGCGCGCGAGCTGCTTTGCGTCACAAACCTCATGCAGCGGTACAATCCGCTTTATCACGCGGTCCAAGAAGTTGTTCAATCGAAGGTGCTTGGGGAGTGTTTGCATGGATTTTTCGAGAACTACGCGGGCGACGAGGGCCTGGAGGCTGGGCACTGGTTTTGGGACCAGGCGAAGAGCGGCGGAATCTTCATCGAGCACGGTGTGCATTTCTTCGATCTGTTTGACGGATGGCTTGGTGCAGGCGAGGTAGTGGCGGCACAGCGGACGCTCCGCCCCGGTTCGTGCTTGGAGGAGCAGGTGCAATGCACCGCGCGCTATCGCGGCGGTGCCTTGGTCAACTTTCACCACAGCTTCACGCAAACCGGGAGGCTCGATCGGCAGGAGTTCCGGCTGCTCTTCGAGCGGGGCGACCTCACACTCGAAGAATGGGTGCCGGTCCGGGCCAGCCTGCGCGGGGTGGTCGATGAAGAGCAAACGCGCGCCCTCATGCGGATCTTTCCGGGCGCGCGACTGGATGTGCTCAAGGGCTTTGGCGGACGCGACCGCGCAGCGCGGGGACGTCACCGCAATCTCGACATTGCGCAACTAATCGAGCTGCACTACGGCTTGGGCGACGACAAAATGCGCCGGTATTGCGAACTCCTGCGCGCCTTCTTTGCCGATCAACGGGCATGGCTGGCGGACCGCTCACACGTGCGGCAGGTCACTGAAGAGAACGGACGCGCGTCGCTGGTCATGGCCGCGCAAGCGACGGCACTGGCGAACACAAGCCAGTAGCGCCAAAGCCGCACAGCCTTGGCGATGGCACAGCGGTTGCTTCGATAGGATGTGCAGCCAGGAGGATCCTACCTACCAAAAACCCGATCTCATTCCATGGCAGCGCAGGGCGACCAGCAATGGTCGCCCTTTTTTTTCATCACGCGGTCGCGGGTGCCCGCAATTCTTCCGGGATTTCGACGAAGCGCCGTGTGATCCTGCCCGCTTTCGCTTCGCACACGAACCAGCCCTTCTCCTTGGTGCCATCGTGGTTCTCGCGAAACCGGGAGCAACAGCGGTCGGTCGTTAGAATCGTTCCGTGCCAGGAGCGCTCCTGAAAGCTGTGAAAATGGCCGCTGAATCCCGCTTGGATGTTATAGGCGGCGAAGCGCTCCAGCACCGCCTCTACATTCTTTGGCCGATAGGGGAGGAGCGCGCCGAGCGGGAAGTGGGTGTAAAGAATCGTCGGCTTGCTCTTGCTGAGCTTCGGCAGCGTTTCGTCCAGCCACTGGAGGGTGGCCGGTTGAATCGTCGTATCCTTGGCGCGCGGGCCGTCGCTCGAATCGAAGCCGACGACCTGCCAGCCGCGATGCTCGAAACTCTGATTGAAAGAGCCGGGGAAGATGTCGCGATAGGCCTTGATGCTTTCAGAGGGGGTCCAGTCGTGATTGCCAATCGTCGTGTAAACGGGGATGCCGAGTGTCTTGAAGAGGTTGCGGACGGGCGCAAATTGCTCGGCCTTGCCGCCGTTGGCCTGGTCGCCGCCCAGGATGATGAATTCCGCTTTTGGAGCGCTCGTCTTCATGGCCGCGACCACCTTCGCGAACCACGGCGCGCATTCCTTATTTTCGTAGTGCAGATCATTGACCGCGAGGAAGCTCCAGCCTTCTTCGCCCTGCCCATTCCCCGCAGCGCGCAGTTGGCCCGGCGCGAGACCAGCGCCAAGCAAGGCTGCCACGCTGCTGTGCAAAAAGTCCCGACGTTTCATGGTCAGGACTTTACACTGGCGGCGCTCCTTGTCCATGCGCCGGGCCTGATTAGGCGCGCATGGAAAGCACGTCCGCTTCGTAGCGGCGCACCTCTGCGAGCCAAGCCATCCCGACGGGTACATTTGCGCGGCGGCAGTGCTCATCCCACACCGCCCCAAACGGCATTGCTTTCAGTTCCTCGAGGAGCGCCAGCCGCCCCGTGAGATCGCCTTGTTCTTCAAGCGTGCGCAGCTCCACCGCAGGCTCGAGCAAGGCGAGCAGCAGCGCTTTCTGCGCGTTGCGTGCGCCGATCACCCACGCAGCAATCCGGTTGATGCTGGCGTCGAAAAAATCGAGTCCAACGTGTGTGCGCTCCAGAAAGCCGCCCCGTACAATTTCTTCCATGACGGCGCGCGTAGGATCATCAAACGCGACCACGTGATCGCTATCCCACCGCACCCCACGAGAAAGGTGGAGCAACAGGCCGGGAACGAATGGGAGCACGGCGGAAACCTTGTCAGCAACCGATTCTGTGGGGTGGAAGTGACCGGTATCCAGGCAGAGCAGCTTCTGCCGCGAGATGGCGTATCCAAGATAGAATTCGTGCGAGCCGACGACGTAGCTTTCGCTGCCGATCCCGAAGAGTTTCGATTCCACCGCGTCGCAGTTGAGCCGCGGATCGATCGGCTCGGCGAAGATGGCGTCGAGCGAGGCGGCCAGCCGCTCCCGGGGAGCTTTGCGATCGGCGGGCTGATCTTTGCTGCCATCGGGGATCCAGAAGTTGGTGATCGCCGTTCGGCCAAGCTGCCGCGCGGCTTCCGCGGCGACCCGGCGGCAGGCGATGCCATGCGCGATCCAATACTGCCGCACACTGGTGTCCGGGTGGGAGAGCGTGGAGCCATTCTCGGCCAGCGGATGTGCGAAAAAGGTGGGATTGAAATCGAGTCCAAGCTGCTGCGCGCGACACCAATCGACCCAGCCCTGGAATTGCGCGATGGTGTACTCGCTGCGCTCCCTCTTCACTTCGCTGCCTTCCGCGTAGCATGCATGAAGATTGAGCCGGTGCTGGCCGGGAATCAGCGAGAGCGCCATCTCCAAATCCCCACGCAGTTCGGCCGCCGTGCGCGCCTTCCCCGGATAGCTCCCCGTCACGGCCAACCCGCCCCCGACCGCTCCGCCCGCCCGCTCAAAGCCGCCGACGTCATCGCCCTGCCAGCAGTGCAGCGAGATCGGAGTCTTCGCCAGCACCCCGAGCGCCGTCTCCGCATTCGCCCCCAGCGCGGCATAGCGTTCTCGAGCCAAGCCGTAAGCGTTCTGCGTCATTTTGGGGAGCCAGAGCGGTGATCGAGCATGCGGAGGCAGGAGCGAAGAAACCACAGGTGAGTCAAATCGGCGAGCCGCAAAAGCGCGCCTGAGTGGGGCAAACTTCCCGAGCGACCTCGCGCAGGGAACCTTGGACTCGGGCAAGCTTGCCAGTTGAGCACGACAACCTGAGCATGCCCCCGAATCGGATGCGCCTTTTCATCTACCCTCTCGCCGTAGCGCTTCTCACTTCTGCGCTCCCTGCGCAGCAAGAGCGGACTCCTGGTCCAAAGCCTTTCGAGACGCTTCACTCAGCGAACGGCGAGGCAGCACTTGAGCTTCGCGGGAACGAGGGCATTGTCCCAACCGAGGCGTGGGTCGTCTCAGTCAAACACGGGCGGAGCTTCCTCGCCAGTCCGGAGACGTACATCGAGGGAGGGGGAATCTCACAAAATGGTCGCTATATCGCCCTGAGCTACCATGTAAGCTCGGGCGGCTATGGTGCGGCGTTCGTTCGGCAGCCCGATGGAGGGTACCGGCAGTTCGTGAATAACGGATTTGCCTTGGAGCAGGTCAAGGCCGGCCACGTTCCTGGGATGAGCTTCAGCGACCTACCTCAAGATCATCTTAGGAATATTTATTGCGGTATTTACCTGGTTCACCATCCTGACCGCCTGCTGTTCCCCGTAAGTAGGGAACTTGAGTTCACCTATTCCCTCGAGCAACGCCGAATACGGGATGGGATCGTTCGCTGCTCGCATTCTCGCCGGTGGCCGTGGGGTCCGGCTTTTCCCTGAGCTTGCGCCGACTTTCCTCCGATCACAGCATCGCTCTGATCGTCCAACAGGACCAGAAGATCGGTCAGACCAAGGAGAGACTCCTGAGCTTTCGGTCCGACGAGGTCGATCCTCAAACGGCTCAAAATTTGCACTTGAAACGAACAAGCGGGAAAGGGGATCTCATTGCGCTGAACGCTGAGAAGTTCACCGAAGGGAGCGGTGACGAAGCGGCGGGCTGGCGGGTGAATGTAACTGGGAACGGTGCGGGATTCAAAGCTCTCTTGTCCAAGCTCTTACCGTATCGCCAGCGGCTTCTACACGACGGTGGAACGAACGAAGATTGGCCCACGCTGACAACCTTTTACATGACCAGGCCCTAAATCGCCTTGCGCTCCTACTCAGGGTGCGTGTTCATTCTTGCCGAGGGTGAAGCGCGGAAGAGTGCCGCTACCGGTGAGACGCGAACGGCGAGATGAGGATCGGGCCGGCGAGATTCGAACTCGCGACCTCTTGAACCCCAT